>NZ_BMDA01000002.1 GCF_014635545.1 Acinetobacter courvalinii
GAAGTGAAACCTCTTAGCGCTGATGGTAGTGTGGCACTTGCCATGTGAGAGTAAGTCATCGCCAGCTCTTAAATACGAAACACCCCTAACCTGACGGTTAGGGGTGTTTTTTATTGCGTGGGAAAAGAAAAATAGAAGCCAATATTTAACGAGTCGTGCTATTTTTATCCTAATTAGATGCTAAATAAGAAATGCTATTAGGACTGATATGATTCTCTATGAACTTTTATCTGCTATTGGAATTATCTATTTAGGTTTTTTAGTATGGAAGTGGATAGAAAAACCTAAGAAAAAATATCAAGCACCTCGAGTTATTCGTGAATGGATATTAGATAATCCTGAAGGAGAGCTTTATGTGGCATTTATAACAGCAGACCAAAAGGTCTGGTCTGCTTGTGGACGATATGCGCATTCTTCTGGTTCAACGAGTACAACATGGTCTGGCTTTTTAGCAGGGGATTTAAATGATCTTGTGCGAAGAACCATGGGGCAGAAAGTACTTGATGAAATGATAGAATGTCTCAAACAACAAAAAAATAAATAGGATATATAATCAGGCCTATATCTATCTAAATTGTTCTATAAATGAAATGAGCTTTGGTGGAAGGAAGTGAATAGTGATCAGAAATTTGGAGAAGCTTTAGCGAGTAACGTTGTACAGTATCTAATAAAGCGGACTCAAATTAGTAATTATCATAAAGAATATTGTGGAACTGGATTTTACTTTGATGGGCAGAATATTTTTTATACTCACTTTTTTGATGGGTATCCCGACTTAGAGCATTATCAAAATAGCGAGAACAGATATAGTGGCATCATTCACATATTTCATGAAATAACAGAGTTTCAAGATTGGTTAGCTAATCAATCCGATAGCAAACTTTCTGGTGCAGAATCTCAAGATGACTTTTATCGTTATAACCAACGTATTACAAGGTTGAAGCTTGAGAAATTAATTTTAGAATCTCAAAAATTGGATAATTAAATTATGAAACTCAACTCTTTCTCTCCACTGCCTGAAGATGATGATGAACTGCATCTTCCTGAGCTGGTGTACTGGGCATCTCTTGGTGATGTAGAACAGGTCGAGCAGTTATTAGCAGAGGGTACTGACCCAAACCAGACGGATGATGAAGGCTATAGCGCGTTACAGGCTGCTGCTGAGAATGATCATCTAGCGGTCGTGAAGCTGCTAGTGAGTAAAGGTGCGAATGTGGCTTATAAAAGCGAATATACTGCGCTACAGCTTGCTGAAATGGCAGAGCATCACGATGTAGTCGCATATCTCAAAAGTCTTTAAATCGCAGATAAAAATGATAGATAAAAAGAAGCCCCATCATCCTGACGGGGCTTCTTCATATTCAGCTTATGTCGTTGATATCCTATTAACGACCACGTCCTGTGTGTTTTATTATTCTCAATGAGACTTCCTGTCTCTCTATGGTTTATATAATAGGCGAAAAGTTGAGTTCGGGATATTCGCCAATGGCTGCGATTGTTGTAGGTTTTGGCGTACATCAATCGGGAATGATGAAATGATGAGCGATAAAAAACGGAATCCATAGATTCCGTTTCTGTGTTATTCGAATCTTAGAAATGAACATCTAGACCAATATAAGGACCTTTAAAGTTAAATTTAAGATCATTCTTTTCATAGTCATCTAACTTGATATCCAGAATACGGTAGCCTGCTTTCAAGCCTACATCGACCAGTAGATTGTCGATAAAGTTGTATTGTAATTCTGCTTGCGCATCGGTAATTTTAGTATGATTAAAGTTGCTATATAAGAGTTCTGCTTTGGCACTTAGGCCAGTAAACGGCAGTTTTACCCCCGCCGATCCATAGATCACTGGTACCGTTTTATCGATATCTGTTTTGCTGATATTCAGGGTTTTGACATCGCCATTTAAGTTGGTTGCACCTAACCCGACATCTGCATTTACAATAGTATCTAAAATTTCATAATATAAAATAAAATCGGTATGATCGATGTTGAGGTCGTAAACTGGTTGACCTGCGACTTCCTTTTCTGTTTGTGATTTTAAATTCACATAGCGAATTTTTGCATTAGGAATCAATGGAATAGGATGTTCAAATGCAAGTGAGATCTGAGCTGAACCTTTACGATCTAAATTTTCTTCAGGCGCTGAAAGACCTGCGTAAGGATTTAATAATAGGCCATTTTCACCTATTTGATTTGATAATGATGAAGTATTTGATTTAGGTTGAACTTTTGCTTTGCCATCATAAAACCAATAACTTGCATCTGCTTTTAAACCAATAACGTCTGCTTGTGCCAAGCCACAAATGCTGGTTCCTAAAGCCAACATTGATATTTTTAATAATTTCATTGCATTATCCTAATACATATCGAAAACAGTAATGAATTGTTGTGAATTCACGTATGAATGGGCGAATCATATAGTGATCTGGTTAAATATGCAGTAGTCTAATTTTAAATTTTTATAAAGGAATAAATAATAATGACGGATAAACAAAGTGTGATGGATTATCCGCTTTATGTGGCTGGGAAAGCCGTCACAACAGGACAATGGTTAGAAGTCCATGATAAGTATAACAATACCGTTTATGCACGAGTGGCATTGGCGGATGCTAAAGTACTTGAAAAAGCCATAGCGGCTTCGGTGAAGGCAGAAGCTGAGATGGCAGCCTTAAAACCGTTTCAAAAACAAAAAATATTACTGCATTGTGTAAAGCGTTTTAATGAACTGCGGGATGAGCTGACTGAGATCCTGATCGCAGAAGGGGGTAAGCCACAGGGTGCAGCAAGTGCTGAAGTAGAACGTTTAATTAATACTTTTCAACTGGCCGCAGATGCGGTGACACAGCTTGATGATGGGCAATTAATTCCTTTGGCGGTGACACCCGCTGCTACACATTTTCGAGGCATGGTCAAACATGTGCCGATTGGTGCAGTTTCATTAATTAGTCCGTTCAATTTCCCTCTCAATCTGGTGGCGCATAAGATTGCACCTGCGATTGCTGCGGGTTGTCCCTTTGTATTGAAACCGGCCAGTTTTACTCCAATCAGCGCCTTAAAGATTGCAGCCGTATTGGCTGAAACCGATTTGCCGAAAGGTTCGTGGTCGATATTGCCTTGTAATCGTGAGGCAGCGGATATTTTAGTGACCGATGACCGCTTTAAACTCCTCAGCTTTACCGGTTCTGATCAGGTCGGTTGGGAGATGAAGGCGCGGGCAGGCCGCAAGAAAGTGACGCTGGAACTCGGTGGCAATGCCGCAGTCCTGATAGATGCAGGTACAACCCTTGATGATGCCTTGATTGATCGCCTGATCAGTGCTGCTTATGGGCAGGCAGGGCAAGTCTGTATCAGTGTACAACGAATTTTAGTGCATGCCGATCTTTATGCCGAGCTAAAAAAGAAACTGATGGCTAAACTGAAAAAGATTAAGGCCGCTGATCCTGCTTTAAGTACCACATTGGTTGGCCCAATGATTAAGGAAGCAGAAGCATTAAGGCTAAAAAAATGGATTGATAAGGCGGAGAAAAAAGGCGCAAAAGTGCTGCTCTGTGGCAGTTTACAAGGTGTCTTGTTTGAACCGGTGTTATTGGAAAATGTCGATGCCAAGCTAGAAATTTATAAGGATGAAGCGTTTGGCCCCGTGGCCATTTTAGAAAAATTTAAGCAATTTGAGCAGGGCATTGCCACCATTAATCAAAGCCGCTTCGGTTTGCAGGCAGGTGTCTATACGCAAAATCTGAATAATATGCTGTATGCATGGGATCACTTACAGGTAGGTGGTGTCATCATTAATGATGTCCCGACATTCCGCGTTGACAATATGCCCTATGGTGGAGTCAAAGATTCAGGTTTGGGCCGCGAAGGCATCCATTCTGCTATCCGCGATATGCAGGAACAAAGACTTTTGGCAATTAAACAATAGAGGAGGAAAAGTGTGGTGAGGATTTGGCTTGCCTGTTTTATGTACTTGATTTTTATAGATTGACTGCAAGGTCAAATTTACAGGCAGTTGAAAAATAATCAGTTGTTCTGAAAAGTTGATATTTTCTTGCAGAATTTACAGTAAAAAGAAATAAAAACAGGTATTGTTCGGCTATTAAAAGCAGAAAAACAATGCCCAATCTTTAAGGAAGATGGTTTGGTTTTTTGTTTGTTTGGTCTTGAAAATAAGAAGCTCACAAGGTTGAAAGTTCATCCAAACAAAACAAGATTTTTTATGGCATTTTCATGTCTGTTGGATAATAAAAAACTGAAAGCAGCATGGAAGGTCAGCAGGACAATTTTAGGTGTTATATGGCAGATTCTCGTGAAAACTGGACATCACGATCTGGTTTTATTATTGCAGCTGTTGGTTCAGCTGTAGGTTTAGGTAATATCTGGCGGTTCCCGTATGTTGCTTATGAAAATGGCGGCGGAGCGTTCCTTATCCCTTATTTACTGGCGTTAATTACCGCTGGTTTACCTCTTTTATTTTTAGACTATGCCACAGGTCACCGTGCGCGTAACTCTCCACCCAAGGCCTATCGTGCCTTATTCAAAGGGGGAGAGACGCTGGGCTGGTGGCAAGTCTGTGTCTGTATTATCATCGGTTTATATTATGCCAGCGTACTGACTTGGGCGGGGAGTTATGTGTACTTCTCGATTGGACAGGCATGGGGCAGTGACCCGGAAAGCTTCTTCTTCAATACCTATTTGCAGACCTCAAAAGCATCAGGATTTGATCTCAATTTTGTGAGCCATCTGTTCTGGCCAATCGTGGGTATCTGGGCACTGACTTTAATCATTCTGTATGGTGGCGTTAAAAAAGGCGTTGAATTATCCAATAAGATTTTCATGCCGCTATTATTCGTATTATTTACAGTGCTTGTGATTCAGGCATTACGTTTACCAGGTGCGGCTGAAGGCTTAAATGCATTCTTTACTCCGAACTGGGCTGCGATGATGGATTATAAAGTCTGGTTAGCAGCTTATGGTCATACCTTCTTCTCGCTGTCTGTTGGTTTCGGGATCATGGTGACCTATGCATCTTATCTTAAACCAAAAACCAACTTAACCGGTTCTGGCCTGATCGTTGGCTTTGCCAATGCATCAACTGAAATTCTGGCAGGTATTGGTATCTTTGCTGCACTAGGCTTTATGGCCCATGTGGCAGGTAAAGAAGTACAAGATGTCGTAAGCGGTGGTATCGGTCTGGCATTTATTGCTTTCCCGAAAATCATTTCAAGCTTGGGCGCAGGTGCTGACTTATTCGGCTTACTGTTCTTCTCATCACTCTTCGTTGCGGGTATTTCTTCAATGGTGAGTATTCTGGAAGTGCCGATTGCAGCAATGCAGGACAAATTGAAATGGAGCCGTAGCAAAGCTGTGACCATTATTGGTGGCGGTAGTGCGCTGGTTTCAGTGATTCTGTTCTCAAGCGTGAATGCGATCAAACTGGTGGATATCGTCGATCACTTTATCAATAACATTGGTATTGTCGGCGGTGCACTGGTTTCGATACTTTGTATTACCTGGTTTAAACGTTCTGCCTTGCTGGAACTGCGTGATCATATCAACCGCATTTCAACCATTCAACTGGGGAAAGGCTGGGCATTTACTTTAACCGTAATTACCTCTCTCATCTTGTTAACCACCTTAAGCATGACTGTGTTTAATCTGGTGAAAAATGGTTACGATAGTTATAGCATGAGCTTACAAGGCTTATTTGGCTGGGGCAGTGTGATTTTCTGTGCTGTTGTCGCTTTTATACTCAGCAAAGTGAAAGATCGCTAGGAGATACAGATGAATACTTCGGCAATTATTATGATGGTTATTGCGATGCTGTTTGTTTGGGGAGGATTAGCATTATCCATCCTCCACCTGATGAAACATCCAGAAGAACTTGATGATGTTCTGGAAGAAGTCAAAGATCAGCACACGCTTTAAAACAGATTTAAAAAAAGCAGGCCTCAAGCCTGCTTTTTTATTTTGATTAAGCTAGTTTTTTAATTCGGCAATAATAGAAACCATCGCCGGATTGCGCCGAAGGGAGCAACTGACGACCATGGGTCTGTTCAATGCCCCAATCCGCATCAATTTTGATTTCTTCAGCATCGGCATGTTCAGCAAAGAAAGCCGCCATTTGTTGCTCATTTTCAGCTTTGAGAATCGAACAGGTGATATACAGCAAGGTACCGCCCACTTTGAGTTGTTGCCACATCTGCTGCAAAATCTGTTGCTGTAAGGCCACCGTTTGCGCGATATCGGTTGACTGTCTGAGTAGACGGATATCGGGATGACGACGAATCACACCTGTGGCAGAACAAGGAGCATCCAGCACGATACAATCGACGGGTTCTGCTGCCTGCCAAGTCGTCGCATCAGCGGTCACAATCTCAACATTGTTCTGGCCGAGGTCAAGACGTTCCAGATTTTCAGACACACGTAATAAACGTTTGGCATCATGATCCAGCGCAATCAGTTTTTGAGGATTAAAACGCTCAAGAATGTGTGCAGTTTTACCGCCGGGTGCAGCACAGGCATCAATCACCACCTGACCATCTAAGTTTGGTAACAGGGTTGCGCACAATTGGGCATGTTCATCCTGAACAGAAAAACCGCCTGCTTCAAAACCCGGTAAATGGGTAATATTGCCCGTTTGCTCCAAAACAATCCCGACATCTGAAAGCGTGCAAGGACGAGCATCAATCTGCTCTTCGTCTAAAATATCTAGATATTCGTTACGACTGACTTGGCGTTCATTAACGCGTAGGGTCAGTGGTGCGACTTGTTTTAAGGCTTGGCATAGCGTCTCTGCTTGCTCAGGCCAATCTTTTTTAAGTCGCTTAAATAACCAGCTTGGTAAGCCATGTGTATGATTCAACGCGGTTTCAAATTCAGCTGTTTCACGTGAAACACGGCGCAGAATCGCATTGACCAAACCACTCATTGGCTCAAAACCGAGTTGCTTAGCCGCATTTACCGTTTCTGAAATCGCCGCATGCACTGGAATACGCGTACATAAAATTTGATATAAACCAAGATATAAACAACTTTCTAGCGCTTCATTGTCTAATGGTTTTGTCAGCAAGGGTAAGGTAATGGCTTTTAAAGAAAACCATTGGCGTAAACAGCCTAAAGTCAGTTCGTGATATAAACCACGGTCACGTTCAGAAACGATATTGATATGTTGATTCAGAACAGAAGACAAAGATTGCCCATTTTGGACGGCCAAAAGTGTTTTGACCACTTGTGCACGTAGATTCAAATTTTTTGTAGATGATTGGCTCATGGGAGAATTTGTCCAATATGTAATTTTTGGGTTTGGGCAATTTGTACAGGATTTAGGGCTTTAGCACCTGGCCATTGCAGACTGATGAGGCACACCGCGGTATTGTCGCCACACGCCACATGTACGCCTTGTTTATTGATCACCAGGATTTCGCCGCTTTGTGCATCAGCTTTTTGATGCTGAGAAAGCATCGAGCCCCACACTCGTAAGGCATTGCTTTCATCCAGTTGAATAAATGCCACTGGCCACGGATTGAAGGCACGGATATTACGGTCGATTTGTACCGCATTCTGGCTCCAGTCAATACGGGCTTCTGCTTTCACCAGTTTATGGGCATAGACGGTCAAGGCTTCATCTTGTACTTCACGCTTTTCAATGAAATCCTGCAAACTTTGCTCTGATTCAAGCACGGTACAAATCGCTTCGGCACCTTGATCGGCCAGTTTATCGTGCAAGCTGGCAGAGGTATCTTCTGCGGTGATTGGGCAGTAAGTTTTATACATCATGTCGCCGGTATCCAGACCCGCCGCCATTTGCATGATGGTAATGCCGGTTTCTGCATCACCTGTGGCAATGGCTCGTTGGATTGGTGCAGCACCCCGCCAGCGTGGCAGTAATGAACCGTGGATATTTAAACAGCCGTATTTCGGTGTATCTAATACCGCTTGTGGCAAGATCAGGCCATAGGCCGCAACCACCATCACATCGGCACCCAAGTCAGCCAGTTGTTGGCGAGCTGCCAGACCTTCCTCTGTCGATGCTTTAAAATTCAAAGGCTGATACACCGGTAAGCCGTGCTCAAGTGCCAATTGTTTCACAGGGGATGGCGTTAATTTTTGCCCACGGCCGGCTTTACGGTCAGGTTGGGTATAAACCGCAATGATCTGGTGGGATGTTTTTAATAATGCCGCCAATGCGGTTGCCGCAAATTCAGGCGTACCAGCAAAAATGATTTTCACAAAGACAATCCAACTAAAACTTGCTGCAAATTATAAGCGAAAAAGTGATGAGTCCCTAATCAGATGGCTTGAATTGCTTTTGTACAAAAAAAGATAGGCCTATTGGTCATCTGTTAAACGATAACTTGTAGTATGATGCAGAAAGCTCAGTATCATTTCGCCAGAGAGAATGTCCTATTCGTCTCGAGCACAAACTTGTTGGGAATACAAAATGCCTGATTATCGTTCAAAAACATCAACACATGGAAGAAATATGGCGGGCGCGCGTGGTTTATGGCGTGCGACCGGTATGAAAGATGAAGATTTTGGCAAGCCTATTATTGCGGTGGTCAACTCATTTACCCAGTTTGTTCCGGGTCACGTACATCTCAAAGATTTAGGTCAACTTGTTGCGAGAGAAATTGAAGCGTCTGGTGGTGTGGCAAAAGAATTTAATACCATTGCCGTCGATGACGGCATTGCCATGGGCCATGACGGGATGCTGTATTCACTGCCATCACGTGATTTGATCGCCGACTCGGTGGAATACATGGTCAATGCCCATTGTGCCGATGCCATGGTCTGTATCTCGAATTGTGACAAGATCACCCCGGGAATGCTGATGGCGGCAATGCGCCTGAATATTCCAGTAGTGTTCGTGTCTGGCGGGCCAATGGAAGCGGGTAAAGTGAAGTTCCGTGGTGATGAAAAGGCCATTGATCTGGTAGATGCCATGGTGGTTGCAGCCGATGAAAGCTATACCGATGAAGAAGTACAGGCTTTTGAACGTTCGGCCTGTCCAACCTGTGGTTCATGTTCAGGCATGTTCACTGCGAACTCGATGAACTGCTTAACCGAAGCATTGGGTCTATCTTTACCGGGCAACGGTTCAATCGTGGCAACCCATGCCAATCGTGAAAAGCTATTCTTGAAAGCCGGTCGTTTGGTGGTTGAACTGGCGAAGCGTTATTACGAACAGAATGATGACAGCATTTTGCCACGTTCAATTGCAACCAAAGCGGCGTTTGAAAATGCCATGACACTGGATATTGCAATGGGCGGTTCAACCAATACCGTATTGCATTTGCTTGCGGCGGCGCACGAAGCCGAAGTTGATTTCACCATGGATGATATCGACCGTTTGTCTCGTCAGGTTCCGGTATTGTCCAAAGTTGCACCGGCAAAACAAGACGTGCATATGGAAGATGTACACCGTGCGGGTGGCATCATGGCGATTTTGGGTGAGCTGGATCGTGCCAACTTGCTGAATACGTCATGTCCAACTGTACATGAACCAACGTTAAAAGATGCTTTGGACAAGTGGGATATTATCCGTACCGAAGATGCGGATGTTTATGAATTCTATCGTTCATCACCGGGTGGTATTCCAACGCAGGTGGCGTTCTCGCAAAACCGTTACTACTCAACCTTAGATGGTGACCGTGAGAAAGGCGTGATTCGTAATGCTGAACATGCCTTCTCTAAAGATGGCGGTCTGGCGGTGCTTTACGGCAACATCGCTCTAGATGGCTGTATCGTCAAAACTGCAGGTGTGGATGAATCCATCCTGAAATTCACCGGTACAGCACGCGTTTTTGAAAGTCAGGATGCGGCAGTAGAAGCCATTCTGGATCATAAAATCGTGGCAGGCGATATCGTGGTGATTCGTTATGAAGGCCCACGTGGCGGACCGGGTATGCAGGAAATGTTGTATCCAACCAGTTACCTGAAATCCAAAGGTTTAGGCAAAGACTGTGCCTTGATTACCGATGGACGTTTCTCAGGTGGTTCTTCAGGCCTGTCGATTGGTCACGTGTCTCCAGAAGCGGCTGAAGGCGGTGCGATTGGTCTGGTTGAAGATGGTGATACCATTCAGATTGATATTCCAAACCGTACTATTCACTTGGATATCGATGATGCGACTATGGCGCATCGCCGTACGGTTCAGGACGCCAAAGGCTGGCATCCTGCGGAAGAGCGTAAACGTAAAGTGTCTAAGTCATTGAAGATTTACGCAATGCATTCGACCAGTGCTGCTAAAGGCGCAGTACGAGTTTTGTAATCCCTTTGAGTCCCTCTTTCAATTAAGGGGGACTTTTGTCTCATTTTATAAGATACTGAACATACTTATTGGCTCACCTGTTCTGGCTCAGGTTTGAGTAAACTTTTCCATTTTGCATTTTATGACCATTAGAGGCTATCGACATGTCTTTGTTACGTCGTTGGTTTGATCCCATACGATCGAGTTGGTTCTATCAGAAACCTTCTCGTCAGGCGGAATTACCTACGGAACAGGGTTTAAGTATTTACCTGCGTCTAGACGATGTTTATAGCTATCTGGCAGTGCAAGAGCTGGATCAGCTCAATGAGATCCTCAGTGATGAGCTCAAACCCCTAAAAGTCATTATTTCGAGGCAAGACGCCGAGCCTCCGAATGGCATGTCCAAGCAAGACTGGCAAAGCTATTGCTTAAATGATGCCAAAATCCTGGCCAAGCAGCATCGTTTTGGTTTTGATGAAACCCCAGAAATACCGAGTGCAGAAGCATTACAACAAGCAGAAACAATTCTAAGAAATACCCCGCTCAGAGAACAAAACTTTTTACATTTGCTCGAAGATGTTTTCCACATGCTGTGGCAGCAGCAATACGGTAAATTGCGTACCTTATATGCAATGGCCTCCCAGCATCAGAAACCTCAAGATTATCCTGAACGTATTTTTAAAGACGTGCCTGTGATCGCCAGTTATTTTGAATTTGGTGAACGAAAATATCAGGCGGTTGATGACTTGTTACGTCTGACACGCCGTTTAAAACAGCAAAAACTCCTGACCGGGAATCCAATTTTTCTGATCAATCATATCGAGTGGCGTGAGCATCTCATTAATGATGCCGAGGCATTGGCCGAAGTCCAGGCCTTGCATCCGGAACTGGATCTGTATATCGCGCTTGAAGACCCGATGAGCTGGTTATTATTGGCGTATATCCAGGAAGAACTGGCCAATTATTATAATATCCAGTTGAAGGTGTATCCGCTGAGTTATCACGGTCGGGACTGGTTTGACTGGGGCCTGGCAACTCGTGTTTCCAAGCGAACCCAAGTCGCATTTACCCCGTTCTGCCGACCAACCAGAGAAGCTACCTATGAAATGGCCCGACTGTTTTATAGCGTGCCTGAAGAGCAGCAAGTGGATTGTATCCATGAAATTCTGGAAGCCGTATGGACACAGGGTAAAGACCTGTCATTTAAAGCCCATTTTCAACGGATGCAGAGACGTCTGGACATTGCGCAGCTGACTGAACAGGATATCGAAGCACAGTTAAAGCAAAATGATGAATGGTGCCAGCAGAAGCATCAGCCTGATTTTCCAGTATTGGAGTTACGGATTGATGGACATAGCTATGTCTTCAATAGCCTATATCGGGTCTGGATGATTGAAAGCATTCTCAGCAACGTACTGGAAGAAAAATATAAAATGGCCTCAACTTTTGATTGAGGCTCACTCCCAAAAATAAGAATAGGGCAAGCCACGGTTTTTCCGTAGCATAGCTTCGATGCAAAATCGGAGTTAAAGCGTGACTTTTCTAGCCATTATTATCGTGGTTTTTGCCTTTGCCGGCATGATTAAAGGCATGATCGGGCTGGGCCTGCCTGCGGTTTCTATGGGGCTACTGACCATTGCCATGAGTCCGTTTCAGGCTGCGTCTTTATTGATTGTGCCGTCGATGGTCACCAATATCTGGCAACTGTTTGCCGAAGGACGGGTCTGGGCCTTTATTCGCCGTTTCTGGACTTTACTGGTTGGAATCGTGGTAGGGTCGATCTGGAGCTTTTTACCGACCTTAAGCCAGAGTCATGGCCATAGCAGTGAGATTTTACTGGGTTGTATGCTGGCGTTATATGGATTGTATGGCCTCTGTGTGAAAAAACTGCCTCATCTGGCGCAACATGAGCGCTGGTTATCGCCTATTGTCGGATATATCGGCGGCGCAGTGACCGTTGGCACAGGGGTGGTGATTATTCCGGTGGTGCCGTATTTGCAGTCCTTACATTTGAAACGGGATGAACTGGTGCAGGCCTTAGGTTTGACCTTTACCGTTTCCACCTTCTGTCTGGCTTTTTTCCTGCATCACAATCCGATGGAGGGAATCACGCTGGATTATCGTCTGTCTGCGGTGGCTTTAGTTGCTGCTTTATTAGGGATGTGGCTGGGTAAAAAAATCCGTTATCAACTTAACGAGCAACGTTTTCGCCGTTTATTCTTTATCGGATTGATGGCCTTAGGTCTATATATGATTGCGCATTAAGAGCAGTTAACAGGATGGGCGATGTTGCATTAAAAACTCAGCAAACTGTTGATAAGCATGCGGGAGCTGATCGAAATCCTGTGCCGCTAACAGCAGTTTACGGTTGGCCCAGGCGCCATGTAATTGTAGTGCATAAAAATCATAATCTGGCTGTAAACGCTGTGCCGCACGCGCGGGCATAATCGCAATACCGACCCCTTTGGCGACAACCTCGGCAATGGCAGAAAAGTTGGGTAAGCGTAGCCGGTACTGGATATTGAAACCCAATAGCTTGGCTTGCGTTTCAATCGATTGCTGCAAAGAATGATGCGGCATCAGGCCAATAAAACCATAAGCTAAGGCATCGACCAGATTCAGCTGTGTTTGCCGGGTCAAGGCATGATGAGCGGGACAGATCAGCACCAATGGATCACTGGCAAACTCCTGTGTTTGCAAATGACGGGTATCAAAGAAGCTGGAGACCAGTCCTAGGCGTGCCACACCTTGAGTCAATGCTTCAACGATTTCAGAACTTTCTGCTTCATGTAAGTCGAGATTGATCTCGGGATGTAGCATCAGATAGTGTGGTAACAGCGGTGGTAAATATTCACTCTGTGCCGACGAATTACACCATAAAGTCAATGATTCAGGTGCCGTGGGTCGAAAGCGTTGCATGTCCTGTTCAAGCAGATCTTTTTGCTGCATCAGCCGTCGGGCATGCTCAGTCAGGGCATGGCCCGCAGTGGTCAGCTCGACACCTGAGGTCTGCCGAATAAATAACGGTGTTGCAAAATAGTGTTCGAGTTTTTTAATTCGTTCGCTGGCGGCTTGCAGGGAAATGGCAGAAAGCTCGGCGCCCTTGGTCAGGCTGCCTGTCGAAACAATATGCAGAAGCAGTTGTAAATCAAAGAAATCGAAACGCATGAGCGGAACGTATTGAAATATAAACAGCCATCATACTAAAACTAAGCAAGATAAAGATAGGGGAGACGTTCAAGACGAAAAAAAGGCAGCTTGCGCTGCCTTGAAGATTTTTAGTTTTTATCTTTTAAACTGAACAGCAGGTTCAGGAAAATTGCTGCAAAAGTTGCCGTCCCGATACCGCCGAGATTGAAGCTACCAAATAACAATTCAAAGTTACCCGCCCCTAAAATAATGGTCACTGAAGCCACGATCAGGTTTTTATTGTTGGAGAAATCGACTTTATTTTCGATCCAGATTTTTGCACCGGCAATGGTGATCAGACCAAACACCACAATAGATGCACCGGTGAGTACTGCATTCGGAATGGTACTAATGACGGCACCAAACTTAGGTGAAAGACCGAGGATAATGGCAAAGAGGCCTGCAATCACAAACACCAGCGTCGAGTAAACGCGGGTAACTGCCATCACTCCGATATTTTCGCCATAAGTGGTCATACCGGGTGCACCCACACCGCCGGATAAGGTGGTTGCGACACCATCTGCAACAAAGGCTTTACCCAGTTGTGGCGTGAGATTTTCACCGGTCATTGCACCAACAGCCTTGATATGGCCCAGATTTTCTGCCACCAGAATCAGGGCCACAGGGGCAATGATCAGAATGGCATTCAAATCAAAAGTCGGATGCGAGAAGCTCGGAATACCAAACCATGGCGCCGCTGAGATCTGGGAGAAATCAATCGGCTTGCCATAACCCAGACCATTGCTGGCAATGGCATAAATGGCATAGGCAATTAAAAGGCCAATCAAGAGCAATAAACGTTGTAATAGCCCTTTGGTAAAGACCGCAATGATGCCCATGCTCAGGACCGTAGTTAATGCCATCCACATTTCAAAAGGCTGACCCGCAACGCCTTTAATGGTTACAGGCGCAAGATTAAGACCAATGATCATCACGATTGCACCAGTGACCACCGGTGGCATCAGTTTTTCGATCCAGCGGGTTCCTGTCAGCATCACCGCAAAGCCGATCAGGGCATATACGATACCGCAGACCACAATCCCGCCCAGTGCGACGGACAGGTTTGGATTTGCACCTGAACCGGTAATATGACCCGTTGCCGCTGCCACCACGCCAATAAACGCAAAACTTGAGCCTAAGTAGCTTGGAACACGTCCACCGGTCATAAAGAAAAACAGGATGGTACAGATGCCTGACATTAAAATGGCAAGGTTCGGGCTAAAACCCATCAATAAAGGTGCAAGTACGGTTGAGCCGAACATGGCAAATGCGTGTTGAACCCCCAGCACCGCGCTTTGTAAGGGCGGTAAATATTCATTGGTCGCAACAGGGCGATGATCGACCGTCCCCTGATACGGCTGCCATTTTGGAAACCAACTGGACATAAATTAGACTCATGATTTGATATCAGCGCGTATGATACCCTGTCTTAAAACGAGCTTTCACCTATAAGTCCTTGAGAGGATTGCCACAATACACTCTTAGAGCTTGAATTTTTACCTTTTGGTAAAATCTACTTCAAATTAAGCTAGTGGAATTATTATTTATTTTGTCTGGACAATTTAAAAAATTAACTCTTTTATTTTTAAAATAATTTTAAAAACTTTTTCAATTTTTTTTATCGCAATGGCATCTTTTGCCAATCTGGCCATCAACAGAAACGATTTCTGCGGATGGCCCTCTGAAAATGGCACTTAGCCCGTGTTACGCAAGCCCGCTGCAATACCTGCAATGCTGACCATCAAGGCATGATCCACTGGACTATGCTCGGTTTGATGCTCTGCCAGATACAGGCGACGACGTTTCATCAACTCGGCCTGTAATAAATGCAAAGGCAACAAATACGGTTTACGTACCTGCATCGATTGATCCAGTACCTCATTATTGCTCAGCAGTTTAGATTCACCTTTCAGGCTCAGCAGGGTATCGACTGCATTTTGCAGACGTTGGCGCAACTCGACACCAAGCACTTTTAAGTCCTGATCCTGGGTCAGATGCGATTCATAATACAGCGCGATATTGGCATCGGATTTGGACAGTACCATTTCCAGCATATCAATCAGTGTCTGGAAATAAGGCCATTGTTCCAGCATCTCATCCAGCGTGTTTTTGTGTTGTCCATGCACCTGATTGATGGCAGTGCCGGTGCCCAGCCAGGCTGGTAGCATCAGGCGAATCTGGGTCCATGCAAAGACCCAAGGAATGGCACGCAGCGACTCAATCCCACCACTAACTTTGCGTTTGGCAGGGCGAGAACCCAGCGGCAGCATCTGTAATTCCAGTTCAGGGGTTACGGTACGCAGATAGCTGACAAAATTTGGATTTTCACGCACGGTTTGGCGATAAACCTGTACCGATAAATCTGTCATCTGGTTCATCAGGTCACGCCATTCTTGTTTCGGTTCAGGTGGCGGTAACAAGGTTGCTTCCAGAGTTGCTGCGGTATAGATTTCCAGATTTTGCAGGGCGATCCCTTCCAGACCAAATTTAAAGCGAATCATTTCACCTTGCTCGGTAACACGGATCGCGCCTGAAATTGAACCGGGTGGTTGCGAGAACAGTGCTTGCTGTGTCGGTGCACCGCCACGGCTAATTGAACCGCCACGACCATGGAACAAGGTCAATTGCACCCCATGCTGCTTGGCAATCGCGGTCAGCTCTTCCTGAGCACGATATTGTGCCCAGTTCGCCGACATAAAGCCTGCATCCTTGGCTGAGTCCGAGTAGCCAATCATGACTTCATGCTTGCCTTGAATATGCTGTTTATACCAGTGCATATTGAACAGGGTATTCATGGTTTTGGCGGCGCCGTCGAGATCCTTCAAGGTCTCGAATAAAGGCACCACACGTAGCGGTTGCTGGATGCCTGCTTCTTTTTGCAGTAACAATACTGCGAGAACATCACTTGGATATTCTGCCATGGAAATAATATAGGCACCCAAGCTCTCAGGGGGCTGTTCGGCCAAGGTACGCATGGTGGCAAACACTTCCAGTACATCGGAATGTTGAATCAGACTGCCTTCAGGCTCATTAAAAAACTTTGGCAGTAAGGGGCGCTTACTTTGCAGTTCCTGAATCAGGAAGTTCTGGCGGGCCTGCTCGGTCCAGGATTCAAAATTACCCAGACCCAGATATTCGGTAATCGCGGAAATGGCCTGGCGATGGCGACCTGATTCCTGACGGATATCCAGTTTGAGCAGCTCAATACCAAAACAGTTGACCCGATAAATAAAGTCGAGTAATTGACCGTTGGCGATCTCAGCCAGATTACAATCCATCAGTGAGCGGTAGCACAGCAGTAGCGGCGCCAACAATTCATCTTTGGTTCTGATGATGTTGCTGTCATCGGCATCTGTGCCTTGCAGGCGATGTGCCAGCCATGAGCGGGTAGCTTTTAAACGTTCACGGGTTTCGCGTAAATATTCACGATAGGGTTCCGGATGCGCATAGCCCAATGCCTGAGTCATTTCATCGGAACAGCTTTGAATCGACAATTCCCAACGTAGATTTTCGATATCACGCAGGTACAGATCAGCTGCTTGCCAACGTGATAACCACAGGACTTCTTGCGTGACTTGATGGGTCACATTCGGGTTGCCGTCCCGGTCTCCGCCCATCCATGAAGCAAAGCGGATCGGTGCAACATGCAGTGGCAGACTTTGTTCACAATGCTGCTGGGTCAGTTCATTCAGTTCACGGACGAATTTAGGAACGGCATTCCAGAGGGATTGCTCAATTGTGGCAAAGCCCCATTTGGCTTCATCGACTGGGGTTGGGCGATGTTGACGGATTTCATCGGTCTGCCAGGCTGAACTGATCAATTGCTTGAGGGTGGCAATGGTTTGTTGGCGTTCTTTCGGGGTCAGCTTTTGCTGATCTAATTGGGAAAGGCAATCGGTAATATCGTCATATTTTTGAATTAAGGTACGACGGCTGACTTCGGTCGGATGGGCTGTCAGCACCAGTTCAATTTTTAAATCACAGATTTGCTGAAACAGTTGTTGCGCATTGATCTGCTGGTTTTTGAATTTTTCAAACAAATGCGGCAGCGGATTTGGGCTGGGCGCGTGCTCATCAAACTCGGCCTGACGGCGGCTGCGCACCACATGGTACTGTTCCGCAATATTGGCAAAGTTCAGAAAGTGAGAGAAAGCACGGGTCAGCGGCAGAATCTCTTCATCCTTTAAACCGAGAAACAATTGTTCTAGCTGTTTTTCTGCTTCGATCTGGCCGTCACGTGCGCCTTTAGCCAATGCCCGAATTTGCTCAATCTGATTAAACAAATCTTGCCCAGCATGTTGCTTTAAGGTCTCTCCGAGTAAATTGCCGAGTAAGCGGACATCTTCACGTAGTGGAGCAGTGATTTGCTGAATCATTCTAATTCTCCTGTTGTTCTCATCCGACTATAGCGCGATTGAAGGACAATCCAAGAGCAGAACGTAAAAAAATGTGGAATTTCTCTAAACTTTAGTCTGATATTTAAGCAAAAAAATCTCGATGGCATGCTCAATCATCTGATCGATTTCATCTGCCGTGGGCACTGGTGCTAAACCAAGCAATACCTGCTGATGACGGATCCCGAGCATCAGCGAGATGATCAGCTCGGTTTGCTTAATCGGTTCATCGGCCTGAATAAATTTAAAGCCGATGGCCTGTTCAAAAAAATCACACCAGACATGGCACATGCGGGTATGTGAGGCATCAAAAAACTGTCGGGTTAAGGGGCTTTGTTCTGCTGCCAGTTCAAACAGCAAACAATCCAGCTTTAGTGCTTCTGGTAGATAAATAATACTTAACGCACGCTGACACATCAGAACCAAAGCCTGTTTAAAATCAGAATCCGCCGTCAGCTGAAACTGTTTGGCCCGAATCGATTCTTCGCAGCTTTCCTCAATCGCACACATAAACAAATTGTTTTTATCCTGAAAGTGGTTATACACCGTCAGCTTGGTAACACCCGCCTCTTTGGCAATCTGGTTCATGTTGGTGGCGTGGTAACCCATCTTTAAAAAAATAGATTTTGCGGCCTGTAAAATCTTGGCTCTTTTTTCTAAATCTTTGGGGCGGCCACTATGAATTTGCACGTTATCTTTCTCTTTTCATGAATTTAAAAATCAAGCAGATAGATTTATTTTTTAATTAATGTACCTGTGAGTATATTAATTAAAAAATAAACAATCTATGATAATGCTCATATCACGCCTTAAAAATCAATTTGAATAAGAGCGCAAACAGATGAAGCAGATCAATCCTATCATATTGGGCTTACTCATTGTCAGTAGTGTCGTCCTCAGTGCCTGCCAGAAAGAGCTTCCCAAGACCGAGGAAATTCCTTATGTCATGGTGGCCCAGCCGAGTGGTAACCATGTTGATCAAAAGAGTTATGCTGGGGACGTTCAGGCCAGACAGCAAACCGCTTTGGCCTTCCGTGTCGGGGGACAGGTGACCGAACGTTATGTTGAGGTCGGAGATCGGGTCAAAGTTGGACAGGTGCTGGCAAAACTGGATGTCAAAGATGCGCAATTGCAAATGAATGCGGCCAAGGCACAGTTACAAAGTGCACAGGCCGCTGCAAAAATTGCCGCAGAAGAATATCAGCGTTATCAGCAGTTATTACCGGTCAATGCAGTGAGCCGTTCGCAATTTGATGCGGTCAAAAATCAGTATGAATCTGCTCAGGCAAGCTTGCAGCAGGCCCGTTCTAACTATGAAGTATCCTCCAACCAGACCGGTTATAACCAGCTGATCTCGAATAAAAACGGGGTGATTACCCAGCGTCAGATCGAGATTGGACAGGTGATTGCCGCAGGACAGGCCGCTTACCAGTTAGCCATTGATGGTGAACGCGAAGTGGTGTTTGGTGTGCCTGAACAGGCGGTCAGCAGCATTAAAGTGGGGCAGCCTGCATGGGTCACCTTGTGGTCACAGCCAGATGCACGTTTTGCTGCCAGAGTGCGTGAGGTTTCGCCAGCAGCCGACCAGTCCCGGACCTTTACTGTCAAAGTGTATTTACTGGAAGGACAGTCCAGTATTCAGCTGGGGCAAAGTGCACGGGTGTTCTTTGTCGCACAGGACAATAATGTACTGAGTGTGCCTTTATCCAGTGTCACCGCCAATGATCAGCAAGCCTATGTCTGGGTGGTGAATACTAATCAAACTATTCGTAAAGTCCCAGTGACCTTAGGTACTTACGGGCGTGATAGTGTACCTGTTCTTGCCGGCTTAAAAGCCACAGACTGGGTCGTGGTCGGTGGCGTACATTTGTTACGGGATCAGCAAAAAATTCATCCCGTCGATCGTGATAACCGCGATATTCAAGTTAAAACGGGAGGTTAAACATGAAATTTAACCTTTCAGAATGGGCACTCAAAAATAAGGGCATTATCCTTTATTTTATGCTGTTGCTTGGCATCGTGGGCATCATGTCCTATTCCAAACTGTCCCAGAGTGAAGACCCGCCATTTACCTTTAAGGTGATGGTGGTACAGACCTACTGGCCTGGCGCGACAGCCAAAGAGGTCTCGACCCTGGTCACGGATCGAATTGAAAAGGAGTTGATGACTACGGGGCAGTATGACCGCATTATGGCCTATTCACGTCCGGGTGAGTCCTTGGTGACCTTTGTCGCCAAAGACAGTCTACCGTCCAGTGCCATTCCGGATGTCTGGTATAACGTGCGCAAAAAGGTCAATGATATTCGGACCCAGTTGCCAAGCGGTGTACAGGGGCCGTTCTTTAATGATGAATTTGGCGATACCTTCGGCAATATCTATGTACTGACCGGCAAAGACTTTGACTATGCGGTAATGAAAGAATATGCCGACCGTTTGCAACTGCAATTGCAACGGGTCAAAGATGTCAGCAAGGTTAATCTGGTCGGTCTACAAGACCAGAAAATCTGGATTGAACTGTCCAATACCAAGGCCGTGCAATTAGGTGTACCGGTCACCGCGATACAGGAGGCCATCCAGAAGCAAAACGATATGGCGGGTGCCGGTTTCTTTGAAACGGGCACGGATCGTATTCAGATCCGGGTCAGTGGACATTTACATAGTGTCGATGACCTGAAAAAAATGCCGTTACTGGTCGGTGACAGAACCATTCAACTGGGTGATGTTGCCGAGGTTTATCGTGGCTTTAGCGAACCTGCACAGCCACGTATGCGTTTTATGGGCGAGAATGGGATCGGGATTGCGGTGTCGATGCGGAAAGGTGGCGACATCATTGCGTTGGGTAAAAATCTCGAAACTGAATTTAACCGCCTGCAAAAAAGCCTGCCTCTGGGCATGAAACTGCAAAAAGTGTCTGATCAACCTGTGGCGGTACAACGCAGTATTCAGGAATTCTTAAAAGTTCTGGCGGAAGCGGTGATCATCGTTTTACTGGTGAGTTTCTTCTCACTCGGTTTCCGTACCGGTTTGGTGGTGGCGCTGTCCATTCCACTGGTTTTAGCCATGACCTTTGCCGGCATGAACCTGTTCGATGTGGGGCTGCATAAGATTTCACTGGGCGCATTGATTCTGGCGCTGGGGCTGCTGGTGGATGATGCCATTATCGCGGTTGAAATGATGGCGATTAAGATGGAGCAAGGCTACAGTCGACTCAAAGCCGCAGGTTTTGCCTGGCAAACCACGGCTTTCCCGATGCTGACAGGCACCCTGATTACAGCTGCAGGTTTTTTGCCGATTGCCACTGCCCAGTCCGGAACAGGGGAATATACCCGTTCGATATTCCAGGTGGTAACCATTGCCTTGATCGTGTCATGGATTGCTGCCGTGTTATTTGTGCCTTATCTGGGGGAGAAACTCCTGCCTGATTTCACCAAGCAGCAACAGCAAGCGGCGTGGTATGTGCGCTTGTGGGCAAGATTGCGCAAGCAACCTGCGCCTATTGTGGAAGCGCATGGCCAACAGCATGATCCTTACCAATCCAAGTTTTATCAGTCTTTTCGCCGTGTGGTCGAAATCTGTATCACCTATCGCAAAACCGTGATTGCCGTGACCGTCGGGATTTTTGTGTTGTCGGTGGCGATGTTTAAGCTGGTGCCGCAACAGTTCTTCCCGCCATCCAATCGTGCTGAAATTCTGGTGGACTTAAAACTGGAAGAAGGTGCCTCCCTGACCGCGACAGAACAAGCCGTACATAAGGTGGAACAATTCCTGTCCAAACAAAAAGGCATTGATAACTATGTGGCTTATGTCGGGACGGGTTCACCGCGTTTCTACTTGCCTCTGGATCAGCAACTGCCGCAAGCCAGCTTTGCCCAGTTTGTGGTGCTGGCCTCATCTTTAGATGATCGGGATGAAATCCGTCGTTCTCTAGAACAACAAATCAAGCAGCTCTTACCTCAAGTACGTACCCGGGTGTCGTTACTGGAAAATGGTCCGCCTGTGGGCTATCCATTGCAGTACCGGGTCTCAGGTGAAGATCTGGCAACGGTTCGGGCCGAGGCTCAGAAAGTTGCGAAAGTCCTAAGTGAAGACCCGAATACTACCAATGTGCATCTGGACTGGGGCGAACCAAGCAAAATCATTGCGATCGACATTGATCAGGATCGTGCCCGTCAAATGGGGGTGTCTAGTGTCGATTTAGCTAATTTCCTCAATGCCTCGGTCACAGGCTCGGTGATGAATCAATATCGTGAAAAACGTGAATTGATTGAAATCCGTTTGCGTGGCGATCAATCGGAACGGGTTGAAGTGGCTTCTCTGGCGAGCCTGGCGGTACCGACCAGTAAAGGCAGCACTGTGCCACTGGCGCAAATTGCCACAATCGAATCCCGCTTTGAAGAGGGTTTAATCTGGCATCGTAATCGTCTGCCAACTATTACCGTTCGCGCGGATATTCGCACGCATTTGCAACCTGCCACTGTGGTGCAACAGCTGGCAGACAAGATGCAGAGCTTACGTGCAGATCTGCCAAGCGGTTATTTACTGGAAGTAGGCGGCACAGTTGAGGAGTCGGCTAAGGGACAAAACTCGGTCAATGCCGGTATGCCTTTATTCCTGGCCGTGGTGATGACTTTATTAATGATTCAGCTACGCAGCATGTCACGCGCGACCATTGTCTTGCTGACCGCACCATTGGGTTTGATCGGGGTGGTGGCATTCTTGCTGCTGTTTAATAAACCTTTCGGTTTCGTGGCAATGCTCGGTACGATCGCATTATCAGGCATGATTATGCGTAACTCGCTTATTTTGATTGATCAGATCGAGCAGGATATACAGGCGGGACATGTGCCATGGGATGCAGTCATTGATGCCACCATGCGCCGTTTCCGCCCCATTGTCCTGACCGCACTGGCTGCGGTACTCGCGATGATCCCGTTATCTCGCAGTATTTTCTTTGGTCCGATGGCCGTTGCGATTATGGGCGGATTGATTGTTGCGACCTTATTAACCCTGTTTTTCCTGCCTGCACTTTATGCAGCATGGTTTAAGGTTAAAAAAACAACATAACTATCGTAATTATTTTGTGAATAAAGGTGCGAAATATTGAAAATTTCAATATAGTAGCACCTATATTTTAAGACCAAAAAATAATTGAATTTCATTGCATGACAAATTTTGCACAATGCTGTGAATGAGGTGATATAGAGCATGGGGCAAGACAATATTGAGCAGCATCGCCGCTATGTGGTGATTTCTTACGTGTTCATGTTTCTTGCATTATTTACAATCGTGTTTGCAGTGTTTGCCTACCTGTTAGCACGAAAAGTTGCGATTGTGGATAATGCTGAAGTATGGATACATGCGCATGCACTGTGGATTATGCGTAATGTGCTGTTATTTATCTTGATGGCCTTTTTTGCTGCCTTATGGTTTATTCCATTATTCTTTTTTGCATGGGACAGCGCCCTCTGGGTGACTGCAATGACCGTTGCAGGTGTGGTCTTCAGTTCGATTGCCTGGTTATTTTTATTGAATGCATGGCTAAAAGGCATTGCCAAGTACTTTAAAAATAAAGCAGTTTTTTAATTTTACTGCTTTTTTATTGAATTAGACCTTGTAAATTTATCGTACAGCCCCTATTAAGGCTCTGTTGACTTTAGAAATAAAAAGTCGGCAGAGCCTATTTGTTTTTTTAGATTTGAATAAATTCCGTGAGGAGCATCGCCAACCATGGCTAAACGTGATTATTATGAGGTTTTAGGCGTTTCGAAAACCGCAAGTGATGATGAGATCAAGAAAGCCTATCGTAAGTTGGCGATGAAGTATCATCCAGACCGTAACCCTGACAACGCAGAAGCTGAAGAAAAGTTCAAAGAAGCGTCTGAAGCCTATGAAGTGTTGTCTGACGGCGAAAAGCGCAGCATGTATGACCGCGCTGGACATAGCGCCTTTGAAGGTGGCTTTGGTGGTGCCGGTGGCGGCTTTGGCGGTTTTAGCGCAGAAGACATTTTCAGCCAGTTTGGTGATATTTTCGGCGGTGCGTTCGGTGGCGGTGGCCGTCAGCAACAACGCCAACGCCGTGGTTCAGACCTGCGCTATGTGATGGAACTGACGCTCGAAGAAGCGGTTAAAGGGGTGAAAAAGACCATTACCTTTACTGCGCCAGCGCCATGTGAAACCTGTGATGGTAAAGGTTCTCAAAATCCGAATGATGTCGAAACCTGTCGAACCTGTCATGGTGCAGGCCAAGTGCGTATGCAACAAGGTTTCTTCTCGGTGCAGCAAACCTGTAGTACCTGTCGTGGTCAAGGTAAAATCATCAAGAACCCATGTAAGAGCTGTCATGGTTCAGGCGTTGCAGATCGTCAGCAAACACTTGAAGTTACCATTCCTGCCGGCGTGGACAATGGCGACCGCGTACGCTTAACCGGCAAAGGTGAAGCGATCCGTGATGGTCAGGCCGGTGATTTGTACGTTGAAGTCGTGGTACGTGAACACGAAGTCTTCCAGCGTGATGGTGCGGATCTCTATATGGACGTGCCAGTCAGCATTGCAGATGCGGCTTTAGGTAAAGAAATTGAAATTCCGACTCTAGAAGGTCGTGTCAGTTTGAAAATTCCTGAAGGTACACAAACGGGTAAACTGTTCCGCTTACGTGGCAAGGGCGTTCGTCCGGTACGTAGCAGCATGGTCGGTGATTTACTCTGCCGTATTGTGGTAGAAACGCCGGTGAACCTGAACAGTCGCCAACGTGAATTGCTGAAAGAGCTACAAGCTTCTTTTGATGGGGATGGTCATGCTTCATCGCCAAAGAAAAAATCATTCTTTGATCGCCTGTTTGACTAATTGGCATTCATAAAAAAAACCTGCTACGGCAGGTTTTTTTATGGGAAATTTTTAGCGCAAGCACAGAGTTTTGCTATAGTAGCTGAATTGTTTAAATAAGAGACTGGGAAAAATTATGTCAACTTCTCCACGCATTGGGATCTTGGGTGCAGGCGGACGCATGGGACGCATTCTGATTCAAGCGGTACAACAGGCAGGTTACCAGCTTGCAGCCGCAGTGGAACGTCCGGAAAGCAGTCTGGTGGGTGCAGATGCAGGTGAGCTTGCAGGGATTGGCAACATCGGCGTCAAGATCGTGGGAAGTTTGAGTGAAGTATTGAAAGACTGTGATGTGGTGATTGACTTCACTGCACCGGATGCCACTGAACAGCATTTGAAGCTGTGCCGTGAAGCGGGTGTGGCCATGGTGATCGGGACCACGGGGATGTCAGATCAACAAAAAACATTCCTTGAAGAAACTGCAACCCATACCCCGGTCGTGTACGCTGCCAATTATTCAGTGGGGGTCAATGTTTCGATTAAATTACTGGAACTTGCAGCCAAAGTATTTGGCGATACGGTGGATATCGAAATCATTGAAGCACATCATCGCCATAAAGTGGATGCACCGTCAGGTACTGCATTCATGATGGGTGAGGCGATTGCCGATACTTTAGGCCGTAACCTGAAAGAAGTGGCGGTATATGGCCGTGAAGGCTATACCGGTCCGCGTGACCGCCAGACCATTGGCTTTGAAACCATTCGTGGCGGTGATATCGTCGGTGAACATACCGTGATGTTTATTGGTGAAGGTGAACGTGTTGAAGTGACGCATAAAGCCACCAACCGTATGAACTTCGCCTCAGGTGCAGTTCGTGCAGCAGCTTGGGTGGTTGGCCGTGAAGCGCGTAAATACGATATGAAAGATGTTTTGGGCTTTAACGAGATTGAAGTATAAAACGTTCCTTTTTGGTACTATAAAAGAGCTTGTTGAGCTTTCTTTCCGTCAGGAGTGAAACAAGCTCTCGCTATCATTAAAACAATCGAGCATGACATGAATAAAAAACATATCGTCCTTGCTACACTGCTCAGTATCAGCAGCTTTACCGTCAATGCAGCAGCTGATAAGGCCAAGCTGAGCTTACATCGTAATAATATCAAGGTCTGGACCTATCAGACCGAAAATAACCCGATTATCCAATATAAAGCAGAAACCACGTTCGACGTACCACTGGAACGTGCCGCTGCCGTAGTGTTGGATGTAGAGCGTACACCGCAATGGGTGCCCTATGTCGGTAAGGCAAAAATGCTGTCGCGGGATGACAAAAAAGGCGAATTTACCTTGTACATGGTACTGGATTTTCCTTTCCCCTTAAAAGACCGTGATGTGGTGATTAAAGGCAAAATGACCAAGAACGCGGATGGCAGTATCAGTATTAAAAACAATGCCATTCAGGATGATTATCCGGAACAGCCCGATGTGGTGCGTTTAAACAAATATGCTGGTGACTGGACTTTCCAGAAATTGGCCAGCAATAAGGTCAAAGTGACCACCAGTGGCTACGCTGATCCGGCAGGTTCGATTCCACTCAGCTTTGTGAATATGTTTGTACAGCAGCAACCTTATCAAATGCTGATGAAAATGAAAAAAGAAGTGCTCAATCCGATCTATGCGCAACCGAAGTTGCCCGAGTTATTGAAGTAATAAAAAAGCCTGATTCAATCAGGCTTTTTTATGTGGCTTATGCTTGCGGGCATTGTTTGAGTTGAGCCGCCGGTTTCTTGGCCAACTTGATCTGGATAAATACCAGAATTAAACCAATACCTGCCAGTACCGCACCGATCATGGAGACCGCTGTGTAGTTTAAGCCGAGACCTAAGACTGCGCCGCCTGCCGCTGCACCAATGGCATTGCCCAGATTAAAAGCGCCGATATTGACAGAAGACGCCAGACCGGATGCTTCACGTGCAACCGACATCACACGCATTTGCAAAGGCGGTACAATCGCAAATGCTGCCGCACCCCAGATCACCAGACCAATGGCTGCACCCAGTTGTGATTGCGCCAAGAATGGGAAAATCACCATCAAGCTGATCAGCAAGACCAGAAAACCAATCAGGGTTTTGTCGATCGACATATCTGCAAACTTACCGCCGAAATGGTTACCGATAGAGAAACCAATTCCGATCAAGACCAGCATCATGGTGATAAAGGTCGGTGAAGCATGGCTAAATTCAACCAGACTCGGCGCGATGTAGGTATACAAGGTAAACATGGCCGAAGCACCAAACACGGTGGTCAACAGCGCCAGCACCACAGGCAGGCGGGTCAGCACTTTCAGCTCCATTTTCACATTCGGTTTTTGACCGACAGAGCCTGCAGGCAGGGCTTTCCAGAGCGATAGCATGGTAATGATACCGAGTATAGAAATCGCCAGAAACGACATACGCCAGCCAATATTTTGTCCGACCCAGGTGGCGAGGGGTACACCGCCAATATTGGCAATGGTCAGTCCCATAAACATGGTCGCTACCGCACTGGCCTGTTTATTGGCTGGCACCACACTGGCTGCCACCACCGATCCAATCCCGAAGAAGGCACCATGGTTAAGACTGGTCAGCAGACGAGCCCCCATCAAACTCATGTAGTTCGGTGCAAAGGCTGCGATCAGGTTGCCAAGGGTAAAAATTGCCATCAGTACAATCAATGCATTACGACGGGCAAAACCACCAAACCATAAAGTCATGATCGGCGCACCGAGCATCACGCCCAGTGCATAACCCGTGATCAGCATACCTGCACTTGGAATTGACACGCCCAGATCATTGGCAATATTGGGCAACAGTCCCATGGGAGAAAACTCGGTTGTCCCAATGGCGAATGCGCCAATGGCCAGTGCCAGCAACGGCAGGTTGATGCGGCTGCTCATGTTATTTGTCCCATTCAGGCGCAAATGGTTCAGGACTCACTTCTCGACCATTACGTTCTAGTTGAGCAATCAGCTGCATTTCCTCTGCACTTAAGGTTAAGTCTTGCGCTTTTAAGTTGCTGATCAGGTTTTCACGTTTTGTTGATGAAGGAATCACGGCAAAACCATTTTGCAATGCCCACGCCAATGCGACTTGTGCCGTGGTTGCCTGATGCTGTGCAGCAATTTCAGCCAAGGTTGGATCATTCAGCACTTTGCCATAAGCCAGGGTCATGTATGAGGTCACGTCAATGTCTTGTTCACGTAAGTAGTTCACCAGATTACGGTTTTGTAAATACGGGCTGAGCTCGATCTGGTTAGTGGCAATGTGTTCTACACCAATGCTGTCAATCGCTTGCTGGGTCAAGGCAATATTAAAGTTTGAGATCCCGATTTGTTTGGTCAAACCTTGTTGTTTCGCTTCCAGAAGTAGTTGCATCACGCTCGGAATCGAGACACCCAGTGCTGGAGCCGGCCAGTGGATCAGGGTCAGATCGACGGCATCGGTACGAAGTTTTTGTAAGCTGTCTTTTAAGCTGGGAATAAATTTGTCTTCGGCAAAGTTATCAACCCAGATTTTTGTGGTTAAAAATAAATCCTGACGGGCAACGCCACTTTCAGCAATGGCTTGGCCTACAACCGCTTCATTTTCATAAATCTGTGCGGTATCAATGGCACGGTAACCCACATCAAGGGCTGTTTTAACGGAATCAATCACCGCTTGGTCTTGAAGACGGAAAGTACCTAAACCAAATTGAGGGATACGCATATTATTCACCTAATCTTGTCATGCTCGATTGAGCGTTTTCTGTTGATGGGTAGAATTTTGCAATAATTATTGTTGCTAAAAAATAGAGGAATTTGCAAAATATAGTTGACTAAATATCAATAATTGAAGGGTTCAATGAAATCAACCATTGAAGAATTACTCGCTTTTATGACCATTGTCGATACCGGTTCCTTTATTGCTGCCGCGGAAAAACTCGGACAGACGGCATCGGGTCTCAGTCGTTCGCTCAGCCGGTTGGAATCAAAGCTGGAAGTGACCTTGTTAGAACGGACCACGCGCAAATTAAAATTAACACAAGAAGGGCAACAATTCCTGAATCACGCCCGTAAAATCTTAAGTGACTTAAATGCAGCAGAAGAGGCGTTGCAAAAATCCGATCAAGATACTTCCGGGCTTATCCGGATTGATTCGGCCACACCTTTTATTTTGCATGTAATTGCACCTCTGATGCATTTGTTTCGCCAGCGCTATCCCAATATCGACATTGAGCTGAGCAATAATGATCAGGTGATTGACTTGTTACAGCACAAAGCCGATGTGGCTTTCCGCTTTGGTGAACTGCATGACTCCAGCCTACACGCCAAACTGGTGTGCAAAAGTCGCCTTTATATTGTCGCCAGTCCCCATTATTTAGCCACCCTATCAGAACCGCCCACCCTAAATACATTAGCCCAGCATGATTTGATCGGTTTTACCAAACCCTTGCATTTGAACACTTGGCCGTTAAAAACCAAGGATCATTATTTTACTGCGCAACCTACGATCAAGGCATCAAATGGAGAGACGGTACGTCAGCTGGCGATCCGGGGACATGGGATTACCTGTTTGTCTGAATTCATGGTATGGCAAGACCTAGAGAAGGGCTTATTAGTGCCTTTGTTTGAAGAGCAGATCGAACATTCTTATCAACGCATCCATGCGGTGTATTATCAGCAAGAACACTTGCCAAAACGTATCCGTTTATTTATTGAGTTTTTGACTGAGCAATTAAGTCAGGGCTTCTCGGTTTGCCAATAGCATCATTTTGAAGCTGCACATTCAGGACCGGAATGGACGGACCTGTTTTCGGTAGGACAGACACCACAATATGTTGCTGTTGTAGCTTGCATTCCAGTTCTACTGTTGGCAATAAGTTACTGGCTAGCATGACCCCATTTTCATTGGGTTTTTTATAGGTCATCTTGATGATACGACTCTCTGCAGTGGCTGCGCCTTTTTCCATTTTCCATAACTCATAAGTCGGTTGATTCTGCAGGCGTAGGTAACCTTCCGAGAGTGACTTACACACCTGCTGTTGTGGGTAGGTGGCTTGGTCACTGAGTTCACAGCCGCTCAGTAAAATTATGCCGAATATAAATAAGATATTATTTTTCATTGGATTATCCTGTGGCAGTTGATTTTTATAGCTTAACGGTGTTGTATAAACCAATACAGATACAGAAATTTATAAAAAAGCAGTACAGAGATGACCTTCCAATATCAACGTCTGGCAGAACAGCTGGCGCATAAGATTTATCAACATGAATTACAGCCACAACAGAAGCTGAGTTCTTTAAGGGAATTTGCACGTCAGCACAGTATTAGCCTGAGTACGGCGCAACAATGCTATGAGTTGCTGGAAGCCAAGGGGTTGATCTACGTCAAAGCAAAATCGGGTTATTTTGTCAGTTCGAGACAATATCAAAGTCCCGTACCAGACAGTCCCGGTTTTGAGTCGATGAGTCGGCAAGTTTCAAATTTAGACCTGCAAAACCAGATTCAAACTGCTTCGATCCAGAACCATTTAACTCCTTTGGGTGCCATTCAGCTATCTCCCCATCTGATTCCAGTCGAGGGCTTGCGCCGTTCCTTGCAACGTGCACTGAAACACTGCCAGCCAGAAGATTTTCTATATTGCAATAAACAGGGGCACCAACAGCTGCGACAGGCGTTATCGGATCATTGGCGTGAGGATGGTATCTATGTTGCCACGGACGATATTTTCATTAGCAATGGTTGTATGCCCGCCTTATCGTTGTTGATTCAGCAGATCACCAAGCAAGGCGATAGTATTCTGATTCCAACGCCTACCTTTAATGGGCAGTTGCAAATGCTGGCCAGTTTGAAACGCAAGATTATCGAAATTCCAGCCGACCATCGTGGCATTGATCTGGAACGTTTAGAACATTTTATGCAACAGGGCAGTGCCAAACTGTGTTTGATGACCGCCAATTTTCAGAATCCCTTGGGCTATTGCCTGACGAATGAAGAAAAGCAGCACATCGCCAAGCTTGCCCAGCAATACCAGTGTTTTATACTGGAAGATGATATTTATGGTGAATGCAGTTTTCAGAAGGAACGACCTTTACCCATCCGTTACTGGGATCAGGATGGCTATGTGATCTGGTGTGGTTCGGTATCTAAATCCTTATCAGCGGCTTATCGTGTCGGCTGGTTCTGTTTAGGTCAGCAATTACAATATTTAAGACCACGTTTATTGGCCAATAATATCGGGGTAAATACCCCTTTACAGTTGGGGCTGGCTGATTTTATTTATAGCCGGGGTTATCGGGAGCATCTTGATCAGCTGAGACCTAAACTCATGCAACAGGTGCAACAGTATCGGGCATTTATTCTAGAGGCGTTTCAGGGAATTCCGATCGCCTTGAGTCAGTCACAGGGCGGTTACGCCTTATGGCTGCAACTTCCGGCGAGCATTACCGGTCTGCAACTGTATTATCTGGCGCAGGCGCAGGGCATTAATATTGTGCCGGGGGAAGTGTTTGGCGAAGACCGACGCTATCAGCATTTTCTGCGTTTAAATGCAGGCCATGCCTTAACCGAAGAAATCCGCCAAGCGATACAGCAATTGGCGGATTGGACGCGTAAAAGCCTGAACTAGTTGAAGTCTGCTTTTAGAACGATACGATAACGTGCCTGACCTGAATGCAGTCGCTCAATTGCCTCATTCAACTGCGACATCGGGTAGAGTTCAATCTGTGGGGCAATATTTTTGCGTGCGGCAAACTGTAACAGCTGGCGCAGTGCCAAAGGGGAACCTGTCGGCGAAGAGGTGACTGATTTGGCACCATTCATCAAGGTTCCAACCGACACCGGAATCGGTTCTAGAGTCACGCCCAAGAAATGTAAACTGCCATTTGCTGCAAGCGTACTCAGGTAGGCTTGCCAATTCAGTGTTACATTCACGGTACTGAGCAACAGATCAAACTTGCCGCGTTGTGCCTTGATCGCCTGGGCATCACGACTATTCACCACATGATCTGCGCCCATGGCTTTAAGCTCTTCGGTCTTGTCCGGACTCGAGCTAAAAGCCGTAATTTCACAGCCCCAGGCCTTGAGTAACTTAATCGCCATATGACCTAAGCCACCAATCCCAATCACCCCGACATGATGGGTGGCTTGAATTTTATGTTTCAATAAAGGATCAAATACGGTAATCCCGCCACAGAGCAGTGGTCCGGCACTTTCGGGATCTAAATCTTCTGGCAGTGGAATCACCCATTCCCAGCCAGCGCGGACTTTATCGGCAAAGCCGCCGGCATGCCCGACGATGGTTGAAATCTTTTCACCGGTACAGAGCACCTGATTGCCGCCAATACAGGGATCACAGGCCTGACAGGTTTCAGCGGTCCAGCCAATCCCGACACGTTGGCCGATCTGTAAACCCTTGGCTTCGGAACCGAGTGCGATGATAGTGCCGATAATTTCATGGCCTGCGACAACCGGATACACTGATGAGCGCCATTCATTATCAATCACGGAAAGATCGGAATGACACAGACCACAGTACTCAACTTTGACTTCCACCTGATGCGCCTGTAACTCGCCTGCATCAAATTGATAAGGAACTAACTGCTCGCCCGCCTGCATGGCGGCATAAGCACGAATCTGGTTATTGCTCATTGGGGGGAACTCCTGTTGAAGGAAAATTTATGCTTTATGATTATTTAAAATGGCAATGATTTTCATGGTCATTGACCATGCCTACCGCTTGCATAAAGGCATAGCAGGTGGTCGGGCCGACAAATTTAAAACCATGCTTTTTGAGGGTTTTGGAGAGTTTCTGGCTGGTTTCAGTTTGTGCAGGTGCTTCGCGATAATTGATGACATCATTATGTTCAGTTTGCTGATTCACAAAGCTCCATAGCCAGGCCGGAACATCGCTGACTTGATCTTTAAGCTTGAGCCAGGCAATGGCATTGTCGCGAATCGCTTTCAGCTTGCCGATATGACGGATTAAACCGCTATCACTGAGCTTGAGCTGCAATTGCTCATCGCTCAGTGCTGCAATTTCGGTAAGCGGATGGTCGAAGAAATGGGTGCGGTAATGTTCACGTTTTTTTAGCACCGTGATCCAGGACAGGCCAGCTTGCTGACCTTCTAGGCAGAGCATTTCAAATAAGTGTGCTTCATCGTGTTGGGGTTTACCCCATTCCTGATCATGGTAAGCGATATATAGCGGATCATCGGAGCACCAGCCACAGCGTTGAGTTGACATATTGGATGCTCCTTATTGTTATGGGTACGAATAATTAAAGTTTGAATGCCACCCATTCATTTGGGCGTGTATCCCAATAATACAGTTCTGCGCTGCTTAAATCAGCAAATTTAAGCCAAAAGTCTTTGCCTGATTTATCCGCAAAACCGGTACTGATCAGCAGGGCATCCTCACTGATTTCCATGATCCAGCCTTGATAGCTGGTGCCATTGATGATGATCTTTTGCTGATTGCCTGACTCTGCAAACTCAACCAGACGTTCAATCAATGCTTCTGACATTGTATGTTCCTAACGTAAATATGGGTATGGATTGACTGCTCCACGCCCTTTGCCATTCAAATAAATACCATAGTGTAAATGTGGAGCGGTATAACGCGCATTACCGGTATTGCCCACATAACCGATCAGATCGCCCTTGCGAACGTAATCCCCGACATTGAGCCCACGCTTGTGGCCGTTGAGGTGGGCATAATAATGCCACGAACCTGCTGGACCCATGATCCAGATGACCTTGCCACCTAAATTATTATTACGTAAATCAGCAACTAAGCCTTCAGTTGCACTATACACTTTGGTGCCACGCTCTGCCATGATATCAATGCCTTCATGGTTACGACCCTGACTGCGGGCAGCGCCCCAGGTGTCCCGTAATTCATTGCGGCTGACACCTTTGACCGGAACAGGCAAGCGGCTATCCAGTCGCATGTTTTTTAGTTTATTGACCTGTGCATTCGGTAACGGTGTTGCTTTCTTCGGCGCTGTGGCACAGGCTGAAAGTAAAATAATCAACACACCCAGCAACGTATAAGAAATCGGATGGCGCACAAAAACTCCTTATCTTTTGAAATCCAGCAGGGAGGATATTTAAGCTTTTTGCTTTGCTGTAATCAGTTTCTTCATCGCCGTAGGGACCCCTCTGGCAATGGCGGCCTCAGGACTCAGCCAAACGCCATTCAGTTCAATACTGAGCTGTTCTTTTTGGTCATGTTCCACGTGGAACAGCCGCTCATTTAGCAACCAGGTGAAATGGGTAAAGCTATGGCTAATCTGCAACGATGATACTTGAGCTTGCAATTTAAAGTGCTGCTCAATCTGTTGTAATTCGGTTGCTTGCTCAATGATCGGCAGGCAGTATAAGCCGCCCCAGAGTCCATGGGCTTCTCGTTGTTGCCACAGCCATTCATCACCTGACTGAATCACTAATAGATTCGCTGTTCTGACCGGAACAGGTTTCTTGGCTTTTTTAAATGGCAGTTCCTGTTCTAAGCCTTGTTGATAGGCCTGACAGTGTTGCTGCATCGGGCAATATAAACACAACGGTTTTTTCGGCGTACATATGGTCGCCCCCAGATCCATGATCGCCTGCGTGTAATCATGGTTGCGTTCTTTTGGACAAAGTTTTTCTGCAATCTGCCACAGGGCCCGTTCGTGTTGCGGTTTGGATAGATCATCTTCAATGGCAAAAAAACGGGCTAGAACGCGTTTAACATTACCATCCATAATCACGCCGTACTGGCGTAAACCGAGTGACATCAGTGCTCCAGCGGTTGAGCGGCCAATACCGGGTAATTCTATCCATTGTTCAAGTGTTTCTGGAAATTTACCTTGCTGGCTGACAATGCCTGCAGCTTTATGCAGATTGCGTGCACGGGCGTAGTAGCCGAGTCCTGCCCAATAGGGTGCGACATCATCCCAACTGGCCTGTCCCAGATCTTTGACTGTTGGAAAGCGTGCAATAAAACGGTCGAAATATTGCAGTACCGTTTTGACCTGGGTCTGTTGCAGCATGATTTCTGAGACCCAGACCTTGTAAGGATCGTCGGCGATTTGCCAAGGTAAGTCATGGCGACCATGTTGATCGAACCAGTGAAGCAGGGCATCAGAAAATGAGAAATCAGGCATGAATCAGGTCAGTAAAAAGCAGGGCTGTAGTATAGCGGAAATGCGGCTTTTTGCGGCGTTAAAATTCTGTTGAAGCATAAACAGGGTATAGATCGCAAAGTATTTCAAACTTGTATTAAATTTCAGTCGTTATTTGTGTTTGGGTAGGCGGCATGGATGCCGCCCATTGAGCTGTGCTATCAGGGAGGTAGCATCAGCTCAATAGAGAATTTTTGCCTACCTTGCGGAGTATACTCCTCACCTATGAAAAGTAAGTCGTTGAAGACATATGCTGAAATTCGATCAGACCTCGGTACGACCCCGTAATGCAGTCCAACAGTCAGCACCCATGCCGCCTTGGCATGAGCTTAAATATCAGGATGATGTTGACTGGGATTGACGTTTTGAAAAATCATTTACCGATTACTTCAAATGTTTATCCAACAGCTCATACATTGCTTCAAGCCCTTGGCGCTCTGCTTCTGCGTTATAACCCAAGTCAACATTGTTGGCTTTGGCGCGTTCATCCGCAAGCGGGTTACTGAAACCATGCTTGGCATCTTCAAAAATAATCACTTCATGGTCGACTTCAGCATCATGCATTTCCTGACGGAAGCTGGCCACATCGTCCAAAGTAACCATACTGTCCAGTTCACCATGCAGGACTAAAATCTCGGCCTTGACCTTGCCTTTTTCAGCCGGTGCTTTCGGGCTTAATACTGCGTGAAAGGTCGCAACCGCTTCGATTTCTGCGCCTGAACGAGCCAGATCCAGCACCACCTTGCCACCATAACAGAAACCAATGGCCGCCAGTTTTTCAGCATTGACTTCCGGTTGAGTGGCTAAAGTCTGTAGACCTGCCTGTGCACGCTCTACAATGGTCTCTGGCTGTTCAAAGGTCTGGTTCATCCACGCCGATGCTTCCGGTACAGCTGTCGTGACTTTCTTATCGCCATACATATCAATCGCGAGCGCGGCAAAACCATGCGCTGCCAGCTCACGTGCGCGCTGTTCGGTATATTCATTACGGCCCCACCATTCAGGCGCAACGATCACTCCGGCAACAGCCTGATCGGTGACGGGTGATGCGAAATAACCAACCAAGCGTTGGCCGTCTGGAGCGGTATATTCAATTTCACGGGTATTGATCGAAAAGCTCATACGATAATCCTGATCTGTATTGTGAGAATGCATTGATTAAAACATAAAAAAGCTCAATTGGAGATATGGTCAAACAATAGATGCCGCTGTCTGGATTTTGCTCAGGCATAAAAAAAGAAGAATACGGAGATTCTTCTTTTTTATTTTAGGGGTTAAATCCTTAGACTTTACCTCGTGATATAAAGCCGACAATGGCTAGAATCACCGCTACAACCAGCAAGATTACAGCGAAATCTTTCGATAAACCGGCAACACCACCAAAACCTAATAAGCTGGCAATGAGTGCGATTACAGCAAAAATAATGGCCCAACGGAACATGTCGTGTTCTCCTAATTTTTCGTTATGAATCTAATATAGCGTGGGTTTTTTGAACAAAATGTGGTGTTTCTGTGGTTCAAATGTTTAATACTTAAAGAAATGTTAAGTGAAAAAAACAGATTGAAAGAAAGAGATGGGGTAGCAATGCTATAATCATAAACTCGCTTGAAATAGAAACAACTGGTATGTCCGTCGAACTGCGCCCTAACTTCTGGAAACAATATTCGCTTGATCAGCTTAATCAGGCGGAATGGGAAGCATTGTGTGATGGCTGTGGTTTATGCTGTCTGGTCAAACTGGAAGATGAAGAGACTGCCGAAGTTGCCTATACCAAAGTGTCATGCAAGTTACTGGACTGTAAAACCGCGCGTTGCTCGGATTATCCTAACCGTCAGCAGCAAGTACCGGATTGTATCCAGCTTACCCCAGAGCGGCTCACCACGATTTCATGGTTACCGCCGAGCTGTGCCTACCGTCGCTTGAGTGAAGGCAAGAATTTGCCCTCCTGGCATTATTTAAATACCGGTTCGCGTCAAAGCGTGATACGGGCCAAGAAATCTGCCGCGGGACGTTGTATCTCCGAAAGCGAGATCGATGAAGAGCAGATCGAAGACTATATCGTGCGTTGGGTGCGCTAACGGTATATTGAACCCCATGTTCAAAATCTGCTTTGCATAAAACAACATTTTTACAGTATTTTGATGGGCATATCTCCGTAAGATGAGTCCTATAACGAGGGAGATAAGCAATGAATAAAGTATTGATAACACCTTTGATATGTAGCAGCTTTTTATTTTTGTTGGCCTGTGGCCCCAACAATACCAATTCCAAAATCCCTGATCAAAATGCTGAGCAGCAGACCTCGTCCACTACCGCACAGCAGAGATACCGCACTGAGACGGTGGCTTCATTTAATGAGCCTTGGGCAATCGCCAGTTTGCCTGATCAGCGTTTGCTGATTACCGAGCGCAAAGGACAACTAAAATTATTTGATCCGAAAACCAAGACCAGCCTGAATGTTTCAGGTGTTCCGGCGGTGAGTTATGGCGGGCAGGGTGGTCTTGGCGATGTGATATTGCATCCCGATTTTCAGAAAAATCACTGGCTCTATTTGAGTTATGCCAGCAAGGGACAAGGTGGATACGGCGCGGAGATTGCACGTGCCGAACTGGATTTATCCAACCCGCAGCAACCTAAACTGACCCAGGTAAAAACCATCTGGCAGCAAGTACCGAAGGTTTCGGGACAAGGGCACTATGGCCATCGGATGCTGTTTGGTTCGGATGGAAAGTTGTGGGTCAGTTCAGGGGAGCGACAAAAGTTTGATCCAGCTCAGGATCTAAAAACTAATCTCGGTAAAGTGTTGCGCCTGAACGATGATGGCACCCCTGTGGCTGGTAATCCATTTCAGCAGCAAGGTGGCGTCACGGCAGAAATCTGGTCACTGGGTCATCGGAATCCACTCGGCATGGCCTTTGATGAAAACGGACAACTCTGGGTGGTCGAAATGGGACCTAAAGGTGGTGATGAGCTGAATCTGATCCTGAAAGGGGCCAACTATGGATATCCGAAAGTCTCCAATGGCGATCATTATTCTGGTTTGCCAATTCCTGACCACAGCACTCGTCCCGAGTTTAAAGCTCCGGCAATTGACTGGACACCCGTGATTTCACCGTCCAGCCTGATCATTTATTCAGGTCAGCAGTTCCCCTTATGGCAACATAAGGCACTTATCGGTGGATTATCTTCCAAAGCGATTGTGGTGGTGGACCTGAAAGCTCAACCGATGCAAGAGATTCAGCGACTGGAGATGAAACAGCGGATTCGTGGTTTGCATCAGGCTCAAGATGGTTCGATCTGGGTCATTGAAGATGGTCCACAGGCCAAGTTACTTAAACTCAGCGCTTCTTAACGATTAACTTAAAGTGAAATGATCCATGCTAAATTCAAAATGTCTCTCTGGACGTGTAAAACAATTGCTTGTACTTGCTGGACTTCTATCTGGCAGCGCGCCGCTTTGGGCACAACAGTTATCCGAGCAGCAGGTTCAGGCGATCGTTGATCAGCAATTTAAACCGCTTTTACAGCAATACAAAATCCCGGGAATGGCAGTTGGGATCACCCTGAATGGACAACATTATTTTGTCAATTATGGCGTGGCTTCCAAACAGAGCCAGCAACCCATCCGCAACAGTACCTTATTTGAACTTGGCTCGGTGAGTAAGACTTTTAATGCAACCTTGGCAGGCTATGCACAGGCACAAGGCAAACTTTCCTGGTCTGATCATCCTGCCAAATATTTCCCTGAATTGAAAAATAGTGCGGTGAATCGTGCCACTTTATTGAATCTGGGCACTTATACTGCGGGCGGTTTTCCGTTGCAGTTCCCGGATGAGGTGGTTCAGCAACAGGAGATGATCAAGTATTTTCAGGTATGGCAGCCGAAGACCACCGTTGGCGCGGCGCGTCAATATTCCAACCCAAGTATCGGCTTGATGGGCTATGTCACGGCCTTGGCAATGAAAAAGCCCTATACCGAATTGCTGGAAAAAACACTTTTCCCTCAGTTAGGCCTGAAACAAAGTTTCATTCAGGTGCCTGAGCAGCAAATGTCGAACTATGCATGGGGGTATAAGGCGGATCAGGCCATGCGTGTCTCGCCTGGAATGTTTGATGCTGAAGCCTATGGTGTGAAAAGTAGCAGCGCGGACATGCTGAAATTTCTGGATGCACAAATCAATCCGCAACAGTTGCAGCAGCCACTGCGGAAAGCCATTGAAAATACCCATGTCGGCTACTTCAAAGTCGGCGCGATGACACAGGGTCTGGGTTGGGAGCAATATGCCTATCCGGCGAAATTGGAAACCCTGTTACAGGGTAACTCCAGCAAAATGGCCTTAGAAAGCCATGCGGTGACTCCCATCGCGCAGCCAAAAATTGCCCCAGCAGCGACCTTCTTCAATAAAACCGGTGCGACCAATGGATTTGGTGCCTATGCCGCCTTTATTCCACAACAAAAGATCGGCATCGTGATGTTGGCCAATACCAATTTCCCCAATGAAGAACGGATTAAAGCCAGCTACCACGTGATCCAGCAACTGCTTCAGCACAACAGTGCGCAATAGAATGACGCAGTGAGTGCAGATTCAAATTGTAGATTTGTGTCAGACACAATAGACTAGGATAAAACAGCATAAAGCCATTGATGATGTCAGATACGCATATTCCTTTACCTGAACGTTTACGTCCTCGTGATTTGTCAGAAATTATCGGGCAGGATCATTTACTGGGCGACAACGCCCCTTTACGTCAAATGATTGATCAGGGGCATTTGCCTTCGATTATCTTCTGGGGACCGCCTGGGGTAGGAAAAACCACGATCGCATTATTACTGGCGCAAGCGGTGGACCGTCCTTTTGTGAGTCTATCTGCGCTGAATACGGGCGTAAAAGAGCTTCGGGAAGTGATTGCCGAAAGCGGTGATCTGTTGACGCCTGTGGTGTTTATTGACGAAATACATCGCTTCAACAAGTCGCAGCAAGATGCCTTACTCAATGCGGTTGAGAAAGGCAAAATCACCTTGATTGGCGCGACCACGGAGAATCCTTCCTTCGAAGTAAACAGTGCGTTGCTGTCGCGCTGTCAGGTCTATACCCTGAACAGTCTGGATGCAGACGCGATTCAAACCTTGCTGAATAAAGCGATTCAAACGGATAAGTTTTTAAAAGAACGTTTTATTCATATCGAAGAATATGATGCATTGATTCAATTTGCAGCGGGTGACGCGCGCAAGGCACTGAATCTGATTGACCTGATCGCCAGTACTTTTGAGCCTGACGTGGAAAATATGGTCACCAATGCGATTGTGGTCAAAGTGGCGCAGCAAAATATTGCCCGCTATGACAAATCCGGTGAGCAGCATTACGATCTGGTGTCGGCATTTATCAAATCCATTCGCGGGAGTGATCCGGATGCAACGTTGTACTGGATGGCACGCATGCTGAAAGGCGGTGAAGATCCGGTGTTTATCGCACGTCGTATGTTGATTGCCGCATCGGAAGATATTGGTAACTCTAATCCCAATGCCTTGTTGCTGGCGGGTGAATGTTTCCGTTCAGTACAGGCGGTGGGCATGCCAGAAGCACGGATTATTTTGGGCCAATGCGCTGTTTATCTGGCGACCAGTCCGAAAAGTAATAGTACCTATCTGGCGATTAACCGTGCCTTGGAGCTGGCAGAAAAAACGGCGAACCTGCCTGTGCCTTTGCATCTGCGCAATGCACCGACCAAGTTGATGAAACAGCAGGGCTATGGCGTCGATTATCTCTACCCACATAATTATCCTGAACATTTTGTATTACAGGAATATTTGCCACCTGAGCTACGCGGTACCAAGCTGTATGAGCGTGCCCTGAATAAGCGTGAAGTTGAAGGCGAGCGTTTACAACAGCGCCGTTGGCAGCAGCAAGATCAGCAACAATAAATTATTTCTAGTTTTATAGCGCTGGATGGTCACAGCTTTGGCGATCCAGTGCCACATTACATCAATTTCATTTATTCATAAAAACCGCTACATCTCTCACATTCTTTTTGGCTTATCGTGGTTTTAAAGAACATAGCGAGACGGCAGATGAGTAGCAGAACAATCAATATTTACGGCGCGCGGCAAAATAATCTTAAAAATATTTCATTGAAAATTCCCAAAAACAAAATCGTTGTGTTCACGGGTGTTTCAGGTTCTGGTAAATCTTCACTGGTTTTTGAAACCATTGGCGCCGAAGCACAACGCCAAATCAATGAAACACAGGACAGTTTTGTGCGCAATCGCTTGCAGCATTTTGGGGTGGCGGATGTCGATAAAATTGAAAATCTGAATGTTCCCGTGATCATCAACCAGAAGCCCTTAACCGGAAATATCCGCTCGACCATCGCCACCATTACCGATATATATGCCAATTTAAGGTTGTTGTTTTCACGCATGGGTGAGCCTTTTGTGGGCTATTCGCATGTTTTTTCGTTCAATCATCCCAATGGCATGTGCCCGCAATGTGAGGGGATTGGTCTGGAACAGACCATTGATATCTATAAAATTCTGGATCTGGACAAATCACTGAATGAAGGCCCCATCGACTTTCCGACCTATCAGCCACATGCCTGGCGCTGGACCCGTTATGCCGACTCGGGCTATTTTGATCTGGATAAAAAGCTTAAAGATTATGATGCGGAAGAGTGGGAGCTTTTCTTACATGCAGCGCAGCATAAACCGCGCCATCCTCGCCAAGACTGGAGAAAAACCGCCTTATATGAAGGTCTGATCCCACGGTTTGAGCGCAATTTTCTAAAAGGCGAAGCCCAAGAGCGTAACCGTTATCGCCATATTCTGGACAAGGTCATTATTGTCAAAAAATGCAGTCTCTGTCAGGGACAACGTCTGAATCAGACTTCGCTGAGCTGTAAAATACAGGGTAAAAATATTTCCAACTGCACCGCCTTGTCGGTGGTTAAGTTACTGAATTTTATCGATTCGATCGAGAATGAAAAGCTGGAGACGGTATTACATGAAATTCGTAATAAACTGCATTATCTAAATCTGGTTGGGCTGAGTTATCTAACGCTAGATCGGGTCAGTAATACTTTATCGGGTGGCGAGTCGCAACGGATCAAAATGGTCAAGCATCTAGGCAATAGTCTGGTCGATCTGCTCTATATTTTCGATGAACCCAGTATCGGCCTGCATCCTAAAGACCTGGAAAATATTATCCAGATCATTCAAAAAATCAGGGACAAGGGCAATAGTGTGCTGTTGGTGGAACATGACCCAGACCTGATCCGGATTGCGGATCATGTGATTGATATGGGACCTTTTTCCGGAAAAAACGGAGGTGAAGTGCTTTATCAGGGCAGTTTTGCCGATCTGAAAAGCTCCTCGGGTTTAACCGGACAGTTTTTCCAGCGATCCAATCACTATAAACAGGTCCCACGCAGCAGTCCGGAAAAAATGACCATAAAAAATGCGCGGCTCTTTAACCTGAAGAATATTCGTGTCGATATTCCCAAGCATTGTCTGACCGTGGTAACGGGCGTTGCGGGCTCAGGTAAAAGTACACTGATGAGCAAAGTATTACCGCAACAATATCCGGAAGTCAAAATCATTGATCAATCCGCCATAACTGCAACGATCCGGTCAAATTTACTGACTTATCTGGACCTGCTGGACAGCATTCGTCAGTTATATGCGCAACAGAATAAGGTCAGCGCGAAACTGTTTAGTTTTAACAGTGAAGGGGCCTGTCCCCAGTGTAAAGGTTCAGGGATTGAGAAAATTGAGCTGGCCTTTCTGGATGATGTCGAAATGGTCTGTGAGGTCTGTCATGGCTCAGGCTATGCAGCGCAGGTCCTCAACTATCTTTATAAAGACAAGAACATTGCCGATGCTTTAAAAATGACGGTGACAGAGGCGTATGAATTTTTTGAAGAAGCCAAATTAAAGCAACAATTCAGGACCTTGATGGATTTAGGACTGGATTATATTGCCATCGGGCAACGCCTGAATAGCTTTTCCGGTGGCGAGCGGCAACGCCTGAAACTCAGCCGTGAGCTTAACCAGACCGATAATATTTTTGTACTGGACGAGCCGAGTACAGGTTTACATCCGTCTGATACGGTTAAACTGATCCAGCTGCTAAATCGCATCGTTGATCAGGGCAACACAGTTATCGTGATTGAGCATAATCTGGAAATCATGACTCAGGCAGACTGGATTATTGATATTGGGCCACTGGCAGGTGAACAGGGTGGAGAACTGATGTTTGCCGGTCCTGTGAGCCAGTTATTAGAACATACCGAATCTTATACGGCGCATTATTTAAGAGATTATTTAAATCGCTAATAGAAAAAGATGGCAGGGTCTACCAGCAAGTCAGGCTCATGTCATGACTTGGTATCGAGCATGATATTTTTGTAAGCGGCCACTAGACACTCTGGATAAAAGGTCGCATCATCCCCGCTTATCAAGGATGATCAAGCTTCAGCATGACCACAAACAAAATTAATGCAGCGGAAAGTATCCGGGGCTTGGCATGTCTCGCCGTTGTGTTGTCACATTTGTCTTTAACCTTCTTTCCCCAAATGCATAATTTTGGCTGGAGCAAGGTTCCCGGATATCCTGTTTTTGCACAATTACATCATTCTCCCTTGGCCTTCTTTTATTCAGGCACCGGTGCGGTTTTTGTCTTCTTTGTCTTAAGCGGCTTTGTCTTGGCCTTGTCCAGTTTTAAAAAACAGAATACCGCCATTCAGCTGAAAAAGTCACTGATCAAGCGTTATCCGCGTTTGGCGATTCCAGCCTTTGTCTCTTGTATTGTGGCTTATCTGGTCTGTTTTGTACCTGTGGATGTCTCGCATGTTTCAGAATGGGGGGCTGCTTTAGCCAATCCTCATCCCCAACTGACCACGGCACTTTATGAGGGCAGTATCGGTGCATTTCTGTTTGGAGATTCAAGCTACAACTGGGTGTTGTGGACCATGCAAATTGAATTGCTTGGCTCAATGGTGATTTATCTGGCCAGTTTCCTATATGGCAAACAGCCGATTTTATCTGGCCTCTTTTTGCTCCTCAGTGTTGCAGCCGCTTCCATGATTTCGCAAACCGTATTGCTTGGCATACTCAGCTTTATTTTGGGAATGGGGCTATTTCTGTACGCGGCAGAGTTAAGCACCGCTATATCTATACTGTTGTTCTTATTAGGATTGTATTTTTGTGGGGCACATAATAGTAGCTTGAGCTATCAGTTGTTTAGGTCATTTCTGGGCGAACAGACCTACGATTATCTGAATTTTCTTGGTGGCTTTCTGGTTGTGTATGCCGTGTTAAAAGGCAAATGGCTGGCCCAGTGTTTTGATCGACGTGCCTTGGTGTTTCTGGGAAAAGTGTCTTTTTCGATTTATCTGATTCATTTGGCGATCCTGTATGCTATGGGGATTCCATTCTTTAATCTTTTGCATGTGCAGCTGGCATTGTCCTATTTCAATGCAGGATTGCTAGCGAGTCTATTTACGATGTTGGTCAGTATCGTTTTGGCGCAGTTATATAGCCGTTATATTGATGATGCCGCGATTAAGCTATCGAACAAACTGGCGAAATTATTTTAGTCTTTAGGATAAGATCAGATTCTGTGCTGTAGCGCTTAAAAAGTTGAACAAACATTACAAAAATAATCAGTGAATGCTTTCTATTCGGCCCAGAATCAGTTTTAATCAGAAAAGGCATAATAAAAATATGGGTTTAAAAATATGAACCGTAACCATCTACGTCAATTTGCATGGGTCACTTCTTTTTTAATTGTTCTATCAGGCTGTGCAACGTCATCCATCCCCGTCAGTTCCAGCGAAAAACTGTTTTATGGTGGGCCGATTCTAACCATGTCGGGCAATACACCTGAATATGCAGAAGCGCTGTTAGTGAAAGATGGAAAAATCCGTTTTGTGGGTGCAAAGCAGCAGGCTGAACGCTTGGCGGATAAAACCGTTCAAACCATTGATCTTAAAAATAAAACTTTATTGCCCAGCTTTATTGATGCGCATAGCCATGTGAATATGGTGGGTTTCCACCAGATGGTCGCCAATCTATATCCGCAACCTGATGGTCAGGTCTCGGATATCAATTCACTGGTCAATGTGTTGAATCAATGGAAAGCCCAGAATCCAGCTGTGATTAAAACCATGGGTGGCTGGATTTTGGGGAATGGCTACGATGACGCACAACTGGCCGAGCAGCGTCATCCGACCGCAGCCGATCTCGATCGCGTCTCAACCGAGCAGCCGGTGATGATTCTGCATCAATCTGGACATCTGGCCTCTGTAAATCATAAAGCCCTTGAATTGCTGAAGATTGATCAGAATACGCCGAATCCTGCGGGTGGGGTGATTCGCCGTGAAGCCCATTCAAATGTTCCAAATGGCGTGTTAGAAGAATCCGCTTTATTTAGCGCCATTGGCTCAATTTTTAAAGATGTGCCTCCTGCGGTAATGTTCCAGATTGCAGAAAAAGGCATAGATGCCTATGTGAAAAATGGTTTTACCACCGTGCAGGAAGGACGGGCAGATCAGGGCACCACGGAAATGTGGCACGCTCTAGCCAAGCAGAATCGACTGCCAATAGATGTGGTGTCTTATCCGGATATTACCACCAGTGAGGACTATATGCTCAAACAGGGCAGCAGCCATCACTATGATCAGCATTTCCGTATTGGTGGAGTGAAAATCAGTCTGGATGGTTCACCTCAGGGCAAAACCGCCTGGCTGACACAACCCTATGTCGTGCCGCCTGAAGGCAAGGATAAAAGCTATAAAGGCTATCCGGCAATCAGCAATGATCAACAGGTGAAGGATTATATCAATTTAGCCTTTAAACAAGGCTGGCAAGTCCTTGCGCATGCCAATGGTGATGCAGCAATTGACCAGTTTATTGCAGCGGTAAAAGATGCGACTGTGAAACAAGGACCAGCAGATCGGCGCAGTGTACTGATCCATTCGCAAACCATCCGTGATGATCAGCTGGATCAGCTTAAGGCCTTAGACATTATTCCTTCCTTCTTCTCGCTACATACTTTTTACTGGGGAGACTGGCATCGTCAGCAAACCTTAGGCGAAACTCGAGCTGCCCATATTTCGCCAACCGCAACGGCTTTAAAAAAGCATCTGATCTTTACCCAACATCATGATGCACCTGTGGTACCCCCGAGCAGTATGATGATGCTCGATGCGACCGTAAACCGAGTCACACGGAGTAATTATGTCTTGGGTGCAGATGAGCGCATTAGCCCTTATCTGGCATTAAAGTCCATGACAGACTGGGCTGCCTATCAATATTTTGAAGAGCAGCAGAAAGGAACATTAGTCCAGGGTAAACTAGCAGATCTGGTGATTCTAAATCAGAACCCGTTGACTGTCCCGAATCGAGAGATTAAAAACATTAAAGTGCTAGCAACCTATAAAGAAGGCAAACTGATTTATCAGGATTCAACAAATTAGGGCTATAAAGAACCGGGCAGAAGGCCCGGTTTTTGCTTCATTACCAACGATAATTGATCTTGCCGTAATAGAACGCGCCATTAAAGCCAAAAGGCGAGAACTGGCTATAAGGCAAGCTGCCGCCAGTCGGTTGGTTGATATCGTAGACATCTCGATCAGGATAAACATCGGTAATATTGTCGCCACCGACAGTGAAGTTCCAGTTTTGATATCGATAAGACAACGCTAAATCCAGTAACCATTTGGCTGAGAATTTTTGGTCTTTGGCTTCGCCAGAATTACTAAAGGTTTTAAAGCTGCCATAGCGGGTGAGATTGGTATTCACCGTGAAGTTGCCAAGTGTATAGTCATTGGCTAAGCTGAATTTATGTTCAGGGGTACTGCCAGCCAATAAACCGTATTGCTCTCGACGATCCAGACGCGTGAGGTTGATACCTAGGGCATCTAAAATAGCGGGATTACCATCCACATGGGTCACTTTATTCTTATTGTAATTGTAGGCCAGTGAGCTATTCAGTTGGCCATAAGGTAAATCTGTCCATTTATAGGTGGCAACTAAGTCAACACCACGCGTGCGGGTATCGCTGGCATTGTTGAAATAACGAATGGTACTGAAGTTGGTGTCGGTGATGCCTTTTGAGTTCAGGTATTGGCGCACGGTCGCGCTGCTGGCATTGATATTGGAAGACAGGCTGATCCGGTTATCAATATCGATCTGATAGGCATCCAGGGTCACATACAAATGATCGGTAGGTGTGAATACCAATCCTACGCTATAGTTTTTCGACTTCTCAGGTTTAAGTTGTTCCGCGCCAAGCAGTTGAGCAACATTTGCGCTTGTAGGGAAGGTTCCTGCTTCAGCAAATTGACCATTGACCAGTTGTGAGGAGGTCTGTGCAAAATATTGTTGAGCCAGACTTGGCGCGCGGAAACCTGTAGAGGCGCTACCGCGTAGTGCAAGCGCAGGATGAATGGCATAACGCAAAGACAATGACGCATTATCGGTATGACCAAAATCATTGTAATATTCATGGCGATAGGCTGTAGAGGCAGACAGTTTCTCAGTTAAGTTGGCCTCCAGGTCCAGATAAGCTGCATAACTGTCGCGAGACCATTCACCTGCATCGGCAGCACGGAAGCCTGCTAGTCCAGAAGAACCACTTTTATAATAGGAAGCTGGATCACCAGCTTGGATCTGATATTTCTGATTTAGATATTGCGTACCAAAGGCAACATTCAACGGGCTGGCGAGTGCGGCCACATTAAACTCACGGGAAAGATCAACATTCACGACCGTCTGAGCATTTTTCAGCGTACCATTTTGGAAGCCAAAAGGTGTGGCAGCAGTGTCTTTATAAAGATCGACATTGATGGTTTTGGTATCGACATCATAACGATTCGAACCATAATTCACCGAGGCATCATAATGCCATGCAGACCAATCGCCTTTGATCCCTGCAACCGCAGCAAAGTCATCAAGTTGGCCCTGAATAATGGGTAGATAGCCGTTTGGATAAAGGGCAGGAATATTATTGGAGGCATTGCTTAAGCGATAGAATCCAGCGGTCTCTGCATTACGGTGGCTATAGGTTGCAAAGGAATACAGTTCAGTTTGATCGCTGAGATCATAACCCAGATTGACGGCTACTTTGACCTCATCGGAATCAGGATCCCCAAAACGGAACGTACGCTGCCCATAGGTGGTTGATTTGGGATCACGCAGGTCAAGGCCAGCACGATTGGTGGCTTGGCTATCCTGCCATTCCCCTGAAAAGATTGCATAACCATAATTCTTCAGTTTGGTGCCACCTGAAACAAAGGATTGCTTTTGTTCACCATCGCCTTTGTTATAAATGCCGTATTTAATCCCCGCTTCGCCATGTTTGGGATTGGATTTCAAAATAATATTAATCACCCCAGCAATCGCATCGGAACCATAGCGAGCTGATGCACCTTCACGCAGGACTTCGACACGGCTAATCGCGGAGATCGGAATTGCATTTAAATCGGTTGGGGCAGAGCCACGACCAATGGTACCGCCAAGGTTAATAAAAGCACCTGTATGGCGCCGTTTGCCATTCACCAGAACCAGCACCTGATCAGGTGCCAGCCCTTTCAATTGGGCAGGACGAACCAGTTCAGTGCCATCTACCACGGTTGGACGTGGAAAATTAATCGAGGGAATAATTCGAGAGAGTGCAGTCCCCAACTCGTTGGAACCTGTCCGTTCAGTCAGTTCTTTGGCACTAATTACATCGATTGGTTGTAAAGACTCTGTTTGCGAGCGATTGTTAGCACGGGTTCCTGTGACGACAACGGTGGCGAGGGTTTTGACCTGTTCTGGATCATTCGGAGGGTTCTCGGCTGCGTGCACCGTGCTATATAGTGCAAGCAAAATCAGGCTCGCACTCAGACTTAAAGGAAAATTTCTTAAAATAGGAGAATGCATTTTTGTGTTCTGCCCCAAGTTCTGTAAACATTTGTGAACATGGTAGGAGGATCAAAAAAAATTCAAAAACAATATAAAAACATAAGGTTAGAACAAAACTCGCAAAGCAATCGCTATGAATTTTAAGTTAATGATTTATATAGTATTGATTTTTAAAATGAAGTTGCTCATTTTTGAATAGGCAATAAAAAAAACCAGCCCGAATGGACTGGTTTTTTTAGAAGGAATTGCTTAGCCAGGCTTAGATATCATCTAGCTTAATGCCTAAACGTGCTGCAACTTCTTCATAGGCTTCGACCACACCACCTAAACCTTGGCGGAAACGGTCTTTATCCAGTTTTTTCTTGGTATCTTTATCCCATAAACGGCAACCGTCTGGAGAGAATTCATCACCCAATACGATACGGTCGTGGAACACGCCGAATTCAAGTTTAAAATCGACCAGAATCATATTACCTGCATCGAATAATGCTTTAAGTACATCATTGACCTGGTAAGTGAGTTCTTTCATTTTTTCAAGCTGTTCAGCAGTCGCCCAACCTAAAGCAATTGCTTGAGATTCGTTCACCATTGGATCGCCAAGCGCATCATCTTTAAAGAATAATTCAAATGTTGGCGGAGTGAGTTCCTTGCCTTCTTCAACGCCTAAACGACGGCAAAGTGAACCAGCAGCATAGTTACGAATAACGCATTCCACCGGGATCATCTGAAGTTTTTTAACCAATACTTCAGTTGGAGAAAGCAATTTTTCAAAATGCGTTTCAATACCTGCTTCAGCCAGTTTATCCATGATGAAGGCGTTAAAACGGTTGTTGACCTTGCCCTTACGATCGAGTTGCTCGATTTTTTCGCCATTGAATGCCGAGGCATCATCACGGAAGACTAAAATCAGGTGATCAGCGTTATCTGTTTCATATACAGATTTAGCTTTACCAGTATAGAGCAAGGTTTGTTTTAACATGAGGGAACCTTTTGAAAAAAATGCCTAGTAAACGACTAGGCTGGCCAGTTTTGGTAAATCTGGGCTAATACTTCCGTTGCAACCGCAGGGTCTGCAAAGGTTGTATCAAGTTTGAACAATGCAATGGTATTGCTTGAGCCAACAGCCGTAAGCTTGAGTAGATAGTTTTGCTCACCGACTTGAATGGTTGCTTCATAGCCATGATCTGCCTGAGAGATGACCTTGTAGTTGAGGCTGCTCACAGTTGCAAAGGTATATTGCCAAGCCGTTGCAGTCGGACCATCCACTTTCAGCAATGGATTTTTATTTCCGTCCATCACCAGTTGTGGGCGACCCAGGCTGGTTGCTGTCGCTTCAGTTGTGTTGCTAGGTGCAGTTTGCACTGACTCTGGGCGAGGAAGTGCATAACGGTTGCCAGTCTTGTTTTCAAATGTCGGCGCATGTTCAATCGCAAGCGGGTCAACCGTTGGTGCCGGATACAATGGCGTAAATGGTCTTACCGTTGCATTCTCAGGGAACTTGAGTGGTTCAAGCGCTTGCGCTTTTTTATAATCTAAAGAATGATTATTGAGGGCAAAACGACCACAACCAGCCAAACTTAAAGCTGAAATGACTAGGACAACACCAAGACGTAATTGCATCATAAATTGCTCGTATTAAATAATTCCCGCAGTTTTCAAATCTGTGCGGAGAGGTTCACGATATTGTTCTGCTAGAGCGGTTAATGGCAGGCGTAAACCTGTACTGATATATCCCATCTCATGCAACGCCCATTTCACAGGAATTGGGTTTGATTCGCAAAACAAAATATTGTGTAGATTTGCAATTTGCTGATTCAGACTTTGTGCTTTGGCTTGATCGCCCGCTAATGCAGCTTCACAAACTTCGCTCATTTGTTTGGGTGCGACATTGGCCGTCACCGAAATATTACCTTTCGCACCACGCAAGATCAGTTCCCAAGCCGTTTCATCATCACCTGAGTAGACTGCGATTTTACCTTTTAAACCTTCGATGAGGGCTTGACCGCGGGGTACATCGCCGGTTGCATCTTTAATCCCAACAATGTTTTGAATATCAGCAAGACGAATAACAGTCTCGTTTTGCATATCTACGCCAGTACGACCTGGAACATTATAAAGAATTTGTGGAATATCAACTGCTTCAGCAATTGCTTTATAATGTTGATATAAGCCTTCTTGGGTAGGTTTATTATAATATGGCGTAACGAGTAAGGCTGCATCTGCACCGAGTTCTTTTGCTGCTTTGGTCAGCTCAATTGCTTCGCGTGTGGAGTTTGCACCGGTACCCGCAATAATCGGGATGCGTTTATTGGCTACACGGATCACTTCTTTGATGACTTGTGTATGCTCTTCCATGCTTAATGTTGAGGCTTCGCCCGTTGTGCCAACAGCAACAATACTATGTGTACCTTGTTGGATGTGCCACTCAACGAGCTTCTCCAGGCTCTTCCAATCTACGCGACCATCTTCAAACATAGGGGTGACGAGTGCGACAATTGAGCCTTGAATATTCTGTGCTAGCTGAGTCATTTTAAAAAACTATCCTATTTTCCCATCCGAGATTGAATTAGTTGAAACGAAATAGTGGATGGTTGCAGTATTTTGATTCGTCGTCCAATAATGAATTCGATTGAATGACAATTATGCAAATTATGACTGATCAGCGGCATAAGAACAATATGCTTTAGTCAAACAGCCGAAAACTTTAATTCAACTTTTACCTGAATAATTTTCATGTTAAGAAAAGTTCAGTTGAAAGTAGCCAGACGATACAGAGCAGCGTATGTTAGAAAGGAGCCAGCAATCCAGAATGAATCACAATATGCATACACATGTGAAACACAGCGCACTCATTGTTGTGGATGTACAAAACGGGTTTACCCCGGGTGGAAACTTAGCAGTCACGGATGCCGATCAGATTATTCCACTCATTAATCAGCTGGCGCGACAGTTTGAAATGGTGGTGCTGACCCAAGACTGGCATCCAGAACAGCATATTTCCTTTGCCGATAATCATGAAAATAAAGCGCCTTTTGAAACCATTGAGCTGCCTTATGGAACGCAAGTATTGTGGCCCAAGCATTGTGTGCAGGGCACAGCGGATGCCGAATTTCATCCGGCGCTGGATATTCCAACGGCGCAGTTGATTATCCGTAAAGGTTTTCACCCCGAGATTGACAGTTATTCTGCTTTTATGGAGGCAGATCGTAAAACACCGACCGGTCTCAACGGCTATTTAAAAGAACATCAAATTGATACAGTCTATATTGTGGGAATTGCCACTGATTTTTGTGTGGCATGGACAGCACTGGATGCCGTACAGATGGGTTTTACAACCTATGTGATTGAGGATGCCTGTAAAGCCATAGATTTGAATGGTTCATTGCAGAGTGCATGGCAGAGTATGTTGGCACAGGGCGTACAGCGTATTCAGTCGGGTGCGATTTTGGCATCAGCTTGAGCTGTCTGAGCGAAAGGCGTTAAACTGCTGGAAAATGATGGATCAGCATCCGCTAAATCATAACTTAAGGCAGAATTGAGCATTTTATGAAAGTCGAACTCGATGATTTTGATCAGAAAATTATTCATCATTTACAAATGAACGGACGTTTGGCCAATCAGGAACTGGCTGAACTGGTGGGTTTGTCAACCTCGCAATGTTCACGCCGTCGTGTGCAGCTGGAACAGAAAAAAATCATTACCGGCTATTATGCGCAAATTGCATTGAGCGCTGATCCTGCGCCAATCATGGGCATTATTGAAGTGAAATTACAGAATTATCATGATGCGACCCACGATCGTTTTGTGGAATTTCTTCTGAATGAACCGGCAGTGAAAGACATTCATAAACTGACCGGAAGTTATGACTTTGCCCTGAAAGTTGCGGTGAAAAATCTGGATGAAATGGTCAAATTGATCGGTATTCTTTCTTCCCAAACTTTTGGCGTCAGCAATCTGAATACTTCAATTGTTTTGGAAAAGCTCAAGGAAAACGGGATCGCGATTAAATAAAAAACGGATTTCCCATGAACGGGGAACAAGCGCTGATTGCAAATAGGCTGTTTATACCGAATGGCTTATTTTGAATATAAATTGCATTTATGGCAAAAATATAAGAATAAATTGCGTATTTAGAATAAAAATGATCAAATATGCCGCCCTTTCTTTGAAAGGCATCTCTCCCTTCTGCTGTTCCGTGATTGAGTTGTATCTTTATGAATACCGAGCAAAATGTATCTCTGGTCAGTCCAGTCGTGCCTATTATTGACCAACATTCCAAAATTGAAGATGCGTTGGCACTGTTGACGGGAACATTTATCCTTTCTTTTGCCATGACCTTATTACAGCAAGCCGGCATTATGACGGGTGGTACAGCAGGACTGTCTTTGCTACTGCATTATATTACCGACATCAAATTTGGTATTTTATTCTTCTTTATCAATATCCCGTTCTATTATTTTGCCTATAAGAAAATGGGGATGGCATTGGTGGTAAAAACCTTTATCGCTGTTGCCTTGCTGGCCGGGTTTACTGCCCTCATTCCGCAATTTTTTCATCTCTCTGATGTTCATCCGATTTATGCGGCGATTTTTGCCAATGTCTTGATGGGGGTGAGTTTCCTGATTTTATTTAGACATCGTTCCAGTTTAGGCGGTATCAATTTACTGGCTTTATATTTACAGGAACGCTTCAATATTCCAGCGGGTAAGGTACAGTTGGGAATTGATCTGGCAATTTTGCTCACGTCGCTGCTGTTCGTCGACTGGAAGTTGATTCTGGTTTCTATTATGGGCGTGGTTATTCTTAATTCGATTATTTTGCTGAATCATAAAACCACACGCTATATTGCATAAAATTATTTTAAATTATTGTTTTATCTCAATTAATAAACTGTAAAAGCAGAGAAGAAGGGCGAACCCTTCTTCTCTTTCTATTTTTACTCTACCGTTACACTCTTGGCAAGGTTACGCGGTTGATCGACATCAGTCCCACGTAATACGGCCACATGGTAAGACAACAGTTGTACAGGGACGCTGTAAACGATCGGTGCTAACCATTCATTGACAGCTGGAACATGCACAACATGCTGACGGTCTTTGCCATGGATACCGCTATTTTCATCTGCGAAAACAAACAGTTCACCACCACGGGCCTGTACTTCTTCCATGTTCGATTTGAGTTTGTCAAGCATGTCATCCTGCGGAGCTAAAATGACCACTGGCATTTCATTATCTACCAAAGCCAGTGGGCCATGCTTCAATTCACCTGCAGCATAGCCTTCAGCATGAATATATGAAATTTCTTTTAGCTTTAATGCGCCTTCAAGTGCGATTGGGAAATGCGTACCGCGACCCAAGAACAGGCAGTGATTTTTTTCAACGAACAGCGCAGACAAACGCAGAATTTCAGTATCACCCTGTAAGGTATCCAAAATCACTTTCGGGCAGTGCCATAATGCAGTGGTGATTTCATTAAGCTGTGCATCAGACAGGCGTTGTTTCACCTGACCGATTTTCAGGATCAATAACATCAATGCTGCAAGTTGCGTGGTAAAGGCTTTGGTTGAAGCCACCCCGATTTCAGGGCCCGCCAGTGTCAGTAAATGATGATCTGTTTCACGAACCATAGAAGAGGTCGCAACGTTACAGATGGTCATGGTGCTGATGGCAATGTTATTGGCTTTGGCACGTTTTTGGGTTTCACGTAATGCAGCCAGGGTATCTGCCGTTTCACCAGATTGAGAAATACAGATATACAAGGTATTTGCCACAATCACAGGGCTGCGGTAACGGAATTCGCTTGCGATTTCAACCTGGCACGGTACGCCAATTAATTGTTCAAACCAGTATTTGGCAATCATGCCGGCATGGTAGCTGGTACCACAGGCAATAATTTGAATTTGCTGGATTTTATTGAAATCTGCATCGGCATGATTGAGGAAATCTTCGCGTAAGCTATTGCCATTCAATGCCTGAGAAATAGTTTGCTGGATCGCTTCAGGTTGCTCATAAATTTCTTTGAGCATGAAGTGCTTATATTCACCCTTAGACGCATTGCTAACGGTCGCATCTAATTCCTTGACCGGACGCTGTACAGGCTCGCCGTTAACAAAAACTTCAATACTGTTACGGGTTAAGCGTGCAATATCGCCTTCTTCTAAATAAACGAAGCGATTGGTCACAGGTAATAAGGCCAACTGGTCAGAACTGATAAAGTTCTCGCCGATACCGACCCCAATCACCAGTGGTGAACCTTCACGTACGGTGATCAACTCGTCTGGGTGGGCGGTATGCACAATACCCAGTGCATAAGCACCTTTCAGGCGAGGAGTAATCTGTTGTACTGCTTCTAGCAGACTATCGGTTTGCTTGAGTGCATCATTCACCAGATGCGCCACAACTTCGGTATCGGTTTGTGAGGTAAAGACATAACCCAAAGCTTGTAATTCATCTTTAAGTTCTTGATAGTTTTCGATAATACCGTTATGGACTACTGCAACATTGCCAGAAACGTGAGGATGCGCATTGTTTTCAGTCGGCTTGCCGTGGGTTGCCCAACGGGTGTGTGCAATCCCTACATTGCCGGTTAAATGTTGTTCTGCTACAGCTTCAGCCAGATTAGCCACTTTACCCACGCGACGCTCACGCAAGATTTGCTGTTTATTCAATAAGGCTAAACCTGCAGAGTCATAGCCACGATATTCCAGACGCTTGAGACCTTCGATCAGAATCTCGGTTACACAACGTTCAGCAACGCCACCAACAATACCACACATAATTTTATCCTCTTATTTTTTCAGTTTTTGGGGACGTTGATAATCCGCTTTTTCAAACTGCTTTGATCGTTCCACAGCCAAACTACGCTCAGCTACATCTCGGGTTAAGGTAGATCCCGCACCTGTAGTCGCACCCTGACCGATTCTAATCGGTGCAACCAGTGAGTTATTGGTTCCAATAAAGACATGATCTTCAATAATGGTACGGTGTTTGTTGGCACCGTCATAGTTGCAGGTAATGGTGCCTGCACCAATATTACAGCCTGCACCAATGTCAGCATCACCTAGATAAGTGAAATGATTGGCCTTAGAACCCAGACCGATGTTGGAATTCTTGACTTCAACAAAGTTACCGATATGGACGTCATTGGCAAGATTGGCGCCTGGACGTAAGCGTGCGAAAGGCCCAATCTGGGTATTCTCGCCTACAACCGCATTTTCAAAAATACTATAGGCCTGTACTTGGGTTCCGGCAGCGATACGGGTATTTTTTAAGATACAGCCTGCACCGAGCTGGACGTTATCACCCAGTTCACAGTCACCTTCAATAATGACATTGATATCAATCTGCACATCTTGACCGCACTTGAGGTTGCCACGTAAATCAAAACGATTCGGGTCAATCAAATGCACGCCCTGTTCCATCAGTTCTTTGGCTTGCTGTTGCTGGAATTGACGTTCTAGCGTCGCCAGCTGGAGACGGTTATTGACTCCATCTACCTCAAAGGCCAGTTCTGGTTCAACTGAGGCAACTTCCATACCGTCCGCAATGGCCATTGCCACGATATCGGTCAGGTAATATTCGCCTTGGGCATTTTCATTGGAAAGTTGAGGCAACCACTGATGCAGTTTTGCATTGCTCACCGCATAAATACCGGTATTAAATTCTTTAATCTGGCGTTGTGCTTCGCTGGCATCTTTATGCTCAACAATGGCCTGGATTTTACCGTCTTGACGGACAATGCGGCCATAGCCTGTAGCATCTTCTACGGTCAGTGTTACCAGGCCAATGCCAGTCTGTGTAGCGGCATCTAATAATTTTTGGAGGGTATTGGCATGAATACACGGAACATCACCGGATAAAATCAGCGAAATACCCTCTTGTGGTAGCACTGGTAAGGTCATTTGAACCGCATGACCGGTACCTAACTGTTCTGCTTGCTCAACCCATTCAACCTGTTCAGTTGCAAAGCGTTGTTGAACCAGCTCGCCGCCATGTCCATAAATCGTAATAATATTATCGGCATGTAACTTTTTAGCGGTCTGGATCACGTGTCCAAGCAATGGACGTCCTGCAAGTGGTTGTAATACTTTTGGTAATTTTGAACGCATTCGCGTTCCTTTTCCTGCTGCAAGAATAATAACAGTTGTTGACATAACTAACTCTAATTCAATGGCTTAAGTCAAAATATAAAAATGGATAATAAAAATACATAATGCTGCCCAGAGACCTGCAATGATGTCATCCAGCATGATTCCGAAGCCGCCAGAGACTTTCTGGTCTGCCCAGTTGATAGGGAAAGGTTTCCAGACATCAAATATACGGAATAGAATGAAACCGGCAATGACCCATACCCAGTTTACTTGTTGTAAATAAAGTAAAGGCAGCAGAGTAATGGATTGTCCTGCAAACTCGTCCCATACAATACGTCCATCGTCGTGAACGTTGATCACTTTTGCGGTATGTCCACAGATGTAAATACCAATCAAGGACATGAAAATCACGATAATAATGCTGGCAGGCAGACCGAGATAAACCCAGAGCGGGGTAAATAACAGGGCAAAGGCCGAACCAAATGTCCCCGGTGCTTTAGGCGCTAAACCAGAACCGAAACCGACACCGCAAAACACGATGAAACGGTCAAACCAAGTCATTTGGTTAAAGTGAATGGGAGGTTTATGCAAAGTGTTGGTATCCATGAACATGTAACGGGCAGGGTTTGCCCTGATACTCAAATAACAATCCAGTTTGTTGGGTAATTTCGCCAATTATTGTAATCGGAACATCTAATTGTTGTCGCGACAGTTCTTTAAAGTTTTGCGGTGATATTGTAAAGCATAATTCGTAATCATCACCGCCAGCAAGGGCATAATGCCAAGCCTGTTGCAGATCGAGTTGTTTTAGTGATGAATCCAACGGAAGTTGGTCGAGCTGTAATTTTGCACCGACATTGGATGCCTTGAGAATATGACCCAGATCCTGAGCCAGGCCATCGGACACATCAATCATGCTGGAGGCCAGGCCTTTCAACTGCTGGCCGAGTTGGCAGCGTGGTGTTGGATAATCCAGACGTTGTTGCAGGGCATGTCCAAGATGTTGCAAGCCAAAGGCTGCGTCTCCGACTTGTCCACTGACACAAATATAGTCGCCAACCTGAGCACCTGCACGCGTGATAGCCTGACCATGCTCAATCCAGCCTAGAGCAGTCACACTGATAGTCAGTTGGGTACTTTGGGTGGTATCGCCCCCGATCAGGCTGACCCCAAATTGATCGCAGCAATCGAAAAGTCCCTGGCTAAATCCGGCCAGCCAGTCATGATCTACGGTCGGTAAGCTGAGTGCCAGTAAAATACTGTGGGGTTTTGCGCCCATGGCCGCCAGATCCGATAAATTGACGGCGACACTTTTCCAGCCAATCGCATGCGCTACAGTATCTAGAGGAAAATGTCGGCCAGCAACCAGTGTATCTGCACAGATCACCAATTGTTGTGAGGGAGGGGGAGTGACGATGGCTGAGTCATCACCGATGCCTAAACTTACATCTTGAGTAGATGTGCGCTTAAAGTAACGCTCAATAATGGAAAACTCAGCCATACAACATCAAGCCTATTATTTTGCTTGTTGTTTTTCAGCTTCACGAAGTTTTGATGAAAGACGGTCTAATACACCATTGATGTATTTATGGCTGTCTGCACCACCAAAGTGTTTCGCTAACTCAATTGCTTCATCAAGTACAACACGATATGGCACTTCGAGATGATCGCGGAGTTCATAAGCGCCTAAACGCAAAGTTGCAAGCTCTACACCATCAAGCGCACTGAGCTCACGGTCAAGTACCGGGATGAGGAGCTCATCTAAAGCTTCATGTTGAGCAACCACTTGAGTGAGCAATTCATGATAATAGTTGAGGTCAACTTTGTGCATCGCATTTTCAACACGCGTGCGTGCTTCAATTTCGTGTACAGGGTTATGACTCATTTGCCATTCATAAATCCCTTGTACAGCAAAACGACGTGCTTTGCGTTTCGCTGCATAAGCGGCCTGAAGTGTTTGCGACATGCTTTAAATTGCCTTTAATAAGTTAACCATTTCGATTGCAGTCAATGCAGCTTCGCTACCTTTGTTACCTGCTTTCGTACCAGAACGTTCAATTGCTTGTTCAATGCTGTCTGTCGTCAAGACACCATTGATCACTGGCATTGTGCTTTCAAGTGCAACCACACCTAAACCTTTCGCACATTCGCCTGCAACAAAATCAAAATGTGGTGTGCTACCACGAATCACTGCACCTAAGGCAATGATGGCATCAAATTTATTTGAAGCCGCTAATTTTTTCGCAACGATCGGCAGTTCCCATGCACCTGGTGCATGAATAACCGTAATCGCGTCTTCTGAAACGCCATGACGTTTTAACGTGTCGATTGCGCCTTCAAGTAAATGTTCAACCACGAAGCTGTTGAAACGACCGACTAAGATCGCATAACGACCTTCGCTTGCGAGATGTAATAAACCTTCAATACGGCGAATTGCCATAGCAACCTCGATTATTTTGCTGTGATTTGATCGGCAGTGATGTATTCCACTACCTCTAAATTAAATCCTGACAGGGCATTGAAACGAAGTGGAGAACTCAACAACTTCATTTTCTCAACACCCAGGTCACGTAAAATCTGTGCACCGACACCAATGGTCTGGTATTGATGAGACAGTGCGGCATTCGATTTCAGCGGTTTTGGCTGATTCAAACTATTTAAAGCCGGACCTAAATCTTCTAAATGATCCTGACCGATCCAGACCAGCACGCCACGATCACTTGCCGCAATGGTCTTCATGGCCAGATCAAGATTCCATGCCGGTGAACCGTCTGCTTTATTCAGCTTTAACAAGTCACGAATCGGACTGAAACCATGCACACGCACGGTGGTGACACCCTGTTTCGGTTCGCCTTTGACCAAGGCAACATGAATGTCCGGATTACCGATTTCACGGTATTTGTACAATTCAAATGCGCCGTATTCAGTTTCGATGCTTTCTTGAGACAAACGTTCAACGGTTTGCTCATTGGTCATACGGTAATGAATCAGGTCTGCAATGGTCCCAATTTTTAAACCATGTTTTTCTGCAAACACTTCCAGATCTGGGCGACGTGCCATGGTACCGTCATCATTGATAATTTCACAGATCACGGATGCCGGTTCAAGACCCGCCAAACGGGTTAAATCACAACCTGCTTCGGTATGACCTGCACGGTGTAACACCCCACCCGGTTGGGCCATCAATGGGAAAATATGCCCTGGCTGTACGATATCACTTGGCTTGGCATGGGCAGCCACTGCAGTACGAATGGTATGCGCACGTTCAGCTGCTGAAATACCGGTGCTAATGCCTTCTGCTGCTTCAATGGAAAGCGTGAAGTTGGTCGCATGCTGTGCGCCGTTCTGATCTACCATTAATGGCAGATTGAGTTGCTTACAACGCTCGCGGCTTAAGGTCAGGCAGACCAGACCACGTGCATGGGTAATCATGAAGTTAATATCTTCAGGGCGAACATGCGTTGCGGCGATGACCAGGTCACCTTCATTTTCACGATCTTCATCATCCATCAGGATGACCATTTTGCCTGCACGAATATCTGCGACAAGCTCTTCAACACGACTCAGCGGCATTCGCTTTCACCTTTGATGTTGCCTTTTAAGGCTCTAGTATTCGATAAATCTGGCATAGTTTACCGCATTTTAAAAAATTTCGCCTGTGCTTCTTGATCAATTCAAATATGCCATGTGCAAAAGCAGATATTGGCTTGATCTGAAGCGGTGGCCTTGTACTTTTTCAGCTGATTTTATGATGAATGTAGAGTGGAAAAAAATAAGGCTTTGTCATTTCACAAAGCCTTATTTAAATTTAAGCTGCGATGCTTGAATCAGGATTCAGTCGCTGCTTTGGCTTTTTTGCCCATCAGGATTTCAGTACGTAACGTCTGTGCCACGGTTGCACAGGCTTCATTCATACCGTTAATCATGAACGCATGGCGGGTCATGATGTTGCTTGGGTTTGGCATCGCCACCAGTTCATAATTATTCTGAATGGTTTTCAGCTGATCATGATTCAGGTGTAAAGCCGCTTCTTTGGCATGTAGGTGTTGAGTTAAGCGTTTCGCTGCTTCAACCGCATCCAGCTGCATGGCATCCACCGCGCCAGCAACCGCACCACGGGTTTGCAAGGCAAAACGTTTATCTTCGCGGTAACGTTTATACAGGACATCCGACAACAGCTGGAACACGGCACCGACCATCATCAGGCACTCGAGTGCTTGAGCGTGTTCTGTGTTGGTGGTGAGGGTAGCACCTTCGCTATCAAACTCTTGCGTCACCTGAATTTTAGCGGCATCGATTTGATAATGCTTGGCACATAAATCGATACTTTTATCCAGAAACAACTGGCACAGTTTAAAATACGGCACCGATACGGACTGATTGACACTGTTCAGCAGTTGTTTTGGATCATAGAACTGAATGTTCAAAGCCAGGGCCTGATCATCCAGTTGAACCGTTTCTGCTGGACGCTTCTCGACGCGCGCCTTGCTTTGTGCTTTGACCTGCTGTTGCGCCTGAGCGACCAACGTTACGGTATTTTGTTTTTCCAGCGCCAATGCCTGAGTTAAACGTTGAATTTCATGCTTAAGATGATTTTCCTGATTAATACGGGCCAGATATTCACTGCGGGTTGGACGGGCAATGGCACGATAAGCCAGCCAGATCAGGCCATGAATAAATAACGACACTAAAATCGCTAACCACTGGGTACGTAAGATTTCACCGATACTAGGCTGGATCAGGGTAATTTCAACCGTGCCAACCTTTTTCTCGTTTTGCAATGCATCACGAACAAATACTTCGCCTTGGCGGGTTTTTGACATACCACTGGTGGCAAGTACTTGCTTATTGGCATCCAGAATACGAATCGAAGCAACACTTGGATTGGTGGCATAACGATTCGCGACCAGTGCCAAAGAAACGGTATTGGCGGGTTCCAGTTCCGAAAGCGTATCTGCCACTAACTGACTGGTCATCAGTTGCCCTTGGCTGGCGCGGTTTTCATTGAGTTGATGTGTCGTTGCAATCACCAATAAAAAGGTATGCAATGCAAAACTTACGATCAGTAGGCTAGCAAATAGCCCTTGGCGAGGCGCATTCAAGTTAAACTTCCAAGGCAAATAGATTTAGGTTCGGTTATGTTATGATTCTTACATACAATAGTTGTCGCTCAACCACGAGTCAATTCATGCGAGAAATCATTCTTATATCCTTTCTAGGACCCGATCAACCGAATCAGTTTACTCGATTAATGCAGGTACTATCCGTACATTCTTTGCAAATACTTGATGTAGGTCACGCCGTTATCCACAATCAACTGACCCTCGGGATCGTTGTTGCATCGGATAATGAGACTGCTACTGCATTGGCAATGAAAGAGATCCTGATTTTAGCACATGATATTGGCCTAACAGTGCGATTTAAACCAATCTCCAACGCAGAATATGATCAATGGGTGAGTGAAGGCGGACGAACCCGTTATATCGTGACCGCACTGGCTCCGGAACTTACTGCTGCGCATTTGCAGGCGGTGACAAAAATCGTGTCCAGTCAGGGTTTTAATATTGAAACGGTCACGCGCTTGTCCGGACGTCTGGAACTGGATACCGAGAGTCCTTTCCCACGCCGGGCCTGTGTTCAGTTTGGACTGAGTGGACAGATGCTCGATGCGCAAGCCATGCGTGCAGCCTGCCTGAGCTTGTCAGGTGAGTTGAATATTGACGTGGCGGTACAGGAAGATAATGCCTATCGCCGTAATCGTCGTCTGGTCTGCTTCGATATGGACTCTACCCTGATTGAGCAAGAAGTGATTGATGAACTGGCACTCGAGGCGGGTGTAGGTGCCAAGGTGGCGGAAATTACCGAGCGTGCCATGCTGGGTGAGCTGGATTTCCAGCAAAGTTTCCGTGCCCGTGTTGCTCTACTCAAAGGTCTGGATGCTTCAGTTTTACCTAAAATTGCAGAACGGCTAACCGTGACTGAAGGGGCGGAGCGCCTGATTTCAACCCTGAAAGCCTTAGGATACAAGACCGCAATTTTATCGGGTGGGTTCCAGTATTTTGCTGAATACCTGCAAGCAAAATTAGGAATTGATGAAGTGCATGCCAATATTCTCGATGTTGAAAATGGCGTGGTGACAGGTGAGGTCAAAGGTGCCATTGTCGATGGTGCGCGCAAGGCTGAACTGCTTCGCCAGCTGGCAGAGAAAATGGGGATTTCTTTGGAACAGGCCATGGCGGTGGGCGATGGTGCCAATGATTTACCGATGCTCTCGATTGCGGGTCTCGGGGTGGCCTTCCGTGCCAAACCTTTAGTTCGTCAAAATGCCAATCAAGCCATTTCCAGTGTGGGTTTAGATGGTGTTTTGTACTTGTTGGGTATGCATGACAAAGACCTGAATCGCGCTTAAGACAGCAATTTGGGGTGTGAAAATAGGGCCGCTTTTTAAGCGGCCCTATTCATTTTTAACACGTCATGATTCCGTCATATTTATGTCTAAATGTATAGAAAAACAACGATAAAAAATTTCTGAAAAAAGTTTTTTTAAGCCTTAAAACATCGATAGTTTTTTGTAATGACACGCCGCAATTGATGCTATATGGAGATTTGGGACTTTTGTAATTTTAAAAAATGTAATGACAAAAGCATATTGCGACAGCTTATGTCGTAAGGTTAATTTCAGGCTCTTTTTTTCTAAAAAAAACCCTCCATAATGCATACAGACGTTAATGCAACACCAAGTACTGTTTGAGATTACAGAACAATATAGAGGTCTGGACACAATGACAGACCATCCTTTTTAAGACGGAGGTTTCTATGGAAGCAGCGAATTTCACCATGTTGGTTGGATTTGGCTTAATCGCTGTCGCAATTATTGCTGTTTTCTTTTCTCCTTATCGTCGTTGGTTAGGTTTTATGTTGGCAGGTATGCTGTGCTGGGGACTGTTAGAAGTGGTACGCTTTGGTGCGCAAACCATATTCGAGATGTCAGTCGCCTATAGCTATCTCACTGCCTTGAGCCTTGCGATGATTATGGTTACATTTATTCTGTTACGTGAAGATAAACAGGCACAAAAACAACTGGCGAATCGTCAGTATATTGAACATACCCCGGTTTATAAGGATGACCAGCAACAATGTTCTAGCAGATAAATTATAATAATATGAACAACATCAAAGGCATGCTCAGCATGCCTTTTTTGTATTAATTTTCTGCAACAAAGCTTTTACAGACAACTGGACAATTATGCTAGGATACTGTTGTCTTAAATTTCATCATAATACTGTAGGCATAATTGTCATGAAGCTTTCTTCTTTACCTGTGGTTAAGTTACCGATCGTTGATGTCAGCACGGATCCATTGGATTTGTTGGTGGCAGGTTTAGCGTTACGTATGAAGCAATTGGCACGCACTAGCCCAAAGTTTATTGAATTGGTTCATGACCGTGAGTTCCGTATCCAGATCGGTACAGATGCCGGCTTTGCCCGCCAGATTATTGTGAATCGTGGCAAAATTGATACGGTCGCTGGTCAACCGGAACAGGCCGATTTTATTCTGCAGTTTGCTTCAAGTGAGCAAGGTGTAAAAACCTTGTTGAAAGGCGACCCGACTGCATTCATGACCGGTATGCAGGATGGCAGCATTAAAATGGAAGGGGACTTCAGCTTACTGGTATGGTTTAACCAGGCCGCAAAACTGATTCCACCTAAAGTGCCAAAACCGGTAAAAGAAAAAATCCGTCAGGCACGTGCATTTATTAAAGAAAAAACAGGCAAATAAAAATGTCCTAAAAAAAACTCTCATTTCGGGAGTTTTTTTATATCTTTAAATTATTCAACTTCCAGATTAAAGGTCACTGGTCCGTCATTGATTAAATGAACTTTCATGTCTGCTGCAAAAATTCCTGTTTGCACATGACTGAATTGTTGACGGGTATATTCCACCAACTGCTCATACAATGCCTTGGCTTCGGCTGGCGGCATGGCTGGACCAAAGTCTGGACGTAAGCCTTTCTGGGTTTGAGCCATCAAGGTAAATTGAGAGACCAATAAAATCCCGCCATTGGCCTGACCGACATTCCAGCCCATCTTGCCTTGCTCATCGTCAAAAATCCGGTATTTCAGAATCTTGTCAATCAGCTTCTGGCCTTTTTCTAAGGTATCTTCCTTGCCCAGTCCTAAGAACACCAGTAAGCCCTGTTGAATCTCACCTGTCGTTTCGCCCTCAACGACCACTTTGGCTTCGAGGACGCGTTGAATTAATGCGCGCATAAAATTAAAGATTAAATGATCAGTCAGTTGCGCAGTCTAGCAGATTTCATAAGGTTACAGCGTGACCCAAGGAAAGGCTCCGCAATGCTTGATCTTATTTTTCGATTTGTTTTATTAAAATTATCTTTTTTATCTATTGTTAAAATCTTTGTATAGTCCCCGTGCAGGAAAGGTATTTGATTTTGGATTTAACAGTATGTTTAAGCGAACGTTTTTATTCACAATAATGGCAGCAATGTTAGGCACCGCGTATGCTGCTCCTTTAACAAAAGACAATGGTGCGCCTGTCGGTGATAACCAGAACTCAACCACAGCTGGCGCGAATGGTGCAACCTTGTTGCAAGATGTCCAGCTGATTCAAAAATTACAGCGTTTTGGCCGTGAACGTATTCCTGAGCGTGTGGTTCATGCACGTGGTACAGGCGTATACGGTGATTTCGTTGCAACAAAAGATTTGTCGGATTTAACCGTCGCGTCTATGTTTAAAGCGGGTACCACCACACCTGTTTTTGTTCGTTTTTCTACCGTGATTCATCCGAAAGGCTCACCAGAAACCGCACGTGATCCACATGGCTTTGCCGTGAAGTTTTATACCCAGCAAGGCAACTGGGATCTGGTCGGCAATAACTTGCCGGTATTCTTTATCCGTGATGCGATCAAGTTTCCTGATTTTGTCCATGCGATGAAGCCCGATCCAGTGACCAATGTGCAGGACCCGAACCGAATTTTTGATTTCTTAAAAAGCCAGCCATGGTCAATCAATATGTTGACCTATGTTTATTCTAACCTCGGGACACCGGAAAGTTACCGTACGCTGGATGGTTTTGGTGTGCATGCCTTTAAACTTTATAACGCCAAAGGCGAGTATAAATATGTCAAATTTAACTGGCGTTCGAAACAGGGCCTAAAAGGTCTGAATCTGGATCAGGTGAAAGAGGTACAAGGCCGCGACTGGAATCATCTGACCAATGATCTGTATAAAAATGTCTATGCCGGAAACTACCCGAAATGGGACTTGTACATTCAGGTGCTTGATCCAAAAGATCTGGATAAATTTGATTTCAATCCATTAGATGCGACCAAAATCTGGCCTGAGTCGTTGGTACCTGAAATGAAAGTCGGGACCTTGACCCTAAACCGGATGCCGAAGAACTTCTTCCAGGAAACCGAACAGTCTGCTTTTGCACCCGGTAACCTGATTCCGGGCATCGAGCCATCGGAAGACCGTTTACTGCAAGGTCGTATCTTCTCATATTCAGATACCCAGATGTACCGTTTAGGTGCCAATCATCAGCAAATTCCAGTGAACCGTCCTCGTGTTGCGGTAAACAACAACAATCAGGAAGGGGCAATGAACATGGGACAAACCGAGTCTCATGTCAATTATGAACCAAGTACGATTGAACCGAAGCCATCTACCGAGATTGCGCGTGCAGTTGCTACGCCACTCGAAGGCACGGTTATGCAGCAGGCGATTCAAAAACAGCAGCCATTTAAACAGGCGGGTGAGCTTTACCGCAGTTATTCGGCGGTTGAAAAGAATGACCTGATCCGTAATCTGGCAGCGGATCTGGGTCAAGTCAAAGATGCAGAAACCAAAACCATTATGGTGTCTTATTTCTATAAGGCCGATGCCGATTATGGTACGCGTCTTGCCAAAGCAGTGGGTGTAAACCTTAAAAATGCGCAAGCCAAAGCAGCGCAGTTGAAAGACGAATAAACGCTTTTATTGATGTGGTAACAGGTGCCTGAATGTTACCCCCAGAAAGTCCTGTAACCTCAAAAGCCTTTCCTGCACCTAGGGCGAGTGTTACAGGCACTCCTTATTTAGATTTTTAGGATGTTGTGATGATTCATTTACGAGCTACATTATTTGCGATCAGCATACTCTGTAGCGGTGTATCGGTCTCAGCCTATGCGGGTACGCCATCTGCCACAGTCAACGGATCAGATGAAGTGATCGAGCTGTTCTTTTCTGCGGCCAAAGTGGGAAATACCGAAGTCCTACACGAGTTTTTAAAGCACGGCTTTCCGATTGATGTACAGGACCATTCGGGTTATAGCGCTTTAATGATGGCGAGTTACTATGGTCAGAAAGATGCCGTCAAACTGTTGCTGCAACAAGGGGCCAACCGGTGTCTCCGGGACAAGCGCGGACATACCGCACTGATGGCTGCAATCGTGAAAGCCGAGTGGAGTATCGCCAAGCAGTTGCGTCAGGTCGACTGTGATATCAATGCCGCCACAACAGGTCAACTCACTGCAGAACAGTTTGCGCTACAGTTTGGACAGCAGCAGCATTTAAAAGACATCCAGCCATCGCAATAAAAATAATATACCCATATGCTAACACTTTGAATTCAAATAATTACTAAACTTTTATTCTCGTGAAAAATCATGCATTGCAATCGACAGACTCATTTCTGTGCAAAAGTATGCTTTAATGCTTGAACGAGAATAGATCCTAGTCAGTCATGTCTACACCCATTATTCAATCTTTACTTGATACCGACTTATATAAATTCACCATGTTGCAGGTGGTGTTACATCAGTTTCCACAAACGCACAGTGTGTATTTATTCCGTTGTCGAAATCTGGAAGATACGGTTTACCCACTGGTTGAGATTCTGGATGACTTAAACCAGCAGTTAGACTGGCTGTGTGAATTGCGTTTTGCCGAAGACGAGCTGCAATATTTGCGCTCATTACGTTTTATTAAAAGTGATTTTGTTGATTATCTGGAACTGTTCCAGCTTAAACGTCGCTTTATTCAGGCCAGTATTGATGAGGCGGGTCGACTGGATATTCGGATTGAAGGGCCAATGGTTCAGGCCATGATGTTTGAGATCTTTGTGCTAGCGATTGTCAATGAACTGTATTTCCGCCGTATCCGCAGTGATGAGGTTTTGGCAGAAGGCGAACGTCGTTTACAGCAAAAATTGGTACAACTGCAACACTATGCCCAAGAACAACAACAGAATGATCCTCCCTTTTTAGTGTCTGATTTTGGGACACGCCGTCGCTATAGCTTTGAATGGCAAAAACATGTGGTGCAAGCGTTTCATGCTGCGGCACCCAAGGTATTTCGTGGTACCAGTAATGTGCTGTTAGCGAAACAGTTAGGAATTAGCCCGATTGGAACCATGGCACATGAATTCCTGCAGGCTTTTCAGGCGCTTGATGTACGTTTGCGTAATTTCCAGAAGGCTGCTTTAGAAGCTTGGGTACAAGAATATCGGGGTGATCTCGGGATTGCTTTGACCGATGTGGTCGGCATGGATGCATTCTTACGCGATTTTGATTTGTATTTTGCCAAGTTGTTTGATGGTTTGCGTCATGACAGTGGTGACCCGTATGAGTGGGGAGATAAGGCGGCTGAGCATTATCGTAAACTCAAGATTGATACCAAGACCAAGATGCTGACCTTTAGTGATGGTCTGAATCTGGAAAAAGCTTGGTTATTGCATCAATATTTTAAAGACCGTTTTCAGGTGAGTTTTGGGATTGGCACTAATTTAACCAATGATATGGGGCAGAAGCCTTTAAATATTGTGTTGAAATTGGTGGAGTGTAATCGTCAATCCGTGGCAAAAATTTCAGATAGCCCGGGTAAGACCATGACCGATAATGATACCTTCTTGGCATATTTGCGTCAGGTGTTCGAAATTGAGGAAGTTGAGTAGAGACATTGCAGTGTCTTACCTAATTCTCATTCATTTTCCGGATAGACCTTCGGTGAGTTACTTTGGTTTTGCCCAAAGTAACCAAAGGCATTTGTTGAACTGACGGCACATCCTTGATGCCGCAGCTCAACGGGCGGCATCCATGCCACCTCCGCACCAGTAAATTTTCTCGATAGATTTATATGGCTAACTTTCGAAATTGTCAGTAAATTTTATACTTTTAATCCATAATCTTTAAACTTTTTGCTATATTTCCTTTTCTGCTAAATCAATGCAAAAAATCAGACAAAGATAAAAAGTCGGCTATGCTAAAATTATGCATAAAGCGGATGACAAAACAGCATAACAATGACTGAAGTAGATTTTAAACTGGGTTTACTGATTGAACCTGAACAACTCGTGCCTTATTTAGGACATGAGCGAATTCGTATTGTCGATTTAAGTCGTGCATCGGTGTATGAACAACTGCATATTCCTCATGCGATCCATTTGCAGCCTAAATATCTGGTGGCACAACAAGAACAAGCCAATGGAGTATTGCCAGACTTAGAAGGGTTACAGGCGCTCATCGAGAAATTGAATATTTCACCGCAACATCATGTGGTGGTATATGACGATGAAGGCGGTGCCTGGGCAGGACGATTAATCTGGAATTTACATTGTCTGGGTTTTCAACATACCAGTCTGATTAATGGCGGCATTCATGGTTGGCTGGGTGCTGGATTACCTACCACTGCTGAAGTCGATCCAGTGAAACCCGTTGCGGATCTGTTACCGATTGATTTAGCCACCGTCCAGCAATATCGGGTCGAATATCAGGAATTATTGAAGCAAGTTGAAGAACAGAATATTCAACTGTGGGATTGCCGTAGCGATGATGAATATACAGGCTTGCGTCTGGCTGCGCGACGCGGCGGTCACATCCCAAATGCACTGCATTTTGAATGGAGTACTGCCCTAAACCGTGAAAATCATCTAAAATTACACCCGCTTGAACGCACACAACAACGTTTAGAACAATTAGGCTTTAATTTACAACAACCTGTGGTGGTGTACTGTCAGTCTCACCATCGTTCTGGCTTGGCGTATATTCTGGCAAGGTTGCTTAACTGGCCAGTCAAAGCCTATGATGGTGCGTGGAGTGAGTGGGGCAATCGCCTCGATAGTCCTATTATTTCAGGAGAGTCGCCGTTGTGAGTTTTGCAGCAGATTTAAAAAAACAATTATTTATCAAAGCACAAAATCTTGTGCCGCAACATCAACTCAGCCGTGTGATTGGCAAGGTTGCCGCAAGTGAAAATCTTTTGGTAAAAACTGCTGTTATTCAGGCATTTAAAGCCAAATACGGAATTGATATGAGCATTGCTGAACAAAGCAATGCGCAACACTATAAATCATTCAATGAATTTTTTACCCGTGCGTTAAAAGAGGGTATTCGTGGCATTGATGAACAGGCTGATAGTATTGTTTGTCCTGCAGATGGTGCGATTTCACAGCTTGGTAAAATTGAAGCAGGTGATATTTTTCAGGCCAAAGGTCAAAGTTTTTCAGTGGAAAAATTGATTGGCGATCCGCAGTTAGCCAAACCTTTTCATGAAGGACAGTTTGCGACCGTCTATTTGTCACCTAAAGATTATCACCGTGTGCATATGCCTTTGGCAGGCACATTGACCGAAACTTTATATATCCCAGGTGAATTATTTTCGGTCAACCAAGTGACTGCTGAAAATGTACCGGGCTTATTTGCGCGTAATGAGCGTATGGTCTGCTTATTTGATACCGAACTGGGACGTATGGCCGTGGTTCTGGTGGGTGCAATGATTGTTGCTGGGATTGAAACCGTTGCAACGGGTAAGGTCAAACCGATAGGTCGTGTTGAATTGCAACATCATCAAATGAAATTGGATAAAGGCGCGGAATTAGGTCGCTTCTATCTTGGCTCAACTGCTGTGATTTTATTTGAAAAAGATAAAATGGTTTGGGAAGAGCAATTCAAGGCCAATTCAACTGTGGTGATGGGCGAGCGTTTAGGTCATTCGGTTTAATTGATAAAATCGTAAAAAAGCCCCAAAACTGGGGCTTTTTATTTATATGCAATATCTTATATATTTTGTACCACTAGAAATAAGCTTAGATAATTTAAAATAAAGGTGAATAATGATGAAAGACTTAATACCTCAATTTTCTTTTTTTTGAATTTTTAGGAATTTTAACTTCGGCAACAATATTAGGTAATTACTTACTAGACCGGTCCTTAATCAATATTACGGTTTTCATGCTGTATTGTTTTTTTGCAGCAGGGCTAGCCAGCTTAAATTTTTATTTACGTTATAAAAGTAATCCCAAGATTAAGAATGAGTTTTGATTTTTATTATGTTTTATGTGCTCTAGATTAAATAATATGATTGAAGATATAAGATATTTAATTATTTTCGCAAAAATTGCTGAATTTGGTTCAATTTCCAAAGGAGCCAAAGCACTAGGCCTGTCGACGGCAACGGTGAGTATGCATCTCGCCAAGTTAGAGAAAAATTTGGAGTGTGCCTTATTTTATCGTAATACACGAAAAATGACCTTAACACATGATGGACAAAAACTTTTAGAAACGGCCAAAGGCATGCTGGAAACCTATGAGACAGGTATTTCAGACTTTAAACAACGTTCTATTCTTAGAAAAACACAATTGCATATCTCCATCCCAGCAGTTTTTATCCATAGCGAGTTTATGCAATGTATTACCACATTTTTTGAGGCGTATAAGGACTTAACTGTACACATTACTTGTGATGATAGCAGAACAGATTTGATTGCTGAAAATGTTGACATTGCTTTTCGAATTGGTGAGCTTGCAGATAGTTCATTTAAAGCTCGTTATCTGTTTCCCTTAGCCCGAAGTATCGTTGCGACCCCGGATTTTTTACGTCAGTATCCGCCCATTACTCATCCAAAACAGCTGATCAATATGAAATGGCTGGGTTTGAGTATGAGGAAAAATAAGCGAATATTACGGCATCGACATACAGGAGAAGAGGTCGAAATCTCATACCAGCCTCATATTTATGTGAATAATGTTGATGCTGCTTATCGGCTGGCAAAATTAAATGCAGGGCTGGCAGCACCTCCTGATGAATTAATTCAAGCTGATCTTGATCAGCAAAAGATTGTAAGAGTGCTACCGGATTGGTTACTTGAACCCTTGAGTGTGTATGCAGTTTGGCCTGCGAATATACCAATTAATGGTATTGCCCATGCTTTAATTGAGCGAATTTATCAATCATTTAATTCCCCAATAGTTGGATCAGCATAAAGATGGATAGTATGATTAAAGATCCGCCCATCAACATATTCAGGAGCCTGAGCTGATATGGGTTGGTTAAGATTTTTGCGAGTTTATGTCCTGATACACCCCAAATAATGAAACAGAGATAGCAAGTAACGAAATAAATAAGAATAAACAGAACAAGAGGAAAATAACTGATGGGTGAGGTGAATAAGGATATACCCGAGAGACATGCAATCCATGCTTTAGGATTGAGCCATTGTAAGAGAAATCCCTCTGTAAAACTGGCAACAGATATATTATTTACAAGCTCAATCTCTGGTTTAGAAAGTATAATTTTTTGCCCAATATAAAAAATAAATAATGCACCTGCACATTCTAGTATTTTGAAAAAAATAGGATAATGGCCAATCGTTTGACTAAATCCAAAGCCTAAAAATATTAATAACAAGGTAAAGCCAAGCGTTGCTCCTGAAATAAAGGGCAATGTTTTTCGAAATCCATGCATTAAGCTGGTTGAAAGAATTGTAATATTGATTGGTCCTGGTGAAATGGACATTGTAAGTGAAAAAATAAACATGCTTATAAGAACAGAGATTGACATTATTTTGAACTTTTTGAAATCAATTATTAAAATCCAATGATATAGCGTAATTCAAATAAGATTAGACGGGTTTTATCAAAAACTGATTTTGATTTTTTGATTACAGCACTCTAACAATCAATTTGATTATTCTAAAAAATTAATCTGAACTTGAATCGTTAGTCTTTCATATGGTGAACTTGGGCGAGTTTTTTTATTACTCGCGGTGAAAAGGCCTAAGACAGTGGGATAAAGGAGAAAATTTCCTAAGCATAGTTAAAAAGGATCGTCTTTGCCCATAGCATAACGCCGTTTCTGAAAGACAAGTTGAAACTTGGAAATTTGATCTATCATTAAAATTGAGTCCATAACTTATGATGAGATATGTAGCTATAGTGTTTTTATTCCTATCAGGTATAGGTGGGTATACGATTGATAAATTTGGTCAAGATTTATGTATCAATGAATATATCGCTATAGGAACTATTACCTATTTTAAAGAATTAAATGGGATTTCCGCTAATGATCCATCAATGTTAGCGACGTGCGGTGTAGTATCTATTATTTTTTCAATAATTTTAATCTTCATAAAAAACAAATGCTTTTATGTAGCTATGACATTTCTACTACTTGTTTTAGAAGTGATTCTATTAAATATGATGGAAACCGTATCTTATATAGAAATTATTTATGACTCAATTACGCAGTGTGCTAATTATTCTGTGCTGATATGGGTTACTTTTCAGGCTGCATTCTTAATATCCAGTTGTTTTTATCTTTTTAAAAGGAAATAAAGTTTATTTAACTTTGAGGGACTTTAACCCAAACCTGTACGCTTTTACTTACATCAATCAAGGTCAATGTCCCATGTTCAACCCAAGCTCAATTACCTAATATGAACTCATCAGGAACAGGAAGTTCCAGAACATAAAACAAAAATGATAAGTTCAGGCATCAGGATGTGAGATATGACAGGAGTTGTATCTAGTGAAAGGAATACGAAAAAGCCCGACAGGATGTCGGGCTTTTTTCATTTTATTTTTTTAGAGTGCTGTTTAATTGATTGGCTTGGCATTGTAATAAGCATGAATTGAGGCGGCACAGCAGTCAATCAACAGGTCTTCATCCTTTTTCCAGATCAGTTTCACTTCACTGAGCTTATTTTCATCCTGAATCGGAATAAGCCTGACATTGCTGGGCAGAATCACTTTAAATTCTTCAGGCACAATACAAATGCCAAAGCCATTGGCGACCAGTTCCAGCTGAGATCTTTTCCTTGAATAAATTCGGGTTCTTTTCGGAGAAAAGCCATTGACCTGACATAAGTTGGCGGCCAGATAGCTGAGACCACCACGCGCATTATGTGGTACAGAAACAAAATTTAATAAGGCTAATTCGCGTATCGAAATATTTTCTTTTTCACTTAAAACCGGATCGGCAATATGGGCAGCCACATATAATGGGGCAGTGTATAAGCTAATCGAATTGACCTCATCTAAATTGTGATAAATCGGCGGCCGGATAAAACCCAGATCAATGGAACCATTTAATAGATATTCCAGTTGTAACTCAGAAGATAGAGTATTCATTTCAATATCAATATTATGGGTGTCACACAGTTGCTCAAAGACTTCCAGTTTATTCTGATCCAGTACGATACTGCTGGAATGGGCAATTTTAATAATTCGGCCTTCGCCCCGACTGATACTTTGGGCGCTGGCAATGGAACTTTTTAAATGATCCATATTGGTTTTTAAGCTTTTATACAGTGCTTCGCCTGCAACCGTAAGTTTTATCTTCTTTTCAGAGCGATCGAAAATCTCAAAGCCTAATTCTTCTTCTAAATTTTTAATCTGCCTGCTCAGTGCTGATTGGGCAATAAACAGCTTCTCCGAAGCGGCAATAAAGCCACCGGTTTCGACAATTGTGATTAGATAATTGAATTGTTTTAATGTCCACATATCTCAAAATTAGATCAGTGCCTGCTTTTTCTATATTAGATGAGATGAAAGAAATCTTATATCTTTTTTATAGGTTCTTGATTCAGGTGGCTGAAAATGACGATGAAAAACAAGATTGTGACCTTGATTGCTGCAGTACTGATTTGTGTACTGGTGCAGAGCTATGACCATTATATGGGCATACAGCCGATCTCACAGCAGACTGATTTATCAGGAGATTAGGTAAATCTTCGCATCATCTTTGATGTCATGACCAATTTTATAAATGAGATGAGCGCATGGCGATGTACGTTTTTGCTTACACTGATTAGAGGGAATGTCCCATTTTCAACCCAAGCTCAATTGCCTAATATGAATTCATTAGGAACAGGAAGTTCCAGAACATAAAACAAAAATGATAAGTTCAGGCATCAGGATATGAGGTACGACAGGAGTTGCACCTAGTAACGAAATACGAAAAAAAGCCCGACAGGATGTCGGGCTTTTTTAATGATCATCAATAGGATTTAGTAAATTAATCAAATCTCTATCCAAGCTCTTTAGAAAAGGGATTCCATAGTTATTTTCTTTTAGCATTTCAAAAAGATGATTTGGTAAATCATTTTTATATTCTGTAAAGCATGTGGCTAGACCTATAGCTATAGAAGCAACACTATCAGTATCTCCACCTAATTGAATGCATGCTTTCAATAGTGAACTCATTGAGTCATGTTTTAATAAGCAGGTAAAAGCTGCACTAACGGTGTCATATGCATTTAAAGAAACTCTTTCTTGCCAATTAAAATTCCATTCATTCAAGCCTTCACATTCTAAGAATTTTTTTAACTCTGCTAATCTACCGTTCTCTTGTAAGCCAAAATATGCTGCTAAACCTACTGCACAACTAGATGATATCCCCAGTTTAGTATTATGGGTTATTTGTGCTTGTAATGTAGCAAACGTAATAACATCACTCCTATTCTTTAAAAACCCGATAGGTACTGAACGCATAGCTGCACCATTTCTTTCACTGGTTGAGATCAGCATATTAAGTAACTCTTTTCCAGATCTAACTTGAGTTAACAAATTGTAGAAACCTTCAGAATATCCAACCCTTATATCTCTTTGAAAACATTCTATAAATTTTGTGGCTATATTTTCTTTAGTCCATTCTGCTCCAGACAAGATAAATTCAGCTATAGCAATCGACATTTGAGTATCATCTGTATATTGACCTGAAATATCGTATAACTCATGTTGGCAATATGATACTAAGTTATTATGAGCATTAATTTTTTCTGTAGCGCAAAACTCAAATCCTGCACCATATGCATCTGCAATAGCTATTTCAGTTAACACGCAAATTAGCCCTCTTTGCCACTATATTTTTAATAAAACCTCAGCAGAAAAATAATCTATTTCATATCTTGAATAAAATGAGATAAGAAAATCTCTCTACGTTTAGTTATTTTATCATTAAATAAACTAATGGGACTGCCTATTTTGAAGTATTACTATTTTATTCAAGCAGATTTCATTTAATGAATAATATAAAAATTGTGTACGTTTTTGCTTACACTGATTAGAGGAAATGTCCCATTTTCAACCCAAGCTGAATTGCCTAATATGAATTCATCAGGAACAGGAAGTTCCAGAACATAAAACAAAAATGATAAGTTCAGGCATCAGGACGTGAGGTACGACAGGAGTTGCACCTAGTAACGAAATACGAAAAAAGCCCGACAGGATGTCGGGCTTTTTTTATTCCAGATTGATTTGTTTGGTCCAGAGTTCAATCAGCATCTGGATGGTCTGGCTTAAAGGTTTGTGGCTCGGCCAGATGGCGTGAATCGGCATATCCAGTCGATTGGTGGTGTCATGAAATTCCAGTCGAACCAGACTGCCTTGAGTAAAATGTTCTTGCACGGTCGAAAGTGGGAAATTTCCCCAGCCAAAGCCCTGTTCCACCATATTAATTGCCATCAATAAACTATCGCTATACCAGTAAGAATCAGAGACCAGGACCCGACTATCCGGGAGAGGGTAGTGTTTGCTGGCAATAATAATCTGTCTGAGTTCAGAGAGCATGGTCAATTCATTTTTATGATTGTCCTTAAGCTGTTGTGCACCTTGAGGAGAAATTGCTGCAACAAATTTTTCAGTTCCCAAAAGTCGAAAGCGCTCATTCCGGTCGAGCTCAGATGAGCTATAGGCAATATACAGATCAATTTCATTGTGATGTAAGCGTGCTTTTAATTCTTGTTGTGGCGCACTGACCATTTCAATGTCCAGTAGCGGATAGCGTTGCAGCAGATGGGCAATAGCAGGCAATAAAAGTTTCTGGTTGACGTCTGCAGCCACCCCAATTGCAATACGGGTTTCCAGTCCTGTTGAAAGTTCAGTTAAATGCATTTCCAGCTGGCGCAGTTTAGTCACAATCAATCGGGCGTGTGGCTCGATGGATAAGGCAATGTCAGTGGGCGCAAGATGATTTTTACTGCGTTCAAATAATTTTAAATTTAGTTCTGCTTCTAAATTGGCAATCGCCATACTGACGGCAGAAGGTACCCGATTCAGTGCCCGGGCTGCCGCTGAAAAATTTCCTCGATCAATAATTTCAAGAATCAGCTCAAGCTGTTCACTGGTCAATTTCATTTTAATTCTCTTGTCAGCTGTACTGATAACGATTGACTTTTTTTATCAAAATTAAAGCGTAAAATCCACTCATTATTGATTTTAAGGTGTGGTCATGCAAGGAACCAAGAGAAGAGTCACTTATGTGTTTTTCTATGAAGTTTTTAGCTTTTTTATCTGTGCAATGGTGCTGGCAGTGCTGTCAGGTACCACCATTAGTCATACCGGGCCTTTGTCGATCTTGATTGCAGTCATCGCCGTAACCGTGAACTTTTTTTATAACTACGTGTTCGAGATGTGGGAAAAAACCCAAACCTCGAAAAAGCGTACCGTGTTAAGACGTGTTGCACATGCGATTGGATTCCAGATTGTGCTGGTGATGATTTTGATTCCGTTGATTGCATGGTGGATGCAAATCAGTTTAGTTAAGGCGTTCTTGCTGGACTTCAGTCTGATGGTACTGATCCCATGTTATACCTTTGTTTATAATTACTTTTTTGATCATATCTTTGGCTTACCCGGTCATTTGCTCGAGTCGGCAGAGCTTAATGCAAACGCCAGCCACTGATTGCAATGATCCAGAATTAAAAAAAGCCGATCCAGAAGGGTCGGCTTTTTTTAATTGAAGCTAAAATTTATAGCATGCGATACAGACGTTCTTTCGGGAAGATCGCGGTAAAGGTTGAGCCTTCATTTTCTTTAGAGGTGATTTCTAGGTGTGCGCCATGCTGCATCAGAACGTGTTTGACAATGGCCAGCCCTAAACCTGTACCACCAGTTTGACGGCTACGCGCGCTATCGACGCGATAGAAGCGTTCAGTCAGGCGTGGTAAATGTTTTGGATCAATGCCGATGCCATTGTCCTGTACGGTAAAGGAGGCATGGTCACCCGCTTCATGCCAGCCAATGGTGATGATGCCACCAGGTGGTGTATATTTAATTGCGTTGGTAATTAAGTTGCTGAAGGCACTGGCAATTTCAATGTCCGAGCCAATCAGGTCACAATGGCTATCAATATCCAGATTTAAAGTATGACCATAATCAAGATTGTAGGCACGCGCATCATCAAAGATCTGGTTCATCAGATTGGCCATATCAATAATCTGATTTTTCGCGACTTTCTTGTTATTTTCCAGATTAGATAACAGTAATAAGTCATTGACCAAGGCATTCATCCGTTTGGTCTGGGATTGCATTTGCGTGAAAGCACGTTTCCAGCGTGGGGTAATATCGTCTTGATCGGTAAAGGTTTCGATATACCCACTGAGTACGGTCAGCGGCGTACGTAATTCATGTGAAATATTATCGACAAAGTCTTTACGCATTTGTTCCAGATTATGGACGCGTGTGGTGTCATGTGCGACCAGCAAACGACTTTCACCCCCAAAACGGGTGAGTTTGACGTGTACATAACGCTCTTCTTCCATCTGCGCTTGCAGGCGAATCCCATCAAGGGATTGATCTGGATTATTAAAATATTCAATAAAACTGGGCTGGCGTAAAATCGACAATAAGTTACGTCCGCGGTCCAAAGGACTAATCCCTAATAGCTTTTCGGCTGCGGGATTCCACCATTCGATTTGATGTTGATCATCAATCAGCACCACGGCTTCTGCCAGAGCAACCAGAGAAGACTGGGCTCGGTCAATGAGACCAACCATTTCCGCTTGAACAATGCGTTCCTGACGTTGTGCACGATAAACATTGAACAGTAATGCACCCCAGATCCCGTTTAAATTGGGGGGAACATCATAAGGGCGATTCGAAATCCATTCATTGACCAGATAAAGCGAGCGGAGCTGCAGGGCGAAAAACACCACAAAAGCAATAAAAATACAGCTCCAAAAGTAGCCAACCCCGAATCCAATTAAGCTTGCAATCAATAAGAAAAAAAGTAACAGCCTTAAATCTTGTTTTGCAAACGTCCATAAACTGCTGTAGCGAAAACGCTGGTGTTCACGTGCCAGTTCAGGGACCGGATAAGGTTCGTACATAAAAGATTTTTAACCTACTGCTAAATCGGCTCGTGTCGAAAAACGGTAACCTGTGCCACGAACCGTTTGCACAAAGCGGTCAACACCAAAAGGCTCTAGCACTTTGCGTAAACGACGGATATGCACGTCAATGGTACGGTCTTCGATATAGACATTGCCACCCCACACCTGATCAAGCAGCTGCGCACGTGTATAAGCACGTTCCGGATGGGTCATAAAGAAGGCCAGTAAACGATATTCGGTTGGACCCATGTCTAAAATGCTGTTGCCAAAGCTAACACGCTGACTGACCGGATCGAGTAACAAGCCATTGGCATCAATCACTTTTTCTCCGCTTAGTGCATTGGCACGACGTAATACCGCCTTGATACGGGAAACCAGTTCACGTGTCGAGAAGGGTTTGGTCATGTAGTCATCTGCACCGGCATCCAGACCTTGAACTTTATGGTCTTCTTCGCCACGTGCAGTGAGCATGATCACAGGAATTTCAGACAGGTTCTCATCGCGTTTCAGGCGACGGCATAAGTCTACACCACTCACACCCCCCGGTAACATCCAGTCCAGCAAGATAAGTGCAGGACGCTGATCAACGATAATCTGATGCGCCTGTTTGGCATCCTCGGCTTGTAAACATTGGAAGCCTGCCATATCCAAAGAGGTATGGATCATTTCGCGGATCGGTAACTCATCATCGACAATTAAAATATAGTCATCTTTCACAGCGCAATACCCTTAAAATCTATAACGGTTTAACCGTTTTGTTGTTATGACAGGCTTATTACAAAGATTAATTATGACAATATCATTGCAAAAGAGGGAATAAAGTCGAATTTAGCAATAAATTGTGACAATTGTGGGGCAGAGTCATGACCATATGATGACAACTTGCCTGATCATAAAGCAAATAAATTCATTGAGTTAATCAATCTGTCATGCGATGGTTGTGACTGTCACAAAACTGTAAAACGATTTTAATTTTTTTGTGAGGTTGTTTCGATAAAGGACAAGAACACAGCACAACAGGCAGAAAGCACATCCTGAAGTGGCTGTTTAAAGCCCTCCGAAACCCAGCGAATAATAATATGGGTCACATAACCATTCAGGCCGGTTGCCATTAACGACACTTCTTCGGTGCTTTGCGGGGCATTGGGCATGGTAATCATCACAAAGCCCTGAATAATACGGTCGAACTGGGTCAGGGTTTCCTGAATGGTGGCCTGATTATGCAGGTCCTGCACCAGCATGGCATCGATATAAATAATCCGTGCCATACGCGGATCATCCTTAATCGCATTTAATAAGGCGGATAAACCGGCATTGACCATATTTTTAGGTTCAGGGGCTGCCATCAGTACGGCCTGAGTCAGGCAGGTCTGCATTTTTTCGATCATTTTCAGGAACACGGTCTGGAACAGATCTTCACTTTTCTTAAAGGATTCATAAAAGTAGCGTTCAGTCAGCTTGGCCTCATTACAGACATCCTTGACCGTGACCGAAAAGAAGCCATGGGTACCGTAAGTCGCAATACCCGCTTCAATCAGTTTGTCACGACGTGCCTGCTTGCGCTCAGTTAACGAGAGACCTTTGAATTGACGCTCTTTGGTTGTTGCCTTTTTTTTCTTGTCTGTCGCTTGCTCTGGAGTTGCCATTGAAAACCGTTCCCTAAAATGTCGCTAAATCGGATATCACGTACTTTTTTACATTGCTGTCATTTGCTGCCGATCTAGCATAACCAAATTTTGAAAATATGCCTTGTCTCTTTTACACATCTTCGGTCAAGAATGTAAATAGGCCTATTATGACATGTTAGGTGTCGGTTATTGCCATTTGTCATAAAGCTTGACTGTACTATATTGACAACCTGTATTGTCAAAATTATATTGGTTACAGGTTAAACAGCACATGACAACGCATGATTGGGGCGAATATTGTGCATATCATTCGCAACACAAAGGATAGGCAATGAAAAATTTTAAAAATAAAGTCGCAGCGATCACCGGTGCTGGTTCTGGGATTGGACAACAGCTGGCGATCTTGTTAGCGAAACAGGGCTGTCATTTATCGTTAAGTGATATCAATGAAAAAGGTCTGGCTCAAACCGTTGAATTGGTGAAGCCATACCCTGTAACAGTCACCACAAAAGTACTTGATGTCTCAAACCGTGATGCGGTGAAACAATGGGCGCAAGAGACGGTACAGGATCATGGTTCGGTTAATATGATCTTCAATAACGCAGGTGTTGCACTTGGCTCAACGGTCGAAGGCGCAAGCTATGAAGATTTGGAATGGATCGTTGGCATCAATTTCTGGGGCGTGGTGTACGGCACCAAAGAATTCCTGCCATTTATCAAACAAACCAAAGATGGTCATATCATCAATATTTCAAGTATCTTTGGCCTAACCTCGCAGCCAACTCAGTCTGCCTATAACGCCACCAAATTTGCAGTGCGTGGTTTTACTGAATCGTTACGTCAGGAGCTGGATATTGAGAAGAGCGGTGTCAGCTCACTCTGTGTCCATCCGGGCGGTATCCGCACCAATATTGCCAAAGCAGCAAAAATGAATGACAGCTTGAAGAGTCTGGGTATGGACCCGAGCAAATCGATCAAGCAATTTGACAAATTCCTGCGTACCCCACCAGAAGAAGCAGCACGTCAAATTCTGAATGCCGTACAGAAGGACAAACGCCGTCTGTTAATTGGTACTGATGCGCGTATTGTGGATTCATTCCAGCGTTTATTCCCGACGGGTTATCAACGTATTGCAGCCCTTGCAACCAAAATGATGTAAGTCATTACTGCAGAAAAAAGCCATTCTTTGTGAATGGCTTTTTTCTTTGTTTTAAATCAGGACTTTGATTTTTGATTTCTTCCAGAAGAGTTGATAATAAAAGCCTTGGAAAATACATAGGCTGACGAAAGACAGCGCATAGGCAATCCAGATCCCGGTTAAGCCCCACAATGAGCTAAACCAGTAGGCACACGGTACTTCGATCAGGAGAATGGTAAAAATATTGATCAGCATGGGGACATTGACCGTACCGCTGGCACGCATGATCGAGGCAAAAATCGCACTGGCACCAAAGAATAAAATTGACCACAACACAATAAACAGCAGTTGCTGTCCCAGTACAATTACGCTGTGATCGGTAATAAACAGCGCCATTAAATATTTAGAGAATAAGTAGCCCAGAATAATCAAGGTCCCCGTAAACAGGAAATTCATGCCCAAAGCCGTTCGGGTCACTTTGGCTAATAAATCAGGTTGACCTGCACCAATCGCTTGAGCCGCAAAAATCGAAGCAGCAATCGAAATCGACAAGGCTGGAAACTGAATATAGTTCAGTACCTGATTCACGGCACCATAAGCTGCGGTGGCATGTGCGCCATAATGATTAATCAGGCCGATAATTACCAGACCAGCTAAAGAGGTCGTCACCATCTGGATGCCGGTTGGAATCCCGAGTTTCAGAATTAATTTACTCAGCTCGGCATCATGGCGAATATGTTGCAATAATTGACGATCAATCTTTAAGGGATGATTTTTATGGTTCAGATAAACCGTTAAAAAAATCAGTACAAAGGCATAGCCCAGAATGGTGGCAATTGCGGGTGCGACGATACCTAATGCAGGGAAACCAAAATAACCCTTCAGCAAAACCGGGGTGACTGCCAGACCGATCAGACTGGTCAGACTTAAGGCAATCAGGGGGGTGACGCTATCGCCGACACCACGCAGAATCGAGGTGTAAATAATATACACGAACAGTAAGGGACTACCGACCAGCATCCATTGCACATAAGGCAAGGACAGATGCATCACCTTGGGATCGGTGCCCAATAATTCCAGAATGTGCTTGGCAAATATCAGACCGAGTACGGCAATAATGCTCCCGCCAATCAAGGTCATAAACAGGGTCGAACCAATCACACAGCGGACTTTTTCAAGGTTTTGTGCGCCCCAGGCCTGTCCCACCAGTACAGTAGTTCCCGCTGAAATACCGATCACGAAAGCCAGCAGAAAAAACAGGATCGGGAAGAACACGGAAACAGCGGCAATGGCATCTACGCCCATCATTTGACCGACAAAGATGGTATTAATCGTACCCGACAGGTTTTGTAAAATATTGGTGGCAATCAAAGGCACCAGAAACAGAAAAAATGTTTTCCAGAGATTGGGTTGCATCACCAGCGGTTGACGTGGAGTCATTCAGTTTCCTTCACCCTTCAGCCTGAAGCGTATCTATTTTTTCCAACATAGCATCATAAGTGATGCTGGGAACTTTATCGTTCGGTTTATTTTTTGTTGATCAACACTGCAGGAGGATTTCACCGGCACGTTGTAGGGTCTGATCGGTCTTGGCAAAGCAGAAGCGGATCAGGCGCAGTGATTCTGGCGCTTGTCGGTAAAATACTGAAATGGGAATTGCAACGATTTTGTGTTGCTCGGCAAGGAACTGGCACATCTCGACATCATTTAAGTCTGGACGAATATTGCTGTAATCCAGATTCTGGAAATAGGTGCCTTGAGACGGGGTAAATTGAAAACGTGAGTGTTGAAGCTGGGTATTAAATAGATCGCGTTTTGCCTGGTAAAAATGAGGGAGCTCTTGAATATGCTCAGGGTGCTGTTGCATGTAATCGGCCAGCGCCAATTGACACGGCATATTCCCACAGAAATTGGCAAACTGATAAATCTGGCGGAACAGTCGCATCAGCTGCGGGGAGGCCACGCAATAACCGGTTTTCCAGCCAGTGACATGGTAGGTTTTACCAAAAGAGCCAATCACAAAACTGCGATCGCGTAATTCAGGAAATTGCAGTGCGCTAAAGTGTTTTTGTCCATCAAAGACCAGATGTTCATAGACTTCATCTGAAAGCACCACAATATTTTTATCTTGAATCAGTTCAATCAGTTGTCGCCAGTCTTGTTCTGACCAGATTGCACCAGTGGGGTTATGCGGTGTATTGACAATAATCATGCGGGTTCTGGCATTGATACTGTCTTTGACTTTTTGCCAGTCCACCTGAAAAGATGGCGCTTCCAGATTGATATGAATGGATTTTCCACCAGCCAGTTGAACTGCAGGCGCGTAGCTGTCATAGCTGGGATCGAAAATAATCACTTCATCTTCTGCATGGATGCGGGCTTGAATGGCACAAAAGATCGCAATGGTTGCGCCTGAAGTAATGGTGATTTCAGTGGCAGGATCAAGTTGCAATTGATTGCGTTGTAAAAACTGTGTGGCGAGCTGTTCGCGCAGGGCCAATACCCCATCACCCGCGGGGTACTGGTTATAGCCTGAGAGTGTGGCTTGGTTCAGCGCATCTAGCAGGGCAGCTGGCGCCGGAAAATCGGGGAAGCCTTGGGACAGATTCAGGGCATTGAGCCGGTGTGCGAGTTCAGTCATGATGCTAAAAATGGTCACGCCTTGGCTTGGGAGTTTTGACTGAAGTTGCAACATGATTGAAATTACCTAATTAAATTTTAATGAATTATTTATTGTGGCGGTGTCTTGCCGAGTACTCACCTAATTTCAGGATAAGCCTTCAGCTGGAGTTACTTTGGTTTTGCCCAAAGTAACCAAAAGCATTGTCATTCGCAAAACCTGTTCACTTCTTGCATTGTTTCGATTACCTCGCAGAAACAACATTGAATTGAAACCACGCAGGTTGCGAATGACTTATCCCGCGTATCTTATTTAGAACAGGGAACAGGTTTTTTATTCGATATCACAAAACATTTTCCACAATAGCACGAATTACACCGAGTGCTAAACCAATAAAGGCACCGACAATTACGCCGTTAACGCGGATCATATGCAGGTCACCGCCAACCTCACTTTCGATTTTGGCAATCATTTCCCGTGAATCCCATTCATGGATACGTTCACTGATATAACGAATGATCTTGTCGCTATATTGCTCACTGAAATTGGTCGCCAAGCCCACCATTTTTTCATTCAATACCTGACGTACTTTTTCATTCTGGATCAGGCTTTCACCCAGTTGTTGAATCGCCGCCTGTAAGTTGGTGGCAATGCCTGAATCTGGCTGCATTAAATCGGTCTTGATCGCATCACATAGTATCGCAACTGCACCACTGATAAAGTTCAGCACTTGTGGGCTATCCAGCAAGGCATCTTTGCCACGATTTAAACGCTGGCTGGCTTCACTGTCGGGTTCTGCCAGTTGCAGCATCAGATTATGTGTGGTGGTTTCAATATCCTGACGCCATGGATGATCAGGATTGGCCAGCATCGACTCAACTTTTTCTATCAGCGAGTCAATGGTACGTTGCTGGACGTCAATCCCGATCCAGCTGGCACCTTTGGCTAGTTTCCAGACCCCGAGTTCCTGAAACAGTTTACGTGATAAATCGCGTGCTTCTTCAGGATGAGACACCATCCATTCATGTGCCAGATCCAGTCCGCGTTGTAACACATCCTGATGGAAATCATTTTCCAGCACTGCCCGCAGCATTTCACTGGCCAGCTTATTGACCTTGGTGCTTCTGACCCATTGCACACTGTTATTCTGGACAAAATGCGCAATTTGATCCTGACTGACAAATTCAAAGATTCTTGGCACGGTGTGCTGAATCATCTGCACCACCTGCTGGTTATTCTTTGGACTGGCCAACCATTGCCCTACCGCCAGACTGATATCGGCATTTTGTAAACTGCGTTCGACAATCTGTGGTGACAGGAAGTTTTCCTGCACAAAACGTCCCATCGACTCGGCGATACGTGCCTTATTACGCGGAATAATTTCAGTGTGATCACGTAATAACTTGGGTAAAGGCATTCTACCAAAGGGATTGCGGAACAGTACCGTGACCGCATACCAGTCGGCTAAGCCACCCACCACGCCTGCTTCTGCACCGAGCATGAAAATATGGATGAGCCATTTATATTCAGGGAGAAAATGCGCCGCGACCATTAAAGCAATCCATGACACCACGGCAATAATCAGGGCCATGGTGGCGAAGTATTTACTTCTTTGCAGGCTAGGTACGTGGATTTCTTCGACTGAACTCATTGAGCCATCCTTTTAATTACTTTTTATTTTGAGGCGGTGCAGGCGGCTGCAACACGTCTCCTGTTGGACTCAAACCGTATTTTGGCCCCAAAGATTGCAAAATAAGTTGTGCATCAAAGGCATCTGGTGCTTGCTGCTGAGTCTTGAAACAATCAATAGTATACGACACTTGGATTGGATCAATATTGACCACTTGTGGGGTATCGTAGAAGGGATCCGGCCAAAAGGCGGGATGACGACGATAGTAACCATAAGGATAATACGACGGTGTCGGATAAATCACAGCCTGACGTGGCGCTTTATGCCGGGCATTACTCGGGTCATCCACTACAGTAAAGTAGCGGAAGCCATTTTTAACCGTGGTCTGCGCAGCCTTGAGTAAGGTAATTTCCTCTGCTGTACCATAACTCAAATTGTTATCCGCCTGAAAACCGACACGGTAGGTTTTGTTATTTAACGGATAAGCGGTGAACTGGCCCAACTGGTCAAAGGTTCGGGGCTTGGCAGGGACGGTTGCACAGCCTGCAAATGTCAATGTGAGCAGAAGCGGTGTGCACATTAATAACGATTTCATATGCAATTCCTAATATCAATGGTCGAGGGAGATCGACCTAGAAGCTACTATTGGGCTGGGTTAAAAACTCTGTTTCCTCTGGGGTAGAGTCTCGCCCTAAAATTTTATTGCGATGGGGATAACGACCAAAACGATCAATAATCACTTTATGCTTTTTCTCAAAGTTTAAATTAATTTCATTGCCGAGGCGCTGGAATAATTTGAGGGCAAATTCATGGATGCGTTTGGATTCGCTATGCATAAAGGGCATATATAAAAATGAGCGCTGATCAGGACTGAGTTGCGCATCGAGTTGTAAACTAATCGCTTCTTGTGCCAAAGCCAAGGCCAGGCTGTCGTAAGCAAAGGCCTGTGCCTGATCGCGGTATAAGTTACGGGAGAACTGGTCAAGCACGATAATTTCGGCCAGACGGCCTTCGGGCGTTTGCCGCCATGACCACAGTTCCGCCTGTGCGGCCTGTTGATGAATCTCTTGAAACGACTCGCGAATTTTTGCATCAAAATCATCGCTTTTGGCAAACCAGAGGGAGCGGTGTTCCGGGTCAAACCAAAAATTCAGAATGTCTTGCGCTTGCATGGGCGAGTCTCCTCTAGAAGATTTATTTTTCAATAAAATCACAATTTGAGCGTGTCTTATGTAACAAGATTGTGATAAAAATTGCCAGACTAAACAGGGATTTCTGTCGCAAGCATTTTTCAAATGTTCACAGAGCCTAGATGACTAGATCACAATTGTCGTTATAATTGGCTGAGTCGAAGGGATTGGCATTGTCATGATGCCTGTATGGTCGACGAAGTCGCTACCTTTGATGTGGTCGGCTGATCTTGAATAAGCGAGCCTATAATATGAATCAACCCAGCACACTTACTTCCTCTGTGATACCTACTTGGGTAGATGCATCGCTACTAAAAGGGATGTTACGCGGGATTGAGCGTGAAAGTTTAAGGATGCAAAGTAATGGATTTTTATCACAAAAAAATCATCCACAAGCTTTGGGTTCAGCACTGACACATCCACATATCACCACCGATTATTCAGAAGCCTTAATGGAGTTTATTACGACGCCGCAAACCACCATTGCTGCAGCTTTAAACGAATTAAGCGATATCCATAGTGTGGTACATCAGCAACTGGAAGCCGGTGAACGACTGTGGCCGTTATCGATGCCGTGTATGCTGGATGATAACGAAGAAAATATTAAACTGGCGCAATATGGCTCTTCCAATATTGGCCGTTTTAAAACACTTTACCGCCGTGGACTGGGAGTCCGTTATGGTCGCCGTATGCAGACCATTTCCGGCGTGCATTATAATTTATCTTTCCCTGACTCATTATTTATTGCCTTACAGCAACATGAGCAAAATCCACAATTAAAACAGCTTAGCCTGCAAGATTATCGTAGCCATCGCTATTTTGGCCTGATCCGGAATTTCATCCGATTAATTCCTCTGGTCATGTATATGTTAGGCGCAAGTCCCTCCGTATGCCGCTGTTTCCTGACAGGACGTCAGCATCATTTACAGCCTTTGGTGAAAGGAACTTTATATTTACCGGAAGCGACCGCCTTGCGGATGGGACGTCTGGGGTATCAGAACTCGGCACAGAAAGAACTGGGCATTCACTACAATGACCTGCACGATTATCTGGATGGCTTGCAGAAAGCGGTGCATACCCCTTACCCAGCATTTACTGATTTAGGCCTGAATGATGAACAGGGTGAGCCAATTCAGATCAATGATCATGTGCTTCAGATCGAAAATGAATATTATAGTCTGGTTCGCCCAAAACAGGTGCCTCAAGCCGGTGAAACCCCTTCGCAGGCATTGAAAAACCGTGGTGTCGGTTATGTCGAATTGCGTGCAGTGGATGTGAATCCGTATAGCCCGATTGGTATTGATGAAGTTTCGGCCGGTTTTCTGGAGAGTTTGGCACTTTATTGCTTATTGAATAAGAGTCCAGATTTGTTTGCGGAAGAGCAGGAACAGATTGACCGGAATCAACTGGAAGTCGTGAATCGTGGCCGTGCAGCAGATGCACAGATCGAAGAAGGCGCCAGCTCGGTTGCATTAAAAGACTGGGCACAACGTCATTTAAATGCTATTCAAGGCTGCGCAGCCTTATTAGACCAAATGGATGGTAAACGGCTGTATCAGGATGCGATCCAGATCATGCAGCAACGTTTAAATGATGTTGAAAACACCCTTTCTGCGCATGTGATTGCAGATACCTTGCAACATGGTGGTACCTGGAACTTTGGCAGTGTGATGGCACAGCACCATGTCGATCATTATGACCAGCATCCGCTGAGCGAAGAAACCAAACAGTACTTTGCGCAGCTGGCAGAAACGTCATTGCAAAAACAGGCACAACTTGAACAAGATAACGACATGAGTTTTGAACAATATCTTGCACAATACCGCTAGCCTGTTGATTGATCAGCAGGTCAACAGACCCTAATATTTTTAGAGGATTTCCCATGCGTTGGAATTACCGCTTAGTGAGTGCGTTGTTGGTACTGACGAGCATTATTGGTATCTCATTTGCGTTGTATTTAGAACATGTGCAGGGTCTGGACCCTTGTCCGCTTTGCATTTTCCAGCGCCTTGGTTTGATCGGTATGGGGCTAGTTGCGCTGGTGGCCTTTATCCATAATCCTGTTTCAAGCGGATTCAAACGTTTTTATGCTTTTCTGGCGACCTTATCGATTGGCTGGTCAGTTGGTGTAGCGGCACGTCATGTGTGGTTACAAAGCTTGCCACCGGATCAAGTGCCAAGCTGTGGTCCGGGTCTGGACTATCTGGTGGATGCATTACCGATGAAAACCGTGTTGCAGGAAGTATTGTCCGGTTCGGGTGAATGTGCGGTAGTGGATTGGACCTTCCTCGGTCAATCATTACCGGTGTGGTCTTTGTTTTATTTCAGTTTGATTTTATTGATCTGCCTATGGCAGCTGCTTAGAAACTACAACAGCACAGCAAAATAATAACGACCTTGTTGATTGATTGGCTAAAACCTGAAATGTGGCAACATATTTCGGGTTTTATTTTTAAATATAAAGTTTACGATTAATTCAAATAATAAAATCTTTCATTAATAAAAAAGCCCAGCTATAAAGCTGGGCTTGTCTATTTAAGTCTCAACAATCCCTTCTAAATCATCAAAGGTATAATTGTTCGGTACATTGATCATATGGGTCTGTACCCCAGCTTCCACTTTCTCTCTCGCATCAGGATACAACCAGCGTGTAATCTGCTCGGCCACACTGGAATGATACTGGATTTCAAAATGGTTTAGTCCGTAGAAAACTGCTTTATGCGTATCGGGCAGCTTGAGCTGAAAACGAGGATTTGGATGCTCGCCTAAAGCACTTTTGACACTGACCAGATAATCACCAATCACAGAGAGTGCTTTATTACGCAGCTTCTCAAATTCTAAAGTTCCGGCAATCAGGAACGTATTGATATGTGATGGGAGTGGCGCAGGCTTACGATTGTCATCTGCAAAACCGATACGTGCATCATTATGTTCCCAGTCATCATCACGAACGCTACCGTGACGCAGATCCAGAATACCGTTACTGCGCACATTAACCAACTGACCAATCAGGCTGATAAATGGAAATGCACCAAGTTTATCCTGTAAGACAAAGCCAAAACGCTCCAGTACTGCACCATGATGTGGTGAACCGATACAGACCAGGTTCTCGACCATATGCACCCATTGATATAGATTCTGTTTGCCATAAAACAGGGCACTGCGGGAAACCAGACCGCCCATACTATGCCCAATCAGGTCAATACTGGTAATACGTGGATTACGCTGGACCAGATCTTCCAGCGTATTGGCAAAACTACGGCCATTGGCTGAAATCCGGCGACCTGTATTGTAGTTCAGATACAACATGGTGTTGTTATCACGTTGAGCCAGTAGGCGCTCGCCAATCCCGCCATAACGATGATTGGACCAGGTCAGATGGTTCATGCATAAACCATGCGTCAGGATCACCACACGGCCAGTTAGTTCACCCTGCTGTAAAGAACCATAGTGATCATAAAGCACCATGGGCAAGGCCATTGGATTATGCTGCTTTAAAAAGAAATCGCCGAAGATGCCATTCAGGGCACCGACTGCAAAATGTAAGGTCGGTGTCAGCGGTTTATCATGCAGGATCGGAAATTTGGCGATAATGCGGCGTAAATTAGGGGCAAGAAAATGACTGCCGTATTTTTGTAGCGCCACATAAGAAAACTGGTAGAACTTTTGCAGTTGCGGGTGCTTTTGTAAATTCTTAGCTTTTTGTGCACTTAAACCGAGCGTTGTCCGTAATACCTCAGTTTGTACCAGTTGCACCAATTCGTGTACCCCGCTGAGGCTGGTACTGACCAACTGGGCCAAACCCTCCAGAACATCGGCCTGACTCGGGGGCGTACGGTCCCACTTGCAGTAGGTTTCATGCAGCGGTGTTAAACTTGGCATATTGTTTTCCCCATCCTTGATATATACCGAAGATTTGAAGTGATTCACTTGGTACTGTTTAGGTAAACTACAACAAACGTTTACATCTTATGTCTTTCATAACTAATTTTTTTAGAATACTGATGAATGGAGTCCAGTATGGTTTTTTATGTCTGACAATGTTGAGCTTATCTGCATGTTATATTGTTATTTGTATAACAATTAAGCAAAATAATGTGATTTATTTCACTTTAAGTCAAGCCGCTGTCTTTTTTGGTGCATATGCAAATTATTTATTTACATGGTTTTCGAAGTAGCCCGATGTCGATCAAAGGGCAACAGCTGCAACAATATTGTGCAGGACGCGATGACGTTCAGGTGCATTTACCTGACTTAAATCGTGCTCCTGATCAGGTACTTGCACAGCTTTCTCAGCTTATCGAAAATTTACCGCGTGATAAAGTGGTTTTGGTGGGAAGTAGTCTGGGAGGCTTCTACACGACATACGTTGTCGCAAAGTATGCTTGTCCTGCTGTACTGATCAATCCTGCTATGCAACCATGGCAACTCTTTCAAGATTTATTCGGTATTGAACAAATCCCGCTCAAAGTCACTGAATCATGGACACTTGATACAGATCAATTGCAGCAATTACAATCGATTGCTGACACGAAGTTAAAGCATGCTGATAAAATTCTGGTGCTGTTGCAACAAGGCGATGAAGTCTTGGATTATCATCAGGCTCAACGCTATTATAGTGCAGTTCATCCATCCTCATTGATTTTAACTGACGCTGGTGGTAATCATGCAATGGATGATTTTGAAGAAAAATTACCTTTAGTACTCGAATTTTTATCGGCAGCCCTCCAAAAAGGAAGTCCAACCCAGTGACACAATACACGGCCCAATCCCTTGAAGTTCTTTCTGGTTTAGATCCTGTCCGTCGTCGACCAGGCATGTATACCGATACCTCACGTCCAAACCATTTGGCGCAAGAGGTGATTGATAATGCAGTCGATGAAGCACTTGCCGGTCATGCCAACCAGATTTGTGTCACGATCTATGAAGATGGCTCATTGTCAGTTGAAGATAATGGACGCGGCATGCCAGTCGATATCCATCCGGAATATGGGCAAAGCGGTATCGAAATTATTCTGACCAAGTTACATGCCGGCGGTAAATTCAGTACCGATAACTATCAGTTCTCTGGTGGTTTGCATGGTGTCGGTATTTCCGTGGTCAATGCCTTGTCGACCCGTGTTGAAGTGGCGGTACAGCGTCAGGGTAACCTGTATCAAATGGCCTTTGAACAGGGTGAACCGGTTGCCCCTTTATCGGTTTTGGAAGGCAAGGTGGCAAAGCGTGCCACAGGAACAACCGTTCGTTTCTGGCCGGAAGCCAAATATTTTGACAGTCCTAAATTTGCATTAAAGGCGTTAAAACATAATTTAAAAGCCAAAGCCGTGTTAGCTGCGGGCTTAAAAATTATTTATGACGATAAAATCAATAAAGAAAAAATTGAATGGCAGTTTGAAAATGGTCTGGTCGACTATTTGATGGACGAACTGCAAGATCGTGAAATTCTGCCTGATCCGGCCTTTGTCAGTCAGGGGCAAGCGGATCGTGCAGCCTGTGAGTTTGCGATTTGCTGGAACGTGGAAGGTGGCGAACAGATTCAGGAAAGTTATGTCAACCTGATTCCCACTGCGCAAGGCGGTACCCATGTTAATGGTTTACGTTCAGGTGTAACCGAAGCGCTGCGTGAGTTCTGTGAATTACGCAATTTGTTGCCGCGTAATATGAAGTTGTCTGCGGAAGATGTCTGGGATGGGGTAAATTTTATTTTATCGCTGAAATTTCAGGAACCGCAATTTTCAGGACAAACCAAAGAACGTTTATCCAGCCGTGAAGCCTCTAATATTGTATTGAACATTGCCAAAGATGCATTTGCTTTATGGCTGAACCAGCATGCCGAGATTGCGACCCAACTGGCTGAAATGGCGATTGCCAAAGCGGGACGTCGTCTCAAAGCCGCCAAAAAAGTCGAGCGTAAAAAGATTGTCGCAGGCCCAGCCTTACCAGGGAAATTAGCCGATTGTGTTGGTTTAACCCGTGAAGACAGTGAACTGTTTATTGTCGAAGGGGACTCTGCGGGCGGGAGTGCCAAACAGGCACGCGACAAGAATTTCCAAGCGATTATGCCGATTCGCGGAAAAATCCTGAATACCTGGGAAGTGTCTTCCGATGAGGTCTTGGCTTCGCAAGAAGTGCATGATATTGCCATCGCGATCGGGGTTGATCCGGGCAGTGACGATTTGTCTGAATTACGTTATGGCAAAATCTGTATTCTGGCCGATGCGGACTCGGATGGTCTGCATATCGCGACCTTATTATGCGCTTTATTCGTAAAACATTTCCCAACCTTGGTTGAAGAAGGTCATCTGTTTGTGGCGATGCCACCACTGTATCGTATTGATATTGGGAAGGATGTGTATTACGCCTTGGATGATGATGAGCTAGAGACGATCTTGAAAAAAGTCAAAGGCAATAAAAATCCGCAAATCACCCGATTCAAAGGTTTGGGCGAGATGAATGCCAGTCAGTTACGTGAAACCACCATGGACCCGAATACGCGTCGTCTGGTGCAGCTGGATCTGGACGATGCTCATTTAACGGCTGGATTACTGGATAAATTGCTGGCGAAGAAGCGTTCTGCCGACCGTAAGCACTGGTTAGAGCAAAAAGGTAATTTAGCAGATATCAGTGTCTAAATTCCCCTTAGAAGATCGAGATCAGCCAGACGAATGTCTGGCTTTTTCTTTGTGTAAAGTCTTTAGATTTGGGCTGAACAAATCTGCATCATTTTAGGTCGTTGCGTATTTTTTGTATGCAATGTTGTATACAAGATCAAAAAAAGCATCAATAAAATTTATTAAAATTAAATAAAAACAATAGCTTGATTTGTTGGCATAAAAATTGAATAACCCCATCCAGTAAAAATCACAATATTGATGGGTGGAGAGAATGATGCAAAACAAATTGATGTCGATGTCAGTGCTCATGGCAGCCATGATGGGGATTGGTCTGGTAGGCTGTTCAAAACCGGCCGAAAAAACAGAACAAGCAAAAACGGAAGCCAAAACTGCACCTGCAGCCAACGGTGACACCATCAAGGTTGGGATTCTGCACTCGCTTTCAGGCACCATGGCGATTTCTGAAACCTCACTGAAAGACACCGCCTTGATGACCATCAATGAAATCAATGCCAATGGTGGGGTACTGGGCAAAAAACTGGAACCTGTGATTGTTGATCCAGCTTCTGACTGGCCCCTGTTTGCAGAAAAGGCGCGTCAGCTGATTACCCAAGATAAAGTCGCGGTTATTTTTGGTTGCTGGACATCGGTTTCTCGTAAATCCGTGTTGCCTGTGGTGGAAGAGCTGAATGGCTTGTTGTTCTATCCGGTGCAGTATGAAGGTCAGGAACAATCGAAAAACATCTTCTATACCGGGGCGGCTCCGAACCAGCAAGCAATTCCCGCGGTTGAATATTTGATGGGAGATGAGGGCGGGAAAGCAGAACGTTTTGTGTTGTTGGGCACCGATTATGTCTATCCACGGACCACCAATAAAATTCTTCGGGCCTTCTTGAAATCGAAGGGCGTTGCCGATGCCGATATCATGGAAGAATACACCCCATTTGGTCACAGCAATTATCAAACTATTGTGTCCAATATTAAGAAGTTTTCTGCGGGTAAAAAGACGGCAGTGATCTCGACCATCAATGGCGATTCCAATGTGCCGTTCTATCGCGAACTGGGCAACCAAGGCATTAAGGCATCCGATATCCCAGTCATGGCTTTCTCGGTCGGGGAAGAAGAATTACGTGGTATTGATACCAAACCCTTGGTGGGGCATTTAGCGGCATGGAACTATTTCATGTCGGTCAAGAATCCTAAAAATACCGAGTTTGTGAATAAATTCAAACAATATGCAGTGCAATACAAACTGCCAAATGCCGACAAAGTGGTGACCAACGATCCGATGGAAGCGACCTATGTCGGGATCAATATGTGGAAGCAGGCGGTTGAGAAAGCGGGCACCACTGAGGTGGATAAAGTTCGTGATGCGATGGCCGGTCAGACCTTTGCGGCTCCATCAGGCTATACCCTCAAAATGGATGAAAGCAATCACCACTTGCATAAGCCTGTGATGATTGGACAGATCCGTGGCGATGGCCAGTTCGATGTGGTCTACAAAACCCCGCAAACCATCAAGGCGGAGCCTTGGAGTCCGTATATCCCGAAATAAGTGACTTTTAGCCTGTTGTATGGGCAGCAGGCATTTCTATTTTTCTGATCCATTTAAACCGTAACCATAAGGGGAGTTCTATGGCGAAACATTTTGTTTTGGCACTGCTCTGCATCATGGCACAGCTGATGTTGAGTCCAGCATGGGCAGAGGCCACATCCACAGCACCTGTGACGTCTACAGCTTCTCCAGATGCCATTCAGACCTTTGTAAAGGCTGACTTTGCCACGCGTCGTGCCATGCTCAATCAATGGCCTGCCAGTATTGAACAACTGGATCAGTTGGTGGCATATATCGATCAAAATGAGCTTTATACCGATAGCGCAGGCAATACTTATTTGCTGAAAAATGATGACAAACTGTTTAGTTATCCTGAGCAGCAAGCATTGGAACAATGGCCAGCCGATCTATCTCAAGTGACTTTGGTCAATACCTTACGCAAGGCACTGAATTTTGGTCAAGCCAAGGCCAAACTCAATTCTACCGATGCCTCACAACGTTTAGCTGCAGTTGATATCTTAGAAAATAACTTGGCTGAACTTGATGTGGCGATGGTGAAGCAGCTTTATCTGAATGAAAAAAATGATCAGGTCAAAGCACGTTTAGCACAGCTCAAAGCCCGTTTGGATTTTAATAGTCCTGATGAATTTACCAAGCTTGAAGCAGTGAACGTCTTGGCAGATTCGAATCGCCCTGATGTGTTCGCGTTAATTAACCAAACTTTAGAACAACCACAAAGCAATCCCGCCTTGAAGGCAGCGTTGTTGGATGCACACAATCAAATTAAAACCCGCCTGCAAATTAGTGAGTGGTCAGGTCATATCTTTTCAGGTTTAAGTACTGCCAGCATTTTACTGCTTGCGGCGCTTGGCTTAGCCATTACCTATGGTTTGCTTGGGGTAATTAACATGGCACATGGTGAGCTCATCATGATTGGTGCCTATACCACCTATGTGATCCAGAGTTTTTTTAAAACCCATTTTGCTGGATTAGTCGATTGGTATCTGTTGGCAGCGATTCCTGCGGCATTTCTGGTCAGTGCCTTGATTGGTATGTTGATTGAACGCACCGTGATTCGTCCGCTGTATGGTCGTCAATTGGAGACTTTACTTGCGACCTTTGGGGTGAGTCTGATCTTGATGCAATTGGTGCGTATGGTATTTGGTGCACAGAATGTTGAGGTTTCCAACGTAGCATGGTTGAGTGGCGGAATTGCGCTAACACCGAGCCTGATGCTGCCGTATAACCGTATGGCGATTATTGGTTTTACCGTCGCCGTATTATTGCTGCTGGTGTTCTTACTCAATAAAACCCGTTTCGGCTTATTCGTTCGTGCGGTCACGCAAAACCGTCAAATGGCACGTGCGGTTGGGATTCGCTCTGCCCGGATTGATATGCTGGCTTTTGGTCTGGGTTCTGGTCTGGCAGGTTTGGCAGGCTGTGCCTTGGCGCAAGTCGGCAATGTGGGGCCTGATCTCGGTCAAAACTACATTATTGACGCTTTCCTTGTGGTTGTGGTCGGTGGCGTGGGCCAAGTCTGGGGTGCGGTACTGGCAGCACTCGGCTTGGGCATCAGTGGAACGGTGCTGGAAATTGGTTTAGGTGCGGTTCTAGCAAAAATTATTCTCTTGGTTCTTGTGATTTTGTTTATCCAAAAGCGTCCACAAGGTTTGTTTGCCATCAAAGGCCGTTTTGTGGAGTAAGCCAATGAAAATCAATGCTTTATTTGCCGAAAAACCCTATAGCGCGGTGGCGATTGCACTGTGTTTTGGCGCGTTATTGCTGTTGCCATGGCTACACCTGTTGTCTCCTGACTCTGCATTTTACTTGTCCGCTTATTGGATCACCCTGATTGGCAAGATCATGTGTTTGGCCTTGGTGGCTTTGGCATTGGATCTGGTCTGGGGTTATGCCGGGATTCTAAGCTTGGGACATGGTTTGTATTTTGCCTTGGGCGGTTATGCTTTTGGCATGTACCTCATGCGTCAATCCGCAGGCGATGGTCTGCCTGATTTTATGCGCTTCCTCAGTTGGACCGAGTTGCCTTGGTATTGGGTCGGGACTGAGCATATCGCCTGGGCCTTGGCACTGGTCGTGCTTGTTCCTGGATTGATTGCATTTATTTTTGGTTTTTTTGCCTTTCGCTCCAAAATCAAGGGTGTGTATTTCTCGATCATTACTCAAGCCATGACCTTTGCCGCAGCCTTACTGTTCTTCCGTAATGAAACAGGCTTTGGTGGCAATAATGGCTTTACGGGGTTTAAGACCATTCTCGGTTTTGATATTACCTCGGCACCGATGCGCGCAACGTTATGCTTTGTGACTGCGTTGATGTTGATGTTGTGTTTCCTCGGTTTGCGCCAGTTGATGAATCGTCCTTATGGTCGCGTGCTCGGCGCAATCCGCGACAGTGAAAATCGCTTGCAATATCTCGGTTATCGCACGCTGTGGTACAAGCTGTCGGCATGGGTATTGTCCGCGGTGATTGCCGGTATTGCAGGGGCGTTGTATGTGCCACAGGCAGGCATCATCAATCCAAGTGAAATGAACCCAGTCAACTCAATTGAAATGGCGGTGTGGGTGGCTGCGGGTGGACGTGGCACTTTGATTGGTCCGATTTTGGGGGCAGGTTTAATCAATGCAGTGAAAACCTATTTCACTGTGGCTGCGCCAGAAGCATGGTTATTGATCTTGGGTGCGCTGTTTATCGTGGTGACCTTGTTCTTGCCTAAGGGTGTGATTGGCGTATTTGACCGTTTTAAAAAGGAGCGTGATTAAATGAGTGATGTATTAATAGACGCTGCTCAACATGGCGGTCAACTGGGTGAGGGCTATGGACGCACCAAGACGCAAGGTGCGGATTTTAGTCACGGCATTGCCTTATATCTGGAAAAAGTCAGTGTCTGGTTTGATTCATTTCGGGCCTTGAATGATTTGTCACTGTACATTGCCGAGGGTGAGTTACGTTGTATTATTGGACCGAATGGCGCAGGAAAAACCACACTGATGGATGTGATTACCGGCAAAACCCGTCCAAGCACAGGTACGGCATTTTTTGGGCAAAACTATGATCTTGCCAAAATGAGTACCGAGCAAATTGCGGAAGCGGGGATTGGACGTAAATTCCAGAAACCCACGGTATTTGAAAATTTTAGCGTGATGGAAAATCTGCTATTGGCAGCGCCACGCGATAAACGGGTGAAAAAAAGCTTATTTTCCCGTTTAGACCCAGAAGCGCAGCTGGCCCTGGATGAAAGTCTGGAGCAGATCCGTTTAAAGGAATTTGTGCAAAAGCCCGCAGGTCTGCTCTCACATGGACAAAAACAGTGGCTGGAAATCGGCATGTTGCTGATGCAACGGCCCAAGTTGATTTTGCTGGATGAGCCGGTTGCAGGTATGACCGATGCTGAAACCGAGCGCACGGCTGAATTGTGTCTGGAACTGAAAAAAAATCACACCCTTGTGGTGGTCGAGCATGACATGAGTTTTATTGACACCATCAGTGAAAAAGTCACGGTCTTGGCGCAAGGGGCAATTCTGGCTGAGGGGACATTGGCAGAGGTTCAGGCCAATGAAGATGTGATTGAAAAATATCTAGGGCGTTAGGAGAAGCACATGCTAGAAGTGAAACAAATTAATCAGTTCTATGGTGGCAGTCATATTCTGCGTGATGTGTCTTTTAATGCGCCTGTAGGAGAATGTAGTGTGGTGCTGGGACGTAATGGCGTTGGCAAAACCACCTTACTGAAATGCCTGATGGGGATTCTGCCGATCAAGTCAGGACAAATCCTTCTGGATGGAAAAGACATTGCCAAGATGTCTCCTGAGCAACGTGTGCGTGCCGGTTTGGCTTATGTGCCGCAAGGTCGCGATATCTTTTCGACTTTAACGGTTGAAGAAAATATTTTAATTGGGATGGCAAAATTTTCGGGTGCCAAGACGCGTAAGGTGCCGACGCATTTATATGAAATTTTCCCCGTACTTGATGAGATGAAACACCGCCGTGGCGGAGATTTATCGGGTGGTCAGCAACAGCAGCTTGCGATTGCTCGAGCTTTGGCCTCAGAACCCAGTGTATTAATTCTGGATGAACCGACCGAAGGGATTCAGCCATCGATTATTAAAGATATTGGTCGGGTGATTCGCAAGTTAGCAGATCAAGGCGAGATGGCGATTATTTTGGTGGAGCAGTTTTATGATTTTGCCGAAGAGTTGGCCGATGCGTATAGCGTGATGGCACGTGGGCAGGTGATTGCACAAGGGCGGGGTGAGGAGATGCCTGAGAAGGGGATTCGGGAGTTAGTGGCGATTTAGTATTTCTTGGCTAACCATTACTTTATCCGTGTTCTAAGGAATGTATCTTTATGATGGACCTTACTTTTGAGAGATCAAAAGTAAGCAAAAATCTTTTGTTCGACTGACGGTACATCCTGAGCAATTCCAAAGCATGGCTTTGGAAGCAGCGCAAGGCAGTCGAACATGGCGACATCCATGTCGCCTATCACGATAGTGAATGTTGGGAAAATGCAATTTAGAACATTAAAGGGTTAGCACTCGATTTATTTGTCTTCAACCTTATAAAACGTTCCGCCTGCATAGACATTGTGTCCAAAGCCACATGAAGATTCGCCGTTGTGCTGTTCAACCTCAATTTTTTGTCCAAGCTTTGCGTCATTGGCAAATTGAAGTTTGATTTGGCAATCTTCATAGCGGTAGCTGGCTTGTTTTGACTTGATTGGCATGCTGGTTTCAAACTGTCCCATATTGGGACCATAGATTAGGCCGCGTGGACCAAAATAGTAGCCATCGAAGCCAATCTCATATTGATTCTGTTTTTTGCTGACCTTGATATAGTCCCATTGCCCAAAGCCATTGGCACGGACATAAGTCCCTTGTAAATCAGAAGATAGCTTTGGTTTTGGGAGCTGTTTTAAATTGTATTGGCTGGTTTTCGAGTCTTTATCACGTAAAAACCAGACTCTGGCCCATTGCGGCTTACCGAGTTTTGCATAACTTAAACCGACATTATTATTGGCGATTTCAATCTCTCGATCACTGACCTGAATCCCGCTTTCATCTGCATTGGCCTGACAGAAATGTGCCCATGCGGCTTGGTCTTCGAATTGCTTGGCTGCTTTGAGATATTGCTTTTGATCGTAAAACTTTTTACCTGCTTGGGCATATTGTTTCACTTTGGCGCAGCCCTGTTGCAATTCTTGCTCGAAGGAAAGTTCTGCAAAGCTGGCACTTGAAGCAAGTACGATTGTGAGGCATAGACCGAGTTGGGATGTTTTAATCATTGTGGCTATTTTTGAAATAAAGTATGTCTTTCATTTTAAGTCAGAAATTGCTGTGAGGATCGTATTACAAAAGTGATATTTTATTAGGCTTCTGTGAGTTGCAGTTGCATCCAGACCAAATCCCGCCATTGTCCAAACTTTTGACCTACTTGTGGCATATAGCCTGTTTGCACAAAGCCCAATTGTTCATGCAGCACAATCGAACCCTTATTTTCACTGTCAATGGCAGCGACCATAATATGCATATTTTGCTGTTTGGCCAGATGAATCAGTTGTTGCATCAGCGCTTTGCCCAGACCTTGGCGAGCATAACTTGGGTCAACAAAAACAGAATGCTCAATGCTTTGGCGATAACCGCTGATCGCACGAAACGCTGCGTAATAGGCATAACCAGCCACTTGATGGCTATTCAGGTCTTCAACTACGATCATGGGGAAGTGCCGTTGCTGCATGCCGTAAAAACGTTGCTGATAATCAGCTAAGGAAACAGCCTGATCATTCCAGTTGGCTGTGCCATTTAAAATTTCGTGATTATAAATCGTGAGGATGTGTTCGAGGTCATCTGTTGTGGCAAAGCGAATGCGGAAATGTGCGGCTAAGGTCGAAGCGGCAAGTACGATATTTTCAGACATAAGCAAAGGTCATCAAATTAGACAAAATAAACAGATGGGTTGCTGACAGGACAAAAGATCAACTGACATTTATATTCGGGGATGCAAACAAAAACAGCAAGGAAATCCTTGCTGTTTTTTAACATTCTAATCTGATTAGAAATGGTATTTGATCAAAGCGCTGACATTGTTTTCATCACGGTTTTTCATACCGAACTTGTTATTCCAGACCGAATGCTCAACACCTAAATAAAGACGAGTATCCGGTGAAATGTGTTTACCCACATTCCATTTATATTGTGTAGTCCAGTTCAGCTCACTGGCGTGATCTTTTTCACCTGTCGACCAGTCAAGGAAACCATCGACGAGGAAATCTTCATTTGATACTTTAAATGGCAATGCATAGGCAATGGTCATTTGATAGTCATCAGATGTATTTTCATTGTTGGCACGGTAGAAGTTCACATTTGCATATTGGAAATATGGAACTGCAAGGTCAAAACCTACGCCGTACAAGAAGTTGTCAAAACTGGAAAAGTCATCATTGTTGCTTTCCCAAGTGGTTGAAATCAATACATCTTTAACCGGACCAAAAGCAAGTTTGTGACCTGAAATCTCGCCTAAGCTAAAACGCGGAGAGAGTTCGAAATAAGTCACTTTATGGTCTTCATTACCACGCATACGGTCCATAAAGAAAAACACATCGGCATACTTCACTTTTGCCGCATATTCAACCGTTAAGGTTGTTTGTTTTTCATCAACAACTTCGTAGTTTTCCCCATACAAACCGGTCAGGCTAAAGTCCTGCCAGATTGGCTTTGCCTGAGCGAAAGCTGCTGTAGATACCAATAAACATGCTGCTGTAACTTGCTTCAATTGCATTTAAAAATCTCCCCCCAAAAAGGCGTGTAAAGCATACAAGGTATTAAGCAAAAATAAAGCCAAATTTGACCAAAGGTACAAAATAATTGTAGAGCTCGGGCCAAAAATAAAGTCGTGTAAAGTTAAAGCTGTTTTTGTTTAAGTTTTAATAAAAATGTCAAAAATCAGCTTGCATATTTCTGAGGAAAGACAGATATTGGAACTATAGAAGATCTTCTTACATACTGAAAATCAACAGATGCTAAGCGAGGAGACCACAAGCATTTACATAATCAAAATATACAACTGCACTGAATGACCGCATGCTCAAAGTGTGCTGAATAACAAAGTTTTGTAGCACCGTCTCACAGAAAAGAGAGGAAGATATTTATGAATATTGAAATCCGTACAGATAAAAACATTCAAGGTAGTGAACGTTTAATTAGTTATGTTCGTGCAGAACTTACACAGGAATTCCAACGTTATAGCGAGCGTATTACGCACTTTTCGGTTCATATTAGTGATGAAAACGGGGATAAATCGGGCGATCATGACAAACGTTGTATGATTGAAGCCCGTCCAGCAGGCATGAAACCTGTTGCAGTGACACATAAAGCGCCAAATATTGATCACTCGATTCATGGTGCGATTGATAAATTAAAACGCAGTCTGGAGCATCTTTATGAGAAGAAAGATCATCACCGTGGCGGTTTACCAGAATATGTCGATGCAGATGAAGGTGTCAAAGTAGACGACGAAGCGTAAAAATAAACGCATAAAAAAGGCCTTAATCTGAGTTGATCTCAATAATTTGGGCAGTTTGATTAAGCAGCTTTTAAGGACCGAGTTCTGTATATAGGTAGGACTCGGTCCTTTTAATTTAAGCTTGAATTTATTGTGACTCTAATCGTGAATATATTTCTTATGGTTAGCTTTAGAACTTCACTTATTAATTCCAATAACTATCAAACATTTCTTTAATGCCATCTTCATTCTCCATATACTTATCAGGGGCTATTTTTAACCCAATACCACTTAAATAGAGTACAGCCTCCCATAGAAGATCCTCTGTTGTAGCAGGATCAAAGAACAATTCATTGTTGTCCAAGGCATTCATCTTTGTTGCTGCCCATGCTTCAGCTTGCTCTCGACTAATTCTATGATTTAGCATATCGGTGAATACTTTTTGTACCTCTAATAAAGTTATTTTCATCCTGACACTGTTCATTCTTATCAAACAAATAATGTGTTATTAGACTAATGTAAGGCTTTTTTTATGCCTGTATCAAATTTCTACATGATTTTTTAGATGGTTTTATAAAATCCTGTCAGGATATTCGGCATAATACATTCATTAAAAAATATTGTGAGAACTGGTCATGTTAAATAAGCAACAGCAGGCCTTGGTGCAAGCCATACAACAACTCGATTTAGACCAAGTGCAATCTTTACTTGCTGAAGGACTCGACCCGAATTTTATTGATCCTGAACAGGGGCCGCCTGTATCGGTGATTTGTGATGGTTTATTCACCTGGTGGGAAACAATTTGTGAAGCATATGAGGCAGGCCAGCCATTAAGCGAAGAAGAAAAGCAACAAACGCTTCAAGTCTATCTGGATATTTTGGATGCGCTGATTCAGGCCAAAGCCAATTTGCATTTATGGGATGCTGAAGAGTTTTATGGCCCTCTCTGGGATGCAGCAAGTTCGGCTTGTGTGCCTGTGGTACAACGTTTACTCGAAGAAAAAGTAGATCCAAATACCCGTGATGAAGAGGGTTTAACCGTTTTATCTTCAATTAGCCAATTATTCTTTGATTGTGAATTTGATGAAATTGATTGGTCAGAATCATTGCCAGAAGAACGTGCAACACTGGAATTGTTACGTCAGCATGGCGCAAAAATGTCAAAAGAGCTCGGCGCTTAAGCCCAGCCGATATAACAGAACGAGGAACATGATGAAAATATTTCAAACTTTAAGCGTAGTTGCCGTATCGATGCTGGCAAGCAGCGCTTTTGCGGCTGATTTTTCTTTTGACCGTCCCGGTGCCGGTATGGGCACAGGCATTACCCCGGTTGGTAAACTGGCATGGGAACAAAGCTTGCCAAGCGTCAGTTATCAGGAAGGTAATGTCGATGGGGTGAAGGATAAGACCCTGACCTTAAATGGCGATATGTTGTTGCGTACCGGTCTGGCAGATGGCCTGGAATTGCAATTGGGTTGGCAGGGTCCGGTCTGGCAGCAATACAAGCGTGCCGGTATGAAAAAGGAAACCAATGGTTTAGGTGATGTCAGCATTGGTTTGAAAAAAGCCATTGATCTCAAAGATGACCGTTTATCTATGGCTTTGTTGGCAGAAGCCATCATTGCGACAGGTAATGATGAATTTACCAACCATGATGATATTTATAGCCTTACCTCAGCGGTTGCTTATGAATTTAGCGACCTGATCGGCACCTCGATTACCATGCGTTATGAAGCGCAAAACAGTGATTGGGCGGTAACTGCGATTCCAACCATTGACTATAAAATTGCAGGTAAATTATCAGGTTATTCAGAATTTGTTTACCGTAAAGCCGAGAGCCAAGACTATGAATATGGTTTAGGTACAGGCCTGATTTATGCTTTGAATAATCGCACCCAGCTGGACGCTAGCATTGGGGTTGATCTCAATGGCGATCAGAAAAGCTATAACGGTGGCCTCGGCGTATCGGTGTTATTCTAATAATCATGCTCCTGAATACGCTTAAACTTACTTTTATAGAAGTGCCCAGCAGATTCGGGAGAAAAATAGCGAGATGAGAATGAAAAGCTCTGTTCAAGGTGGAGACGGTTCTTCACTGATGCATTATTTTCTTGGGACCTTATTGTTGTTATGTGGGTCACTGACCTATGCCCAAGAGAATACATCGGCACCCTTACTTAGCCCTGAACAGGCATTTGCATTTACGGTTGAGTCGACGCAAGCGAATCAGGCACGGTTACACTGGTCGATTCAGCCCAATTACTATCTCTATCAGCATAAATTTGAGGTAAAGCAGGGCAATCAACCGGTTGCCTTGAATCTGCCCAAAGCGGTTGAGCAATATGATGAAAACTATGGTCATAGCCAGGTTTATTATCAACAAGCTGAATTCAGTATCCCGACTCAGGCATCACAACACTACCGCGTGACTTGGCAGGGGTGTGCCAAAGACCGTATTTGCTATCCACCACAAAATATTGAGTTTCAAACTGATGCGGATGGTTTGGTCAGTGCCCAGAATGTCAGCTCCAATACGCAAAAAAGCTTTCTGGACGTGGCCCGTTCATCCAGTGTATTGAATGCACAACAGTCAGCCAGCGATGATGAAGTACAGGCTGAAACAGCTGCAGAATCAGCCTCACAAGGCAACTCGGGTGTGATGGCCCAAGACCAGAAATGGTCCAGTGCACTGGAACAGCATTCTCTGGCGTATAGCATCTTATTGTTCTTGGGCTTAGGCATTCTGTTGGCTTTTACGCCGTGCTCTCTACCGATGTTACCGATTCTGACCTCGTTGATCGTACGTGATAATAAAGGCGTGAAAGCATGGTCAATTGCGCTGACCTTTGTGGTCAGTATGGCGCTGGTCTATGCGGTCCTCGGTTTAATTGCTTCCGCAGCAGGTTTGAATTTTCAGCGCTGGTTACAGCAACCTGCGACCCTGATTGCATTTAGCTTGCTGTTTGTGGTGTTTGCCCTGAATCTGTTTGGCCTGTTCGAGTTGAAATTGCCCCAGCGTTGGGTCAATCGACTTGATCAGATGCAATCCAATCAAAAAGGCGGTACCTTGGTGGGCGCCAGTGTCATGGGCATGATTTCAGCCTTGCTGGTTGGACCATGCATGACGGCACCGCTGGCCGGGGTATTACTGTTTATCTCGCAAACGCAGAGCCAATGGCAGGGTGCATTATTACTATTTACCCTGGGTTTTGGCATGGGCATTCCATTGTTACTTGCCAGTGTTTTAGGGGCCAAAGCCTTACCGAAAGCCGGCGACTGGATGAACCAGATCAAGGTGATCTTTGCCTTCTTGATGCTGGCCCTGAGTCTTTATTTTATTCGTCCTTTATTGCCGGAACTCGCCATTCAAATCCTGAGTTTAATTCTGGGTCTGGCATTTATTATCTATGCGGTTTATCGTCTGTTTGGGCAGAAATCCAAGCTGCAATGGCTGTATGCGATTTTACTGATTGTCGTGATTCCAGCCTTGGCTTTTAACCAATACCAGCACATCCAAAGCCTGAGTTCAGTTCAGGCAGACAAGCTGGCTGAATGGCATGTGGCACACACTGCGGACGAGTTTCAGCAGATTCTCGCCGATGCACCGAAAGATCGCGGTATCGTGATTGATGTCTATGCAGACTGGTGCGTGGCTTGTCAGCCAATTGAGCATCGTATTTTAAAAGATGCTGAGGTGCAGCAGGCGTTAGCGGGTTACTATTTAATTAAACTGGATTTAAGCCACTATGATGCATCGCATCAGGCACTTTTAGCACAGTGGGATATTTTAGGTCCACCAACCTATTTATTCCTCGATCAGCAACAACAAGAAATTCGCTCGCTACGTTTAACGGGTGCATTCCAGAAAGCCGAGCTATTACAACAACTGGCCTTATTTAAAGGAAAAGAATAACAATGTACCAACTCTTTATTGGCAATAAAAACTATTCAACATGGTCCATGCGTCCGTGGCTGTTATTGAAACAGGCTGGCATACCATTTCAGGAGCATTTGATCCGGTTTGATAGCTTTGAAGCAGATAGTCAGTTTAAAACAGAAATTCTTAAACTGAATCCAACCGGGAAAGTGCCTGCACTTGTGGATGGAGAACGGGTGGTTTGGGATACACTGGCTATTTGTGAATATCTGGCAGAACAACATCCTGAGCATGCCTTATGGCCACAAGATAAAAGCTTACGTGCCAGAGCGCGCTGTATCAGTGCCGAGATGCATAGTAGCTTTCAGGGATTACGCAATCTTTGTCCCATGAATGTCGAAGCAGACCTGACACATATTGGTCTGCAGCTCTGGTCTGAGCATGCGCAACTGCGTGCTGATGTGGCCCGTATTGAGCAGATCTGGTCACAACGTCCAGGTGACGACAGTTTTTTGTGTGGCGAATTTAGTATTGCAGATGCATTTTACGCGCCGGTGGTGATGCGTTTTGACTGTTATCAGCTCCCCATCTCGGCTTCTAGCCAAAGCTATATGCAGAAAATATTGGCTTTACCTTCAGTACAACAATGGATTGCTGAAGCCAAGCAAGAACAGCAGTTTGTGCCTTTTGATGAGCCTTATCGTCAACAGCGGGAAGAATTTTTAAAAGTCTGATTGGGACTCAAGTGAAGTCAAGTCAAGGCCTTCACTTTGCTAACGGGTGATCAGGTCAGTAAAGATTCTGACCTGATTACGTCCCGCCGCTTTCACCGCATACAGGGCCTGATCTGCCTGACTAATAATCAGGTGTGGCTCATCGGCACTAAGCGAACTGCTAATACCGAAGCTGGCACTAATACGGAACTCTTGCTTATGTTCGGTAATAAAACGTAATTGAGATATCGCCTGCCGACAGCGCTCTGCAACCTTTTGTGCTTGGGCGGTATGAGTATCGGGCAGCAATAAAATAAACTCCTCCCCGCCAAAGCGGCCAATCATATCCTGCTCTCTAAGATGGGTGGTCAGACACTGTGCTACCTGAATCAGCACCTGATCTCCCATGCTATGTCCAAAATGATCATTAATATTTTTAAAATGATCTAAATCGAGTAGCACAATCGAATATTGCTGCTCTGGTTGCTGGTGTAATCTGTCCAGATAACTGCCAATACTGCGCCGGTTCAGGACATTGGTGAGGGGATCGAGACGGCTCAACATCTGGATGGTCATTTCGCGAGTCCGCCATTGAGTCAGTAAAATTTCAAATAGAAATAAACAGGCCAGCAAGATCGGAACCAGAAAAAACAGCATACTACCGACCCAGAAGGGATGCATGGCCACCTGATTCAGATGTTGCATGTTAAATAATGGTGCGTAGGTCAGGACCCCGACCATACTCAGGTAATTGCAAAAGAACAGGGCCAGTGTGGCTGGAATCAGGGCGCAATACACCATACGGCGGTCAAATAGCACCAGACCGACACCCACGACACTGACATAGCCCACCATGGTGGCGGGACTAAAGCTGCCGACCAGATAGCTGTTATGGCACAGCATGGCAGTAAAGACCTGCACACTGAGGATCGGGAGGACTTCCTGTGCCCAGTGTTGTTCCCTGAATACATGGCAGGGAATAATCAACAGGATCAAAACCACCAGCATAATCAGGCTGGTCCATAATTGTGAACGAACCAGCTTGAGATGGACCCATTCTGAATAAACCGGATTCATGAGTACGAAAATGTCCCAGCTGATCCAGAACAGGTTCATTAATGCAGCAAGTATAAGTAATAAAATGCTTTTTTTAAGCATGGTCCAATTGACGACAATATGATGTTCCCAAGAAAGCCGAAAGCCCCATCGTTTTGCGTCAGTTGACCTATTAAAATGAATCTTCACCATTGGCATGCATCCTTTTATGCAATGAGATTCCTAGGAACTGTATATCCGTCATCAAAATACGGAAGAACGCTTATTCAAATAACAATAGCATCTTTAGAATGAGAAAAAAGTCTGCATCTGGCGGATTTAGTGCAAATCAGGACGGGAAAAATATTTTGAAAAATAAGCTGTTATCTGAATATTCAATGATTTTTATTTGTTGATGACCAAACTGAATCAAGAGTGACAAGGGTCAGCCTAAGCTGACCATTTTTTACACAGATTTTGAGGGTGCTTAGTCGCGATCTAAGGCATGTGCAAATTCAGCAAGATCGGCCAAAGCCTGTTTAGCTTCAGGGAACCAGGCATTAAACATCTGGAAGTTATGCCACATGCCGGTATAGAGTTTAAAGTTCACTTCAACATCGGCTTTTTCAGCTTTTTCTCTAAAGCGTTTTGAATCATCCAGCAGAATTTCTTTAGAACCGACTTGAACGAGTGTTGGTGGTAAGCCGGTCAGATCATCAAATAATGGTGAAACGCGTGGATCATCAGCCTGAATACCCTCTTTTAGATAATGATTGATACCTGCCTGTAACGCTTCAATTGAGAGCAAGGCATCATGTTTCTGGTTGAAGCGAAGTGATTCACTGGTCAAGGTTAAATCCAGATAAGGCGACATCAGAATCAGACCACTTGGCATCAGTTCAGGTTGCTGTTTCAGACGCAAGCACAAGGCCAAGGCGAGGTTGGCACCACAAGAGTCCCCCGAGATAATAATATCTTTAGGTTTAATCCCTTGTACCAGCAATGCTTGATAAACATCAAAAATCGCATCAATCGCTTCAGGAAAAGGATGTTCTGGTGCCAGCGGGTAATCGACATGAATCACCTGCATTTGCGTACGTGCTGCAATATCGGTCATCAATGCACGATGAGTATTCAGGCTACCTAAGAAGAAAGCACCACCGTGAATATGTAAAATCAGTTGTGTTGCCGCAGCTTGCGCTTTAATTTCCTCACCACGAACACCGGCTAAGCGTAACGATCGAATTTGTACTGTTGGATTGTGTGGAAATAGGCGACAGAGTTGATCCAGTAATGGTCGTAAAGCATTGGGTGCCAGATTAAATTGGCTCGGTGTCCGAATCGTGGCTTTAAGTAAAGATTCAGTAAAATAATATTTCCAAACAGTAGCAAATTTCATAATTTTTCCATATTGTTAGTTGGGTATACCAATAAGAAAGTTCTTGAATATAAGTAGCGCCTAGACCTCATGATAAAAACTGAAAAATTGTGCGCTATGTCACTCTTACGCAGGTTATACCAAATAGTCATAATCAAGAATTGCAATATTGATTGAACTTCTCAATACTTTCAGTTTGAAAGACCCCTTAAGGATATTACAAAAATGAAGAAAATTGCTCTAGCATTTGGATTGCTCGGTTTAACAACTTTTGCCAATGCAGCGGATGCGCTGAATGGCAGTGTTTGGCAAACCATTGATGATGAAACGAAACAGCCAAAGGCGATTGTGAAGTTTACTGAGCAAAAGGATGGAACCCTCACCGCATCTATTCAAAAATATTTAGTGGCAGGTCAGGAAAATGCATGCTCTAAGTGTGAAGGACCTTATCACAACAAACCGCTGAAAGGCGTGACCATCGTACATGGCCTGAAAAATGTAGGCGGTACCAGCTATGATGAAGGTTCGATCATCGATCCTAAAAATGGCAAAACCTATAAGTTAAAAGCTGAAATTCTCGATGGCGGCAAAAAGCTGAAATTACGTGGCTATATTGGCGTTGCAGCTTTAGGTCGTAATCAGACCTGGATTCGTACCAACTAAGCCAGATTTAAATAACAGAAAACCGAGTCTAATGACTCGGTTTTTTTATTGCTGCGATTTATCGGTTTAAGCTGATAAACCCTGATAGGTTGCTTCATCGAAACCAATCACAAAGCCATTTGGAGTTTGCAGTACAGGACGCTTAATCAGGCTAGGCTGGGCCATCAGTGTTTCAATCAGGTTATGTTCATTGCTAGTCGCGTGTGTTTGCTCGTCAGCAGTTAATTTGCGCCAGGTCGTGCCTTTTTTATTCAGGACTTTATCTGCGCCAATTTCTTTTAACCAGATTGCTAAAGTGTCAGCATCAATGCCTTGTTTCTTGTAATCATGGAACTCGTAATTGATACCTTTTGCCTGTAACGCATCAAAGGCTTTTTTCATTGAATTACAATTTTTAATGCCATAAATTTTAAACATGAGAAAAACCCTAGAAAGAGTGAAAAATATGGATGAAAGCCTAACGTAAAAAGCAACTGATGCGCCAGTTGAAATTTTTTATTAAGTTTATCGGTAGAGCGGTTCAATCGTGATGCAATGATCAAAATGCGCATGTTTTTTGAGCAAAATGGCGAATGACACAATAAACAGAAAATATCTAATATCAAAAAAGAGAAAACCCGCATTTAATCTTCCTGATTATGCGGGTCTCATTTCAACGTCCAATGTCTCATCCATGCAAATAAACTTGAATCAAGTTTATTTTATCTTCCTACGGCGTCCTATCCCTTTCTGGTCATCCTGACCGCTTCCCTGTGCCGTGAAGCTATAATGCCGTTCTAGCTAGTAAATAAAAATACACAAAAGCGACAAGTTCTGTAAGCTAAAGAAGCGGGTTAAGTGAACATATGTTCACTTATTCGTGTATTTTATAGTCGATAATCACCGGTGCATGATCGCTAAACCATTGTTCTTTATAGACCCATGCATTCGCAGTACGTGCTTTCCAGTCTGGAGAGCAGGCATGATAGTCAATCCGCCACCCGACATTTTTCGCACGCGCCTGACCGCGATTTGACCACCATGAGTACAACTCTGCTTCAGGTCGTACCTCACGGAAGGTGTCCACATAACCCAGCTCGTCATAGATATGATCGAGCCAGGCACGTTCATGCGGCAATACGCCAGATGACTTCTGGTTCCCTGACCAGTTTTTAATATCGATGCGTTTATGCACGATATTGTAGTCTCCACACACGATGATGGATTTATTTTCGTCGCGCCATTGTTTGAGTACTTGCGCGTACTCTTTTAAGAACACGTCTTTGCGTGCCTGTGCTTCATCACCGCTTGATCCTGATGGCAAGTATAAGGAGGCAATATGAACGGTTTGTGACAGTCCTAAATCAAATTCAGCCGAAATAAAACGGCCTTGCGTATCGGCCAGTTCAAAACCCAAGCCGTTGGTTACCGAGACGAAAGGCAGGCGACTATAAATGGCTGTGCCTGCATAACCTGCGCGTTCAGCAGGGAATAAGTGGGTGTACCATCCTTCAGGTTTAAATTTATCGGTCCATTGCTCATGAGTAATGCGGCTTTCCTGCATACACACCACATCTGCACCAGACTGTTCCAACCATTCGAGCAGGCCTTTGGTGACAGAAGCACGCAAGCCATTTACGTTAATTGAAACGACTCGAAGAATTTTTACATCACTTGGATAGCTATCCTTTGGTATCATACGTCTGTTTAACCTCAATTGAAGAATTTGGAGCACCTTATATGACAACGCCTGTGTCATTTCATCCGCAAGCTTTTATCGAACTCGCATTATCACGTGGAGTGCTTAAATTTGGTGAGTTTACCTTAAAATCAGGCCGTGTCAGCCCTTATTTCTTTAACGCAGGTTTACTCAATGATGGTGAAGCACTGTCTTTATTAGCGCAAGGCTATGCCGATAAACTGGTGCAGTGTAACAATGTCGGTGTGATTTTTGGTCCAGCCTATAAGGGAATTCCTTTTGTGGCAGCTACCGCTGTGGCTTTATCACAGGTTCATGGCAAAAGTGTACCGTGGGGCTTTAACCGTAAAGAAGCCAAAGATCATGGTGAAGGTGGTGTATTGGTCGGTGCCTCAGTTGCCGGTCAAAAAGTCTGGATCATTGATGATGTGATTACGGCCGGTACTGCGATTCGTGAAGTCGTGACCATTTTGAAAAATGCAGGTGCTGAAATTGCTGGTGTATTGGTTGCGCTAGATCGTCAGGAACGCGGTCAAGGTGAGCTTTCTGCGATTCAGGAAGTGCAAAAAGAACTCGAAATCCCGGTGCATGCCTTAATTACCATGAAGGACTTGATGGATTATCTGGATGCCAAAGGCGAAAAAGACGCTTTGGCCAATATGCAGGCTTATCGTGAAAAATATGGTATCTAAGTTTTAGATGAAGATGAAAAGGAAGCGAAGGCTTCCTTTTTTGTTCGTTTATTTATACAAAGTCTAGAAAAATAGATTATTTTAAATATATTGTGTTCAGAAGTATTTTTTTAATACAAAATTTTATTTATAATAAAAAAAACTGAGAATTGTCATGCCTTTTTTATCACTTTTATTTTGGACATTGCCATATTATTTATTTTTTAATGTGGTATTTCTTATTCCAGCAGGGATTATAATTTTTATTTTCCAAATATTTTTAGTTCTATTTATGGGTGATACTCAATTAGTGACTAATATTTGTTTGTGTTTGGTTTTATTGGTTTTTATGCTGGAATTATGGCTTGTTTATAGAGCTGCTTACATAAAATCTTTTGAAAATAGAGGTTTTTTTGAGGCTGCTAAAGACTCATTCAATGAGTTTAGACTCGGCATAAAACTGTTTTTAAAATTTTAACTATCAATGTTAAAAAACAATTTTCTAAATACTTGCTTTGAGTAATATCATTGCTCAAAGCAAACTTCCAAAGCATAGGGGAAAAAGCTCGAGAAAGGATAAGAATTTCTTTTTTTGCTTGTAAAAGTATTCAACTCAGTATTAAAAATCTATAAAACTAAACATTCTGATCTAACATCGCAGGCATCAGGATTTCTTTAACACAGCTAGCTTTAGTGGTTGAAAGAATAAAATGAATCGCCTGTATCACATCGGCTAAAGGGATGAGAGAATATTCAGTTTGTTCTAAAACATTTTGAGTGGGTTTGTCGATTTCATATTCACTGGCCAGATAGCCCAAGTTCAGTACACTGACTCCAATCAAGTGTTCCTCAAGATTTCTCGTAGTGATTGCGCAATGCCTCTTAACGCAAATTTAGTTGCCGAGAAAACAAGTTCTTTACCGTTATGATTATTACCCCCTCAAGTCGAACCAATCAGAATGATTTTGGCGTTATCGGAGAGTTTGAGATTTTCGATTAATGTTTGAATCGCCAATACAACTTGAGTGATTGGTCAAAATAGAACAGGAATAAGAAAGAGGGCGTCTATAAACGTGAATCAGACCATTATTTTTAGTCGTCTCCAGTTGGTATTTTCACAAAAAATATTGGACTACTCTGCTGAGCAATTTTTTATCTAGTCTATATTTTACAAACGGGTGCCCATCCACAGATGAGACAATTTCCACGCTTGGCCTGCAAATTTAAATTCATAGATGATTGCATCCGAAGGGGCCATTTTAAACATGCCATACCAGACCCGGACATGGGTCGGGGATAGGACTTCCCAAAAAACCACCGAGTTTGAGACTTGTCGAGGATGTAATCCAAACATATTGACTTCAACTTGTTTGGCTGGAGTAGTGGAAAGCAGGGTAGCCTCTTCCAGAGACCACTGTCCCAGTTCTTGCATACCAGAATAGCTCACCAGACTAAAGGGAAGCGGGTCCTGAATCTGATTGGCAAAGGCGCTTAAACTGACTTGCTCTTCCTTGTCGGCCGGTACACAAAACATATTCTGGAAAAGTGACAATAACGCCTGATCCTGCTGAATGGACAAGCGACCTTTCAATAAAGTGGTAAAGGGTGAGGTCTGTTTTTGACAAAATAAAGCTTCAACATAGACACCATTTATTGTAGGCGTGATTTGAGTGCCTTGAGGCTGACCTGAAAGCAATGCCCCCATATCTTGATAAACAGCTTTTTCTTCAAGACGTATTGGGTTTTCTGCAAAACCATTTGCTGATTGCAGCAAAATCAGGCTAATGCATATATAGTTGAATGTGCTTTGCATATTTGATGTTCCGTGTAGATCTATTATTTGATTTTTTGATCTCGATAAGGAGATTGTTTATATAACTCGATATAAATAATTTTTCCGCTGTCCTGATCAATTGCAACACTGGCGTTTTCCGTCTCAAATTCTTTTACGTTTCGATGAGGATTGGTATTGGTGTCTATATCGGTCTTCAGTTTTTCCGTCACTTCTTGTTCAGTATCATCACTGAAAAGGCCGAGTGGTAATTGATGACCTTTATAGTTGCCAAATGTAACTTCAGGATCGGGAAGATAAAGCTTAATCGAGACAATTTTCTTATTCTTTAACAGCATTTCGATGCCATTGAGAGGAAACATTAAGCTTTGATCATAGAAATCAAGCTTGGTAAACTCTTCATTCCAGAATTGATTGGTGAGCTGGGGCATTTCTTTGGGCTCAAGTTGATTGACGAAGTTTTCAAAAGCTTTGCTTTCTGTGCTTTCGCCCAAAAGATCGAAATATTGATCTGGATGATCAATATACTTGGTATTCATGCAAGCTGTAGATAAGCAGCATAAAAATAGAATTAGAATAATTTTGTACATCTTGAATTTTGAGTTGATCTAATCGTTTTGGAAAAATGAACTTAAAGGCATTCATTGCAAGCAGATAGTATACAGATGAGTCTTTATAAAAAATACAAGATAAAATATTGAGGAGGGACAATATCCGCCTAGATCAGAATTTAAACACTTTATTCCTGTAGCCTGGTCACCTTTCTTTAACGTAAATGAATTTAACGGAGCTAAAAGTAAATATTGTATGGCATGAAGCACATCAGCCAGCAGGAGAGAAGAACAGTTTTTATTCTAAAACTATGTCAATCAAGGGCTCCCTAAGTTTTTTAATCGTGACTGCGATTTGTCTCGGCGCAAACTGAGTTACCTAGAAAACCATTTGTTTATGGGTCTGTTTATCCCTTGCACCAGCTGTTGGACCGACCAAAATGGTTTTGGCAATTATGATTTTATCGATATCTGTAGCAGAAGTGTTTAAAAGAGTCATGATAAAATGAGGGTGCCACATCACAGGATCATCATTTTTATTTAACATTATGAGTTGTTTTTACAATTTATTACTCGATAATTTTATAGCTATAAAAAACCCTAAACTGTAACGCTAAATAAAAACAACGTTACGCAAATATAAAAAAATGAAATATTTAATTTTGTTCTGACCCTTATTGTTAAATAAAAAATTAAAAAATGTATATTTCTATTGTAAAGGTATCGTCACTTTATTATTTCAATCAAAAAATAAAAAGAACAAGTTTGATGGCATTTTTGACAGTCCCTGAATAGGCCCTTTATAGTGGGTGAAAATTATACTATCTGAGTTTTTAATAAATAATGAGATTTTTTTACGTTGTATTGACCATCCATAACTCATCAAAAGTAAGAGGTTTGAATGAAAAAAAACAATCCAAGATCTGGTGTTCTGTATGCCATCTATATGCTGTTGAACCCGCTTCCCTTTGGCTTTTTTGCTGCAGGTTGGATTTTTGATATTTTTTATAATCAGAGTGCCGAAGTATTATGGGCGAAGGCTGCCGCATGGTGTATTACATTCGGATTGCTGATCTGTATTATTCCACGCTTGATTAATTTGTTTTATGTCTGGTTTAGGCCCGTTGTTGAGCAAAGAAAAGCTGATATTGTCGGCTTTTGGCTCTATGGTTTTGCCATTATTGCAGCGACCTTCAATGCCTTTGTGCATAGTCGTGATGCCTTTGCCATCGCGCCGGAAAACCTTATTTTGTCGACCCTGACTATTGTCCTGATTGCACTGCATTATTTATATCAATCCACCCATATCCACAACAGACTGATTGGAGAATAAACGTGAAACGATCAAATACATTATTCTTTTCAGCTTTGCTGGGTATGGGTTTATACGGCTGTTCTGGTGGAAAACCCCTTGACCCGCAAACACAATATGGCCCTGATCCGGAATTACCTGAAGCAAAGAACTTTCTGGTTCCTCCAATAAAAGTACCAAATGGGGTAGGCTGGAAAGCCAATCAGACGCCTGTGGTTGCAGCAGGTTTAAAGATTGAAAAGATTGCTGATCAGCTTGAGCATCCACGTCAGTTATATACCCTGCCGAATGGCGATATTCTGGTGGTTGAATCGAACAATCCTGGAGAGGCGCCACTGACCGCACCAAAACAGGTGATTGCTAATTTTGTTAAAAAATCTTCAGGCAAAGGTGGTAAAGGGGGAAATCGAATCACCTTGCTTCGTCTGGAAGCCGATGGCCAGTGGAAGAAATATAAGTTTCTGGAACATCTGCATTCTCCATTTGGGGTGCAATTGATTGGTAATAGTCTATATGTGGCAAATACCAATAATATTATGAAATATCACTATGACGAGAATGCAACCCAAATTACTGATCAGGGTGAGGAGCTGTCTGATTTGCCGGATACGGTTAATCATCACTGGACCAAAGCATTATTGGCCAGTAAAGATGGACAGAAGCTATATGTCGGTGTGGGCTCAAACAGTAATATCACCGAAAATGGATTAGCGATTGAATATCGCCGTGCAACTGTTTTAGAAGTTGATGTCGCCACAGGGGCAAGCCGAATTTTTGCCAGTGGGATCCGCAATCCAACCGGACTGCAATGGGAACCTGAAACTGGAAAATTATGGACGATTGTGAATGAACGTGACGAAATTGGTGCCAGTCTAGTGCCTGATTATTTAACGTCAGTACAGGAAAAAGGATTTTATGGCTGGCCGTATAGTTATTTTGGTCAGCATGTGGATGAGCGGGTACGACCACAACGTCCAGATCTGGTTGCTAAAGCGATTAAACCTGATTATGCCTTGAGTTCTCATGTTGCACCCTTAGGTTTATGGTTTGCTTCGGCTACAACCCAGCTGTCTGATCAGTTTAAAAATGGCGCATTTGTGAGTAATCATGGCAGTTGGAATAGAGATCCGCTCAATGGTTATAACGTGGTCTTTATTCCATTTAAAGAGGGTAAGCCGAATGGCAAGCCTGTTAATGTGGTTCAAGGTTTCTATTCAAAAGATGAAAAAACTTTATATGGTGCGCCTGTGGGTCTCACTGAGGATAAAAGCGGTGCTTTGTTGATTGCGGATGATGTTGGCAATACAGTATGGCGAGTTTATTCACCTTGATAGGTTTGCTGTCTGTTTTAAAACTTAGGTCAATCTGGATTGGCCTAAGTCTTTAGATATTTGTATTTAGCATTACTGGCATCAAAATCTCGTTCGAATAACTCATTAATCTATCCATATTTCTGAGAATAAGAGGCTATTATAAAAGCTTAATTTGGCTTGAGGTCAAGAGTATAATATATAGAGCCAAGAAAAGAATTTTTGTATTATTAATCCTTTATATCTAAGATTGGTTTGATTACTACTGGCTTGAGTGTTTTTCTTATATAATTACTTTACTTTTTAGGCTGATTATTCATTATGATAAAAACTAAATTATTACTTATCATTTTTTTAGGCCTGAGTATTGTCCAATTAGTGTGGTCAGCACTCCCAGAAAATAATCAAATTGCTCCAATTCTGAAAGCTGAACTTAGCGATAAAATATTAACACAGGCTGAAATTACACAAGGTGCAAATCAGACACAGATGCTTTACCAATACTGTATCCAAGAAACGGTTGAGAAACTTAAAATGATGTATCCGGATGTGGATCAAAACACTATCATCAATACAGTAAATAGTTCTTGTGTATATTCTGAGGATCATTTTAATCTTTATAGTATATTATTGGCAGCTTCGAGCATGAAAAAGCCAATGTCAGAAAAACAAGCGGCAGTGTTTATAGAAAAAAATTATGCAAAAGATGGTCGTGATCAAAATAATGCTGCCCAACGCAAGGATATTTATAAAAAGTTAGGTTTGTTGGAGTAATATTTCATTATTATCTCATTGAGATAGGTTCCGCTAGTATTGAGTACAAAACGTCTTATTGAGACTTTTTCTCCTCACACTTCTTACATTCCAGCATCATCCCTAATTTCTCTTTGCGTCCTTGCTCGGTCAACACCCAAGGGCGATTTTGCCACGGTGGATCATGACGCACATGTTGCCCATGCCCACAGGCAAGGTCTGCAACCCAATGTCCTTGCTCATCGAGATGAAAGCTCACAATCGCTTGTTGCATTTAATTGTCCAGACTCTCAAGTTTAGATTGTTCCAAACCTTTTAAAAAACGATGGCATAAGTTATGAATCGCCAGCAGATCATTCTGCTCCATGCCTAAAGCGCAGGCGAGTTTAAACGGAATACCGATAATCTCATCTTTTGAAACCAGTGCTTTTTCTAGCAACACCACTTTTTTCATCCGCTCATCTTCTTTAACTGCCACACGTTTTAAAAACTGCTTTTCTTCAAGTTTTTTAATAATTGGCGTTAGCGTTCCCGAATCAAAAAAGGTCTTTTGTCCAATCTCTGACAACATCACATTGTCCTGCTCATACAAAGCCAGCAATACAATAAATTGCGGATAGGTCAGATCATATTCCTGAAGCAAAGGGCGATACTGGCGAATCATGGCATTGGTCGCGGAATACATGGCAAAACATACCTGATTATCCAAAAATGAAACTTCAGCCATGATGTTTTTCCTCGACTTGGTTGTTGAACATTCAGTATAAATTGGATCGTTTAAAAAGTACATTGTGTATAATTAACTTGTGCACAATATAATTGTGTGCAATATTAAGTAGCCAAGCTGAATGATTAAGCAACGTATTTTGGGTAAGTCTGCAATTTGATTGATGAGAGTATGTGTATGAGCAAGATTTATGATTTTCAGGCTGAACTGTTAGAAGGTGAACAAAAGAACCTCGCGGATTACCAAGGCAAAGTGTTATTGGTGGTGAATACGGCGAGCCAGTGTGGTCTAACGCCACAATTTGAGGGCTTGGAAAAGCTATATCAGAACTATCAACAACAAGGGTTGGTGATTCTCGGTTTTCCATGTAACCAATTTGCCAATCAAGATCCATCCAGCAATGAAGAAATCGGCAGCTTCTGTCAGCGTAATTATGGTGTGTCATTTCCAATGTTTGCCAAGATTGATGTGAATGGTCCAACCGCACATCCTCTGTATCAATACTTAACTTCTGAAGCCAAGGGAATTTTGGGCAGTGAAAGTATTAAATGGAATTTCACCAAATTCCTAATTAATCAAAATGGTGAGGTGGTCAAACGCTATTCGCCGATTACCAAACCTGAAAAAATTGCCAAAGATATTCAACGTCTTCTTGGCTAAAGCAGTTTTAAATTAGAGAGAGTGGAAATGACTGGTTTATAAGTTGAGTCAACTGGTGGTTTCCTTCTCCTCAACAAATTAAATGATAAAGCTGAATATTTTTAATATGTTGTAATTAATTGAACAAAATAGATTTTTTAATCTTTAAGATTTATACAACTTGTTTCACGATTGCCTGCAAACTTCGCTATACTTTTTGCCAAGATTAAAAATACGAGCGTCAGATTATGCGTGTACTGGTAGTGATGGACCCGATTGAAACCGTGAATCTCAAAAAAGATTCCACCATGGCGATGTTATGGGCGGCCAGCCGTCGTGGACATGAACTGGGTTATGCATTACAGCACGATTTATATATCGATCAAGGCAAAGCGTTTGGCCTGATCTCTCCTTTGCAAGTATTTGAAGATTATAATCATTATTATGAGTTAGGCAAGCAGCGCAAAGAGTCGCTGGCCGATTACGATGTGATATTGATGCGTAAAGATCCGCCGTTTGACATGAACTTTGTCTATACCACCTATATTCTGGAACAGGCAGAACGTGAAGGTGCGTGGATTATCAATAAACCGCAATCACTACGTGACTGTAATGAAAAGCTCTTTGCCACCCAATTCCCAGAACTGCAAGTCCCGACCTTAGTGACGTCTCAACAAAGCCTGATTCGTGAATTTATCAAAGAACATGGTGATGTGATTGTGAAACCGCTGGATGGTATGGGCGGTATGGGGATTTTCCGTTTGTATCAAGACGGGGTGAATATTGGTTCAACGCTGGAAATGCTCACGGAAATGGGGACACGTCCGATCATGGCACAGCGTTATATTCCTGAGATTGTAGAAGGGGATAAGCGTATCTTGATGGTCAATGGCGAACCGGTTCCCTATTGTCTGGCTCGTATTCCGCAAAATGGCGAAGTGCGCGGTAATCTGGCGGCAGGTGGTTTAGGTCAAGCGCGTCCACTGACTGAAAATGATAAATTGATTGCGGCAAAAGTTGGTCCGTTCCTGCGTGAAAAAGGTTTGGTTTTCGTTGGTCTGGATGTGATTGGTAATTACGTGACTGAAATTAATGTGACCAGTCCAACCTGTATCCGTGAGATTGATGCACAATTTGGGACATCGATTGCGGATGATTTATTTGCCGTGCTGGAAGCAGGATCTAAAAACTAAATAATTCTTATTTTTTTGACCAAACTGCCCGTTTGTATTGCCTCGAATTTTGGATGCAAATGGGCTTTTAGATATCGGCGGTCTCTAGTTTTTAACAAACAATCGAAAAAAGCTCAGCTTTCTGTTGTAAACAAGTGAAATTCGCTTTTCGTGAATGAAGCTTTAGGATTAAAATAACGCTCGAAAACAATAGACGATAACCTTTTTTTGAGTTGAAGAATTAAACCGTGACCAATTCACCCCAGAACAAACCCAAACATGTCATGATGATGGCCGCTGGTACAGGTGGACATGTTTTTCCTGCGCTTGCTGTTGCCAAACAACTGCAACAAGAGGGCTGTCAGGTCTCTTGGTTGGCGACCCCGACAGGAATGGAAAACCGGTTACTTAAAGATCAAAATATTCCAATTTATCAGATCGATATTCAAGGTGTGCGCGGTAATGGCCTGATCCGTAAACTCAGTGCACCATTTAAAATTTTAAAAGCAACCTTAAGCGCCATGCGCTACATGAAGCAGCTGAAAATTGATGCTGTCGCGGGTTTTGGCGGTTATGTCGCCGGGCCAGGTGGCTTGGCTGCACGGTTGCTGGGTATTCCTGTGTTGATCCATGAACAGAATGCGATTGCAGGCTTTACCAATACTCAACTGGCGCGTATCGCCACAACCGTATGTCAGGCTTTTCCAGAGACATTCCCAAGTAGTGATAAAGTGGTGACCACAGGCAATCCTGTGCGTGCCGAAATCACTGCGATTTTGAATCCGTCATGGCGTTACCAAACCCGTGAACAGCAACAGTTGCCACTAAATATTTTAATTGTGGGCGGTTCATTGGGGGCGCAAGCGTTAAATGAGCGTTTGCCGGAAGCATTAAAAAAGGTCAGTGTACCGCTGAATGTATTTCATCAATGTGGTCAAAATAAGCAAGATGCGACGCGTGCACTCTATCAAGGTGCAGCTGAGCATTTAACGGTTCAGGTTGAGCCGTTTATTCATGATATGGCCAAAGCCTATAGCGAGGCTGATTTAATTATTTGTCGTGCCGGTGCTTTAACGGTAACTGAAGTCGCAACCGCAGGTCTGGCAGCGGTTTTTGTTCCTTTACCGATTGCGGTGGATGATCACCAGACTGCAAACGCCAAATTTTTGGCAAATGCAGGCGCTGCAAAGATTTGCCAGCAAACAGAAATGACCCCTGCTGTTTTAGATGAGTTATTTGCCAGCTTGCTCAATCGCCAGCTCCTTTCTGAAATGGCGGTTAAAGCACGTCAACAAGCACAACCGGATGCGACGCAGCATGTGGTTGATCTGATTAAAAAATTGTAATTCGAGTTTATCTATGTCTCCTACAAATCCAAACCAAGCCAAAAAGCTGATTAAAGTGCCAGAAATGCGCCGTATTAAAAATATCCACTTTGTTGGTATTGGGGGTGCAGGGATGTGTGGTATCGCCGAGGTATTGAGCAACCAGGGTTATAAAATTTCGGGCTCGGATATCAAAGCCTCAAAAACCACGGCTCAACTCGAAGCCAACGGCATTAAGGTGTTTATCGGCCACTCGGCAGACAATATTAAAAACGCCAATGTACTGGTGGTGTCGACAGCAATTGATCCTGAAAATCCAGAGATTAAAGCTGCAATTGAACAACGTACCCCGATTGTGCGCCGTGCAGAAATGTTAGGTGAGTTAATGCGTTACCGTCATGGTATCGCGGTTGCGGGAACACATGGCAAAACCACCACTACCAGTTTATTGACCACCATGCTGGCGGAAGAAAATCTCGATCCAACCTATGTGATCGGTGGTTTGCTGAATAGTACCGGGGTCAATGCAGCCTTGGGCGAAAGCCGCTTTATCGTGGCGGAAGCAGATGAGTCGGATGCTTCATTCCTGTATTTACAGCCAATGGCTGCGATTGTGACCAATATCGATGCAGATCACATGGACACTTATGAAGGCAGCTTCGATAAATTAAAAGATACCTTTATCCAGTTCCTGCATAACCTGCCATTTTACGGCTTGGCTGTGGTCTGTGGCGATGATGCCAATATTCGTGAGATTTTACCGCGAGTCGGTCGTCCGGTCTTAACTTACGGTTTTGACGAAGGTAACGATATCCGTGCCATTGATGTGGCGCAGGAAGGCATGCGTTCGCACTTTACCGTATTGCGTAAAGACCGTGAGCCATTACGCGTCACTATCAACCAGCCAGGCTTGCATAATGTTCTAAATGCGCTTGCTGCGATTGGTGTGGCAACCGATGAGGGCGTTTCTGATGGGGCGATTTGTCGTGCCTTGGAAGGCTTTAGTGGTGTGGGTCGTCGCTTCCAGGTGCAAGGTGAATATGAAGTGGGCGAGGGCATGGTGAAGTTGGTGGATGATTATGGCCACCATCCAAAAGAAGTTGAGGCAACCATTAAGGCTGCACGTGCCAGCCATCCGGACCGCCGTTTGGTGATGTTGTTCCAGCCGCACCGTTTTAGCCGTACCCGTGACTGTTTTGATGACTTCGTAGATGTGTTGTCCCAAGTCGACCAGTTATTATTGTTAGAAGTTTACCCGGCAGGCGAAAAACCGATTGTGGGTGCGGATAGCCGTGCCTTGGCGCGTAGTATTCGTCTGCGCGGCGAAGTGGAACCGATTCTGGTTGATCCAGTGGAAGGGAATTTACCAGGCGTTTTACAAAAAGTGTTACAAGCTAATGACCTGTTATTAACACAAGGCGCGGGTAACGTGGGTGCAATTTCGGTAGAATTGGCCCAGCATCGTTTGTATGCCCAATAATTTTGTGTTTTGAATATTAAAAGTTTTACAGTTTTAAGGATATAAACGTGTCAAATGCTGCGAAATTCGGCAAAGTTGCTGTGTTATTTGGTGGGAAATCGGCTGAGCGTGCGGTGTCATTAGACAGCGGTCAAGCCGTTTTAGACGCATTGTTGCGTTCGGGTGTGCAGGCAGAAGCATTTGATCCGCAAGATCGTAGTGTGACTGAACTGGTCGGTTATGATCGTGCTTTTATCGTGTTGCATGGTCGTGGCGGTGAAGATGGCCAGATTCAAGGCGTATTGGAATGGTTGAATATTCCGTATACCGGGACTGGCGTGCAAGGTTCTGCCATTGGCATGGACAAAGTCAAAACCAAGCAGATCTGGCAGGGTAGCGATTTACCGACTGCGCCTTACCGCATTATTACCAAAGATACCGATCTTGAACCTGTAATTGCTGAATTGGGCTTGCCTGTGATTATCAAGCCAGTACATGAAGGCTCGAGTGTTGGCATGAGCAAGGTTGAAAAAGCCGAAGACTTTGCCGCTGCGATCGAAAAAGCGACCCAGCATGATGCAGTGGTGATGGCTGAAAAATGGATTACAGGTCGTGAATTCACGATTTCATTCCTGAACGGTCAGCCTTTACCGGTGATTCGTTTACAACCACCTGCAGATGTTGCTTTTTATGACTATGAAGCAAAATATCAGCGTAATGATGTGGAATATGGTATTCCTTGCGGTCTCAGCGAGTCAGAAGAGAAAAGTCTACAGGCATTGTGTTTACGTGCTTTCCAGGCTGTGGGTGCAGAAGGCTGGGGCCGTATTGATGCGATGCAGGATGAACAGGGTCATTTCTGGTTATTGGAAGTCAATACCGTTCCAGGCATGACCAGTCATTCTCTGGTACCAAAAGCAGCGCAAGCCGTTGGTTATAATTTTGATCAGCTCTGTGTTGCGATTTTAGAGCAAACTTTAGCACAGCCGGCTTAATTATTTATGGCTCAACTTCCTGCATCTATGCGTCGCAAAACGCGACCAGCCATTAGCTCGATTCACGAGAAACCGCCTTCGCCTAAACAAAAGATGGTGAATGCGGGGGGCTGGGCATTACTTGTTATTGCATTCGCTGTACTGGCATTAGGTCTGTTTGGCTTATATAAAGTCATGACCGATGCCAAAGTTGCAGAATTGCAGGTGGTGGGAACCAATTCTGAAGTTGAAAATCAGCAATTAGTTAAATACCTGAATCCTGTCATTAAAGATAATTATTTCACTTCGGATTTAGAGCAGATTCGGGATCAGGCATTAAAGGTTTCTTGGGTAGACCGTGTGGTGGTATCACGAGCTTGGCCAAATGCAATTCGGGTGCGGGTGATGCCGCGTCATGCGATTGCACGTTGGGGAACAGGGCGTTTGCTGAGTGATAATGGTGAGGTGTTTAGTGAAGCGGTTCCGCAAGCACATCCAAATTTGCCACTGTTACATGGGCCAGCCAGCCAATCCAAAATGATGATGCGTCGCTATAATGAAATTAACCAGTTATTTCATCCAGCGAATTTAAGATTAAAAGAACTGTATTTAACTGAGCGCATGACCTGGTTTATGCAGTTTGATTCGGGTTTACGGATTATCGTGGATCAGGATCAAACCATGAACAAGCTACAGCGCTTAAGCCATTTGGCACAGACAGATCTAAAACCTGCATGGTCTAAAATCACGGCAATTGATCTGCGTTACCGCAATGGCCTGGCCATTCAATGGAAAAACGCAGCTCCGCCGAAGATTGTGAATGGTCAGTTAGTTGTAACGATTGATGACACAAGCCTTGCAGGGGCAATTCAGGCAAAGCCATAATACGTGGCTTAAAATAAAGGGCAGTGGTCCTAAACAACACTAAAGATATGGTATTGAAGTAATGAGTGAAGCTGTTCCCTCAGTTGTTGCGATTGATATTGGGACCCATAAAGTCTCAGTCTTGATTGGTAAGGTCCATGCACCGGATAATATCCAGGTCATTGGCATGGCAACTGCTCGCAACCGAGGCATGGTTAAAGGCAAGATTGTCAGCTTGGACAAGGTCATTGCTGCGATTAAAAATGCAGTATCCGAAGCAGAGGATATGGCAGAGTGCCGTATTCATAGCGCATGGGTGTCTATTCCGAGTACTGAATTACAAAGTTTTTATGCATCAGGTCGTACCCCTGTCGCCAACCACGATCATATTATTACGACAAATGAAGTGGTGCGTGCGCTGGAGTTGGCCAAAGCCAGTCATGTCTCACCAGATTATTATCTGGCCAGCGCTGTGCCATTGGGCTTTGAGCTCGGTGATTCGGCTGAATGGGTGCAGAATCCGGTCAATATGTCTGCACATAGTATGACGGGCCATTATCAGTTGATGATGATGCCGATCAGCACCATGCAAAACCTGGATCGAGCCATGAAAGGGGCCAATATCGGGGTAGAGAAAATGGTGGTGTCTTGTCTGGCAACGGCTGAGGCAAGTCTGCTCAAAGATGAAAAAGAATATGGGGTTTGTCTGGTCGATATTGGCGCAGGCATTACCAATATTGCAGTGTATCTGGATGGTCGATTGGCTTTAGCACGGACCTTGCCACGTGGTGGCGAGAATGTCACCCGTGATATTGCAGCGGTTTTACAAACCACCACAGAAGAAGCGGAACGCATCAAGATTTTACATGGTTGCGTCGATCTGAGTGTGGTGAAACCCGATCATATGATTCAGGTGCAAGGCATTGATGGCACACAAACCATCAGTCGTATTGAGCTTGCAGAAATCATTATTGCGCGTTATGAAGAAATCTTTGCTTCAATTCGTGAAGAACTGGAGCATAGTGGGGCGATTCATGGTTTATATCATGGTGTGGTGCTGACCGGAGATGCCTGCCAAATTGAAGGTATGGTGAATCTGGCGCGTCGTACGCTCGGTGTGTCTGCGCATCTGGGCAATCCGCCACTGCAAGTGTATGCGGAGGATCAGCACTTACCAGCCTTGCGTCGTTCAATGTATGCTACTGCAGCTGGTTTGTTGATGTTTAGCCAGAGTGATTTGCAGGATACGGTCGAAGAACCAGAAGAGGCTAGCGATCGTAGTTTTGTTGATCGGGTTGCCAATGGTTGGAATGCATTAAATAGCAAATTAAAGGCCATTTTTTAAGTTGTAGTTATTTTTGGGAAAATTTGTTAGGAAGTTGTTCTAAATCTGCCACTGTACTTGACAATCTGGTGATTATTGAACAGCATCCTAAACATCAGTTGTTTAAAAATCAGGGCAGTAACGGGCTGAAGTAACTGCCATTAATATTAGGAAATCTAAAGGTCATGGCCTCATTTGAATTTATAGAAGATGAACTAGACAATGGCAACGGTCAAGCCCGTTTCACAGTATTTGGTGTGGGTGGTGGCGGTGGTAATGCCGTGCAACACATGGCCCAATCGGATATTCAAGGTGTCAAGTTTGTTTGTGCCAATACAGATAAACAAGCACTGGACAGCATGAACGCGCCATTCAAAATTCAATTGGGTGAACAAAGTACGCGTGGTTTAGGCGCGGGTGCGAATCCAGAAGTGGGTCAAATCGCCGCTGAAGAAAGCCGTGATGTGATCCGTCAGCACCTTGAAGGTACTGATATGGTCTTCGTTACTGCCGGTATGGGTGGTGGTACTGGTACAGGTGCTGCACCGGTTGTTGCTGAAGTTGCCAAAGAAATGGGTATCCTGACCGTTGGTGTAGTGACAACCCCATTTAACTTTGAAGGCCGTCGCCGTCAAAAGTCTGCTGAAAAAGGCATTGATGCTTTAGAAGCACATGTTGATTCACTGATTATCATTCCGAACCAGCGCTTACTCAGCGTCTATGGCGATATCTCAATGAAAGATGCCTATAAAAAGGCAGATGATGTATTGTTGAACGCAGTTCGCAGTATTTTTGACCTTGTGGTCAATCGTGGTCATATTAACCTCGACTTCGCCGACTTGAAAACAGCGATGAGTACACGTGGTTATGCCATGATGGGTGCTGGTTTAGGTCGTGGTGAAGATCGTGCCCGCCAAGCCGCTGAACAGGCGATCCGTAGCCCATTGCTTGATAATGTGAATATTATCAATGCGAAAGGTGTATTGATCAACATCACCGGTGGTGATGATATTACCTTACGTGAAACCGAGATCATTACAGATGTGGTGAACCAGATTGTTGACTTGGATGAAGGTGAAATCTTCTACGGTACGGTATTCGATCCGGATGCGCGTGATGAACTTCGTGTTACGGTTATAGCGACTGGTTTAACGCGTAATGCCAGTGAAGTGGACCAGAAACGACGGACTGCTGCTTCGCATGTAAGTTCTGCTCAAGTGGCACAACAACCGGTTGATGAAGATGACGTTCCGGCGATTAGTAAACGAGCAAATGTAGACGCTCCAGCAAGCGCTACCGCAAGTTCTACGCCACGTTCATCGCCAATGAGCATTCAAGACTATCTGAAAAATCAGCAACGTAAATAATAAAATCAGTTATTTAGAGAAAGGAGGCAATCAATTGCCTCCTTTTTTATTTTTTTAAAATGGCAAAATATGCTAAGTTATATCGGTTTTTGCAAATGAAGTTGGTATGGCATGTTGAAACAACGTACTCTCAAGCGTGTGGTGAAAGCGAGCGGGATTGGTTTGCACAGTGGTCAAAAGGTGCTGATCAATTTTGTTCCACACCATATTGACGGAGGTATTGTCTTTCGCCGTATCGACTTAAATCCCCCTGTGGATATTCCAGCCAATGCCTTGCTGATTCAAGAAGCATTTATGTGTTCGAATCTGGTGCGTGAGGACATCAAAGTGGGCACCATTGAGCATGTCATGAGTGCGATTGCCGGATTGGGAATCGATAACCTGATTGTTGAAGTGTCTGCTTCTGAAGTGCCGATCATGGATGGCAGTGCAGGACCTTTTATCTATCTGCTCATGCAAGGTGAGCTGGCAGAGCAAGATGCGCCAAAGAAGTTTATCCGCATTTTAAAGCCCGTCGAAGCTTTAATTGATGACAAAAAAGCGATTTTCACGCCCCATTCGGGCTTTCAGCTTAACTTTACCATTGATTTTGATCATCCCGCCTTTGCCAAAGAATACCAGTCAGCGACCATTGATTTTTCAACAGAAACCTTTGTTTATGAAGTGAGTGAAGCCCGAACTTTTGGTTTCATGAAGGATCTGGATTATCTCAAAGCCAATAATCTGGCCTTGGGTGCAAGCCTGGAAAATGCCATTGGTGTCGATGATACCGGTGTGGTCAATGAGGAAGGCTTGCGTTTCGCCGACGAGTTTGTGCGACATAAGATTTTAGATGCAGTCGGTGACTTATATTTGCTTGGTCACCAGATTATTGCCAAGTTTGATGGCTATAAGTCGGGTCACGCGCTGAACAATCAGTTATTACGCAATGTTCAAAATGATCCAAGCAGCTATGAAATTGTAACATTTAATAACGAGAATGATTGTCCAATTCCTTATGTGAGTGTGACATAAGTCATTGTCTTTTATTGGCTATGTTATATTATAACAAATGAATCTGAGAATTTTGTCACAAAATATAATGATGTATTTCGATACTGAATGTATGAAGTTTACTTTTTATTGCTTGCCAAACGTAGTAGAGCTTGGCTAAGCTTAGGGTCGCTCACATATTCAGCGGCGCTACGCAATTGCTCTTGGGTCTCTGATGTAAGTGCTTTTGTTGGGGGAGAGGGTTCACGAGAGACAACTGTTTTGTTTCTTAAACGAACTTGAATTTTTCGTAATTCCTTGAGTCCTTCGAGCTGAGCTAACTGCGCAACATAGTTGCTTTGTAAATAGCTGAGTTGACTAATCATGGCCTGATTTTCACCAGTAATGATCAAAACACCATGTTGATAACAAACAACTTGCCATTGCTCTGGTTGGGGCAATAACGGTTGAATAATTTTCGTAAGTTGTTTCCATTGCGTAACTTGCGTTGTCAGAAACGTTAAGTTTCCAGTTTTTATGTGTTGTCCTTTCTGTTGGAAAACGTTGTTAGGCTCAGACATAGCACTTCCTCGGAGGTAATGTGTCCATCTTAAGCGTTTGGTTCAGCTGTTATCAAGGAAGAGATGATAAAGGAACGTTTGAAGGACGGTTTCAAGAGGTTTTTTATGCATCATACGCGTCGTATTTTACTCGCATTTTCATTGGCTGCTTCAGCTGCTTCGGTTGCTTTTGCAGACTACCAGAATATTGGTCAGTCAACAGGTGATGACCGTCTAGAGCAATTATCAAAGACTCTCGCTCAAGGTTCTTATACTCATTCTGCAGATATGGATCTGCCTGCTATTTCGAATGTGTCAGTTAAATTACGTGAAAAAACCATTGAATTGAACAATGCAACGATCGAAAAGAAATACGGTCGTTCCGCAGTTTCATCTCAAGACAATGCGTCTTCTTCGTTCTCTGCAAATACCGGTTATTCTTGGTTGGTCAGCCATCCATTACAGGAAGGTCGCGTGAGTTCTTCTTGGGGAACACGTACTTTACTCGGTTCAACCCGCCATCATTCAGGGGTTGATCTGGCTGCACCTTCAGGCACACCGATTTATTCAACAGGCCCTGGTGTTGTGACCAAATCAGGCTGGGGCACGGGTTATGGTCAATATGTTGAAATTGATCATGGCAATGGTTATATCACTCGCTATGCCCATGCATCACGTTTAATCGTGAACGCAGGAGATCGTGTTAGCGCAGGTGAGCATATTGCCAATGTTGGCTGTACTGGTCGTTGTACTGGCCCACATCTACATTTTGAAGTTGTGAAAGATGGACAGCGTAAAAATCCTTCAACTTACCTCGCAATGTTGCCTTAATGTAATTTGTTAACAGTTGTATATAAATGTTAAGAGAAAATCGCCTTTATTGGCGATTTTTTATGTGTTTTGTTTCAGTTCGGTCAATGACTATTTTGTCAGAAAATAATATAGCGTTTCCCATTCAGCTAGGGCCATACCCCTTATAAAGCAAAACATGATAAAAATAGGGTCGACAAATAACTTAAGGGAAAAGGTGAATTGTATGGCGTTTTATGGCGACTCTGACGCGCAAGAAACCCAGGAATGGCAAGAAGCATTTGATTCTGTATTACAACACATGGGCACGGAACGAGCTGCTTTCTTACTAGAAAAACTCTATCAACGGGCAATTGCGAAACATGTGCCAATCCAGCGCTTAAATACACCTTACCTCAACACCATTTCAGTTGATGAACAACCTGCAATGCCAGGTGATCAGGATATGGAACGCCGTATCCGAGCTTTGATCCGCTGGAATGCTTTGGCAATGGTATTACGTGCGAACAAGACTGGGGATGATCTGGGTGGTCACCTTGCAAGTTTCGCATCGTCTGCAACCTTGTATGATGTTGGTTTCAACCATTTCTTCCGTGCTGCCTCGAACAACTTTGGCGGCGACATGATTTATTACCAAGGTCATTGTGCCCCGGGTATCTATGCGCGTTCTTTCCTTGAAGGGCGTTTAAATGAAGAGCAGCTCAGTAATTTCCGCCGTGAAGTGGGCGGTAACGGTTTACCTAGCTATCCACATCCTTATTTAATGCCGGACTACTGGCAGTTCCCGACCGTATCAATGGGTCTTGGTCCGATCATGTCGATCTATCAGGCACATATTCAGAAATATCTGATGAATCGTGGCCTGATCAAAGAAGAGGACCGTAAAGTCTGGGCTTATCTGGGCGATGGTGAGATGGATGAGCCAGAAAGTACGGGTGCAATTTCACTGGCAGGTCGTGAAAAGCTTGATAACCTGATTTGGGTGGTGAACTGTAACTTACAGCGTCTGGATGGTCCGGTACGTGGTAACGGTAAAATCATTCAAGAATTAGAATCTTTATTCCGTGGTGCGGGCTGGCGTGTGATTAAAGTGGTCTGGGGCCGTCATTGGGATCCGCTCCTTGCCAAAGACAAGTCTGGTGCTTTAAAAGCAGTGATGGATGAAACCGTTGATGGCGAATACCAACGCTATCAAGTGAAAGGCGGTGCATATACACGTGAGAAATTCTTTGGCAAGTATCCAGAAGCTGCGGAACTGGTCAAAGATTTAAGCGATGAAGACATCGACAATCTTAACCGTGGTGGTCATGACCCGTATAAGGTTTTTGCTGCCTATGCCGAAGCAATGAAAGCCAAAGGTCAACCAACCGTTATTCTTGCGAAAACGGTTAAAGGGTATGGTTTATCTGAAGAAATTGAAGCGGTGAACAAAACTCACCAAATCAAGAAAATGCAGATCGACTCTTTGAAATATGTACGTGACCGTTTCAACCTGCCATTTACAGATGATAAGTTAGAAGAGCTGCCATTCTATCGCCCAAGTGAAAACTCTCCAGAAATGAAGTATATGAAGGCGCGTCGTGAGGCATTAGGCGGTTACTTACCTGCACGTCGTAAAGAGAGTGAAACTTTAGCGATTCCTGAATTATCAGTATTTGATGCGGTATTAAATGGTTCTGGTGGTAAAGAGCAATCGACCACGATGCTGATGGTGCGTTTAATTGCCGCTTTACTGAAAGAAAAAGCCATTAAAGACCGCGTCGTGCCAATCGTTCCAGACGAAGCTCGTACATTTGGTCTGGAAGGGATGTTCCGTCAGCTCGGTATTTATGCCGCTCACGGTCAAAAATATACCCCAGAAGACCAAGAACAGTTAATGCATTATCGTGAAGCAAGTGACGGTCACATGTTGCAAGAAGGGATTAACGAAGCGGGTGCGATGAGCGCTTGGGCTGCGTTGGCAACCAGTTATTCAACCAATAACTTGCCAATGATTCCAATGTACATGTACTACTCAATGTTCGGTTTCCAACGTATTGGCGACATTGCATGGGCTGCAGGTGATGCACAGGCACAAGGTTTCTTGTTGGGCGCGACTGCTGGCCGTACCACATTGAACGGTGAAGGTTTACAGCACCAAGATGGTCATTCACATATCTTGGCGAACACGATTCCAAACTGCGTATCTTATGATCCATGTTTTGGTTATGAACTGGCTGTGATCGTTCATGACGGTTTACAACGTATGTATGTCAACCAAGAGCGTGTGTTCTATTACTTAACCGTAATGAATGAAAACTACGAGCATCCTGCAATGCCAGAAGGCGCTGAGGAAGGCATTAAACGTGGTATGTACCTGTTCGAAAAAGATGACAAAGCTACGGTTCAATTAATGGGCTCAGGTGTCATTCTGCGTGAAGTGATTAAAGCTGCGAAAATCTTGCGTGATGAATACCAGATTCATTCAAACGTTTGGAGTGTCACCAGCTTCAATGAGTTGTCACGTGACGGTATGGCATGTGAAGAATACAACCGTTTACACCCACTGGCTGAAGAAGTGAAAGAGTCTTGGGTATCTAAACAGTTACGTGGTACCGAAGGTATCGTTGTGTCTGCAACAGATCATATGCGTGCGTATAGCGAACAAATCCGTGCCTATCTTCCAGATGGTCGTCCATTTGTTGCATTAGGTACAGATGGTTACGGTCGTTCAGATACACGTGCGAACTTACGTAGTTTCTTTGGTGTTGACGCTGCGCATATCGTTGTTGCGACATTGAAAAAACTTGCTGATGAAGGCGAAGTTGATGCGCGTTTAGTGAAAGATGCCATTTCTAACTTTGAGTTAGATACGGATCGTCCAGTTGCATGGGCACCACAAGCGCATCCGGAAGTTCAGGCTGTTGCTGAATACAATGAAACACAAACAGGTGAGGGGAAATAATCATGCAAATCCAAGCACCTGATATTGGCGTAGATAAAGCGCTCGTTGCAGAAATCTTGGTCAAAGTAGGCGACCATGTTGCAGTTGACGATAGCCTGCTGGTGTTAGAGTCAGATAAGGCAACGGTAGAAGTACCAAGCACTGCGGCAGGGATCGTAAAAAGTATTCTGGTTAAACAGGGTGATGAAGTCACTGAAGGCGTTGCATTGATCGAACTAGAGTCGGAGTCTGCTGCGGAAGCACCTGCGAACGAAGCACCGAAAGCGGAAGCGCCAAAAGCAGAAGCAAAACCTGTCGAAGCTGAAACAAAAGCACAGCCCGCCGCTGCTCCAACAGCGACAGCAAGCCAGGTTGTGGATGTCAAAGTTCCAGATATTGGTGTAGAAAAAGCCTTGGTTGCAGAAGTGCTGGTCAAAGTCGGTGACCAGATTGAACCGGAACAAAGTATTGTTGTGGTTGAATCGGACAAGGCGACGGTAGAAGTACCAAGCTCGGTTGCAGGGGTTGTAGAAGCCATTCAGATCAAAGAAGGCGACAGCATCAAAGAAGGTGTGGTCTTAATTCAGGTGAAGACAGCTGCTCATGCAGCATCGGAACCGGAACCGCAAGCTGCCCCAGCTCAAGCAGAAGCGCCAGTCACAACGACTGAAGCACCAGCTGCAAGCAATACCTCAACAGGTAATGTTGAAATTGAAGTGCCTGATCTGGGTGTAGAAAAAGCACTGGTTTCAGAAATTCTGGTCAATGTTGGCGATCGTGTTGAAGCTCAACAAAGCCTATGTGTGGTTGAGTCAGATAAGGCATCGGTTGAAGTGCCAAGCTCGGTTGCAGGGATTGTGAAAGCAATTCATGTCTCTGCCAACCAAGAAGTGCGTCAAGGCGTGGCTTTGGCAACAATTGAGGTGAGCGGTCAGGTTGCTGCTCCAGCAGAAGCGAAAGCTCAACCTGCCGCAGCACCTGCGACTCCAGCAGCACCAGCAAAACCACAGGCAGCAGCGACCGCAGCACCGAGTGCACCAGCGCAAGCAGAAAAGCTGACCAAAGAACAAGAAGCTGAAAATGCGAAGGTTTATGCAGGTCCTGCGGTGCGTAAACTGGCACGTGAATTAGGCGTGATTCTGGGTCAGGTGAAGGCTTCAGGTGAACATGGCCGTGTGATGAAGGACGATGTTTTTGCTTATGTGAAAGCGCGTCTCACCACAGCTCAGGCAGCGCCTGCTGCGCAAGCAGCGCCAGTAGCGTCGGGCTTGCCGAAGTTGCCAGACTTTAGTGCCTTTGGTGGCGGTGAAGTGAAAACAATGACGCGTTTACAGCAAGTGTCTGTACCGCAATTGTCATTGAATAACTTTATCCCGCAAGTCACACAGTTTGATTTGGCCGATATCACCGAGCTTGAAGCGTGGCGTGGCGAGCTGAAGGACGGCTTTAAAAAGCAGGGTCTGAGCTTAACCATTTTGGCCTTTATTGCCAAAGCAGTCGCACACTTGCTGAAAGAAGAGCCTTATTTCGCAGGCCATTTGGCGGATGATCAGAAGTCAGTATTGTTACGTAACGAAATCCATATGGGTATTGCGGTTGCGACCCCAGATGGCTTGACTGTTCCAGTACTGCGTAATCCTGACCAGAAATCAATTAAGCAAATCGCGACTGAACTGGCTGAGCTGAGCCAGAAAGCGCGTGACCGTAAATTGTCGCCGAAAGATTTACAAGGTGCCAACTTTACCATTACCAGCTTAGGCAGTATTGGTGGAACCGCATTTACGCCGTTGGTGAACTGGCCACAGGTTGCGATTTTAGGTATTTCACCTGCAACCATGCAACCAGTGTGGAATGGTAAAGACTTTGATCCGCGTTTGATGTTGCCATTGTCATTATCTTATGACCATCGTGTCATTAACGGTGCGGATGCAGCACGCTTTACCAATAAGCTGACCAAGTTACTCAAAGACATTCGTAGCTTATTGCTGTAATCGTTTTTGAATCTAGAAGACCTCGCATCAGCGGGGTTTTCTATTTTTAGGGTGACAAAAATATGGCTTTATTTGAGAATACTTTTGCCTAAAATAAATCCGTATTGATAACGATTTTTTGGATCAGGGAGCAAGGATGTTAGTGATTTATCGGGTGATGCTACCCTTATTACTCATCGTTTTTGTATTAATGGGCTTATGGGTGAGTTTTTTGCATTTCCCTTGGGATTGGGTCATGTACGCCGTTATGGGGCTGGAGGTACTGGTCGGGACCGTAGTGATGGCCATGGAATATCAGGCACAGCATGTCGGTGGGGTAAGTGCTGGGGGCAGTTTTGGTTTTCTCGGTCTCAGTGCCTATCTGGCGTTGGTTCTGGGGCTGATCCGTCTTTTGGTCTGGAGTTACCAAAAATTTTGGGCTTAAGCATTCAAAAGCATTTTATTGTTTGCTAGAATGGCTTTACTTCATTGGGGAGTAGCCGCTCTTTACGCAAAGTAAAGAGGTGATGATCAACATAATTGTTCAACCGAACATGGTCATCATAGCAAAGAACCAAGAACAGCTTTTCAGCTGTGCTTTTGTTGGCAAGACCTTTGATTTACCACTCTGCATCAATCTATTTGATTTTGGCTAGCAGGAGGGGTAGGTCATCGGTATATTTTGCTAGCCAGAGCATTCAACTATGTATGAATTCCTCATCTCCACATCAATTGTTGCCCTTGCTGAAATGGGCGATAAAACCCAATTACTGGCATTGTTACTGGCGGCGCGTTTCCGTAAACCTGTTCCGATCTTAATTGCTATCCTGCTTGCGACCACCATTAACCATGGTATTTCGGCTGTGTTGGGGCAATGGATTACCACCGTCCTCAGCCCTGAAATCCTGTTGTGGATTCTCGCACTGGGCTTTATCGGCATGGCGATCTGGATGCTGATTCCGGATGAATTGGGTGATGAAAGTGAAAGCATCAATAAATGGCAGAAATTTGGGGTTTTTGGTGCCACCTTCATCTTATTCTTCTTGGCTGAAATTGGTGATAAAACCCAGATTGCAACCGTGGCTTTGGCGGCACGTTTTGACAGTGTGTTCTGGGTTATGTGTGGAACCACGTTCGGCATGATGCTTGCCAATGCACCGGCTGTGTTTATTGGCGATAAACTCGCGGATAAATTACCGATTTCCTTGATCCATAAAATTGGTGCTGCAATTTTCCTGGTGGTGGGTGTCTCAACCTTAGTGCAGCATTATTTCTTCTAATTGAGTTAGAACCTGAAAAAACCCGTCTAGTCGTGACGGGTTTTTTTATAAATAATGATAAAAATCTAAACTCTGATTGAAACATGCATTAAATCCCATTATTTTATTATGGAATTAAAAAATATTTCATATTTAAAGAATTTTTCCGGGGTAGTTATGAGTTTCGAGCGCACAACGTCACAAATATTATTTGATAATGGCACACATAAATGCATCAGTTTTACCAGTCTGGTCAAAGGGGAAGGCATTCAGGCCAATCAGTTTTTAATTATTGACCATGATCGGGCCGCGGTTTTAGATCCGGGCGGTGACCTGACCTATGTGCCTTTAACCATGGAACTGAACCGTTATACCAAACTAAAAAATCTGGACTATGTGATGGCCTCCCATCAAGATCCTGACATTATTACCTCAATGCCGCGCTGGCTGGTGTATACCGATGCCAAAGTAGTGGCTTCCAAGTTATGGGCACGCTTTTTACCGCATCTGAATTCGGCCTTTATGAGTGACCGTATGAAAGGCAATTGGGAGGAGCGCCTGATTGAGCTATCAGATACAGGGCAAGTCATTCCTCTCGGTGAAGCTTCGATTTTGGCTGTGCCTGCGCATTTCCTGCACTCGGTTGGAAATTTCCAGTTCTATGATCCGACTGCAAAAATTTTATTTTCAGGTGATATGGGGGCTTCAATTGTCGAAGATGCCAGCTTACCGATTACTGACTTTGATGCCCACATCAAAAAAATGAAAGGTTTTCATCAGCGTTATATGTGTTCCAATAAAGTCATCCGTCTTTGGGTCAATATGGTTCGGCAGATGGATCTTGAAATGATTGTGCCTCAGCATGGGACCGCTTTTGTTGGTAAAGCGATGATCAATCAGTTCCTGGACTGGATCGAAACGCTGGAATGTGGTGTAGATCTGATGAATGAATATGTGTTCAGTTTGCCGGCTGAAATGAGCTAAATGTCCGGGGTTGCAAAATGACTGGAAAATACATCAATCATTGATCAGACACTCTTGTCGGCAGGCATAAATTTTCTTAGGATTTATCGGATCAAGGATTGAATCTGATAACGAGAATTTTAACAAAATGTTGTCTCAAATTGCGACTCCCGATGCCTGTGTCAGTTGTGGTGCCTGCTGTGCAAATTACCGTGTTTCTTTCTATTGGGCTGAGGCAGAACTGATCCCTGAACACATGGTTGAGCCGTTGACTGCGGTCTACTCATGCATGAAAGGGACCAATCAGGCACAAGTCAAATGTGTGGCCTTGCAAGGTGAGGTGGGGCAGCAAGTCAACTGTTCAATCTATTCAGTTCGGAGCTCAAGTTGCAAGGAAGTACAGATTGCCGATTCGCATTGTAACAAGGCACGGCTGGCGCATAACCTGATCCCGCTGGTCGCGATTGACCAGCAGCCCTCTGAAAATAATGACAATTATGATCAGGTTTGCTAAGGGGATGTATTTGATTCGAAGGGTAAAACTCTCTAGCTGAAAGCTTTTTAAACAACGATTGAAATTATTTTCATCATAGAAAATGAAAATCACATCGAAATTTGTTTATAATAGCTCACGGAAATTACCAGTGAGATTGTTATGCTGACCATCGTTCAAGAAGCGTTAACCTTCGATGATGTCTTATTACTTCCTGCCTACTCAACTGTTCTCCCAAAAGATGTCTCCTTAAAGACACGTTTAACTCGCGGAATTCAACTTAATATCCCTCTCGTTTCTGCTGCAATGGATACCGTGACTGAATCACGTATGGCGATTGCAATGGCGCAAAACGGTGGTATAGGTATTTTGCACAAAAACATGGATATCGCAGCACAAGCTGCTGAAGTCCGTCGTGTGAAAAAATTTGAAGCAGGTATGGTGAAAGATCCAATCACTGTATCACCTGAGACAACAGTGCGTGAACTGATTGCGATTACCCAGGCCAATAATATTAGCGGCGTGCCTGTTGTGAAAGACGGCAAAGTGGTGGGTATTGTCACCGGACGTGATACACGTTTTGAAACCAATCTTGAACAGCCTGTAAGCAACATCATGACCGGTCAAGACCGTTTGGTGACTGTTCGTGAAGGTGAATCAAAAGAAAATATCCAAGCTTTGCTTCAAAAGCATCGTATTGAAAAAGTGTTGGTGATTGGTGAGAACCATGAGCTGAAAGGTCTAATTACGGTGACTGATTTCCGTAAAGCCGAAAGCTATCCAAACAGCTGTAAAGATGATTTAGGCCGTTTACGTGTCGGCGCTGCAGTCGGTACCGGTGCTGAAACTCCAAGCCGTGTAGAGGCTTTGGTTGAGGCGGGTGTCGATGCAATTGTGGTTGATACGGCGCATGGTCATTCTGCTGGTGTAATTGAACGCGTACGTTGGGTAAAAGCCAACTACCCACAAGTTCAAGTGATTGGCGGCAACATTGCAACGGGTGATGCAGCGTTAGCATTGCTTGATGCCGGTGCAGATGCGGTCAAAGTCGGTATTGGTCCAGGTTCAATCTGTACCACACGTATCGTTGCTGGTATTGGCATGCCACAGATTTCGGCGATTGACAGCGTTGCCAATGCACTGAAAGATCAGATTCCTTTGATTGCAGATGGCGGTATCCGTTTCTCTGGCGATATGGCAAAAGCAATCGGCGCGGGTGCGAGTACGATTATGGTCGGTTCACTCCTTGCTGGTACTGAAGAAGCGCCTGGTGAGGTTGAGTTCTTCCAGGGCCGTTACTACAAAGCTTACCGTGGTATGGGTTCATTAGGCGCGATGGCTGGTGTATCCGGTTCTGCGGACCGTTACTTCCAGGACGCTAAAGCAGGTGCTGAGAAATTAGTTCCAGAAGGCATTGAAGGCCGCGTGCCATATAAAGGCCCAATGGGCAACATCGTTCATCAAATGATGGGTGGCTTACGTTCATCTATGGGCTATACCGGTTCATCTGTGATTGAAGATCTTCGTCAAAATGCGAAATTTGTGAAAATTACTTCAGCCGGTATGTCTGAATCACATGTGCATGATGTAACCATTACCAAGGAAGCACCAAACTACCGAGTTGGTTGATTTTTGGTAATTTTGCCGATCGAAAAACCGTCAGTGTACTGACGGTTTTTTTTGTTTTGGTGTAAAGTGAACAGGATGAAGAAGGATATGGTTACAGGCCATATAAAAGATAAGAAAGTGAGTAAAACATGAGCTATTTTGGTACTGATGGAATTCGAGGCAAGTTTGGACAAATGCCAATTACCCCAGAGTTCGCATTAAAACTAGGTTTTGCCGCAGGAACAGTATTAAAAAGAAATAATCCTAAAAGTAAGCCGATTGTGGTATTAGGAAAAGATACCCGTTTATCTGGCTATATTCTGGAAGCGGCTCTACAGGCTGGCTTGAATGCCGCAGGTGTTTATGTGCATCTGTTAGGTCCTTTGCCAACACCAGCGATTGCGCATTTAACCCGCGCACTACATGCGCATGCAGGTATCGTCATTTCAGCATCGCATAATCCATATTTCGATAACGGGATTAAATTTTTCTCCAGTGAAGGCAAGAAATTACCTGATGCAATTCAGGATCAGATCAATCAGGAATTAGAGAAAGAACTGGTCATTGAAGATACAGCAAATCTGGGTAAAAGCGTGCGTGTCAAAGATGCCAATGGTCGCTATATCGAATTTTGTAAATCTACTTTCCCCTACCATTTCGACCTGCGTAATTTAAAAATCGTGGTGGATTGTGCCAATGGCGCTGCCTATAGCGTTGGGCCATCGGTATTCCGTGAATTAGGCGCGAAAGTTATTCCACTGTTTAATGAGCCAGATGGTTTAAATATCAATGAAAACTGTGGTTCAACCCATCCTGAACAATTGCAAAAAGCAGTAGTAGCGCATCAGGCGGATCTGGGTATTGCGTTTGATGGTGATGCAGACCGTGTGGTTATGGTGGATAAGAATGGTCAATTGGTTGATGGTGACCACATTCTATATATCCTGGCGACACAGGCAAATCACAAGCCGGCAGGCGTGGTCGGTACCGTGATGAGCAATATGGCACTGGAACTGGCGTTACAACAGGCTGAAGTTGGCTTTGTCCGTGCCAAAGTCGGTGACCGCTATGTACTACAGGCGTTGGAAGAAAATAACTGGGTCACAGGTGGTGAACCTTCAGGGCATATCCTGACGCTAGATAAGAGTACCACTGGTGATGCGATCATTGCAGCACTTCAGGTGTTAACCGTGATGGTGGAACAAGGTAAGGCTTTACATGAACTGGTTGCAGGCTTTGAACTGTTCCCGCAAGTCTTGGTCAATGTGCGTCTACAGGACATGATTGACCCTTATTCGATTCCTGCACTGGTTGCAGAGTTTGAAAAAGCAGAGCAGCAACTCAAAGGCCGTGGTCGACTCTTGATTCGTAAGTCAGGCACTGAACCTGTTATTCGTGTCATGGTGGAAGGCGATCAGCAGCAAGAAGTTGAAGCATTGGCGAACCATTTGGCTGATGCGGTCCGTGCTCACGCCCAAGCTGCTTAAGAGAGTTTCCGCATGAATGATGTGATTAAAGACCTGAGTGAATTGCGTTTAAGCTATGAACAAGGTGAATTACATGAAACCCAAGTGAGCGATCAGCCTCACTTGCAGTTTTTAAACTGGTTTAACCATGCCCTTGCCGCGAATTTGCATGAACCCTATGCCATGTCTTTAGCCACCGCAAATGCACAAGGCCGTCCACATGTACGTACGGTGCTATTACGTGGTGCCACAGAAGCGGGTTATGACTTCTATACCAATTATGACAGTCAGAAAGGATTGGACCTTGCGGAAAATCCTTATGCTGAATTGTTATTCTATTGGCCGAGTCTGGAGCGTCAGGTCCGCATTGGCGGCAAGGTGGCCAAAATTTCTGAACAGGAATCGACCGACTATTACCATAAACGTCCACGTGATAGTCAGATTGCAGCGCATATCAGTACACCACAAAGTGGCGTGATTGAGAGTCGTGAAGTGCTGCAACAACGCTTTCAAGCATTACAGAGCCAAGCTCAGGCTGAGCTGGATAAACCTGAGTTCTGGGGCGGTTACCGCTTAGAAGCGGATTATTATGAGTTCTGGCAGGGGCGACCAAATCGCTTACATGATCGTTTAAGTTATGAAAAACAGAACGACCGCTGGGCCCTACAACGTTTGATGCCATAAATGACGCAGATGCAAATTCAAAAAAGACCTTTACTTACACGCCCTGAACAGTTTCAGGGCGTGCCTGCTTTTATTGCTGAAATTCTGGCCAGACGGGGCGTGCAGTCAGAACAAGAGCTTGAACTGAAACTGAAACATTTATTGCCCCCAGCTTTAAAAGGCCTGGAGACGGCAGTTGAGTTGATAGATCAAGCCATTGATCAACAAAAACAGATCGTGATTGTTGGGGATTATGATGCGGATGGTGCAACCAGCACTGCTTTGATGGTGCTGGTCTTGCAAGAAATGGGTGCCAAGGTCGAGTATCTGGTGCCTGACCGGTTTAAGTACGGCTATGGTCTGACCCCGGCAATTGCCGAGTTGGCCCAGCACAGTTATCAGCCTGATCTTTTGATTACCGTGGATAATGGTATTTCCAGTCATGCAGGGGTGGAAACCGCCCAAGCCCTAGGCATGCAGGTGATCATCACCGACCACCACCTCACCACTAAACCAACTCCAGTTGCCGAAGCGGTGGTCAATCCGAACCAGCTGGGCTGTGACTTTCCCAGTAAGGCTCTGGCTGGTGTCGGGGTTGCTTTCTATGTGCTGGCAAGATTGGCAAGTTCACGCACTCAGCAAGGGAAAAGTAGCGCTAAAGTGACGCAATATCTGGATCTGGTGGCTTTGGGCACCTATGCCGATGTGGCGACACTGGATTATAACAACCGGATCCTGATTGATGCGGGATTAAAGCGGATTCAGCAACAGCAGTGTCGTGCTGGCATTTTGGCCTTACTGGATATTGCCGGGCGTGATCCTGCCAGCTTGCGCGCACAAGATTTAGGTTTTGTTGTTGGTCCCCGCATTAACGCAGCGGGACGGATGGAAAGCATGCGGATCGGTATTGAATGCCTGCTGGCCGCCGATATGGCAACGGCTTATCCGCTGGCGCAACAGTTGAACCAATTGAATATCGAACGCCGTCAGGTGGAAAATGAAATGAAGCAGCAGGCAATGCAAGCGCTGCAACATATTCAACTGGAAACGACCCATCTACCGGCTGCACTGGTGATGTTTGATGAACAATGGCATCAAGGGGTGATTGGCATTGTGGCAGGGCGCTTAAAGGAACAGTTCCATCGTCCCAGTCTGGTGTTTGCACCTGATGAAGATGGTGTGCATATCAAGGGTTCAGCACGTTCGATCGAAGGTATTCATATTCGCGATACCATTGAGCAGGTGGCTGAGCAGTATCCGCATCTGGTCAGCCATTTTGGTGGTCATGCTGCGGCAGCCGGCTTAACCCTGAAAAAAGAACATTTTGAGACGTTTAAAAGCGTGTTTACCCAGTCGATTGCCGAGATGGATGAGGATTTATTTCAAGCGACTTTGTGGACCGATGGTGAATTGACCGATGCCGATCTGCATTTGGGAACACTGGACTGGATCGAACAACTGGGCCCGTGGGGACAAAAATTTCCATTACCTCAATTCGAGGGGCGCTTCAAAGTCATTGATTATCGCTGGTTGAAAGAACAGCATCTGAAATTGAAACTGGCGGTCGGGCCACATTCGGTCGATGCCATTGCCTTTAATGCCAAAGATCGTTTTGAATTTGATCCCATGCTGGGCCATGTCGATCTGGTCTATACGCTGGAACGTAATGTCTTTAATGGCAATACCAGTCTGCAGCTGCAAATTGCCTATTTAAAACAATAAAAAAAATCCGCTCATTTGAGCGGATTTTTTGTTTCTGACGGAGATTAGAAACGATAAGCGGCACGGACACCGTAGTTTTTATCGTTATCGCCGAAACCAATACGGCCTTCAACACTCACTTGCTGATTTAAGAATTTCTTGGCATTAATACCCCATTCATCCTTATCAGTTAGGTCATTGTTGTAGTAATCAGCACCTACGCTTAAAGTTTTATCAAGGTAGTAGTCGCCTTTAACGCGGTATTCGTCAAGATCACCAAAAGCGCCATAAGCTTCAAGGTTGATATCGTTGCCGCCGACCTGTGTTACGTATTTCGCACGAACGGTAGGATCTGCACCGTCTTTACCATTCTTCTCATCGTAACCTTTCACACCTAAAGCAAGTAATAAACCAGGCGCTGGTAAATAACCTACTTCAGCAGCATAGGTCGTTAATTTTTGGTCGTAATTGATTTTGTCAATTTCACGTTCCTGTCTTCCTACATCACCACTGAGGTAGAAATCAGAGTTTGGAACGTAGTATTCAATACCTACACCATATTGTGTATCTTTAGTCCCACTGTTATCGCCATAATTCACATGGGCGTCAACATTACTGGCACGATTTAAGAAAGCTGCTTCTGCAAGCGGTGCATTACGGGTCTGAACTGGATTGAAATAATAAGTTCCATCGACACCAAATTTACTTACGCTGTTGCCGTGATCCGGATCAAGATAATTATAAGAACCACCAACTTCAGCTTGATAAGCATGAGCAGTGCCTGTTACTGCCAAAGCAGATAATAGTGCTGATGCAATTGCTAATTTTTTCATGGTTATGCCCCTTTTGAGATAATGAACCAGATGAATGTTAATTACATGTTTTGTTACAACTACCAGTCTAATTGAAATAACAGGAGCGTCAATCGCAGGAACGTAAGCAGAGTGTACAAATGTAATGGACTTGTAAAATTGACAGGGCAAGGTTTTGATATTTAAATATAAATTTCAATTGTTTTGAATTATTAAAACTTAGTAGAGATTGTGTTTTTGGCTATTTTAAAGACTAATTTAAGTGAATTGTTAAGAAATTTTAATCAAAATTAAGGCCTAAAATATAGTTGATTTAGCAGCCCAGCTTACTTTAGAGATTATTTTCTTCAACAGATTGAGCCAGAATAAGGGTGCTGTGTCGACCAAAACAGTTATGTTAAAATAGCGGATTAAGTGAAAAAATTGTGAGAAAACACGCGTGGAAATTAATCCGTATTTAGTCCAATTGAAAGATTTATCTGATCGTAGCCAAACACTACGGGGGTATCTTTGACTACGATCTAAAGGTTGAGCGTTTAGAAGAAGTTTTAAGAGAATTAGAAGACCCTGCGATCTGGAATGACCAAAGTCGTGCTCAGGCGATCGCGAAAGAAAAGGGCAGCTTAGAAAATACTATTGGTGTATTTGATCGTCTTGCAGAACAGCTCGATGATGCCAAAGCCATGCTTGATCTTGCTGTTGAAGCAGATGATGAAAGCCTGCTGGTCGATGTACAAACTGAATTAGACAGTGCTGAACAGGCTTTAGGTAATCTTGAATTCCGCCGTATGTTTAGCAATCCGATGGATCCAAATCCTTGCTTCCTTGAAATCCAGTCAGGTTCTGGCGGTACAGAGGCACAAGACTGGGCATCGATGTTATTGCGTATGTACTTGCGCTGGATCGAGCGCCACGGTTTTAAAGCGGAATTGATGGAAGTGTCGGATGGCGATGTGGCAGGGATTAAATCTGCGACCATTCGTGTCGATGGCGAGTTCGCTTACGGCTGGTTACGAACTGAAAGCGGTGTTCACCGTTTAGTGCGTAAATCACCATTTGATAGTAACAATAACCGTCATACTTCATTCTCGGCGGTGTTCATTTCACCTGAGATTGATGACAATATCGAAATCGATATTAATCCTTCTGATGTGCGTACCGATACTTACCGTGCATCGGGTGCAGGCGGTCAGCACATTAACAAAACTGACTCTGCGGTCCGTTTAACTCACGCACCAACGGGTATTGTGGTGGCATGTCAGAACCAGCGTTCACAACACGCCAACCGTGACCATGCCTGGAAACAGTTACGTGCCAAACTCTATGAATTAGAGATGAGCAAACGTAATGAAGCGGCACAGGCGCTGGAAGATTCGAAATCTGATATTGGCTGGGGCAGCCAGATTCGTTCTTATGTCCTGGATGATTCACGTATTAAAGACTTGCGTACCAGTGTGGAAACATCTAATACCAAAGCAGTTTTAGATGGTGACCTTGATAAATTTATCGAAGCAAGTTTGAAGCAAGGTCTATAAGTTTTTATCAATTAAAACGGCAATCTCGTTCAGCATCGGCTGGTCAATCGAAAAAACATGATATTAATATCGAAAAAAATGGATATTAATATTTGAAAATTTCGATATACTGGATTTAGATGCTGAACAAAGCTTTGCCTGTTGAGAAGCGTGGTGAGTCTATGGATATTGATGTAATAAGCAAGGCCTTAGCCAATCCATTACGTCGACAGATTTTGCAATGGTTAAAAGAGCCTGAGCAATTTTTACCGGTACAGGAATGTGGTGGCAGTTTCGAACGGGGCGTATGTGCAGGGCACATCGAACGTTTAGGAAAAGTTGCACAGTCGACCATGTCGAATCATTTGTCTGTCTTGCAACAGGCAGGTCTGATTAAGGTCGAAAAATATGGGCAATGGTCATATTTCACCCGTAATGAAGCTTTGATTCAGCAATATATCGAACATTTAAAACAAACACTTTAGATCAATAAGTGTAAGTTGAGGCGATCATGGCTGAACTAAATTCTGCGTTACAAGTAGGTGATTTTACTATTAAAAACCGTCTGGTTTTAGCACCTCTGACCAGAGCACGGAGTGGTGAACAACGTATTCCGAATGATTTAATGGTGGAATATTATCAACAACGTGCCAATGCGGGCCTAATTCTTACTGAAGCGACCGTCATCAGTCCGAAAGCAGCGGGTTATGCCAATACCCCAGGCTTATGGTCACAAGAACAGGCTCAGGCATGGCATAAAATTGTAGATGCTGTGCATGCACAAGGCTCGAAAATTGTGGTTCAGCTCTGGCATGTTGGACGTATTTCACATCCAGATTTACTGGATGGCGATACGCCTGTCGCACCAAGTGCGATTCAGCCTGCAGGTGAAGTGAGCCTGCTTCGACCAAAACGTCCTTTTGTAACTCCACGTGCTTTATCGCATGAAGAAATTCAGGAAATTGTCGCGCAATATAAACATTCTGCAGAACTGGCAAAAGCGGCTGGTTTCGATGGGGTTGAATTGCATGCTGCTAATGGTTATTTGATCGATCAATTCCTGCAAAGCACCACCAACCAACGTGATGATGAATACGGTGGCCCAATTGAAAACCGTGCGCGTTTATTATTGCAAGTGGTCGATGCATTCATTGAAGTATGGGGTGCGGGTCGTGTTGGTGTGCATCTTGCACCACGTGGTGATTCCCATGATATGGGTGATGAAAATCCATTGGCAACGTTTGGTTATGTGGTTGAGCAACTGAATCAACGCAATATTGGCTTTATTTTCACGCGTGAATATGAAGCAGAAGACAGCTTAATGCCAAAATTACGCCCTAAATTTAAAGGCGTATGGATTGCCAATGAAAGCCTAACTGCTGAATCTGCGAAACGTATTCTGGCAACCGGTCAGGCGGATGCGGTTTCATTCGGTAAACAGTATATTGCCAATCCGGATTTGCTGGATCGTTTGCAACATGATTTGCCTTTAAATCCACTTCAGCCCCAAACCCTGTATGGTGCTGGTGCGGAAGGCTATACCGATTATCCGGTATTTGAAAAGTTAGAAGCTTAAGCCGTATTAAATGCTACAAATGACTCATGTAATTTACCAAAATTGCATGAGTTTTTTATTTAAATTCCGCATAATGAGCGGGAATCAAATTGTCAATTATGGTCTCGGATGGCGCAGCAAAACGCAGTACAGCAAACCCCGTTCTGGTATAACTTTCTACTGACCTGTCTCAAACCGTTATATCGTTGGAAAATCAAACAGCGGGCGGAAAGTGATGCACTGTTTCAGCAGGAATGCCTTGAACGTTTTGGTCCATTCCAGCCCGTCAAAAATACGGGTGCAATCTGGTTTCATGCGGTATCCGTTGGGGAAACCAATGCCGCCCAGCCTTTAATTGAGCATTACTTAAAATTAGGCCACCCCGTTTTGGTCACCAATACCACCAAGACCGGGCAGGCACGGGCAAAATCACTGTTTCAAAAAGCACCCTATTTAGATTTATTTCAGGCAGTGTATCTACCTGTTGATCAGAAGCCCTTACTCAAACAGTTTTTTCAGTGTTATCAACCGAAAATACTGGCTTTGGTTGAAACCGAAATCTGGCCGAACCTGATTGCCGAAGCCAAACTACAGCAGATTCCTTGTATTCTATTAAATGCCCGCCTTTCTGAAAAATCAGCCCAAGGTTACGCTAAAGTTCGTCGTTTAACCCGGCCCATGTTGCAACAGTTGACCTGGATGCTGGCACAAGATGAGGCTACGCAACAACGTTATGTCAGCTTGGGATTTGATCAGGCTAACAGTCAGGTGGTCGGCAATATTAAATTTGACATTACCGCGCCGGAACATTTTGTCGCGCAAGCACGGCAACTCAAACAGGATTGGCCATTGTCGGGACGTCAGATCATCACGCTGGCCAGTACTCATGCGCCTGAAGAACAAAGCCTGTTGCAACAGTTGCAACCGCATTTAAATTCGAATCCGAATTTACTCTGTATCGTGGTGCCACGACATCCGGAACGCTTTGATGAGGTGTTTCAAGTTTGCCAGCGTCTAAATTTGAAAACGCAACGCCGTAGTTTACAACAGCCGATTCAGGCGGATACCCAAGTCTTTCTTGCTGACAGCATGGGCGAAATGTGGCTGTGGTATGGCTTGAGTCAAGCCTGTTTTGTTGGTGGTTCACTGAATGAGCCAGGTGGCGGACATAATATCTTAGAGCCAATGGTGCTGGATGTGCCGACCTTGATTGGACCACGATACTTTAATTTTCAAACGATTGTAGATGAGTTCGTGGCTGAACAAGCGATTCTGATCGGTGAGGATGCAGCACAGGTGGTACAGCAGTTATTGAGTTGTCTGGAGAATTCTGCCCAAGTCTCGCAACGGCTTGAACGTGCACAACAGGTGTTACAACGCAATCAGGGTTCCTTACAAAAACATATTCAGTTACTTGATCATTATTTAGCACAAGCCACTTTGCCATGAATATCGTTTTACTTGAACCTGAGCAGATTGCTGGTAGTGATGCATGGAAAATTAAGTCCCCCCGTCAATTACAGCATTTACGGCAACATCTTGATTTAAAAATTGGCGATACCTTAAAAGTGGGCATCCGCCAAGGAGCGCGTTATCTTAGCGAAGTGTTGGAAATTTCAGAGCAGTGCATTCTGGTGAAACCTGTTCAACTAGAAACTGTACCGGAAAAGTTGCCTGTGCATTTGATTCTTGCCTTGCCACGACCCAAAGTCCTGCGTCGTATCATTATGGATGCCGTGACGATCGGTGTTGAACGGATTAGCCTGATTCATAGTTATCGGGTGGATAAAAGTTACTGGCAAACGCCATTTTTACAACAGCTGGATGATTATGTAACACTGGGCCTAGAGCAGGCAGGCGATACGATTGCACCCGAGATCCAATTATATAAACGTTTTAAGCCCTTTGTTGAGGATGTCTTGCCGACCTGGATCAATGCTGAGCGACCTGCTTATGTGGCGCATCCCTATGCAGAACAGCACATGCCTTATGCGATTCAGCAGGGCTGTAGCTTGATTGTGGGACCAGAGGGTGGATTTATTCCCTATGAGGTTGATCTACTCAAAAAAAACGGCTGCCAGGCAATGAGCATCGGCAACCGGATTTTGCGGACTGAAACAGCCGTATCGAATATTTTAGGTCGTTTGTTTGTCTGATGAATCAGCCTGTTCAGATTGATCGCCACGATAGACTTTGACTTCCTGTACCGGGTAGGGAATAGAGATACCTTTCTCGTCAAAAGCCGTGACTACCTGTTCCTGAATTTCACTGATTGAGGTGGAGGTCGAGGTTTCAGTGGTATTGACCCACCAGCGTACGGTGAGGTTAATCGAAAAATCTGCAAGCGCCGTGACATTAACAGAGAAACCGGGCTGGCTGAGCACATTCAGGTTGCGATCCAGAATATCCAGAATGATCTGCTTGGCCTTTTGCATATCGTCTTCATAGCCAATGCCGACCACAAATTCGCAACGACGGCGCTGGTAGGCATTATTGACTGTGACCGCGCTGGTATAGACGGTTGCATTCGGAATCACGATACGGCGGCCATCAGGCGAACGTAAAAAAGTCGCGCGGATCTGGATATCTTCGACATTACCTTCTAGACCATTGACCACAATATCATCGCCAATACGGAATGGTTCACTGATCAGAATCAGGATACCTGACAGCAAGTTCTGGAAAATATCCTTAAAGGCAAAACCAATCGCAACCGAACCAATCCCCAAGGCACCAATCAGTTGGCTGGGGGTGAAGCCAGGAATAGCGATGACCAGTGCAATCAGGAAACCGAAGAAGATAATAAAGGTGCTGCCGACGCGATTCAGGACCAGCACCAGATTCTGACGGGTATAGCTGCGATTTTCTAAAGTCTTGCGAATAAACAGTTTAAATAATTTGGTCAGAAGCCAGAAAATGACGAAAACCGTAATCGCGATCCCGATATAAGGCAAACGCTCCCAAAAGCTATCCATGATTTTATCAATCGTAGTATAGGCATCGTGATATTTTTCAGTATGAGCGAGTACGGTCTGGGTGGTTTTGGTCCCTGCCTGATGAATCAGCTCACCCGTATCTCTTGCCACTTCAGTCAATGTTGTTTGTTCATTCGCCACAGGAAAATCTCTATTTCGCAAAGGATGGAGTCAATGAGGGAAGCAATCATAATGAATTTCTTGCGAATACGCATGCATAATTCATAGACCTGATCCCTCTAATTATCCGCTACCTTTTGTTATGTTCTAGAAATAATCGGTTGTATTTTGAATCATTTGTGTTGGGGTTTCCCACAGGTCTGGACTGGCAAAATAATAAGCAAAAGTAAACAGGCCAAACATCATCAATACTGTGACCAGAATCATGAGCCAGGCCAGCAGTTTTTCCCAGCCACGTGATGGACGTACCTCACCATAGTCATTGCGATGTGGCGTGCCCGGTGCCAGTAACACATATAAGGTAAAAAAGAACTGCAGCAGAGGTACTAGCATCAGCAGGCTGAGCCAGCCTGTTTTATTTAGGTCATGTAAACGACGGATCAAGAATACAATTTGGAAATACATTGCCACCAACCACAATGCGATCAGGGCAAAGACCGAAAAGCCTGAAAAGGCCGACATTATCGCAGCATCAATATTGACCTGATTCATGCTAAAAAGCCCGGTAAATGCAAACAGGCCAAGAAAAGCAGCCATGCACAGCAGACTGAGTAATCCGTACCAGCCAATATAGCTCAGGCGATTAAAACGGCCGTTTGGCGACAGCGGATGGTCGTTTAGTGGTGGGGATGAGGTCGGGGTATCGGGGTTGAACATAGGTGGATCCTGTTTTTTTGTTTATTAAATCTTTTAAGCTTGCTGCAATGATCAAAATAATCACTTATTTTAAAAAGAAAAAGCATAGACAAGCAGTTCAGATTTAAATTATTTTGAGTAAATTTTTGAAAATAAATTAGGGACTGTTGACACTTCAGCCATGCATTGAGAGCTTTAGCTTGCAAGGTGAAATGTTAACAGCCCCTAGTCGTAACAGAATAACCTTCCTACGACCAAAGCCGCATTGTTTGCACTTGTAAATGATGCACATACTGCTAAAGAGAACAAAACATATCCAGAAGAATAGATGAGAGCATCTAGGATATGAAATAAAAGACCAAGGAAGTAAGCTATGAAAGAAATCTACCCAGTGCCTGATAAATTCAAAGAAACGGCAAGAATCTCGGAAGCAGACTATTTCAAACGTTATCAGGAATCGATTGAGCAGCCCGAAGCATTTTGGGCAGAAGAAGCAAAAAATATTGACTGGATCAAACCGTTTACCCAGGTAAAAAATACCAGTTTTCAGCAAGATAATTTTAAAATCGAATGGTTTGCAGATGGTGAACTGAATGTCTCTGCAAATTGTTTGGACCGCCATCTTAAGGATAATCCATTAAAGCCGGCGATTATCTGGGAAGGTGATCACCCATCACGTCACAAGATCATTTCTTTTGTCGAATTGCATGATGAAGTGTGCCGCTTTGCCAATGTCTTGAAAAAACACGGGATCAGCAAAGGCGATCGTGTGGTGCTGTATATGCCGATGGTACCAGAAGCCGCAATTGCGATGTTGGCCTGTGCACGGATTGGTGCCGTGCATTGTGTTGTATTCGGTGGCTTCTCGCCAGATTCACTGGCCAGCCGGATTGAAGACAGTCAGGCCAAACTGGTGATTACTGCCGATGCCGGGATGCGTGGCGGCAAGTTGCTGCCATTGAAAGAAAATGTCGATGCTGCATTAGAGATTGCAGGAACTGAAAGCGTGCAGAATGTGATTGTGGTGCACCGTACCGGTAATTCGATTCAGTTTAATGCAGCACGTGATATCTGGTATCACCTTGCCATTATGGAAGTGGATGAGCATTGTCCACCTGAGCCCATGAAAGCGGAAGATCCGTTATTCATTCTGTATACCTCGGGTTCAACTGGCAAACCTAAAGGTGTGTTGCATACCACCGGCGGTTATCTGGTTTATGTCAACAGTACCTTTAGAGAAATCTTTGATTTAAAAGAAGATGACGTGTATTGGTGTACCGCCGATGTGGGTTGGATCACCGGACACAGTTACCTGCTTTATGGTCCGCTCAGTAATGCCACCACAACCGTGATGTTTGAAGGCATTCCGCAATATCCGACCTGGGCGCGTATCGGGCATGTGATTGATAAGCACAACATCACCATTCTGTATACTGCACCCACTGCAATTCGTGCCATGATGCGTGAAGGTGATGCTTATGTGCGTGAAAGTGATCGCAGTAGCTTGCGCTTACTCGGTTCTGTCGGGGAGCCGATCAACCCAGAGGCATGGAACTGGTACCATGAAATCGTCGGTGAGGGACGTTGTCCAATCGTCGATACCTGGTGGCAAACTGAAACAGGTGGCATCCTGATTTCCCCATTACCAGGGGCAACTGCACTTAAACCGGGTTCGGCGACACGTCCATTCTTTGGGGTACAACCTGCCTTGGTGGATGGTGAAGGCAATGAACTTGAAGGTGCGACTGAAGGCAATCTGGTGATTAAGGATTCTTGGCCGGGCCAGATGCGAACCATTTGGGGCGATCCGGAACGCTTTATTGAGGCTTATTTCTCAACCTTTAAAGGCAGTTATTTTACTGGTGATGGCGCGCGTCGGGATGAAGATGGCTATTACTGGATTACCGGACGTGTTGATGACGTGCTTAACGTCTCTGGGCACCGCCTGGGTACGGCTGAAATCGAGAGTGCGCTGGTGGCACATGAAGCGGTTGCTGAGGCTGCTGTGGTCGGCATGCCGCATGAGATCAAGGGACAGGGCATATGTACCTTCGTCACCTTGCAGGCCGATGTTGCAGAATCGGAAGAACTGCGTAAGGAGTTGGTGAACTGGGTGCGTAAAGTGCTTGGGCCAGTGGCAACGCCGGATGCCTTACATTGGGCACCTGCCTTGCCAAAAACGCGTTCAGGTAAAATTATGCGCCGTATCTTGAGAAAGATTGCTGCCAATGAACTGGATACGCTTGGTGATACCTCAACACTGGCAGAACCAGCTGTGGTAGATCATTTGATTGCGACGGTGTACCCGAACCGATAACCATGATTGAATTGAAGAAGAGCGTTATCGAACGCTCTTTTTTATGTGCATTATTTAATGATTTGCTAAAAAATCAGCCGTATTTTGTACCGTGGCAAAGAAACTCAGTGCCGATAAAAATGCAGTTTGGACATCTGCTGCTTTTACTGTTTTACCGTTATATTCGAGATCACGGGATGCAGTGGCATCTGCAATCACAATCGGTTGATAGCCCAGTTCTTTGGCAGCACGTGTGCCCGAATCAATACATACATGGGTCATCATGCCCGTAATCACCAGTTGCTCAACCTCATGCTGTTCAAGAATGGCCTGTAGATTGGTGTCTACAAAGCTATTTGGAACATGCTTTTCCACGATAATCGAGTGATTGTTTACTTTTAACTGTGGATGTAGTTCAGCACCGACAGTATTTTCCTGAAAGAAGCTGGCAGTGGCCGGGCTAATATGCTGGATATAAATAATGGGTAAATTGTGCTGGATAAAATAATCTTCCAGCTTGTTGGTTTGTGCCAGTGCTAGGTCTGGATTGACCAGTTCCATTTTGCCATGTTTAAAATAATCATTTTGCACATCAATAATCAGCAGGGCTTGTTTCATGGTTTTTACTTCCCGTGTTAAGTTAAAACAAGAGTAGGGCAAGCGTGAAAAATCGGCTATATTCAGGTGAAAGCATTGTTGCCGGTTTTCTTTCGTTATGAAAAAATGAATATTGAACTTGATCCCATCGACTTAAAAATTATTGAACTGCTGAAACAGGATTCGCGGTTAAGCCATAAACAGATTGGCCAGCGGGTGCATCGTACAGGGCAAGCTGTGGGGGCACGTATTGCCCAACTGATGGATGCTGGCATCATTAAAAATTACACCATTGCCCTTCAATATGAACACAAGCAGTTTATTCAACTGTTTATGAATGATCAGCAGGCCTTTATTGAGGTTGAGCACTTGGTCAAACAATATGAGCAGGTAGATGAGTGTTTTAAAATTCTCGGCAATGCCTGTTACATGATTGTCAGTCACTTTAATCCTGCGCAGCTGAATGATTTCATTGAGCAGTTGTCCAAATGGTGCCGTTATTCGGTTGAAACGGTGATGCGGGAAATTGCAACGACTTAAAATAAAAGACCCCAAGCCGAGTCTTGGGGGAGAGTATTTGCCCTATCTTTTCTTTTTCTTCTTGTTTCCTAGTTAAGATTAAGCTGATTTTTCGATCAATAGCGTCTCCTGTTGTTGCTCCAGTTGACGAACCAGGGGTAAGACTTTCTCGCCGAAATATTCGACTTCCTCAATGAAATGCAGAAAGCCAGAAAGCACCAGATCAACGCCCACCTGTTTTAAGGCCACAATCCGTTCTGCAATCTGTTGCGGTGTGCCAATCAGGTTGGTTTTAAAGCCATCGTTATATTGCACCAGATCATCGAAGGTCGATTTGGCCCAGTTGCCCTCACGTTCAGGCGCGGCTGCGCCTGCTTCACGTGTGGCATCACCAAAGGCATTGACGGCTTCAACATTGGCCTGAGCAATGATCTCATTCAGCACTGCTTTGGCTTCTTCTTCAGTATCACGGGCGATAATAAATGCATTGACGCCAATTTTGACCTGACGATTTTCCAGTTTGGCTTTTGTCCGGACATCCTCAATCTGTTTTTTGATTTCTGCAACACTGTTGCCATTGGTAAAATACCAGTCGGACACACGCGCAGCCATATCACGCGCAGCACGCGAGCTACCGCCTTGAAATACTTCAATATGGGGCTGTTGCAGTGGTTTCGGTTTAAGGGTGTAATTCTGGAACTGGTAATATTTGCCGTCAAAACTATAGTTGTCTGTGGTCCAGATGCCTTTGAGAGTACGGATAAACTCTTCCGAGCGTACATAGCGTTGATCATGTTCTGGCCACGGTTCACCAATGGCATCGAATTCCCCACGGAACCAGCCGCTGACTACATTAATGGCAATCCGACCTTGGGTCAGATAGTCAATGGTGGCCAGCTGTTTAGCTGCAAGTACGGGCTTCCAGGGGCCAGGCAGGATGGCTGCGATGACTTTGAGCTTTTCAGTTTTTGCCAACAAGGCATGACTAAAACTGACCGATTCATGTTGATATTCAGCGCCGTATCCCGCGGTAAAACGGATCTGGGTCAGCGCATATTCAAAACCGTTTCGTTCTGCAGCCTGAGCAAGGCGCACATTATAATCATAACTCCAGTCGGTACGTTGCTCGATATTACTTACAACCAGACCACCGCTTACATTGGGAACCCAATAGGCAAATTTGATTGCAGATGTTGTTATTGTCATCGTTGTACCCTCCATAAACTATGGCTTATGCGACGTGCGTCAAATTCTTTGCAGACTTGGGATGCAGGCGTGATTCAGCCACATCCAGATTCGGTACAGCAGCGGAAGGCAAGACCTCTGCCTGTTCAATCTGTTTATTAATGCCCAGGTTTTGATTGGCCTGCTCGGTTTTGGTTTTGATGGCTGCGGCACGCTGGCCTTTGGCGGGTGCCCATTCCAAAATCGGTAAAGCACGAGCAACAGCCAGAGTAACCCGATCCGCCAGTTGTTCACTTTTGACCGTATATTCAGGGGTAAAGTCCCGATCTGTTGCATAGACGCCAATCGGTAAAGTCTGTGCCTGAAAAAAGCTAAAGAGAGGACGTAATTGATGTTCGAGCACCAACGCATGACGGTCACTGCCTCCTGACGCAGCCAGTAGGACAGGGACATCCACCAGTGCAGTCTGTTCGACAAAGTCAAAGAAGTGCTTGAACAGGCCGGTAAATGAGGCACGATAAACAGGTGTACCGACAATCAGGGCGTCTGCTGCTTCGACAGCTGCCAGATCATCCTGAACCCGTTGCGGCAATTGATTACGGTAAATGGCGCCGCCCAATAATGGCCCAATTTCACTGAGTTTGACAAAATGCACCTTGATATCAATGGCTTCTGAAAGCTCATCTAAAATAGCTTGAACTAGACTTTCAGTTTTTGATGGACTATTTAAACCACCAGAAACAGCAACAATATTCAGGGGAGTCGATACGGTATTGCGATTGGACATAATAACTGCCTAAAAAGATCATTTCGAATTGCTATTTATTTATCTATATCGGCATAGGGGCTGTAAAATAAGGAAATGCTGCAAGCTTATCTTTTTTATAGATATATCGATGTAATCGCCTTCATTTAAAATGATCCGGATTTAATCAGCTGTTTCTATTCAGAATTTTTAAACTATTTTTTGAGTTGCCTAGGATTTAAACGGGTTATATCAATATTTGATTTATTTTGCGGGAAAAAGAAATAAATCAATGCTTGTGCTTGACCTCAGCGCTAATTGAAAATAGGCTTAGACGGATTGAATTTAAATAAACATCGTACAGTGACGTACTTGCAGACAGCTTAAGCGCTTATGAATATTTTAATTGTAGACGACCATCCTCTCTTTAGACATGCCTTGATTCAAGCGGTTCGTTATAGTTTGCCTCAGGCACAGATTCAGGAGACGGCTGATGTTGATGAATTCTATGCACGCTTAGAACATGGTGCGGAACCTGATCTGGTGTTACTGGATTTAAATCTACCGGGTGCTTCCGGTTTCTCTGCTTTGGTATATGTGCGTGCACAATACCCTGCCATTCCGATTATCATCGTTTCAGCCCATGAAGAAGTGTCAATCATCCAGCGTGCCATTGCACATGGCGCCATGGGCTATATTCCGAAATCTTCACATCCAAGCCATATTGGTGAAGCAATTAAACACGTTCTGGAAGGTGAAATCTGGTTACCGCCGAATTTACCGACGCATGCCGGTTTTGACCCAAGAGCCGCGGATGAAACCGCTTTGGCAGAACGCCTGCAATCACTGACACCACAGCAGTTCCGTGTGTTGATGATGGTGGCAGAAGGTTTATTGAATAAGCAGATTGCTTATGAACTGGAAGTCTCTGAAGCAACCATTAAAGCACATGTCACGGCCATTTTCCGTAAATTGGGTGTACAGAACCGTACTCAGGCTGTCTTGGCAATCAGTGCTTTAAATATTGAAGATAAAAAAATGTAAGCTGTTGAAATGAGAATCCAGATTCTCATTTTATTAAATAACAAAAAATAAAAAACCAGTTCATAAGAACTGGTTTTTTATTATGAATTTATTGTTCTATTACTAGAACCACAATCCAATATTAGAAACGGAACTTCGCGTTTACGCCAACAGTTTGCGTATCACCTAAATCAGCGTCAGCATGTTTAGCATTAGCATTTACGTAGCTAGCACCAACAGCAATTGCTGGAGTGATGAAGTAATTTACGTTTGTACCCCAAGCAGACTTGATTTGACGGAAGTCTTCATTTGTTGGGTTTTTGCTAAAGTTTGCTTCTGCATATGAAGCACCAACGCTTAACTTAGGTGTTAAATAAAGATCAGTTTTTAAACCGTAAGCTTGGTTATCGCCGTATACAAGACCAGTTTCAAAACCTACAGCCATGTTTGTACCGTCGATGTTACCAACGTATTTAGTACGTGCAGTTACAACGTCTTGTTTATCACCAATTGTTGCTGCATCAGCAACAGCGCTGAATACGCCATTTTCAAGAGCTTTGTTTGCATCTAAAGCAATTTGGTCAGCAACGCGAGTATAACCTACAGCAACCAAGAAGTTAGGTAAAACCATAGCACCAAGTTCTACAGAATAGCGGTCGCCATTGTCTTTTTCGTCTTCAAACTTAGTTTGAGAGTGGCTATATGCAGCGCTTGCGTAAGCAGGTACATAAGGAGTAGGAAGGTAAACTTCACCTTTCGCACCGAAAGAGTTGTTCTTAACAGTTTCGATTTCATCGCCACTTACTTTTGCAAAGTTATATGCAGCAGAAACATTCGAAGCTTGGTTTAAGAAAGCCGCTTCAGCTAAAGGACCTTTAGACGCATCTACATTTTTGAAGTAGTAAGTACCTTTAGCAGCACCAGTAAAGTCTTTATCATTTGCAGTTGTATCTACATATTCAGATTGACCTTGAACTTCGACTTGGTATGCATGAGCACCGGTCATGGCTAAAACTAGAGCAGTGGCTAAACCGAGTTTTTTCATAATGATTTCCAGCTTTAAAACAAGAAAGAGTAAATTTGCAGCCATTGTATTGTAACAATTTATGAAGTCAATGTAATAAATTCGGCCTTCCGATAAACGTTCAAAATGTGGCTTGCGATCGTTTAAAAAGTGAACATTTAATTGAATTGTTGTCAACCATTTATAAAGTATATAACTAACAAGGAGATAAGCTTATATTTTGAGTTTTTATAGAATGTAATAGGTATGTCGTAAATAAATAGTTTGATTGGTTTGTTCGATTATTATAATCGTTTTTTTCGTTAAGTTGAGGCTTTATTTTGTCATAAAAAGGTAATTAAAAGCGTGAGCTGAAATAACCTTATTTCGATATTATGCGAAACGGTAGGCAAAAAATTGCGTTTTTTCAAGTTGGGTTAATATAACCGAAAATAGCGCATAAATCTGATTTTTAATAACCAATTAGCAAAAACGATTGGAAATTTAATTCCGATCTATTTAATCAACTTTACTTTTCGAGAAGCAATTCACATAATAATTAACAAGAGGTATCTAATTTGCATTTTAATATCTCATAACATTTTCTTGAGCATTCTGATGTTCTAAACATCAATGTTTTACTAGCTCGGCTTTCCCCAAGGCTGAGCTTTTTTTTGTCTGCAATGGCCCATTTTGCCTAATAAATAACGCTACAGTATAGATACATGAAAAAGCTTATAGTCATAGGTTATTTCTGTGTTGTTCAATTTTATAGTCATGCCGAAAAAATTAAAATTACTCGCTCTATCTGTAGTTGTGATGCCCTCAATAATATTATTGGGCTGCCAAAATATTCAGCCACACGTTCAAGCTTTAGTCACACAGAAACAGACTGAAGATCAGATCGCAACTGCATTTGAAAATATCCAGACCTCCGGTGTACTGGTCACCTATGATGGCAAAGCTATTCAAAAATATGGCAATGCGCTTAACCGGGCCGATCAGCGTTATATTCCGGCTTCCACCTTTAAAATGCTGAATGCCTTGATTGGTATCCAGCATCATAAGACTTCACCAAATGAAGTATTTAAATGGGATGGACAGAAGCGGGCATTTACCAGCTGGGAAAAAGATTTAACCCTGGCAGAAGCCATGCAGGCTTCGGCTGTACCTGTGTATCAGGAACTGGCACGCCGTATTGGTCTGGAATTAATGGCCAGTGAAGTAAAACGGGTCGGGTATGGCAATCAGTCGATTGGAACGCAAGTGGATAATTTCTGGTTAGTGGGGCCTTTAGAAATTACCCCTGTGGAGGAAGTAAAATTTGCCTATGCCTTGGCGAAAAAACAACTTGCATTTGACTCATCAACCCAGCAACAAGTTAAAGATATGTTGCTGATTGAAGATATTCAGGGCACCAAAATCTATGCCAAAAGTGGATGGGGCATGGATGTAAAACCTCAGGTGGGATGGTGGACAGGTTGGGTAGAACAACCCAATGGTCAGGTCACTGCATTTTCACTGAATATGGAAATGAAAAAGGCAGCACATGCAGAAGCACGTAAAGCTATTGTGTATCAGGCTTTACAACAACTGGGTCTATTGCCCCAATAATATTTAAAAAAAGACCCAGCTTTTAAGATCAAGCTGGGTTCGAAAAAGGATGTTTTACATTGGGGAGAAAAACATCCTTGAGGGTTTCTGGCTAATAAAAGAATTTCTCTGCTTGATTAAATTATGTTCTTTAGAAAGTGATTTGTGAAATTGATAATTTTTATTTTTAAGATAGGGTTTTTCGATTGAGAATCACAAAGCCTTTGTCATTGCAAAGGCTAGGGGAAACTAAGTTAGGTGTAGACGTTTAAAGCAAGATGGAGATTAAGTGATGAAAGGCATATGTCTCATTGAGTCTATATAAGCGATATTTTTTATGCCCCGATTTTGAATGAGATTACCATTCATAGCGCAATCTAAATAAATGCATATCCGGTGTATGACTGGTATCTCGGGTAAAAAGACGTTCATAATCCAAACCCAGTCCATGGCTAAAGCGCAATGCCACACCAACACCATGATCCTGACGTGAGAAATTATAGCCACTGCTATATTTCAAATAATTACCCATGACATAAGGCTGAATGTATTTGATTCCATCATGGCCAATATCGAAATTATGTCCTGCATAGTATTCAAGTCCATAAGCTTCCGTATTTAAAAATTTTTCTAGTGAATCGGAATGGGCTGAAAATTCAAAATTAGGAAGAAGGTTTTTATACCAGCCTCCTCCAGCGGAGAGCATCCAGGTTCCGTCAAAATAAAACAGGGCAGAAGCAAGTAAAGTTTGGGAAAAGCGATCTGTTTCAAGATCAGACTGAAGCTGGGCCTGATTATATTTTCCCGAGATGGCCCAGCTTAGGTTTTTATTTAAATGAATATCTACAGCAATTTCCTGTCCGGATTGCCGTTGATAACGGACCGGCCCGAGCGTCGTATGGTCTTTAAATAAATAAGACGCATATACATCAATGTTGTTGATTTTGTTCTCATATCTTAAAGTTTTCGCCGCTGCCTGAGTACCATCATGATATGCAAAAGGACTCCAGGTTTGAGGCTGGGCCAGTGTGCTATAGTCCCAAAGGTCGGTTTTGCTGCCGACCACATCGTAATAAACACTATAAATCTTTCCATATTTTAAAGTGCCATAATGTGGATTTGTGATTCCCAAGTAGGCTTGTTCTGTGCTTAGGCTCTGGTCATTTTTCTGATAATGTCCTTGCCAATCCAGAATTTTGGCAGGATTAATAAAGTTTTGATAACCTGCAATCAGGTTGAACTGATCATTGATTTTATAATCCGCATTGACGTAGATACGGCTCGTCGAACTATAGCCATTTCTGCGATATTTCTGCCCTGTATTCGATGCATCGTAGTGATCAAAATTAAGTGCCTGTAGTCGCATGCTACCTTTACTGGTCAATCTCAACTGATCATGATCGGACAAGATATGCTCTTGTTTGAGCAGCTCGATTTCAGCTTGGCTAAGCGGTGAAATTAATAAATTTAAAGCAATAAAAAGCCACTGGTACTGAAGTTTAAACTTAACCATTGTTATAACATCCATGTATCAATTTAAGTTTTTGGTTTTAATAAGTGCTGAAAATATTCATCCAGAATCGTGTAGTGATTGGTCTTGTCGAGTAATTTAAAGCTGACCTGTGCTTGATCTAATCCAGACCTGTGCTGAAAATAATTTTGGCTTTGTAAAATTAATTCGTCCAGCTCCTGCTCGCCACAGTAAATACTGTAAGGCTTTGAAATAGCATGCTGTCGTAATAGCGGACTATATTGAAGAATGTCCTGTTCTGTTAAATTCAATGCCGTATTCAGATGTGTTTGCTGGATCGGTCTCAAATCATAAATACCACTGAGCAGGACGGCTTCAGTCACTATCTCATGCTGCATCCAGAGCGCTGCCAAATGCGCACCTGCGGAATGACCGACAAGTAGCACGTGCTGCGTAATCCAGGGCTGCTGCTGGATAAAGTCGAGTGCCTGCTTAACCTGTGCGACGATTTCGGCCATCGTGCTTTGTGGCGCAAGCTCATATTCGACCAATACACACTGCATGCCTTTGGCCAGTACATCTGTGGCGATAAAGGCAAAATCTGACTTATCACACCATTGCCAATAGCCGCCATAAATAAAGACCAGCGTTGTTGTCGCCTGCGCCAAGGGGAAGACATCGAGGGTTGATCGTGGAGCTTCGGCATATCGGATTTCCTGAAGGCAAGGAAAATGTTGATAGGCCAGCCTACTGCGCTGCTGGAAGGCAGCCAAAATCTCTGCCTCATTAGCTACTGTGCGAGAATTGTCATAAAGCTGCATGATTTTCTACTCGGACACTTCAGTTTTTAAGGCGAGATCGCGTTTTTTTGCCCTATGTTTCAGCGTATAAAAAAACAGGAGCACCCCAATAAACGGGAGACCAAACTGCAGGGTGGATTTAAATTCCTGTGTAAACCAGGTGGTGAGCGTAATACTCAGAATACTGAATAAACCGAGCCATGAAATCAGTTGACTGGCCGGGATCTTGAATTTTAATGTTCTGCCATTCTTGGCCATGTTTCTTCTAAAAAAGATATGCGTGACGAAAATACTGCCCCAGGTAAATAAAGCGCCAAACATGGAGAGCGCAATCATGATGGGAAAGGCTGAGGCGGGATCAAGGGTATAAACTACACTGGCGACGGCAATCCCCATTGCAGAGAGAAACAGGGCATTGATTGGTACGCCATTCGGACGGATTTTACCAAACAATCGCGGGGCATCGCCTGCCCGCGAAAGGCTAAATAGCATGCGGGTTGAAATATACAGCATACTATTCATGGCCGAAAGTGCCGCCACAATAACGATAAAGTTCAAAATACTATCTGCATAAGGGATACCGACAATGCGCATGACAGTGACGAAAGGACTGGTTGCATTCTGTCCGATCAGTTCAGTCCATGGCACCAAGGCAACAATCAAAGACAAGGACAGCAGATAGAATAGAATCAGGCGCAGGGCAGTACTCTTAAATGCATACTTGACTGCTTGTTCAGGATTTGCCGCTTCGCCTGCTGCAACAGCGATCATTTCAATACTCAGATAGCTGAAAATAGAAATAATCACACCCATCCAGACTCCGCTAAACCCGTTTGGAAAAAAGCCGCCGTGACTGGTTAGATTCCCCATCACATGGCTACTTTGTTGGGTATTTTGGGTAAGAATACCGATCGCTAGCAGAATGAAGACAATAATGGCAAAGACCTTGATGGTAGAAAACCAGTATTCCACCAGTCCAAATGCCTTGACACTATAGGCATTGACTGCGAGTAAGGTGCCAGAAAAGAAGACGATCCAGATCCAGGCGGGTAGTTGTGGAAACCACATTTTCATATACTCGGCAACCGCCGTGATTTCTGTGCCGACTGCGAGCACAATACAGGCCCAATAACTATAGCGAACCAGAAAACCAGCCATGGGATTGAGATAGTGCTCGGCATAGGCACCAAATGATCCGGAAGTCGGATGTTGCACGGTCATTTCCGCTAAACAGGCCATCAGTGCAAAGGCAATCAGGCCGCCAATCGCATAACTGAGAATTACGGCTGGGCCAGCAAAACTAATTGCAAATTTACTGCCCATAAATAGCCCGGTGCCAATTGCTCCGCCAATGGCAATCATGGCCATTTGGTTGGCGGAGAGTTTCTTATGTAAACCTGCTTCACGTGCTTGAATCTTGTTAAAATTATCCATTGGCGTCTCCTTGCCAGAACTTCAATCTGAAAGTGTCAGATCAGGTCACTTCACTTCTTACCAGGTAGCGTTCATTCTTCCATTCTTGTTGCTGCATAATTGCCTTGAGATGCTGCACGGCATGCCAGATATCTTCAAAGCCCAGATAGAGCGGGGTGATGCCAAAGCGTAGAACTTCAGGTTCGCGGTAGTCTCCGATCACGCCACGGGCGATTAGTGCCTGAATAATTTCATAACCATGGGGATGCTGGTAGCTGACATGACTGCCACGGTATTGATGATCTTGTGGTGTGATCAGCTCAAAACCAAATTCTGAGCACTCCTGTTCGATCAATGCCATCAACAAATCGGTTAACTGAAGGGATTTTTCACGAATTTTTTGCATATCGGTTTTCAGGAAAATATCTACCCCACATTCAATCAGACTCATCGAGATAATTGGCTGGGTACCACATAGATAGCGACGGATATTGTTGGCTGGTTCATAATGTTGAGCCATATCAAAGGGTTTTTTATGCCCCCACCAGCCGGAAAGAGGTTGCCAGAATTGATCACGATGTTTGGGATTCACCCACAGCAATGCAGGCGAACCCGGACCACCATTCAGATATTTATAGGTACAACCGATGGCAAAGTCAGTGCTGGTTTGATTGAGATCCATCGGCACGGCACCGACAGAGTGACATAAATCCCAGATGATTAAGGCCTTTTTTGCATGGATGCGCTGGTTGATGGTGGACATGTCATAGAAGTAGCCGGTGCGATAATTGACATGTGATAACACCACAACGGCAACATCTTTCTCCAGAACCTGTTCTAACTCCTCGGCACCTTCAATCAATTCAACCTGATAGCCTTGATTGATCAGGTCAATAAAACCTTCAATAATATAAATATCGGTTGGAAAGGCATCTTTTTCCGCCACAATAATTTTGCGTTGTGGGAATTGTGCGGCCTGAATCTTGACTGCGGCAGAAAGGACTTTAAACAAATTTAAAGTGGTCGAGTCCGAAATAACGGTTTCACCGGTCTTTGCGCCAATAAGTTGACCGACCTTATCACCTAAACGGGTCGGAAGTCCCCACCAGTCTGCCTTATTCCAGCTATTGATTAGGTCTTCTCCCCACTGTTGCTGAATAATATATTGTGCATAGTTCAACGAATTTTTGGGTCTTGCCCCTAATGAATTCCCATCCAGATAAATGACGTTCTCAGGTAAGGCGAATTCGTCCTTAAAGACTTTGAGTTGATCTTGCTGATCCCAGTCAAGACATTGTTGATAGCTAATCATGATGCTTCTATCCCTGATTTTTGAAATTTTATCTTTAGATTTTATCAGTTGTTTTTTTATGATTTATTCGATAAAAACAGCAAAAAAAGTCAGTTTTTCGGATATGATTTCAAATATAGCTAAATTATTAGAAGAATTGACGAAGATGAATATTGATGCAATTGACCTCAAAATTATTAACTTTTTGCAAAGAGATGCGCGCCTCAGCAATCAGGAATTAGCAGACTTGGTCAATCTCTCTCCCTCGGCCTGTCACCGTCGGGTCAAGATTATGGAAAGCCATGGCATTATTGAAAAATATCAGGCGAAAATTAATTACGAGAAATTGGGGATTAAAATTGAGGCCATTGTTGAAATAAAACTTGTGCAGCTCACTGAAACAGATCATAAATTTTTTCTTGAGCAGATTGATCAATGTGAAGAAGTGATTAATGCCTATGTGATTACGGGGGATTCCAATTATGTATTACATGTTGCAGCCAGAGACTTAAATGAATTTTCACAGTTTATAATAAATAAACTGAATAAAATTAAAGGGATAATGAGTATTAATTCCAAAATTATTCTGGATAAGGTCATTCAGAAAAGTTTGCTGTAAATATGATTGCTCTTATGCAATATAAATATAAAGGAGTAGTATATTTAGATGATTTATAAATATAGTGAAATTATATACAACATGATTAAATAAAAATTATTCTCGATAAGTTGATTAAATCAGAGAATTGATATTCAAAGATTCATCACACCTTGGTACTTTTAACTAAAAAGCTTATTTAATCATGGTTCTGGGTTTTCAAATTCAGGTAAAATTATGCACTGTTGAAAATGCAATCGAGATCATTTTTTGAAAAAGTGTAAGGTGTGTTAATGGGGCAACACTTGAAAAGCTCGAAATTACGTTCTGAGCAAATTAGTCGGCGCCTGTTTCTCTGCATGCTTGTTATTATTTTTTCTATCTCCTATTTGTCTATTCCGCTTATTATTAATAGTTATCAAGAATATATAAGAACAAATAAAACCTTAATCGAGATCATTAGCCTGCGTAGCCTGGTGAAAACTGCCAATAAAATTTCACGGGAACGTGCTCCATCCAATAAAGTCATGTCGAGTCAGCCGCAGGATCTGGCCAAAAACCGTCAGGACTTACAACAATACCGTAAGGTCGTCGATCTGCAGATAGAACAAACCATTGAGACTTTAAAACGAAATGGTTTTGGCATGATTGCCGAAGATTTGGATACCGACCTCAAGACCAAACTGGCGCAGGCGCGTAGCACGGTCGATGCTTATGCAAATACTCCAACGCCTCAGCGCACCTCGATCCAGTTTGATCGCGCCATCCTGTCTATGTTTGATGTCTGGGATGAAAGCCGAGAGTTGCTCAAATGGTTAATGGTCTTGTCTGAAAGTAAAAACAGTAAAATGTCGAACTACTTTACTTCAATCCTGATTTTAACAGATATGCGGGATCAGGCCGGGCGAGTCGCTTCCAATATTATGGCGCCTGTGACCTTTGACGAGAAAATTTCCGATGAGAATCGGGCGCGCTCCTTACAGACCCAGCATCAAGCCATTTATCTATGGGGGCTGGTGGATACCATTCAGCCTGAACAGTCCAAATCAACTGAATATGTCCGTTTATATTTACGGGTAAAAACAGAGTTTCTGGATAAAGGCCTGCCTATTATTTCGCAGTTACTGGATGAAAGTAAAAATCATCAGGCCTACTTTATTACCGCGAACGAATTGACCGATCAGATGGTGGGTAAATTTACCACGGTCATGGATTTGCAAAACTATATTCTGGACGACAGTATTGCGGTTGCAGACGAACAAAACCGGCGTGCAAAACTGCAATTTATCTTTACCCTGTGTATTTCCAGTTTATCGTTACTGATTGCCATCTTTACCATGATTTATGCCAAGCGCAGGGTGTTTGGTCCGTTGATCAATGCACGCAATATGATTCTGCGTCTTTCCGGTAGCTCGGATGAACTGACTCAAATGCGCAAAAACAAGGAAGAGTTTTTTTCATTATTTGAAGCCATCGATAAACTCAGAGGGATGCTGAAACAACGCGACAGCATGGAGTTGCAACTCAAGCAGATCGCGAACTCTGATGTACTGACAGGTGTGGCGAACCGTTTGGCCTTAGAGGAGTATATAGCTGCACTTGAGGACAAAGCTGAGGGTTTGGCGCATACCTGTGTGATTGCCATTGATATTGATAACTTTAAGTTTGTGAATGACCAGTACGGGCATATTGTTGGAGATCAGGTAATCAGCATGATTGCGGATCAGCTTAAACGGCATGTGCGGACCTCTGACCTGATCGTACGTTATGGCGGTGATGAGTTTCTTATTGTGCTGGAAAATATTCAGATGGATGCTGCTAAAGCGATTGCGGAAAATATTCGTGAAGGGGTTGCAGGGCAAGGTATTCTGCTTTCGGGTATGGCCGACGAGATTCGGGTTTCGGTGAGTATTGGTGTTGCGATTGGGGCAAATAGCTGGTTAGCGCTGTTAGAAAAAGCCGATCAGTCTTTATTAAAAGCCAAGGCAAAAGGGAAGAATGTGGTGGAGGGGTAAACTCTCTTACCCCCAACCTATTTTGTCTTCTCAATTAAATAGTTTATGAAGTTTGTACAAGAAACTAGCATGAACTTAGCATCGATATAAGATAAAATCGATTCTTCTAGCATCGCATGTCGTATACCATCTCCATCCGAGGCATAACCATAAAGTTGGCTTAAACTACTTTTTAGGGCAGCATGTAAGCTATATTTTTCCTCAATGATTTTTAGTGCTTTACCCAAAGTCGCTTTATCATCTTGCGTGATAATTTTACAAATTGATTCGACAGCACTAATGGATTCTTTAATTGAGTTTCTATAGTCAGGGTTTTGTCTATCTGACATGAGTTTTAATGCCTGATTTAAATGCAGTTGAACACCTGAATATTGGTTAGTATTTTCTAATGCTTGTTCAATAGACTGTATTTCTTGTTCACTTGTAATTTCAAGTATATTACCGTTTGATAAGCGATAAGCTGATAAATATTTTTCGAGGCAAAGATTAACTGAGTTAGAAAATGAATCTGAGCTATATCTGATATTAGGATAGTTGTCTAACGTAACCTCAATAAAATCATAAACTTCATACCATTGGCACATCATAAAATATTTTTTTAATGCTGATATACCTTCACTTCTCCCAAATGGTATTTCATCGGTAGGTTTATGAAAAAGGTTCATATAAATATTAAGGAAAAAGCCTTCTAAATTGCTTCCCAAAATACTGGAGCTCCCAGGCTGGACTACATTGTTAAAATTAGAAAAAATTATTCTGTCATACAGAGACCATAAAGCATTTCTGAGTTCTTGATCAATTGACTCTTTTTGAATTATTTCTCGAATAGGTTTATATCCATATCTTTCTGAGAATCGCATTATTTACCTCAAAATTATAAAAATTTTCTTTTTATTCAATCTAAAAATCTCCCCTAGCCCCTCTTTTGAAAAGAGGGGAAGTCTTCCTTTTAATGCGAAGTCTAGGGTTAACGGATAAATTATTTCAACATCGGTTTCAAGAAACGCCCTGTATGTGAAATCTCAACCTCGGCGACCTGTTCAGGTGTACCTTCGGCAATGATTTGACCACCACCAGAACCACCTTCAGGGCCTAAGTCAATCACCCAGTCAGCGGTCTTGATCACATCCAGATTATGCTCAATCACCACAATGGTATTCCCCTTATTGCGTAGCTCGTACAAGATGTCGAGTAACTTTGCAATATCATGGAAATGCAGACCTGTAGTTGGTTCATCCAAGATATATAAGGTTCGACCTGTATCACGTTTTGCCAACTCACGTGCCAGCTTCACCCGCTGCGCTTCACCGCCAGAAAGGGTAGTGGCAGCCTGACCCAAACGGATATAGCCCAAGCCCACCTGAGTCAAAGTATCTAAACGACGATGAATCACCGGAATGGCACTAAAGAACTCGGCTGCATCTTCCACAGTCATTTCCAAGACATCAGAAATGTTCTTGCCTTTATAACCGACTTCTAAAGTCTCACGGTTATAACGCTTGCCATGACAGGCATCACAAGGCACATACATATCCGGCAGGAAGTGCATCGCCACCTTGATCATGCCATCGCCTTCACAGGCTTCACAACGACCACCTTTCACGTTAAAGGAGAAACGACCTGCGCTATAACCACGTGCTTTGGCTTCAGGTGTTTGCGCAAATAACTCACGGATTGGCGTGAATAAACCGGTATAGGTGGCAGGGTTGGAACGAGGGGTACGCCCAATTGGACTCTGATCGATATCCACCACTTTATCTAAATGTTGTAAACCATCAATCGAGTCAAACTTCTCGGCAGTTAGCGTGGTTGCGCCATTCAGTTGCGTCGCTGCTAACGGCAATAAAGTCCGGTTAATTAATGTTGATTTACCCGAACCAGACACCCCTGTGACACAGGTCATGATGCCTAATGGAATGGTCAGATCAACATTCTGCAAGTTATGTCCGCTGGCACCAGACAGCTTAATCACTTCATCCGGACGAGGAGACTGGGTACGTTGTTTCGGTACTTCAATTTTCAACTTACCTGACAGATATTGACCTGTCAGTGAGTCGGCATGATCTGCCAGTTCTTGATAAGTTCCTTCGGCAATTACGGCACCGCCATGAATCCCTGCACCTGGACCAATATCAATAATATGATCAGCGGCACGGATGGCATCTTCATCATGCTCAACCACCAGTACGGTATTCCCCAAATCACGTAGGCGAATCAGGGTTTGTAGTAAGCGATCATTGTCACGTTGATGCAGACCAATTGACGGTTCATCCAGCACATACATTACGCCCATGAGACCGGCACCGATCTGTGACGCCAGACGGATACGTTGGGCTTCACCGCCTGAAAGGGTTTCGGCTGAACGAGCCAAACTCAAATAATTCAGGCCAACGCTGACTAAGAAGTGTAAACGCTCACGAATCTCTTTAAAGATTTTATCGGCGATTTCACCTTTGGCACCTTCAAGATTGAGGTCCTGATAATAATTTTCCGCATCACCAATCGACATCTTGGTGATCTGGGCAATGGTCTTGTCCTTGACCCGAACATGGCGGGAAATTTCATTCAAACGTGAACCGCCACAAGCATCACACGCGGCATTCGACAAGTATTGCGCCAGATCATCACGGACATAATTCGATTCCGTCTCGCGGTAGCGACGTTCCAGATGCGGCAAAATCCCTTCAAAGGCTTGTACACGGGTATGCTTACGACCACGTTCATCAATATAACTCAGGTCGATTTTCTCTTTGCCTGTACCTTGCAGGAATTTCTTTTGCGTATCTTTATCGAGTTTGTTCCAAGGCTCATCCAGATCGATACCAAAATGATCCGCGACTTTTTGCAGCATGGTGTAGTAATACGGACGCTGTCTGTCCCAGCCACGAATTGCACCCTGGCTTATCGAAACCTCAGCATTTGGAATCAGTTTATCTGCACTGAAATGACTACGTGTTCCCAAACCGTCACAGACAGGGCAGGCGCCGAATGGGTTGTTGAATGAGAACAGGCGTGGTTCAAGTTCAGCCACGGCACGATCACACTCAGGACAAGAGTGCTTGGCCGAGAACACACGTTCCGGATGTTCACCATTCATCCAGGATAACACCGCAATATCGCCGCCTAGACGTAGTGCAGTTTCAAACGATTCTGCAATCCGGTTACCCAGGTCATCACGTACTTTAAAGCGGTCCACCACCACTTCAATGGTGTGCTTTTTCTTTTTGTCCAGCTCGGGTGGGGTATCGATATCAATGATTTCCCCATCAACACGGGCACGAACAAAACCTTGCCCCTGTAACTGTTCAAACAGTTGGGTGTACTCACCTTTACGCTCCCGTACTACAGGTGCAAGCAGCATCAATGCGGTGCCTTCTTCCAGACTCTTGACTACATCGACCATTTCCGAAATGGTTTGGGCCACCATCGGTAGGTCATGTTCAGGGCAGTAAGGCGTACCGACACGCGCGTAGAGTAAACGCAAATAGTCGTAAATTTCGGTAATGGTCCCCACGGTCGAACGTGGGTTATGACTGGTCGACTTCTGCTCAATGGCAATCGCAGGCGATAAACCTTCAATCGAATCGACTTCCGGCTTTTCCATTTGTGACAGGAACTGGCGTGCATAGGCCGATAGCGATTCGACATAACGGCGCTGGCCTTCGGCATACAAGGTATCAAAGGCCAAGGATGATTTTCCTGAGCCAGAAAGTCCCGTAATCACCACAAACTTGTCACGTGGAATATCGAGCGACACGTTTTTTAAATTATGGGTACGTGCGCCTCGAATACGGATATGACTTTGACTCATAAATACATCTCAATAAGCTGAACATGAAAACATGTATATGATAACGATTTAAAATTGTTCAAGTGTTATAAAAATAATTAAAACGACAAATTGTGACGGTTAATGAACTGGTTCACATTTATTGTGGGTAATATGCCTCGTATTTTGAGCTTTCCCTAGGCCAAATTACGACTTATCAACACGGAAGGAATAAAAATATACAAATTACTAGACGACTGGTCTAATATTAATTTATAGTGTGCTGATGAAACGATCAATTAAAAGTGAAGCCACGCGACAACATATTCTCGATACCAGTTTTGAACTGGTGTTGCGTAAAGGTTTTGTCGGGGTGGGCTTGCAAGAAATTCTCAAGACCTGTGCTGTTCCGAAAGGGTCGTTCTACCATTATTTTGCTTCTAAAGAAGCCTTCGGCTGTGCCTTGCTGGAACAGTACATGGCAGATTACAAAGTCCGGGTCGAGCAGCTTTGGCAACAGACAGAAGCAGATGCCTATGCGCGTTTGATGGCGTTATGGCAGGCCTGGATTGATGATCCTGTGTATGGCAGCTGGGCCGAGAATTGCCTGATTGTGAAATTAGGTGCAGAGGTGGCCGATTTATCTGAAGACATGCGTGAAATTCTCAATCTTGGTGTGCATCGGCTGACACAACGTGTGGCCTTGCTACTACAAGAAGGGCAACAACAAGGCTCCATTCCAATGCATCTGGATCCATTTAAAACGGCTCAGGTGATGTATCAGTTATGGCTGGGTGCGGCCCTGATGACCAAATTAGCCCAAGACAAAGCACCGCTACATCTGGCTCTGGAAACCACACAACAGCTGTTACAACCGATTAAGGAATAAAAAATGCAAAGTATTATCCATCACAGTTTTGGTGAACCTGCCGAGGTGTTACAGCTGGCAGAAATGCCACAGCCTGAGCCAAAAGCGGGTGAAGTTCGTATTAAAACCATCCTGTCTCCCATGCATAATCATGATGTCTGGACTGTACGTGGCAGCTATGGCTATAAGCCAACCCTTCCTGCCATAGGCGGTAGTGAAGCGGTCGGTATGGTTGATGCGGTAGGTGAAGGCGTTGATCAAAGTAAATTAGGACAACGCGTGGCAATTGCTGGTGTGCATGGTAGCTGGGCAGAATATTTTATTGCACCTGCACAGGCTATCATTCCCTTAAATGATGCCATTGATAATGAAACAGCGGCTCAATTGATTGGTATGCCGATCAGTGCCTTGATGCTGCTGGATTTTGTTAATGTACAGCCGGGTCAATGGCTGATCCAGAACACCGCCAACGGTGCGGTGGGAAAAACGGTTGCCATGATCGCTCAGGCGCGTGGTCTGCAAGTCATTAATCTGGTGCGCCGTAGCGATGCAATTGCCGAAATGCAGGCCCTCGGCATCCAGCATGTGGTGGCAACGGATCAGGAAGATTGGAAAGTGCAAGTCAAAGCCCTCCATGCCGATCAGCCTTTAATTGCAGGAGTGGATTCAATTGGTGGCAGTGCCAGTGGTGAAATGTTGAATCTGCTGAGTGAAAATAGCCTATTGGTTTCATTTGGTAGCATGACAGGCGAAACCATGCAGATTTCATCGGGTGATCTGATTTTTAAACAGGCGACGGTAAAAGGTTTCTGGGCCAGTGTGGTGAGTAAAGAAATGCCAGCAGAGCGTAAAAAGGCATTGTTTGTAGAACTTCTGACACTGGCAGCGCAAAAGAAACTGGTTCTACCTGTTGAAGGTGTATTTAGCTTTGATGAAATCAAAACGGCTGCACTCAAGGCAACCCAAGGTGCTCGTCAAGGTAAAGTCTTGTTGAAGCCCTAAGTTAAATCATCACTGCCAGCCGTGAGGCTGGTTTCATTCGCTATGTCGTCATTATAAAAAGGATAATCAGATGTTTGGACAACTGCTCATTGGACTTATCGCCTTATTACACGTCTATATTCTCGTGCTGGAAATGTTTTTGTGGGACAAACCCTATGGCTTAAAAGCCTTTGGCAATAGTCTGGAAAAAGCACAGCTCACCAAAGTGATGGCACAAAATCAGGGATTATATAATGGCTTTCTTGCAGCCGGTTTATTCTGGTCATTACTGGCGCCTGCAAGCTATGCACTCGCGATTGCCAATTTCTTTTTGGGCTGTGTGCTGATCGCTGGCATCTATGGGGGTTTGACCGCCAGCAAGAAGATTATTTACATTCAGGCCATCCCCGCATTCATTGCTTTAATTGTAGTGAATATTTTTTAGCCGAGAGATATCAGTAGGCAACTGGATGGATTTATGTTTTAATGCGCCCAGTTTGAGATGAGCCTCATACAGTATATCGGACGATACGATATACGACTAAGCCCCTTAATTGGGGCTTTTTTATGTCTGTTTTTCAGGGCAGGACCTGCTTGTATGCAATCCGCACATGTTGATCTTGAGCCAGATTGGGAACTAAGGATAACAGAATGCTACAAGCTGTCATTTTTGGTCATCCTGTCTGAAGAAAGTCAGGAATTATTTTCTGGTTTATCAAATAAATAAATTAAAATGAATAACATAGAACACATGAGCAATAATAATGTTAAGAAAACTGATGGTACTGGGGTGGGGCATGTGTCTGAGTTTAAGTCTCATGGCACAGGAAACAAAAATCATTGGGTTTGATCAGGTCTTTAATTTAAATCATGATGAAGTGTATGAGTTGCAGTTGAAAAACCTGAATTCAGGTTCACAGCTCTGGACCGCCTTTTATCTGGTCGGTGTACCCAAATCTGCCTCGAATAATAGCCAGGCCGATTTTGTGGTTAAGGGTGAAGGCATGATTAATAAGGCGCATCCTGCCAATCCGACAGAGCAGGTGAATCTGGTCGCCAATCATTTGCCGGACCGCCAGAACTATTCCTTTTATGAATTTGAAGATCTGGTGGATGAGATTGAGGAACAAACCGGGAAAAAGATACAAGACCCGGTCTTGGGCACAACTGATAATGTTCGTGTATATGGCCAGATTATGGACTGGATTCCAGAATACAACTCCAGCACACCTGCCAAAATCAGTTTTGGGATAACCAACCCGCAGGACTTCGAAATTAAAGCGGCCTATGTGGTGATTGGCGAGGCAGAAAAAACACCGCAATTACTGGCGCTGGACATCCAACCGCTGGATACCCAACAGCTTGATCCATCGTTGCAGGAGCAAAGTCATCGTCAGCAATTCAGTATTGCCCGATTTGAAGCCAAATTCCTGATTTTCCTGACCCTGCTGGGGGCCGCTATTTTTCTGAACTGGGGCAAATGGCGCAGAAACTAGATTTGCTCATAAAAGAAGGAGGCGCATGCCTCCTTGGTTATGGTTTTATCTGATCCAGACCTAACCATTGACGTTGTTGATAAGCACTATCCCAGAATAACCACTCCAGTTTTGCCCCCATGGTATAGGCGGCATGCATTTTGGCTAGGGTGTCCGCATCACAGCGAGCAGCGACTTTATCTATGGTCGCAATCACATTCCGTACGGCCGTATTAAATTCTTCACCCGCATAGGTGTCGATCCAGGCCTGATAAGGATTATTGTCAACAGACTGGTTGATAATGTCTTTGCCCACTTCGGCATAAATCCAGAAACATGGCAGCAAGGCAGCCAAAATGACAGGATAGCTTTCAGACCACGCCGTTGCTGTCAGGAAAGACGTGTAATGATGGCAGGCCAGAGTCAGTGGTGTATTTTCAAACTCGGCCTTGCTGACATCAAACTCCTGCATAAAATCATGATGCAAACTGCGTTCTACAATAATGGCGATTTTTGCGGCTTCAGAAAACTGAATCACATCATCGGCATCATAGGCTTTTGCCGCAGCCACAGCCAACGCCCGACCATAGGCCAGTAAGTAATGCGCATCTTGAATCACATAGTGACAAAATACCTTGCGATCTAATGTCCCTGCTGCAAGTTCCTGATTAAAAGGCAAGGCTAATATTTTTTGATATAAGTCTTGATTGCGTTGCCATACATCTTGAGAAAACGTCATGGATTGAACCTATTAAAAAACATGCTAAATAATGCTGTCAGCACTATAACAGAGTCTGCCGGAGATAAAATTTTCTTCAAAATAAGTGCAACAATCTTTTGTCTATTTCAACGCAAACTCGCCTACAATAGACACATTTTTATCACCCGACTATTTGAATAAAAGGCTGCTCATGAAGCATTTTCGTTTCTCAATTTTCTTTACGGTGGTGTGTCTTGCACTATCGGCCTACTGGGGCTATACGCACGGGCCTGAAGCAGGTGTAACCACCATGCTGAAAGCCTTGACCATTACTGCAATTCTGGCGGTGATGGAAGTCTCTTTATCGTTTGATAATGCGGTTGTAAATGCCTCGGTACTACGTGGTTGGGATCATTTCTGGAAAATGATTTTCTTAACCGTAGGGATTCTGATTGCCGTATTCGGTATGCGTTTGATTTTCCCTGTAGTGATCGTGGCCGTGACGGCAGATATGGGCATGATTGAAGTGGCAAAACTGGCCCTCAATGACCCAAAAACCTATTCCGAACGTTTAATGGCCCATCATGCGGAAATTTCAGCCTTTGGTGGTACTTTCCTATTGATGGTGTTCTTGAATTTCTTCTTTGACGACGGCAAAGAAACCCATTGGTTTAAATGGTTAGAAGCCAAACTGGCACATTTGGCCAGCGTACCTGCGATGTCGGTTTTCCTTGCCCTGATCGCAATGATCATCATGGCAGCAAACGTGGAAGAATCGGTGCGCCTGGCGGTCACCATGGCGGGAATCTGGGGGATTGTGGTGTACATCGGCGTTCAGGTGTTGAGTCATTTATTGGGTGGCGAACCTGAAATTGATGATGAGGGGAATGCTGTCACCCATGATTCAAATGGCGCTGCTGCGGGTGTGGTCAAAGCCGGTTTTGGTGGTTTCCTTTACCTTGAAGTGCTGGATGCCTCATTCAGTTTTGATGGTGTGATTGGTGCCTTTGCGATTACCAGCGATGTGGTGGTCATCATGCTCGGTCTGGCGATCGGTGCGATCTTTGTCCGTTCGATGACCATCTATCTGGTCGAGAAAGGTACATTGGATGCTTATATCTTTCTAGAACATGGCGCACATTATGCGATTGGTGCCTTGGCCTTTATCATGATTGCCAGCGGTACTGGCTTACATGTACCTGAAGTGGTGACTGGCCTGATCGGGGTGGCCTTTATTGTCTGGGCGGTGATTGCTTCGATTCAGTACAGCAAGCGGGAACAACAGGCTTCTTAAGCTTGTTTTCAGCTTGAACAGCTATGTTAAATAAAGGAGCGATATTCGCTCCTTTATTTTTCCCTGAAGAAAGATTGTGATTTTCATGATCTAACTTACAACCTTTGCAGGCGAATGGCTTATAATTCGCTGAGCCCGTTATAGTGTCTTATCAACAATGAATGCTTTAGAACGCCGTTCAACCTTTGCCTTAAGTAGCATTTTTGCCTTACGCATGTTGGGCCTGTTCATGATTATTCCTGTCTTTTCAGTGGCAGGACAATCCTATCAATACGCCACGCCAGCCCTGATTGGTCTTGCGGTCGGGGTCTATGGCTTAACTCAGGCAATTTTACAGATCCCATTTAGTTTGCTGGCAGACCGTTTCAGCCGTAAACCGCTGGTGGTGCTTGGACTGTTGCTGTTTGCAATCGGTGGGGCAATTGCGGGTTTGTCGGACACCATTTATGGCGTGATTATCGGTCGTGCCATTGCCGGTGCTGGTGCCGTTTCAGCGGTGGTGATGGCATTACTGGCGGATGTGACCCGAGAAGAACAACGCACCAAAGCCATGGCTGCGATGGGCATGAGTATTGGCCTGTCTTTTGTGGTGGCATTTAGTTTGGGGCCGTGGCTGACCAGTCTGGTCGGTATTTCGGGACTATTCTTTGTGACCACGATCATGGGGCTGGCGGCCATTTTAATGTTGCTGTTGGTGCCTAAAGTCACCCGTCATCATCGAAACTACCAGCAGGGCTATCTGAATCAGCTTAAACAAGTCATCCAGATGGGTGAATTGAACCGCTTGCACGTCTCGGTGTTTGCGTTGCATCTGTTGCTGACCGCCATGTTTATTTATGTGCCTTCACAGTTGATTGAATACGCACAAATTCCATTGGCGAAGCACGGATTCGTCTATTTGCCGCTCTTAGTGATCAGTCTGTTCTTTGCGTTTCCAAGCATTATCATTGCGGAAAAATATCGCAAGATGCGCGGCATTTTTCTGACTGCGATTGCGGGGATTATTGGCGGTCTGTTGATCCTGATTTTTGGCTATGAATCAAAATACGTGTTACTTGCCGGATTAGGCCTGTTCTTTATTGCATTTAACGTGATGGAAGCTTTATTGCCGTCATGGTTGTCCAAGGCTGCGCCGATCCAGTCGAAAGCGACTGCGATGGGGGTCAATGCCAGCAGCCAGTTCCTCGGCGCTTTCTTTGGCGGTACCTTGGGCGGGCAACTTTTGATGATGCAGAATACTGCGCTCGGGTGGAGTGTGCTGACCGGGATTGCTATAATATGGCTGCTGATTAGTTTTGGATTGGCACAGCCAAGATATCTGTCCTCAATTGTATTGCCTTTACCTCAGACGGTACAAACAGACGAATGGACTTCAAAACTTTTGGCAATTCGTGGTATTGAAGAAGTCGTGGTGATGCCTGAGCAACAAGTTGCTTATATTAAAGTCGATAAACAGTGCATTGATGATGCTGGACGACAAGATTTAACGCACTTGATTGGCAAAGAGGTAGCCATTTGATCATAACTCTTATAAAGTGAAACATATAAATATATAGGATGAAGACAGCTAATGCGTGGTGTGAATAAAGTTATTTTAGTAGGTACTTTAGGACGAGATCCAGAAACAAAAACCTTCCCGAATGGCGGGTCGCTTACTCAGTTCTCGATTGCAACGAGTGAGTCGTGGATGGACAAGAGTACAGGTGAACGTAAAGAGCAAACGGAATGGCATCGTATTGTATTGCATAACCGTTTAGGTGAAATTGCTCAGCAATATCTGCGTAAAGGCTCAAAAGTCTATATCGAAGGTTCATTACGTACCCGTCAATGGACCGACCAGAATGGTCAGGAACGTTATAGCACTGAAATCCGTGGCGACCAGATGCAAATGCTGGATACGCGTCAGCAAGGCGAGCAAAGCGGTGGCGATTTCAATCAACCACGCTTTAATAACAATAATAATCAAGGCGGTGGCTACCAGAACACGGGTTATAACAATAACAACCAGAATGGCGGCTTTAACGGCGGCAACCAAGGTAATTATGCGGGCAGCCCTCAAGCAGGTAATGGTTTTAATACGCCAAAAGCAGCACCGCAACCCGCTGCAGCACCTGCGGATCTAGACGACGACTTACCGTTCTAAGCCCAAAGCAGATGTTCAAAAGCGAGGATAACTTCGGTTATACCTCGCTTTTTTATTGTCTCATTCCCTGCATCACTTATCCGTAAAATCCTCTTGTTAGCTCATATCTTGAAAAGAATCCAATGCCTTATTGCTAAAAATCAAAACAAGAACGCCCTTAAAAATACACTTTAAAAAAAGTCCCGGTGGTGAGGAGAAATCCTGCAATTGGCCCTCGGTTTTATTCTCAAAATGGCTCTCGTTTCTTGGCTGCCGAAGCGACACATTAAATCTATTGGACGTATGCATACGGAAGCGTCGGTTTAGTCATAGAAAGATCCAGGCATGGATGATGAACAAAACGACTAAATTTTTTGAGGGTATTTTCTATTTCAGAATGCACTGTTCTGAGACCGGAAGATGCGCCTGAAGTGAAGGAAGAACAATAATGACAGCACACCCTGATCGTTCCGAAGCCAAACAAGCCCACGGCTTACAAAGTGGATTAAAGTCGCGCCATCTCACCATGATCTCGATTGCCGGAGTGATTGGCGGTGCATTATTTGTCGGTTCTGGTAACGTCATTTACGCCGCAGGTCCCGCGGTTATCCTGGCTTATGCCTTAGGCGGATTACTGGTGCTGTTCATCATGCGCATGCTCGGTGAAATGGCAGTGATGAATCCGGATAGCGGTTCATTTTCGACCTATGCCGATCGTGCCATTGGACGTTGGGCCGGGTTCTCAATTGGCTGGCTGTACTGGTGTTTCTGGACCCTGTTGATGGGCTGGGAGGCCTATGTCGCCGGTAAGATTCTGCATAGCTGGTTTCCGTTTATGCCGATCTGGGGCTATATGCTACTGGTGATTGTGTCCTTGGTCTGGGTCAATCTAAAAGACGTCAAAAGCTATGGTGAATTTGAGTTCTGGTTTGCCCTGATCAAAGTGGTGGCGATTATTATCTTTTTGGTGATTGGCAGTTTAGCCATTTTTCATCTGTGGCCGTGGGGCGATCTGGCTCAAGCAGGTTCAACCGGATTATTCCAACAAGAATTTATGCCGAATGGGATTGCACCAGTGATTACTGCGTTATTGGGAGTGATGTTTGCCTATGTCGGTGCTGAAATTGTCACGGTGGCGGCTGCGGAATCCAAAAGCCCGGAAAAAGAGATCCGTAAAGCATCTAATTCAGTGGTCTGGCGGATTTTATTGTTCTATGTCGGCTCCATGTTGATCACGGTCTGTTTGATTCCGCATGACAATCCTTTATTAAAAGATCCAACCTGGGGAACGTATAGCGTTACCCTGACTGCACTGGGCATTCCTGAAGCAAGGCATATTGTCAATTTCGTAGTACTCACCTCGGTATGTAGCTGCTTTAACTCGGCACTGTACACCTGTTCGCGCATGCTATTTTCGCTCTCCAAGCGCGGCGATGCACCCAAATGTCTGGCGCTGACCAACCGTCAGGGCAGTCCATGGATCGGAGTGGTGTTTTCCAGTCTGTTTGCTGTTGTCGCCGTGTATTTAACCGCAACTGAAAGCATGAATGTCTATGATGTGCTGATGATGGCCACAGGTACGGTGGCTTTATATGTGTATCTGGCGATTGCCTGTTCCCAGTTACGGATGCGTAAAAAGTACCAGCGTGAAGGCAAACAGATCGATTTTAAAATGTGGCTGTTCCCGTGGATTACCTATGCCGTGATTTTTATCATTATTGGATCACTACTGGTGATGCTGATCGAAGGGACTTATTTTAAAGAAGTGATCTACACTTCCTTGCTGGCCTTGTCGATTGTAATGATTGGTGTGCTGGTGCAGAAACTGAATAAGGCTAAAGTCGGCAACAATGCCCTGATCCAGAAAAAACAATCGATCTAAACATGCATGAATCATCGTTTAAATCTATAGAGAATCCCTTGAGCGAGATTCTCTATTTTTCATTTGTGCTTAAGGCAGGGTCGCAACCCCTGCTTCACGTAGACATTGCAATAACACACCAAAGGCCATGACCATATCTTTTTCATTGACACAGGCAAAGCCCATTAGCAGTCCACGCTGTGCATGGGCATGGGAGTGCATATAATATTGTGACAGTGCGCGTACCTTGACGCCACGTTCCAGTGCGGTGGCGGCAACCGCGACATCGTCGCATTGCGCCGGAAGCTTGAGTACCAGATGTAAGCCGGCTGCCTCATCATACTCATGCACAAATTCCGGTCCCAAATAACGGTTAATCAGGCTCACCAGATAGTCACGGCGTTTGCCATACAGCAAACGCATGCGGCGGATATGCGCTTCATAATGGCCTTCACGAATAAATTCAGCCAAGGCTTTCTGCTCGAGCAGATGTCCACCCCGATATAATTCCGCTGCCACAATCCGTAAAGGCGAGAATAGCGGCTTCGGCACCACCACATAACCAATCCGTAATGAGGGATAAATGGTTTTACTAAAGGTGCCCATATAAATCACTGGCGCATCATTTTCCAGACCTTGTAGGGAAGGATAAGGCTGGCCAGAGAAGCGGAATTCACTGTCATAGTCATCCTCCACAATCCAGCTGTGATGTTGACGGGCGATCTGGATCAGCTGTTTTCTTCGGTCCAGACTTAAATGCGAACCGAGTGGATATTGATGTGAAGGGGTTACAAAAATCAGTTTAGGCGGTTCGGCTGGCTGTTCTTCGGGAATAATCCCTTCGGCATCCACCGGCATGGCCTGAATATCCAGCCCGTTGATCCTTAAGGTATTGCGCATGCCCCAATAGGCCGGGTCTTCAATCCAGACACGATCGCCAATATCACTGAGCGCCCGTGAAACCAGATCAATGGCCTGATGGATGCCTTCGGTAATAATGATCTGGTCTGCATCGCACTGCACGGAACGGGCAACACGTAGATAGTCGGCCAAGGCGCTGCGCAGTTCAATACAGCCACCAGCGCTGCTATAAATCAGCCGGTTAATATCGGGTTCACGGCTGAGACGGGCCTGGATACGGCTGAAAATATGATGCGGAAACTCGGTGACATCAGGGGCACCCGGGACAAAGGCTCCCCACTGGTGTGGAGAAGCCGCAGCATAGCCCAATAAGCTTGAGCCACGTTGTGACAGCACCACCGAGGTTTCTTGCTGGGCAACAGGCGCTTGTTTTTTATTGATCTTGGTATTTAAAAAGGCTTCAGGAAGCTGTTCTGCCACCCAGGTGCCATGTCCGGTACGCGCCTCCAGATAGCCTTCTGCCTGAAGTTGTTCATAGGCTGAAAGCACCGTATTACGGGACACATGAATTTCACTGGCTAAGTCACGTGAAGCAGGCAAGCGGGTTTTCGGCTGGATGACGCCTTCGATAATGGCCCCGCGTAAACAGCGAAATAGGCGTTGATGTAGTTTTCCTTCCATGTCCTGTTGGAGACGTTGTAATAAATGGTCTCCAAGTAAACTACGCAATTGGCTCTCTCCTTCAATTTAAAAGTGGCTCTCGTCACTGGCCTTCATACGCGCGAAATTACAGCTATAGACAGTCCTGGTAAAACATCCTGAAAAAAGCGAGCTGGATGTCGGGCAACACTGTAACTGACGATGAAAATATGAGGGAATTAAATGAACAATCAACATTCTGCACTTAACGCACGTAAACAGCAAGCCACACCACGTGGTGTGGGCGTGATGTGTCAGTGGTATGCGGCAAAAGCCGAAAATGCCACCATTTGGGACAAGGACGGTAATGCCTTTATCGATTTTGCCGGCGGGATTGCAGTGTTGAATACCGGTCATCGTCATCCCAAGGTGATGGCCGCGGTGACTGAGCAACTGACAAAGTTTACCCACACGGCTTATCAGGTCACGCCTTACGAAAGCTATGTGGCTTTGGCTGAACGGATTAATGAACGTGCGCCGATTACAGGCGCCGCCAAGTCCGCTTTCTTTACCACCGGTGCCGAGGCGGTTGAGAATGCCGTGAAAATTGCACGATCATATACCGGCCGTCATGGCATTATCACCTTTGGTAATGGTTTCCATGGCCGTTCATTCATGACCATGGCCATGACCGGTAAAACAGCGCCGTACAAACGTGATTTTGGGGTGATGCCGGCAGGGGTGTTCCATGCGCGTTACCCTGTGCCAGCCAAAGGCATCAGCGTCGATGCAGCTATTGCCAGTGTTGAAGATATTTTCAGTGAAGACATTGCCCCGCATGACGTGGCGGCGATTGTACTGGAGCCGGTGCAAGGTGAAGGCGGTTTCAATGTGGTACCTGCCGAGTTTTTAAAGCGTTTACGTGCCTTATGTGACAAGCATGGTATTTTACTGGTGGCCGATGAAGTCCAAACCGGTTTTGCACGTACAGGTAAACTGTTTGCCATGAACCATTACGAGACCAAAGCCGATCTGATCACCATGGCAAAAAGCCTGGGTGGCGGTTTCCCGATTTCAGGTGTAGTGGGACGTGCCGACGTCATGGATGCACCAAACCCGGGTGGTCTGGGCGGAACCTATGCAGGTAACCCTATTGCGGTTGCGGCAGCCCATGCGGTGATTGATGCGATTGAGCAAGAAAAGCTGTGCGAGCGTGCCAATGAACTGGGGGCCGAGCTGGTCGCTGTACTTAAACAGATCCAGCAGGCATCGGGTGAGGTAGTGACCGATATTCGTGCACTCGGATCGATGGTGGCGGTTGAACTGGAAACGGCTGAGCAAGCAAAAGCTGTACAAAATTATGCAATGGAAAACGGTTTGTTACTCCTGACTTGCGGTAAATACGGTAACGTTATTCGTTTCTTATATCCATTAACTATTCCTGCTGCACAATTCCGTCAAGGTCTGGAGATCTTGAAACAAGGTTTTGTCGCATTGAATCCACAGCGTATAACAGTAATGGAGCAACCTGCATGATTCAAAACAATTTGCAGTATCTGTTAAAACATCCCGATATTGCATTTAATCAGCCTGCATCTAGTGATTATATTGAAGTCAACGATGCAGCAACTGGCGATACATTGGCTTGGGTCAAAAGCTATGACCGAGCGGCCGTTGATGCGGCGATCCAGCGTTCTGCCCAGGCGCAGGCAGCCTGGAAAAAGCAAACCGCACTGGCGCGTGCCGATGTATTGCTGAGCTGGTACAACCTGATGCTCGAGCACAAGGAAAATCTGGCGCAGATTCTAACCGCCGAACAGGGCAAACCGCTGGCGGAAGCCCGTGGTGAAATTGCCTATGCCGCTTCTTTTATTCGCTGGTTTGCAGAGCAGGCACGCCGTATTGATGGTGAAGTGTTAACCTCAACCCAGCCGAACCAGCGCTTGCTGGTGATTAAGCAGGCCATTGGGGTAACGGCGGCCATCACGCCGTGGAATTTCCCTGCGGCAATGATCACCCGTAAGGCAGCACCTGCAATTGCAGCGGGTTGTAGCATGCTGGTCAAACCCGCAGAGCAGACCCCATTAACCGCGTATGCCCTCGAAGTCTTGGCCTTACAGGCCGGCTTGCCAGCTGATATTTTAATCAATATCAGTGGTGATGCGATTGAAGTCGGCAAGACCTTATGCGAAAGCGATATTGTGCGTAAGCTCAGTTTTACCGGTTCAACCCAGGTCGGTCGCATCTTGATGCAGCAATGTGCACCAACCATTAAAAAGCTTTCGCTGGAATTGGGAGGGAATGCACCGGTACTGGTATTTGATGATGCCAACCTGGAGCAGGCCGTGCAGGGCATTATGGCCAGCAAATACCGCAACAGCGGTCAGACCTGCGTATGTGCCAATCGTATCTATGTGCAAGATGGCATTTACGATGCTTTGGCAGATCGTCTGGTGGAAGCGGTGTCTAAGTTGAAAGTGGGCGATGGCCGTCAGGAAGGTTCAACCCAGGGACCGTTGATTGATGAAGATGCGATTGCCAAAGTTCAGTCGCATATTACCGATGCAACTGGCAAAGGTGCGACGCTACGCATTGGTGGGCAACGTTCGGCTTTGGGTGGAACATTCTTTGAACCGACCGTGTTGACGGGCGTTACCCAAGACATGAAGGTCTCGAAAGAAGAAACCTTTGGGCCACTGGCTGCTTTATTCCGTTTTAAAACTGAAGACGAAGCGGTGGCAATGGCGAACGATACCGAGTTCGGTCTGGCGGCGTATTTATTTACCCAGAGTACAGCCCGTCAATGGCGAGTCGGTGAAGCACTGGAATACGGCATGGTCGGCATCAACACCGGTGCGATTTCTAATGAAGTTGCACCTTTTGGTGGTGTGAAACAGTCAGGCTTAGGCCGCGAAGGTTCAAAATTCGGTATCGAGGAATATACCGAAATGAAGTATCTGTGTGTGGATTTATCTGAATAGGACATAAAACGTTTTATCTCTTAGTTTAGCAATGTTCTACACAGCACAAGTTTGATAAAAAGCCAGTCATGCCCATTCATGACTGGCTTTTTTCATTCTGATTGGGCTTAGCGGGCCGAGTCCAGTATTTCATTATTCTGAACCACAGCCTGAGCTTTGCTGTAGCTTTCGATCAGTAACTGGTAGGCCGGGAAAATCTGGGTATAGACCTGTGCCCATTCCAGTGCGTCATCACGGTTCCAGGTACGTTGGATTTCAGAGGCCACCGCTGCGGTATCCATTGGCACCACACCTGCCTGCACCACACGGGCCAAGGTAATTTCTTCTGCCATTTTGCTATAGGTGCCTGAAGCATCAATCACGGCAAATACTTTATAACCTTCGGCAACTGCACTAATCGCAGGGAAAGCCATACACACACTGGTAATGGTTCCCGCAATAATTAAGGTATTGCGACCGGTTGCTTTGACTGCATTGACAAAGTCCGGGTTGTGCCAGGCGTTGATTTCACCTTTACGGGCGATATATTGCGCATGCGGTGCATTGGCATGAATCTCGGGAATCAGCGGCCCATTCGGACCTTGCGGCACCGACGCTGTCGTGATCACCGGAATCTTGGCCAGACTGGCGATCTTGGCCAAAGCTGCGGCACGTTGGCGTAATTCGGGCATGGGCATATCACCGACGGTCTGGAATAAGCCGCTTTGGTGGTCGATCAAGAGCATTACGGCATCATTGACATCAATCACGGGTGCCTGACCATTGAAATTTGCTGGTGTTGTCATTGTTGTATCCTCATTTTGTCTTAGGGGGTATAATTAATAATATAGACAGGACGATGACTGAAAAATATCTATAATAGGATATATTGTCATGTCAAAAGAACAATGCTGCTGAATACTGACAGGTTGAGCAAATAAGATGAAAGATTTAAATGACTTATATTTCTTTGTCAAAGTCATCGATTGCGGTGGCTTTTCTGCCGCCAGTCAGGAACTGATGGTCACCAAGTCCTTATTGAGTCGCCGCATTGCCGAACTGGAAGAACGTCTCGGGGTCAAGCTGATCAACCGGACCACCCGCCAGGTCTCGATTACCGAAGTGGGTAAAATCTATTATCAGCATTGCAAGGCCATGTTGATTGAAGCCGAGGCAGCCGAGGAGGCCATCGAGTTTTTAACCGCTGCACCACGCGGCCTGATCAAACTGTCTTGCCCGACCAATTTATTGCATATCAATATCAGCCAGATGCTGAATGAGTTTTTGCAGCTATATCCCAAGATCAGCCTGCATGTGGAAGCCACCAACCGCCGGGTTGACTTAATCAATGAACGTTTTGATCTGGCGCTACGGATTCGGACTTTGCCTTTGCCAGACAGCGATTTAATTGTGCGGGAACTGGCGCTGGCACGGCAGTTTATTGTCGCGAGTCCAGACCTGTTACATCAGTTTTATTCGATCAGTGAACCGCAGCAATTGACCCAGTTTCCGGTGCTGATGATGGAGTCTTTTGCACCTGAATATCATTGGCAATTATTTTCAAACGACCAGCAAGAACAAAAAGTGCAGTGCCATCCACGACTGACCACTACCGATTTAACAGCATTAAGAGAAGCTACTTTACAAGGACTGGGTATCGCTAAATTACCGGAACTGATGGTGGCTGAAGATATCAAACAGGGGCGCCTGATTCATGTCTTGCCTGAATGGCAACCCAAGCCAGAGCTGATCCATCTGGTATATACCTCTAGACGCGGCTTGCTGCCCTCGATGAAATTATTGATCGATTTTCTGGTCAAAAAGTTTGATGAACTGAAACAGCACAACTCGGTGTTGTATTAATCAGAGTCCTATAACGAATAGCCGCTGTCAGTTTTTGCCAATTCACGCAGGCCCTGCATCAGGGTCTCGATCAGTTTTTCCACCACCAGACGCTGGCCTTTACGTGAGGCATACACCAGTTGCACCGTACCGCGATTGGATTTCCATTCGGGCAGTAAATGAATGAGTTTGCCTTTTTCAATATCGGCTTGCACGGTCAGGTAGGGTAAATCTGCGATGCCCAGCCCATCACGCACCGCATAATACACGCCTGCTAGATCATTACTTTTGACCCGTGGCTGATAGGGCACATCCACCGTTTCATCCCGCTCTACATGACATAAGTGCCAGTAATACTGATGTTTTTGTATACCTAGGGCCACACTCGGATAGTGCTGCAAGTCTGAATAATGCTGGATGGTCTGGCCTTGCAGTAATTCGGGGGCCGCCACCAGACAATGTTCGGTGCGGATCACGTCACGGACAATCAGGCTGGAATCCTGATTCGGTTCAAAACTGGTACGGATCGCGATATCAATATCATCATGCAGCACATCGACACGACGGCTGGTCAGTTCCAGAGAGATGTCAACTTTGGGATAGTTTTTTAAGAACTGATTCAGTAATTTACGAATCTGGAAATGCATCATCAACGGTGGGCAACTGATCTTGACCGTACCTTGCGGTTCATTTTTCTGTTTCAGCAAGACATTTTCGGCACATTCCACTTGGGCAATGACCTTACAGCATTCTTCATAGAATTCCTGGCCTAAATCGGTGACTTTAAAATGCCGGGTGGTGCGCTGGATCAGGCTGACATTAAACTTCTGTTCCAGTTCAATGATGCGACGGCTCAGCTTGGATTTGCTGATATTTTCAGCTTCGCTGGCCGCACTAAATCCGCCGTGTTTCACCACCAGATAGAAATAATGAAAGTCATCAAATGAGTTGATCAAGGCAAAGCAGATCCGGTAAATACGACAAGATCAGGATAGCATTAACTGTCCTGATCTTAATAGGGCGGCTTATTTTTCTGAGGTGTTGGTGAAATAGCTGGTCATCAAATTGCGGTAATCCGGAATGTGATTCGAGAATAAAGCCCCCAGACCTTCGATGTCATTGCGCCAGTCACGGTGCAGTTCACAGGCCATGCCAAACCAGGTCATCAGCTGTGCGCCGGCTTGTGACATTCGATCCCACGCGGCATCGCGAGTGAAGGCATTAAAGGTACCTGAGGCATCGGTAATCACAAACACTTCAAAGTCTTCTGCCAAGGCAGACAGCGCAGGGAAAGCGACACAGACTTCCGTCACCACACCGGCAATAATCAATTGTTTTTTACCGGTGGCTTTGACTGCCTTGACGAAATCTTCATTGTCCCAGGCATTGATCTGGCCTGGACGGGCAATATAAGGCGCATCCGGGAACAGTTCTTTCAGTTCAGGCACCAGTGGACCATTCGGGCCATTTTCAAAGCTGGTGGTTAAAATCGTCGGTAAGTTGAAATATTTTGCCGCATCTGCCAAGGCCAGCACATTGTTTTTAAATTTGTCTGGATCAATATCACGAACCAGTGAAAGTAGGCCAGCCTGGTGATCGACCAAAAGAACCGCTGCGTTGTCTTTGTCTAGGCGAATATAGTCTTTAGCCATTGTTGTATCCTCATGTTGTTGTAAAGAAGAAGACGGATAAGAAGATGAATATCCGTACTGCTTGAAATTATGCTAGTTAAATTTTTAAGTCAGATGAAGCACAAAAAATGAGACAAACAATATCAAAAATAGGATGATTGATTATATTTAGCTTTCAATAAGCTTTTTAATTTTAAATTGTCCTATAGATAGAATAATGTGTTGCCATTCTGAGGCTATAAGCCCCCCTGTTGTAGGCGTAAAATAGCATCCAACAGCAGAACTTCTACTCTATAGGAGAAACCAGATGAAGAAAATTCTTGGTGTGTATCAGAACAAACACATGCACTGGGTCGGTGATGGTTTCCCGGTGTATAACCTGTTTTCTTATGACCGTTTAGGCCAAAGCCTAAGTCCGTTCCTGTTACTGGACTACGCCGCACCTTATCGTTTTGATCCAACTACAGCGCAGCATGGAGTCGGTTCACACCCACATCGTGGCTTTGAAACGGTCACCATTGCTTACCAAGGTGAAGTGACCCATAAAGACTCCAGTGGTGGTGGCGGAACTATTAAAGCGGGTGATGTGCAATGGATGACGGCCGGTGGCGGGATTCTGCATCAGGAATTTCATTCGCCTGAATTTGCCCATGAGGGCGGCTTGTTTGAAATGGTGCAACTGTGGGTCAATTTGCCCGCACATTCCAAAATGACGCCAGCAAAATATCAGGCCATTGAAGCCGACCAGATTCAGCACATTGCACTGGATGATGCAGGCAGTGAAATGCGCATTATTGCAGGTCAATATCAGGACGTTGATGGCGCCGCGACCACCTTTAGTCCGGTCAATGTATGGGATGGCACGATTGTACAGGGTCAGCAACACAGCTTTTATGTGACCGAAGGCCATACCACCTTATTGGTATTGCTATCTGGGAAAGTGAGCTTGAATGACGACCAAAGCATTGAAGCGCCAAGTCTGGTGGTACTGAGCCGTGAAGATATCGAGTTTAGCCTCAAGGCCGAACAGGACAGTAAATTCCTGATCCTGACCGGTCAGCCACTCAATGAGCCGATTGAAGGTTATGGGCCTTTTGTCATGAACAGCAAAGCGGAAATCGTTGAAGCTGTACGTGATTTCAATAGCGGTAAATTTGGCCATATGGAGGCTTGATTGCACAGTTAAATCTAGCCTATGTAAGAAAGCCCGTCACACCTTGAAGTGTGACGGGCTTTCGCTATAAGGGTCCTCTATTGATTTTTTTAATTTATTGTCACTTATAATTATTCAGCTTATTATGTGACTTTGTTCTCGTTCTTATATCAAAAGAATAGCGCTAAATTTGTGCTTTGCAAAGCCCCTAAAGCCCTGAAAATGAAAAAATAAAGAAAGTTCTGTATAGTTTTGTGGCCTAAAAGGTAATTTTTTGAATGGTTTCATTGGCTTAAGTGCAGAATCAGAATTGTGATAAAATGTAACAATAAATGAACAATGAAATTCAACAAAACACGGCCTGAAATGCTGAATCTGGTATTTTTTAATACCGTATTTGGCCCGAGTATCAGTCATAATCAAGAAAAATCATCAACTGATGGGACATAATTTTGGATATTGCAATTATTGGCAGTGGAATGGCAGGACTTGCCTCAGCCAGAATCCTACATGATGCAGGACATAAAGTAACGATATTCGAAGCGCTCGCAGGTCGAGGCATGGATAGTCATAGTATTGACTTTGATGGTGGCATTATTGATGCACCTTTGCGTGTCATGAATCCAAAGCTGTGGCAGAACACCCTGAGTCTGGCCAGCTATTTAGGTATTGAAACCTTTCCTGTCCGTACTTTTATGGCGTGCAGCTGGCTGTTTGAAGATAAAACAGAGACCTGGCTGACCACCTCACGCAGCCGCATTGGCAACTTCCCGATCATTAATAACCGTAAAGGCATCCAGCAATATGGCTGGCGTCTGGTCAAGGGCATGTTGCAGCTGAAAACGGCAGTACACCAATTCTTTAAGTCCGACAAGCAGGACATTACCTTAGCCGAATTTATGAATCAATATCATATTGAGGAAGTGTTCTGGCATGGTACGGTGATGCCGGTGCTGTATACCATTTGTACCTGTCATCCCAAGACCATTGGTGAATGGCCAGCCAAACCTTTATTGGAATTTATTCGCCAGTTGACCGAAGGTGAAGCCTTATTGCGTATGAAAGGCGGTACGCCCGCTTTGGTCAGCCGCCTGATTGATGGCATTGAGATTCATAGTGGCTCACCGGTGAAGACAGTGGAAGAGCAGGGCGATAAAGTGCTGGTGGAGAATGACCAGGGCGAGCGTCAGCTGTTTGACCGTGTGGTGATTGCCACGCCAACCCCCGCGATTGAAGGTTTCCTGAAACAGCCGCAGTTTGCTGAAGATATTGCCTTGCTGAAAAAATTCCGTTTTGAAGAAGGTGATCTGGTTATTCATACCGACCCGATTGTGATGCCGCAACGCCGTAAAGACTGGGCGGTACTCAGCTATATGATGGACCGTAAATTTACCCGTCAGCAATTTACCGTGTGGATTAACTCGATTGAACCGACGCTGGTCGGTAAAAATGCCGTGTTCCAGACCTGGTGTCCGGTGATTGACATTGATCCGAAGAAAATCATTTCCAAGGTCAAACTGACCCGTGCGGTGGTGGACTCGGAAACGGTCGCGTTGAATAAACAGATCCAGCAGCGTCATTTAGACCAGAACCGTAAAGTGTTTTATTGTGGTTCGTGGTCATGTGATGGTTTGCCAATTTTAGAATCGGCTGTCACTTCAGCCATGCATATTTCTGAAATTTTAGGTGCGCCGTTACCCTTTGTTGGACTAAAACCAAAAGTGAAGGTTGCGCCCGAACTCGGTTATTAATATGCGCTCCTTCAAGCAGGCACTGATTGAAAAAGTCATCGGGCATAAATATGCCATTGATGCCCGGCATCTCGGAGATGACGCAGCGCTTGCCTGGAGCAATTTGGGCTTTTGGCAGGGCCAGCAGCAGGACTATGCGCTGGCTTGCCAAAGTCTGGCCGATCAGATCGCTGTCTCCCTGCAACTCAAATCAACAGATCGTGTTCTGGATCTGGGCTGTGGACAAGGGGCCAGCCTATTGCACTGGTTACAGCAGTACCAGATTCAACAACTCAGCGCAGTTGAACTGCAACCTGCCTGTGTACAACGAATTCAAAAATACTTACCGCAAGTTCAAATTTATTGTGAAAATTTTTTGAATTTAAAAGCACTGCCACTTTTGAATTCATTTGATGCTGTGCTGTGTATCGATGCAGCTTATCATAGTGATTTGAATTCATTTCTTAATGCCGTGTCCCCTGTTTTAAATTCAAAAGGCCGAATCGCTTTTCATACCCTGATGTGGTCAGAGAACTGGGCAAACTGTGGATATCTTCAACAGCAGCACTATCATTACCTGTTAAAAAGCGCCGATGTGCATTGGCAGCAGCTGCTGGATCAGCAGCAGCTTGAGCAGACCTTGACGCAGCAGGGTTTTTGCGAGATTCAGATTCAGGATTTTTCCGAACCGGTGTTAAAAGGTTTTGCTCAATATATTGAGTCGCGAAAAGCCGAAAAGCATGGTTTTGATTTTGCCCAGTTCAAAGTCGAGATGACTGCCAAGTTGTGCCGAAAACTCTATCAGGATGGATTAGTACGTTATATTCAGGTCAGTGCAGTAAAACAGTGAGAACAAGATGCCAAATCAATATAAAGGTTCATGCCTGTGTGGGGCGGTGAGCTATCAGGCGGAAGTCGCGCCACGTTATCGTTTTAATTGTCATTGTCGTGATTGCCAGAAGGCCACGGGCAGTGCCTATGCGCCGATTGCATTCTTTCATCAATCCGAACTGAAGATCGAAGGCGAACTGAAATATTTTGAATCTCTGGGATTGTCTGGCAAGCCGATTCGCCGAGCTTTTTGCCCAACCTGTGGTTCGCAAATGTTTGGTTTGCCTGAGCTGGTACCGGAGATGATTTCAATTCGTGCAGGAACGCTGGATGATCCAAATCTGTATCAACCGCAAGCAGAATGTTTTGTGAGTCATGCCAATGAATGGGATCTGTTAAATCCGGATATTTCACATTTTGAGAAAATGATGGGGAAGAAAAGAGAATAAAGCGAGAAATGGTGCCGGCACACGGATTCGAACTGTGGACCTACTGATTACAAGTCAGTTGCTCTACCAACTGAGCTATGCCGGCAACGTGGCGAGAATTCTACAGAATCTGTTTAAAAAAACAAGCGAAAAAATAAGCAAACGGATGAATTTAATGAGCGTATGGAATTTTCGCCAGTTGCATTTTAATGATTCAGCGCATAAACAAAGGAATCAATGATTTCGCCTGTGTTTAAATGGGCTTTGACAGGCACACGTTGATAGCCTGCACCTTCGAATTCGTCCAATTGTTGCCAGTGTTGTTCCAGGTTGTCTGAGAAAAATACAAAGCCAGAGACTTGATTTTCGCTTTGATCTAAAACAATACCCGGAAAGCCGAGTTCTGCCCCCCAGCCTTGTTGTTTGAGGTTACCAAATACATGTGCTTCTGCCCATGTACCACCAATATTTTCCATAATATGGGCATTAGGGCGGTTTGGTCCTAGAGTCCCGTAAACAAATAAACTGAGCATAGTGAAAGGTAGGGAAGTAAAAGAAGTAGAGTAGCAGAGATGATACAGAAGAGTAGGATTAATATAATCTGAAAGATTAGTGGATTGTACTATTAAAGTTAGAAACATCTGAATGTATTAGGGAAATAAATTCTTCAGATGAATAAAATTATTTGATTAAGTTATGATAGAGTTGGTGCCAACATACCAAGAATTTTTATAATTTATATTATTTTCAATTGGTTATTTAAAAAAACAAGTGACAATACTTGTCGTCGTAAAGTCCAAAAGTCTTGAATCTTAAAGTAAGAACGGATAGAGTTACTGGAGAAAACTCTCCAGTGAACACCTCTAAATGAATTTGACTAATTTTACTTTACATTTTTCAGGGCATGAAACTTTTGCTTTGCGTTATGGTTGGCTAAATAAAGCTCATACCTTATTGAATTTAAATGAAAAAGATGTTGAAAAGCAGGTTGTTGAGTTGGGTGTAGGGAAAAACATGGTCAATAGTATTAAATATTGGGCCGAGATTTCTGGTTTAGTCCCTTTACAAAATAAAGAGAATAATAAAATAGATTATGAAACAAGGTTGGGTGAAATTTTTGAAAATTATGACCCATTTCTAGAATTAAATGAATCCACTTGGCTATTACACTATTTTATTCAAAAACGGTTTAATGACCTAACCTTTTCTCGTTGGTATTTTAATTTTTCAAACAAACAAGTATTTGATAAATATGAATTAGTTAGTGATTTGATTAATTGGTTAGAGTCGGCAGGGCTTAAAGTTCCCTCACTAGCAACTTTGCAAAAAGATTTTGATTGTTTTGTATTGTGCTATGCAAAAAGACTGAGTAGAAAGCAGTTGAATGAGGATACATTTGTTTCTCCTTTGAATGAATTAAATTTCATTTATCAGATTGAATCACATAAATTTAAAGCAGACTTACTTGAGCAGAAAAACTTGCCCATAGAGGTTTTTTTATATTGTTTAGTTGATTTCTGGCAAGAGAATTTTAGTCAGTCACCTACAATCAGTGTTGATAGTGTAGTCACTAACCCCGGAAGCCCAGGAAAACTTTTTCGTTTGAATAACACAGCAGTTGATTATTTTCTAAATCAGTGTGCGTTAATAGATGATCGTTTTAATTGGACAGATACCTTAGGAATGAGAAGTCTAGCTTGTGATCAAGTTAATGAAGTTGATTTAAATGAGCTCTTAGCTAATATTTATCGTGGGAAAATTCAAAATGACTAAAGTAGAAAATTTGAATCATTATTATCAAATTCACGTTAATCATCTTTTATCTACACGACTTGACACAGATATATCAAAAGAGTTTTTTGACAAGGTTGTTTTTCATGGAACAGCTTATAATTCTTTACAAACCATTATTGATTCATTTGCTTCTTCTGGACAGTCAACTTTTACATTAACAGGTAGTTATGGAACAGGAAAATCTACTTTAGCTGCTGTTTTAACAGGTTTGCTGCATCAGGATGATAATATACGAAGTGCAGCACGAAATCTGGTAAATGATAAAAGACTACTTAAAAAGTTGGACAATTCTTTTAAGCTCTATGACAAAAAGCCTTGGCTGATAGTTAAAGCTGTAGGAGGAGTGACCTCTCCGACAGAGTTATTTTATAAATCTATTTTAAAAGCCTTAGAAGAAGCAAATCTGATTGAATTTCTTCAGGATGACTTGTTTTTCTTATCTGAAGAAATTAAAACTGAACAACAGTTAATCGTATGGATAGATCAAGTATTCCGTTCTCTTGATGGTAAAATATCTGGCAGCATTTTTATTCTAGATGAAATGGGCAAGTTATTAGATCATATCGCTCGAAACAGCGGTGATTTACATCTTTTTCAGGAGTTATCTGAAAAAATTAACAGGCTTTCTACAAAAGAGTGTCCTTTTTTATTTTTAGGAGTTCTTCATCAGGCCTTTTCTGATTATGCGAAAGGTTTAAGCCATCAAATTGCATTGGAGTGGGCAAAAATCCAAGGACGATATGTTGATATTGCATATAGAATTTCATTAGATGAATCTGTGGCTTTAGTTTCTAAAACAATTAAAAAAACGAAGAATAAAATTCCTAATCCTGTTGTTATTCTAAATGAACGTCTAATTGATGATGTTATGTTGTCAATTAGCTCAAGATTAACGGAAAGCAGCCCTAAAATTAAACAATATTTTATCAATGCCTTACCTTTACATCCATTGACTACAATTTTGCTTGGAGCAATTGCTAAAAGTAGTTTTAGCCAAAATGAACGTAGTATTTTTAGTTTTCTTTTATCTGTTGAACCCTTAAGTTTTAGAAAGTTTTTAGATGCGGATGTTGAGTATTATAAAACTTACACAATTGTTGATCTATGGGATTATTTAAGTCATAACTTACAGCATCAAATTTTAGGTTCTAAAGAGGGGCATTCTTGGAGTGTTGTTGAAGAATCGCTTACTCTACTGAGTAAGCAGATGAACAAGTTTGAAATCAATAAAAATATTGATTTAGATCAATTGTATTTCAATATTGTTAAAGCCGTCGCAATGATGAATTTGTTTGGTAAGCCATTAGGAGTTTATCCAACAAAAAAATTGATAGCGAATGCTTTGCCTACTTCGGCAGCCTCATTAGACTTTCTTGATGAGTGTCTAAATAATTTGCAATCTTGGGGTGTTATAACTTATTGGAACCGTACAGATTCTTATGAGGTTGTTGAAACATCTGAACTAAATATTCAACAACTTCTAGAAGAGAAATTGCAAACTCTTAGTAGTCAGCAGAATTATTTCGAACATATTGATTATAAAGGAAATTCGATCTTAGCGAAAAGACACTATCAGCAGAAAGGTGTTATACGTTGGATGGATCAACATTTAGTCTCTGATATCTCAGGACTAAACAGCTTAATTGATAGTGATACTTTACAGAATAGGAAAGCATTTGCACATTTTGTGTTAATTACGGGGCAAGCTTTAAACTCTAAGCAACTTGCAGAAATATCTTCCCAGCACCCTAATTTAGTGATTTCTCAACTTAAAAAATTAAGTGAAATTTTGAATTGGTCTAAAGAGATTTTCGCTTTAAAGGAAATTTATAGGGATCAGCCCAAATTAATGATAGATCCAGTTGCTAAGAAGGAGTACGAGCAACGACTAAATTATGCGTATCAGCAGGTAGATTCTTTATTTCAGCAATCATTTGAGCATGTTGATTGGTATTTTTCTGGAGAAAAAATTCTATCTAAATCATTGTCTATGGTTGCTTCTGAAATTGCCGATAAAGTATTCTTTGCATGCCCTACAGTTTCAAATGAATTAGTCGTAAGACATGATGTTTCTAGTTCAGCAGCGGCTGGTCGAAGAAAATTATTAGAAAAGATGCTTGAAAGTAATGAGTGTGAAAATCTGAATATAGAGAAGTTCCCACCTGAGAAAGCAATTTATCTTTCTTGCTTAAAGCAGTTAGGCCTGCATCAGTATCAAGCAGAGCAAAACAAATGGGCTTTTGTTATCCCTAAGTTTGATATTGAAAATGATCAAGATACTAGTGGTAATTTGAAACTTGTTGCTGAAATGATGGAGGTTGGACATGCCTTATTCAAATCAAATAAAGGTCTAGTCAAGATTTCTGATTTATATGATATTTGGTCGGCATCACCATTTGGTATACCTCAGGGATTGTTACCAATTTTTGGTTTAGCTTTATTGTTAGCTAAAGAAAAAGCCTTAGCATTTTACGATCAGGATGTTACACAAGATTTTCGCTTTATCAGTTCAATGGATGCAGAGTTTGTAAATAAATTAGTTAAGCGTCCAAATGAGGTTGCAGCAAAATTTGTTAAAGAGCCTGAAGAAAAGCACCGATTTATACAGCTATTAGCAGAAAGCATCAGCTCTAATTTTTCAAAAGATATTGATGAAACACCTTTGTTGGTAGCCCGCTTTATTGTCTCATATGTTGTTAAACAATCAAATTGGGTTAAATTCTCTAAGGATATAGAATTTTTTGAAGTGAAGGTCCAACAACTTCGAGCTTATATAGTTAAAGCTGATGATCCCTATAAACTCTTATTTGAAGATATGTATGATTTGTTGGATGTAAGTAAACGAAATGATGTGCAAATTCTTTCCGATCTTTCAGATTTTTTCATCAGTATTCAGAATTCTAAGCTCAATTTATTCAAGAAGTTTGAACAAAGCCTTTTTAAAGAATTAGGTGAAATTACAAATGATATTCTTGAGCAAGCAAAATCTATAAGTACATCTGCCGCAGATTGGAAAATGAAAAAATTTGCGGAACATTTATCGAATAGCTCAAATGACTCTTCGCAATGGATTAGTAATATGATTACTTTACTTGGTCAGATTCCAGAGAGAGATTGGAGTGATGATAGCTTGAAAAAAGCTTTTGAAGCTTTACCAAGTTATGTGCAACGTTTCAAGCAGTTAAGTTTTTTTACTAAAAAAACTAAGATCGCTTCTGATGAGGATCATAAGTCTTTAGCGATTATCGTAAATACTATTAATGGTCTAGAAGAATATAATAGAAATGTGATTATTGAACCCGAACTTCAGACTAAATTGAGTAATGTTGAGATTGAGCTAAGTAAACAGGTTGATTCAATTGAATTAAGTGATGATGCGAAAGCTATTGTTTTATACCAACTCTTGAAGAACTATTTGTATCCAATAGGTGAGGAGGGAAAACATGAAGATTGAAAAGCCAGTTAAGCATGTTTTGGGATTATCTGGAGGAAAAGATAGTGCCGCACTTGCTGTCTATATGCGAGACAATTATCCAGAATTGGATATTGAGTATTTTTTTACTGATACTGGCAAAGAACTTCCAGAGGTTATGGAATATTTAAATAAGTTAGAGGCTTACTTGGGTAAACCAATTTTACGTTTGGGATCTGATAAAGACTTCGATTATTGGTTGAAAGAATATAATCATTTCTTACCATCTGGGCATCAACGTTGGTGTACAGTACAAATGAAATTGGTTCCATTTGAAAACTGGGTGAAACCTTTTTTAGATGAAGGTTATGAAATCATAAGTTATGTTGGTATTCGTGCGGATGAGCCATGGCGTGAAGGTTATGTACCAACACAAAAATTTTTAACGACAAAAATGCCGTTTGCTGATGATGGTTTAGTTAAAGAAGATATTATAAATATTTTAGAAGGAACGGGTTTAGGGCTGCCAAAGTATTATGAGTGGCGCTCTAGAAGTGGATGTACGTTTTGCTTTTATCAAAGAAAAATTGAATGGGTTCGGTTAAAAGAACGTCATCCAGATAAATTTGAAGAAGCTAAGGCTTATGAAAAACAGTTATCTGACAAAAAATCTACAAATGGTGAAACATACTATTGGATGGGAAAAAATACACCCCTAAGTACACTTGAAGATCCTGAACGTATTGCCCAAATTAAAGCCGATCATGAGCAAAAATTGGTTAAATTTAAGCAAAAGCGTCGTCGTAATGCTCTGCATGATGATCAACTAATTGAAATGATTGATCTAGATGCAGTCTATGATGATATGGAAGGTGCTGGGGCATGTGTTACATGTTATAAGTAAGGTTCTGGGTTATGAAAGTTATCTTATTAATTTAGATGAGATTGAAAATTGTTAAATTGTTATAAATGGAATGAAATTGATAGTATTCCTCAGCGTTCAGGTATATATTCTTGGTATTTGAATTTACAAATATCCCAAGCTGATATAGTTGATGTAATTCAGAAAGTTCGGATAATGAAAGAAGAGTCATTTGAAGAAGCAAAGAATATAATTGAAAGATTTATAAATAAATTTATTTTGAATCCTTATAAAGAAGATCCATATGAGGTTTTAATTAAAGGGAAATTGAAGCCAAAATATAATGGTTTAGTGCATAATGATCAAAATGAAATTTCTGAAATTCTTGTTCTTAAAATTTTAGATAATCCAGATATTTTATATAGTTTGGTTAATATTATAAGTGGCGTTAGTCCTTATTTTAATTCGCCTTTATATATTGGGATGGCAAAAGATTTAAGAAAAAGATTAAAACAGCATAAGACAAATATTATTAAATTAAAAGAAAATGGTACAGAGATCAGTTTTGATTTGAAAAATGATGCAGGTTTTGCTAGACAGGTAGTAAGTAGAAATATGAATTATGCTAATTTATTTGTACATATTGCATATTGTGATACTGATAACTTAGATCCAAGTATACTTGAAAATATTTTGAATAGAATTAATTATCCTATTTTTGGAAGGAATTAGTAACAATGCGTTTCCCTAAGAAAGAATCTGCTTTAGATATCACTTTAGAAGGAGCTGTTGGTTCTTTTAAAGTCGATAAAATTGGCTCTGAATTAAATAATGATGTAATCGAAGTTAAATATATATTAACTCATGTTTCACTAAGTGAGAATAATAGTAAGTCAAAACTACTAAGCCTATTAGCACCAGTAAGGGAAGTTTTTGATTTGAGCCAATTAGGTGTAGACGAATTAATGCAAAGGGATATTGAAGACTCTAGAGTTTCATTGGAGTTAATACCATATCTACTTGATAATTCAAACTCAGGGTTAGTGAAACTATTTCCTCCTATAGTTGCAATTGTTTTACCATTAAAACCAAATAGTAAAGAGCCAGATAATTATTATAAAGAGGTCTTTTATACATCTAAGAATAATGATCAAAATCCAGAGTATCAAGAGAATAAAATTACTGCAGGAAGAACAGGTGAAGAACAATTTGAATTTTTACAATACTCTCGAGATCAAATTTTAGAAGATAATGGAACGCTTAAACTATCAAGAGATAATAGTGCTTTAGCAATTGTTGATGGCCAGCATAGAGCAATGGCCCTTTTAGCTTTATATAGGAATCTTAACCAAGGATGGTCAGATTCGAATAAAAGTCCATATGAAGAATATTATAAGGTTTGGCCTCAGAAACAAATCCGAAAATATGATTTAAGTCACTTACAATTACCAGTAATGATATGCACATTCCCTAAGTTAGACAAAGAGTTCAATAATAGTACAGATGTAATCAGGGCTGCAAGGAAGGTTTTTCTTACACTAAATAAGTCAGCAAAAACTGTTTCTGATTCTCGAAATAAATTACTGAATGACCAAGATATCACCTCTGAGTGTTTGCGTGAAACTTTAAATTATATCAAAGATTTAGATTTAAAGGACAATACTCCATTCCGTATATGGAATGTGGAATTGGATCAAGAAAAGGATAAAACTAAGATTGTTAGTGATGTTGCTTTTACAGGGGTATCACATTTATATACTCTAATAGACCAAATTGTGCTTGGAAGTTATGCATTTGGTATTGAGCCAAAAAATAAGTCAGGTGCGCCTAAGAAGCGTTTAGATGAATCTTATATACGTTTAAATTTGGAAAATTTACTAAAAGAGGAACAAAAAAATAATAATACTAAGTTTAATTACTCAGATGAAATTAAGGTAAAGTTTAGAAGCTCATGGAAAGATAACTATATTCCATTAATAATATATATATTTTCTAACTTAGAGGTTTATAAAGCTTTTTCAAGAGCAACTCTTCAACTTAAAAATACTATTGTGGAAGAACATGAAAGCAGAATGGAAAAAGTGCTATTTGATGGTCAGGCTGCTCGAAGAATTTTTGATGATTTCATAAGTGGAATTGAAAGAAGAGTAAACGATGAGGACGTAGAATGGAACACACCAGAAATTAAAGATGTGTTGAATAGGTCTAAAGGTGTTATTAATAAAAGAAATGATTATATAGCACAAATGGGACGAGTGAGGGCTAATTTTCTCTTCGAAAAAATAAAGAAACCTAGATCAAATTTCCTTAATGATGTGGAGATTGATAAAAATATTATACTAGGTCTAGACAAGATTTATAATACTGTTTTCTCAACCGTAGCATTTCAAACTGCCTTGATTGTAACATTTACTGAGTCGCTGTTAAGAGCTTTTAATAAGATTAATCCTGAAAAGGTAATGGAATTCTTAGCTGAATATGTTGAATCATTGAATAATTTCTTTGCACCTAAGAATGATAATGAGCTTATAAACTTCTTTTCTGTATTTGAAGGTGAGTTAAAGAATAATGATGGGATTATACGTTTTGATGATGAAGGTAAATCATTTAGAGATGTAATTCTTTCAGGTGAGATGCAACCTTCTGAATGGCCAAAATTCAGGTATTTACTTTTAGAACTTTGGCATCCAAGTAATGAGGTTATAAAGCAAATAATTCAAGATGATAGAGAAAAATGCCGTAGACAAGTTTCGGAGAAATTAGTTCAAAAGTTAATTCGAAATTACTGTAAAGACAATGGAATAGCTGAGATTGATTTGGATGAACATGTAAAAGAACAGATTTTAGAGAGAGCTAAAAATAAATATGAAAACTTCCTTAAGGCTTTAGGCGTTAAAGATTCGACTATCTCGAATGAAATTTTGAAATCTCCGCCTGAGGAGATTGATGATTTCGAACTTGAACAAGACTAAATATTTTTATTAAAGCAATATCTTAAGAATGATATTGCTTTAATTCAATAAATTTTTTTAGTAAGCTCAATAGATTTTTAAAATCGTGATCAACTCCAAAACTAAGTCTTAAGCTTTGATTTGCCTCACTAAAGTTTAATCCTATCTCTGCTAGTACATAAGAAATCTCAATATTCATTGATGAGCAAGCTGAACCTTGAGAACATAAAAAATCTGAGGTTCCTACAAAATGTGCAGCGTCAAACTTAGGAAGCCTAATATTTACAATATGAGGAATGCATTTTATATCGGGGGAGTTGATAGCTCCTCCAATCTCAATAATTTTAGTTCGGAACAAACAATTCAAATTATTTACTTCTGTATAAGTATTTTCAATTGTTGGATCTTCTACGGCTGCGCCAAAACCTAAAATTAATGGAGTAGGAAGTGTACCACCTCTTAAGCCATATTCTTGTCCAGCTCCATGAATCACTGGTTGAATTCTCGTTTCTCTTAAGTCTCTAATATATAGCGCTCCAATACCTTTAGGACCATAAATTTTATGCGCTGATATTGAAAGCATATCTATATTCAGTTCATCTACATCAATAGCAATTTTTTTGTAAGATTGAGCTGCATCTACATGAAATTTAATATTTCTCTCAAAACATGCTTTACCAATTACTTCAATTGGTTGAATAGAACCGAGTTCATTATTGACGTGCATAATACTTACAAGAACAGTGTCATCTCGCATGGCTTGAATGACATCCTGAGAATCAATTATCCCATTTTTCTGTGGGGAGATATAAGTAATTTCATAGCCATGTTCTTTTTCGAGGAAATGACAAATTGCTAGAATACATTTATGCTCAATTGACGATGTGATGATATGTTTTCCCTTCTGTTGGTTTGCTAAAACATATCCTTTAATTGCTAGGTTGTTGGCTTCAGATGCACCACTAGTAAAAACTATTTCACTTTTATATGCTCCGATTGAATCAGCTAGTATTTTTCTAACATTTTCGATCTTCTCTGCTGAAGTACGACCTAGCTTATGGGCAGAAGATGGATTCGAATACTCTTCCTCAAAAGCTCTAAATAGTTCAGTTCTAACAGATGGCAGAAGAGGTGATGATGCAGCAAAATCTAGATAAATCATATTTAGCGCATAAAAAAAAGAGAGGCTATAAGCATCTCTTTTTTTTTACCTTTAATCAATCATTCTAACCAATTAATCAACTCATCCCAAGCTAATTCGTAAAGTCGTTTAGAGCGTGTAATGATGAAATCAGTTGACCACGGTTTTGTCATACTACCCAAAGCAATAAGATTAGGCATATATTTCTGAACTTGTAAAAGTTCTTGTGTTAATGCACCGAAACGAATGTTTTTTGTTTCAGCTGCTTCACGTAGAATTTCTGCCGCACTATTTTGATCTTGAGCACCAACTACTTTGTAAAAGATTCTTTTCTCTGCCCAAACTCGATTACCTAAAGAAGAGTTAAGTTCATGAGAGACAAGTATTAGATTACCCAGTGTATCAATTAAATCACCATGCTCATAAATTGCTTGTTCCCAAGAGCCGTTATTTGATTGCGGGGCAATATGCTCTAAAGATAGGTTTCTATCATCAACATATGATTCTAGATTTAAGCATGGATTAGATAAATCTTTGCCCTTGATTAATAAACCTTCATACACAGTATCAGCTACAGCATCATGATGTGCCGCAAGTAAAATAAATTTTGCTAATTTCGAGCTTTTATAAATTGGTTGATATGTTGCTAAATTGATAAAATTTTCTTTGTTTTGAACTTTTCCTTTGCGTTCCGCGTCAAGTAATCTTGATTTTAATTCCGCCTTGAATAGATCTATATTTATAACTTTATCTTGCATGTAAAGTTTTGCTAGGCGTGGAAGACCAGATGGCATTTCTGATTTGCTAAGTATTTCTCGGTATTCATTATCAATTCCTCCAGTTCCTCTTCTAGTCGCTCTCCAAAGAGTGCTGAAAGCAAGCATAGCTTTTATAGCCTCTTCAAAGTCCTTAAATCGTTGAGCTTTTTCATTTTGATCTTGAGCATCGACAACTTGACTAAAGAATAAAGTTAAAATCGGAATAACAATCGTATGGTTAATATCTTTGAAAAATTTTAGTCCGAGTTTTGAGGTTGTAGATAATTGATGATGATTAAAAAACTTCTGAATATCTGTATAGCTATCAGATTCCCAGAAATACTTCTTAAAATTAGCACAATAACTAAGCATTTTAATGAACGCTAGAGGGTCCGTAGCTTCTTCAAAAGATGTTTTTAGTTCACTACGTTGTTCTGCTAAACGACCAGAAATTTTTAGACCTGAATATGAGCTAAAAAAGTGTATTAATAGTTCTTTAGTCGCTTTCTGTAACTCAGGACCCACTGAGAAGATACATAAATATTCAGAAACTTGATCTAATAATGCTTTTTCAATTGAATCTTCATAATCAGCAAGTCCTACAGCATTTACTACTCTAGGTTTAAATGTTTCAAAAGCTGTTAAAGGCTCACCTGTTGTATTTAAAGATTCAAAAATAGTAAATGCATAATCTTCATTTTTACCTTTTACCACCGTTAAAACGACTCTATGCAGTACGTAGCGAGCATAAAAGACAAGAAGACTCAATTTGTCAAAAATTTCTTTTTCAGGCTCTTGTAAATTTTGAATATTTTGAACTGGTGCTACATGATTAAGTAAACCTTCTTGGAAAGAATCAGAAGCATAGATATCATCAATATTAGGTACTTCTTCTATTTCATCGGCTACATTACTACGATTATTTATAATACTTTTAAGAATTTTCATTAGTTGATTAAAACGATCAACAAGAGCTTCTTCACCTTCTATGTTTGAATTTCTTTTACTCGGTTTATATTCGATTACGTCATAATCGACTTTATCAATTTCAGTGATGTAGTTAAAAGTTAAATTAGCAATTGGAGAATCATATTTCTTATTCGCAGGACTCTTAGACCATTGATCATCAATTGATCTAATCATTCTAGGGTAAAGAGGCGATTTTCCAAATGAGTATTTTTCATAAAATGTATCAGCTAACGCTGATAAAGCTTCTTTCGTCTGGCCATCAAGCCATTCTAAAGCTGTGATATGGCTTTCGAGTTCTAGAGAAATTTCTGCCCCTTCATTGGCTAATTTTTCATATTCATTAAATAAAGACTTTGTTTTTTTTGTGAATTGCTTATGCATTAAGCTTAGCGTGTTATGCAGAGCAATACAAACAAGTAATAACGTGGTCATACGTTGTTGACCATCAATAACAGTTAATACTTTACTTGGTACATCTGCTCGTACAATTGGTTGGACTGTAGAGTTATTTACATCATGAATTGTGATCACAGTTCCAAGAAATGTAAAACTATCATCAGATTTAAGTAATGTTTTAAATCCGTGACTAATATCCTCTATTAAACGGCTAACTTTATCCTTATCCCAACTATAAGGGCGTTGGTAGGATGGGATGTATAGACCTAAGCCTCTATCCGCTAGTAACTCCATTGGTGATTTAGAAATCGCTTCGAATATTGTTTTAGGATCGACAGCCACTTTTATACCCCTGAATAAATTTTAGTAATAAAACTATTAAATAATCTACTATATTGTCATTATCTCTAATTGTTGTCATTAAGAATAATTAGAAATTAGTCTTAATTATCAGAAAAAAACATCATTCTTGTTCAATTGAATTTTATTAAAATCTAAAAATATTTTTGTTAAGTTGAAAGTAATTTGAAACTTCACAACATTCAATTAAGGACACATTCAGAATATAATATCTTTCTCGTTAGATTAGTCGAAAAGAACTTTCTATTCTCTTGCTAAGAAGGAGGCTTTTCCCTCAACCCATCCATAAAATACCGAAATCCTCCATCATTTTATTTCGGTATGCTAAATGCTGAGCATGATTATAAAAATCATGATTATTATTGGTAAATGTATGAAATATATTTGTTTTTATGAGGTTGTACAAGCCGAAATAATTTTCGATAACGAGATTAAATTCATTCTAGAAGGAATTTTTTCAGTAAATCTAAAGTTTGTCTTTTTCTAAATCCTGAATAAAACTCAAAAGTCGATTTTGCTTTTCGGCATCAAGTGAGTAACTTCTTCGAAGAATTTCAGCAAGTACTTCATCTTCAACGTAAAAATAAGCAGTCGGAAGTTCTAATACTTCTGCAATTTTAGATGCAACTAAAAAATCAGGCACATGCTTGCCGCGTTCATATTGATTCATCCGTGCGCTGGCAGACGATTCATCAATTCCCGCTAAAATCCCTAATTTTTCCTGAGAAAGGCCCTTGGCTTTACGTGCTAGCCGCAATCTCATCGCAAAAACATTAGAAAAATGTGGCTGCATTTTTTATCAATAAAGACCAAAACTAAGATTTTCTTAGTTTTTAATTGATTTATTACTAAGGATTGCTTAGTATTTTATTTACCTAAGGAATACTTAGTTTTTCGAATTTAATTTTTTAATTGGATAACAAATGAATAATTTAAATATATTAATTACAGCAGGCTTACTGCTTGGCTCGTTAACTGGCTGCCAACAGATGCAAACAATGGCAGATCAAACGGTGAATTCTATTTCTAAAGGTGTTCAAGCTTATGATGGTTGGATAAGTAAAGGCACTGCCCGAGTCTGGGATGAGATGCAAAACAAAAGTATTCGGGATAAATATTTAATACTGACACAAGAAGGAAATAATAATCTTATCAAGTTGAACCAAGCGTTACTTAATGATAAATATAAATTAGAGAAACGTAGTTTCGATACTATTTATTTAGAAAAATATATAACCCATCAAGCCAATTTTAGTGATGCCAATCGTAAGATAGATACGGGTATTTATATTTCAGAAAAAGATCTGGCTGCAAAAATGTTTATCGAACAGGCTTTGGCAAAAGGCAATGAAGTACGTCAGTATAAGAAAAATATAAATGCTTTACTTAATCGAAGTCTTAAACAGCCGATTACAGAATTTAATGGTGCTTCAAACCGTTATGATGTTGATCCTGCGTTAGTTGAATTTGATAAAGCGGGAAGTCCGGTCGCAATCATGACACGTTCATGGCAAACGATTTCTGCCATTGGGGTAGATAGTCGTATTTATACCAATCTCTATTTTGGTCCAGAGACCATGCGTTGGTTTGAAAATAGTATTTCCAATCGTAGCTTGGAAGATGCTTTAATCCGTACCTATCGCTAATTTCGGACTTTAAGCGATTTAATTTTATTCTAAGTCGATACCAACAAAAAAAGCCTAAATCCTTCGATTTAAGCTTTCTTATTTCATGCAAACACATGATCATAAATTCTGGCGGTGAGAGAGGGATTCGAACCCTCGATACGCGCAAACGTATACACACTTTCCAGGCGTGCTCCTTCAGCCACTCGGACACCTCACCAAGGTGTGCGATAGTAACCAAAAAAATGCGGGCTGCCAAGTTGTGAAGAACAGATTTGCAGAAAAACTTTTTGGCTAATGATAAGATTGCGCCATATAACGTTTTAGTTTGAAGCGACATAATATGCAAAGTACTGCAAAAAAAGCCGCATTGCCCGCGATGACGCTGGCAGCATTAGGGGTGGTATTTGGAGACATTGGGACCAGTCCGCTCTATGCGATACGGCAATGCTTTGTCACAGGACATGTAGATATCAGCGAAGGATCGATTCTCGGCATCCTGTCCCTGATCTTCTGGTGCATGAACCTGACCATCAGTTTTAAATATGTGTCGATGATCATGCGTGCAGACAACAATGGTGAAGGCGGGATCATGTCTTTGCTGGCGTTGAACCTGCGTTCTAACGTATTCAGCAACAAGAATAAAATCTTTCTGATCGCATTGGGCTTTATCGGGGCATCGCTATTCTTTGGTGACGGCATTATTACGCCAGCCATTTCGGTACTGTCTGCGATTGAGGGCCTGAGTCTGATCACACCCACACTGGATCGTTGGTTAGTCCCGATTGCGCTGGGTATTTTAACCGCGTTGTTTATGGTGCAACGACATGGTACTGCCACCATGGGCAAATTCTTTGGGCCGATCACCTTATTATGGTTCGCATCCATTGGCCTGATTGGACTATGGAGCATCATTCAGACCCCGTATGTGTTGATGATGGTCAATCCTTACTGGGCGCTGCATTTTGTCTATGACCAGCCAACGGTCGCCTTCATTACCATGGGTGCAGTGATCCTGACCATGACCGGTGGGGAAGCGTTGTATGCCGATATGGGCCATTTTGGACGTATGCCGATCAAGCTGGCCTGGTTTATCGTGGTCTTGCCGTGCTTGCTGCTCAATTATGCAGGTCAGGGCGCCTTACTGTTGCGTGATGCCAAGGCGATTGAAAACCCGTTCTATCTGCTGGTGCCTGACTGGGCCTTATTCCCGATGATTGGGCTGGCAACTGCCGCAGCGGTGATTGCCTCTCAAGCCGTGATTACCGGTGTGTTCTCGATGGCCAATCAGGCCATGCAGTTACGCTATTTGCCACGTCTTACCGTGCACCATACCTCTGATGTAGAGCAGGGCCAGATCTATTTGCCTTTCATTAACTGGGTGTTGTTTATCTCGGTGGTGATCCTCATTTTGCTGTTTGAAAGCAGTGCCGAACTGGCAAGTGCCTATGGCGTTGCGGTGACCATGACCATGCTCTGCGGTACTATCCTGATCTCGACGCTGGCCTATGGGGTGTGGCGTTGGCCAGCATGGAAAGTGGCTTTGTTTGCGGTGCCATTCCTGATCATAGATCTGATTTTTGTCGGTTCAACCTCATTAAAAATCCTCTCTGGCGGATGGGTGCCGATCCTGATTGGTGTGGTGGTGTATACCATTCTGATGACCTGGAAACGTGGTCGTGAAATCGTGTATAACCGCATGGAAACCAATGCCTTGCCGATCGAGTTATTTATTAAAAGTATTGGCATGAGCAAGGAAACCCAATATGTGCCAGGTGAAGCGATTTTCCTGACTGGTACCCCGAATATTGTGCCGCATGCGATGTTGCATAACATCAAGCACAACAAAGTGCTGCATGAGCGCAATGTGATGGTGACGGTCTATACGCAGGATATTCCCTATGTGGCTGAAGCCGACCGCTTAAAAGTGGAAAAGCTGGATGAGCACTTTTATCGCATCTATGTCTATTATGGCTTCAAGGACCAGCCGAATATTCCGGTCGCGCTGGAACAGGCCTATAAGCAACTGGATTTTGAATTCGATATGATGCAAATGAGTTTCTTCATTTCGCGAGATCGTATTGTGCATACCGTTGGTGATGGCATGTCACCATGGCGTGAAAAGCTGTTTATCTCGATGCAGCGCAATACCAGTCCGGTCAGTGACTTTTACCAGATCCCGACCAACCGTGTGGTGGAACTGGGCAGCCAGATCGAAATTTAAGTTTAAGTTGATAAAACAGGCACGCTCAAGTGCCTTTTTTATTGTCTGTTGAGCAAGTGTACAGATTTGCGACATAAAATGTCGCTCTAGGCTGAAACCCAATATACAGCAAGGCTTTGAGTTGTTAAGCTGCGCGTTCATATTGATTTTGATGTAGTTATGGCGAAGAGACCAACCAGAAAGGGTAAAACTCCATTTGCTTTTTTGAGCCAGAATGTTGGAAAGCTTGTGCTGGCTGCAGTCGCGACGGGAAGTTTTGCGATTGCGTTTGGCAATGAAAAAATTTCGAAACTGATCCCGTTCCAGTCCAGTAATGGCGCCTGTTTAAAACCGTTCTATCGTGATGTGCCGCCGTTATTGAGCAAGGATAGTCTGAAAAAAGACAGTTATGCCTTGTGTTTTAACGACTTCAATGTGATGTATTCAGGCATCTCCAAAACGCCGTTGTGGTCAGCGGAATATCTCACCCCTGAACGTTTAAGTGTCAAAATCAAACGTGAAGATAATTTCCATGAAGAAACCCGGGTGCAGTTGGCGCATCGCGCGTTGTTATCGGATTATCGTGGTTCCGGCTATGACCGTGGTCATATGGCACCTAACGGGGACATGAACAATACCGCGGCCCAGTATGACAGTTTCTCCCTGGCCAATATGGTGCCGCAAGCACCAAAAAATAATCAGGAAGTCTGGCGTAAACTGGAAGAAGCGGTGCGCTCTATGGTCACCAAACAGCATAAAGATGCTTATGTGCTGACTGGACCAATCTTTGAAGGCAAACGCCTGAAAACCATTGGTAAAGGGGTGATTGTCCCGACCGCGGTGTATAAAGCGGTGTATTTGCCCAAGCAGGGCATTATTGGTGCCTACTATGCGCCAAACAATAATTCACTGCAGGTCAAAGTGGTGAGTGTCTGCTATCTGGAAGAAAAGCTGGGGATTAATTTATTCCCGCAATTGACCGAACAGCAGAAACGCAATGTCTATCAGTTGCCATTGTCTGCGCAGCAGGTGAAGCCGAACAAGGACATTAGCTATTCACATTGGGATGGGCAAAGTCAGTGTGCGGAAGAAGCCAAGACTGATGCCATTCAGGCCCAGCAGCGTCAATTTACCTCACAATCGACTGAGTCGGCAGGCAGCAAGTTGCCGCAGATTGATGAACAGACCAAGCAGGCCATGATTAACCAGCTGATCAATGCCTTGGTACAGTATTTCTTACAAATGTTGCGCTAAGAAACGCTTGCAAAGTGATCGTGCTTGGCTCATGTTGGGTGAGAGACAACAATAACGAGAGAGAAAGATGTTTAAACCTTTTGAACATGGTGATGAGTCGTCAGCAATTTATGACCTGACCCTGGAAAATCAGGTGGATTGTGTGAGTTTGTATGGCAATTTACAAATCACCAAAGATCAGGCTGGTTTAAAAACCGCAAAGGCATTACAAGGCTTTATCAATGAGGTGGTGGCAGCCTTAGAGAAACAGGAGCTGCCTGAACAGATCGAGCGCCAGCCTGAACAGGATATTGAGAATCCATTTTTATAAATAAAAAAAACAGCCGCTAAGGGCTGTTTTTTTATGCGGTATGATGCGCTTAGTTTTTCTCGCTGCCCACCACTTTGTAGATCACTGCACCGATAATGGCACCAATGATTGGTGCAACCCAGAATAACCACAACTGGCTAAGTGCAGCAGTTTCCGCAAACAACGCCACCGCAGTACTACGTGCCGGGTTCACCGAGGTATTGGTGACAGGAATACTGATCAAGTGGATCAGGGTGAGGGCCAAACCAATTGCAATCGGTGCGAAGCCAGCGGGTGCGCGACGGTCTGTTGCACCCATGATCACGATCAGGAAGAAGGCTGTGAGGACTACTTCAATCAGGAATGCTGAAGCCACAGAGAAGTGGTTTGGAGAAAGTTCGCCATAACCGTTGGTCGCGAAGCCCCCTGTACCAGCAAAGCCGGCCTGACCTTGTACGATGATGTACAGTACGAATGCTGCCAGCGCACCACCAATCACCTGAGAAATAATATAGGGCACCAGATCTTTGGCATTAAAACGCCCGCCGACCCATAAACCGACGCTGACCGCTGGGTTAAAGTGACCACCTGAAATATGACCAAAGGCATACGCGCCTGTTAATACAGTTAAACCAAAAGCAAGTGCTACACCAAGAAAGCCGATGCCAAGCTCTGGAAATGCTGCTGCAAGTACAGCACTACCACAACCACCAAAAACAAGCCAAAAAGTACCAAGAAATTCTGCTAAATATTTGTTCATTGTTATCACCAAACATGTTTTAAAAAATAAAAAAAACAAGCATCCAAAACGTTATTATGGATATGTGTCAACCGTGTGAAAAAGTGTGAACTATTTCACATAGGTGTATAGGCTCTTGTATAAAACGTGTGAAAAAATGGATCAGTTGTGAAACCGTTAGTTCATGGGTAATTTTATTAAGAATTGTAAATTGTGTTGTTGTTTCGCCACTGTTGCGGGGTTTGTCCGGTCCAGATTTTAAAAGCACGCTGAAAAGCGCTTTGTTCCGAATAACATAGCAGTAGCGCAATTTCCTGCAAACTGAGATGCGGATCCTTAAGATATTCAGTGGCTAGCATAAAGCGCACCTGTTGCACCCGTTGCTGAAAAGTCGTGTGTTGTTGTTGTAAATGACGTTGTAATTGGCGCACGGAAAGGCCCAGCTTTTCGGCAATAAAATCCAGCTGATATTGGTTTTTTTGCAGGCCGGTTAAAATGGCATGTTGTAGCCGTTGATCCAGTTGGGTCGAATTGGGCAATTTATCCAGCAAGGCTTGGGCTTGCTGCAACAACAGTTGCTGTAAGGTGTGATCACCGCTACGTAAGGGTTTAAATGCTTCGCTGACTGGAAGCAGTAACTGTGTTTTAGGCTGATCAAAGCGCACTTTGCAGTGGAAATACTGCTCATAAATACTGATATTTTTCGGTGCAGCATTGACGAAATGCACTTCATGCAGCTGAATTGTGTCACCGGACATAAACAGTTTCAGGAATTGCACCATCAGGGCAATGGCAATTTCATCGGTCAACTGGGTCGGATGCGGTTCAGGTGCTTCCCAGCGGATGGAGGCATACCGATCATTGAATTCGACCACCAAAGGACTGCCATCATAAATCAGGCGGTGAAAGTCATGATAACGCGCTAAAGCTTCGCCCAGATTTTCACAGGATAAGGCCAGATAGGCAATAATCCCCAGATGTTTGGGCTGTACATAGGCGGCGATTTCCAAGCCTAGGCCACTCTTCGGATGTAGTCGATTTAGATCTTCTAACAGATCCCGCCAAATCACATAATCAAAGCGTTCCTGATTCTGAACCTGTTGTAATTGTTCAGGAATGGCAATCTGTTCTGCTTCACAATAGGCTTTTAACAAATGCCCCAAACCACCAAAAACAGAGCCGGTATAGTGCTTGAGCTGTGACATCCTGTCCACCTGTTCGCTTGTCGTGTTTTGTCAATATAACTATAGCCTATCGTCAATACTTCGCCTATCAAAATTTATATGCTGAATAAAAATAAGCAAATATAGGGGAGAAGACCATGATTAAGGGTTTTATCGCAGGCTTGGCAGTGGCTAACGCATTTGAATGGTTTGCCCATAAATACATTTTGCATGGCGTACATCGTCCCGGTCAGCCACGCTATAGTCCGGTACCGAAAAGCATGGAGTCGCACTGGGCCCACCATCGTGAAGTGCGTAAGCAGCAGTTCTCTGACGACTGTTATGTAGAAGGTGTTGAGCATTGGCGCACACGTAATGAAATCATGTCATTGGCGGTGGTGGCCGGTGTTGCCAGTGTGGCGTTCTACCCACTTTCAAAGGGTATGTCTCTGGCCGCGCTGTATAGTGCAGGCAATTATTATTATGTACATCGCCGTGCGCATCTGGAACCGGATTGGGCCAAACGAACCATTCCTTGGCATTATGATCATCACATGAATTCCAATCAGGATGCCAACTGGTGTGTGACCCGACCATGGTTTGATTATGTGATGGGTACCCGTGTGGTCTCATCTGCAGACTTAAAAGAGGCTAATCCATTGGGTCTCCGCTTGCCAGCAGTATTGTCTAAAACACTGACTCAAGCAGTAGAGGATGTTTTCCCGGTAAAATGGGTGGAACACAAACCTAAACTGGTCACAGCAGTGCCGTCGCAAGATCAAACCGATGATGCGGTGGCTTAAAGCGACCGATAAAACAGCATGCGGGTTTGATCAGCGATTCATGATGGGAAAATCAAAAAATTTGTCGTAAATTGTCAATAAAAATGGTTTTTAATGTCAATATTTCTACAGATTTTAGCGCTACTTTAGCTCAGACAAAATATTTGACTATATTTTGCTCAAAATGGATATGTATGTTTTACCCTCTAGCGTTGTATAACGCCGTTTCTTACCTTGCCCAGCAAGGTATTTTTTTGCCTGTAAAAAGCTTTCCATAAAAAAACCTCTCATCAGAGAGGTTCATATTTCTATCCCTGATGCATCAGAGACGCATTTCAATACCTTGTGCCGCAAGATATTGTTTGGCTTCTGGAATGGTGTGTTGACCAAAGTGGAAAATAGAAGCCGCCAGTACCGCATCTGCACCACCTTTTAAAATACCGTCAGCCAAATGCTGTAAATTACCTACACCGCCGGAAGCGATGGTAGGAATGTTGACACGGTCATTAATCTGGCGCATCAAGGCAATGTCATAGCCTGCTTTGGTACCATCGGCATCCATACTGGTAATCAGTAATTCGCCTGCACCGAAGTCGGCCATTTTTACGGCCCATTCAATCGCATCGATGCCGGTCGGTTTACGACCACCGTGGGTGAAAATTTCCCACTTGTTCTCGCCGGTTTTTTTCGCATCAATCGCGACCACGATACATTGAGCACCAAAGCGTTGCGAGGCTTCCTGTACAAACTCAGGGGTAAATACCGCTGCCGAGTTGATACTGACTTTATCGGCACCGGCATTCAGCAATAAACGGATATCTTCAACTTTACGGACACCACCACCGACAGTTAACGGTACAAACACGCTTTCTGCCATGCGTTCTACGGTACGGTAGGTGGTGTCGCGTCCATGATGGGTAGCAGTAATATCTAAAAAGGTGATTTCATCGGCGCCTTGTTCGTTATAACGACGCGCCACTTCGACAGGGTCACCTGCGTCACGAATATCAAGGAATTGAACGCCTTTGACGACTCGACCATTATCAACATCTAAGCAAGGGATAATACGTTTTGCGAGCATAAAATTTTCCAAAAAATCGCCAATAAAGAAAGGGGTGCTACACCTTCATGGAGGGAACAGGTATTCTATCAAACTTCACAGCTATTTTTTGCAGGTTTTCCATGTCGGTTTATACCCCGTTGAGTTTAGAAGAAGTTCAAGCCTTTGCCGAACCCTATGGTTTAGCAGTGATTGACCTGATTCCAATCCAAGGCGGTATTCAAAACACCAATTATTTTTTGGTGGATCAATCAAAGAAACAATATGTTTTAACAGTGTTTGAAGAGTTAGATGCTGAAGGGGCCGGTGAGCTGGTGCCTGTACTGGATTGTTTGGGTCAGGCCGGCGTGCCTGTGGCAGTGCCGTTAAAGCACAGCGGACAGGCGATTCATAGCATTGCCGATAAGCCTGCACAAATTGCACCGCGCTTGATGGGCGAGCATCCTGAAGATGCCAGCATTGCGCAAATTCAGGCGATTGCACAGGCGCAGGCAAAATTGCATTTGGCCTTGCGAGACTTTCCGCTGGAGCGTGATTTTAATCGTAATCATCAATACTGGTCAGATGTGGCCGCACAGCTTAAGCCACAAATGAATGCGGACGATCAGGCTTTATTGGCACAGGTTTTTCAGCAGTTTGCACAGATCACGCAACAGCATCCAGATCGCCCTACCGGTTTTATTCATTCAGATTTATTCAGAGACAATACCTTATTTGAAGGCGACCAGTTGCAAGGCATCCTTGATTTTTATGAATTAAATCAGGATGAATGGTTGTTTGATATTGCGATTAGTATCAATGACTTCTGTACCGCCTATCCACAAGCCCATCTCGATCAAGCCAAGGCCGATGCCTTCCTGGCTGCCTATCAAGGCATTCGTACGCTGACTGAGGATGAGTTGGCCTGTTTAAATATCTTTCTGGCGATGGCGGCTTGTCGTTTCTGGAGCATGCGTTTGCAGGTGGCACAAAAAAATGCCGAGCATGGGCGTACTGGCGATGATATTTTGCAAAAAGATCCGCTACAAATGCGCATGATGATGCAAGACCGTTTACAACGAATCACAGCCTAGGAAAATATCATGCGCGATCAAGGTCGGTTAGTGGAGTGGTTTGATGATAAAGGCTATGGCTTTATCCAGCCCAATGACCCGCAAAAACAACGTGTTTTTATTCACATTAAAGACTTTGCTCGCACGGGGCCAAGGCCGATTATCGGTTGTGCGCTGGAGTATGTGGTGATTCTGGATGAGCGCGGTCGTTATCGCGCTCAGCAAGCCGTGTATTTAAAAGCCTCGCAAGTATTTGAGCATAAAGCCAAAGCTGAAAAGCCAACCGCTACTAAACCGTGGTCGGCTATGCAGATTGCGATTGTGATTTATATTGTCTTTATGCTGGTCGCCAGTTTTAGCAAATTATTGCCGCCATATACCCTGTTATTTGTCAGTTTGATGAATGTGGTGAGTTATTGGCTGTATGCGCAGGACAAAGAGGCGGCGCAACTCGGGAATCGCCGTATTCCCGAGCAGACCCTGCATATTGTGGATGCTTTGGGAGGATGGTGCGCCGGTTGGCTTGCTCAGCAAAAACTGAGACATAAAACACAAAAGCAACCGTTTCGGAAGATTTATTTCTGTACCATAGTCTTTAATATATTATTGATATGTTGGTTAATTTCTCCACTTAATGTGTTTTATTGATATTAAGCGGAGTCTGACACTGGAGATAAATAGAAATGAATTATTCCGTTGATCAAGATCCGAATCGTACTTTAACTCTGGTCCTGTACATCCTTTATATCCTTGCAATTTTTACCGTAGGTTTATTGGCCATTGTGGCTTTGATCATCAACTATGTTAAACGTAGTGATGTCCAAGGCTCGATTTTTGAAAGTCACTTTACCTGGCAAATCCGCACCTTCTGGTGGTATCTGGCCTGGAATATTATTGCCTTTATCCCGTTCTCGTTCCTGTTCCTGACAGGTGATAATGGCACTGCCTTTGCCGGTGTCGCTATTTCTGCAACCACCTTTGCTTTTGCCGTGATTTTCGGGGCATGGATCTGGATCGTCTATCGTGCCATCCGTGGTTTGATCGCCTTGAATGACAACAAGCCGATGTACCAAGGCTAATCGATCAGAACTCGTTTGGTTGAGTGCAACGACTAAGCGAGTTCTATCGTGATGTTGGTTTTCGCTGTGGAGTGATAGCGATAGCTTGCGCCACGATGCTGCTCAGGCAGCAATGGGCCTTGCCCAAACAGCTTTTCGCGTAACGTTCCTTCGGGATATTTAGTTGGATAAACTCCGCGTTGCTGAAGCTCAGGTATCAGATATTCCACCACATCCTCAAAAGTTTGATGCGCCAGAATATAGGCCAGGTTAAAGCCATCAATATCGGTTTCTTCCATCCATGCCTGAAGTTGATCTGCAACTGTGGCCGCTGAGCCCACCAGAACTGGGCCATTACCACCGATACTGATAAATTTGGCAATCTCTTCAATGGTCCAGACACGATTTGGATCGGCTTTTACGTAAGAATCCAGCATTGACTGAATCGCATCGGTATGAATATATTCAACTTTGTCTTCTGCATGGAATTGCGAGAAGTCGACACCTGACCAGCCGGATGCCAAAGTGAGTCCGCCGTGATAGCTGGCATAGCTTTGATACTCTTGGAATTTTGCTTGCGCTTTTGCATCAGTTTCATCCACCACAATCGAGAGCATGGTATAGATCAAAATCGAATGAGGGTCTTTGCCTTGTTCAATCAGGTTGGAGCGGATACCTTGCACCAGTTTTTTCACGGCTGCTTGGGTCGGTGCAGAAATAAACACACATTCAGCATTCTGGCTGGCAAATAACTGGCCGCGACTAGACGCGCCTGCTTGATACAGTACAGGCGTGCGTTGTGGTGAAGGCTCGCAGATATGAATGCCAGGAACGTTAAAATATTGGCCTTGATGATTGATGGGGTGGACTTTACGATGGTCGGCAAAAATACCCCGTTCCTTGTCACGTAACACCGCATCTTGTTCCCAAGAGCCTTCCCAGAGCTTGTAGAGCACTTCTAAATATTCGTCAGCAATATCATAGCGTTGATCATGACTGACTTGAGTTTTAAGGCCTAAGTTTTTTGAGCCACTCTCTAAATATGAGGTCACAATATTCCAGCCAATACGCCCTTTGGTCAAATGATCCAGGGTACTCATGCGCCGTGCAAAAGGATAGGGATGTTCAAAAGAAATCGAAGTGGTCAGGCCAAAGCCCAAGTGTTTGGTGACGGCCGCCATCGCAGGCACGATTTGCAAAGGATCATTCACCGGAACCTGTACGGCCCCTGTGAGTGCATGTTCTGCCGATTGATGATAAACATCATAAATACCTAAAACATCGGCAATAAAAACACCATCAAACTTGCCGCGTTCCAAAATCTTGGCCAAATCGGTCCAATAGTCGAGGTCTTTATATTCGGTCGAGCGATCCTGAGGGTGACGCCACAATCCAGGTGATTGATGCGCAATACAGTTCATTTCAAAGGCATTAAATCTGATTTGCTTAGTCATTGGTCTTTACGAAATTAAAGATTTTTATTGATGTTAATTAAAAAATATTGAATTGATTAATCATAAAAAAATCAATGTTTATCATGAATGTATTTAACGTGATTTTGGTTTGTGGTTTTAATGGTTATTTTTTATTAAATTCAAAGCGTTATTTTATTTTTGCTTGGTTAAGGGGTATTAACGTGATAGTCGGTCTTGTTGAGATGTTTGTTTTTGATTTTTAGTTGTTTTTTAAATAAATAAGTGATGGTTTGAGTTTATTTTAAATAAAAAGATTAGTTTCTATATTTAACTTATAAATATGCAATAAAAATAGTGCTAGTTTATTTTTATAACTGGAAAATGAGTATTTATAATGACCTCAAAAATAGAAATAAAACTGGAAGATGCACAGAGTATTCCGCAAGATTTTTACTTGAATAATACGCCAGCACATGTGATTGCTTCAGATCAGGAAGCCCTTGCGGTGGCCCATCGCGTAGCGGCTACTTTTGCCAAAGAGGCGGCAAAGCGTGACCATGAACGCAAGCTGCCACTGCAGGAAATCCAGCAATACTCCGCCTCGGGTCTGTGGGGGATCAATATTCCAAAACAGTTCGGTGGTGCAGGGGTGAGTTATAAAACTTTGGCTGAAGTCGTGACCATTATTTCCAGTGCAGATTCATCTTTAGGGCAGATTGCACAAAATCATTGGGCCTTTTTAGAGCATATCCGTTTGGATGCGTCATTAGAGCAGCAGCAGTTCTTCTTCGAACAAGTGCTGCAAGGCAAGCGTTTAGGCAATGCATTCTCGGAAAAAAACTCGAAAACTGTCGCGGATTTGACCACTAAAATTGAATTTAAAGAGGATTATGCGCTGATTAGTGGTCAGAAATTTTTTGCCACAGGCGCTTTATTGGCACACTGGATTCCTGTGGTTGCTGTGAGTGACGAGGGCAAAGTATTTGCAGCACTGGTACCGCAACATAGCCCAGGTTTGACCATTGTGAATGACTGGAGCAGTTTTGGTCAGCGCACTACGGCCAGTGGTAGCGTGCAGCTCGATCATGTACGGGTCGATTTAAAATATGTGGTGCCGATCCATCAGGCTTTTGAACGTCCAACAGCAGCAGGTGCAATTTCACAAATTATTCAGTCCGCTGTCGATGCGGGAATTGCGCGTGGGGCGATTGAGGAAACCATACGCTATGTGCGTGAGCATGCCCGTCCCTGGATTGATTCAGGTTTGGAACATGCCAGTGAAGATCCTTATACCATTAGCAATATCGGCGAGCTAAAAATTAAATTGCGTGCCGCAGAGGCGGTTTTAGCCTTGGCCGGTGAGGCGATTGACCGTGCTTTGGCTAATCCAACCGAAGACAGCGTAACAGAAGCAACCTTACTCACGGCTGAATCGAAAGTGTTAACCACTGAAATCGCACTCTTGGCGGCCAATAAATTATTTGAGTTGTCGGGTACCCGTTCCACCTTATCCGAGCTGAATCTGGATCGGCACTGGCGCAATGCACGCACGCATACCCTGCATGATCCGGTACGCTGGAAATACAATCTGGTGGGTAATTACTATTTGAATGGTGTGGCACTGCCACGTCATGCGTGGAGCTAAGAGGACGGTATTATGACCAGTCAAAGTAATCAAAATCTTGCCTTGGGTGCACATTACGAGCAGGTGGCGGGCAAGTTCCGTCCGATCTTCAAGCGCATTGCAGAAGGGGCTTTAGCACGGGAAAAAGACCGAACCTTGCCCTATGAACCGATTCAATGGTTAAAACAGGCGGGCTTTGGCGCGGTACGCGTGCCTGTGGCTTTTGGTGGCGATGGCGTTTCGCAAAAGCAACTGTTTCAGCTGTTGATTGAACTGGCTCAGGCCGATTCCAATGTAGTTCAGGCCTTACGCGGGCATTTTGCCTTTGTCGAAGACCGCTTAAATGCACAAAAAACGGCAGCACAGACCCTGTGGTTTGAACGCTTTGTTCGTGGTGAGATTGTGGGGAATGCATGGACCGAAATTGGTCAAGTTGAAATTGGAGATGTCGCAACCCGTGTTACGGCAGCGCAGGACGGAAAACTTCGTATCAATGGTCAGAAGTATTATTCTACAGGCACGATTTTCGCAGACTGGATTGACCTGTTCGCGCTGGATGAAACCACCGATCAGCATGTGATTGCTGCGGTGTCAACGCAGGCACAAGGCATTGATATTGTGGATGACTGGGATGGCTTTGGGCAAAAAACCACGGGCAGCGGGACCTTGACCTTAAACAATGTGGAGATTGAACGAGATCATATTTTGGTGTTTGAAAACCGCTTTAAATATCAAACCGCATTTTATCAAGTAGTTCATCTGGCGACTTTGGCAGGTATTGCACAAAGTGCAGTGCAGACCTTTAAGCGGGAAGTGCGTCAGCGGACGCGGATTTATAGTCATGGTAATGCCAGTCTAGTACGTGAAGACGCACAAATTTTGCAAATAATTGGCAAAGCGTCTGCACAGGCCTATGCGGCTCAAAGTATTGCACTCAGTACTGCTGAAGCGCTAGATGCAGCTTATCTACAGCATTTTCAAAATGATGAACAGGCTGAGCTGGATGCCAATCAGCGTGCTGAATTAGTATCGGCGCAGGGGCAGGTGGTGATTGCCGAACTGGTACTGAATTTGAGTAGCGAGCTGTTTAATGCCTTGGGTGCATCGGCCAGTTCCACCGACAAGCAGCTGGACCGTTTTTGGCGCAATGCCCGTGTGGTTGCATCACACAACCCATTGGTCTATAAACAGAAAGTGATTGGTGATTGGGAAGTTAATCAAGCACCATTGCCGTATGTGTGGCAGATTGGCAATAGTCCCTTAGCCATGAATCAGCAGGAAATTCCAGCCTAATTGTTGAAAGGTGCACAATAGATTGTATTCAACCAAAACTGTTGTGCACTTTGCTTTCTCTATTTATTCTCTGGCAGTGGTTTCTTCGTAAAGAATTTAAACTTTAATTCGCTGACTAAAACTCCAAGCACCACCAGTAGTCCTCCAAATAATGCCAGTAACGGTAAACGTTCACCGGCAATACGTCCGATGACACCGGCCCAAACCGGTTCACCCGCATAAATAATCGCAGCACGCGTTGGATCGACCATACGTTGCGCCCAGTTCATCACAAATTGAATCAACGCACTGGCTAAGCCGAGTGCCACGGCAATGATCAGCAATCCCCAGGAAAACGGTGGAATACTGTGTTCACCGACCAAGGGCATACTGGCGAATGATAATAATGAAGCAACTGCCAGTTGAATCACCGTGACCCGTCTTAGATTAACTTTCCCGGCAAAATAACCAATCAGGATAATTTCAAGCGCAATTACAAAGGCACAGATCAGGGTAAGCGTTTGTCCATAACTGAAATTAATACTGGAAAAGCCATTCCCCGTTAACAACACCAAGCCGGTAAAGGCCAGTGCCGTACCGACCCAAGTCATTACAGAAGGTTTTTTTTGGAAGATCAGCCACATTAAAATCGGGACCAAGGGTACATACAGGGCAGTGAGAAAGGCGGACTCACTGCTTAAAATGCTTTGTAGGCCGATGGTCTGTGTGCCATAACCAATCGCAATGACGATCCCGATGGCGGTGCCCGCCAAGCTCTCTTTTAAGGTTAGGCCGCGCATGGATTTAATCGAGATCAAAAAGATGACCAAAGCAGCAACTGCAAAGCGGTAGCCGACAAAAAACATCGGGGTGCTAAAATTCAGCGCATATTGCACCGCTAAAAAAGTACCGCCCCAGATCATGGTAATAAAAATCAGGGCAAACTGGGCGGCTTTAGGAGACTGGGATAAGGTGGCCAAAACAACAATCCTATGCAACGTGCAATATACTGCACATATTGCATTGCTTGAGAACATTGTGCAATATATTGCGCAAGATTTAGTTTTTAAATGTTGTTGCCCATGCGCCAATCCGATGCTGTCCTGAGCCATGTAGGAAAAAATATCCGTCATTTTCGGGATCTGAGTCATTTAAGCCAGCAACAACTGGCAGACCGGGCAGGGGTCAGTCGCCGTACCATTGCCGCTTTAGAAACGGGTCAGGTCAATATTAGTCTGGCAAAACTGGATGCGATAGCAGCGGTACTGGGGGTCGATTTCAAACGTATTGTTAGCCCGCCTGAACTGGGTGAATCCGCAATTGTGAATACCTTGGCCTGGCAAGGCCATCAGCCCGCTAGTCAAGCGACACTGTTAGCATCGGTTCCAGTCTCGACTCAGGTTGAATTATGGAGCTGGTCACTGGCTGTCGGAGAGGTCTATCATGCCGAAGCAGATCAACAAGGCTGGCAGGAATTGATTTATGTACTCGAAGGCGAGTTAAGTCTGGAATTGGAACAGGAAACACGCGTTGTGCAGGCTGGGGATTCTATTCTATTTGAAAGTTCGGTTCGTTATGGTTATGCCAATCGAGGGACACAGCCATTAAAATTCATGCGTCATGTGCTGTATTAAATCAAAAGAAGTTATCTGGACAGATAACTTCTTTTTTTATACAGGATTAAAGACGGTTGTCTTCATCCAGCAATAATTGTGCTTCACGCAGGTTTAAGGTGCCTTCGTAAATGGCGCGGCCTGTGATCGCACCTAAAATACCTTTCTGGCCTTTTAAGTTACGGACATCATCCAGATTGGTCACACCGCCAGATGCGATTACCGGTAAGCCTGAATAATCTGCCAGATTAACAGTCTGCTCAACGTTGACGCCTTGCATCATGCCATCACGGGCAATGTCGGTATACACAATGCTGGATACGCCTGCATCTGCAAAACGTTTGGCTAGATCAGTCGCCTTAACCTCAGTAATATTGGCCCAGCCATCGGTTGCTACCATGCCATTCATTGCATCGATACCGACAATAATACGGCCGGCAAAGCGCTTACAGGCTTCTTCTACAAACTCAGGCTCTTTCACGGCTTTGGTGCCGATAATGACAAAAGACACACCCGCTTCTAAATAATGCTCGATGGTTTCAAGTGAACGGATACCCCCACCAATCTGGATAGGCAGTTCTGGCTGGGCCCGTACAATCGCTTCGACCACAGGTTTATGAATTGGCGTGCCGGCAAAAGCACCATTTAAATCGACTAAATGTAAACGACGTGCGCCTTCATCCACCCAATGTTGTGCAGTCGCCACAGGGTCATCAGAGAAAACAGTATCGTCTTCCATACGTCCTTGTTTTAAACGGACACATTTACCATCTTTCAGGTCAATTGCTGGGATGATTAGCATACACCGCTCCTTGCGTCATCATAGAGTTTAAATTATTAGGGCTTGTTGAACGTCCCTCTACGATTGCGACAGAACAGGCGATTTAGCCTATAACGCAATGCATTTCTGAATGTTCAGCGTGCCCTATATTAGCAAAGTATTGATCAATCTCTAAGCCTTGTCTGTTGATCCTTCAAGTATTTTCATGATTTGTTGTTGTAATTGTGGTGTGAATCGGTGTTGCTGGTAAAGCTGCTCAAATACCAGCAATGCTGCATAAGCATCCGCTGCGGCATAACTGACCTGTTGTGGACTAAGATGTTTAACTGCCCAATTTGAGGTGCTGATCTTTTTACTCTTGGCCAGATAACGCTGGAAAAGCAGGGCAATCGCGGTTTGTACACCGACCTGGCTGCGATAGCCAAAACTGCCAAAGCTTTTGGATAGTTCAATCAGTGATGCAGGCTGGATACCTCGGCTACGGAAAATATGTGCATCATTCTTGAGACCAAAGCCGACTTTCAGTTGCTGTTCATTTTCTAAAATCGGTCTTAAAAAATCCAGAATTTCAGCACTGACCTGAAAAACATAGGCGGTATCGTGTGTTGCAAGCTGAATGACATGGGGGCCGGTCGACTTTTCCCCCACTTTAAAGGTCGGTTTCGATTCACTGTCAAAACCAAACACTGCAATGGAACTGAGTTGATCGTGTAGCGTCAGGCATTGTTCAAGCGTTTGAATGACAATAATCCTTTCTGAAACAAGGTTTTCAAAGGCAGCTAAGGCACGTATTTGTTCCTTGCTCAAAGGTACTGCTGCGTGTTGAGGTGTGTCCATCTGCATTTAAAACTCAAGTCATTTATCTGAGCTTAAAGGGTTTTATTGAAATAAAAAAGCCAAGTCGAAACTTGGCTTAGCAAACATGAGGTATTTATTTAGCTTGATTTATCTGTTGCTCAATCTGAGCTTGCTGGCTTCTTTGCACATATTCTTTATAGGCTGGGATAGCGGTCGCAGCCAAAGCCAATATAATGATCGGGATAAAAATAATATAGATCCATGCCAATACTTTTTCCCAACCTCGGGTCATTCGTGGTGAGCCATAATTATTAATACCCACATCGCCTTTTGCACAGCTTAAATAAATAAAGAATAAAAAGTTTACCAATGGGATAAGCATTAGCAGTGATAACCAGCCAGTCTGGTTCCTGTCATGTAAACGACGGATGGTAAAAATAAAACTTACATATAAGGCTACAATATAAATAATGATAAATAGCCCAACTAAAATATAGGTCAGAAAACCTATAGATGTATCGGTCATGGTCGGTACTAAGAAAGCACTGACAACGCCAATAAAGAAGAAAGCAATTCCAATCAGCATATTCCAGCCTAAATAGGATAAACGTCCAAAACGTCCATTTGCACTTAAACTTGAATCATTTGTTTGTAGTGATGTATTCATGAAGCCCTCAAAAATAATAGTTTTTAGCAGTTATTAAATTTTTTTTACTCGCCTAAATTATAAAGAGTAAATTAAAAAATGATATAAATTTTGATCTAGTTTGTTTTGTTGAAGAGGTTGATAAAGATAATAGACATAGATTAAGGGAAAATAGCATGGTTTTTCATGAGAACAAGAAACATTAAGACAGAGAGAATGAACATTAAGCTCAATCCGATATAGGCCATGACTTTTTCCCAAGTTGCAGTCGGGTGCAAAGGTGCATATTGATTGGAGTCCTGATTACCTTTAGCAAGTAACAGATACAAAAGCATCAATAGATTCAGATAAGGCACAGCAAAGAGCAGCACAAACCATCCTGAACGATTACAGTCATGCAGACGTCGAATAGCAAAGATAATACTGCTATAAACAAAAAACAGTGCAAGGATTAGCCATAAAAATAACGCTAAAAAGTCAGGCTGTTTATGTGGCTGATCTAAGCCAATTCCAAACATTTCAAAGCTGAGGTAAATGTTTAGCGGAATCATAATCAGGAAAATGACAGTTTGCCATGCCAGATAAGATAATCGGCCAAAACGTCCCTGAGGGTTAAATGGGTTTGATAAATGCTTAGAAACGGGCTGTAGCATCATTATTCGTCGTTTGAATTATTTTTTATGGGCAATAAAAATCGCCACATGATATGGCGATTTTTTAATGTCAGATCAGTTAAATTTTCCATTCCACAAAGTTTTTCAGCAACTGCAAACCGGCCGTATGACTTTTCTCTGGGTGGAACTGTGTTGCGAACAAATTGTCTTTATGAATGGCTGTACAGAAGTTCACGCCATAATCACAGGTCGCAGCAATAATTGCTGGATCGCTTGGCTCGACATAATAGCTATGTACGAAGTAGAAGCGGGCATCTTGTTCAATGTTATTCCACATTGGATGCTCTGGATCAAGCTGATGTACCTGATTCCAGCCCATATGTGGCACTTTGAGATTCGGGATTGCCGGAAAGTGTTTTCCCGCGCCTTCAAAAATACCCAGTGCTTCAACACCGCCATTTTCTTCCGAGCTTTGTAACAGGGCTTGCATCCCCACACAAATTGCCAGAACTGGTTTATTAAAGACCGCCTGACGCACCACTTCATCAATCCCTGCTTCACGCATGCCTTGCATGCAGTCACGCATGGCACCCACGCCGGGGAACACAATCTTGTCTGCTTTGGCAATCAGTTTAGGATCATTGGTCACATCCACGGTTGCACCGACATGTTCTAATGCTTTTGCCGCAGAGTGCAGATTGCCCATGCCATAATCAAGTAACGCAATACGGGTCATTACAGGCTACCTTTGGTTGACGCAATGGTATTTTCAGCTCGTGGATCAACTTCACAGGCCATACGTAAGGCACGTGCCAACGCTTTAAATACACTTTCAATCTGATGATGGCTATTTTTGCCTTTCAGGTTATCAATATGCAGCGTCATCAGTGCATGATTGACAAAGCCCTGGAAAAATTCCGAGAATAAATCGACATCAAAGCTTCCGATACGGGCACGGGTAAATGGAATATCCATAAATAAACCTGGGCGACCAGACAAATCCACCACTACACGAGACAATGCTTCGTCTAAAGGTGCATAAAAATGACCATAACGACGTAAGCCTTTCTTATCACCTAAGGCTTGCGCAAAGGCTTGTCCTAATGTGATGCCGCAGTCTTCGACGGTATGATGGTCATCGATTTCCAGATCGCCATCGCAATGAATATCGATATCAAATAGACCATGACGCTTGATTTGATCAATCATATGGTCTAAAAATGGAACTCCAGTGTTGAGTGTGCCTTGACCAGTACCATCGAGATTGAGACGAACTCGAATTTTTGTTTCGTTGGTATTTCTTACCACTTCACTGATACGTTGCGTCATGGACACGTTCCTCAAAAAACGTCAAAAATGATTGAATTAAAAACCAATAGTTTCGCTGTGACGAAAAAGTGACAGCATCATAGTTTGCTCAGGAGGGTTAATCAATGCCTATTACCGTACATGCTTACAGTTCTCTGGAAGATTCAGGAATTCGTACTCAGCTCGAGCGACTTTACGATACCAGCCCAGAGTTTGGCGACGGGCAAGATGCAATGGAACAACTTGAACAAAATCTACAGCAATATACCACAGTTTACACTGCTGAATTTAACACCAAAATTATAGGTGCAATTTGGGCGACAGGACAAGGTGAAAGCCGTGTTCTGGAATATATTGTGGTGCATCCCGCCAATCGTGGCCGCGGTGTGGCAGAACGTCTGGTTGAAGAGGTCTGCCGCATGGAAGAAGCGCAGGGCGTGCAACAGTTTGAACCGGGTTGTGGGGCAATCCATCGTTGCCTGTCGCATCTCGGTAAAATCTAAACAGCTGGCCTTAAAACCATGCTTTGCAGCAAAAATAAGCGCTTAAACGAAAAATCCACAAATTTGCTTGACGGGCTTAGACAAACATTGTTTAATACGCCCACTTTGGCGTGATAGCTCAGTAGGTAGAGCAACGGATTGAAAATCCGTGTGTCCCCAGTTCGATCCTGGGTCTCGCCACCATAAATTTGTATTTTCAATCCCTGATCCCATCAGGGATTTTTTTTTGCCTTAAAATTGATTGCGTGAAAAATGGGCAATCAAATCAAAAGCTCATGATAATTATTGACTATTGCGCCGAGATACGGCTTAATACACCCCATTGGCGTGATAGCTCAGTAGGTAGAGCAACGGATTGAAAATCCGTGTGTCCCCAGTTCGATCCTGGGTCTCGCCACCATATTCAAAAAGCCTCAAACGAAAGTTTGGGGCTTTTTTTATTGTGCCAATAGTTTGTTATATTGAAGCCAAGTAGAAAAATTGAAGAATAACATCGCATGAAAGATCTGTTTTCGGCGCAAAGTGAACTTTATCAACAGGCGCGGCCGACTTACCCACAATTACTCATAGATAGCTTAATTCAGCAGCTTAACGGTTTTGACCGTGCGTGGGACTGTGGCGCAGGTTCAGGGCAATTAACCCGCCTGATTGCGCCGTATTTTCAACAGGTGATAGCAACTGACCTGAGTCAGAACCAGCTTGATCAGGCGCCAGCCTTGCGTAATGTCAGCTATTTACAGCAAGCCGCGGAACAATGTACTTTCCCCGATCAGTATTTTGACCTGATTACCGTTGCGCAGGCGATTCACTGGTTTGACTTTGAAAAATTCTACGCACAAGTGAAACGAACCCTCAAAGCAGATGGTCTTTTCGCAGTGATTGGTTATGGCCTGTTAACGCTTGAGGATGCGTTGTTAAATGATCGGCTGCAACAGCTCTACCATCAGACCTTAAACGGCTTCTGGGATGCAGAGCGGCGCTATATTGATGAGCTTTATCAAACGATCCCATTTCCTTTTCAAGACATTCCGATGCCGCAGTTTCAGATTGAATTATGCTGGACAGGACAGCAGTTGTGGGATTATCTCAATACCTGGTCTGCAGTCAAACATTATCAAGATCAAATGCAGGTCAGTGCTTTAGCCGATTTACAGGATATCCGGCTGATCCGGCAGCCGATGCAGGTGACCTTTCCAGTCTTGCTGAGAGTAGGGCGGCAAACGACTTGAAAGACTGAAAATAAAAAAAAGCATGCCGAAGCATGCTTTTTAGAAACAAATGCGTAGCTTAAGCAGATTTAGCAATCTCTACAGGCGCTAACATATGACCTGTTTCTTCAAAGTTGGCATGCCAAGACAATGCTTCACGCAGAATATGTGGGGTATGACCACCACGTTCGCAAGCACGGTCGAAGTAATCGTTTAACGCGCCTTGGTAAAGCGGGTGTACACAGTTGTCGATAATGACACGGGCACGTTCACGTGGTGCTAAACCGCGTAAATCAGCAAGACCCACTTCAGTCACCAGAATATCAACATCGTGTTCGTTGTGATCGACATGGCTGACCATCGGTACGATCGATGAAATGTCACCACCTTTGGCAATTGATTTGGTTACGAAGATGGCAAGGTGCGCATTACGGGCAAAGTCACCTGAACCACCGATACCGTTCATCATCTTGGTACCGCAAACGTGGGTTGAGTTTACGTTGCCGTAAATATCGAACTCAAGCGCCGTGTTAATCCCGATAATGCCTAAGCGACGTACGATTTCAGGATGGTTGGAAATTTCCTGTGGACGTAACACCAGTTTTTCTTTGTATTTCTCAAGATTGCCAAAAACACGTTCGCCACATTGCGCTGACAAGGTAATGGAGCTGCCTGAAGCAAACTTCATTTTGCCTGCATCAATCAATTCAAAGGTACAGTCTTGCAGTACTTCTGAATACATCACCAGATCTTCAAAGTTTGAATCTTTAAGACCCGTTAAAACGGCATTGGCAATTGAACCAATCCCTGCCTGTAATGGGCCTAAGTTCTTGGCTAAACGGCCTGCAGCCACTTCCTGTTCAAAGAATTTGATCAGGTGGTTGGCAATGCCTTGGGTTTCTGCATCTGGCGCTGTTACGGTTGATGGTGAATCTGCGGTGTCATTGAACACGATCCCCACGATTTTCGCTGGATCGATTGGAATTGCGGTTGAACCAATACGGTCATCCACTTTTGTTAATGGCAGTGGGGTACGGGTTGGGCGATAAGTTGGAATATAAATATCGTGCAGACCTTCAAAGTTTTCACTGAGTGAGGTGTTGATTTCAACAATCACTTTTTCTGCAAAAATGGCAAAGCTCGCCGAGTTCCCGACCGAAGTGGTTGGAACGATATGACCATCTTCGGTAATCGCAACCGCTTCAATTACCGCAACATCAGGACGTTTTAGTTGCTGGTTACGCATCTGTTCAACGGTTTCAGACAAATGCTGGTCAATAAACATCACTTCGCCGTTGTTAATCGCACGGCGCAAGGTATTGTCAACCTGGAAGGGCATACGACGAGCCAGTACACCGGCTTCTGTCAATTGCTTGTCTAAGTCATTGCCGAGGCTGGCACCAGTAATTAACGTGATTTTTAACGGATTTTTCTTGGCTTGTTCAACCAGTGCCTGAGGAACAGCTTTTGCCTCACCTGCACGGGTAAAACCGCTCATTCCGACCGTCATATCATTTTTAATAAAGCTGGCAGCCTGTTCTGCACTCATCACTTTGTCGTGTAGAGCTGCAAGGCGAATACGACTTAAAGACATCATCCATTCTCAATTTTGCTTTTCATTGGGTATGGATTTTAGCGCTAAAACATGAAAAGTGGATTGAAATAAGGCTAAGGTCTAATACAGCTGCATACGCTTTATTCACTTGTATTTCAGCCTATTTTAAAGCTGTAATCTAGCTGTTTGAATTTATGAAGAAAAAAATAAATATATGTGAAGTAAAACAGGATGTATCTGTGCGACTGAATGGGCAGAAAGTCGCCGATTGTGTGGTGATTAAATAGGCGACTTTAGTCTAAATCAACCGGAGACAGGCGGTTGATTCAGGAATTTTGCTTTAGAAATGGCCTGTCAGGGTCTGTTTGATCTTATCAATTGCATTGTTGGCCGGTTCGCTAGCTTCCACTGTTGGAATAGGTAAGGAGATCACTACTTCCAGTCCACCCTGTTCACGATTGCGAATACTGATCTGGCCCTGATGAATATCGACAATACGTTTCACAATGGCCAGTCCAAGGCCGCTCCCTTGGATGGTACGGGCAGAATTACCGCGAACAAACGGTTGCATCAGTTCTTCGACCTGATCCGGTGGAATCCCTTCACCATGATCTGCCACGGTAATCAGGATGTGATCATCAACATGGCTGGCGGACAATTCAATCGGTTCTGCACCATAACGTTTGGCATTATTGATCAGATTGGCAATCAGACGTTTCAGCGACAAACTGCGTGCAGCAATAATCGGAAGTTCCTGCGCCTCAAAACGAATATCCAGTGGCTTGAACTGCACCACCAGTTCTTGCAGCAGGCTATTCAGATTGGTCTCTGTGAGCTCTTCGTCAGAACCGTCACGCATATAGGAAATGAACTGATTCAGAATCGCGTCCATATCGTCGACATCGTAGATCAGGCCTTCGCGAAAAAACTCGTCAGGCAGCATTTCAGCCGTTAAACGAATACGGGTCAGCGGTGTACGTAAATCATGGGAAATACCCGCCAGCATGATTTGACGGTCACGCTCGGTTTGCTCCAGCGTATACACCATATGGTTAAAGGCCTGATTGACCTGACGGATTTCCAGTGGTCCGTGATTGGTATCGAGATAAGGGGCTTTACCGGTTTTACTGTAATTATTCGCAGTATTTTGCAGCCGACGCAAAGGCCGGTTCATTTGTCGCACCAGAATTAAAATAATAATGGACGATACAATCGGAACACCAAACAGCCAGCCAGCAATCAGCTCAACACTATAGTTGGTATAGGTTTTGAGTGGTTCTCTGACCCAGTTGCCATTCATTTCAGGCGTTTGAATCCAGATACGCGGTATCGGCTTGAATTTAAAATAAACCGTGACGTCTTTAACACCGAGTTCTTTGGCCAGCTTCTCTTCAATCTGGTTGGTAAAGAGTTCAGCCAGGAATTTATCTTCAACCCGGGGAAACTCTTTTGGATCGGTGACGTATTCAATCCCGATCCGGTTTTTCAACCAGGTATCCACATCGACTTCACTATCACGATGCAAAATCCGGATATCCGGATTATTCACCAGTTCCAGTTCAATCGCGAGATAGCGGGCATGTTGCTGTAATTCAGGAAGATAAAGGGTTCGCCAAAAGAACCACAAGGACATAAACAGACTGAAAAACACCATGAACAAGACCAGAATGGTAGTGCGCATGGCAGCGGAACGTGGTTTGATTTTATCTAAAAAACGTTCCCATTTGGTTCGGGGCCTTTCGGAATAAGCCGCGAACTCGGTAAACTCTTGTGGATCAATGGGTTCAAGTTTCAACGTTTAATTTCCCGAACTTACTCTGCACCATCTGGAACAAATACATAACCCACACCCCAAACGGTCTGGATGTAACGTGCACGGGCAGGGTTGTCTTCAATTAAACGGCGTAAGCGAGAGACTTGCACATCAATTGAGCGCTCCATTGCACCCCATTCACGGCCACGCGCCAGATTCATCAATTTATCGCGGGTTAAGGGTTCACGAGGATGCTGGACCAGTGCTTTCAATACTGCAAATTCGCCTGTCGTTAAGGTCACGACTTGGCCTTCACGGGTCAAGGTACGTGTCGAAAGGTCGAGTGACCATGGGCCAAAGCTGACCACTTCAACTTGCTGGCTTGGGGCACCTGGGACTTCACGCACTTGGCGACGTAACACGGCACGGATACGGGCCAGTAATTCATTTGGATTGAACGGTTTTGGCAGATAATCGTCAGCGCCTGCTTCCAGACCGGCAATACGGTCAGAATCGCTACCGCGTGCAGTGAGCATGATAATCGGAGTATCGATATTGGATTGGCGTAGGCGACGACAAATACTTAAACCATCTTCGACAGGGAGCATAAAGTCGAGCACGATTAAAGAGAACAGTTCACGTTGCAGTAAACGATCCATTTGTGTCGCATCATGAGCAGTTTTTACCACGAAACCCTTATCTTCGAGGAAGCGTTGTAAAAGCGTACGCAAGCGCACATCGTCATCGACCACTAAAATGCGTTCGACCCGGTCTGTCTCATGGTGTACGGTTTCCGTCGATTCAGCAGGTACAACTAAACTCATGATTGTGCTCCTTTATCGTTTATTGTCATCGTCTTTATGCAATGCGAATGTGAAATATCAATAGACCTTTGAGTATACGATTCATTGCACAGTTTTGGCTATGTTATAAAGCAACAAATATTGCCAATAAAATCAAGAGATAGATACCAAATATATACAGGCAGAATTATGACAAACAACCTATTTTTTCAATATTTAGGCAGAAAAAACAGCTGATTTGAGAAATATGCGACGATTTGCATAAAAGATTGAGTCCAGAGATTGTTGTCGAAGGGCGGGCCAATACTGCAATTAATCGCCTGTGAATAAAATTTATACAGGAATAAAACACAATATTCAAAAAAACAATGGTGGATTTTATAGCCATGAACTTTATAATCAGTGCTTTTAGAATTAACCCTTGTGGAATCAATCACGATGACTGACTTAGTTCAGCAGTTGGCAAATGAACTTGCCGTACGTCCAAACCAAGTAGAAGCTGCTATTCGTTTAATTGATGAAGGTGCTAGCGTTCCTTTTATTGCACGTTACCGTAAAGAAGTCACGCAAGGCTTAGACGATACGCAATTACGTCAACTCGATACACGTTTAACCTATTTACGTGATTTATTCGAGCGTCGTGAGAAGGTGATTCAATCTTTACAAGAACAAGATAAATTAAGCGATGATTTATTGGCACGCGTCAATGCGGCTGAAACGAAAAATGCATTAGAAGAAATTTATGCACCTTATCGTCCAAAACGCACCAGCAAATCATTTAAAGCCAAAGAAGCTGGTTTAGGTCCGATTGCTGAAAAAATTATTGCAGATCAAATTGATCCTGCAGAAGCACTGGCTGGTTTTAGTCATGAAGACTATCCTGATGTTGAAAGCCAGCTCGATGCGATCCAGCACATCCTGATTGATGACTGGGCACAAAATATCGCCTTAACCACTGAATTAAAACAAAATTTTGCTAAAACTGCAGTGTTGAAAAGTGCAGTCGCTTCTGATGAGAAAAAAGAAGTGGGCAAGAAATTCCGTGATTATTTTGACTTTTCGGAAAATCTCAATAAAGTCCCTTCACACCGTTTATTGGCAATGTTACGTGGCCGCCAGGAAAATGTACTGGGTCTAAAAGTAGATGGTGAAGACGATGCTCCATTGGCACGTATCGAGACAGAATATAATCTTGAGCAACTTCAGCCACAAAGCCGTCAGGATTATTTAAAGCAAACTGCTAAATTATTCTGGCTGGGTAAAGTTCGTCCGCAAATCGAACATTCATTATTAACAGATAAGCGTTTAGCTGCTGAAGCTGAAGCGATGGATGTGTTTGCTGAAAACTTGCGTCATTTATTGCTTTCTGCACCTGCAGGTAGCCGTACCACGTTAGGTGTAGATCCTGGTATCCGCACGGGCGTGAAACTTGCAGTGGTAAGCGATGCAGGGGATGTACTGGCGCATAGCACCATTTATCCATTTGCACCAAAAGAAGATAAAGAAGGTTCGCTGGCAGAACTTGCGCGTTTATGCCGAGAGTTCCACGTGGAACTTATTGCGATTGGTAACGGTACGGCAAGCCGTGAAACTGAAGCTTTGGTTGCAGAAATGATGGCAGCCAATGCAGATTTGAAATTGACACGTATCACCGTCAGTGAAGCAGGCGCATCGGTTTATTCTGCAAGTGAATTGGCATCACAAGAACTTCCTGAGCTTGATGTGTCGATTCGTGGCGCTGTGTCAATTGCACGCCGCCTACAAGATCCATTGGCTGAACTGGTTAAAATTGATCCGAAATCAATTGGTGTGGGTCAATATCAGCATGACGTGAACCAGACCGGTTTGGCAAAAACACTGGATGCTGTGGTTGAAGATTGTGTGAATGCCGTTGGTGTAGATGTGAATACGGCTTCTCCTGCAATTCTGGCTTATATTGCCGGTTTGAATAAGTCGATTGCGCAGCAAATCGTGGAATACCGTAAAGAAAATGGTCGCTTTGATAACCGTCAGGCCTTGAAAAAAGTACCACGTTTAGGCGAGCGTACCTTTGAACAGTCAGCAGGTTTCTTACGTGTTCAAAAGGGTTCAGAGCCGTTGGATGCTTCTGCGGTTCACCCGGAAAGTTATGGCTTGGTAGAAAAGATTGTTGCAGCAAAAGCAACGACGGTGAAAGACATTATTGGCAACACTGAAATCATTCGCCAAGTGAAGGCAGATGAGTTTGTTGATGACAAATTTGGTTTACCGACTATTCAGGACGTTCTGGCTGAATTGGAAAAACCGGGCCGTGATCCACGTCCAGAGTTCCGTACAGCCAAGTTCCGTGAAGACATTACTGAAGTTGCGCAACTGACCGAAGGCATGCAGCTTGAAGGTGTGGTGACCAATGTGACCAACTTTGGTGCCTTTGTCGATGTAGGTGTACACCAGGATGGTTTAGTACACATTTCTGAGTTGGCGAATGAATTTGTCTCTGATCCGCATAAAGTGGTGAAACCGGGCCAAATCGTACAGGTCCGTGTCATGCAGGTTGATGTGGAACGTAATCGTGTCAACTTGAGTATGCGTGCAGAAGGTTCTGCGCCAGCGAAGGCTTCACGTCCACAACGTGCAGCACAAGACCGTACCGAACGTGCAGAGCGTAAACCACAAGGCCAACGTCCTCCACGTAAAGAAGGTGACTTTAAGCGTCCGCAACAGAACAAGCCAAAAACTGAAAAACCACAAGAGCAAAAAATTGGTGGTTTAGGTGCCTTGTTATTACAAGCCGGGATTAAAGGTTCTAAATAAATTGATAATTCCTAAAAACCTCCTTCGGGAGGTTTTTTATTGCTGTTATTTATTTGTGAGCCGAATTATGGCAGATCTGACCTCTGCGGACATACAAGATGAGGCGAATCTTAAGATCAACAAAAATAGGCTGAAATCGATAAATAAATATACAACGTTATAACGTAACCAAACTTTAAACCTTGCACTTTGTCGGACAATATCATTCAAGCCTCGAAGTAGGGAAAACGCTTTCAGGCAGTAAAAATTAATTATTTTTTTATTATAAATGGTTACTTCATGACAAGTTTAGCACTGAAAAATAGATTCCATTTAAATGACCTCCTCTCCGGAGTTGTTGTTTTTCTCGTGGCCTTACCCTTATGTTTAGGGATTGCTTTAGCCTCCGGAGTACCGATTATTTCAGGCATTATTGCCGGAATTGTTGGCGGTATTATTGTCGGGCTGCTGAGTGGCTCTCACATTAGCGTTTCAGGTCCGGCGGCAGGACTGACTGCAGTCATTCTTGTGCAACTGGATCAATTAGGCGGCAATTATGCCGCTTTTTTATTGTGTATTGTCTTTGCCGGGATTTTACAGATTTTATTTGGGCTGTTTAAATTGGGCTTCTTTGCGAATTTTATTCCCAATAATGTGATTCTGGGATTACTGGCGGCCATTGGCGCAATTTTGATCGTAACCCAATTACCTTACTTATTCGGTTTATCCAGCTTCTCTTGGGACATGTTGTGGACCAGTACACCGAGCGCCTTGGTTCAGCATTTTGATCTGGGTGCGGCCTTAATTGGCCTGCTCAGTTTGTTTCTGATTCTGGCCTGGGATAGCAGTCCGCTTAAAAAGTTGGCCTTACCCTCGGCCCTGATCGCAGTTGTACTGGCTGCGGGTCTCAATTTTATTTTAATCAGTATCGGTTCGCCGTGGGCCGTACAAACCGATAACCTGATTCAGTTACCCAATATCCTGGAGGCGCCTCAGGAGGTGCTGGTTTTTCCTGACTTTGCTTATCTGGCGGAGCCGCTGATCTACACTGGAGCAGTCACTTTGGCCATCGTGGCCTCCCTGGAAACCTTACTCAATCTGGAAGCTGCCGATAAACTGGATTCACAAAAAAGATCGTCTCCACCCAATCGTGAACTATGGGCACAAGGAGCAGGCAATATCGTATCGGGTTTAATTGGTGGTATGCCCGTGACATCGGTGATTGTGCGTAGTTCAGTCAATGCCAATACAGGTGCACGTAGCAAATGTTCCACTATTTTTCATGGGATACTCCTGTTGCTGGCAATTTTGTTCTTCGTGCCATTGATGAACATGATTCCATTGTCTGCGCTGGCTGCTATCTTGATTGTAACGGGTTTTAAACTCACGCATCCCAAATTATTCAAACAGTTATATCAAAAAGGCTGGAAGCAGTTTTTACCGTTTATTATTACGCTGGTTGCAATTTTACTGACAGATTTGTTGACGGGCATCGTGATCGGCTTGCTCACCAGTAGCGGCTTCATTCTGTATGGTAATTTTAATAAAGGGGTGCGAGTCTATAAAGAGAAGCATTTGCATGGTATCGTGACGCGAATTGAACTACCTTCACAAGTGACCTTTCTGAACCGTTCTGCATTGATTTCAGCCTTGGAGCATGTACATAAACACCAGCAGCTGATTATTGATGCAACCCAGTGTGATTCGATTGATCCCGATATTTATCAAGTGATTCAGGACTATCAGAATGAAACTGCCAGTAAGCGTCAGATCGATCTAAAACTCATCGGATTTAAGCAACATTATCAGGATGTCGATGAGGCAGCGCTGGATATTTATATCAGTACCCGGGAACTGCAACGTAAATTAAGCCCGCAACAGGTCATCACCTTACTCAAAGAGGGCAATGAGCGTTTTGTCAAAAATGAACGCCTGCAACGGGATGTTTATCGCCAGATCCGGGTCACTGCGGATGAAGGACAACATCCGATAGCAGCGGTACTGGGCTGTATGGATTCGCGTGCACCAACCGAGATGATCTTTGATGTCGGGATTGGCGATTTATTCAGTTTAAGGATTGCAGGAAATATTGCGGGACAAAAAGTACTGGGTTCGCTTGAGTTTGCCTGTCAGGCCAAAGGCTCCAAGGTGATTCTGGTTTTGGGTCATACCGATTGTGGTGCTGTTACCAGTGCCTGCCAGTTACGTTTACAGCAGAAACGGGTTTCTGATGTGCAAGAGATGCCCCATATCCAGTATGTACTGGGGCCGTTGATGCATTCAGTTGATAGTGTCTATGACATTATGCAACCGCGCGATTTAAGTCGGGCTTTTATCAATCAGGTCACGGCAATGAATGTGCATTACAATATTCAATACATTACGGCGCATAGTCCGGTATTGAAAGACCTGCTGGATCGAGGCGAAATTGCAATAGTCGGTGCAATTTATGATGTGAAGACCGGACAGGTCGAGTTTCTGGATCGTTGATGCTTCATCTAAAAAAGCGCCTGTTCTCAGGCGCTTTTTTATTGATGCCATGATCAATCGATTGCATATACTGGATAAGACGTTTATTTGTTGAAAAGCAGAATAAACCCTGACCTACTGCTGTCATCGGCGTAGAATAGCCGGTATAAACAGCAATTTTATTCTATAAATTTCATGCAATCGCGCTAACCTGACATGATGCAAAAAATTCAAAGGAGGTCGTAATGTCGCGTAGACCTCGTGAACAAGTTGATTACCTCCATCTGGAAGAACTGGGTGGTCTGGAAATGTTGAAAGCAAGTTACTATCAGCAGGAATTTTCACGACATGTTCATGAAGGATTTTGTATTGGCGTGATCGAAGAGGGCGCACAGCGCTTTTATCGAACCGGTGGCAATCATGTGGCACCACAGGGCGATATTATTCTGGTCAATGCCGATGAAGTGCATACCGGATCTTCGGCGGTAGACACCGGCTGGCGCTATCGCGCAATCTATCCAACACCTGAAGTATTTAATGAACTCACCCGCGATCTGACGACGGTACACGGCACTGCACCTTGGTTCAGAGAAGCGGTATTGCATGATGAAGGATTGGCCCAGCAATTCCGTTTATTGTTTGATTTACTGGAACAACCGAACAATAGCTTGTTAAAACAGACCTTATTCTTGTCGACGATTGCATGGCTGGTGTCCAAATACAGTCAGGTCAAGCCGCATGTGACCGATTTGAGCAATGCCAAACAGCGAATCCTTAATATAAAAGAACTGATGGCAACGATGCCTGAGCAAGAGTTTTCCTTGGCTGAGCTAGCAGAAATGGCCAATCTGAGTCAGTGGCATTTCTTGAGACAATTTAAAAAACATGTCGGGTTGTCGCCGCATGCATGGCTGGTACAGGCACGGTTGCAGAAATCGCAAAGATTGTTAAGACAAGGACTGAATTTATCCGAAGTCTCACAACAATGTGGTTTCTCGGATCAGAGCCATTTTAGCCGTCATTTCCGTCAGACCTTTGGCATTACGCCCGGCGGTTATATTACCTATCTCAAATAAAACAGCAATTTTATGCAATTCTCCTGATGCAAATTTTGGCATAGTCATACGGTCTTTTATTAACCCTTGTGATTTTGATGTTAAGTGACAGCGTAACTGATGATACCCCCATGACCGTAACGCGGGCATTTTTTAATGGTGTCGTCAAAATACTACCGCTGTGTTTTGCGGTGTTACCGTGGGGCTTACTCGCGGGCTCTATGGCAATTCAGGCTGGGCTGACCACCTTACAGGCGGTGGGCATGTCTGCGCTGGTTTTTGCGGGTGCAGCACAGTTGATGACTTTGGGGCTGGTCATGGCAGGAACACCTGCTTTAACCATTATTATCTCCGTATTTTTAATCACCACCCAGCATTATCTGTATGCGCTCTATCTCCGTGAAGATATTTCCAGACAGCCATTGAAACATCGCTTAATGTTGGGATTTCTACTGACAGATGAACTGTTTGCGGTGAGTATTAAAAAGCAGCAGCATTATATTTATTATTTGCTGGGTGCAGGCAGTTGCTTTTATCTATGCTGGGTGTTGTTCAGCCTGTGTGGCGTATTGCTGGCAGCTTCAGTGCCCAATCTGGATCAATATCATCTCGATTTTTCCATTGTTGCGACCTTTATCGCCATCGTGATTCCATTTATTAAAAACCTGAATACGCTGGTCGGTGTGCTGGTCTCGGTTATGCTGACGGTTGTGTTCTTGAGTCTGGGCATTAAAAGTGCCGCCATCTTGGCGGGGGTGATTGGTATGTTAACTGCGACCTGTTTGCAGAATCTGCGGGAGCGTGCGGCATGAGTTGGTTTCTGCTGATTATTCTGGCCATTGTAGTTTTCATGAATCGCTATATTCTGCTGGAACCGAATATTCCATTACGCTTACCGAAATGGTTCCAGCAATCCTTGCAGTATTCTGCACCGTGTTTATTGACCGCGATTGCCACGCCGATTGTATTTATGGATGAGCATGGGGCTTTCCGTAGTACTTTACTCAACCCCTATTTTCTGGCGACGCTGCTGACCATTGTAATTGCCTACAAGGTCAAGCATACCTTGTTGACCATTATCCTGAGTCTGGCCTGTTTTTACGGGTTGGTATTTTGGTTGCATTAAACGCTTGGGCTGTTAAATAAAGTGCCCAAGCGTTTCATTTTGGGAATTAACGGGTGGTATAACCGCCATTGGCGAAAATGGTTTGGCCTGTAATCCACCAGCCCTCTGTGACCAGAAAGCGAACCAGCGGTTCAATATCTTCAATTTGGGTCAGTCCACCTAAAGCGGAAGCAGATTGATGATAGGCCACGGCTTCAGGTGCTTCCTGACCATAGAAAAATGGCGTATCCATCGGACCCGGCGCAACCGCAGTCACTGAAATGCCACGTTCACCAAACTCTTTGGATGCGGCTCGGGTGTAATGTTCTACCGGTGCTTTCAGACCTTCATAGGTGGAATAGAGACCGGTATAGGCAGCCAGTAAACTGGTCACAATACTACAGATTTTTCCGTGCGGATTGAGATGACGGCCTGCAGACTGAATGAAGAAATAGGCAATCTTGTTATTAATCTCATTCATCCCGTCAAATTCCTGTTCAGTCGTCTCCAGATACGGTTTTTTGAGCACGCGACCGACGGTATTGATGGCAATATCCACCCCGCCAAAGTTTTCTTTGGCAGTGATAAACAGGTGTTCAATATTCTGAATATCGGATAAATCTGCTTGCACCAAAACCGCTTTTGCCCCGAATGCCTGTACGGCTTTTAAGGTTTCTTCTGCATCTGCCTGTGTGGCTGCACTATTATAATGAATGAGCAAGTTTGCTCCTTGTTCTGCAAACTTGCGTGAAATCAAGCCTCCCAGGTTTTTAGCGCCGCCCGTAATCAAGACGGTTTTTCCGGCTAGCGTATGTTGTGACATCTCTCTCTCCTGATTGTTGTGTATGAAAATCATGCTAATGCAATTTATTTGTTTGAAATAGTTGTTAGTATTGAACTGATTGTGCAGAAAAGTTGAATAATAAAATGGATAAGATTGAGCGCTTAAAAATCTTTTGTTTAGTGGCAGAGAAGCAATCTTTTGCACAAGCTGCACTGCAACTGGGATTGCCCCGCTCCAATGTGACCTATGCCATACAGGCGCTTGAAAAAGAATATGAAGTACTGCTGTTCTATCGCACCACTCGTAAAGTCGCTTTAACCCATGAGGGGAGTCTGTTTTATCAGGAAGCCATGCGTCTGGTGACGCAATTAAAAGAGCTGAATCGCTTTAAGACGCATGTGCGTAGTACGGAAGGCAAGATTAGCATTGGCATGCCGAAACGCTTGGCCACTCAGCTGTTGATTCCGCATTTAGGTTCTTTTTATCAGCGCTATCCCAAGGTCAAAGTACTGGTGAATGGTAGTGATGACTTTTCCAATCTGATTGAACAGCAACTGGATTGTGTGGTGCGGGTGGGACAGGTACAAGACCAATATCTGCTGATCAGGCCCATCACACAAACCCATATCTGGACACTGGCAGCACCTGCTTATCTAGCCGAATTTGGTGAACCCAAAAGCGTTGAGGAACTGCAGCAGCATTATGCCGTGGACTACCATGTGGCGAAACATTATCGGGAATGGAGTGAATTGGTATTTCGGGATCAGCGTCTGAGAATGCCTTACCGTTTACTGATTGAAAATACCGAAGCCTATATTCAGGCAGGCTTAGCAGGGATCGGGATTATCCAGATTCCTGAATTTGATGCTGCACCCTATGTACGGCAAGGTGTGTTACAGCGTTTATTTGTAGAGGTTCCGGACTTGCAATTACCGGTCAATATTTTATTGACGGATCGCCAGTATCGTCCTCAATATTTTCAGGATTTTATTGATTGGTTAGAGGAATTATTAAAGCAGCAGCTATAGGCATTGATCTGCTCACGATAAAAATTCATAAGACATAAAAAAAGCATACCTGAGTATGCTCTTTTTATTTTGGCAAAGATTAATAGAGACCGAGCAAGAAACCAACACCTAAAGTGAAGAAGCTAAATAGCCAGATCCAGCCAAACGAGTAACGTAAATGACGTCCCATATCCGTCCCGGCCAGACCCATGGCCAGCCATGTTGCTGGTGAGAATGGGCTAACGAAGGTACCGGCATTATTGCCAATGGCCATGGCATACACCACTGAATCGGCAGTCACACCAGCGGTTGCAGTCACTTCCTGAACAATCGGCAAGAGGGCAAAATAGTAAGCATCGGTGCTGGTAAACAGGTCCATTGGCACACCTAGGATACCGACCAGAATATGCAGGCTACCGACCCAAGTCGTTGGTAAAATATGAATCAGATCCAGTGCGATTGACTTCAACATGCCTGATTCGGAGAGAATTCCCAAAAAGGCGCCAGCAGCAAAAATAATCGCAACCATGCTTAAGGCTTGAGGTGCATGTCGGCTGATCACCGCCATTTGTTCTCTTGGTTTAGGGAAGTTCACCAATAATACGAGCGATAAGGCAATCATAAAGACGTAGGGTGCCGAGAACAGACCAAACGCCAGACAGATAACCGCAAGAATAACCAGAGCGATGTTAAACCAGAACTTTTTAGGTTTGACTTGTTCTTGTACATCTTCCGCCATATCGGCTGCCATGCAGTCCTGTTCAAAAGGTGTGGTACCTAAGGCTTGTGCTGCCAGGATACGTTTTTTTTCACGTAAGCCCATCAATACGGCAAAGCCCATCATACCCAGAATACCAATTACCTGTACCGGGATCAGGCTCTGCCAGAGTGCGGCGGCTTCAATGCCAGTCACGGCAGATGCACGACCTAAAGGGCCACCCCACGGCACCATATTCATAATGCCCATACTGCCGGCCATGAGTAACAGCATCAGATAAGGACTCATCCCCAGTTTGCGATAGAGCGGCAGTAAGGCAGGAATAATAATCAGAAAAGTGGCCGCCCCGGAACCGTCCAGATGCACGATAGCAGCAATCAAGGTGGTCATCACCGCAACAATCACCACATTACCGCGGGTCAGACGCACCATGTTGCGGATCATGGGATCAAAAACATGTAACTCTTTTAAAATACTGAAAAACAAAATGGCAAATAAAAACATGGTGGCCACTTTGCTGACTTTTAATAAACCTGCTTCAAAGAAGCCGGAAATCTCGCTAATCGAAAAGCCAGCAATGAGTGCCCCAATAAGCGGAACAATCGACATTGCAACAATTGGACTGGTTTTACCCGACATGAGTAACGCGACAATCGTTACAATAATTAGAATACCTATCAGCGTAAGCATTATTTACTCCCTTAAGTCGTAACCTCTTGCCATAAAAAAAGTGTTAAAAGTACACCAAAAAATAAAAAACAAAGCGCCGTCCATTATGCATAAAAACTTAAATTACGCTTAAACTTCAGCAGAAAAACTAAACGAAATGCTGGATAAGTGAGCAAATTGTTTAATTTTATCTAAAAATAGTTGTAAAGGAAACTGGAAAACTGACTGAAAAGTAGTGGAGTTTTTATCATTTTTTGCGCTTATTCAGCAGCGAAAAATGTCGGAAGAGGGGGAGAAAAAGCCAAAGTTGATCCAGGCTTCATGGCTGTCTTGTTTAAACCAGCTCAGGTCGAGAAAGGAAAAGACTTTGACAGATTCAATGCGTTGCTTTAAAAATTAGAGTAATTACTCTAATTTTAGAAAATACGATGCAGATTGGTCGACAGCACTGGATGAACCGGACTTCTGGTGATTTAGGATTAAAAGATCGCATAACCTTGCTGAGTCACAGTTTACTGCCAGTCATTCAGCAAACCATTAAAAGCTATGCTCTAGCCCACCATAAACAGCGCAACAGAATGCAACAATTGAGTATCGAAGATCTGGTATTGCCCGATAGCTCAGATGTACAACAGGCCTTGGCCCAGATGCAGTCTTGTAGTGCTGAGGCCTTACAGAATCACTGTCTGCGTACATGGTGTTACGCCATTGCCTTTGCCAAAATGCAACGACTGCAATGTGATGCTGAGCTGTTGGCAGTTTCATGCCTGTTACACGATTTGGGAATGACAACACAACATTATCAGCATCATGCACATTGCCGTTGCTTTGCCGGGCAAGGAGCCTATGCTGCGAAAGACTGGTCAATTCAACAAGGCTGGGACATGGGGCGCGCTGATCAGCTGTTTGATGTGATCAGTCTGCATATGAACCCCCATGTCGCCCTTGAGCAGGGGCTTGAGGCTCATTTATTACAACAGGCTGCCAGCTGCGACGTCATTGGTAGCCGTGGTTTTGAATTTTCCAAACAGTTTAGACAGCAATTACAGCAACATTATCCGCGCCTCGATTTTAACCGGATCATGATTGAATTTACCCAGCGGGAAGCTGAACAGCGACCCCGTTCTCGCACCGCCATGCTGGTCCAGAGTGGATTTAAGCAGTTGGTAAATTCAAATCCTTATTTAAAATAAGTCCAAAATAAAAAACCACTTTTGCCTGAACAAAAGTGGTTTTGCTAGTTAAGCTTGAATGTAGTTAGTGGTCATGTTCCAGATATTCAGGCTTTTTCGGTAAGGCCCAGCTACAGAAGAAACAGATCATCAGCATGATAATCACATAAATAAAGAAGATGTTTTCAATACCTGCATCTTTAAATAGCAACGCCACCGATGGTGCTGAACCACCAAACAAGGCATTACCGACGGCATAAGAGAAACCGACACCTAAGGCACGCACATGTGGAGGGAACATTTCTGCTTTGACCAAACCACTGATTGAGGTGTAGAAGCTCAGCAGCATCATCAGGAAAATCAGTAATAAGGTGATAATGACAGGCGAGTCAGCAAAGCTACGCATACCGGTGACCATCACCGGATAGATAAAGATCGCGCTGAGTAAACTGAAAGCCAGCATGGATGCACGACGGCCAATACGGTCTGAAAGCATCCCAAACAACGGTTGCGCCAACATAAACACAAACAAGGCTGTGGTCATAATGAAACCGACAGTTTTGCCATCCATCCCGATGTTGGTGAGATAGGTTTTAGAATACACCGTAACCACATAGAAGGTCAGTGAACCTGCAGAGGTATAACCGACTACCAGCAAGAAGGTTTTCCAGTGCTGTTTCAGTAAGGCAACCAGACTACCGGATTCCTCACGTTCCGCATCTTCATGCGATAAAGTTTCTTCTAAACGGCTTCGTGCCAGTAAAGACAAGATTGCCGCAATACCCCCAATCACGAATGGAATACGCCAGCCGCCATCATTCAATTGCTGTTCGGTCATAAAGCCAAGCAGGATGACCCCGAGTAAGCTGGCGAGTAGCTGACCACCGGATAAGGTGACGTATTGAAACGAAGCAAAGAAACCGCGTTGACCTTTTAAGCCCAGTTCACTCATATAGGTAGCGACGGCACCATATTCACCACCGACCGAAAGGCCTTGTAATAAACGAACCATCAGTAGCAGGAAAGGGGCCCACATACCCACCTGATCATAGGTCGGCAAGGCTGCAAACAGGAATGAACTCAGTGCCATCAGACAGATTGAAATCACCATGGACTGTTTGCGACCGTGACGGTCAGCGATCCGTCCGAATAACCAGCTGCCGATTGGTCGCATAAAGAAGCTGGCTGCAAATACACCCCATACATAAATCGCTTTAGTGGTTGGATCCATATCCGGTGCAGTTAATGCATGCGTAAAATAAGCAGCAAAGACGGCATAGATATAGAAATCAAACCATTCAACCAAGTTCCCTGATGCCGCACCGACGATACCTTTGATACGACTTCTTCTTTCTTCCTTGCTATATACCTGACTCATATACGTTCCTTTTCACCAAGCAAGATTCTGTAACTGAATCTTTACAGAATGTTATATACCGCTAAAGAAGCATGAAAATGACACTATTTTGTATGTTTTTTATGAATATATTTTTATCTAGAGAGAATAACTATGATTCTGAGCTAACTCATTGACAGATATACATTGTCAGAATGGTCAATGTATAGGTTTTAATCTTTTTAAAAGCAGAGAATTAAGTATTTATAAGAGACAATATTTGCATTCGCCTGATTCAGTTTATGTAAATGATCTGTAATAGAGCCATTTTGGTGCAATCTATCTTGAGCATTTTTTTAGATGATTGGATGGCTGTGTGGAGATTAAATCTTGATCGATGCATTAAGACATGAATATCCATTCATTAAGCTATAAACAGGCCGAGTCGTTAGAACTGATGATTAAAGCAGCAAAGCTGTGGATAAGTTTCAGTTTATACACACAGTCAATCCGTGTTGTTTTTAATCGTATTTTCACCCGTCCTGATTTTTTGCTTTTGGCTTATGCCGTCCTAGAGCAGCAAGCTATTTTGGAATAACACTTAGTCCAGCACTGGAATAATGCAGTCTGCTCTGAATGGACAGGGCTCTCCCTGCGTAAATTGAGTCAGCATGCTTCTGATCTGATAAAGCTGGGCAATTTTTTCATCAATCAAGTTGAGCTTTTCTTGAAGAAGGGTCTGGACCTGTGCCGCAGGAATTTCCTCTTGCGCCGTCATATTTAAAATTTGCTTGATTTCATTCAGGGTGTAGCCCAGATTTTTGGCAGAACGAATCAGTTGTAGCTGTTGCAGCGTCTGTTCCGGATAATCTTTATAGCCATTATTACAGGTCATGGACTGGATCAGCTGCATCTTTTCATAAAAGCGAATGGTGTCCCGGCTTAGGTTTGCCTGTTTTGCCAACTGTCCAATCAACATCTTGCGTATCCTTTATTGTTATAAAAAAAGCGGTATTAACCCCTTGACCATTGAGTGTACTCCATCCTTTAACCTGTGCCTACAGTCAATCAAATAGGCATAAAAAATGGACCATAATCACTTAAAAAATCAACAATATTGTCAAGTTGCACTGGTTGCTGGCGCGACAGGTTTTATTGGCCGCTATCTGATTCTGCAACTTTTGCAACAGGGACATTCAGTTTTCGCCCTGATCCGTAATCCGCTGGAGCAACAACAGGCCCTGATTCAATGGCTGCAACAAAAAAATGTTTCTTTGCAGCAACTGACTTTTATTCAAGGGGATGTGACTCAGGTAAATCTTGGTATTCAGCCGCAAGACTGGGAGAAATTAAAGTCCGTCAATACTTTATATAATAGTAGTGCCTTGTTTGCCTGGAATCTGGAGATGCAGCAGGCACGGGCAGTCAATGTTGATGGCGCACTGAATTTACTGGCCTGTGTACATCAGCATTGTGATTTAAAACGCGCTGTACATATGTCAGGATATATGCTGACGCTGCTTGATCACTTACGCCAGGCAGGCGTTTGTCTTGAACAGCCCGACCAGACTGACTGGCTCGCGGTATATCAGCGCTTAGGTGCCTATGAGGCCTCAAAGATAGAGGCTCATTTTGCCTGGATCCGCGCCGCACAACGCTTGTCGGTGGACTGGACCATTATCCATCCAGCAACGGTGTTGGGTGATGATGTCTCTGGCGAGATTCCGTTGAACCAGCCGATTGCGCAAATGATTGATTTGCTAAAACGCAAGAAAATGAGTGCACTGCCGGCAACCGCACAGCATTATCTGCCTTTGATCCGGGTCGATGATTTATGTCAGATCATGGTCAAGGCTTCGATGGATCAGGCGTTAGTAAATCAGTCGATGCTGGTAGTCAGCGAGCATGATCTGGCCCTACCGCAATTGACGGGCCTGATTGCAGCGCAGTTGCAGGTCAAGGCGCCTACACGCCATGTTCCGGTCGCTTTATTGAAACTGATTTTAAAGTGGCAATGGCTGGCGAAGAAGCTGGAAATGTCTCGGGAAATGTTAGATTTCCTTAGAACCGAACCTTTAGAACAAGCAGTGTTACAGCAGTTCAAACAGCGCTGGCAGCTTGCAACGGGTGATCTGGAAGGCGCAATTCGTAAAACCACGGATTGGGTCAGTCAGGCCCGTTAAACAGAGCTTTATTCAAAATAAAAACAGCCAGTCAAAGGACGGGCTGTTTTCTTAATGAACCGGCTAGAGGCTTACCAGTGTTCACCTGGGAACAGGCGGGCATAGGCACGTTGCACCAGATTAAGTTTTTCCTGTTTGCCCACAGATGCGGTAGAGCTTGGGAACAGGTTATAGCCAATCGACATCAGGATATTGTTGATGTCTGGTGCGATTGCATAGGTAATCGAAGCCAGGCGACCAAGATTGGTGGCGATTTTCTTCGGACGTTTCACGATGGCATAAGCAATCAGATCGGCAGCTTCTTCTGGTGAAAGCGTTGGGACATATTTATAGATTTTGGTCGGCGCAATCATTGGCGTACGGACCAAAGGCATATAAATAGAGGTAATCGCAATTTTATGTGCATGTACTTCTGCGGATAAGCAGCGGCTGAATGCATCTAAAGCTGCTTTTGATGCAACATAAGCCGAGAAGCGGGTCGCATTGGCAAGTACCCCGATCGAGCTGATATTGATGATCTGGCCATCTTTGCGCTGCATCATATGCGGCAGGATATTCAGAACCAGACGTACTGCACCGAAGTAGTTAAGCTGCATGGTGCGCTCGAAGTCATGAAAACGGTCAACCGATTCATGGACCGCTCGGCGGATGGAACGACCGGCATTATTTACAAGAATGTCGATGTGATCCACTGCAGCCAGAATTTCTTTTGAAACCGCATCAATGGATTCCATCTCGTTGAGATCACATGGAAACACAGACGCCTTTCCACCTTCAGCCTCGATCTCTGCTTTGACCTCATCTAACTTCTCCTTGGTGCGAGCGAGCAATAAGACATGGGCCCCAGCTTGCGCCAGGTATTTTGAAACCGTTAAACCAATACCACTTGATGCACCAGTGACAATGATTGTTTTACCGTCGACTTTTTGCTGAAAAAGTTTTTTGAGTTTTGCATTCATGTAAGTATCCTACATTCATCACGAATCATGCTGTTGTGTGCAATGCTGTCCTATACCGCTTAACACTGCAATTTATTTTGGTCTAATATTAACCGATCTTTTTTGTTTGTCTAGTGTAAATGTTTGAAAAATAATATCTTTTTTAGAGTAAAAGCTCTAAAACAAGGTGTTGTATTAGTTGAAAAATCGAGCATATTTTTTTAGTTTTGCACAAAAAATAAGCCCCATTTTCGGGGCTCATTGATTTCATTAAAATTAAACTTGGGCGAGGGCTTGTTCGAGATCGGCAATCAGGTCATCCACATGTTCGATACCAATCGACAAACGCACTAAATCTTCACTGACACCCGCTGATTTTAGCTCTTCTGCATTGAGTTGGCGGTGAGTTGTGGTCGCAGGATGGCAGGCCAGACTTTTGGCGTCGCCAATGTTGACCAGACGGGTAAACAGTTGCAAGGCATCAATAAAGCGAGTACCGCCTTTTAAGCCATCTTGCACACCAAAGGACAGGATGGCAGAAGGTTTACCTTTCACATACTTTTGCGCCAAATGGTGCTGTGGATGATCTTTCAGACCCGCATAATTGACCCATTTTACTTTTGGATGCTGTTTTAAATATTCAGCAATCTTGATGGCATTTTCAGTATGTCGTTCCATGCGCAAGTTTAAAGTTTCCAGTCCTTGCAGGATCAGGAATACGCTCAGCGGACTAATGGCTGCGCCAGTATTGCGTAATGGTACTACCCGCGCACGGGCAATATAAGCAGCTTCTCCCAATACTTCGACATAATTGACACCATGATAGCTTGGGTCTGGCGTGTTTAATGCTTTGAAGCGTTCAGGATATTTGCCCCAAGGAAATTTACCGCTATCGACAATCACACCACCGATGCTATTGCCGTGACCGCCGATATATTTGGTCAGGGAATGAATCACAATATCTGCACCAAATTCAAAAGGTTTAAGCAGTGCAGGTGTTGCTACCGTATTATCGACAATCACAGGCACACCATACTCATGCGCAATCTTGGCAATGGCTTCAAGATCGATGATATTGCCGAGCGGATTACCGATCGATTCCACAAACACCAGTTTGGTTTTGTCATCAATAATTTGACGCAGCGCTTCCGGATTCTGATAGTCAAAGAAACGCACTTCAATGCCTTGCTTCGGCAAGGTGTGGGCAAATAGGTTATAGGTTCCGCCATATAAGGTGGAGACCGAGGCGATATTGTCGCCTGCTTCGGCAATGGTCTGAATTGCGTAGGTAATCGCAGCCATGCCTGAGGCCAGCGCCAACGCCCCAATCCCGCCCTCCAGTGCTGCAATACGTTGTTCAAGCACGGCAGTGGTCGGGTTCATAATCCGGGTATAGATATTACCCTGAACTTTTAAATCAAATAGGTCTGCACCATGCTGTGTATTATCAAAGGCATAAGAGGTGGTTTGATAGATCGGCACGGCCACAGCCTTAGTGGTAGCCTCTGGTGAATATCCCGCATGAATGGTTAAAGTTTCATCTTTATAGGTCATGATGACTTCATCTACGTGAGTTAAATAATCATCGAGTCTAGCCGATATTTTATCCAGAAGGGTGCATAAATTTTGCGCTGTATAGCATTTTTAGTGATATAGCAGGATTAATCCAGAGCAGATCAATTTTTTATCTGCTGTAAATCATTCAAGACTGTAATGTCTTGAAAAAGAAAATCCTTTGTTGAAGCCAAACAAATGTCAACTTAACTTCAAGTCAAGGGGGTTTCAGCGTATAATATGCCAGATATTTTTTCGCTTATTTGCGATGTACTGGTTTTTCAATTGAGGAGTCCTGCGTGGCCCAATATATTTATACGATGAACCGAGTGTCTAAAATGGTTCCGCCGAAGCGCGAAATCTTAAAAGACATCTCTTTATCATTTTTCCCAGGCGCAAAGATTGGTGTGCTTGGTTTGAACGGTGCAGGTAAGTCAACCCTTCTCCGTATTATGGCTGGCGTAGATAAAGATTTCTCAGGTGAAGCTCGTGCACAACCAGGAATCAAAATCGGTTACTTAGAACAAGAGCCACCACTTGATCCGACCAAAGACGTTCGTGGTAACGTTGAAGATGGTGTACGTGAAGCACTTGACGCTTTAGAACGTCTTGATCAGGTTTTTGCTGAATATGCTGAACCGGATGCAGATTTTGATGCACTTGCGAAAGAGCAAGAAAAATTGGAATCCATCATCCATGCATGGGATGCACATAACCTCAATAACCAGCTTGAAATTGCTGCGGATGCATTGAACCTTCCAGCATGGGATGCTGATGTATCCTTGCTTTCAGGTGGTGAGCGTCGTCGTGTTGCATTGTGCCGTTTATTGCTTTCCAAGCCAGACATGTTGCTTCTCGACGAACCGACCAACCATTTGGATGCTGAATCAGTATCTTGGTTAGAACGTTTCTTGAAAGATTTCCCTGGTACCATCGTTGCGATTACGCATGACCGTTATTTCTTGGATAACGTGGCTGAGTGGATTCTTGAACTTGACCGTGGACATGGTATTCCTTACCAAGGTAACTATTCTTCTTGGTTGGAACAAAAGAATGCCCGTCTAGAGCAGGAACAGAAACAAGAAGAATCTTTTGCTAAAGCATTGAAAAAAGAACTTGAATGGGTTCGTTCAAATGCCAAAGGCCAGCAAAAGAAAAACAAAGCGCGTATGGAACGTTTTGAAGAGCTTAACTCTAAAGAATTCCAGCAACGTAATGAAACCTCTGAAATCTACATTCCACCTGGCCCACGTCTGGGTAACAAGGTTGTGGAAGTGGAAGGGATCAGTAAATCATTCGATGGTCGCTTACTCTATGAAAACCTGACGTTCACTGTACCGCCTACAGCGATCGTGGGTATTGTTGGTCCAAACGGTGCGGGTAAAACCACCTTATTCCGTATGATGACGGGCGAACAGCAACCGGATACCGGTACTGTGACTTTAGGTGAGTCGGTTAAAGTGGCTTACGTAGGTCAGATTCGTGACACCTTGGATAACAACAAAACCGTTTGGGAAGAAGTTTCTGGCGGTTTAGATATCCTGAAAATCGGTGATTACGAAATTGCATCACGTGCTTATATCGGTCGCTTTAACTTTAAAGGTCAGGATCAGCAAAAACGTGTAGGTGAATTGTCGGGTGGTGAGCGTAACCGTTTACAACTTGCCAAGATCTTGCAGATGGGCGCAAACGTGATCTTACTGGATGAGCCATCGAACGACTTGGACATCGAAACTTTACGTGCACTTGAGGATGCCATTCTGGTATTCCCGGGTACGGTTATGGTGGTATCGCATGACCGTTGGTTCCTTGACCGTATTGCAACGCACATCTTATCGTTTGAGAACGAACAGCCAGAATTCTACACAGGTAACTATGCAGAATACGAAGCTTACCGTCAGTCACGTTTAGGTGATGATGCATCTCAAAAACGCACCAAATACAAAAAAATTACCGGTTAATTTCGGGTAAATCAAAAAACCAGCCTCCGGGCTGGTTTTTTATGGATAAAATCTCAAAAAATATTAAGAAATAGAAGTTAAAATTTTTATAAAGTGTTTGAATTTATACTTATATTTTTAATGTATTAAGATTAATATTATGTCTCCTTTTATTAAAAGGTAAATTTACCTTTCTGGAAAATCATGAAAAAAATTAAACTTTATACAATTGCTTTAGGGGTAGCTGTTGCTACGCAACTTACTGGATGCCTTTCAGTAAAATCTTATGTTGATCCTGCTTATAAGTCTGTGACCTATTCAGATATTAAAAGGCCCGCTCAACCTATTCCTGTGGTTTTAACGACCGAATTTCAGAGAAATGGCGTCGTCATCCCCAAAGCGGGTAAAGAACTACAATCAGCGGTTGAGCGTAGTTTAAGAGCAACCGGCATGTTTTCTCCAACGGCTCAGTTGAACGGCGAGAAGCAAGCAAAATTACAGTTAACCGCGAATAACGTGGCTGATTTAGGTGAGGCCGCTGGTAAGGGGGTTTTAACAGGACTGACTTTTGGTGCTGTTGGTAATGCGATTGCTGATAAATATGAATTTAAATTTAATTATATTGATGCTCAAGGTAAAGAAACGTCTCAACGTTATCCGCACATGATTTTAACAACAGTTGGAAATAAGAAAGCACCTGTTGAAAACGTACAACCAATGTCGATCAATGAAGCATTCAATAAAGTTGTTGATGATGTTGTAATACGTTTTTCTTCTGATTTACAAAAACAGCAATAAAAATCTGGCTTAAATAAATAAGTCTGTTGGAAGAATTTATTAGACAATTTTTAGATAAAAACCAGCCTGAGGGCTGGTTTTTTTATGTTCATTAAAAGTTGAGTGGATCAGCAGGGCATATAAAAAAAGCCAATGCTCAACGTTTAATTATTAAACTCACCCCGTAAATCGGCCCACATCAATGATGGAACCACTGTAATCACATCGAAAGTCATGGCAAAGGGATAAAGCACCATGCGGGTGGCTTTTTTTACCGGATGCTTTTTGGTAATTTTATTTTCCTGTTGCAGGATAATTGGATAAGGCTGCGCTAAGGTTTTCTGGATCTTGCGTGCTTCCGGTGCCTGATAGAGCTGGCCTTTAAAGAAAATATTAATATACGGATAAGGCGCGGTTTGCTGGTTATAAATGGTATTGAAATTCTGTCTAAAGCCCAGGGATTTTAATAGGTCCTTTTGTGTGTCATTCAAATCGACCATTCGCGTGTTATAGCGAATCTGTAACACACCCTGAAAATGACTTGGATCATCCATAGTCAGTACCAATGGCGAAGGGCTGGTCAGACTGCGTTGATCTGCTGGAATTGCATGTAGCAGTTTGGATAGCTCTGCGCTTCCGTCGGTCATTAAATAACTGAAATCCTTACCTACAAATACAATACCTTGTGCCTGCTGGTTTTGAACAGCTTGCCCTATGGCAATGATTTGATCTTTTGCTAAAGTCACTGTTTCGGTTCTTGTGGTTTCGTTCGGAAGTGCCTGTGACAGCAATGTCGTGGCACAGCCACTCAAATTTAGACAGGCGATTGCGATGAGGGCGGAACATAGTTTATGCATGGCAGGAACTCAAATCTGAAATTCATTTTTCTAAAGAAAAAACTTTTTTAAATCAGTCATAAATTGACCAAAAATTGTTTTGTAATTTTATTACATCGGCATGGCTTGCTATAGTGGCTTTATGCAATTTACTGTAAGGGTGTGCTGTTGCAACGTCCGCTGACTTTTATGACCCTGCTGTTAAGCTTGTTCATGTTCCAAGGTTTCTGGAATGTGGCAGCGGCTTTCTGCGAGCATGAAAAGTCGGGCCAGTACAGTGAGCTCAAGCATTTTGGGCATCATGCCCCTGAAAAGCGTCATGTTTCCGCAACGCATTCAGCTTCTGCTATTGAAGCGGATAACAATGTCGCCGCCTCTTTAAACTTGCAAGATCATCATGATCATTTACCGTCCTGTTCCTACGTGATGGTGATGCAAACACAGCAGCAGTGGCATGCCCCTGTTGTACGGATCCATGAAATCGAACACCACTATGACTGGTTTAACGCTTACCAGTCCCCGCATTTATCCGGCTTAAACCCACCTCCGATATTGACCTCGCTATAAGTGAGGTAGCCTAAAAACAACTCACTGGAAATATATCTATTTCAATGGGTTATTTGTCCTTAATCAAACGCTTGGCAAATTTGAACTTGCCTCGATAAATCATAGCTTCTTGAGATCTTCAGAATTTTTAGAACAGCGGTTTGGAATCAGGCGTTTATTGAAGATGAATTCACCCACACTCCATTTCTTAATGCTGGAAATGGAACATGAATCAACAGATTTAAATCAGGTGAATGTTATGTCTTTTAAATTAAATACAGTGCTATGTTTTTTGGTTTTATTCGTTTCAGCAAGCTGGGCCAATGCCGATGGTGGTTTGATTTTTCTGGAAAAGAATCTTAATTCTCAGCAGCAGGCCAAGGCCAAGGCCAAGCTTGAACAGACGCTTGAGCACAAGCATCCTCAAAAGTGTAAATAAGTTAATTTAAACTGGAGGGAAACGGCTGAATGAGCAGGGCCGTTTCCTGTTTTAAACCTTTATCGTAGTCTGCTTTGATCTTAAGCTGGGATTTTGTAGCTAAATCCAGACATGTAATTTTATTACATCTGCTTTACTTGCTATAGTTCATCCGAGCAATTTTTGTCTAAAGAGTAAACTTTGCATCGTTCCGCAATTTTCATCACCGTCTTGCTGAGTTTGTTCATGTTTCAGGGTTTCTGGAATGTGGCGGCGGCTTTTTGTGCGCATGAAAAGTCTGGCGAGTATAGTTCACTCAATCATTTTGGACATCATGTTCCAGAAAAGTCCCAAGTTTCTGCCCAGCCTGCCATTGCGGTTGACCAGGACGCTTCTGATTTACCTATGCCCTTAAGTCTGCAGGATCATCATGATCATTTGCCTTCCTGTTTTCATGTGGTGGTGACCGAAGCCCAGCAACAACTGGATCAACCAGTTTTAGGGATGCATCAGGCAGAACATAAATATTACTGGTCCAACTCCTACCAATCCCCCCATCTCTCTGGATTAAATCCGCCCCCTGTATTGACCCCGCTATAGGTGGGGTAGCCGAAAAATAGCCCACCGCAACCTTATTATTTGCGGGGCTTTATATGTCTTTAAATTTAAATCAGCGTATCCATGCATTTCAGAACAATGCATCAAATCCTCATACGCATCCATCGTCATTGAAATGGTCGGCCTTGGCAATTGCGCTAACGGCTGTGCTTTTTAGTCAATCTGTAGCAGCAGCGTCCTTGCTAGATGCAAATCATGCTTCGACCCAAGCGCTGCAACGGCAGCTAAATTTTGAACAAATCCTGCAAGATGTGAAACAGCATCAGGCCGGTATCGGTGTTTGGCAAACCCAGCAAAGCATTGCTGAGGCCAATGTGAAACAGGCCGGTTTATGGACAAATCCAAGTGTTTCGATTCAGCAAACCGAGTTCCGCTCAGGTAAAGATAAAGAACTGGAATTTGGTCTTTCACAAAAACTCGATGTGTTTGGTGAACGCCGTGCGGCAGTGAAACTCGCTGATGTCCAAGCGACTCAGGTCGGTCTTAATCAAGCCTTATACGATGCCCAACTTGAACTCGCAGTGAAATATCTGTGGTCGCAAGTGGTGGTTCTTGAGCTAGAGCATGACGTGGTTCAGGCACAATTAAAAACCAGTCAGGCGACCTTGGACGCAACACGCCTACGACTCAAGGCAGGCAGTATTGCCCAGGTCGATCTAGACCGCACCCTGATGGCACATATTGAAAATCAGCGTTTATTCCAGCAAACCGAACTGGCGCTGGCGACAGCAAAACGCCAACTGGCCAATTTATGGGGTGGTACGGACAACCGCTTCTCTGCGCAGGCAAGCAATGTCTGGCCGCAGCAACAGGACTGGCAAAGCTATATGCAGAACAATTTATTCGAGCGCGCGATCCAGCTCGATATTGCACGGCAAAAGGCCAATATTGACTATTTAAAAGTGTCGAACCGCCCGAATCCGACCGTTAATTTAGGCATGGTGCAAAGTAAAACAGCAGACACCAACTCGACTGACAACAAGTTGCGGGTAGGTATCGAGATTCCGTTAAATATTTTTAATCGTCAGCAGTATTCATTGCGCATTGCCAATGCCAAACAAGATTTGCTGGTTAAGCAGCAACAGTTCTATAAGCAACAAAACTTGAATGCGATCCAGACCTTAACTGCAGAGTTGGCAGGATTGAAACAACAGTTCGATTTAGTCAATCAACGACAAATTCCATTATCTGAAACCGTACAAGAGAAAATGCTGCTCGGTTTTAAGGTCGGTAAATATGCCATTACCGATGTGCAGCAAGCCACCATGCAATTGCAAGAGCAACGCTTAAATAAAGTCCAGTTACTTAAAAGTGCATGGCAGAAACAGATTGAGGCAGAGAGTTTAGCACTCGGAATTGAACCGAGTATGGTGAGTTCAAGTGATGCCTTAAACCAGATCAATCAGACCCTGTGGAAAGAGACCAATAACCTTCCCACTGTTGTAGGAGCAGAATAATGTCGACGAATCAATCTAAGAAACAGTGGTTTTGGGTCATCCTTGTTGTGGTGGCTGGTCTGATATTGAGTGCATTGCTCTTTTTTACAGGGAAAAACAAAACCAGTCGTGATACTGCTACGGCTGATAGCCATGGTGAAGAAGGACATGCTGAAGATGAAGCTGGTCATGGCAGTGAAACTGAGGAAGGCAGTTTAAACCTGACGCCAAAACAGATGGCGGAATACGGCGTGAAACTGGCTCAGGTAGGTGTCGGAGAAGTATCGCAGCAATATGCCTATCCTGCCAAGCTGGTACCGAATACCGATCAACAAGCGCATGTGTCTGCAACTTTTGCCGGACGGGTGGAAAGTGTCAATGCAGCACTGGGCGAGCAGGTGAAGAAGGGGCAGGTACTTGCTACCCTGTTTATTCCGGATCTGGTCGATCAACAAGCCAATTTAAGTATTGCACAGGAAGCCTTGACTCTGGCGCAGCAAGATTATCAGCGCGAAAAGCAACTCTGGGAACAGGGCGTATCTGCACGTCAGGATTATCAGCGTGCTTATAATGCGTATCGTCAGGCCCAGATTCAGGTGCAAGCCGCACGCAGCCGTTTATCTGCTTTAGGTGCATCTACAGGGAGTCAGGGGCGCTATGTGCTGACCGCACCATTAAGCGGAATCGTGAGTCTGAAAGATATTGTGGTGGGCGAGCAGATTACCCCGGATAAACAATTGTTCGTAATTGATCAGCTGGATCAGCTCTGGATTGAATTTATTTTACCAAGCGTCAATAACATCAATGTCCAGCCGGATCAGCAGATCGAGTTTAAGTCGCTGCAAACCAGCAATACCTTTAAGGCGCAAATTCAGACCTTAACCACAGCGGCCGATACCCAAACCGGTCGTTTGCAAGTACGTGCCAAAGTCCTGACACCGGCTAAAGAACTACGACCTAACTTGATGGTCAATGTGCTGTTAGAAGGCACAGACAAGAAACCTGTGCTACGCGTTGCCAAAGCGGCGATTCAGCAGATTGAAGGCAAAGCCACGGTTTTCGTAGCCAAGCAAGAAAAAGATCAATTGCATTTCACCCCGACACCAGTCCAACTAGGTAATTACTCCAGTGATGGACAATGGGTGGAAATCCGGTCTGGTCTGACTGAAAAACAGCAGTATGTCAGTCAGGGCAGTTTCCTTCTGAAATCGGAGATGGAGAAGGGAGAGGCTGAACATGGACACTAAGGAGAATGTAGGGCTTCCCCCTGCGGAAGGCCTGTTTGACCGTATTATTCAATTTTCCATTCGTAATGCGATTTGGGTGATACTATTTGTGGTGGCCTGGATTGGGGTCGGGATTTATAGCTATCAGAAGCTTTCGATTGATGCCGTCCCTGACATTACCAATGTTCAGGTGCAAATTAACAGTCAGGCAGGGGGATTCACGGCCCCTGAAGTTGAGCAACGGATTACCTATCCAATTGAAAATGCGATGTCGGGTATTCCGAATCTGGAGCAAACCCGTTCAATTTCCCGTTATGGCCTGTCACAGGTTACGGTGATTTTTAAAGATGGCACCGATATCTATTGGGCACGTCAGCTGATCAACCAGCGTTTACAGGAAGCCAAGAGTGCTTTGCCTGATGATATTGATCCGCAAATGTCACCGATTTCCACAGGTTTGGGCGAGATCTATCAATGGGTGATCAAGGCTGAACCGAATGCTAAAAAGGCAGATGGCACGCCGTATCAAGCCATGGACCTGCGTGAAATTCAGGACTGGATTGTTCGCCCTCAATTGCAACGTGTGCCCGGTGTCGCCGAAATCAACAGTATTGGAGGGTATAACAAGACCTATGTAGTTGCTCCAGATCTGAAACGTTTGCAACAACTGCAAATTCCGTTAACTGACTTGCAAACGGTATTATCTGAAAACAACGAAAACCGTGGTGCAGGTTTTATTGAAGAAAATGGGCAGCAACTGACGGTTCGTATTCCGGGAATGCTCAAGACCGTACAGGATATCGAAAATATTACGGTCAGTACCAAAAACGGTTTACCGATCCGGGTGGCCGATGTGGCAACGGTTTCGATTGGTCATGACCTCAGAACTGGTGGTGCCACCTATAACGGTGAAGAAACGGTACTGGGGATCGCCATGATGATGATGGGCGAGAACAGTAAATCTATCGCTCAGGCCTTAGATAGCAAGATGCAGGAAATCAAGCGCTCATTGCCAGAAGGCGTGGTGGTTGAAACGGTGTATAACCGGAGTGATCTGGTGGATAAAGCCATTAAGACGGTGGCCAAAAACCTGATTGAAGGCGCAATTCTGGTGATTGTGATCCTGTTTGTGTTCCTCGGCAATTTCCGAGCTGCATTGATTACTGCCTGTATTATTCCGCTGTCGATGCTGTTTACCCTGACAGGGATGGCAGAGCAGAAAATCAGTGCCAACCTGATGAGTCTGGGTGCACTGGATTTCGGGATTATCGTGGATGGTGCAGTGGTGATTGTGGAGAACTGTATCCGACGGCTGGCAGAGGCTCAACACCATAAAGGACGATTACTGACCCGTTCCGAACGCTTCACCGAAGTATTTCTGGCAGCAAAACAGGCGAGACGTCCGCTGATCTTCGGGCAAATCATCATCATGGTGGTGTACTTGCCGATCTTTGCACTGGCGGGCGTGGAAGCGAAAATGTTCCATCCTATGGCGATGACCGTGGTGCTTGCATTGATTGGGGCCATCATTTTATCGGTGACTTTTGTTCCGGCGGCGGTGGCATTATTTGTCACAGGTGAGGTGAAGGAGAAGGAAAGTCGCTGGATGGCGGCCCTGAAACGCAATTATGAGGCACTCCTTGATCGAGCGTATGCCTTCCGATATGTCGTACTGGCAGGTGCTGTGACAATTTTAATGTTAACGGCTGCGATTGGTACACGTGTCGGGAGTGAATTTGCACCTCAACTCAGTGAAGGCGATTTTGCGTTGCAGTTGATGCGTGCGCCAAGTACCGGGATTGAGGAATCACTCAAGATTCAGGAAAGTGTTGAAAAACAGCTTATGGCAGAATTTCCTGAAATCAAGGCAATCTTTGCGCGTACCGGGACTGCTGAAGTGGCAACCGATGTCATGCCACCGAATATTTCCGATGCAGTGGTGCTGTTAAAGCCTCGTGATCAATGGCCGGATAAATCGGAAACTATCGACGAGCTTCGAACTAAAATGTTGGCGTATGTAGAGAAGATCCCAGGGAATAACAGTGAGTTTTCGCAGCCGATTGAACTCCGTTTCAATGAGCTAATCTCAGGTGTGCGGAGTGATATTGGGGTCAAGATCTTTGGTGATGATATGCAGGTGCTGAACCAGGAGGCTGAGAAAGTTGCTCAAACCCTGAGAACCATTCCGGGGGCCAGCGAAGTCAAAGTCGAACAGACCGATGGCTTACCGTTACTCAATGTCGATATCGATCATGCACTGGCTGCGCAATATGGTTTATCGGTCAAATCCATTCAGGATCTGGTGGCTGCCAGTATTGGTGGTCAAAGTGTTGGACAGATTTTACAGGGTGACCGTCGATTTGATTTTGTGGTGCGTTTGGATGATGTCATGCGTACGCCACAGCAATTGGCGATGCTGCCGATTCAATTGCCGAATGGTGGTCTGATCAAACTGCAAGATGTGGCAAAAGTGGAGAATATCTTAGGTCTGGCACAGGTCAGCCGTGAAAATGGCAAGCGCCGTGTGGTGGTGACGACCAACGTACGTGACCGTGATCTGGGCTCGTTCGTGGCTGAGATGCAGCAGAAACTGGCCCAGCAAAAATTACCAAGCGGTTATTGGCTCGGTTATGGCGGGCAATTTGAAAATCTGGCATCGGCAAAAGCCAGAATGCAAATTGTGGTGCCGCTGGCATTGCTGATGATCTTTATTCTGCTGATGGCAGTGTTCAATAACTTTAAAGAGAGCTTGCTGGTGTTTAGTGGTGTGCCGTTTGCCCTGTCCGGTGGTTTGGTCGCGCTGTGGTTACGCGATATTCCCTTGTCCATGTCGGCAGGTGTGGGTTTTATTGCCCTGTCGGGTGTTGCGGTGTTGAATGGTCTGGTGATGCTGAGCTTTATCAAAGAGTTGAGAGAACAATTTGATATTCATTATGCCACTTGGCATGGCGCGGTATTGCGCTTGCGTCCTGTACTGATGACGGCCTGTGTCGCATCGCTGGGCTTTATTCCCATGGCCATTGCCACAGGTACAGGCGCAGAAGTGCAGCGTCCACTGGCGACAGTGGTGATTGGCGGGATTATTTCTTCGACCTTGCTGACCTTGCTGATTTTGCCGGTGGTTTATCGCTGGATGAATGAAAAGTCCTCTGAACAATAATCAGGCATTTACCAGTGAGGGGATTGGATTTACTTACTTTTGAAGGATCAAAAGTAAGTAAATCCTTTGTTGGTCTGACGGCACTTCCATGATGCCGCAGACCAACAGGCGGCATCCATGCTGCCACCACGATTGTAAATGTAGGTTAGAGGTCGGATAGCGAAAGATTTTAGGACAATTCGTTGCACTTCACTCATCATATTCATCGATGATTTGAGATAGTGTAGAAAGAAAGTTGAATTTTAAAATTATAAGGAGTCCAACATGAGTGGACATCAAGGGCATGATCATAGTCATGCAGTCGTTACCGAAGGCAATGCCAAAAAACTTACGATTGCGTTGGTATTGACCACAACATTTCTGATTGTTGAATTTGTTGCCGGTTTAATTACCCAAAGTCTGGCCTTATTGTCTGATGCAGCGCATATGTTTACCGACGCCGCCGCACTGGCCATTGCATTGGTTGCGATCCAGATTGCCAAACGTCCAGCAGACAATAAGCGAACCTTTGGTTATCAACGCTTTGAAATTCTGGCGGCATTGTTTAATGCTTCCATGCTGTTTTTTGTGGCGATGTATATTCTTTACGAAGCCTATCAACGTTTTACCCAGCCGCCTGAAATCCAGAGTTTGGGTATGTTGATCGTGGCTTCAATCGGTCTGGTGATTAACCTGATCTCGATGAAGATTTTAATGTCGAGTGCTGCTGAAAGCCTGAATATGAAAGGCGCATATTTAGAAGTATTGAGCGATGCCCTGGGTTCGGTTGGCGTGATTATTGGTGCGGTGATTATTTATTTCACCAACTGGTATTGGGTCGATACTATTATTGCGGTTGCAATCGGTTTCTGGGTCTTGCCAAGAACGTGGATTTTACTCAAACAGAGTATCAATATCCTGTTGGAAGGCGTGCCTGAAGAAGTTGATGTCGAGAAACTACGCAATGACTTGCTGGCACTCGATGGTGTGGAAAGCATTCACCAGTTGAAGGTATGGGCGATTACCTCAAAGAATATTCATCTGACGGTGCATCTGTTTGCACCCAAGGCGGATCGTAATCAGTTGCATCGGACGGCCACAGAAATGCTGTCACATGAACATGGTATTGCCGAAGTGACCTTGCAAATTGAAGATGATGCAGAGATGAACTGCCAGCATACGCATCAACATACCGACCATGAAGCACATGACCATTCACATCAGCATTAAGCTGATGTGAATCTTACTGCTGTTACCGGATTAATTCTGCCATTCATGATTGCAGTCACGGCATTTCCAATGTTTTTGCGCTTGCATAAACGCCTGCATTGAAATTTTGAAATCGGGTAGATCACGCCAGAATAAAACTCCTGCAATCACACAGACTGCAAAAACCACAACCGTCGCGATTTGCAGGCTTTGTCCTGCACCATTACCGAAAATCCACATGCCAATGCTGATCAGCACCAAAAACAATAAAATAAAAATTGCAGGCACTAAAAGCACCAGACTTTTTGGCACGTTAGGGCGAGGGCTGTTGGTACCCTGGCTGACAGGCATAATTTTCACGCTTTGACATTTAGGGCAGCGGTATTGCATAAGGATTTCCTATAGTGTTTTGGCTATTTTAGCGAAAATTATGCAAAAGCAAAAATGCTGAGCGTTTCAAATACATAACTTTACTTATTTATGAGTTTATAGCTCTGCGCTAGCCGCAGTGATGAGCTTTAAAAATGTGAGGCTACAGCTCGTCTAAAGCTATTCGCAAAAGCAGAGGCAGTCATGCTAATTTGCAGGATGAGTTGGCTGAATAATGCGAAAGGATACGCATGTTACCCACCAAAATTTTAAAGTTACGTTTATCTCGCATTCACAAGGGAAAACAGCATCTGTCCACACAAGATCAATTGATGCTGGTAACTTCGGAAAACCCTGACCTGAGTGCCAATTTTTTATTGCGGCTTTTTAAATTAACTTTGCCCAAGCAATGGCAATTTCATCACGAGAATGATGAAGATATTCTCTATGCTACCCAATTGATTCAGCTGATTGAAGATCAGTTTATTGCTGCCTATAGCACGCATGCACGAAAATATGGCTGGTATGAGCAATGCCTGATGTATCAGCTTAATTTTGTCGTCCCGCAACCGACCCAACAGCAAATCAATGGCTATTTACGCCAGCTGGAGCAATGTCTGGATCAGCCGCCGAAAATTGAGCTACTTCATTATTTTCAGCAGTATTCTCCCTGTGCACTGCATGCGAATGCGCTGGCCAAAGCATATGCCGGTGCCGGCCAACATACCCAGGCGATTGTGTATTTTGAATGGGCGGCACAGCATGCAGCTCAATTTAATGAAGTGGCTTTTTATGCCTATATTGAATGTTTGCTCAAGCGCCATCAGCCCGAATATCAACCTCAGGTCAGTGATATCGAATATGCGCTTGATTTACTCATACGCTACCAGAAGCCGATTGATCAGAAAGCCTATCGCATTATCTTACGGCAGGCGGTGAGCTTGCTGTTGCCAGAATCCATTCTAGATACGCGTGCGACAGCAACCAGTGTAATGGCTGATGCCGGACGCAGCTTAAATGCTTTGGGTAAAACACTGAATAGCTTATGGGGTGGTCGGGAGCATCATCTGCCTTTTAGTCAGGAGGTGATCGCCAGTGCACCACAGCTTTTGACCGAGCAAAGTGCATTGGAAAGTCTGGCGCAGTCCGAAGCAATGCAACATGCTTTACAGCGCTGTCTTGCAACACAGCATGCGAGTGTATTGAGCGATGATCCAACTTTACTTCAATCCTTATGGCAAGTGATGCAACACGATCCAGCAATTCTGGAATTATTGGTGCAGCCAGCTCAATATGATCAATTGATGGAGAGGCTTCAGCAGCGCACATCACAACGCAAAGATGCAACACGTTCTGAAAATATTCAGCTCATTCTGCAACAGGGCTTGATGGCTTATTTGGGCGAGCTGCGGTTGGATAAACAGCATCCACAGCGAGACGCCTTATATACCCAGCGTGATCAGGTGGTCACTGAGATGACTGCTTTTGCCAGATGGTTCTATGCCGACTTGTTGTTGCCTGATCTTGAGCAACAGATTCAGTTGTTTCAACAGGTCCATGATTTGTGTTTGCCATTGAAAGAAACTGCATTGAGTAGCGGACTGTTTGCATTACAGTTTGAAATGCAACAGCGGGTACAGGATATTGCAAGCTGGATGCAGCCCAAACTGGAAAAAGGTAATACTTTTGAACTGATGCAGGTGGCGTGGGTGGCCTTGCGAGAATTACCGAATTTTGAGCAGCCATTGGCCCAAGAGAAAGTACAGCAGATTGAGCTGGCATTGGAACAGTATAAACGTATCCGTTTTAGCCAGATACAACACTTACCACCTGTCGACGCGGTCGTACCTGCTCGCAAAGACCCTGATTAATTCATGGGACAAGCGCTAAAGCGGGGGCAGAAATAAATTAAAACTGTGCAACAAAAATACGCAAATTGTCTGGTAGAGCGTGATAATCTACAGAAAAAAGGCGAATAAGTTCGGCACACAGATCGTTGCTCATAAGAAGTGAGCCAGTAGCAAAGGGAAGAGGGAGAGCATCTTGAATCGACAAGATGATAAAAAGGCGATGTTCGATATTATGCCGGCAGATACGGAATTCTCTGCTGTGAAACCATCATTATCACGTCGGCTCATTAATAAGACCTTGCAACATGCACAAGATGCAGTGGAATTTGCCAGTGATACCTCACGCAATATTGCCGGTGTGGCGGATGCGGCGCTGGATGCACTGGATCAGGTGACGCATCATACCAAGCGTGGTGTGGAAGGCATGCGCAATACGGTTCGGGACATGGTCTCGGAAACCAGTGAGGCGGCACGTCAGGTGGCATTGGCGATGGCAAGGGCTTCTTTGGGCAAAAGTAGTCTGACCCTGTATTTGCCGGAAATGCTGCTGAATAACCAGATTCGCAAGCGCATGGATCGCTCTGAAATTGATGATATTAAAATTGAATGCGGCAATGACCGTTTTCATATTGAACTGGATGGGCATTACCGTCGCTTTTTATACCGGCTTTCACTGGAATTTAATGTGTTGGAATGTCGGATCGGTCAGGAAAAATATTTACGCTTACGTCAGGTCGATGAACATCTTGATCTGCAAATCCGTCATGGTGGAACCCTGACCAACTGGGCAGCGCGTCGTGTTGGCAATGCCAGTTTTGAACTGATCAATTCCCTGCCGATTCCTTTTCTGATTAATCACCTGATTCGTGATGTGCCGGGCATCCAGAAAGAAGGGCATCGCTTATGGTATATCGATCTGGAAGAAGCGGGTTTTATCGACTTCATCAATAACCGCTCGTGGATGGTCGATAAACTGCTCAGCCTGACTGATTTTAGTATTTTGCCGGGTTTGAATATCTTGCAGGAAAGTCGTGAACTGGTACAGCAACTGGTGGATCAGTTTGAGATTCGTGGTTTACGCGTGCAATCGGGCCGTCTGGAAGTGCAGGTCGGGATTGGCACGGATTACGAAAATAAAAGCAGATAAGAAAAAAGCCACTGTCAATGCAGTGGCTTTTTAGAATTTGGCGTCCCTACGGGGATTCGAACCCCGGTTACCGCCGTGAAAGGGCGATGTCCTAGGCCTCTAGACGATAGGGACTTATCGGAGGAGATTTACTTACAGAATATGAAACATATTGCTTGTAAGCCTAAATTCTCAGCAAGGATGATTCATCTTTGCCTTTCCTCGAATTTAGTGGCGTCCCTACGGGGATTCGAACCCCGGTTACCGCCGTGAAAGGGCGATGTCCTAGGCCTCTAGACGATAGGGACGTTTCAGAGGTGGGCGTATATTAGGGTGAATCGGGTGGGGTGTCAAACACTTTTCTCAAGAAAAATTAAAAAAACCAAACAAGTGTTTAAAAATAAAACATATCGAGGAATAAATAATCAAAAATAAGCAGTTAAGCTCAAAAATATGAAAAAAAGGGCTTTGCTCCAGATATAAAAAATGCAGCTTAAGCTGCATTTTTTATGGAACAAATTATTGGCGATGACGATAGAAAATGTAATGGCTCACATAACATGCGGCAATAAACAGCAAGCACCCAATAAAACCTGCTTGCATTTCCGGATCGGCTGCCATACTCAGCCCTGTAATCAAACAGAAGATAAAACCCAAGATTGGGACGATCGGGTAAAGCGGCGCAGCAAATTTTAAATCTTTTGCAGTATGTCCGGCCTTGTACCATTGACGTCTGAAGTTAAATTGACTCCAGCAGATACTCATCCACACGATCACCATGGTGAATGCAGCCACCCCAAGTAAATTTTTGAAAATAGTCTCAGGTGCAAAGTGTTCTGATAACAACCCTGGAATTGCACCAAACATGGTGACGACCAGTGCAATGATAGGCGTACCACTCTTTGACAAGCGAGAGAAAACGCTGGGTAGCTGACGCTGATCGGACAAAGACCACATCATACGTGATGCCGCATACAGGCCTGAGTTGGCCGCTGAAAGTAGTGCGGTGATAATCACGAAGCGGATAATATCGTCGGCATAAGGAATACCGATGTAATTAAACACGGTCACGAACGGACTGCTACTCACGCCTTCACCGCCTAAACCTGCCACCTGGAAAGGAAGCAGTGCACTAATCACGATGATGGTACCGACAAAGAAAATCAATAAACGCCAGATCGCGGCATTAATGGCTTTGGGTACATTTTCAGCAGGGTCTTTGGTTTCACCGGCGGCAACACCGATTAACTCAGTGCCCGAGAAAGCAAAGTTCACGATCAGCATGGTGGTGAAGATGGGAATTAAGCCTTGCGGGAACCAGCCATGGGCGGTCAGGTTGTGGAATAGCGGTGCCGATTCATAACCATGGAACGGGATCAGACCAAAAATAGCCATCAAGCCTAGAATGATAAAGGCAATCACGGTCACCACTTTGACCAGCGCTAGCCAGAATTCAGATTCGGCAAACATACGGGTTGAGGTTAAATTCAGACCCAGAATGGTAACGGCAAAGATAATGGTCCAGATCCACATGGAAATATGGGGAAACCATTCCTGCATCAGCAGGGCAGCAGCGGTGAACTCGGTTCCTAAGGTCGCAGTCCAGGTGAGCCAGTACACCCAAGAAATCATGTAACCTGTGCCTGGACCAATATATTTTCGAGCGTATGCACCAAAAGATCCAGCAACAGGCATATGTACTGCAAGTTCACCTAGACAGAGCATGACCATATAGGCAATCAGACCGCCGAGAATATAGGCAATAATTGCACCAATCGGTCCGGTTTGCGCGATAACTTCACCAGAACCTAAAAACAGGCCAGTACCAATTGCGCCGCCTAAAGAAAGCATGACTAAATGGCGGGTGCTCATGGCACGCTTTAGCGTTTTGGGTTCTGTATTCGCATTTGAGTTGGAAGATTGCATACGACAATTTGTCCAAGCATAGAGAAGCGGCTATTTTATGGAAAATTCGAAAATGTGCAATCTGCTTGAGGCAAGATTGTAAGAAAAATATAATTATTATCAGACAGAATATGGCGTCCCTACGGGGATTCGAACCCCGGTTACCGCCGTGAAAGGGCGATGTCCTAGGCCTCTAGACGATAGGGACAGATGAGGCAATACACAAAGATTTGAGCATAACTATGCTTCACGCTTCCTATTCGGAAACGGTGGTGGAGCCAAGCAGGATCGAACTGCTGACCTCTACAATGCCATTGTAGCGCTCTACCAACTGAGCTATGACCCCAGAATGTGTGAGCGCAATATTAGGGGGAATGCGCTCACACGTCAATCATTAAACTGAATTAAGTCTCACTATTTGCATCATTTTTCGGCAATTTTAGGGATTCATTCAATTTTTCCCAGACTTTCAGTTCTTTCTTGCTCGGCGCACCCACAATTTCCAGGGCATGACGTAAGCGGGCAAAGGTCAAATCAGGTCCAAGAGTAACCATGGCCTGCATCACTGGGGTTGAACTGGTTGATCCGGCAATGGCAATAAAGAAGGCCGGCATGAAGTCGCGTAGTTTGACTTCCATCTGGTTGGCCAGATCCATCAGGGTTTGACTGACGGTGTCATTATTCCATGTGAACTGGCTTTCTAAACGCCAGATGGCAAACTGTAAACTTTGACGAACCTGTTCTTCGCTCAGTTTCTTGCTTTCGAACTGTTCTTTGCTGATTTGTGGCATATGGTTGAAGTAGAAACCGGCCCAGTTCACTGCTTCAGAGAGCAGGTTAATACGCGGTTGAATTGCAGCCGCAATATCTTCAAGGGTTTGACGGTCGCTCTTCCATGCCAGTAAACGGTCTAGCAGTTGTCCCGGTGTCAGGCCTTTAATCCACTGACCGTTGAGCCAGTTGAGTTTCTCCACATCAAAGATTGGGCCACCAAGAGAAACACGTTGCACGTCAAAATTCTCAATCATGTCTTTTAAGGTAAAGATTTCACGTTCATCCGGCATTGACCAGCCCATGCGACCCAGATAGTTCAACAGGGCTTCTGGCAAGACGCCGATGTCACGATAGTAGTTGATTGAGGTTGGGTTTTTACGTTTAGACAGTTTTGATTTGTCCGGATTACGCAATAACGGCATATGGCACAGTGTTGGCATGTCCCAACCGAAATATTGATAAAGCAGCTGGTGTTTGGGTGCAGAAGGCAACCATTCTTCACCACGTAATACATGGGTGATTTCCATTAAATGGTCATCTACCACGTTCGCAAGGTGATAGGTTGGCAAACCATCGGTTTTTAGCAGGACTTGCATATCCACTTGTGCCCATGGAATCTCGACTTCACCGCGGAGTAGGTCATTGATTTTACAAATGCCTTCTTCTGGTACTTTCATACGGATAACATGAGGTTCGCCTGCTGCAAGACGACGTTGTACTTCTTCTTGAGATAATTTTAAACCGCGACCGTCATATTTTGGTGTTTCGCCACGTGCCTGTTGTTCTGCACGCATTTGATCTAATTCTTCTGCTGTTGCGAAACAATAAAAAGCATGTCCTTTTTCAACCAGCTCAAGCGCATATTGCTTATAAATGCCCATCCGTTCTGACTGGCGGTAAGGCGCATGTGGGCCACCCACATCCGGGCCTTCAGACCAGTTCAGACCCAGCCAGCGCAAAGAATCCAGAATCATTTTTTCAGATTCTGGCGTAGAGCGAAGCTGGTCGGTATCTTCAATACGTAAAATGAATTCACCGCCATGTTGCTTGGCAAAACATAAATTAAACAACGCGATATAGGCGGTGCCTACATGCGGAAATCCTGTCGGAGAAGGGGCAATACGGGTACGGACTTTCATAAATGATCGGAGGTTAAATTAAAATTGAAACTATTATAACGAAAAAGCCTAGTCACAACAGGACTAGGCTTCATTTAAACATGTGAGGGGCACATATTTAAAAATTATGAGCTATGCGGCTGGAATATGGTTTGAACGAAACGTGAAAAACGCTCATGTTGACTGGCAAAAAAAGTCTGGGTTGGCGTGGTACGAATGGTATTTAGCATTTTTAGCTCGTCATCTGTTGACGGTAGCATGCTGGTATTGCGTTTTTGCTGATCCAGTGCTTTGACGATCAAGCTTGAAGAAGATTTATCAAGCGTTTTTATGTTATTGCTTTCTTTAATTGCAGCTGCATGTCCAGCTTGAACAGAACATAGCAAAAATAAACTTATATATACTGTTTTCTTCAATTTTAATGTTGGCATCGCTAACATTCCCCTCTTGAATTTGAGTCTATAAGACTACCAAACTACTATACTATTGCTTTAATAATACGATTTAAACATAAATCTTAATGAAAAAGTAGAACTAAGTCACACTTTTTACAAAAATCTTAAAATTCAACACATCCTTCTCTAGAATTATAGCATTCTGGCTACTTTGTATACACGCGCAATTTAGCAAGCAAATGTGTAGAAAAAGTGGAGAATGATAATTTTTCTCATTTTTGCTTCTAGGTGTTGTTTTGGCGGCTTTTTATCCAGCCTATCCATTGCAACCTTAGCTTAAAAACTGAAAAGCAATAAATTTATTTATATAACTATATGATTGTAAATTATTTTTAAATAAATATAGTGATTACAAATGGGGTGGACTGGATCAATAAACAATGAAAACAGTGATTGCAGCAGCATTATTGGCGCTGGGCTTAAATGGGGTGGCGCAAGCCGCGACGACATTTTTAAACGTGTCTTATGACCCGACTCGGGAATTTTATCAGGAATATAATCAGGCCTTTGGTCAATACTGGAAACAACGAACCGGTCAGGAGGTAGATTTTAAACAGTCTCATGGCGGCTCGGGTAAACAGGCACGTTCCGTGATTGATGGCTTGCAAGCCGATGTGGTGACTTTAGCGCTGGCAAATGATATTGATGAAATTACCAATGCCGGCTTAATCCGTAAAGACTGGCAAAAACAGTTTAAGGATAACTCTGCACCCTATACGTCGACCGTGGTTTTTCTGGTACGTAAAGGTAATCCTAAAAATATTCGCGACTGGAATGATCTGACCAAAGACGGGGTGGAGATCATTACGCCAAATCCAAAAACCGGTGGGGCGCCGCGCTGGATCTACTTATCGGCTTGGGGCTATGCCTTGAAACAGCCGGGTGGAAATGATGCCAAAGCCCGTGAGCTGGTGAAAAAGCTTTATCAGAATGTCAAAGTCCTGGACTCTGGTGCACGCGGTTCCCTGACCACCTTTGCTGAGCGTGGCATTGGTGATGTATTGCTGTCCTGGGAGAACGAAGCATTATTGGCAACGCAAGGCTTAGGCAAAGATAAGTTTGACATCGTCTATCCTTCAATTTCAATTCTGGCGGAGCCTTCAGTGGCAATCGTGGATAAAACGGTAGATAAGAATGGTAACCGTCAATTGGCACGTGGTTATTTGAACTTTCTTTATTCGCCGCTCGGTCAGGAACTGGCAGCAAAACATTATTTCCGTCCACGCAATCCTCAGGTGGCAGCCAAATATGCCAAACAATTCCCCAAGATCAAATTATTCGATATAAATGACGTGTTTGGCGGCTGGGCAAAAGCGCAAAAAACCCATTTTGTAAATGGGGCGATTTTTGACCAGATTTATGCAGAAAAACCATAAGTTTAGTCTTCATTCAGATCAACACAAAAGATTGAAAAGCAAATACCGAAGGTGTTTGCTTTTTTATTGCATGAAAAATGACAAGAAAACGGTTTTATCTATGAAAAGTTAAGAATTCTCTACAAAAAGTCGTTTGGTGCTGGCGTAAAACAAGGTGATAATGTGCAGTTACATTTTCAGCTGTTGATTCAATTCTTATGTCGCATATTTCTGTCTTACTTCATGAAACCGTTGATGGCGTATTGGCAGGTCGCGATACTGGTATTTTTGTCGATGCCACCTTTGGTCGTGGGGGGCATACCAAGCTTTTATTGTCAAAACTTGATCAGAATGCGCGTGTCTATGCCTTTGATAAAGATCCTCAAGCGCTTGAAGTTGCAGCACAATTAGAACAAGAAGATCCACGCTTTAAAATTATTCATGCCAGCTTTGCCGATCTGCAGGCTGAGCTTGCCAAGATTGGCATTAGCGAAGTTGATGGCATTATGGCTGACTTGGGCGTGTCGTCACCACAGCTCGACCAGGCAGAACGTGGTTTCAGTTTTATGCAAAATGGGCCACTGGATATGCGTATGGATAATTCGCAAGGCCCAACTGCTGCAGAATGGCTGCTTGATATTGAAGAAGAAAAACTTGCAAACATTATTTACCAATATGGTGAAGAACGTTATAGCCGCCGTATTGCCAAAGCCATTAAACTGGCAGGCGAAATGACAACAACAGCTCAACTGGCAGAAGTGGTTAAAACAGCACATCCAAAATGGGAAAAACATAAGCATCCGGCCACACGGACTTTTCAGGCCATCCGGATTGCCATCAATAAAGAACTCGATGATATCGAGACATTCTTGCCGCAAGCGGTTGCCTTGTTAAAACCGACGGCGCAACTGGCGGTGATTAGCTTCCATTCTTTGGAAGATCGTCTGATCAAGCAATTTATTCAAAAAGAATCGAGTCTGGCCGAAGATTCAGGTTGGGGCATGCCTCAAGCGCAGGTTGATACTCGACGTTTAAAGAAAGTTTCTCGTATTCGTGCGAGTGAAGCAGAAGTAAAAGCAAATCCTCGCTCGCGTAGTGCATGGCTACGTGTGGCGGAGCGTTTAGAGCAAAAAGGCTAACAATGAACAACAAGAATGACGACGACGTTTTACCAAGCAGCAAAAAGGGACTGAAAAAAGTCGTTGTATATGCTGTACTCGTTGCATTGGTCTTTACCAGTGCAATGATGGTGGTGTTTCAGGTCTTTGAATATCGTCATGATTATCGTGACTTAAGCGCCTACATGCGTGAACGTGATGATCTGAATGCAGAGTGGGGCCGCTTACTGATCGAGCAGCAAACCTTTGGTGCTACAGCACAGATCGGTTCTCGAGCCGTGACCCAACTGCGTATGTTCTCGCCACCCGCTACGCAAACTGTAGTGATTTCTTTACCTATGACTTCAAAGCAAGATAAATAAGGCATGCTGTATGGCAGATAAAAGAAGCAAACCAATACGAAAAAAACAGCAGTCGATTTCGGAAAGACCAACACTTGCTTTGGACATGTGGCGATTTTATTTGCTGTGGGGCACGGTGCTGCTTTGCTTTGTGGTCTTGGTCGCACGCGCCTTCTATGTGCAAGTGGTTAATAAGGACTTTTTACAAAATAAGGCCAATGCCAATATCTTGCGTACCGAACGTCTTGAGGCGATGCGTGGCGTGATCAGTGATCGTCATGGCGTGCCGTTGGCGATTAGTACCCCGATCATGAAAATCGTGATCGACCCACGAGATTACTGGGAAACCAAACAGCAGTTTGATGAAATTACAGCTGAACTGAAAAAAGATCCGAATAACCGTAAATTAAAACGTCAATTGCCCGATAAAAACCTGAATCTGGATGAACTGGCCGATGCGGTTGGTGTTGATCGTGCAGATTTAAAGAAACAGATGCAGGCACGCCCTCGTTCACGTTATCTGGTACTACAAAAAGAAATTCCACCCCAGCAGGCTGACCTGATTACCAAACGTAATTTTCAGGGCGTTTATGCCGAGAAGAGCTATAAGCGTTACTATCCGCAACCTCAGCCTAATGCACAGATTATCGGTCTGACCAATAGTGAAGGGGTGGGCATCGAAGGTCTGGAAATGCAGCTGAACAAACAGTTGTCGGGTGTCGATGGTGAGCAAAAAATCATTCGGGATAAAAAAGGTAACCGTCTTAAAGTTTCTGAAGTGATTAAAGAAGTCGAATCAGGCGAAAATATTACCCTGAGTATCGACTCGCGTTTGCAATACATCATGTATCGCGAGCTGACCGCAGCAGGTGTGGCCAATAATGCGCGCTCTGCCACCGCAATTGCTGTTGATGTCAAAACCGGTGAAATTCTGGCGATGACCAGTTGGCCGTCTTATAACCCGAATGACAAAAACGGTCTCAGCAACAAAGATGCCATGCGTAACCGTGGTGCGATTGACATGTTTGAGCCAGGCTCGACCATGAAGCCGTTTACCGTGGCTGCAGCCTTGGAAAGTGGTAAATATACACCGTCGACTATTGTCAATACTTCACCAGGTTCGATGCGTTTAGGCTGGCATACTATCCGCGATACGCATAACTACGGTGCCTTGACGGTGTCTGGCGTGATTATTAAGTCGTCAAACGTCGGTTCAGCCAAGATTGCCTTGTCGCTGCCAAAAGATACCGTTCCTTCTTTCTTTAGACGGGCAGGTTTCGGGCAACGCTCAGCAGTCAAGTTCCCGGGCGAAAGTGCGGGTCTGCTCTATTCCGGTAACAAGCTGAATCCTTCACAACTGGGAACCATGGCTTATGGTTATGGTCTGAATGCGACTATTTTACAGGTGGCCCAAGGCTATGCCATGCTGGCGAATCATGGTGTGCAAATGCCGTTGAGCTTGCGCAAACTGGATAAGGCGCCTGAAGGCACACAAGTGCTGGCACCTAAAATTGCCGATCAGGTCCTCACCATGCTGGAGCAAGTCACCATGCCGGGCGGTACTGCCAAGCAGGCCGTAATTCCGGGTTACCGTGTCGGGGGTAAAACAGGGACTGCACATAAACTGCGTGCAGACCGTAAAGGCTACTCCAACAGTGAATACCGTGCCTTGTTTGCAGGGGTTGCGCCGATCAGTGATCCGCGTCTGGCCATCATTGTGGTCGTTGAAAACCCGCAAGGCCGTTATTATGGTGGTCTGGTCGCTGCCCCCGTGTTTGCACGCATCATGCAGGAATCATTACGTCTCCTGAACGTACCTTTAGATAAACCACTTGATACTTCTATAAAATCCAATCCGTAGGTAGATTATGTCGATTAGTTTTCAACAGATACATCCGATCAGCATTGATGCGGCTTGGTCTACCCAACCTTTTCAGGGCTTTTCTCTGGATAGTCGTAAGATTGAAAAGGGGCAGATTTTTATTGCCCTGAGCAGTTATAGCCAGCCAGAAAAAACTCGCCAGTTTGCCCAGAATGCCTTAGATGCCGGGGCATTGGCGATCATTAGTGAAACGGCTTTAGGCTTTGCCAATGAGTGGGTATGTCCTGAGGTTCGCTATCACATGGGCGAATGGCAAAAGCAATATTTGCAGGCAGTCGATCCGGTAGCGTCATTACGCGGTATTGCGGTGACGGGTACCAATGGTAAAACCACGATTTCTCGTCTGATTGCCGAGCTGATTAGCTCGCAAGGTCAAGGCTGTGCGGTGATGGGTACCACCGGTAACGGGATTTTACCCAACTTAACCCCATCTACACATACCACTTTAGATGCTTTGCAATTGCAACATGCGCTGCATGATTATGCCAAACAGGGTGCACGTTTTGTCGCCCTGGAAGCCAGTTCACATGGTCTGGAGCAAGGCCGTCTCAACGGTTGTGAGCTTGAAATTGCGGTCTATAGTAATTTAAGCCGCGACCATCTGGATTATCACGGTACGCTTGAGGCCTATGCTGAAGCAAAAGCCTTGCTGTTCAAATTTACGACTTTAAAAACTGTTGTAATTAATCTGGATGATGCGCATGCCCAAATCATGCTGGATGCAGCGAAAGCCAACCCGTCACAACCCAAAATTCTGACCTACTCTTTGATCCAAACGTCGGCTGATTATCATATTGCTGATTTGCAGTATCGTTTAAGCGGGGCAAGTTTTACCCTGATCAGCCCAGCCGGTGCTTATACGGTACACAGCCCACTGCTGGGGCATTTTAATGTTGAAAACTTATTGGCCAGCCTGATTGCTGCCGAATATGCAGGTTTCGCACTGGCAGATCTGGTGCAGTTTGTACCGCAACTGCAAGGTGCACCAGGTCGTATGCAGGTGATTCAGGACGCCGAGCGTCTATTTGTGGTGGATTATGCCCACACACCGGATGCCTTGATTCAGGTATTGACCACATTAAAACGTCATGTAACTGGACAGTTGTGGGCGGTATTTGGTTGTGGTGGTGATCGTGATCGTGGCAAACGTCCGCTCATGACGCAGGCCGCGCTTGATCATGCCAATCCGGTCATGCTGACCTCGGATAACCCACGGACTGAAAATCCTCAACAGATTTTTGCCGATATGAAACAGGGCATTGATTTTAGTGCACACGTCATACATGAAATTCATGACCGCCGTGAAGCAATTAAATTTGCCGTAGCCCAAGCCCAGGCCGGAGATATCGTGGTGATTGCGGGCAAAGGCCATGAAAACTATCAGGAAATCGATGGCGTGCGGCATTGGTTTGATGATGTGGTTGAAGTACAGTCTGCCATTGCTGCGCAACCGCATTCGCTACATTCTGCTTATCCTGCGCAATAGTGTGAAAAAAGGTAAATAAAAAACCATGCATACCTCAACAACCAGTACTGTCCCATTAGAAGCGTGGACAGCAGAACAATTACAACAAGCCACCCAAGGGCAGTGGTATCAGCAGAATATTCCGCAGGGTGAAATTAAGCGTATTTTGACTGACTCACGTCATGCCGAGGCTGGTGATGCATTTCTTGCATTAAAGGGCGAGCGTTTTGATGCACATGACTTTGTCGCGCAAGTCGCTGCACAAGGTTGTCAGATTGCCATCGTTGAGCATCCTGTTGAGGCTGATATTGCACAGCTTGTCGTAAAAGATACACGCTTGGCATTAGGACATCTTGGAGCCTATCGCCGTCAGCAAAACCAACAGTTGAAAGTGATTGCCTTAACGGGCAGTAGTGGTAAAACCACCACCAAAGAAATGTTGGGCAGTATTTTATCGCGTTTAGCACCGACCCTGATTACCCGTGGCAACCTGAATAATGATTTGGGTGTGCCGATGATGTTGCTGGAACTACGTCAGCAACATCAATATGCGGTGATGGAACTGGGTGCCAGCCACCAAGGTGAAATTGATTACACCTCCAATCTGGTGCAGCCGCATGTCGCCGGCATTTTGAATATCGGTACAGCACATTTGGGTGAGTTCGGTGGCCGCGAGGGCATTTGCCGCGCTAAATCAGAAATCTATGCGCATATTTTGCCGCAAGGCACCGCAATTGTGCCTGCACAAGATGATTATGCAGTTACTATTCGTGAAAATGCACAGGCACATCCGATTCTGAGTTTTGGTGAAGGCGGCGATGTCTTTGCGACCGATATTCAACTTCATCCTCAATCGGCACAATTTAATTTGCATACGCCACAAGGTGTTCGTGCAGTGAACTTGCCATTTGCAGGGGCGCATAATGTACAGAATGCCGCAGCAGCTACAGCATTTGCTCTAGCACTGGGTATTGCACTGGATGATATTGTCCAGGGACTAGAACAAGCACAAGGTGCCAAAGGTCGTCTGAACTTTATCCAGCAGCACAATTACCTGTTTATTGATGACACCTATAATGCCAACCCGACCTCGATGCGTGCAGCCGCGCAGGTGCTCTTGCAGCAGCAGGGCTTGAAAGTCATGGTCATGGGTGATATTGGCGAACTGGGTGACAGTAGCTGGCAGGAACATCATGATCTGGGACGTGAGTTATCGGCCTTGCCACTTGATCAATTGGTGGTGGTGGGTGAGTTTGCTGCCGCAGCGCAACAAGGTTCATCTCATTCAGCAAAGCTACATGCCTTTGCAACACAGGCAGAAGCCTTACCGTTTTTAATTAATTTAGTCCAAACACATCAACCCCAGTCAATGAGTTTCCTGTTCAAAGGGTCTCGTTATACCCATATGGAAACGTTGATGGCTGACTTGATGGAGAAAATTTAAATGTTGTTATGGTTATTTGAACAATTGGCGGACTATAACAGTTCGTTTCAGGTTGTTCGTTATTTAACATTGCGCTCTTTGTTGAGCTTACTGACTGCCCTGACGATTGGTCTGGCCTTAGGCCCGGTCATGATTCGTAAATTACAGGCACTCAAGTATGGTCAGGCAGTCAGCTCTTTTGCGCCAGAAAACCATGCCAAAAAAATGGGAACCCCAACCATGGGCGGGATCCTGATTTTACTCTCTATCGGGATCAGTACCTTATTGTGGGCGGATTTATCCAATCCTTACGTCTGGATCGTGCTTGGCGTGATGGTGGTGTTTGGTGCGGTAGGTTGGGCTGATGACTGGATTAAGGTGCGTTATAAAGACAATGCGGGCTTACCTGCGCGCAAGAAGTTTTTCTGGACTTCGGTGGCGTCTCTAGGAGCAGGTATTGCCTTATATGTGATTGCAAAACAGCAAGATAGCGCCGTGCATACCGCGAATATGCTGGACTTACTGATTCCTTTCTTTAAGAATCTTTCAATTCCTTTATCTGTATTCCCATTAGGTTTGGCATTTATTGTCTTTACTTATCTGGTGATTAACGGCGCATCAAATGCAGTGAACCTGACCGATGGTCTGGATGGTCTGGCGATCATGCCGATCGTGATGGTAGCAGCGGGTTTAGGCGTATTTGCTTATTTATCGGGTGATATCCGTTTCGCTGAATATTTACATATTCCTTATGTTAAATATACCTCTGAGCTGGTGGTGATCTGTTCGGCAATGGTCGGTGCCGGTCTGGCCTTCCTCTGGTACAATGCACATCCGGCACAAGTCTTCATGGGTGATGTCGGTGCGTTGGCACTCGGAGCGATGCTCGGTACCATTGCGGTGATGGTGCGTCAGGAAATTGTCTTTGCGATTATGGGCGGTGTCTTTGTAATGGAAGCCATTTCGGTATTCTTGCAGATCGGTTCATTGCGTATGCGTAACAAACGTGTGTTCTTGATGGCACCTCTGCATCACCATTATGAAAAACAGGGCTGGAAAGAAACCCAGGTGGTCATCCGTTTCTGGATTATCACGATTTTCCTGGTCGTGTTAGGCTTAATGACCTTAAAATTACGTTAAACCAAGATTCAAGAAAGAAGCTGGTATTGACCAGCTTTTTTTATGTTTGGAGAAAATAGATGAGTTTGTTGATGTGTCCTGTTTGTCGCCAATCATTGAATTTGGTAGAGAACTCATGGCGTTGTGAACAAGGACATCACTATGATGTCGCAAAACAGGGCTATGTCAATTTACATGTGGTGCAACATAAACATAGCAAGTCACCGGGTGATACACCTGAATCGGTACTGGCACGTCGTGAGTTTCTGCAAGCCGGTTTTTACCAGCCTTTACAGCAGGCGGTGGTCGAGATACTGCAACAGCTTCAACCTGAAGCGGTACTGGACATTGGCTGTGGTGAGGGCTACTACACCAGTGCCATGCAGGCGCAGACCAAGCAATGTATCGGGGTGGATATTGCCAAGACAGCGGTACAGCGAGCAGCCAAGCTGAATGCAAAAGTGACCTGGGTGGTGGGAACGGGGGCCACTTTACCTGTTCAGGACCATTGCATTGATCTGTGTACCAGTCTGTTTAGTCCAATTCCTCAAGATGAAATCATGCGGGTGCTACAACAGGATGGATATCTGATTGTAGTCACGCCTGCGCCACGTCATTTATATGATTTGCGTGCTGCCTTGTTTGAGCAGGTGAACCTGCATGAACCACAGAAGTTTGTGGAGCAGCTAGAAGCACAGTTTGAGCTCAAACAGGAGCAGGTGGTGGAGAGTATCATGTCGCTGGATCAGCAGGCTTTAAAAAACCTGATCGCCATGACACCCTATGCTTATAAGGCCAATCCCGAACGACGCAAACTACTGGAGCAGTCGCCACAATTCGCAGCAACGGCAGCCTTCCAGATTTATCTGTTCCAGAAAAAAAACAAGCCATCAATTTGATGGCTTGATTTTTTTCTTATTGAATCTGATTAATCAGATTCTCAATTCCGTCACGCTCTTTTTGAGGTGCCGGATTGTTTGAGCCCATTGCCGGAGGCTGCTTCTTCGCAGGCGTGATTGGACGTTCCTCACCGACACTTGGTGCTGTGGTGCCAGGCAAGTCAGAAAAGTCATTTTCGGTTGAACGCGTTGGCGCTGGTGGTGCTGGGCGATACATTGGACGAGCCAGCGGTGGCGAAGCACGATATTCTTTTTTGTCTTCGCTTTGTTGGATCTGTAACTTATCGCGAGAAATCGGATCTTTGGCATCTTTATCCAGACGTACCCATGCTGATGGTGTGTCTTTTAAAGACTGGCCCATGAAGTTGGTCCAGATCGGAAGCGCAGCAACGCCACCATACTCACGACGACCCAGGGTGCGCGGCTGGTCAAAGCCAACCCAGGCCACAGCAACTAACTTGCCGTTAAAGCCTGCAAACCAGGCATCTTTGGCGTCATTGGTGGTCCCTGTTTTACCGCCCAGATCATCACGGCCGATTTTCATCGCTGCACGTCCAGTACCGTGCTGGATTACATCACGAAGAATGTTGGCCATATCATAGGCCGAGCTTGATTTCAGGATGCGTTGCGCCTGACGGTAGTCACCATTTGGTTTGCTGGCCTGTGCAGTATCGGCAGCAGTCAGTTGAACGTCAGATGCCGCATTGACATCATCCAGTGTCTCATTGGTAATTTCTTTAACGTCATCTTTTTTGCTTGCATCCGCCGTTGCTTGCTTCGCACTGTTATTTGCCGTGGCAATACATGGAATACATGCATATTCAGGCTTGGCTTCATAAATCACTTTGCCATACGCATCTTCAATACGGGTGATAAAGTGTGGCTGGATACGGTAACCGCCATTGGCAAATGTGGCATAACCAGTTGCCATCTGGATCGGTAATACCTGTGGCGTACCTAAGGCAATGGTGTAGTTACGTGGAATCTGGTCATCTTGTAAACCAAAATCCATAAACAGTTGGCGGGCACGCTCGATGCCGACATTTTGTAATAAACGCACAGAAACCGAATTTCGTGACAAATACAGCGCACGGCGTAATGGAATCATACCAAGATAACGACCATCGGCGTTTCTTGGTGACCATTTACCAATGGTGATCGGACTGTCGTTGACCATGCTGTATGGCGTCATACCACGTTCTAAAGCCAATGCATACACGAAAGGCTTAATGGTCGAACCAGGTTGTCTCCAACCCTGTAAGGCACGGTTAAATTTTGATTGATAGAAGTTATAGCCACCTACAACCGCTTCAATTGCACCGTCATTGGGATTAATGGCAATGAGCTGGCCCTGTACTTTAGGTACTTGAGTCAAAGCCCATACCGTTTTGCCTTCATTTGGACGTAGACGCACAATATCTTTAACTTTAACAATCTGCGAAGCATTGGATGGCGCACCACCGACGCTATTGGCATTGCGATATGGACGTACCCAAGACATGCCTGACCAGTTCACGGTTACGGTTGAACCATCCTGCATCAAGGCTTCAAAGGAATTATTATTCACTTTGGTGACTTGCGCAGGGTAGGTGTTGGCATAGGCCATGAACTGTTTTAACGGTTTGTCATGTGCTTCTGGACCGCGCCAGCCATGACGACGGTCATAGGCTTCCAGTCCGTTTTGAATCGCCTGTTCTGCATAGCGCTGGCGGTTGCTGTCAATGGTGGTATAAACCTTATAGCCCGAATCAATCGCTTGTTCACCAAAATGCTCAACTAATTCGGAACGGACCATTTCTCCGACATAGGGAAAAACGTTACTGACAGAGCGATCCACCATGTTGAGATTGATCGGCTCGGCAACAGCTTGCTGATACTGGTTCTGGTTGAGATAACCCAGTTGTAGCATACGGCCCAAAATCCAGTTACGGCGCTCAAGCGCACGGTCTGGATTCACCACCGGATTATATTTTGATGGCGCTTTTGGTAAGCCTGCAATCATGGCCATTTGTGCGGTGGTCAGTTCATTCAGGTTTTTGTTGTAATAGATACGAGCCGCCGCAGCGATACCATAGGCATTTTTACCCAGGAAAATTTTGTTGACATAGGCCGTCAAGATTTCCTGTTTGGTCAAGTTCTGTTCGATTTTTCGTGCCAGAAACACTTCCGTCAGTTTACGTCTAAGCGTACGGTCCGGACTTAAATAATAGTTTTTCGCAACCTGCATGGTAATGGTTGAGCCGCCAGTCTGCACATCAGAGCCCGTAACAGATTCAGTTAAAGCTCGCCCCAAGCCTTTAAAACTGATGCCGTTATGCTCAAAAAATGAGGAGTCTTCTGCTGCAAGGAAACCATGAATGAAGGTTGGAGGAATCTGTTCATACTTAACAGGAATGGAGAGTTTTCCGCCGTATTCCGCAATCAACTTATTATCAGCCGTATAGACCTGCAATGGTTTTAATAAAGGCGCTTTTTTTAATGAACTCATATCTGGCAATGATGGCGCGAGATAGAGATACATGCCATAAAATCCCATTGGAAGTGAGACTAAGATAATAATAATGATCAAAAAAAATGGGCGAACAATACCAGAACTGGATAGCTTTTTCATAATAAGTAAGTTTTAATAAGAGCGAATGGCAAACTAATTGTGGTCAGTATATCCTTTAGACATGCGGATTGTTAGATGAGTTATTGTATCCGTATCAATTAAAGACCAAAACAAAATTAGTATGTTGTATTTTTGGGGATAAAAAAATAAATAGGAAAGTACTGTGCTCAGGTTATATCGTAAACCAAATAAGGGGTTAGTGGGTGTCGATATTAGTTCGACAACTGTTAAGTTATTGGAGCTCTCTGTAAAGAACGGTAGATATTGGGTTGAAAGTTATGCGGTGATGCCATTACCTGAAAACAGTGTAGTGGAAAAAAGCATTCTGAACCCAGAGGCGGTGGGGGATGCGTTAGAGAGAGTGGTGAACCTTGCCAATCCTCACACCACCAATGTTGCAATCGCAGTGCCTACGTCTATGGTCATTAACAAGATCATAGAAATGGATGCTGACATGTCGGATGAAGAACGTGAAGTTCAGATCCGTATGGATGCTGAGCAATACATTCCGTTCCCATTAGATGAAGTGAGTCTGGATTTTGAAGTTTTACCGGATCGTTTGGCCAATCCAAACCGGGTAAACGTCCTGCTCGTGGCAACACGGACAGAAAATGTAGACACGCGCGTCGAAGTGCTTGAGCTGGCTGGCCTCACCGCGAAAATTGCAGAAGTGGAAAGTTATGCCATGGAGCGTGCTTTCAGCGTCTTTGCCGATACCTTGCCGATGGGTGCCAATACCGTGGGTATTCTGGATATCGGGCATACCATGACCACGCTGTCTGTAATGCAGAAAGGCAAAATTATCTATACCCGTGAGCAGGTCTTTGGTGGTCGTCAACTGACTCAGGATGTCCAAAGTCGCTATGGCTTGTCTTTTGAGGAAGCCGGTCGTGCCAAAAAAGAAAGAACCCTGCCAGACGATTATGATACCGAGGTGCTTGAGCCTTTTCTTGATGCCGTTGTTCAGCAAGCGGCACGTTCACTGCAGTTCTTCTTTTCATCTTCTCAGTTCAATGAGATTGATCATATTCTGCTTGCTGGCGGGAATGCCAATATTCCTGGTCTGGCCAAGCTATTACAACAAAAGCTCGGTTACCGGGTGACCATTGCCAATCCATTTTTACAAATGGGTTTTTCTCCCCAAATTGATATTAAAAAAATTGAAAATGATGCCTCTTCATTAATGGTGGCATGCGGTTTGGCAATGAGGAGTTTTGATTAATGGCAAAGATTAACTTACTCCCTTGGCGTGATGAGCTAAGAGAACAACGAAAGAAACAGTTTGTCGCTTTTTGTGTTGGGGTTGCTGCATTAGGGGTTGCTTCGGTCTTTTCAGGCTGGATGTATTTTGATCATAAACTCAGTGATCAGGAACAAGCTAATCAGCTGATTGTGAGTACCAACCAGAATCTGGATACTCAACTGAAAGCACTGGATGGCTTGCAAGAACGCCGTAACGCGATTATCGAGCGTATGAAGCTGATTCAGGGTTTACAAGGACAGCGTCCGGTTACCGTGCGTCTGGTGGATGAGCTGGTCCGGGTCACACCACCGACCATGTACTTAACCAAGTTCACACGCACCGGTGATAAATTTACGATTGAAGGGAAAGCAGAAAGCCCGAATACCGTGGCTGAGCTGTTGCGTAATCTGGAAGCTTCGCCATGGTATCGCAATGCTTTCATGAATTCATTCCTGGCAGTGGATGAAAATAAAAACAAAGATAAAGCAGCAAGTTCGCTGATTCCTCGGGTTGAGGAAAATTATGGCAGTTTTATTGTCACTGTCGATTTGGGTGAGATTGGTACAACGGCTGAAGCTGCACCCGCATCAGAACAGGCAGCATCAGGGGCAGTAGCAGTGGGGGCCGCGAAATGAACCAAGATGAATTGAATCAAGACAGCGTTGCGGTGAAGAAAAAGAAAATGACGGTCGAGCAGTTCTTCCAGCAATTTAATACACTGGATATGAACAATTACGGTAGTTGGCCTTTATCCGTCAAAATTACCTGCTGGATATTTGTATTTTTAGCTGTGCTGGCGCTGGGTTATTTTGTGGTGATTAAATCTCAGCTTGAATCTATTGAAAATGAACAGGCGAAAGAGCAGAGTCTACTCAACGAGTTTAAAGAAAAAGATTCCAAGCTGCGTAATTTGCAGCAATATCAAGCGCAGCTGCAAGAAATGGAAGCGAACTTTAATCAACAATTAGAGCAACTGCCAAAAGAAACAGAAATTCCAAGTCTGGTTGAAGACATTAACCTGACCGGAGTGAATTCGGGCCTGAAATTTAAAAATATCCGTCTGGAAAATGAAGTCAAGCAAGAGTTCTTTATTGAGCAACCGATCAGTATTGATGCAACTGGTGACTACCATGCCTTTGGTGCATTCGTTACCGGTATTGCGGCTTTGCCTCGTATTGTTACCTTGCATGACTTTACCGTAGAAGCAAAAGAAGATACCCAGAAAAAATCGGATATTCCGGTGGTGAATTATACCGTGAAAGCCAAAACCTACCGCTATGTAGGTGCGGATGATCAGGCCAATGCCGCTGCGGCAGCGACAAATAATCCACCTGCTGCAGGAGGAAAATAAGCCATGAATAATTATAAATTACTGCTGAGCTTGTTGCTTGGATTGGGGCTGGTTGGATGTGACTCGCGTATTGATGCAGTCAACCAGAAGATGGCTGAAATTCGCAATCAGCCGCCTTTACCGATTGAGCCTGCACCGGTATTTACGCCTGTACCTTTATTTAACTATTCGGCACATCAGCTGAAAAGCCCGTTTATGCCAAGCTCCTTGGCGGCCGAGTTAAAGATTATGGCCGGTAAACGTGTATATCCGAACTTCAACCGTCAGCCGCAACCACTGGAAAGTTATGCCCTCGAATCCTTAAATATGAAGGGCAGTATGCGTGGTAGAACCAATGCCACTATTGCTTTGATTCAAACGCCGGATGGTCAAATCGAGCGCGTACAAGTGGGGAGTTATTTGGGGATGAATCAGGGGCGCATCATTAAAATTAGCCCAACGCAGATAGATTTGGTGGAAATCGTACCGGATGGACGAGAAGGTTATGTGGAAAGACCACGAACACTCGTTCTGATCGGACCAGCACCATAAGATTAAAGGAATAACAATGAAAAAACAGTTTAAAGATTCTTTATTTGGGGAAGCGAAGACCATGAATCATGCATTCCGTCAATTTTCTATGGCTGCGATTACGCTTGCAGTGATGCAGGTGGCTTCGGCACAAGTCAGCATGACCAACATTGTGCCGATGAATTTGGCTGAACAAGGGACCGAGATCCGTGTCATGTTTAACGGGTTACCGCCGCAGCCACAAGCTTATCAGCTGGAACAGCCTGCCCGCTTGATTCTGGATTTTGATAAGGCACAACAGAGTTTAAAACAGACCTCTATTCCTGTATCTACCAATGAAGCAAGCTCTGTGGAAGTCGCGGCTGATGATCAGCGTTCCCGTGTGATTGTAAATTTAAAAGATGCAGGTGCCTTTACCACCCGTGTTGAAGGCAATACTTTTGTACTGAAAATCAATTCAGCCAAACCTGCTATGGCAACGCCGGTCACTGCTGTTCGTCAGGTTCAACAAGGGATTTCCAATATTGGTTTCCAGCGTGGCAATCAGGGTGAAGGTCTGGTAGTAATTGATTTGCTTGGCAATAACACGCCGGTCGATGTGCAACAGCAAGGCAGTAAGATTGTTGTGCGGACCATGGGCAATAAAATCCCGACTCATTTGGCGCGTCGTTTAAATACCAATGACTTTGCAACACCTGTTGCCAGTATCGATGCCTATAACGATAAAGGCAATGGCGTGGTGACCATTCAGTCTGCTGGCAGCTATGAATATATGGCCTATCAGGCAGAGAATAAACTGACCATCAGTTTAAAACGTCCTGAAGACAAGTCACCAACCAAGGCCAAGACCCAAACCTATACTGGCAATAAGATTTCTTTAGATTTCCAAGATATTGAAGTACGGCGTGTCTTGCAGTTACTGGCTGACTTTACCGGTATCAATATGGTCGCCGCAGATACCGTACAGGGGAATATCACCTTACGTCTTAAAGATGTGCCATGGGATCAGGCTTTGGATATTGTTCTGAAAACCAAGAATCTGGACAAACGTCGTAATGGCAATGTGATCTGGATTGCACCAGTTTCAGAATTGATTAAGGCAGAGGAAGAAGAAGCCAAAGCGCAGGCGCAAAGCGTGAAACTGGCGCCGCTGCAAACCGAATATATTACCTTAAGCTATGCAAAAGCAGCCGATATTGAAAAGCTGATTACTCAAGGCAAAAATGCCAATACCAACAACGGTAATTCTTCTAATTCTATCAGTAATGACACCTTGGCGGGTGGCCTGTTAAGTCCACGGGGAACCATCTCGATTGATCCGCGGACCAATACCCTAATTGTGAATGATACTTCACAAAAGATTGACCAGATCCGTAAGATGGTTGATCTGCTGGATGTGTCGGTGAAACAGGTGATGATTGAAGCACGTATTGTCAGCGCTAGTACCGATTTTACCAAAGAGATGGGGGTGAAATGGGGCATCCTGTCGCAGGGGATTACCAATAATAATGATCTGTTAGTCGGTGGTAGCGATAAGACCTTATGGAATCTACGTGATCCCAAAAAAGATAGTGACACAGGTGGCTGGAAATACGATATCGAACGCCCTGATAACCTGAATGTCGACTTGGGTGCTGTTACCCCTGGGGCAAGCCGTATTGCCTTTGGCTTGATCAGTCTTTCTGACTTTATGCTGGACTTGGAACTTTCAGCAGTACAGGCTGATGGTTATGGTGAAGTGATCTCGACACCGAAAGTCATGACAGCAGACAAGCAGGCGGCAAAAATTGAATCAGGTAAGAAAATTCCGTATACCTCATCAACGGGTGGCGGTGCGAATGCGGTGCCTAAAACAGAATTTATTGACGCGACCTTGAGTCTGGATGTAACGCCAAGCATTACTCCTGATGGTAAGGTGATGATGAAACTGAACATTACTAAAGACTCGCAAAGCACCCCGACACCGACAGGCCAGCTCACTATCAATAAAAACCAGATTGATACCAATGTACTGGTGGATAATGGTGAAACCGTGGTGCTCGGCGGTATTTTTGAGCAGGAAAATATCAGTTCTCAGGTCAAAGTACCGTTTCTCGGTGACTTGCCTTATGTCGGGCGTTTATTCCGTCGTGACCTGAAAACAGACAATAAACGTGAGCTGCTTATTTTTATTACGCCGAGAATTGTTAATGACACTTTGACCAGAAATCATTAATATATTTTCAATAATCGCAATTCATATAGGTGGCGCGTTGCCAAGCAAAGCGTTTGAAACCCTACCAAATATTTATTTGGTAGGGCCAATGGGGGCAGGAAAAACAACAGTTGGCCGGCATTTAGCAGAATTGCTAGGCCGTGATTTTATTGATAGCGATCATGAAATCGAACGTAAAACAGGTGCCACAATTCCATGGATTTTTGAAAAAGAAGGGGAAGTCGGATTTCGGTTACGCGAAACCAATGTATTGAATGACTTAACCTCTCGTCCATTATTGGTATTGGCCACAGGCGGTGGTGCAGTCACGCAAGTCAAAAACCGGGAATTTCTTAAACAGCGTGGTATCGTTGTCTATCTTTATACGCCTGTAGAGCTCCAGCTACAGCGCACCTATCGCGATAAAAATCGCCCTCTCTTACAAGTCGAAAATCCAGAGCAAAAACTACGTGACTTATTGGCCCTGCGTGATCCTTTATATCGCGAAGTCGCACATTACGTCATTGAAACAAATCAAGGTGCGGCACGGGATTTGGCACAACGTATCTTGCACGTCATTTTATCTAAACAAGTTAAGTAATCGCTGGTTGGTTGTTATTATGCAAACGTTACATGTTGAGTTGGGTGACCGTCGTTATCCCATATTTATAGGCAGTCATTTAGACCCGAAAACATTGCTTGAGCCGTATTTACATGGTCGACAAGTAATGCTGGTATCTAACTCAACAGTTGCGCCTTTGTATTTACAACATTATATGGATGCCTTGATCCAGCTGGATAAACAGGTTGCGCAATGCATTCTGCCTGATGGTGAGCAATATAAAGATCTTCAGCATTTGAATCTTATTTTTGATGCTTTGCTTGAAGCCGGTTTTAACCGTGACTGTACCGTACTGGCATTGGGCGGTGGAGTGATTGGCGATATGGCTGGTTTTGCCTCAGCCTGTTTCCAGCGTGGCGTTTATTTTGTGCAGGTGCCGACAACGTTATTGTCACAGGTTGACTCAAGTGTCGGTGGCAAGACCGGGATTAATCATCCCTTGGGTAAAAATATGCTGGGGGCTTTCCAGCAGCCACAAGTGGTGCTGGCGGATATGGCGCAACTGGAGACCTTGCCAGATCGCGAACTGTCTGCGGGACTATCAGAAGTGATTAAATATGCCTTATTGGGTGATGTTGATTTTCTGGTCTGGCTAGAGCAAAACATGGATGGATTGATCGGACGTGATGCAAATTTATTGGCAGAAGCGGTTTATCGCTCATGTGCTCATAAAGCGCGGATTGTGGCCAATGACGAAAAAGAGCAGGGCGAGCGTGCCTTATTAAACCTGGGGCATACCTTTGGCCATGCCATAGAATCTTATCTGGGTTACGGCACCTGGTTACATGGTGAAGCGGTGGCGACCGGTATGGTGATGGCAGCAGATTTGTCTCATCGTTTAGGCTGGATTTCAGCCGAAGATGTGCAACGTACAAAAAATATCATTCAACGTGCCAATTTACCGATATCATGTCCAAAAATTCCATTAGATGAATTCTTGGCTTATATGTCGCATGACAAAAAAGTCTTAAACGGTCAATTACGTCTGGTTTTATTGAAAAGCTTGGGTCAGGCCGTCATTACCAAAGACTTTGACGTTGAGTTAATGAAACAATCTATTCTTGCGAATCAATCTGCATAATTAATTATTTGGGTAAAGCATGGCTGTGTCACGATCAATTTGGCAAAATATTCAACAATATAGCTGGCTGGTTTTTGCGCTGGCTTGTTTAATTGCTGCGTTGATATTCTGGGGCGTTACCGATACCAAGGCATTGGTGAAAGAGCAACAGCCCGCTGAAACCGAAGCACAGGTTCAGATTCAACCGGAAAAAGTGGCGGCGACTGCGCATCTGGGCGCACTCTCGGACGAAGTCAAACCTTTGGATCTGACCACGCGCGTGGTGGTGGCCAATGACCATGCACCCGAATTTCGTGGCACCAAATATATGAAGGACCATCAACGTCAGTGGACTGTGGAAATTTTCCGCAGTTCCGATGAGGCCATTATTAAAAATTTCTTGCTCAATCGTTCAGACCGCAAGAAGTTTGTGTATTTCCGTCTCAGCGGCGAAGATCAGGTCGAGCAATATGTGCTTACTTATGGTGCTTTTTCAAATGCAGAAGAAGCTACCCGTCAATTTGCACAGCTTAATCTGGCGCTGCCTGATTCGGTCAAACCCAAAGCCCAGCAATTGTCGACCTATGCTGAATTAGTCAATGATTTGGGCTCTGATGAAATGAAATCGGCGTCCAATCAGCTTTATGCGGTTCAGCTCAGACCTGCGGCATTGCCAAAAGTTGATGAAACCCTGTTAATGAATCGAGCACCAGTAATGAGCAACCGGACGGCTGAATCATCAACCACAGTAAAAACCACGGTGACTCAACGTGATGCACAGGGCAATGTGGTAAATGTCAAACAAAGCCAATCTGCACCTTCAGCACCAGCAAATGCTGAAAAAATAAAAGAAAATTCAGATTCTTCTAAACGAGAAGTCAGCGATCCATTTAATTAATGGTGCACTAAAATTGTGCACACATGATTCTTTTTATAGCACCCTGATTATTTTTGGTGCACTTTTCAGACAGGGGCAAGTGGTTTGCCCCTTATAACTTAAAGTTATTTTAATTTTTTTAATGATTTAGTAAACCTAATTTTACATGGCATGTTTTTTGCATCCTTGTGGTGCTAATTTGTCTGCTCATTGCGCCTTTTGAAACTAAATGATTCATTAGTTTCGTGAAATGGAAAGTTTTTGTGCTTTACAAACTTTTTTGAGGGTGTAATAACTGAAAACACTTTAGATGGCGAAATGCACTGCGTCTTGAAAAAGAAAGGCGTATATTGCAAATCCGCCAGTAAAAATGTTTTCGCGAAGCATTGAACTTTAAATGAGTTGATCGGCAATATCGCAGAAAATGAATTGAATGTTTGTTGCTCGAAAGAGCCATGTTGAAAGAAGGGTACGCTATGCACATGCCATCGCCTAATACTGTAGCTCCCGCTCAAGGTTTATATCAGCCTGACGAGTTTAAGGATAACTGTGGTTTTGGTCTGATCGCCCACATGAAGGGTGAATCAAGTCATCATCTTGTAGAAACCGCGATTCACAGTTTAAGTTGCATGACGCACCGTGGTGGTATTGCCGCAGATGGCAAGACGGGAGATGGTTGCGGCTTATTATTGGCGATGCCAAAGCAATTTTTCCGTGATGAAGCAAAAAAACTGAGTGATATTACACTGAGTGAAATTTTTGCTGTGGGTACCGTATTTTTAAATGTAGATCCGGCATTAGCGCAACATTCCAAAAATATTTTAACCAAAGAAATCGAGTCGGATGGCTTACGCGTACTGGCTTGGCGTGTGGTTCCGACCAATAACGACGTCCTCGGTGAAATTGCGCTGCAATCTCTGCCTGCATTTGAACAGGTCATTGTGAACTGTCCAATGGGGGTAAGTGAGGTTGAGTTTAACCGTAAGCTTTTCCTGGCACGTCGTCGTGCAGAACAACAATTACAAAACGATCCGTCATTCTATGTAACCACGCTTTGCTCGACTGTGATCAGCTATAAAGGCTTGATGATGCCGGCTGCGATTGCAGACTTCTATACCGACTTGGCCGATGAGCGTTTAAAATCGCATATTGTGGTGTTCCACCAACGTTTCTCGACCAACACCTTGCCACGTTGGCCTTTGGCGCAACCTTTCCGTTACCTTGCGCACAATGGTGAGATCAATACCATTACCGCAAACCGTAACTGGGCATTGGCACGTACTCCGAAATTTGAAAACCCGTTATTGCCTGGCCTGACTGAGCTGAATCCGATCGTTAACCGGACAGGTTCAGATTCGTCAAGTCTGGATAACATGCTTGAAATTCTGGTCGGTGGGGGCATGGATCTGTTCCGTGCACTCCGTATGCTGGTTCCACCGGCATGGCAAAACGTTGAAACTCTGGATGCTGACTTACGTGCTTTCTATGAATTTAACTCGAAGCATATGGAAGCTTGGGATGGTCCGGCAGGTCTGGTGATTCAGGATGGTCGTCATGCGATCTGTATGCTGGATCGTAACGGCTTGCGTCCAGCGCGTTGGGTCATCACCAAGAATGATTACATTACCCTTGCCTCTGAAATCGGGGTATGGGGCTACGAGCCAGAAGATGTGGTATCTAAAGGCCGTGTCGGTCCGGGCCAAATCCTGGTTGTCGATACCTTGACAGGCAAAGTGCTGGATACCAAGGATGTCAGCAATCATCTCAAGAACATGCGCCCATATCGTGAATGGCTGCGTGATCATGCGATTCGCCTGCAGGCCAATCCACAGCTTGAAGAGCAACTGGTCGATCAAGGTTTAACCGGCGACAAGTTAAAAGCAGCGCAAAAAATGTTCATGGTGACATTTGAAGAGCGCGATCAACTATTACGTCCGATCGCTGAAAGTGGTCAGGAAGCGGTTGGCTCAATGGGCGATGATACCCCAATGGCGGTATTGTCTCGTCAAGTGCGCCATGTGTCTGACTATTTCCGTCAGCAGTTTGCTCAGGTCACCAACCCGCCAATCGATCCATTACGTGAATCGATCGTGATGTCACTGGAAACCTGTTTAGGCCGTGAACAGAATGTGTTCGAACAAGGCCCGGAACATGCGGATCGTATCATCATTTCCAGCCCAGTCTTGTCTAATTCAAAAATGCAGCAACTGCGTGATGTAGAAAAAGATCGCGAAGGCTATGGTGTAGTGGATATTGACCTGAACTATGCAGAAGCTGAAGGTTTACAGGCCGCGATTGAGCGTATCTGTGAAGAATCGGCACAGGCGGTTCGTGATGGTAAAACACTGATTGTATTAACCGATAAAAATTTCCGCGAAGGGTATTTGCCTGCAAATGCTGCCTTGGCCACAGGTGCGGTACATCACCATTTAATCAAGACCGGTTTGCGTACTGACGCGAACATTATGGTTGAAACCGGTTTTGCGCGTGATCCACATCAGTTTGCGGTATTACTTGGCTTTGGTGCGACTGCGGTTTATCCATATCTGGCCTATGATGTGATCAATGATCTGGTTGCGAAAGGTGAGCTACTGGGTGATCCAATTCAAGCGCAAGCCAACTTCCGTAAAGGGATTGAGAAAGGCTTACTGAAAGTACTGTCTAAAATGGGGATCTCGACGGTTGCTTCTTATCGTGGCGGTCAGCTATTTGAAGCAGTGGGTTTATCCTCTGAAGTGGTAGATAAATGTTTCCTTGGCGTGCCAAGCCGTATTCAAGGTGCAACCTTTGCCGATCTGGAAAATGACCAGAAGAAATTGGCGACCACGGCTTGGCAGAACCGTAAGCCGATTGATCAAGGTGGTTTGCTTAAATTCGTATTTGGTAAAGAGTACCATGCGTTTAATCCAGACGTGATCAATGCCTTGCATAAAGCGGTACGTTCAGGCCAATATCAGGACTTTAAAGAATACGCAGAACTGGTGAATAACCGTCCAGTGGCGACCATTCGTGACTTATTCAAGTTAAAAACCACTGCTGGAATTGCGCTTGATCAGGTTGAAACGATTGAAGAGATTCTGCCACGTTTTGACTCTGCAGGTATGTCTTTAGGTGCATTATCACCAGAAGCACATGAAGCAATTGCGATTGCCATGAATACGATTGGTGGTCGTTCTAACTCGGGTGAGGGCGGTGAAGATCCTGCGCGTTATGGCACGATTCGTAACTCGAAAATCAAACAGATTGCTTCTGGTCGTTTTGGTGTAACGCCAGCTTACTTAACGTCTGCTGAAGTATTACAGATCAAAGTGGCACAAGGTGCAAAACCGGGTGAGGGTGGTCAGTTACCAGGTGGTAAAGTGAATGGCTTAATTGCACGTTTACGTTACTCGGTGCCGGGTGTAACCCTGATTTCACCACCACCGCATCATGATATTTATTCGATTGAAGATTTATCACAATTGATCTTTGACTTGAAACAGGTCAATCCTCAAGCCATGGTATCAGTCAAACTAGTCTCTGAGCCGGGTGTGGGAACCATTGCTGCGGGTGTTGCAAAAGCCTATGCCGACTTCATTACCATTTCAGGTTATGACGGTGGTACAGCGGCATCTCCACTGTCATCGATTCACCATGCGGGTTCTCCTTGGGAATTGGGGCTAAGCGAAGCGCATCAAGCCCTCCGTGTTAATGACTTGCGTGGCAAGGTTCGTGTACAAACCGATGGTGGTTTGAAAACGGGTCTGGATGTGATCAAGGCCGCTATTTTAGGTGCGGAAAGCTTCGGTTTCGGTTCTACGCCAATGATCGCATTGGGCTGTAAATATCTGCGTATCTGTCACTTGAACAACTGTGCAACCGGTGTTGCAACACAGCAAGATCATTTACGTCAGGAACACTATATTGGTGAACCTGAAATGCTGATCAACTTCTTCAAGTTTATTGCAGAAGAAACCCGGGAATGGTTGGCTGCATTGGGTGTCGCTTCACTGAAAGACTTGATTGGTCGTGTTGATTTACTTGAAGTTTTACCAGGTGAAACAGACAAACATGCCCATCTTGATCTCAGTGCATTATTGACTTCACATCCTGCTGCTGAAGGTAAGGCACAATATTGCCAGGTTCAGGGCAATGCACCATTTGATAAAGGTGTCTTGGCTGAGCAAATGGTGGCAGAAATGTTGCCGGCAATTGAAGCGGGTACAGGTGGTTCATTCAACTTCACTGTCGGTAACTGTGACCGTTCGATTGGTGCGCGTATCTCAGGTGAAATCGCCCGTCGTTATGGCAATCTGGGGATGGAAAACAATCCAGTGGTCATGAACCTGATCGGTACTGCGGGTCAGTCACTCGGGGTATGGAATGCGGGTGGTTTGCATATCAAGCTTGAAGGTGATGCCAACGACTATGTCGGTAAAGGTATGGCGGGTGGTCGTGTCTCGATCTTCCCGCCAAAAGGATCGCCGTTCCAGACCCAAAATACGGCCATTATCGGGAACACCTGCTTATATGGTGCGACTGGCGGTAAAGTCTTTGCTGCGGGAACTGCCGGTGAGCGTTTCGCGGTGCGTAACTCAGGCGCATTTGCAGTCATTGAAGGTGCGGGCGACCACTGCTGTGAATACATGACCGGTGGTGTGGTAACCGTATTAGGTAAAGTGGGCCATAACTTCGGTGCAGGTATGACCGGTGGTTTTGCGTATGTCCTTGACCTTGATAATGACTTTGTCGACTACTATAACCACGAACTGATTGATCTGAATCGTATCTCGACAGAGGCGATGGAAGACCATAAAGAAAACCTACTGCGTATTCTGGATGAGCACATTCAGGAAACGGGTAGTGCATGGGCTTACAAGATCCGTAATGAGTTCGACTTCTATAGTCGTAAGTTCTGGCTGGTGAAACCAAAAGCTGCTAATTTACAAACGCTTTTGAAAACCACCCAAGCCGATCCACAATAATTCCACGACTGCATAGACATAGGCAGGTGCAGAGATGAGGGACATCGCTGCGCCTACCCACGGAGAGAGACATGGCAGAGCGCCTTAATAATGACTTTCAATTTCTGGATGTAGCACGCCAAGATCCAGAGAAAAAAGATATTACTGTCCGCAAGGCAGAGTTTGTGGAAATTTATAAACCTTTTACTGCGGAAGTGGCTGCCAATCAGACCCATCGCTGTTTAGGGTGTGGTAACCCTTATTGTGAATGGAAATGTCCGGTACATAACTACATTCCAAACTGGTTAAAACTGATTGCAGAAGGCCAGATTTTTCAGGCCGCTGAATTGTGCCATCAAACCAACACCTTGCCGGAAGTCTGTGGTCGCGTATGCCCGCAAGACCGTTTGTGTGAAGGTGCCTGTACCTTAAACGACGGTTTTGGTGCAGTGACCATTGGTAATGCTGAAAAATATATCAATGATACTGCTTTTGCTTTGGGCTGGCGACCAGACATGTCTGGCGTTAAGTGGACCAATAAAAAAGTCGCGATCATTGGTGCAGGCCCGGCAGGCTTAGGCTGTGCGGATATTCTGGCGCGTGGTGGCGTAAAGCCAGTGGTATTTGATAAACGTCCAGAAATTGGCGGTTTGCTCACATTCGGTATTCCAGAATTTAAAATGGAAAAAGATGTGATGAAGCGTCGTCGCGAAATCTTTACCGGTATGGGCATCGAGTTCCGCTTAAATACCGAGATTGGCGTCGATGTCACTATTGAACAATTGCTGGCTGAATACGATGCGGTGTTCATGGGCATGGGAACCTATACCTATATGAAAGGTGGTTTCCCGGGTGAAGACCTGAATGGTGTTTACGATGCATTAGATTTCCTGATTGCCAATGTCAACCGTTGCCAAGGCTGGGAAAAAGATCCAAGCGAATACATCAGTGTTGATGGCAAGAAAGTCATCGTATTGGGCGGTGGTGATACTGCGATGGACTGTAACCGTACTTCATTGCGCCAAGGTGCGCACGATGTGACCTGTGCATATCGTCGTGACGAAAGCAACATGCCGGGTTCTGCACGTGAAGTGAAGAATGCCTATGAAGAGGGCGTCAAATTCCTGTTCAACCGCCAACCGATTGAGATTGTCGGTGAAAACGGTAAAGTGACTGGCGTTAAAGTCGTGACCACGCAAATGGGTGAGCCTGATAGCCGTGGCCGTCGTAGCCCTGAGCCTGTTCCTGGTTCTGAAGAAATCTTGCCTGCAGACGCAGTGTTGCTTGCCTTTGGTTTCCGCCCAAGTCCTGCAGACTGGTTTGGTGGCGCCAATGTAAGTCTAGATGGTTCAGGCCGAGTGGTTGCGGCAGAACAGCAAGAATTCAAGTTCCAGACTTCGAATCCAAAAATCTTTGCCGGTGGCGATATGGTACGTGGTTCTGATCTGGTTGTGACTGCGATCTGGGAAGGCCGTCAGGCAGCGGAAGGTATTCTGGATTATCTTGGCGTGTAAGCTCTTTTTCAGTATTTAATTTTTAAATGCCCAAGCCTCATGCTTGGGCATTTTTCTATATGAATTAAAGGCATTGGATAAAAGCGATTGATGGTCAGCATCTATGCAATAAGTAGAATAATGAAAAGACTTGAATAAAAGCGCAATAACTTGCTATCCTTTAAATGATAATAATTCTCATTTTAAAGCAGATAGAATAATGACATCAAAACTTAATGACAGGCTGTTAATTGCCGCACTGTATACCAGTACCTTTCTTTGCCTGGTTGATTTGAGCAGTGTCAATCTGGCTTTAGCTGCAATCCAGACGCAGTTCAATAGTCACCTTGCCGATTTACAATGGGTGATTGATAGTTATGCTTTGAGCATGTCGAGCTTGATGCTCGCGGTGGGGGCGTTAAGCCAGTGGCTAGGACGTAAACGCTTATGGTTGGCTGGTGTCGTGATTTTTATTTTCGGCTCGGTGATTTGTGCGGCAGCACCTGCTTTTAACGTATTGATCGTGGGGCGAGTGATTCAGGGCATTGCAGGGGCGATATTGATTCCCCTGACTTTGGCGATCATCGTGCATCATTTTACCCAAGCCAATCGGAAGGCACGGGAAATTGGCAACTGGAGTTCATTCAGTGCCTTTGCCTTGATTGTTGGGCCCTTGATGGGCGGCCTCATGGTGCATTATCTGGGCTGGCAAAGTATTTTCTGGTTAAATCTTCCGGTTGGATTGTTGGCATTATTTTTAGGCTGGAAAGGCATTGTTGCCGATGAGCATCAGCAAAGCATTAGGTTTGACTATTTGGGACTAATTTATAGTGTAGTTGCAATTGCCAGCTTAACTTATAGCATCATCATGGTACAGCAAGTACATATTGGCTATCTGATTGTCTTTAGTTTCCTGCTTTCGATGGTGTTTGCGCTGATTTTTATACGACATCAGAACACGGCTTCGTATCCGCTTATTCCACGTCATTTATTCCATAACCGTATTTTTTTACGATTTAATCTGATCTCCTTTCTGTTGGGATTTGCAGGCTATAGTTCCTTATTTGTTTTTGCCCTGTTTTATCAGGAGCAGGTGCATTTAAGTGCGGCCCAGGCCGGTTGGTTGATCGCCCCGCAATTTCTGATGCAGGCGGTGGTTTCTATTGGCTTTGGTCGCTTACAGCAAAGTTATGGCGTATTGCCCTTACTCAAAATGGGGTTGCTCATTTCGGGTATCGCCTTGATCGCGATGATCAGTTTCCAGAGTAACGCTTCTTATCTGTTATTTATAGGTTTAAGCGGCATGCTGGGGGCCGGTATTGGCTTGATTGTCCCCAGTTCCAGTAGCTTGAGCTTGCATGCGGTATCGCAGACAGATGCCAGTTTTGCTGCGGCAATTTTAAATATGCTCAGACAACTAGGTCTAACTTTTGGGATAGCAGTATTGGGTACGCTGACTGCATTTATGATCAAATGGGCGGTGACAAGCTTGCATTATTCCATGGCTCAAGCCCAGTTATTGGCCTTTCATAGTGTGGTTGCCATCATGGGTGGATTATTTCTGGCAGCCCTATTAAGTCTGAGGAAAATCAAACAAGAGGAATGTGTCGCGCCTGTTTCATCGATCTAGACCAGTCATCATTTTGGTAGTTTTGGCAAATCTTCTAAGCTTTTTTGCCCTGTCCTAGAGTTTTTTACAGCGCAATACTCGAAGACGGACTATAAAATGAACAAGGTAATCGCGATGGCACTTGCAAATGCGAATGTAGGAAAAAGCTATTTAAATCGTCCCAAGGCATTGGGGATTACTGTACGTCGTCTGCAATTTAACCCAGAAAAAATCAAGCGTCATTATTTTGCCAATTCACCTGTGATGTCGCATCTGCTGACGGCACTGTCTTCCACTTTCCCGATTGGCGAGCAGTATTTTGTCAATAGTGTCCGCAATGTTCGCGACAAAGTAAAAGATCCCCAATTACAGGCACAAATTGCGGCTTTTATCGGGCAAGAAGCGATGCACTCCAAGGCCCATACCGAATTTAATGATGCATGGCGACGCGATGACTATAATCTAGACCGTTTTCAGGCGTGGCTGGCAAAACGCGATGAGCTGCTTCGTAATATTCATCCTAAATTACAGCTGGCCTTGACCTGTGCCTTTGAACATTTTACTGCCATGCTGGGCGGCTATATCCTGAAACATCCAGAAATTTTAAGTACGCTGGATGAGGATGCCATGAAACTGTGGGTATGGCATGCGATTGAGGAAATTGAGCATCGTTCGGTAGCTTTCGATGTCTATCAGCACGTTTATGGTGATGACCGTATCCGCCGTCTATTGATGCGTAGCGTGACTACGGGCTTTGCCAGCCTGACTTTTTACGCCACGTCACGGCTGATCTGGCAGGACAAATGGAAAAGCCTGCCTAAACTGGGTGGCAATCTGTTCGGGACCTATTTACTGGCGAAAATGTTAATCCAACTGATTCCAGAATATTTGTCCTATTATCAGGCGGATTTTCATCCGGCAAAACATGATTACACGCAGTTGGTCAATTACTGGAAGGCACGTATGGCCGATGAGTATGACATGGCCAGTTTTCAGGAGGGCGCCACACCTCAATTGTATAGTTAAATTCCCTCTTAAAATAAAGTTTGCTTAGCGCGGCATTACATCAACAGGCTTGAGTAATGCCTTTTTTATTTAAACAGTCTCATTCATCAACTTTAATAAATGTTACACAGCAGGCAAAAAAATCCCATTACAATGAACTAACGCAAAAATATAAAGAAAAACTTGAGGATAAATTTTTATGAAAGTCATGAAACAAACCGCACTGGCAACCGTATTGGCAAGCACGCTTCTGTTCACAGGGTGTGGCTATAACACTTTACAAGTGAAAGATGAGGCGGTGAACGCATCGTGGTCTGAGGTACAGAACCAGTATCAACGCCGTGCTGACCTGGTGCCGAACCTGGTCAATGTGGTAAAAGGCTATGCCAAACACGAAGAACAGGTGCTCACTGAAGTGACTCAGGCGCGTTCGAATGTGGCAGGCTTGAAAGTTGATAAAGAAGTGCTGGAAGATCCTGCATTATTTGAGAAATACCAACAGGCGCAAAGTCAATTGACCGGTGCATTGTCACGTCTGATCGCCGTTTCGGAAAACTATCCTGACCTGAAAGCCAATGAACAGTTCCGTGATCTTCAGGCGCAGCTTGAAGGCACTGAAAACCGTATTGCGGTTGCGCGTAACCGTTATATTACAACGGTTCAGGACTATAACGGCTATGTACGTCAATTCCCTCAAGCCTTGACCGCTAAAGTGATTGGCATGAAAACCAAGGAAAACTTCAAGGCGGAACAGTCTGCCCAACAGGCGCCAACAGTTTCATTTAACTAAGTTTTGAAATTGTTTTTGAATGCTGGGGAGTGACCGTATGTTCGCAATGTTAACGCAAAGATTAAAACAGCAGCTTGGGGCTGCATTGTTGCTGGTATTTGCGACATTTTGTTTTCAACATACGGTCTGGGCCGAGGTTGCAACTGCAACGGATCAAAGTGATCTGGTGGTTGCAGGCAAAATTATTCAGGAACAGCAAAACAATAAAACTGCTCCTGCAAGTAGCTCGAATGCTGAAACACCGGTATTGCCCAAAGTCGCCGATGATATGGCGGAGGGTGAGTCCATTCGTGGCTTACCCACGTTAAACCAGCCGGTCATTGATCAGGCCAAAATCCTGAGTGAGGCTGAAATGCAGCAGCTCAATCAGAAAATTCTAAGTCTTTATCAGCAAGGGAAGGCCCAAGTCGGTGTGATTATCGTGCCGACCACCGGGCAGGAAGCGATTTTTGATTTTGCCCTGCGAGCTGGGGAAAAATGGCAACTGGGTTCAGCCAAACGTGATAACGGTTTGTTAATGGCAATTGCGGTGAATGACCGTAATATCCAGATTCTGACGGGTTATGGTCTGGAAGGTGTACTACCAGATCTGGTACTGAGCCGGATTATTCGCAACCAGATCACACCTTATTTTAAACAGGGCCAATATGCACAGGGCATCTCAGCGGGTCTGGATGAAATCACCCGTATTGTGAATTTAGACCCTGAAATTGCCCAGCAGGCGGCTCAAGAGTTGAAAGACCGACATGAGCAGGCCTTACATGCGCAGCAAGCCAAAGACAATACCCTCATGATGGCCTTATTTATCCTGATTGCGGGTGTGGTCGGCTCATTTATTATCGGCAAGCGCTTGAGTGCCTCAACCGCCGCCGTGGCAGCAACGGTTGCTGGCTTGGTCAATGGTGCAGGTCTGGTGATGAGTTTGTTACTCGGTGTCGGGGTGTTCTTTTTATTGATTACCTCACTGGCACAACTGATTTTCCAGATGTTCTTGTCAGGTAGCGGCCGCGGAGGCGGTGGTGGTGGAGGTTTTGGCGGCAGCGGCGGTGGCTATAGTGGCGGCGGTGGTAGCTTTGGCGGGGGAGGAGCATCAGGCTCATGGTAACCAAGACAGATACAACACAGATTATTACCCAGCCGAAACTGGAAGAGCATGTTCAACCGAGTTTAAAACGCTGGTTCAAGCATTTCCTCTATGTTTCATCGGCGCATCGTTATTTTAGCAAGCAGGACCGGACCGAAATTGCCAAAGCGGTACAGCAGGCAGAAAAAGGCCATGTCGGTGAAATACAGGTGGTGATTGAAGGGCATATCCCATGTTCTCAAGCCTATCAGCAGAATACCCGCTTACGGGCACAGCAACTGTTTGCTGAACTGGGTGTTTGGGATACTGAGCTGAATAGCGGAGTGTTGTTGTATTTGAATCTGTGCGAGCGTAAAGTTGAAATCGTGATTGATCGTGGCTTAAAGAACGCGACCCAGACTGAAATCTGGAATGGCATTTGTCAAAGTATTGTCGTATTACTTGCTCAGAAGCAATATCTGCAAGCGGTGACCAACGGAGTGACAGAAATAGGGCAGATTCTAGATCAGTATTATGTAAAATCAGACCTGAATGATCAAAATGAATTGCCAAATGAACCGATCATTTTAAATTAAGTTCGGTTTTTAATTTTCATCAAAAATCTGGCTTGTTATTTTAGAAAAAATAAACTATTGTGCAGACTATTCTGTATATATAAATTTCTGAATCACAAGCCTTCTTATCAGCTTCCGATAAACGGCAAGAAATAATAAAAAATAATTGAAATAAATTTTGTGTGATTCAGGTCGCTCAATTTAAATACAATTCGAAAGTAGTCAAATTTGATATCTAAAAAAACGCATAATAAAGCAGTAAAGCTGACGTTATTTGTCATTTTTTTTCTTAAAACGTCTAAATTGCTCTGCTTTTATACAACATGAAAATTTTTTAAGTCCCTGTTTTTTTAGAGTAAAATTGGCTAAGCTAAGGACTGGCATAAAACATGCTAAATACTAAGTAGCTGAAAAAAGCTTATAAAAAATATCCATTGGAGAAATGTTATGAAATCAATGCAAAAGGGTTTTACTCTTATCGAATTGATGATCGTTGTAGCGATCATTGGTATTTTGGCTGCGATTGCGATTCCGCAATATCAAAACTATGTGACTAAGTCGCAAGTAACTCGTTTTGTTGGTGAAACTGGTTCACTACGTACTTTAGTTGATCTATGTTTAAGTGATGGTAAAGAATGTAACTTCAACGTACCTGGTTCTAGCTTAGGTGAAGATGGTGTAATGCCTGAAGGCGGAGCTAAGGATGCGAATGGTTTACAACAACCTGCTTTAGCATTCGATATGGCTACAGGTGCCGGTACCATTACAGGTACGTTTGGTGTGGGTGCAAGCGGTGTATTAAAGGGTAAAACAGTTATATGGACTCGTGCGGCAGATACAGCTGGTGGTGCTTGGGGTTGTAAGACAACTGCAGATACTAAATTTGCACCTGCAGGTTGCCCAGCAGAAGGTAGCTCATCAGGCGATCAATAAAATTATTATTTTTTTAAAAACACCTCTCATTTGAGAGGTGTTTTTATTTGTTCAATATAAATATCTATATATCTAAAATTTGAGAATATTTTATGTCTAGAGAGTTGAAAGTTTCTGAATATATTCTTGTGATATTTTTACTTATTTTGGTTGTGGTCTTTATTTATTTTTATGTCAATACGATTGAACGAAATAAGCTCATTGTTAAATTGTATCCAGTACAAGCATATTTTGAAAAAAAAGCGATACAATGCTCTAAAAATAGTCCAGCTTGGTTGAAAGATACGATTTTAGAAACAACAATGACACATCAGGCGCCGAATAACCAGATTGCCTATTTGGATCCAAATGGAAATTTATATCATTGTGAAAGTGGTTATTTGGGTTGGCCACTGTTCTCAAAAAAAGTAGATGAAAATACTCGTTTTCGTTATGCCAGTGTTTCTAAGCTATGGGCCAGTGATGCAATTTTAGATTTAGTTAAACAAAACGAAATTCATCTAGAAACACCTATATTCAAACTATTACCCCCTATGCCTACGCCAAGAGATAAACGTATTGAAACTATAACGGTACAAGATCTACTACTCCATCGGGGCGGGTTTAGTCGTAAGGGATTGATGGGAGATGAAATGTTTCAATCCAAGCAACCTTTCTGTCCAAATCATCTGGAAAAATTATCACAAATGCAATTGAGTGCAGAACCAAATACAGTGTATCAGTATTCAAATTTGGGATATTGCTTACTCGGTGAAATTATTGCTGATCAAAGTAAAATAACATATCAAAAATATATTAAAAAACATGCACAGATTCAAAAGGATCAGATTCAGTTTCTTGAAAATAAGCGTTTTGATGACGAGGCTAAATATTATTATATAGAGACATCATTATCGGGTTATAGTGATATCTATACGGCATTTGATTATTCTGCCTTAGGTTCATCCGCAGGACTTTCTGGAAGTGCAATAGCATTAAGCTATCAAGTCAAAAAGATGATTGAAAAACCTCAACCAAATATTTTAAGTGAACCTAATTTAGAATGTAATTTGGCAAAGTTACATGACTGTTATGGTTATGCCATGTTGCCTTATCAGCAGAATAAAAATAGTTTAAAAGTCTATTTTAGAGATGGCGTTTTATTAGGTGCAACTTCCTTAGTTGTTGTAGATGATCGTGGTGGAGTTGTAGCACTTTTATCCAGTGGACAAGCTGAAAAAAGACAGTGGCAATATGATCAAACAAAGATGAAAATTTATCTAAATCTTGTTCAAACATATTCGTCGCGCTAGATGCACTCTTTGGGAATTAAATAGTAGGGAATCCCTACAGTTTTACAGCTATATTTTCCTAAAGGAGTGCGTGTAAGATAAATTTCGGCTGTGGTTTCTAATGATGACTTATCTTTAAGAGAACAACTTAAAACTTTGGTTTCTGTCTGATTGAGGTCAGGAATCGCTACATTAATACTACATGTGCTGGTTTCTGCTTGAATATATAAATCAGCAGGTGTTATTAATGCAGGTGCATTTTGAGTTACTATAATTTCATAAGCTGGTTTTGCAGCAGAAATTTCATACATGGCGGTATGAATCCGTGTTTTAACAGTGAATAGATGATAAACAGGAATAGCAATTGCTGTTAAAATGCCAATGATTGCAACTACAATCATTAACTCAATTAATGTAAACCCCTTTGGCATAACATATTCTCTTAGTTTGAATATTTATATAGGCAAGAATTATGCCTAATTTAAAAAACAATATAAAACAGTTGTTTATTTTGTTTTTGTGAGTTAGGGTTGATAAGAAATGGCAGCAAGATGACAATTTTTGTTATATCTCATCATATTTTATGGTGTTGTTTTAGATAGAGTAATTGTATGCCATTCATATATAATTATTACAACACAATTTTATGGATAGTATTTGTGTCAAAACGCATAAAATTTTTTATTAGTCATTTAGCCATTTCTTTTTTCATTGCTTTAATTGTTATTGGGGTGGTTTTCTTTCTATGGTATCCAGCCCCCTTAGCAAAAGCGGTAGGGGTTACCAATATCTTTTTAATGATGCTGGCGATTGATGTGATCATTGGCCCTGCACTAGGCTTGTTGGTTTATAAAGAAGGTAAAAAAACGCTCAAAATGGATTTGACCGTCATTATTGTCATTCAATTAGCTGCGCTTTGTTATGGGGTATATAGCATTGCACAAGGGCGTCCTGTCTGGATTGTACAGAATGGCGAGCGCTTTGAACTGATCCGTAGTAATGATATTAATAAAGAGCATCTCGATAAAGCCAAAGCGCAATATCAGACACCGTCTTGGTTTAGACCTCAATTTGTTGCGGTAAATGCGGGAAATACAGTTGAAGAGCGCAATAAGAATCTATTTCAAGCGGTGACAACCGGAATTTCTAATGCGATGCGTCCAGAGCTTTATCAAGCCATTGAAATGAATAAGCAACAAATACAAAAAAATGCCCATCAGCTTGAAGCATTAAATGACTTTAACCAGATGCATGACGTTGAAGAAATTATAAAAAAATATCCGCAAGCAGATGCATGGTTACCTTTAAGCTCTACAAGCATGGATATGACCGTTCTCATTAATAAAGAAAAAGGCGAAGTAGTTAAAATTGTCGACTTACGTCCGTGGAAGTAAATTGTAGTTTTTATCTAATATTGGATTTCTATCCCAAGGCTTAACGATATAATTCGCTAGGCCTTTTTTCATGTATGACCTATGCAATTTTTATGCTTTTTACTTGCCAGCATCTTGTTTAGTTTTGCTTGGCTATCTCCAGTCCATACCTATCCCTGGGTGACTTTTTCCAGTGAACTGGCAAGCTTTGGCGGTGGCGTGGCGTTATTAGCCCTGCTGTTCAATAAAAATGTAAAAATCCCGCGTCCACAGATTTTGATGCTGGGCATTGCGTTTATTCCGCTATGCCAGTGGGCTTTTGGTTTAATTACGGATTTTAGTACCGCATTCCTGAGCTTCGGTTACCTGTTTGTGTTCTGGTTAATGATTGTTGCGGGCTACAACTTAAGCCTGCAAGCAGAGCAACGGGAACGAATCATGCTGGGCGTAAGCTATCTATTGCTGAGTATTTCGTTCATCAGTGCAATTATGGCCATCGTGCAGTGGTTAAATCTCGAAGCCTATATCGATGGAATTATACAGCTCAAAACCAGACGACCTTATGCCAACTTTGGACAACCGAATAATCTGGCCACCTTTTTAATTATGGGCCTGATGGGTGGCTTATATTTATATGAAAAAAGAAGGTTGACCTTATGGTTGTTAATCCCAGCAAGCTTGGCCACACTCTTTGCCATCACGCTGACGCAATCCAGAACTTCCTGGGTGGTGTGTATATTCCTGTTCTTTTACTGGATTTATAAACAATATAAGAATTCACCGCGATTTAATTTCCCAAGATTACTGCTTTGGGTTGGATTGTATTTAGTCATTGCTGGTTACTTACTCCCTGTGCTGAGCCAGCTCTTAAGCTCAAGTATTGATACGGGGGTAACCCAGACGGCATCCATTGCGCAACGTGCAGGGTCGGGCCATGAGCGCCTGGGTATGTGGGTGCAGATTTTACATGCCATTGTCGAGAAGCCATGGTTTGGTTATGGCTGGAGTCAAACCAGTATTGCGGTGTTCGAGAGTATTCAGTTCAATACTGTACAGGTCTGGTTTAACAGCGCACATAATGTACTGCTGGATCTTCTGGTCTGGAATGGTGTGCCACTCGGGCTGTTGATTATTGGCTATATCTCGCTGTGGTTGTTCTGGCTGAATAGGAATGCCAAGGAAACCAGCTCGATTATTGCGATCTTGATGGTCTGTGCCATCCTGATTCATGCCATGCTGGAGTTTCCACAACGATATGCTTATTTCCTGCTACCTATGGGCTTCTTGCTGGGATTGATTCAGGCACAGACACCAAAACTAAAAGGCATAACGGTCACTAAGCATGTCATTCGCTGTATTGGAGTGCTGGCGTTGATCGTGGTATTACTGATCTGGCGTGATTATAAGCTTTATCAGGAAAATAGCCGTCTGGTCTTTAAAAACCAAATGCCTACAGCAGAAATCCTGGGCAGTTCAAAAATATTATTACTGACCCAGTTTCAACAACGTCTTGACTGGATTGCTTTAAAACCGCAAACCAAAATGTCTGAGACTGAGCTAAGCCTGTTGGGAGAAATGGTCAAGAATAAAGCCACCCCTTATAACCTGAAGAAGTATGCGCAGTTACTGGCCTACAATCACAAGTTGGAGCAAGCAGAGCAACAGTTGGTGGTTTTGAGGCAGTTGTATAAGCAAAAGGTGAGTCTGGCAGAGATTATCGAGTTAAATAATAAGACACAGATAAAACAGTCTTAAGCTAGGCTGTTTACAATAAAAAAAAACCAAAGCAAAGCTTTGGTTTTTTTTTATTTGTTGCAGGTTTAAATCTGGCTTTGAATATAGTTTTCAATACCCACATTTTCAACCAGATCAAGTTGGGTATCGAGCCAGTCCCAATATTCTTCTTCTTTCTCTAGAATTTCCTGGACCAGATCACGGGTCACATAATCTTGTTGAGCTTCGGCAAGCTCAACCGCTTGCTTGATCGCTTCAATATTTTCTTTCACTTTACGAATATCACAGTTCAGCACTTCTTCGGTATGTTGGCCGATATAGAGTTTGCCTAAATGTTGTAAATTCGGTAAGCCTTCCAGAAATAAAATACGCTCAATGACTTTATCGGCGTGTTTCATCTGACGGATCGATTCTTTGTATTCAGCTGAACCTAACTGTTCAATCCCCCAGTCATTAAACATACGCGAGTGTAAGAAATACTGGTTGATGGCGGTTAAATGGTGGTAAAGCACCTGATTCAGTTGGTTGATAACTTCGCGATTGCCTTTCATTGCGTTTACTCCAAAAACACCAAGTGTTGATGCCCTAGTAGCTAAGGCAATTTATCTTATATTAATCAACAAATAATGTTCTGGCGAGTAATTTATAGAACGGCAAATGAAAATCACAATCATAAGAGGAGTATTTGAAACAACCGAAATTCAGTTAGGGATGTGATTTTCATAAAAAAACCGCTGGATGAGGAACCTTTGCGGTTCTGCAAGAAGCGGTGGAGTCGTAAAAGATACTTTACATGAATAAGTTGTTTTTAAATTAAATCAGGCTGCAATGGAAATACGTGCTGCAATTTCAGCAAGCTCATCACTAATAATTGCGCGTGCTTCAGGCGCACAGCGACCACAACATGTACCTAGGTCGAGTAGGTCACGGATTTCACGATAGCTTTCAGCACCGTTTGCAACAGCGTCTTTGATATCCTGATCTGTAATTCCACGACATAAACAGACATACATGGGAGTGATCCACAAATATAAATGCGATAATTGATATTATTGATAATTGTTATCGTTTGTCAATGAATTTCATTCTAATGCAGCTCATAACTTTATTGGGAATTTGAATAAAAAAATACCGCTTGATCGGCGGTATTTTGAGTGTTTTTTATCTTATTGATAATTATAAGTTAAAAATATCTTATGCAATGATGACAATGCCATCCATTTCGACCAGTGCACCTTTGGGTAGACTCGCGACACCCAGTGCTGCACGTGCTGGATAAGGTTGAGCAAAATATTCGCCCATGATCTGGTTCACCAGTTGAAAGTGTGAAAGATCGGTCAGGAAAATATTCAGTTTGGCAATATCCGCCAAGCTACCGCCAGCAGCAGTACATACTGCTTTCAGATTGTCGAATACACGGCGGATTTGCGCTTCAATGCCTTCTACAAGTTCCATACTGTACGGATCTAAACCAATCTGGCCTGAGAGATAGAGCGTGTTGCCAACAAGAATTGCCTGAGAATATGTTCCGATAGCAGCAGGGGCGTGTTCAGTATGAATAACTTGACGTGACATTAAGCTCTCCTAAGTCCTATGTTTTCTCTTAAACAATGCGACTTTAACACAAAAGTGCAGACACGAAAGCGCTGAATACTGTTTAGTCGCTGTTGTTTGAATCTATTCTTGAGTTTTTACTGGATTCGAATCTGTGCAATGTTGATTACGGCACAGCCTGGGGGTTAATGCACTGTTTCGGCTTTGGCAACTTCGGGCTGCACAATTGGCATATTCAGGCGTTCAATACGCGGGAAACCAAAGTGCATGCGTAAGTCACGAATGATCTGGGCAATCTGGTTACGGTTACTGACGACGATGTTGACATAGGTTTTCTGGTCTTGGGAATGGACCATTTCAACGCCTGTTTTGGCCTTACGGCATTGATAGATCAGGTCAGAGATTTGTTCATCATTCATTTCCATATGAATGCATAGATATGCACTGAAGCGGACATCATCAATTTCTTCAGATTGCCAGTTGAGCGGCATAATATTTTCTGGATGTAAGTGCTGTTCATGCAATAAATTACGACAGCGTGAGCGATGCACGATTAAACCCCGTCGTGATAAGTGTCCCTGAATCGGATCGCCTAGAACCGGATTGCAGCAATGCGCATATTTGACATCGACCCCTTCAGTCCCTGCGATCAAGCGGTCGGACGTTTCCTGATGCTGTGAATAGTCTTGCGAGAATAAGTGATTAGCCACCAGTTGTGGTAGCAAATCACCGACAGCAATCTGTTCAAACAGGGTATCTTTGCTACTTAAATGACGCCATTCAAGTACGTTAATCCAGTCGGTTTGCGACAGGTCGTTGATTGAACGCTGGAACAGTTTTAAGGCCCGGTTCAAGGCTTGCTGACCGACCAGACGTTGCTCATCAATGTCTTGTTCACGTAGCATGTTCTGTAAGGCACGACGGGCTTTCTGGGTATTGATAAAGCTGAGCCAGTCCGGATTGGGTGTGGCCAGTACATCGGTAATGATCTCGACCACCTGTCCGCTATGCAAAGGGGTCGATAAAGGACGGATTTCGCCATCGACTTTGGCACCGACCGCATGGTTGCCTAAAAATAGGCTGGCTGAATAGGCAAAATCAACCACCGTTGCGCCTTGCGGTAATTCGTGTAATTGCCCGTGTGGGGTATAGACCCAAATTTTTTCCTGATGCAAATAGTCCAGCAAGTCGCTAAATGTGGTTTTGGCACAACCGCTATCGATCAAGGTATTCAGATTCTGCATCGACGCTTGGATCGCAGAACGGCAGGCCTGTGGCGCATTTTCACCCAGCACCACGCCGAAACGTGCAGCTTTACGCATCAGTTCGGTTTGAATGGTCAAGGAAAGCGTGGTTTTCTCGCCCTTGAGCTTGATCATTAAGGACTGGTTACCCCCCGGAAGAGGGCGGCGAATATGGTCGCTATATTGTAAAACCTGAAAATTATCTTTGAGCGCATCGACCAGACGGTCACAGTCAGCGATGCTTTGTAAAATGATTTCAAAGGCATGGCTATGGCTGAGTTCATTCAGATCGATTTCATTTTTAACAAAGTGACGCAGTAATTCGATATTGTTATTTTTCTTTTTAATGCGACCTTTTAAGTCATGATTTTTTAATAGATCGGTCAGTTTCTGTTCCCAGATGGCCTGATATTCACAACGTTTGGGTTTGGTTTCCAATAAGGCAGTTTGCACATCATTGAACATATCCAGATCAAGATTTTGATAGCAGAGATGTTCAAGGTTATCTGCCATTTCATTCATACCGACCAGACGTGCCATCGGTACAAAAATATCAAAAGTTTCCTGCGCAATACGGGCGCGTTTATCGGGACGCAGTGCGCCCAAGGTGGTCATATTATGATAGCGGTCTGCCAGTTTAATAATAATGACACGCGGGTCTTGTAGTGTGGCTTGTAAAATTTTTCGGAAAGAGGCAGCTTTGTTATATTCTTTATCGCTGGAATGGCTGAGTTTGGTCACGCCATCCACCAGTTCGGCTACCACCAGACCATATTTCTGTCCGATTTCGTCTTTGGTAAAGTCAGTGTCTTCAATCACGTCATGTAGTAAAGCGGCCATCAGGGTATCGGCATCCAGACGCATATGCGCAAGAATACAACTGACCGCAATCGGGTGTAATACATAGGGTTCACCGCTTTTACGGGTAATACCGCTATGGGCTAAATCAGCAAAATCGCAGGCAGCAAGCACACGTTGAACGTCACTATCCTTGAGATAGGCTTCAATGATGACTTTGAGCTGTTGCTTGGCTTGGCTGACTTCTTCGCCTGGCATATAACACCTTTTTAACATGAATTCAGTAATGAATAAGCTTATCTTCTAATGAAAAGCAAATTGCAAAGCTTGTCAATTTGTTCATTATAAAAACTCGTAAATTTTTTCAATGAAGTATATTGTTTTTACCAATATAACGCCGAATTTTATAACAAACAAAAAAGCCCAGTGTCTTCACAATGGGCTTTTCAGCAGAGCAAATTCGATTTAGAAAGTGAAACCTTCTAAGTTTAATGAATTTGTAGACAACACCATATCAAGGTTTGATGTTTGATAGTCTTGATCGCGTTGTTTTAAAATTTCTTTAGTCACATGTCCTACTGCGATCTCGCGTAATGCAACCACTGTTGGTTTGTCATTATCCCACTCTACAGTTGGTTCCATGCCTTGACGTGCCAATTGACGTGCACGTTTACTCGCTACCAGTACCAACTCGAAGCGGTTATCTACATGGTCTAAACAATCTTCAACGGTTACACGTGCCATAAGTTGTCTCGTCTGAACATCACATTTGAAAGACTGAGTAGTATAAAAGGCTTTTATACAAGACTCAAGTTATTCGCGATTAAGGGTAATCAAGTTTTGGATTAATTGCTGGTGGCGGTTGCTTTGTTGCAAGGTCACGAGGCGGTTTGCGGTAATAATGGCTTCCAGGTCATGCACTGCTTTATTGAAATCATCATTGATAATGACATAGTCAAAACTAGCAAAATGACGCATATCCTCTACGGCACAACTCAAGCGGTGTTCAATCACGTCGACAGAGTCTGTACCACGATTTGACAGGCGCTGTCTTAAGTCATACTGGGTTGGCGGCAGAATAAAGATCTGTTTTGATTCAGGAAAAAGTCGACGAACCTGTTCAGCACCTTGCCAGTCAATTTCGAGTAAAACATCATGACCTTGTTCAAGCTGCTCTTTCACTTTGGCTTGTGACGTACCGTAATAGTTTCCAAACACTTCGGCATATTCGATGAAACCACCTTCATCGACTTGTGCTAAAAAACTTTCTTTACTGGTAAAGTGATAGTGAACGCCATCGAGTTCACCGGGACGCTGACCGCGTGTAGTATGTGAGACAGAAACGTGCAGGTTGCTGACTCGATCGAGTAGGGCTTTGACCAAAGATGTTTTGCCCGTTCCTGAGGCTGCAGAAACGACAAACAAGAGACCCGACATGATATTTTTCCTGAATATGATAAAATATCTTGGCTATTGTAGTGTAGCGTGCCATTAAACGAAATAGTTTGGCGTAAAAATTCAGTTGATCAGAGAGGTTGTTATGGAAATCGTGTTGGCCAATCCACGAGGCTTTTGTGCTGGTGTTGACCGTGCTATAGCAATCGTCAATCGGGCACTGGAATGTTTTAATCCGCCAATTTATGTGCGTCATGAAGTGGTACACAACAAATTTGTGGTTGATGACCTACGTCAGCGTGGCGCCGTGTTTGTGGATGAGCTGGATCAGGTACCTGATGATTCCATTGTGATTTTTAGTGCGCATGGCGTATCCAAAGCAGTACAGCAAGAAGCAGAACGCCGTGGTCTAAAAGTATTTGATGCGACTTGCCCCTTAGTCACCAAAGTACATATCGAAGTGACTAAATATGCCCGTGAAGGGACCGAAGCCATTCTGATTGGACACGAAGGCCATCCAGAAGTTGAAGGCACCATGGGTCAGTATGATAAAACCAAAGGTGGCGCTATTTATCTGGTTGAAGATGAAGAAGATGTGGAAGCCTTGATGGTCAATCATCCTGATAAAGTCGCTTTCGTTACCCAGACTACGTTGTCAATTGATGATACGGCGAAAGTGATTGATGCATTACGTACGAAATTTCCACAAATTCAAGGCCCGCGTAAAGACGATATTTGCTATGCCACACAGAATCGTCAGGATGCGGTACGTGATCTGGCGGAGCAGTGTGATGTGGTATTAGTGGTGGGTTCACCCAACTCATCCAATTCAAACCGTTTACGCGAACTGGCCGAGCGCATGGGCAAATCTGCTTATCTGGTCGATAATGCCGATCAGTTGCAAAAAGACTGGTTTAAAGCCGACAGTAAAATTGGGGTGACAGCAGGGGCATCAGCACCTGAAATTTTAATTAAACAGGTGATCCAGCGTTTACAAGACTGGGGTGCAACACCACCAAAAGAGTTACAGGGACGTGAGGAAAATATCACTTTTAGTCTACCAAAAGAGTTGCGTATACAGGTGATACAAGCCTAATTTTATTAGAAAAATGTGAACTGGAAACGGATGGATTGCACTCCATCCGTTTTTTTTGCTGCTTATCTGCTTTGTATTGGTTCTGTAAAAATAAAATTTAAGATAGAGTAGTGAATTTTTAAAAATTGGGTGCTGGGGAAATGGGGAAAACTCGGGGATTCACCTTAATTGAATTGATGGTGACGATTGCGGTGCTGGCGATCGTAGCTTCTTTTGCCATACCAAATTTTCGGGCTGTAAAAGCAAAGCAAAAGATAGACTACTCTACAAAAGAACTTGAGAAAACGTTGCTTCAAGCTCGCTATGATGCAGTTTTGCATCGACAGAAAATAACGCTGAATTTGGGTGAAACAGGAAATGCGAGTTCCCAGGTTTTGTACTGGAATATTCCAGACGGCCAGCAAATCGAATATTTAGAATTTAAATGTGAAAGTAATCATTGGAATGCTGAGGCTATTGCAGGCGTAGATAAATTAATCTTCTCAACAGATGGCACAGCCCAACTCTCTCGTGGTTATACCGATGATGAAGGAAATGCTCAAAGAACTGATGTTGCGCTTTCGGCAATTGAGATAGCGATTTCAAATGGAGATATAACCAACTATGTCGAAATTACGTCCTTAGGCAAAATAACGACAAAGAAAGAGTCGAGACAGGGGCAGGAGTGTTCATAAATGCAAGCTAGGCATCAACGCGGAGTAGGTTTGGTTGAAGTGCTGGTTGCACTTCTACTGTTAGCAGTTGGTATCTTAGGTTTTGCCTTATTACAGGTTAAGGCATTGGATTCATCGATTGAAGCCTCTAAACGTATTCAAGCCATGGGTTTGGCTAAGGATATTGCTGAACGTATTCGTGCAAATCAAGATGGTCTGACCAAAGAAATAGAAACAACTAATGAGCAAGGGACCAAAGAAATTTATAAAGCTTATGTAAAGGCATTTTCGGGCAAGGAAAATTTAAGTTCTTATAATTATTCGGCTTGCTTTGGTACAGCAACAGCTTGTAATAGCGAGACTTTTGCAACTGAGGATGCAAAACAGGCACTCTATAAAGCCTATCAAATGGGGATGAAAATAGGAATGAACCAATGTGCGGGTTCAGGTATCCAGCGAAATCGTTATTGTATTTACGTTGCATGGGATGAAACAAATCCCAAAGATGGTTCAGACAGTAATGACTGCACCACAAATGGTAATTACGGTGCGGATACGAAGTGTATCGTATTGGAGGCATACTAAAGTGAAAAAACAATTAGGTATGACTTTAATCGAATTAATGATTGCATTGGTTTTGGGCTTAATTATCGTTGCAGCGGGTTTTCAGTTATTCGTTTCTGGTTCTATTAATTATAACTTACAGAAAACATTGGCTGAGCTTCAGGATAATGGAAACTTTGGTTTGAATTACATTGCTAAAGATATACGTTTAGCAAATTTAGATGCCAATTTGGCAGTGATTAACGATCGTAATTTATATAGTGGACTCGTGCTAACCGATTTGAAGAGTTATAGCTCTTTATCTACGGAAGATCAGCCTGCACAATCTGCAAATCTTCCTTTTCATTTGACGGATGAAAAAACAACAAAGATTACTTTGCTGACTCAGGGAGATGGCCAAACGGGTTGGAATGGTTCGAGTAATACTAATGAATATAAAAGTGATCAATTGGTGATTCAATATAAAGCGGTATTGCCTGGAGCAATGGATTGTGAAGGGAAAAAAATAACGAAAGAAGAAATAGATAAAGGCTTATTTATCGTACAACGTTATTTTTTAAGAAAAGATGGCGATGATCTTGCACTGGCTTGTGATGCTGGTCGTTATGAGACGTTATTAGAGACGACTAAATTACCTACGGGAATTAGTGACTATGGTGGGAATGGCGAAGTGATTATGCGCCGAGTTGACCATTTTCATGTGTTGTTGGGTGTTAAGGATAATAGTAAAGACGAATTTAAATATATGTCTATAAAAGATTATATGGGAGCTACCAATAGCTTGGTAAAAGATACGACACCTCGTGCTCGAATTATGTCGGTGCAGCTGGGTATATTAATGCGTGGTGTTGAAAGCCTGCCAAGTAATCAGGATTTTCCAGAAAAATTTCAAATTCTAGATCAGAAAGTGACTTTAACTGAGGATGCTAAAGCGAAGAAATATGTTCGAGAAGTGATCACCCAAACTGTTGCATTGCGTAATGGTTATGGATTAATGGAGAGCTTGTAATGCGTATTTCGATTCAAAAAGGTGCAACCCTTATTACAGTACTTTTTATTCTATTATTGATGACTATCATCGGTACATTTGCGGTTAAACAGAGTATTGTAGGTTTGAACATTGCGACTAATAGTCAAGCTAGAAATTTAATGCAACAAACTGCTGATGCTGTATTTTTTGCAATAGAGCAAGATAATAAAAATAACAGTATCTTGCAGAAAAATTTAAGCTCTTTGGGTATGTTGGGAATGGTGAAGTCCGATAGTTTTTTAAAGAAGGAACTGGTCTTCTGCTATCGGCCTAAGACACAAAAAAATATGTTCGATTTAAAAAATGCCAGTATCGTGTCTTGGCAGGAAGTAACTGATCCAAGTGACAATACCAAGAAAATTACTCAAATTAAAAATGATGAATTAGGGGTGACAGGCTTTTGCCAATACACATCGAATGATTTTAGTAGTGGTCGAGATATTATGATCTCACAAATCGCTGTTAAGAAAAGCGCTGTGAATAGTGATGTTCCTTTTAAGTTCTACCCTATTGGAACTGACACTTCGACCGTGCAACTGGATAACATTCAGCCTGTAAGAGTAGTGGTCACTACCATTATTCCAGGGATGGCGACGGGTGGAAGTTCTTGGTCTTCAAATACGACTGAAATTAATAAATGTTTTAAAAATTATACCAACGAGAAATCGACTGAATATTCAGATACGGAGACAGTCACGGACTGTTTTGAAAAGATTGGTGTGCCTTATAGTCAACAAGTGATGGATTATGCTGTGGTGAGCTATGCCACTAAAAGCAGCTAATTGGGGATAATGCAATGAAAATTATGAAACTAAAAAAAATAGTCGTTGCTTGTCAAACGGCTGCAATGACCATGGTAACCAGTGTTGCTGTGTCTACCCAAGCAAGTGATGTGGAACTTTATAAGGCACCTCAGACCTCCGAAACAACGATCATGTTTATGGTTGATGTTTCCGGAAGTATGACATCCACAGATGGTGGGAGTGTCAGTCGAATTAATAGTGTAAAAAATGGTATGACTAAATTATTACAAGGAGACGCGGCAGCAGGGATCGCACCTTTACCAGATAAGCTTGTAACAGGTTTGTCTGAGTTTAGTTCTTCAGGTCAAGCAAATGGACCTTTTGGTCGTATTAAATTAGAAGCTCGAGCTTTAGGAGAGGAAACGGCGCTTCCAGGAAGTCGCCCTATTTTTCAAACTCAGCAAACCTTTACTCAGCCTGCAACACGTACAGTTACACAAAGTCGTACGTGGGGATCAACAACACAGACTAGGACTCTGACAGGTACGAGAACAAGAAACTGTGGTTGGTTTGGTAGTAGTTGGTGTGATGTTTCTACAGTAACAAACTGGACAAATCCAAGTTGGTCTACCGAAACCAATAATAGCAGTGGGGGGAGTTGGAGTGATTCTAATACACCTGATTGGACTTTAACAGGCAGTGGGACACCAACGAGTAGTGCTATTAACCCTAAAGAATGTATTACATGGAGTAATAACAGTCCCTATAACTGTACGCAATGGGCAAACACTACAAAAACAATAGCTGATTTTGATGCTTTGACACCACAAACAGCGAGTTCAACGCCAAGTTTTACTAATATTGCTCAATTAGGTTCCTATTCATCACAGCAAGATCTACCTATAAGCTATGGGCCAGTAAGTAATTCAGCTTCGTGTACAAATAATAGTGCTAATTGTAAAAATGACCAGAGACGCACGGCGACTATAACCAGTACAAGGACGTATACTCAAAGTGCGACAGGTTCCTATACTGTTACGACGACGTATTATGGTACAGCTAAAGAGACACATCGTAAGAAGATGCTTCGTGCTGTAAATGGGTTAGCTCCTGATGGAGGCACACCTACCGCATATGCGTATGCAGAGGTTGCTGCATATTTAATGGGACAGACTACAGCGGGCGTCACAAACGCAACAACAATGTCTGGTTTTGTTGCAAATACAACGAATATTAGTGGTGCAACGAATTATATTAATCCCGCTTCAATAAGTTCAACGAAACAGTGCAATACACAAGGGATATATTTTTTAACAGACGGCGCACCAACCTATTATAAAGATATGGGCAATGCCCCAAATCAATATAGACGTGATGTATTAGAAGCATTTATGAAAAAGTCTTTAGGTTCTAAAGCAAGTTCTTTTTCATGTAGCAACACAAGTACGTTAGGTAATTATACAAGTGGTTATACATCCGGTATGGCTACTCCAAATGGTTGGGATTGTATTGGTGCATATGCTAAAGCATTGTTGGACCCTGCATTAAATCCTGCTGGAGTTAAAATTAAAACAGCTGTAGTAGGCTTTGGTTCAGATTTTAGTAGTAAAAGATCTTCAGATGAAAAAGATGCTGATAAATGGGGAGTGCTAGGTGAAGGTGGGAGCTATATTGGTAATAATGATCAAGATGTCATTAATAGTGTACTAGCATTCCTTAAAAAACTACAAAAGTATATCCCTCCTGTAACTACAGGTTCAGTCACAATTCCTGTTGATAATCTTGATACTCAAAATATTCAACCATGGGGATATTTCCCACAATTTGATCCAGCACCCAATGCCAAAGTTACTACTTGGGTCGGAAACCTGAAAAAGTACCAAGTGGTCGATAATGTTCTAAAAGATCAGGATAATGCCAATGTAATGATTACATCTGGCACAAAAAAAGGTGAAAGTGTTGATAATCCAAATGACTATTGGGCAGATCAATCAATTACCAAAGTCATCACTAAAATTGAAACAGTGAATAATGTAGATAAAGAGGTGGATTATACTGTTAGAGTTGGTGGCGCATTAAGTCGTCTAATTTTAGGTTCGGCAACCACAACTGGTACCAATCCTGTCACTCTAGAAAGGGCCATATTTACAGATCGTAAGATCAGTCTAGCAAATGATAATGCAACTTATGTAGCGAATCCGATAGAGAATGGGGATCTTTTAAAAATCTCTACAACGGATTTAAAAAATAATAATGCAACGAATAATTTTAGTTATGACTCAAAACGAGGATATTTAGCCGCTTTATTTGGCTATGATGTCACAAAAGCAATGGCTTCTGGGCTGACACAGGCCAGTAATACTGCATTTAATAATTTCTTGATTCAATCGAATGCAACGCTCCGTCAAATGGGAGCTGTCATGCATTCAAAACCAATTTTGATCACACAAAAAGGTACGACTAAGTACGATGAGAAAACAGAAACGATTAGTTATGATGATCGTGATGATCTCATCGCATTTGGAACCACCCAAGGTCTTTTACATGTCGTACGCGCAGGTAAGAGTGCGACAGATAGTGATGCGGGTAAAGAGGTCTTTGTCTTTGTCCCAAATGAAATGATCGAGAATCAATCTGCTGGCTTTTTAACTCAAGAAAGTCAAGATCCAGCCTTACAATATGGAATAGATGGGCAATGGACTGCATATACAGAATATGCGACAAAAGCAGGTACTAAAACCAATGAACCTGTTGTTAGTGTTGCAAGCGCCAATGGTGGTAAGCAGTGGTTGTATGGTGGCTTACGTATGGGTGGGAAGAGCTATTATTCATTAGATCTGTCAGATGTGACCTCAGATGGAGGTACGCCAAAGCTTAAATTCCGTATTAACCCTACTGGAACCTGTAGTGCTAGCAATGGATTAGGTTGTATGGGACAAAGCTGGTCGAAGCCATCGATTGCATGGGTAAATTGGCAAGGAAAACGTAAACTCGTCATGTTTGTTGGCGGTGGATACGATACGAATTATGAGAATTCGGCCGACTACCTGCCTTCATCTAGCTATATTGATCAGGGGGCCGGGGTATACATGTTTGATGCCAACGATGGCAGTTTATTGTGGTGGACGAGTGCAAACGCGGGTTCTTCTAATACAGCAGCGAATAAAACATATGCTGCTGACATGAAGCGTAGTGTAGTAAGTAGCATCAAAACAGTTGACCGTAATAGTGATGGGCTTGTTGATCATCTTTATTTTGGTGATCTAGGTGGGCAGGTTTGGCGCGTGGATTTAAATGCTTCTACTAAAGCAGGTGTTGCAACAGATGGGGAAAACTTTGCTACACGTGTCGTACGTATCTTAGATATGTCCGGAGAAACGAAACCTCCTCGTTTTTATAATACACCTGCATTTACCATACACAGCATACCATCTGGTGGTTTATTTGCAGCTATCAGTATTGGTTCTGGAAATGTGAGCTATCCAATGTCTGCTACAACTAATGATGCGGATGCGGTTTATGTGGTATATGACAAGGATGTTACCCGTCGTAACTTGCCTGTTTTATCAGAGAGTGAGTTATATACACATGATATTAAGCCAGGTGGTGCAACAGGGAAAAAACTTGTAAAAAATACGTCTGGAACTGTAGAGACAGCATTGAGTAATGGGGGGTGGTATTATCCACTCGGTACTCAAAAGCGGATATTGAATGATTCTGTAGCAATCGATAGTGACTTGTATGTAAGTATTTTTGACTCCTCCAAGGATATTGAAGATGTTGATTGTTATGGAGGGGTGCGTGGCGAAAGTAATTCAAAATTATTCTGTTTACCTTATGGCGATGCTGCATGTAAACCTGTAAGCAGTGGTTCCGGCTCAGGGAGCGGAGATGATGAGATTTTCTTGGGTAAAGGGAATGTTGGTATTAGCTTTGGTGGCATAAACCGAGATCGAGGAATGGTTCTCAATCTAGCAACTGATAAAACACTGAGAAAGTATAAGGGTAAAACTAAATTTGTTTCTCAACGTTGGTATGAGCGTTAATGAGGAGACTTTTATGAAACATAAAGGTTTTACCTTGATTGAGTTAATGGTGGTGTTGATAATTATTGCTATCCTCGCTGCAATTGTCATACCGAGTTATCAGCAGTTTGCGCGTCGTGGTGCAGCCTCTCAGGCAGAGCATGAAATGCAGCGTTTAGCGACTTTACTAGAGCAACATAAAGCACGTAATTTAAATTATAGAGGTTTTACAACGACTTCTATGGCCGTTCCTGTTAGTACCGTTGGTTCGCAAAAAAAATATACGATACTTGTTAGAGATGCTACTGTGCCTACAGTAGCATTGAATGATACCAATGCTTTAGGACAAGGATGGGTGATATTGGCGGAAGCGAACTCTACAGTAAATTATGGATCAGGATGTACCACGTGCAATGCTCTACAAGACCAAAATTATAGTTATCTCTTAACAAGTGGAGGTGTTCGCTGTAGAACAAAAGATAAACTCATTGGGTCTGAAGTATTGACCAGCACAAAATTATCATCAACGAATCCTTGTGGAGCAGATAGTGAAAACTGGTAAGAGCCTTGGTTTTACCCTGATTGAAATAATGATCGTTGTTGCGGTGATTGGCATACTGGCTGCGATTGCGTATCCCTCTTACAATGAATATGTAAGAAAGACTAAACGTGTGGCAGTGGAAAGTGAAATGCTTGATATTGCTGCTCGTTTACAGCGTTATAAGGTTATCAATTTTACATTTCTAAAAAATGGGGTGCCGATTTCTTTGGATGATATTCATCACAATGGTCTAAGTCCCCAGACTGGATTAACTTTATATAATTTACAGTTGTCTGATGTAGCTGCAGGCACATGGACTTTGACCGCAACCCCCACAGGAACACAAACTGGCGATGGTCATCTGGTTTTAAATAACCGCGGACAGCGCTGCTGGACCAAAGGCTCTGATAAGAATAGTGGTACGGCCTGTGTTCCCTCTGCAACCAGCAACTGGGATGGTCGTTAGCCTTATAACTGTAATAGCTTCATAAAAAAGCAAATCCTAGCGGTTTGCTTTTTTTATAAATACTTTTTTTTAATTCATTTAACATTATTAACAATAATAACAAGTAAATGTGATCAAATTATCACTTATCTGCTGTTCTATACCTTTTATCCCCTAATGGTAGCTTTTCGTGTATTTTAGGTTGAAATTGATAACTAAACATGAAAACAATCACGAAAAAATAGTGCTTCTCTCATTTATATAATGAATTGATTTTACTTACTTAAAATACTTGAGAGCGCTGTTACAACAAAAAGATTTGTGCATATGGAGGACTATATGCAACAAGCCCATTACGACGTGGAGCATCTCTCTTTATCTTGTGCACAGGTTAAACCTCGCTCGGGATTTACGATGATTGAACTGATCATCACCATCGCTGTTTTGGCAATCATTGCTTTAATGGCAGCTCCTTCATTTGCTGCCATGTATAACCGCCAAAAGTTAGAGTCCTCGGTACGTGAGCTGACTATGAAGGTGTCAGAAGCAAGAAGCCAAGCCGTTTTACTTCGCCAGACTACCGGCCTATGTCTGGCATCTTTATCACTCGAAGACTGTGCAACTGCAATTGCGATTCCCAAAACTGAAACACAACGCATTTTTATTGCCCGTTTAGAAAATGGCGTGTCTCAAACCAATGCCTCTGCGACAAGTCTCAGTTTTAGAACGAATGGCAGTATTGCTGCACAAAAAGACTTTGTGTTGGAGCGACAAGGCCTTTCCTATTGTGTTCGGGTGGGGGTAATCGGGGATACCATTATCACGGAAGGAGCCTGCCCATGAAGATAAAACAACAAGGTGTGGGGCTGGTCGAAGTCTTGGTCGCGCTGGTCTTATTGGCGATCAGCGTATTGGGTTTTGCGGCCTTGCAACTACGGGCAGTGGATTCCAGTCTGGAGGCCAATAAACAGGTGATTGCCTTAACCATTGCACGTGATCTGGCAGAGAAAATGCGTGCCAATCCACAGGCGACCCGGGCTGGAAAATATAAGGTTGCAGCGGTAGAAGTCCCAAAAGCGTCAGTATCAAATGTAGCGGATAAACCTGAAAAAATCGTGATACAGGATTTACAGAATGCGGCCCTACAAGCCAAAGACAGCGGGATGAATCTTGCTGTAGATCAATGCCCAACAGGTAATAACCGACAATGTATTTATGTCGCCTGGGATGAAACCAATCTGGCAGGAAATGATGGAATTGCCTCATGTATTAAAGATGGGGCTTATGTTTCAGGATCACACTGTCTGTTTCTGGAGGCGTATTAACATGGATAAAAGCCTCGCAGACTGTAAATCCTATAGCAACAGCCAATCTGGCTTTACCCTGATTGAGCTGATGATCTCAATCACTTTAGGGCTATTGATTGTTGCAGCGGCCATTCAACTCTTTATTACCGGAATCACCAGTTATAAATTGCAAAAAGCCATGGCACATATTCAGGACAACGCCAGTTTAGGCCTGAATTTTATTGTAGATGATATCCGTAAAGCCAATCTGAGCTCACCTGTACCCGCAGTCAATGACCAGATTGGTTATGCCGGAATTTTGCTGACTTCAAGCAATGTCGGTGAAAAAATTGATCTGAATTGTGCAGATTGCTTTGCCAATAACCAGCTTAGCAGTTTTGGCAATGCTAATGTGACGGGGCTGACCAATGACCAGTTACTCATCCGTTACCAAGCACCCCAAGGCGGACTGGACTGCTCGGGCAAAGACGTGAGTAGCGGGACATTTGTGGTACAGCGTTATTATGTAGGATCAACCGCAAAGGATTCACGTCAATCCCTACGCTGTCAGGCAGCCCAATATCGTCAGGCTTCACTTGATGCAAAAACCTCAACAGATCGTTTGAAACTTGCCTGGGCAGGCAGTCAGGTGATTTTACCCAATGTCGATTTCTTTCAGGTGCGTTTGGGGTATATGGACGGTGATCTCAATAGTGCCAACAGTACCTTGGCTTATGCCGATATTAAAAACTATATGGCTTTAAAAGCAACTTCAAAAAATATTGATGGGATAACACAACTTGTCCGACCGCATGTCCATGCCATTCAATTAGGCGTATTGGTTCGTTCTGATGACAAAACGGGCAACCAGTCGATTATTAAAGAACGCAATAAAGAACCATTTCAGGTCTTGGGGACTTCCGTCAAGCTGATACCGGCCTATCAGGATAATTATTTACGTCAGGTCGTGAATCAAACCGTCTCTTTACGCAATGCAATGGGGTGGGTTTCAGAAGGTTGTGATAGCAGCAAAACCACAACCTGTACAAATGGGGGGACTGGAACATGATTCAGGCTCAACGTGGTGCGACACTTATTGTTGTACTCATGATTTTATTAATGATTACGATTATTGGGACACTGGCGATACGTCAAAGTATCAGTTCATTAAAGCTGGTGAGTAATCATCAGATCCAGACTTTGCTGGCCCAGAATGCGGATGCAGCCCTGATGTATTTTCAAGATCCAAACACGCAGCAAAATCTTGCTTCTGCAAATGGTGTAGTCGGATTCTTTAAAAATGAAAATAACAAAGATGCAGAGCTGGTATTTTGCTTTTCAGGAGCAGATCCCTTTGCCTTGAGTAAAGCGGGTTATCGGCTAAACAGCCAATCTTTTAACATTAATAGCTCTGGTGCGGGTGCATGTACTGAAACCTCGGCAAAAACCTCAAGTGGCCGTAAACAGGTGGTGACTCAGGTCTATATCAAAAGACAGTTAACACCTACCCAACCTTTTGCTGATCTATCCCGTGGGACAGAGGTAACAGGGGCAAAGACTGAGAACAATATTCGCTTGCGTGTCTATGTGGTGTCGGTGATGCAAGGGTTGTTAACGGCTGATGCTTTATTTAAAGCAGACAATGATCCTGACAAAGGTTGCCTAACCAAGAGCATAGATAATAAAGGTATCAATGAGGTTGCCAGCTGTCTTAAAAAAAATACAGAAAAACCGATATATAACATACAAGTCGCAGAATATCGTTTCTTGTCTGACTTTGAACCAACAGGTTCATAAGGGAGAAATGCCATGAATAATAACAAGATGAAGAGACTAGAAAGATATGAAGGTCAGCACAAGAATAAAGTTAAAGGCTTGTTGTTAAGCTGTACGGTGTTGTCCAGCCTTCTCATTCTTTCATCGGTGGCATCAGCCAGTGATATTGAAATTTATCAACCTGCCGCTGGCAATAAAAAACGTTTAATGCTGATGGTGGACCAGTCTCGTAGTATGGGCGGAGCAGGATTATTAGACCTGGTGAAAGACTATCCACTCTGTGTTGATCAAGGTGTCACCGATGTACTGGGTAAAAATGGATTAAATCTCGGTATAAAAATTGCGGGTCAGACCGATCTCATTAATGTCACAAAAGAAGCCACTGATCTGATTAATCAGGCGATTTTGAAAGGTGTGCTCGGCAATGGACAGGGACAAGGAATTTTAGATTCTATTGCTGAAATCAAAACCGAACAGCCGAATACGACGTATCCATTCCCGCGCCAATCCTGTACGGTCGTAACAACAGATGCAACCGTCAAGCTGTTAGATAATTTATTGAATGGTCTATTAGGGGTAAAAACAGGTTTATCGGCAGAACAGTATATTCGTGAAACCTGCGATCCGTTGATTGATATTAGTTTACTCAAATCCATTACCAATTCATCTACTGTGGGAATTTATCGCTGCTACGATAAAAACTCCCGCGTCCGTATGGCGCTGACTGATGTGTTAAAAGGTAAGAAGGGTGAGGCGGGTCTGCCAGATATGGAGCGGATACCTGATAGTACTATGGTCGGTTTATCAATTTCACCTTATAACCATATTGCCAATGATCGTGCTGGGGCAATTGTATTTGAGCCTAAATTGCTGAGTGATGTCTATACCTATAACGGAAAAACACAGAGTCATCGTCAGCACATCATTGATTATATTGCCAGCGCCAATATGGACTCAAAAGGTGAGTTTAATCTGCAAAGTTTATTGACGATTGTTCCTAAACTGGTGGGTGGTTTGCTTAATGATGTGGTTGCAACGCTTGGGCGAGTTTTAAAGAATCCATTTGATGCAGTGGGTGAACTCTTAAATTTAGAAAACACTAACAATGCATTAAAAGATGTTTTGAATATGCTGGGGCTAGGTGGTAACAATCCAATGGCAAGTACCTATGCAGAAACAGGAGCTTATTTACTTGGCAATACCACCAAAGGGACTGGAGCAAGACAATATGGAAAACGCAATTATCTTCTTAAAATAGGAGGGTTGGGAATTCCAACTAGTTATAAATGTACTGGATGGGAGACAGATGGTACAACATGTGCAACTTGGGATGATGTTGGGTTTTTAGGTCTAGGTAGTCTAGATACGAATGGCTATAAATCTGTTGATGCGAATTTGCTCAATGTGTTAGGGATATTAAGTGTAGGATCACAAGAGATATATTATGAATATCGCTCTGATGTAAATGCGAAATATAGCGGTTTTACGGATAGCCAAAAGAATAACAGTACAATTAATCCACTGATTAAAAGTAACGGTAATTTTTATCAAGCACCTTCAACTGCCCCACAATGCGATGCCAATGGCTTAATGGTCATTGCGGGTGGCGTACCGACAATAGCACCGACTTTAACTGACTCTTTATTACAACCTAAAGGCAGCCAATCCGAAGCGACTAAGGTCGCAATGGAACGTTTAATGGCGCGCTCTTTGGATAACTCTCAGAGTTTAAATGTTCAATATAAAGATGGCCGTTTGAATGATAGTTGGAGTTTTAGATGTAATTCAACAGATTTGAAGTCGACCACGCTTGGTAATAACAAGAACTCAAATGACAATACTGACTTTGCGACATGGCAGTGTATCGGCGCCTATGCACGTGATATTCGTGCATTAAAAACCAATCCAATTAAGACGGCCGTGATTGGTCTTGATCGCTCTTTCTTACAACTTCCTGAATATATCGCTGGACAAGAAAATAGCACGGATACGAAAGGCCTAACCCAGATTTCAACTACCAATGTTGCACAGGATCAGTTGTTAACAGGTATTGTGCCTAAAGCGGTAAGAGATTTGCTGGGCGTAACTGGTTCCCTCTTGGATGGTTTATTACCAAATAGTCTGATTGGAAGTGGCCTGACCACAGGAATTACCAGTTTGTTAGATCGTTTATTACCGCGTAATCCAGAAGACATCAAGAATATGGCGCGTTGGGGTGTGATTGGTGGTGGGGGGTGGTATAACGCAGCCAATAGCCAGAATATTGCGCAAAGTATTAAGGATTTTCACGATAATTTAGGTGTAACCGATGGTGATCCGATCGGGTTGCAGACGATACCTGAAGATCCGCTTACGCCTTATCGCATGAGTAACGATGTTTATAAAAGTATGTTTGAACCGACTGAAAAAGCCAGTTGGATCGGGAACTTCAAAAAATACTACGTTGAAACAGACAACTCGGTGAATAAGCTGAAAGATGCCTGGGATATTTCAGCAAACAGCTATGATGTACAGGACTGGAATAAGGGCGGGTTACTTGCCAAACTTAAAAATCTGAAAAATAAAACCGATAATTCAGATCCGACCAAGCCGATCATTACAGAGCGTAAAGTCCTGATCAATCGCGACTGTCAGCAAATTGACAATACCACCGCCTATCAATTCACTGAAGTGGGTGCCTTAAAGACAATTAATAATAAATATCTGGACATCAAATGTGGCTCCGCTACAACAGCCCGTTCCGATGATAAAGGTTATCTGCTGATGAATCTGTTGGGATATAACGTGGGGAATGCCGCAACTACAGCAGATCTGACAGAAGCAAACCGGACCAACTGGAAAGTGGGTATGAACCTGCATTCCACACCGGTTAAATTGACTCAGGAAGCGGTCTTTAATGCAGACAACAGTGTAAAAGAGCGTAAGGACTATATGTTATTTGGCACCACCCAAGGTGTTTTACATGTGGTTGATGCCAAAACCGGTGAAGAAAGTTTTGCTTTTGTACCGAATGAAATGCTGGAAAATACCCAGCAAAGCAAAGCATTTCTGGAAAAGCCAGCGGGTGTAAAAGCTGATATGGCTTATGGGGTCGATGGCGCTTGGACCATGTATAGCGAATACGCTTACGGCATGAAAGCGGTGAGTAGTGGTAGCGTCAGCAGTGAGATTGTCGCGACTGTGGGCGAGATCAAGAGCGATGGTAAAGTTGTCGCGAAAGGTAAGCAAATCGCCTATGGTGGTTTACGTATGGGAGGACGCAGTTATTACGCCCTGGATCTCAGCGACATCAGTCAACCCAAACTTAAATTTCATATTGATCCGGATCGTAATCGCATTATTAGCCTGCAAGCTGATGGGTCTTATAAAACCACCACCAATACGGCTTTAGCTGCGATGGGGCAAAGCTGGTCTAAACCGACCATTACCAGCATTATGTATAACGGTGCAGCAAAACGTGTCATGGTTGTTGGCGGTGGCTATGATATGGAATATGAAAAAACCGCACCCGTGATTACCAATGCAACCAAAGGACGTATGGTATATATGTTCGATGCAGACAATGGTGACCTGATCTGGTATGCAGGCGGCGATAATCAAAGCACATCATGTGGTTCTGGAGATAGCAATCATGGCATGAAAATGAAAGACTTATATAGTGTGGTGAGCCGGATCAATGCAGTGGACCGAGACGGAGATGGACTGGCTGATCATCTTTATTTTGGTGACTTGGGAGGACAAGTCTGGCGGATCGATTTGAATAAGGATCTTGGAACCAAAGATAGCGGATGTGGCAGTTATACGATGCTGTTTAAAGATAGCAATAGCCGTTTCTATGAAGCACCAAACTTTAGTGTCTACGGTTATGAGCAACCTCTTGCCGTGGTGAGTATCGCCTCAGGAAACCGCAGCCTGCCATATAGCGATAAGAACTCAAGTAGTACGGTTTATAATATTTTTGATCAGGATGTGGTGCGCAGCAACTTTTCGATCGGTAATAGTAGTAGCACGCCAAAACTTTTGGCAACGGATCTTAAAGCGATGCTGACAGCCAGTGATCTAAAAGGCAAAAATCTGGTGCAAGTCAAGGCCATGATTCCAAATGGCTGGTATGTACAAGCCAATAGCGTTGTTGGAAAAGAGCTGGATGACCAGGGGAATGAGACGGCTTTAAGCAGCCAGACCGGAAGTAAAGTTCTGGGCGAAATGGTGGTGATGAACAAGAGTCTCTATGTCAGTGTTTATAATCCAAATACTACTGCAGGGAATGGTTGTAAAATTCAAGCCAATGGTGCTACGACAGTGCAACGTTATTGCTTACCTTTTGGGGTTTGTGAACAAGATGTCAAAGATAGCACGATGAGCTTTGGCGCCGGGCATGGAATTGTTGAATCGATGGTGGGCGCAGGTATCGGACTCAATGACAAAAATGGAATTACCCGTCAGTTACTTAATCCGAATGCCAAGGATAAAATCGGAAGTAGCAAATTATCTGCGAATACCATGCGTCGCCAACTGGTTCCACTGACTTGGTATGAACGTAATGAATAAAAGGAAGCGATATTATTATGTTGCCCTAAAGGGTAGGAGAGATATGCACTCTCCTTCCTGCGACGAAAGTAGATTAATTAAAGCTACGGGCTTCACTTTGATTGAACTGATGATTACGGTGGCGATTGTTGCAATTATTGCAGCGATCGCGATACCGAGTTATGAGGTCTATATCCGTCGTGCGGAACTGTCTACGGCACAACAGGAGATGCTTAAGGTTGCAGAACTGCTGGAAAAGCATCGGGCACGTAACTTTAGTTACGATGGTTTTGTGCTAAAAGGCACCTCGACCAATCAGGGACCCTATTATTCGGTAGCGAGTGCAAGCAATAACAGCCTGTTGTTACCTTTGGATGCAAGCAGTGGCAAGCAGAAATTTACCATGACCTTAACGCTGAATGCGCAAACATGGGCTTTAACAACGGTGAGTGAAAACCCCCGAAATTATTCCTTGCTTTTGACCAGTGCGGGAATTAAATGTAAGACCAAAACACCTGCAAATATAACCGCTCAAGCTTGTGGACTCGGGCAGGAAGACTGGTAAGCCGGCAGATTTTATCAATTAAATTCAAAGCTGTGGATAAGCCGAAAAATAATCTTTATTTCAGAGTTGATTTAACGTAGAATATCGCCCTCTATGAAAGGGGTTTGAAGTGTTGCCGATGGTCGGCGCAGGGATAATCCGTAAAAATTATAAGGTTGTTCTCATGGTTGTTATTCGTTTAGCGCGCGGTGGTGCAAAAAAACGTCCATTCTATCAAATCGTTGTAACTGATAGCCGTAACGCACGTGACGGTCGTTTCATCGAACGTATTGGTTTCTTTAACCCAACTGCACAAGGTAAAGCTGAAAAAGTTCGTTTAGACGCTGACCGTTTTGCTCACTGGGTTGCTCAAGGTGCTCAACCTTCAGAGCGCGTTGCTTCTTTAGCTGCTCAAGCTAAAAAAGCTGCAACTGCTGCGTAATTGTAGTAGGTAGCCCATGACATCGACACAGAATGTGCCAGAAGATCGTATTCAGATTGGACAGTTACGTTCAGCTTATGGATTGAATGGGTGGCTCTGGGTTTATTCAAATACTGAACCTATGAGTAATATGTTTGACTACCTTCCTTGGTACATTGAGACCAAGGCAGGTTGGCAAACCATAGATGTGAAACGTTGGAAACCACATGGCAAAGGCTTGGTTGTTGCATTAAAAGGCGTAAATGATCGCACGGGTGCAGAAAATCTGGTTGGCGCAAATATCTGGATTGCCAAATCTCAGCTTCCAAAAGCAGATGTAGACGAGTACTACTGGTCTGATCTTAAAGGTCTAACGGTGTTAGGTCTTGATGATGAAGAACAGGAAGTCAATCTCGGTCAAATCTACGAACTGTTTGAAACCGGTGCCAATGATGTCATGGTGGTCAAAGCGACTGCTGATAGTGTTGATGCTGAAGAGCGAATGATTCCGTGGCATAAAGATGTGGTACAACGCGTTGATCTTGAAGCTGGTCGTATTTACGTCAATTGGGGCGTAGACTACTAATCCTTTTGGGGAAAGTAGCGCAGCAGGAAAATAGAGGAGTCTGCGGTGTTTTTTGCAGTCATCACATTGTTTCCTGAAATGTTTGAAGCGATTACAGCGTACGGGATTAGCGGACGTGCAGCAAAGCGTGACATCGTGCAAGTGACTTGCATTAACCCACGAGATTTTGCTGAGGGCAATTACAAACGGGTGGACGAACGTCCTTTCGGTGGTGGCCCTGGTATGGTGATGATGGCTGAGCCTTTGGCAAAAGCAATTAATCATGCCAAACAACTTGCTTCACAAGCAGGCTGTGTTCATGCCCCAGTGGTGTATATGTCACCGCAAGGCAAAACCTTAAATGAGCAGGCAGTACAACAATTCGTTGATTATGATGGTTTGATTGTATTGTGTGGACGTTATGAGGGTGTCGATGAGCGTTTAATCCAGCATTATGTTGATCAGGAATGGTCAATCGGGGATTACGTTTTATCGGGTGGTGAACTTCCTGCCATGGTGTTGCTGGATAGTATTATTCGCCGTTTGCCGAATGTCATGACTGACGAGCAATCTGCGATCCAAGATTCTTTTGTGGATGGTCTGCTGGATTGTCCACAATATACCAAGCCTGACCATTTCGAAGGGCTGGATGTGCCTGAGGTACTTAAATCAGGACATCATGCCAATATTGAGAAATGGCGTTTTTTGCAGCGTTATCAACGGACTTTAGATCGTCGACCTGAACTGGTTGAAAAAGTAGCGTTGAGCAAACAGCAAATGAAATGGTTAAAAAATTCGAAAGGTTAAACTGCTATCAGTTGATCTTCGCACCCAACGAGAAGCTTTGCTTCGAGTTCTACTTAAACTTGGTTTAAGTTAAAAATAGGCTCTTTAGGACTTCCGTCTTAAGGGGAAAGTTAAACGGGAAATATGCGCTTTAGCCTCTATTCCCAGCGGCGTCAGAGACCTCTTCTCTCCCGCACATATTGGAGATTCCACATGAGTGGTAAACATCCTTTAGTTCAAGCTGTTGAAAATGCACAGTTAAAATCAGACATCCCTGCTTTTGCACCGGGCGATACAGTTATCGTTCAAGTTAAAGTAAAAGAGGGTGACCGTGAGCGTCTTCAAGCATTTGAAGGTGTTGTAATCGCGAAGAAAAACCGTGGTTTAAACTCTGCTTTCACAGTTCGTAAAATCTCTAGCGGTGTTGGTGTTGAGCGTGTTTTCCAAACTCACTCTCCAATCGTTGCTAAGATCGAAGTGAAACGTCGTGGTGACGTTCGTCGTGCTAAACTTTACTACCTACGCGAGTTGTCTGGTAAAGCTGCACGTATTCGTGAAAAGTTACCAGCTCGTAAACAAGGTTAATTTTAACTTTGTTGTAAAGCAAAAAAATGCGCCTTTGGCGCATTTTTTTATGCCTGTTTGTGCTTAAAAGCCAATCCTTTTCTAAATCCTCGACCTAGTTTTGCTAAAATAGGTCTTTATGCTTTGACTTTTCTTTTTATGAAAAAAAGTGCTTACCGTCATTTAAGCGGTGTATTCCTATTAAACAAACCTTTAGGTTTAAGTTCTAACTCGGCACTACAAAAGGTGCGTCGTCTGTTTAATGCGCAAAAGGCGGGCCATACAGGGGCACTTGATCCATTGGCGACCGGGTTATTGCCGATCTGTTTGGGGGAAGCGACCAAATTTTCACATTATTTACTCGATTCAACCAAACGTTATCAAACCACGGTCAAGTTAGGACAAACCACGGCGACGGGTGATGTTGAAGGTGAAATTCTCCAGCAGAGAGAAGTACCAGCTTTAACGGCAGAAGGTATTGAGCAGGTGCTGGCACAGTTCAGAGGCGATATTCAGCAAGTTCCGCCGATGTATTCAGCATTGAAGCGTGAAGGTCGTCCATTGTATGAACTGGCGCGCAAAGGGATTGAGATTGAACGTGAAGCACGTCCAGTAACCATTTATGATTTAACTCTGGTGGATTTTACCGAAGATAGCCTGACGCTGGATGTGACCTGTTCGAAAGGTACCTATATTCGCGTATTGGGTGAAGATATTGGTGAAGCTTTGGGTTGCGGTGGACACCTCACCAAGTTACATCGTACCCAAACCGGACATTTTGAGATTAATCCAGGTTATACCATTGAGTATCTTGAAAGTCTGACCCAAGAACAGCGTGATGCGTTATTGTTACCCGTGTATGCACCCATCGAGCATTTCCCGCGTGTGCAATTGCCGGAAGGCCGTGAAAAATATTTTGGCAATGGTCAGGAAAGCAATATTGATCATGAAGCTGCGCCTGAAGTGCTGGTGTTTGATGGCGAACGTTGCCTGGGTCTGGCTGAAATCACTGATAAAAAACGTCTGGTCCCTAAACGTTTGTTAAATCTATAAGGATATTGTCCATGGATTGGGAACTGATTCTGACACTGGTGTTCTTTGCTTTTTGTGCCGGAACCATTGATGCCGCCGTCGGTGGAGGTGGGTTGATTCAGATTCCCGCATTGATGGGTGCTTTACCACAGACCGCGCCAGCCACCTTATTTGGTACTAATAAACTGGCTTCTATTTGTGGGACAGGCTCGGCTGCATTTTCATTTGTACGTCGGGTGAAATTGCAGTGGTCGCTGTTAGGCGTGATTGCGCTGTTTGCCTTTATCAGTTCCTTTATTGGTGCCGCCTGTGTCTCTCTGATCCCCACTCATATCTTAAGACCGATTGTCTTGGTCATGCTGATTGTGATCGCGATTTATACCTTCGCCAAAAAGCAGTTTGGGCAAGTCCATGTTGATCAGCAGATTACCCCAAAGTTACTGCTGCTTGCTGCAATCGGTAGTTTAGCCATTGGTTTCTATGATGGTATTTTTGGCCCGGGTACAGGCAGTTTTTTTATTTTCTTTTTTATTCGTTTTCTACAGGTCGATTTTTTACATGCCTCGGCATTGGCAAAGATTGGCAATCTAATGACCAATCTGGCGGCATTAAGCTTCTTCATTCCAACCGGTCATGTGCTGTTTGAATTAGGCTTGATGATGGCGGTTGCCAATATTGCCGGTTCATTATTGGGGGTCCGCTTGGCTTTAAAATATGGCAGTGGCTTTATCCGTATTTTATTCCTGATTCTGGTGAGTATCTTGATTTGCCGTTTGGGCTATCAAATTTTGAGTGGAAGCTGATTCATCATCGAGACTATCCACCCTAGGATTATCCTCCTTGCTCAGCAATCATTAACCTGAGGTTAATAACTAGCACAGTAGGTTGATTGATCAAAATTTCATAAAGCGCTTTTATAGATTCAGAATAAAACTGTGATCTATAGGTAAGCATACATGGAAGGTTCAGTTCAGAATAAACAAGGGCTATGGAACAAGCGACGTCAGGCCAAACAACTCAAGCTGGATATGGTCAAGTCGTACACCGATGGTGTCGTCATTCCCACCTCAGACATTATTAAAGTCCTAGAAACACTGATCACACCCGGTGATAAAGTGGTACTCGAAGGCAATAACCAGAAACAGGCCGATTTTTTATCACGTTCTTTAGCGCAAACCAATCCGGATGTATTGCATGATCTGCATATGATCATGCCGAGTGTAGGCCGTTCAGAACATCTTGATCTGTTTGAAAAAGGCATTGCGCTTAAGCTGGATTTTTCTTTTGCGGGCCCGCAGAGTTTAAGAATCAGTCAGCTGATTGAAGATGGCCTGTTAGAAGTGGGTGCAATTCACACTTATATTGAACTGTATTCACGTCTTGTGGTCGATCTGATTCCCAACGTGGTGCTCTCTGCAGGCTTTATGGCAGATCGTCAAGGCAATATCTATACCGGTCCAAGTACTGAAGATTCTCCTGCGTTGATTGAACCTGCAGCATTTAGCGACGGCATTGTCATTGTTCAGGTCAATGAACTGGTCGACGATGTTTCAGAGCTGCCACGTGTCGATATTCCTGCCTCCTGGGTGGATTATGTGGTGGTGGCAGACCAGCCTTTTTATATCGAACCGCTATTTACCCGGGACCCAAAACATATCAAGCCTGTGCATGTGCTCATGGCGATGATGGCGATTCGCGGTATTTATGAAAAGCATAATGTGCAATCGTTAAATCATGGCATTGGTTTTAATACCGCGGCGATTGAACTGATTTTACCCACCTACGGTGAGTCTTTAGGATTAAAAGGGAAAATCTGTCGGAACTGGACACTGAATCCACACCCAACCCTGATTCCAGCCATCGAAACAGGCTGGGTTGAAAGCGTGCATTGCTTCGGTACCGAGCTGGGTATGGAAAATTATGTTGCTGCTCGCCCTGACGTTTTCTTTACCGGCCGTGATGGTGCGTTACGTTCCAACCGCATGATGTGTCAGCTCGCAGGTCAATACGCGGTTGATCTGTTTATTGGGGCGACATTGCAGGTTGATGGCATGGGTCACTCTTCGACTGTGACCAAGGGGCGTTTGGCAGGTTTCGGTGGTGCACCAAACATGGGGCATGATCCACGCGGTCGGCGCCACGATACGCCAGCGTGGCTGGATATGCGTTTGCAAGGTGCCAATGAAACAGAAACCTATTTGGCACGTGGTAAAAAGTTAGTTGTTCAAATGGTGGAAACCTTCCAAGAGGGCGGTAAGCCGACTTTTGTAGATCGCCTTGATGCGATTGATGTGGCTAAAACAGCGGGCCTAGCTTTAGCACCGATCATGATTTATGGCGATGATGTCACTCATCTACTGACCGAAGAGGGCATTGCTTATCTGTATAAAGCCAGTAGCCAGGAAGAGCGTCAAGCCATGATTGCTGCGGTGGCAGGTGTGACCAGTATTGGCTTAAGCCAAGATCCGAAAACCACGGCGCGATTAAGACGTGAAGGGTTAGTGGTATTCCCTGAGGATTTAGGTATTCGCCGTACCGATGCCACACGTGAGCTGTTAGCGGCAAAAAATATTGCCGACCTGGTGACGTGGTCAGATGGCTTATATCAACCCCCTGCAAAATTCAGGAGTTGGTAATGATGGCACAAGTTCAATATCAAACCCTCAGCGATAGTCAGCTTCTGGCAGAGATGGCGGTAGAGGCTCTGATTGATGAAGTCAATCTGACACCAAAACCGGCACTGGTTGATCGCCGTGGCAGTGGGGCGCATGCTGATCTGACCTTGGCATTAATGGAGCGTTCGGCAAAAAGTTTACAGCCCATGTTCGAGGCAATGGCTCAAGCAGCCATGCATCATGCTGACCTATGTCTGGCCTTACGTGAAGAGATTGGTGAAATTGGTCGGCAAGGTGAAAAGGCCATGATGTTGGCGACAGAGGGCGTCAATACACATCGCGGGGCCATCTGGGCCTTGGGCCTAATGGTCACTGCAGCAGCCTTGGCACGCGCGAAGCAGCAATATTTATCTGCGGTTGAATTATGTCAGCTGGCAGGGCAGATAGCCCGGCTTGAAGATCGCTTTATTCCCGAGCAGGGTTTAAGCCATGGGCAGCAGGTACAGCAAAAACTAGGTATTTCAGGTGCAAAGCTACAGGCACAACAAGGCTTTCCGAGCATTGTGAATTTAGGTCTAAAGCAACTGAAGCAAAGTCGCCAGAAACCGATGAAAGAAGACTTTGCGCGTTTGGATGCCTTGCTGGCCATGATGACGGATCTGAGCGATACCTGCGTGCTTTATCGTTCAGGCGCCAAGGGTTTAAAACGGATGCAACAAGGGGCACAGCAGGTACTGGATCTGGGCGGCAGTTCAAGTCTGGAAGGTCGACGTGCATTACATTTTTTAGAGATTGACTTGCTGCGCATGAGAGCCTCCGCTGGCGGTGCTGCAGATTTATTGGCCGCGACATTATTTATCGATCGTGTTGAGCAATCCTCTTTCAGGAATAAAGCGGGAGTTTGAGTATGGAAACACTTCATTTTGAGTTTATAGCCACAGAACCCCCTGTAAAACAAGCCTTGGTTGGTTGTGTTGGGTCGGGTGACCTGGAAATTTTGATGCAACCTGGAGAGCCCGGAAAAACCGCTATTCAGGTGGTCACTTCGGTGGATGGCAGTGCGACCCGCTGGAAGAATTTATTTGAACGAATTTTTACGGCGCAGATTCCCCCTGCCGTCAATATTGAGATCCATGATTTTGGTGCTACCCCAGGAGTGGTTCGCTTACGTCTGGAACAGGCATTCGAGGAGATTGAACATGACTGACATTCAGGATTTGCTCAATAAACAGGATTTTATTGAGCTGAGTGCAAGAGCACGTGCCAAAGCTTTGCTGGATGATGGCTCTTTTCGAGAATTGCTTGATCCATTTGCACGGGTGATGTCTCCTTGGCTTATTCAGCAGAATATTGTGCCGCAAGCGGATGACGGGGTGGTGATTGCCAAGGGCACTATTCAACAACGCCCTGTGGTTTTAATTTCGATTGAAGGCTTATTCCAAGGCGGGAGCCTGGGTGAAGTCGGTGGCGCCAAAATTGCGGGTGCCTTGGAGCTGGCGGTAGAAGACAACCTCAAAGGCATTCCCACTGCTGCAGTATTACTGTTAGAAACGGGTGGTGTTCGCTTGCAAGAAGCCAATCTGGGTTTGGCTGCAATAGCCGAGATTCAGGCTGCTATCGTGAATTTACGTCAGTATCAGCCCGTGATTGCAGTGGTCGCGGGGAGCGTTGGCTGCTTTGGCGGGATGTCGATTGCTGCCGGATTATGCAGTTATATCGTGATGACACAAGAGGGGCGTTTGGGACTCAATGGCCCGCAAGTGATTGAGCAAGAAGCGGGCATACAGGAATATAACGCCAAAGATCGTCCGTTTATCTGGAGTATTACCGGTGGCAGCCAGCGCTTTGCCAGTGGTCTGGCCGATGCATATGTGGATGATGACCGCAATAAAATCCGGCAACAAGTGATTGATTATTTGCAGCAAGGTTTGCCTCTTCAACATCGAAGTTCAAATTACCCGTTTTATTTAGCTCAGCTACAACAAGTCGATACTGCGGAGCAGATCACGCCAGCACAGGTTCAGGCTTTGTATCAGGGAGAATCGGCATGAATAGCGCAGTTGAGACATTAACAGCCTCTACTCGAGGCGCACACTGGTTTAAGGCAGTCACGCAGGGCTTTCAGGTGGCTCAAGGTTTCCCGGCTTCAGTCTGGGTGGCGGACGGACAGCTTGATCAACAGGCGGTACGTGTTATTGCAGTGGTTCAGGACAGCAATAATCCGTTCCCACGAGCACGGCAGGGTGAAGTTGGGCTGGTAGAAGGCTGGAGCTTGGCAAAGGCAGTTGATGAAGTGATTCAAGCTGATGCAAATACTGAAACGAAACGCGGCATTTTATGTGTGGTAGATGTGCCGAGTCAGGCTTATGGGCGCCGTGAAGAATTGCTGGGTATCCATCAAGCATTAGCAGGTGCAGTAGATAGCTATGCCAGAGCCAGACTGGCAGGACATCCTATTGTGAGTTTACTGGTAGGCAAATCAATGTCAGGGGCTTTTTTAGCGCACGGTTATCAAGCCAATCGTATGATTGCCTTAAAAGACTCAGGTGTTATGGTGCATGCCATGGGGAAAGAATCCGCCGCTCGTGTCACCTTAAGATCGGTGGATGAGCTTGAACAATTGGCATCAAGCATTCCGCCAATGGCTTATGACATTGAAAGTTATGCAACACTGGGTTTGTTATCTGAACTTTTATCTGTTGAGAACCCTGAACAACCGACAAACGATGATCTTTTGTTAGCGAAGCAGGTAATTGCGCGAGCATTTCAAGCCATTAATGCCGAGCAATCGAGAGGACTGGAACATCGACTTCACGGCCAAAATCGTCAAATGTCTAAGCGGGTGCGTGAATTATTGCGTGAGCAATGGTCATGACTGCTCAGCTTGAAGCCCATGATTTATTGTGGGGCATGTCAGCCGATACTTTGGCTGAAGATGCACCGCTGTGGGTGAAGGCGGTATTACAGCGTGGCGATCCGGTGGTGGTTCGCCGGGCCATAACCGCTGCAGATCAGGTTGCGGTGGGGATCAGAGGTCAGTTTCGTCATCAACGATACGCCGCTGTGATGTCTCGATCAACGATCACCAGACAACTCAAGCCAGAAGCATTAACTCAGGTAGCAATACATCAGTTTAAGCATCTGGCAGAACGCTTACAGAGCATTTCCAGCATTATGAAAAACTTTTCAGGATGTTGGGGATATACAGGAAGTTTTGGCTTTGAGCTGGCAACGGGGATTGCAACCGTCACTGCGCAAAGTGACATCGATTTGCTGCTTCGCACGGAACAGCCTTTTGCCAAACAGCTGGCGATTGAGCTACTCGAAAATTTTCAACAAGTGGGGTTGAATGTGGATATTCAGTTACAGCTCCCCCAAGGCGGATTGGCTTTAAAAGAATGGGCACGGAATAGCGGGAAAGTACTATTAAAACGGCCCGATGGCGCTGTTTTAGTCGGAAATCCATGGCATTAGGGAATAGGTATCATGGCTTCAATTTGGGTTTATCCAGGGCAAGGTGTGCAAAGAAGCAATATGCTGCATGATCTGCCGCAAAGCACGCTGGTGAAAGAACACCTTGAGCGTGCCTCGGATGCACTCAAAGAAAATGTGTTGCTGCTGGACAGTGCAGCGGCATTGCAATCGACACGAGCGGTACAGTTGTGCCTCCTCATTTCTGGCGTAATCAGTTCAGCGCTACTCAGTGCTGAAAACTTAAAACCGGATTATGTTGCGGGTCTATCGATTGGTGCTTGGTCGGCTGCAGTGGTTGCAGGCGTTTTAGCGTACGAAGATGCCGTCCGTCTGGTCGCTTATCGCGGTGAACTCATGCAAAACGCTTATCCGGCAGGCTATGGCATGACAGCGTTGCTTGGTACAGATCGTTCAACAGTTGAGGCATGGATAAAACAGGTTGAGGCAACAACGCCACAGGTATATGTCGCCAACATCAATGCGCATAACCAGATTGTTATTTCAGGACGTTTTGAAGCTATGAATCAAGTTGCTGGATTGGCGAAACAGCAGGGTGTTGTGGCAAAGAAACTGGATGTAGCGGTGCCATCGCACTGTGAATTATTAAGTCAGCAAGCACTGCAACTTGCGACATCGATGGAGGGAGTCACTCTAAAGCAACCTGAAATTGGTTATTTAAGTGGTACCACGGCACGTATCTTGCGCAAGCCAGAACAGATTGCGGATGATCTGGCTTTTAATATGAGCCGTACTGTGGATTGGGAAAGTACGCTTCAGGCTGCATGGGAACGAGGTGTCAGGTTACAGGTCGAAGCTTTACCCGGCACGGTACTTACCACACTTGCACGCCGGATATTTAAAGATGGAACCGTATTGTCATTTCAGGGAACGCGCATAGATAGCATTCGGATGGCCATGCAAAAACAACAGGAAAATCATATTTCTATGGGAATATGATTTAAAAAAACCAAGTAATCCAAGGATATGAGGGATTTACAATGATTATATATGGAACAGCAATTTTGGCGATTTGTCACTTACTCGGTGATTATCTGGGTAATACCCTCGGCATGTTGATCGGTGTCAAAGCCAATGTCGGTGGCGTCGCAATTTCAATGATTTTGTTGATTCTCTCTAAAGAGTTATTGGCAAAAAAAGGTTATTTACCCCAAGTGACACAGTTCGGGATCTTGTACTGGTCAGGTATGTATATTCCGATTGTGGTGGCAATGTCAGCTGGGCAGAACGTCGTGGCTGCACTTTCAGGCGGGATGCTGGGATTGATTGTCTCGGTCGCATCACTGATCGGTACAGTGCTGGTGATCCGTTATCTGAATAAACTTAGTGGCGATTATGAGACCTATGAATGGACGATTGAGGCAAAGGAAAAAATTGCCTGAAAAATCATAATTAACTGACAAAGCAATAAAAAAAGGATGTTTATCATGGATGCTATCATTGCTGTATTAACAAAAAATGCGTTAGTGACAGCGCTTGCAGTCACAGGTTTGATGATATTTGTATCGCATCTGCTTTCCAAATATTTGACCAAAGGAAAGCTGCAAAGCTCTGCAATTGCCATTACTTTAGGGCTGGTGGTGGCATATTTTGCCGGCGTTTATACGCAAGGAACCAAAGGTATTTCCGATATTGCCGTCTTCTCTGGTTTTGCATTATTGGGCGGTGCCATGATCCGTGATCTGGCCATTGCCTCGACTGCATTTGAAGTTGATGTAAAAGAAGTCAAAAAGGCCGGTAGAATTGGTCTCATTGCACTGATACTGGGTTGTATTGTGCCTTTTGTGATTGGTGCGATGGTAGCCTGGATTATGGGATATAAAGATCCTGTATCTATGACGACTATTGGAGCCGGTGCAATGACTTATATTGTAGGGCCGATTACAGGAACCGCGATTGGTGCAAGTTCTGATGTGATTGCTTTATCAATTGCGATTGGTTTGATTAAAGCAGTATTTTTTATGGTGGGAACACCTTTAATGGCGAAGTTTATGTACCTGAAGAGTCCACGTTCTGCTATGGTCTTTGGTGGGCTGGCTGGTACAACCAGCGGTACGGCGGCAGGATTGGCCGGTACCGATGTTCGTCTGGTGCCTTACGGCGCGCTGGTCGCAACTTTTTATACTGGCTTGGGTTGTTTACTGGGCCCCTCTGTATTTTTCCTGACGGTCAATGCCATTTTTGGATAATGTATCCAGAGTCAGTACAGGCAGCTTATTTACAGTGGAATAAGTTGCCCATTTTAAGCCGATCTCAAAACAGGGGAGTCGAAAGCTAAAATTCTATAATGCGGTTCTAGCTTGTCTGACTGCCACGTAAGGTAACCCCAATCGAAGCCACCATAATACAGGCCAATGCCACCCACTGAATCAGGCTGATTCGTTCATGCAGCAGGACTAGACCCGCTAAGGCTGCTAATGCAGGTGCAAGGCTGGAAAGGGTCCCATAACTGAGCTTGGTCAGCCGTTTCAGTGCCATCAAATCCAGTGCATAAGGAATTGCTGTGGCCAGCAGTGCAATCACCAGTGCTTTGCCCCAATATTGGGTATCCATCAGCGCAGGCGCATTATTCCAGAGCCCAAAAGGCAGCAGGGTCAGTGCAGATAAACCGATGGCAATGGTCAGGGCATGCATGCCGATGTTTTGCTGGACGACACGATGCCCAAAATAAATATATAGCGCCCAGAACAAACCGGCACTCAGAGCACACGCTGCACCGATATAGGAAAAATTTTGGGCATTGGCATCGTGCCACGGCACCATTAAAGCAATACCTAAAATCGCAAATGCCACCCAAATATAGTCACTGCGCTGTTTAATCGAGAGTAGGGCTAAACCGAGTGGGCCAATAAACTCTAAACCCACCGCAATCCCTTGAGGCAGTTTGCCCAAAGAGGTGTAAAACAGAATATTCATACAGCACAAGGCAGCGCTATAACAGAGTAAATCTCGCCATTTGAGTTCCTTTAATTTGGCAATGATCTTCCAGGAACGAAACATCACTGCAACCAGAATGGTGGCAAAACATAGTCTTAAAATCGTCACAGTGAGCGGGTCAAGTGTGGCAATCAATTGCTTGGCGAATGAGGCACTGATCTGATACGCCACCATGGAAAGGACCATATACAGCACAGCAACCAACTGGATATTTTTCATGACTGGCCTAAAAAACAATAGAAAAGAGGATAAGCGGGCAACATTTTTATTTCACCTCTTTTTGTTGTCGAGCATGTTGCGTGGTAAAGGTACAGCCAATCGAAGCAATGATAATCGTACCCAAAGCAAGCCATTGATTCCAGAGTAATACTTCACCGAGGAAGATAAAGCCTGAAAGCGCGGCCACCGCAGGTTCCAGACTCATTAAGGTACCAAAGCTCAGCGGGGTTAAACTCCGTAGGGCAATCATTTCCAAGGTAAAAGGCAGGGCGCTGGCTAAAATTGCAAGGCCAATAAAATAATATAAATTCGGCAGTTCAAGCACCCGATCGACTGCGCCTGAGAAGAGCGCGAAAGGCAGTAGACACAGCATGCCAATCGACATACCTAGGCAAACAGTATGATTGCCTGAGATGCCGGAAGGCTTTTGTCCGGCAATAATATACAGTGCCCAACAGGCACCTGCACTGACCGCAAACAATACCCCGATCAGGTCGAGACCTTGCTGGGCCTGTTGCAAAGGGAACAGCAAAACCAGACCGAGAATGGCACAACCGACCCAGATAAAGTCGTATTTTTGCCGGGCATGATATAAAGCAACACTTAAGGGACCGATAAACTCAAACGCGACCGCCAAACCCAGAGGTAAACGTTCAAGTGATAAATAGAACAGGGCATTCATGCCTGCCAGTGCGACACCATAAGTCAGAATGGCTTTCCAGCGGACCACTTTAAAATTAATGGTCCAGATTTTAAAAATCACAGCCAGAATCATCGCACCAAAAAATAGGCGCATGGCAGAGACAGTCAATACAGGAAAGCTTTGAAACAGGATTTTGGCTAAAGAACCACTGCCTTGTACACATAACATGGCAATCAACAACAGCAATAAAGCATGCAGAGGTGTTTTCAGTACAGGGCTAGACATCTTATTTTTTTACATTCGGTATAATATTCACATAATAATTCAAATGCCCATAAAAAAGCCACAGCATCAGCTGTGGCTTTTTCAGCATATTTCTAATTATAAATTAGAACAATACGCGAACGCGGATGGTGCCTTCAACATGGTTCAAGGTATCTAGCGCTTCTTGAGAGGCAGATGCGTCAACATCCATCACCAGGTAACCGATATCACCTTTGGTCATTAACGACTGACCAGAGATGTTGATGCCTTGTTCAGCGAATAGGGTGTTGATCTTCGATAACACACCTGGCATGTTTTTGTGGATGTGCAGTAAACGGTGCTGACCATCAGAAAGTGGCAAGGCGATTTCTGGGAAGTTCACCGCAGAAAGCGTCATACCTTTATCTGAATAAGCAACGAATTTTTCAGCAACTTCCAGACCGATGTTGGCTTGCGCTTCCATGGTCGAACCACCCACGTGCGGGGTTAAGATTACGTTGTCTAAGCCACGAAGTGGAGACTGGAATTCTTCACCATTGGCTTTTGGTTCTTTCGGGAATACGTCAACCGCTGCGCCTGCAATGTGGCCCGCTTTGATCGCATCCGCCAAGTCTTCAATCACCACACAGGTACCCCGTGCAGCGTTCAAGAAGATTGAGCCTTTTTTCATTTTCGCGAACTGTTCTTTCTTGAAGAAGTTACGCGTAGATGGAACATCTGGAACGTGTAAAGTTACCACATCCGCAGTTTCTAAAAGTTCATCTAAAGAGCCAACTTGACGTGCATTACCTAATGGCAATTTAGTCACAGCATCAAAGTAGATCACTTTCATACCCAAGCTTTCTGCCAAAACAGAAAGTTGTGAACCGATCGAGCCGTAACCGACGATACCTAAAGTCTTACCACGAGTTTCAAACGAACCCACCGCAGATTTATTCCAGCCACCCGCATGTGTATCTTTCGATTTTTCAGGTACACGACGAAGTAACAAAATGGTTTCAGCAAGAACCAGTTCTGCAACCGATCGTGTATTTGAATACGGTGCGTTGAAAACAGGGATACCACGAGACATTGCCGCTTTTAAATCGACTTGGTTGGTACCAATACAGAAACAGCCAACCGCGATCAGTTTGTTCGCAGCTGCAAAGATTTCTTCAGTCAATTGAGTACGGGAACGGATACCAATGAAGTGAGCGTCTTTAACCGCTTCTTTCAAAGCTTCGCCTTCAAGCGCAGTTTTGTGGTAGTCGATGTTGGTATAACCCGCTGCGTTTAAGGTATCGATGGCATTTTGATGCACACCTTCTAACAGAAGGAAACGGATTTTGTCTTTAGGTAGTGATAGATGTTGGCTCATTACGGCTCCGCTACAAAGGCCAAAATTTAGTTGCAGTACTATAGCATACAGCTTTGAGATATAAATATTTGGTTTAAAATTAGCACAGCAGAATTGCTGATAATTTTTCAGTTGCAGCTGAATTTTATGGGTTAAACACATTTTGTTATTACAGTATCTTTATCCTGCGCTTTATCCCATGCCTGCTTCTATGTAAAATGCAGGTATCTGATAGTCAAACCTGAAACCCTCAGGTTTGTGCTGTTCTGCCGAGTTTCCATATGTTGGATATTACAATTTAAAATATTGAAAAATATTGTATTGTTATCCAGACGCTCTATCTTTAGTTCTTGCTAGGCCTGTAAACGATGAATGCTTCAGTCGCTTTAACACCTGAGTTATTGACCCAATTAACGGCAATTGTGGGTGAAAACCGTATTAAAACCGATGCCGACAGTTTGGAAAATTGGGGACGTGATCATACTAAACATTTTGATCCGAACCCATCAGTCATCGTTTTCCCTTCAAGCACTGAACAAGTGCAGGCCATTGTCAAACTTGCCAACCAGTTTAATGTCGCAATTACCCCATCGGGCGGTCGTACCGGCCTTTCTGCGGGCGCGGTCGCAAGCAATGGCGAGATCGTGATTAGCTTTGACAAGATGAACCAGATTCTTGAGTTCTACCCAGCGGATCGTATGGTACGCGTACAAGCAGGCGTCGTGACCGAGCAATTACAGAATTATGCCGAAGAACAAGGCATGTACTATCCAGTGGACTTTGCTTCAGCGGGTTCAAGCCAGATTGGCGGTAATATCGGCACCAATGCAGGCGGTATTAAAGTCATTAAATACGGCATGACTCGTAACTGGGTGCTTGGCTTGACCGTGGTAACAGGTAAAGGTGATGTCCTGCGTTTAAATAAAGGCATGATCAAGAATGCGACGGGTTATTCGCTTCAGCATTTATTTATTGGTGGCGAAGGCACATTGGGTCTAGTGACTGAAGCTGAAATCAAGCTTGAGCGTCAGCCACAGAACTTACAAGTATTGGTGCTCGGTGTACCTGATTTTGATGCCGTGATGCCGGTACTCCATGCATTCCAGAAAGATATTGACTTAACCGCATTTGAGTTCTTTGGTGAACTTGCGATGCAAAAGGTGCTCGATCGTGGACATGTACAACGTCCATTTGAAACACAATGCCCATTCTACGTATTGCTTGAGTTTGAAGCGCCGTATGAGCCAATTGTCGACAAGGCCATGGAAATCTTTGAGCATTGTATGGAGCAGGGTTGGGTGCTGGATGGCGTGATGAGCCAGAGCCTTGATCAGGTCGAAAGCTTATGGCGTTTACGCGAAGATATTTCGGAATCAATCGCGCCGTTTATTCCATACAAAAATGACATTTCAGTATTAATTACCCACGTACCTGCATTTATTCGTGAGATTGATGCAATTGTTCAAGATAACTATCCTGACTTTGAAATCTGCTGGTTTGGTCATATTGGTGACGGTAACTTGCACTTAAATATTCTAAAACCTGAAAACCTGACCAAAGATGAGTTCTTTGCCAAGTGTCAGGTGGTGAATAAATATGTGTTTGATACCGTGAAAAAATATGATGGTTCGATCTCTGCTGAGCATGGTGTCGGTATGACCAAAAAGCCATATTTGGAATATTCACGTTCGCCTGAAGAAATTGAATATATGAAGGCATTGAAGTTGGCGTTTGACCCGAACGGGATTATGAACCCGGGCAAATTATTTGATCTTTAATGCTTGATTAAATAAAACAAGCTCTGCTAAAAGCGTATCGAAAGATGCGCTTTTTTTATTATTAGGAAAGAATAAATGATAGAAAAACAAATGATTTGTCAGGGATATATTTGCTTACATCGCAAAGACATGGCTGCTGACTACGTTGATTTTCATAACAAGAATAATGATTTATATATCAGTATGATCTTGTTTATGAAAATAGAAGATTCAACTCATATGATACGCTTATATCTGAAAGATGACGAAAAGAAAATTTTGGATGAGTTCTTGGTCTGTGAAATTGTATTTGGACAATTTTTAGATCAAATTTCTTTGATGAAAAATTATTCAATATTGGATTTTCAAGGTAAAAGTGTAGGAATCGCTTATCTAACAGAAATCGGAGAATAAAGAGGGAATACCTATTTTCTTCTATACGCTTTCCAACCTGTCAAAATATGATAAATCAGCGGTAAAAGACAGAGTGCAAAGAAGCCACAAATCGCAACAGCCCAGACAGGTATATTCTGTGGGTTGCCCAAAAAGAAATAAGCAAAAACCGAATAAGACAGCATCCCAAACATCACCATTGTGCCGAGTGGAAGGGTAATTCTAAAAATTAAGGCGTTAGCAAAGGCTTTGTAAGGCTCCATATTCCGATTCAAAGCATAGGCAATAATCATGACCAAGATATAGCCCATAATAAACAGCATAAATAGGGTAGCGGCAAACAGTAAACCTGTGCGCCAACTCTTTTCTTGAGCAGACTGATCACCTGCCTCATAAACGACTTGAATATGATCTCCGACTACAGGTACATCACCTGAACGGATTGAATTGTCCACGACTAATGTTCTGTTTTGAGCATCTTTGAATTGCACCTGAGCCGTATGCATTAAGGTTTTGGTTTTGTATTTACGCCCGTTGGAATCTGTACGTTCGGTATCGACCCATTCAGAGGTATAGCTCACGATAGTTGCATCGTAGCTCGGTTTGGTTGCTAAACCATATACAGCTTGCGACACCCAATAAGTAAAAGGGAAAAATAGGGAGCTGATGCTAAACACCACAACAAATAAATAAGCAAATTCAAACTTACTGCTGTTGCGATTTTTAGCTAAACGTTTTAGCCAAAACTTTGTCAGCACAAAAGACCAGACACACAAGATCGCAACCACCACCAAGAAAACCTGTCCCGCATAAGTCAGTTGCATGCATGATCCTATTTGTTATATTGAATAGAGATTGATTTTATCAAACGATAATTTTTTTAAAATCAAATTAATGAGTACGATAAAATAGTATTGTCTCTCACAAGTATAAATTTTTAAATAATGTAGTCATCGCAATGAATATCCATCACGAAATCGAAAAACTGTTTCAACAACGTCAAGATATCCCACTGTTTTATATCGAAAGTGGCAGCCGTTTATGGGGCATGGCCAGTCCTGATAGTGACTACGATGTGCGTGGTTTTCATCTACCCAGCAAAGACCAATATTTTGATTATAAAAAATATCGTGATCTGATTGAGATCATGGATGGGGATTTTGACTTTGTTTCTTATGACCTCGATAAAATGTTTGGGCTACTGACAAAAAGCAATCCAACCGTTTTAGAGTGGGTGAGAGCGCATATAGTGTATTTTAATGCCTTTCCAGAATGGCAAATTTTTCGAGATGGCTTGCTAGAGCGAATTGATTATAGCGCGTTGTATCACCACTATTTATCATTGGCAAAAGGTGGAATGAAAGTGATGCAAACCGCGGATAACTTTACCTATAAAAAAGTGTTTTATTCGATTCGTGGTTTGATGTCAGCAGAGTTGGCAACCCAAGAGCAGATGCCTGAATTATTGATTACCGATCTGTTTGCGCAAGTGGATGTAAATGATCCATTACGTCATTGGGCAGAAGATTATCTGGAAATTAAAAAGCAGCAACAAGAAAAAGCACAGCTACCCCAAGCGGAGCAAGCTGCAATTCTTCAGTTGTTGGAAAGCAAGATAGAGCAATTGGCAGCAAAATCGATGCCCAAGGCTGATCGTCGTGCCAGTTTGGAAGCTTATTTAACGGATTATAGCCGTCATTTAAAGCAGCATTACTATCAGTAAAACAAAGCGTTTATTCGTCAGCTGAGTTCGACTTAAATATTCAATAATTCCATATTTTGTCGGACTCAGATTTATGATGTTATCTGTTAAATCCCGCTTTCCAGAATACGAATATTCACATTAGCCACATGGTCTTTGGTTGCTTCAAAATGTTGCTGCATATGGGCAGTTTGCATGTGAGCTTCTAGATGAGCAGTACTTTGCCATTTCTCTAACATGACAATGGTATTCTCATCAGTGGTCTGCATCTCAATTGCAGGCAGGTGATCAATCAAGGCTTCATAACCATGACAGCCATCTTCTGCCAGTACGGTTGGCGTCACTTTTTTAAATGCATCTAATACCGCTTGACGATGCTCGGCGCCTGCATGGGTACGGATTTCGGCAATAATAATTAGCATGATCTGTTCTCGCTTAATGTGCTGCAAATAATTGATCTAAATGCGCTTTGTACGCTTCAAGATAGCTTGGTACATTCGGTGCCTTGATCACATCATTGACAATAAATGTTGGAAGCGATTCCATACCCAGGAATTGATTGGCTTTGTGGAACGGGAGATAAACACCATCCACACCAACACCGTGGAAGAACTGGTCAGGATCGGTAAAGGCTTCCATCGGTGCATTCCAGGTTAAAGACAACATGTACTTTTTACCCTGGATTAAACCACCTGAACCATATTTTTTAGAGGCATCTGAACGGCTGCGACCGTCGCTGGCATAGAGTGAACCATGCCCGATGGTGAAGATATCATCAATATATTTTTTCATGGTCCACGGTGCACCCATCCACCAGCCTGGCATTTGGTAAATCACCACATCTGCCCATAAATATTTGGCAATTTCGGCCTGAATGTCATAGTCACTGTCGGTACGCGTCACCTGTACCTGATGACCTAAGCTGCTTAGATGTGTTTGAGACATCTCGGTCAGGGTGTCATTCAATTCACCATTGGAATGTTCAAACTTTTTCGCGCCGTTAATAATTAAAATATTGCTCATGGGATTACTCAAAAATAGATACTAAAAACTGAGCGTATTTTAGAAAATCTATTCATGAGTAAAAATGCATAAATGAGCAAAATACTATTGATCAAAAGTCAATAATTAAACTAGTCAGCTTTTGACTTTTTTGCCTTATAGCAACGGCGAATACCCCATAAAATTGCAATCGCGAGATACAACGGCCATAACATCACGAGCCAGATGATCGTCTCTCTTAAGCCATAAAGCCCGATTTTAATCGCTTCCCAGATTCGGCTGAGTAAAGGATCGCTGTCTAAGGTTGCAATGCGATTGATATTGAGATCACGGGTCTTGCGCACTTGCGCTTGCTGGAAAAACTCTAGTCGGATGGTGCTATAGGCCAAACGGTCTTTGACTTCCAGATTGGTCAGTTGCTGCAATTGGTTGTTGACCACATTTGATGCACTGTTACTTTGGTTGGCGGTATTCAGTTTTTCTTCAAGCAGTTTTAATTCATAACGTTTGGCTTCATAGCTTTGGCTATTAAAGTTCAACATCAAGGGTAATAACTGATTCAGGAAAGGCGTAACCTGTTGATTGGGGATACGGACCGTGAGTTGTACCGTGGGGGTGATTTTTTCATAAATATCGACACTGCCATCGATACGATCCCGTTCAGATCGGTCACTGACTTGATAATTAATCTGTTTCTCTTCGATATAGCCTTGGTATTGCGATAACTGCTGTTCCAGTGCCGATGTGGTTTTTAATACGTCTTTGACTTCAAAATGGAGTTGGGCACTTTTAACCAGTTGACGGTTCTGCTCCAAGGCATTTTGTTGCTGACTCACCAGTTGTTCCGGATTTTTCGCGGCATTGTCCTGAATCGCTTGACTGTCTGCAGCGGCAGTTTCAGTTGCAACAGCAGCCTCATTTGCCGCATGATCTGGATGTTTTGAACAGGCAACCAGGCTACTGCTCAGTATTAAAATAACAGTTAATTTTTTAGTAAAATCTGACATCTCTGCATGCCTAAATTGTTGTGATATGAAGGTCGTAAAATCAGTATCTTCGATTTATTTGTTTATTTATAAGCAGATTGTTGAATCCAACAAATCTCTAGCACGTCATAACATTTTGTTGCCTGACCATGCAGTTTTGTATAGTAGCATAAATGAGCAACATGAAGTGCAGAGGGCAAAATGTATAAAACTGCAATGATATTGGGATGTGCTTTATTCCTCAGCGCATGTAATCAATCGATTACTGAATCGCAACAACAAGCGGCAGTTCAAAAAAGTACGGCCATGCATGCGGTATTACTGGATCAGCCGAATTTATTTCACGATGATAATAATCTAAAGATAGATCAGCAGTTTAATACGGCAGAGAATCCAAGCGATGCACAGATTACGGTGGAACAGGCGCAACTAGATGATTCTGTGGTGGCGGTGCGTACCGAATATCAATTAAAGCGCGATCAGGACGTCTGGAAAATTGTGAATAAAAAGCAGAGCTACCAATGTGCCAGAGGTGAAAATACCGAAACTTTCCAGTTTGAGTTATGCCCATAATGATCGGGACTCTATTGTCCAGTCTAAAATCTATTCAAAAATGTGGATAACTTTCAGGTTATTCACATTGTCACAATCGCTGTGGAAGATGGATTCAAATTGCTGTCATTTTAAAAAAGTGCTAAAGTTGCGCCTGGCGATTGTGCCAAAAGGTAAAACATTTACCAGTCTCACGTAAATAGATTGTTTTTCTTATATACACCTAGTGAATACGGTGTTTTCACATTTATCACATGCTTTTTTAGGGCATGAAATCAAAATTTAATTCTAAACCATAAAATCTCGTGGTCGTGATCCTGTTTTCTTTTTTTGAAAATGGGACGGGCACTAGTTGGTTATTTTTGTGAATAAAACATGATGACGAATAATCAGAACATGACGTTAAACCGTATAACGCTCATGTTTCCTTTAGCTTTAGTGCTATTTGAATTTTCGGTTTATATCGGTAATGACCTGATTCAGCCAGCCATGCTGGCCATTACCGAACAGTTTGCCGTGAGTGCAACCTGGGCGCCTTCATCCATGTCGTTCTACCTGTTGGGTGGGGCCAGTGTGGCATGGTTACTTGGCCCGCTTTCAGACCGGCTGGGACGAAAAAAAGTATTACTGGCAGGTGTAGCTTTCTTTACGATCTGCTGTTTACTGATTTTGCTGACGCATAATATCGAGCAGTTTTTAACGCTACGTTTCCTGCAAGGCATGGGTTTATCGGTGATTTCAGCAGTGGGTTATGCTGCGATTCAGGAAAGCTTTGCAGAGCGTGATGCCATCAAGGTCATGGCACTCATGGCCAATATCTCTTTGCTTGCTCCTTTGCTCGGGCCGGTACTGGGTGCTTTCCTGATTGATTATGTGTCATGGCATTGGGGCTTTGTCGCCATTGCGGCAGTGTCTTTCATGAGCTGGTTTGGTTTAAAGAAATTTATGCCTGCCACACAGGAAAGTCGCAAACAGCCGAAACAGCCATTTAGCTATATCTTGGATGACTTTAAAAAAGTGTTTAGCAATCGCCGTTTTCTTGGTTTAAGTATTGCTTTACCTTTGGTCGGTATGCCGTTAATGCTGTGGATCGCCTTGTCACCGATCATTCTGGTAGATGAGTTAAAGCTCAGCAGTGTGCAATATGGCTTGGCCCAGTTCCCGGTGTTCTTTGGCCTGATTATCGGTAATGTGATTCTGATCAAGATTATTGACCGTTTCCCTTTAGGTAAAACCATTTTAATGGGCTTACCGATCATGTTACTGGGAACGCTGTTCTTGGTGCTGGGAGTGATCTGGCCCATTTATCTGGTGTCATGCTTATTGATTGGTATGACCTTGGTCAGTTTAGGCGAGGGGATCAGTTTCTCAGTGATGTACCGTTTTGCCTTGATGTCTTCTGAAGTATCAAAAGGGACGGTCGCTGCGGCGGTTTCAATGCTGATGATGGTCAGTTATTTTGTCATCATTGAACTGGTACGGGTGCTGTATACCCATGTGCATATCTGGGCCTTTGCACTGGCGAGTGTGGTGCTGATTGGATTCTGGTTTGCACAACCGCGCAAGGTGTTAAAACAGGTGATGCTGGAGCGTAAAGCAGAAGGTATCAACTAATAAAAAAAGCTGAGATCAATATCTCAGCTTTTTTTATGCTGCTCAAAACAGCAGCAAAACTGTGGATATCTTTTTAGATACCCACAGTATTTAAATTATTTAATCACACCACAGGCAATACGGTCTCCGCCACCACCTAAAGGTTTTGGTGAGTCAGAATAATTATCGCCACCGACATGGACCATGATGGCCCGACCCTGAATATCAGCCAGTTTTAAACGTGGTGCAATCACAGGTTGGGTGGCAAAGCCTTTTGCATCTACAACCAGAACCGGTAAATCACCCAAATGACCATTTTCCGGGGTACCGTGATGAGGGGCCTGATTCGGATTCAAATGACTACCAGCTGCAAGCGCTGCACCCATTTTGCCATCTTTCATTGCGGCTTCACATGAGCCATTTTCATGAATATGGAAACCATGTTCACCCGGCGAAAGCTTGCCGAGCGCAGGGGTGATGAGCAAGCCTTTTGGCGTTTCCTGAAAAGCCACTGTACCAATAGAAGATCCCACACCTTTGGTATCGACCTGATAGACCTGTACCAGTTGTTTTTGTTGTTGCGTGGTTGATTGGGTCTGGATTTTTGATGCATTGTGATCTAAATCAGCAGAAGAACAGGCAGCAATACTCAGGCCCAGACAGCCCAGTAAAGAGAGTTTTTGAATCGTTAAAGTCATTGCGAAGATATCCTTATAAATTATCTTTATTTGACGATTCAAACAAAGTCTGGGATATCCCGCAAGCAAGTTAATCAATTGGTGACAAAAAATTAAACAAAATAAACCTATTTGGTTTCAGATGGAGCATCCAGTGTTGCAACCGGTTCATCCACATTTTCATGCAGCCATTCACGCCAGATCGCCAATAGAATCGCCAGAATCACAGGACCAATGAATAGACCGACCAAACCAAAGCTGGCAATACCACCCAGTACCCCAAACATAATCAGGATAAACGGAATCTGGGTTGCGCCTGAAATCACCAATGGACGAATCACATTATCCGAACTGCTGACAATCAATACACCCCACAGCACCACCCCAATCGCTTCCATAGTTTGGCCTTGCGCAAAGAGCCATAGGCCAACACCCAGATAGGAAACCGGTGTGCCAAAAGGAATCAGCGCGAGGATAAAAGTCACCATAGTAAGTAGCATCGGATTCGGTACACCTGCGACAAAGTAGCTCAGACCTGCCAGCAGGGCTTGTGCCACTGCAGTTAAACCAACGCCATAGACTACGGCACGGGTAGTTTCTGAAATGGTGTCCAGATAATGATGCACACGTGGGCCAATTACCATTTCCAGAGCACGACTCACCTGAGCCAGAATCATTTGCCCGTCACGATAAAAGAAGAACAGGGTCATGATGGCAAAGGTCAGTTTGACCAGATTACGGCTAATTTCACTCAGCACAAAACGTCCATAACTCAAGTGGCTTTGAATCCATTCTGCAATATTCTTGGTAATGCTGTTCGGATCATTGCTGAGTTCATTTACGGTACGGCTGATATCCTTACCAATGATGGGCAGGTTCCTGATAAAGTCCGGAATCTGGATATGACCCGAGAATAGTTGACGTTGTAAATTAAAATATAAATTGCGTCCTTCCAGTTGCAACATGAAGATTGCAAAAATAAAAGGAATTCCGATCACTAAAATCACCAGCGTAATCATTAGTGTGGCATTTAGGGTAGGACGGTTTTCACCAAAGAAACGACGCTGTACCCATAAATAAACAGGCCAGGTCATATACGCAATAATGGCCGCCCAAAGTACAGGGACAATAAAGTATTTGAGAATACTGAATCCCAAAAAGAGCAGGACAAAGAACAGTCCAAATAGCAAAACGCGTTGTAATATGGGAGCGTATTGTTGCACAAGCGTCCGTCTCTAAAAGTAAAATGCGAATAAAATCATATTAACTGAAAAATCTGCACAGTAAAATTTCATTCGGTAATTTCAGCTTTAAATGTTTTACTCCAGCAACAGCATAAAATTTAAAAGGTCAGCGCGTTCGATGGTGATACATGTAAAAAACAGGAAATAATGTTCAGCACAAAATACATGAACTCACGCTGGCAACATTTACTATCGAGTTTAATACAGGAGTCGGCAACGAGTTACAAAGCGTATTGTTAGATTAAATCCATCACGCATCCATAAATGAATTTTAAGGAGTAGTTCGATGGCTTATTCAAATAATCACAATCAATCACCTGAAAAAGCAGAATCGCAGAATCAAGCAAAAACGAATCCTAACGATGTTTCCCAGCCCAATGACAACGTTGCGAACCTATTCAATAACGATAAAGCCAGCTATCAAGAGATTGAAGGGCTCACAGACACCGAGCAATTGCAACAGAGCTTAGACCAGAACGCAACTTCGCAGAACCCTGAGGGAAGTCATGGTAATGAAAATATTCGTAAAGCAGTTGAAAATCTGGACCGTGACGAAATGAAGCATAATCTGAAAGATGAAAGTGCTGAAAAAGACGGGCCGAGTGAAAACCCTGCTCCGTTTATCAGGCCTGAATAGACATTAAAGCTTGCTAAATCGAGCGATATCGAGAACCAAGCCTTTCACTGGTTTCATCTTTATGATGGAACCAGTGTATTTAAAACCATTCACTGGGATCGTCGACTAACTGGTTTAACACCGGTTGCCACTGGCTTTGGATACTGACAAAGTTTTTCTGGGTTTTATCAAAAATACTGAGGCCCTGCATGGCCAATGTACCATAGGCACTCCGCTCTGAAATCCAGGCCACAGGTTCCTGTTCAATCTTGTTAAAGAAGTCCTGAATATCTTTAGAGCTGGAACTGTTCGGTTTGACCCGATTGGCAATCAGCAGGATTTGGACCTTTCCTTTACGAATGCGTTTAATGTCTTGCAAATGCTTGAGGAAACGGCGGGTACTATCAATGTCAAAGAACGAAGGTTGCAGCGGCGTCACGATGGCATGCGCTTCGCTGACCAGTTGCTCCGCATGTTCACCTGACAGCGCACCAGGCGCATCAATAATTAAATAGTCCAGATTTTTTGGTGCTTCACCGATCGATTTTTCATGTCGCCAATCCAGACTCTGAATGCCAGTCACCGTCGCCGGACGCTGCTTTAACCATTGTAAAGAAGATTTCTGGTTGTCTGCATCGGCCAGCGCGACCTTATAGCCTTTTTGTGAGAGTGCGGCAGCGAGCGTGATCGCCGTCATGGTCTTGCCACAGCCACCTTTTTGATTTGCGATTAATATGGTTTTCATGAAATTAGATTTATTTAACTTGGCTCTCGTATTCAACCATACCTTAGCATCTTTTTAGCGCCAGTGTGTTACACATGACAAAAGTTTAATGTTGCAGTTAAATAGCGATATTCAGAAAAAGGAAGGTTTTATGTCGGTTTGGCTTGCAATGTTGATCGGTGGCTGTATTGGCGTCGTCATCACCACCATTATTTTGTCCAGTACCCGCAATGGTCGGGTACAGGCCGAATATGAAAAGTATATTGCCGAGCTGGAACTGGAACATAAACAGGCCTTGCTGGATGCACAGAAGCGCAGTGTCAATACCAGTCGGGCGGTGTTGAAGGGGAAAATGGCGGAACAGTTTGCACCGATCTTGCCTGAATTCCAGTATCTGCCTAGTGATGCCAAATTCCTCGGTGATCCTGTCGATTATGTAGTGTTTGATGGTTATACCGATTTCCGTGATGGTGACGGAACTGCCGAAGATATCGAAGTGATCTTGCTCGACATCAAAAGCGGTGGGGCACGCTTAAGCAAAGGGCAGCAGGCCATTGCCCAAGCGGTTCGCGAAGGCCGGATCCGTTTTGAGACCTTAAGAATCGATTTTGAAGATTAATGCGGGATCTGTAATTTCTGTGCCCGGGCGAACAGCATCTTTTGCGCAATGGCCGGAATGCCTTCCGCATCAAAATATTGTTTTTCGATCAGTTTAAATTTAGCTTGTAACAGGTGTCGCTCCATATCGCGATTGAGGTGGCAACCATCAGCAATACGTTTCTGGATCGGGGTGAGTAAAGTTTGCAAGGACTGTATCTTCGCAGAGTCTGGATGTTTGACATGTTCTACCAGATGAAAGGTCCCTGTCGGCTTGAGCACGCGATAGATTTCTGCCAGTGCCTGATCAAGCTGGGCAATACTGCACAAGGTCCAGGTTGAGACCACATGATCCAGAGATGCGGTGGCAAAAGGCAGTTTTTCTGCACTGGATTGGATATGCTTGATAAAGAATGGCGCCTGTTGAACCCGTTCAACCGCAAGCAGATAAATGTCCGGATTTGGCTCCAGCGCATAAAGCGTATCGACATTGCCATAGAAGGGAATATTCAGACCTGTACCAAAACCAATCTCGAGGACTTCTCCTTCGATCGGGAGCAATAATTCACGACGTCGATCCATCAGGCTGGCGGTTTGCATGACCTGATTCAGTAAATGAGGGAATATACGGCGTTGGTAAAATTGGTAAATCATACAAATCCATTCATTGATTCAAAATAAGCGGAGGGTCACTGCACCACAAAAATATGACCAAAGTGAGTTTGATTGTTACTAAAAAAAGCACTTTTTTTCACCATCTAAGCATACTATGAAGAGACGTGCTTTTCTAAGTTTTTCGTTATGTTGAGGATGATTGAGCCATGAAAAAACGTCTGTTGATGAGTTTATGCATGGTTGTTGCAATTGGGCAGACACATGCATCGACCAATGGGGAAGAATACAATATTGCCAATGGTTTAGCGCCCGTTGTGAAATATCAGTCGATTTCGGTACTCAAGCCGTTTGACGGCAACTTCCGGATTCTCGGTTCAAAACTCTATCATGACGATGAGCAAGCCAAATTTTCTCCGATAGATTATGCGGTCAGTTTGGGTCTGTTTGCGAATCCCGAGATTGCGCGAACCATTGATGTTCAACAATATGACCGTTACCTGAACTGGAAAATGAAAACCTTACCGGTCCCACCCGATCAGGCCATCAAAATGGTATCGAATATGCACATTATTCCTGCCAATCCAGAGATTGCCAAACAGATTAAACAGGTGAAACGTGGTGATCTGGTGCAGTTAAAAGGTGAACTGGTTGAGATTCGTGATAAGGATCTGGTGTGGAAATCATCGCTCACTCCAGGTGGTGTCGGTGATGGGGCCTGTGAACTGTTCCGTGTCAGTTCAATTCAGTGGATTGAGAAACAGAATATTTAACTTGATGCTGTATTTAAATAAAAAAGAGGGCGCGAAATCCCTCTTTTTTTATGCATGTCAATTATTCTTCCTGTGCTTTTGTTTCAGCGGACTGAGTACTTCTCCAGTGATGTAACTGGCTTTGAGCATGTAGATATTCATTGAGCTGATCGACCGGCTGGCGAGTCTCTGTTTTAGCAGTACCCGTCTGGTCCAAAATTTTTGCCTGCTGTTCCCAATAATCATACAGTAAGCCTTGAATATAACGGCCTTGCTCGGTTTTTAGTTCCAGATCTTTCAACATCGACAGCGCAGATTTAACATTGTCCTTTTGGCGTTGCTGTTCAAATTTCGGGGTTAAGGTATTGGCTTCTTTCATCTTGGCCAATTCCATTTCCATGCTATCGCTCATATCGGTAAAGCGGCGGTCATAGTCATCCAGTATGGCAATATCATGGCCATCATCTGCGGTTGCAGGGAACTGTTTGATCGGCAACTGCTTTAATTGACCAATCTCATCGTGGGCCGAACTGCTTTGCTGCTCCTGTTTGGCTGTCGGTTCTTTATCTTTATTACAGGCGCTCAAGAGCAGGGCTGAACTGAGCATACAGCTCAGGGCAAAGGTGGTTTTCATACTCGGCATGGATCAACTCGACAAATATTTAGTTTGCAATTTTCTGAAAATGATATGCAAAGGTGGTATAGGGGAAATCAATCTGATCTTGCGCAGTTAGACCGGTAAAATCAAATACGATTTGTTCGAACTTTGCTTTTAACTGTTGCTGTTCTGCGACCGGCATGGCGGCAATAAAACTGGTCGACAATAAACGCTTACTCACCACTTGCTCAACCGTACCGTGATGTTTCTGCTGGAAGGTTTGTAATTCAACAAAGCTAAACAGTTGCTGCTGTTCAAATACCTGTTTCCATTGCTCACTGTGATAACGTGGAGTATCTCCTTCTAGCGGAGCAATTTCCTCCGCCAGTGCGTTGACCCAGTCCACCGTGGTGTCGCGTTGATTCCAGATCAGCCCTAAATGTCCCGACGGCGTTAATACCCGATGCATTTCCGTCAAGGTTTCAAGATTGGCAAACCAGTGGAAGGATTGGGCACATAGAATCGCATCAATCGAGGCATCTGCCAGTGGCAAATGATCACTGGATGCCTGTATACATTTCACCTGTGGATGGTTGTGCTGAAGCTGTTGTAACATTTCAGCGACAGGCTCGACCGCAATCACTTTGGCCTTGCTTTGCAACAGGTAGGGTAAGAATTTGCCAGTCCCGGCACCGAGGTCAATAACAGTGGAATTTTCACCTATCTGGAGGCGATCTTGCAGCCAAACCGCAATATCTTGCGGGTAACTGGGGCGAACCTGCTGGTACAGTTCGGCACCTAAACTAAAGCCTTTTTGAGCGGCAGGGTGTAAGGATTGTGTCATCTTTTGCGCTTTTTAATCTGTCTTATCTCTATAAAATAAGATACTCCGCAATTATGGTTTGGCAAAGCCATCATTTGGTGACTTTTTGCTACAGACCCTGGATCAATTTCTCAGTGTGAGCATGGATAAGCAAATCGTATTTGAAGATGAACATATTCGCGTTATTTTTTTAAAAGGTTCAAGTGACACTTTAGTGGTTTCGTTCGGCGATTTGATTAGTCGCGCCAAAGGAATGTCCATTAATGCTGAAAAATCATTAATAAAATATCAATACAACGTCCTTGGCATAATGCCAAAACAAAAATCATGGTTTCCTAAAAGCAGCATGCTGCAAATGCAGCAACAGATTCTGCCAATTTTGCAACAGTTTAAACAGATTGTCGGCTATGGCGGCTCCATGGGGGGCTATGCTGCAATTAAATATTCCAACTTGTTGGATATGCAAAAAGTGGTGGCTTTTGTCCCACAGTATTCGATCGATCCCGATGTGGTTCAAGATCGCCGTTATGCCGAGTTTTTTGATGCCGGCATTCATCAAGACATGCAGATTCAGGCTGATGAAGTCGATGTATCGCGTGAATATATTATTGTTTACGACCCTTATTTTGCCGAAGATAAAGAGCATTTCTTAAAAATTCAGCCTTTATTGCCGAAGATGCATGTCATTCATTTGCCATTTACTGGCCATGAAGCACTTTCGGTGCTGGCAAGCTCGCAATTGCTGAATGATTTTGTCGAAAAACCTTTTGAAATTACTTATTTCTACAAGCGTGTACGTGAAGTTAAAAAGCAAAGTAAATTCTATTATCGTCATGTACTGGATGCCTTATTGGCAAGACATCATCAGGCCTTATTGAAGATTTTAGAAAACAATGAGTTTGAGCTGGATGAGCGCTATTTTGATGCGGTCATCAAGCAGAAGCTGGTACAACAGTTATTTAAGCTGAAACATGCCAGCGAGCAGAACCTGCATAAGTTGGGGATTCAGCCGCATTTCGTACAACACACTGATCATTCGAAGCCAACGCTCATAACGGCTCAACAGAGCTGTCTGGTCTTTAATCTGGTGAGTTTAAAACTGGAAAGTTATAGCGCTGAGACGCTTGCAGCCAATCTGAATTATCTTGTTCCGTTAAAAATTGCGGACAGCGCATTGGTGCAACTCGAGCTGAATGATGAAACTTATTTATTGACTATGAATGATCGTGGTATTCACAAGCTGGTCAAGGTTGGTGAGGCTTTGGCCTTGGATCAGTCGCCGCTGGTGTTTAAATGTTATGCCGAGTTTTGTAGCATCAGTTATAAGCAACTGAGCTTAAGCTGTGATGAACAAGGCTTCACGCATTTTGTTGAAAATAATGTGGATGAGCAGACCAAACTGCAATTATTTAATTAATTCTTTGCCATAAAAAAGCCCTTTGCATTGCAAAGGGCTTTTTTTTAGAACGGACTTAAAGGATTAGTTTGCACCAATTTTTGCATTAGTATTCACATTGGCATTGACGCCTAGTACTTTAACACCGACATTGGCACCTGTTTGCAGGCCTTTCTTATCTGCATTCAAGCCGGTTTGGGCATTTACACCGGTAGTTTTACCGTTTACCTGTGCTTGTGCATTGGTTTGAGCACCTAAATTTAATGATTTAGGTTGGTTAGATGCCTTTTTGTCTTCAATACGTTTTTTGACATTTGCAGTAGTCTCCGCTGCAAACTCTTTCCCATCAACAGTTTTCTCTACTGCATAATCTTTAGTGTTTTTAACGGCTTCACCGGTTTTGTTCACGACAGTTGAACCGATATGAGTTGCTGTTCCAACGGTTTTCTGAGTTGCGCTTACGCCTGTATTGACAGCAGCGTGACCGACATTGTGTGCTGTATGACCTACGCCTTGTGCCACGTGACCAACGCCTTGAGCAGTATTTTTTACTGCGCCAGTCACACCCTTAAGCAAGCCACCAGACTGTACGTTGACTTGAGCTGAGCCATTCGCATTGACTTCAGCGCTCTGTGCAAAAACAGAGGCAGAAGCAAGGATAGTTGTTGTCACGATAGCTGTTTTGATCATTTTTTTCATTGCGATTTCCTTAAGCGATGTACCGTAAAGCGGTACTTCATTAACGCAAGTGCATCATAGCGAGCAAAAAAGCAAAAATGTGTGATTTTCATCAAAAATTACATCCAGATTACAGCTCAAACACACTTTGGTGAGAAATTATGAAGACTGGTTATCATAATAAGCACGTGAAAAGTGATGTTTTTTAATTAATATAAAATCCTGTAAATCATCATTTTTATATTTTTAGGGCAAAACGGTTTTTAATCATTTCGAGTTATATTTTATCGGACCAAATATGAAAATTTAGAATATTTAAATAGGATTAAACCGGTTTAAAAATAATCAAAATCATGGCATTTTTATTGCTTGGTATAAATAGGTGAAATCGTCGTTGTACTTTTTTGAGTCATTTAAAGTTTTAGGACCCATTTTCGATTCCACCTGATTCTTCATTTTGAAGTATGAAATCGAGTTAAAAGATTTAAGGGGTTTAGGTCCCATGAAATTTTTAATCGTTTTGACTTGAAATATATATGTGAAATTTAAAGTGAATTTTTAAATTGTATTCGCATTATTTATAGAAAAACAACTGACAACCAGGTAATGACCAGTAACTCAAGCACTGGAGAATATAAATGAAACAGATTGCCGCATTTTTATTTGTCCTGATCGCACTTGGCGTGGTGGTGTTCTATTTTGAACCCGCAACGCCGAGCAATGCCTCAGACGATACCGCAGTTTACCAGATGCGTCCTGAGCACTCAGGCAGCAGTTCAAGCGTTTTAAAATCAGAGGAGGCCAAAACAGCAACACACACTACATCCGATATGTTGAATCAATTAAATACAACACAAAAAGATGTTCAATTTTATGACACCAAAAGTGATCCTTCGATACAACCGATTGATCCGGAAACCGACCCAGCGAATGAAATTAAAAAACTTTAAATACGCTGGATTTCTTTATCCAAGAAAACCAAAAACTCAAAAGTTCTTTATCCAAGAACGATGGAGATCCACAGTGAACAATAAAATTTTATTACTATTAAGCTTATCCGCTTTTCTAACTACCACCACCTCAGCTGCAACACTGAATGCAGTCCAACTCAAACAACGCCTGAGTTCTGCGGCATTAAATAAAGTACAGCAGGGTAAAATTAATATTGAAGCCCTGATCGATAATGATTCAAATGATTTATTGATCGAATATGATAACAGTGCAACCAGCACCACTTTGGGGCGAGAAAAACGTAGCCTGATTGCAGTGGGTAAAAATCAGTTCAAAAGTAAATACAGCAAAGCCGCAGGCTTTCAAACCTTACGTGAGTTTAATGGCCTGCCTTTGGGCTTGTACCGGATTCAAAACCGCGAAACCTTGGCACAAGTGTTAAATGATCCGAGCGTTAAAGGGGTGTATCCAAACCGTAAAAATGTAACCACCACCATGGAAAGCCTTCCCTTAATTAACCAACCGCAAGCGGTTACAAATGGCTTTAGCGGAGAGGGAACCAGTGTGGTGGTGATCGACACGGGCGTGAATTATAAGCATGCTGATTTTGGCTGTACCGCGGTAAATACCCCGGCATCGAGTTGTCGGGTGGTATATGCCTTTGACAGCGCTCCGGATGATAATAGTCTGGATGATGATGGGCATGGCAGTAATGTGTCAGGTATTATTGCCAAAGTTGCACCGCAAACCAAAATCATAGGGATCGATACCTTCCGTAAAATTCGTGTCAATGGTCAATGGGGCAGTACTGCCTATGACAGTGATATTCTGGCGGCCTTAAACTGGACCGTGAACAATGCCCAGACCTATAACATTAAAGCGGTTAACCTGAGTTTAGGGGTGCCAGGGGTGAAATATACCTCTGAATGTAGCAATAGCAGTTATAGCACTGCCTTTGCCAATGCACGTGCTGCAGGTGTTGTGCCTGTAGTCGCGTCCGGTAATGATGGCTTTGCTGATGGTATTTCCTCACCGGCCTGTGTTGCAGGCGCTGTACGGGTAGGCGCTGTTTATGACAGTAATATTGGGGGTGTTTCCTGGGGTAATCCGGTGAAGTGTTCAGATCCGACTACTGCAGCCGATCAGGTGACCTGCTTTAGTAATGGCGGTTCACTGGTGACCTTGCTGGCACCGGGTGCCATGATTACCGCAGGCGGTGAAACTCAAGGCGGCACTTCACAGGCGGCCCCGCATGTTGCAGGCGCGATTGCCTTATTACGTGCCAATGATGTCAGCCCATCCGAGACGATAGACCAGACCGTGAACCGCTTGAAGGCAACAGGTAAGCCGATTCGCGATAAACGTACCGGTTTGATCTTCCCGCGTATTGATTTAGCTGCGGCCACCAGTGGACTCAATGCGAATTAAGCTGGGTTTAGAAGCTCAAGACTGATCCAGACAATAGTTTAAAAGCCATAACTCGTTGCAGCTAGAGATAGCCGCAACGAGTTTTTTTATGGCCTCAATGGCATTGCGCCAGTGTGCTGGCACTAAAATTACTTTGCAGTTTCTTGAAATTTGCCTGCACTGCCGGATCTTCAATATCAAATGCTGTGGAGGTGTTTGCAGAGGCACGGGTGGTATATTGTGTCGATGAATTCGCTGAAATTAATCCAGAGTGATTGAATGTCCAGTGCTCTATGGCTTGTCCGCCGTCAAAGTAGCCTGTGAATTCAATAATGCAATTTTTATCCTGTTTCATCAGTTTCGCAATATTGCCTTCTGTTGTTGGAGAAGCGCCAATATTTTTAATCTGCTCTAATACTTTGGGGGTGTCTGGGCTCTGGTTCTGCAAGGTTGAACAGGCGGTGAAACTCATTCCACTCAGCACTGAGACTAGCATGATCTTGAAGGGGCGATGCAGCATGGGCAAAATTCCGGTCCTGTGAATTAATCATTTCAGTGTGTGGTCTAGGGTCGTGAAGTTCAATGCATGTTTTGAGATAACACTGTAAATTTTAAGCTTATTTTTTGAATGAATTCAACAGCAGCATGATTTGGCAAATTCTGTCAAAAATAACGCTATAAACGGCCTGTCTTGATAATGACCGTTTTAGAGCTTAATGCCATAGTGTTTTGGGCTTTAAGTACAGGGAACAAGAGGTCATGAATACGAAGTCGAAAGCTGTAGCATTTCATCGGGTCATCGTCATTGGTGGCGGTTTTGCAGGATTAGGGGCTGCAATCAAACTGAAAGAAGCTGGCATCCATGATTTTATTTTGCTTGAGAAAGCGGATGAGCTGGGTGGCGTATGGCGTGAAAATACCTATCCCGGTTGTGCCTGTGATGTGCCTTCTGCCTTGTATTCCTATTCTTTTGAACCGAATCCTGCGTGGAGTCGGGTGTTCGCTGGACAGGCTGAAATCAAACAATATTTGCAAAATACCGCACTGAAATATCAGGTCATGCCGCATGTTCACTTCAATCATGAAGCCTTAGCCGCAACGTGGTCAGATGCTAAACAGTGCTGGATCATTAACACTAATCAAGGTGAGTTTCATGCGCAGTTTGTGATTATGGCGTGTGGCCCGATGCATGAACCTGTGATACCGGATGTCAAAGGATTAAAACACTTTAAAGGGGAAATTTTTCATTCATCGCGTTGGCGACATGATCTGGATTTAACTGGGAAACGCGTAGCCGTTGTTGGCACGGGTGCATCAGCGATCCAGTTTATTCCCCAGATTCAACCTTTGGTAAAGCAACTGACTGTATTTCAGCGCACACCGCACTGGGTTTTACCGAAGTCGGATATGCCTTTACCTGCTCCGCTCCAGACAGTTTTTAAATATCTCCCTGTTACCCAATCGCTGATGCGTGGTTCGGTATATGGTATTTTTGAGAGCTTAAATGGTAGCTTACAGAGTAATACAGCGATGCGACAGATACAACGTATTGCTGAATTTCATATTAAACAAGGGATTAAAGATCCTGAATTACGCTGTAAAGTCACGCCGAATTATGTGATTGGTTGCAAGCGGATTCTCCAGTCTAATGAATGGTATCCTGCTTTGGCACAGCCGAATGTTGAAGTGGTAGCTACTGCTCTCAGTGAAGTTAAAGACAATCAATTATTTACCAGCGATGGTCGCTGCGTCGAAGCGGATGTGATTATTCTCGGGACGGGGTTTGAAGTGGCTGAACCGCCGATTGCCCAAAGGGTGTTTAACCGTTATGGTCAAAGCATGTCAGAAGTTTGGAAGGGTAGTCCGGAAGGTTATATGGGAACCATGGTGGCGGATTGTCCAAATGGTTTCTTGATGTTTGGTCCCAATATTGCGGTGAGTTCTTCGGCATTTATTATCATTGAAGCGCAGCTGGCCTATATTATCGATGCACTCAAACAGGCAATTCAGCAAAATATCCAAACCATTGAAGTTGATCCTGTGCGCATGGCCCGGTTTAATCAGCGTGTACAAGCAGCCTTAAAAACCACGGTCTGGAATAAAGGCGGCTGTCAGAGTTATTTCATTGATCGTAATGGACGCAATAGTACCGTATGGCCGTGGACGACGTTTAAGATGCGCCAGCAACTCAGTCATTTTAATTTAAATGAGTATCTGATTGATCGTCAGGTCGAACCACAAACTGACCCCGTTTCTGTCTGATCAAGTCAAAAAAACCTCTAGTGTAAGCTAGAGGTTTTTTGATTAATTCGATGAGGGCTGACTGAGTCCGGCACGCTCAATCGGCACATTGCCTTCGTTGGTTCCGACCACCGCATCTTTGGTGTCCTGCCATTTTTTAGCGGTATATTGTTTGGCTTTCTGGGTTTGTTCTTGCACGATCTCGGATTGTTCAGCGCTATATTGTTTGGTGCTTTGCCATTTTTCACTCATTTTTTGAGAGGTGTTTTCAGATGCACCTTGAATCGAGTTGCCCAAATTCTGCATGCCTTTGCCTGTTTTATACAGCAATACACGACCGATGCTTGGGTTGTCGCCATATGGCATCACTTTTTCAGCTTCGGCATTTGATACTGTTGCGGTGTGATTTGTGGTATCCGCTGCCCAGAGAGAAGACGAGGCCGCAAGTGCAGTGGTTAAACATATGAGTTGTACTTTATTCATCATCTTTTCTGTCCTTTCAGCGATCGTGTCGCAATCGAGATTTTATATCTTATCGTTGAGTTGAAGAAAAGAGTGAGGATGATATGAAATTGATACGCTACGTAACCTTTATCAAAAACTTATGCAGAAAAAGAAGAGAAATAAGCAACTAAAAATACCGAGCACAATAAAATAGTCTTGTTTGCGTAAACTTGCCAAACGTATAACAGACAGATAGATTGAGCTGAAAAAAAACCAGTGCAAAAACAAGGATACAAGCTAAGGGGAGATTAAATAGCCATTGGGTATTACTGAATAGAATAAAAATAATGCTACTCGAAATCCAGTAGAGCAGGGCATATAAAAATTTCTTGAGTGCTAATTGGCTGACAGATTGATCTAAACGCGGTAATACGACGGCCAAAATAATCAGTGCAATCATTCCGCCTAAAAAAGAAATGATCATAAAAAACAGTCCACTCATATCGGGTTTAGTTCGAATGAATGGAAAGCGTGTATAGCTTGCCCAACCGATCAAGAGTAAAGCGGCATGTATAGCTGCAATAATGATATCGATACGATAATAATTTTTAGATTGAGACATTTATATAAATTTAATGCACATAAAAAACCTGCTATTACTAACAGGTTTTTTGGAAGGCTTCAAATATCAGTTTACCTTTATGCACTGAAATTCGTCATCACGATGGTATCTTTAATGAATGTGATAATTGTGGATACATCAGGTTGCGCAAATTGATTTATTGGATCCTTACAACCTTTTCTACACGATCCGATGAGTCATAGATCACTTGAATAATTACCTTAGCGCCTCTAGTCGCTGATTCAGGTATTGATATCGTTTCTATTAATGAATCAAACGGTAATGTACTTGCGACTAAACCATTGTATAACGCTTGTCCCAATCGTTTGGATGTATTGCCTTGCTTATAAAATATAAAAGTATCGATCCGTTGATCGCCGATTAATTTACTTGAGCTTGGCGTAATCACTTTGCTAATAAATTCACTGCGAGCCATTCCAATAGCAATAGGATTTTGTATATTTTGATGATTTTCTATCTCGGGCTGGGCTTTGGAACTAGGGTTAGAATTACAACCAGTTTGCCCCATAGTGAGTATAAGAAGAAATGATAGAACGTATTTATTCATATGCTTATAGATCTTTTTAAAAGAAAATAAATAAAAACCCGCTTCTAAAAGCGGGTTTTTATAAAAAAGTAAATTAACCCTGCAATACACTTACATCTGCAATCGCCGTGAATAAATCACGCAACTGAGCCAGTAAACGTAAACGGTTGGCTTTTAATTCTGCATCATCTGCCATCACCATTACACCTTCAAAGAAGGCATCGATTGGTGCACGAAGCGCAGCAAGCTTAGACAAGGCTTCTGTGTAGTTACGTGCAGCAAGCAATGGCTGAACTACAGGTGTTAATGCCTGAAGCTCTGCATAAAGTGCTTTTTCAGCCGCTTCAACCAGATTCGCTTCAACCACAGCACCTTCAGGCGCTGCTTCTTTAGCAAGAATATTGGCAACACGTTTATTTGCCGCAGCCAATGCAGCTGCTTCTGGCAAGGTGCGGAAATGATTGACCGCAGTCACACGCTTGTCAAAATCAAGAGGAGATTTTGGTGCAAGTGCTTGAACCGCCTGAATCACATCAACCGCAACGCCTTGATCTTCGTATTTAGCACGGTAACGTCCTTCAAGGAAAGCAACTGCATCGGTACGTGTCTTGTCATGATCTTTGATGATGTCGCCATAACCTTGCAAGGCAAAGTTCACCAATTCTTCAATCGTAATGTCTAATTCATTTTCAATGATTAAACGCAAGATACCGATTGCAGAACGACGTAATGCAAATGGGTCTTTCGAACCTGTTGGTGCCTGACCAATCCCGAAAATACCGACCAATGTATCTAAACGGTCCGCAAGGGCAATGGTTGTACCCGTCTTGGTTTGCGGTAATACATCGCCTGCAAACTTAGGTAAATATTGCTCACCTAAAGCTTCAGCAACTTCATGATTCTCACCTTCAAGACGCGCATAGTACGTGCCTGCAATCCCTTGAAGTTCTGGGAATTCACCCACGAGCTCAGAGGTTAAGTCGCATTTAGCCAATAACGCTGCTTTTTCTGCATCGACTGCATTTGCACCGGTAATTGGCGACAATGCCACCGCCAGTTTGGCAATACGTTCAGATTTATTCCAAAGCGTACCCAACTGTGCCTGAAAGACCATGTTGGCTAATTTTTCTTTACGAGACGCAAGCGGTTGCTTCTGGTCTTGTAAGAAGAAGAACTCCGCATCGGACAAACGAGGGCGAACCACTTTTTCATTCCCTTCAATAATTTGAGCCGGATCTTTAGACTCAATATTTGAAACGGTAATGAAGTAAGGCTGTAATTTACCTTCGGCATTGATTAAGCAGAAATATTTCTGGTTATCCTGCATGGTCGTGATCAACGCTTCTTGCGGAACCGCCAAATAGCGTTCTTCAAAAGTCGCACGTAAAGCAACCGGCCATTCAACCAGACTGGTCACTTCATCAAGTAAGTCTGCTGGCACAATTGCAGTGGCATTGACTTCATCTGCCAAGGTTTTCACTTGTGCTTGAATCGTGGTTTGACGCTTTTCAAAATCAGCAACCACATAGGCTTGTTCTAACGTTGCCAAGTAGTCATGCGCATGTGCCAAAGTCACAGCTTCAGGTGCATGGAAGCGATGACCATAGGTCACATTACCTGTTTTATGATCTTGAATGGTTGCATCAATCACTTGAGCATCTTTCAGCAATACCACCCATTTGACTGGACGAACGAATTCAGTACGGCTTGCAGCAGAACGCATACGTTTTGCAATTGGCAAGTTGTCCAGTGCAGTCTGTAAAATTTGCGGCAGTAAAACGTCTAGGCTTTGACCTTTGACATCTTTCAGGAAGCACACTTTTTCAACTTTACCTGCCTGGAAAGTCGAAAGCTGGTCAACGGTAATGCCTTGACCACGCATAAAGCCTTCAAGTGCTTTGGTCGGTTTGCCTTCAGCATCATAAGCCGCTTGTACAGCAGGGCCGTCAAAACGTTTTTGTGTATCTGCCTGAGCTGCATCGATATCAACAATTTTTAATGCTAAACGACGTGGCGCAGCATACGCTTCGATAGCAGCGAAGTTTAAGCCCGCATCTTTTAAGCCTTTTTCAGTTTCTGCTTTGAGTGCATCACGTAAGGTTTTTAAGCTTTTTGGTGGAAGTTCTTCACAGCCAAGTTCGAATAAAACTGTATGCTTGGTCATTATTTATTCTCCTTCGCTTTTTCAGCTTGGGCTGCTTCTGCTTCAACTTGTGCCTTGAGCTGAGCCAATACTTCATCACGCAAATGCGGTTCTGCCATCGGGAAACCAAGTTTGGCACGGGCAGCCACATAACTTTGTGCAATTGAGCGTGCCAAAGTACGCACACGTAAAATATAACGCTGACGTTCAGTCACGGAAATCGCACCACGCGCATCGAGCAAGTTAAAGCAATGCGATGCTTTGATCACCTGTTCGTAGGCAGGAAGTGGCAATTCAGCTTCGATTAAACGAGAGGCTTCAGCTTCATAGAAGTCGAACAGTTCAAACATTTTATCGACAGGTGCGTATTCGAAGTTATAGGTGGATTGCTCAACTTCGTTTTGATGGAATACATCACCATAAGTTACGGTACCGAATTGACCTTTAGTCCAGACCAGATCGTAAACTGAGTCTACACCTTGCAGGTACATTGCCAGACGTTCTAAGCCGTAAGTGATCTCACCTGTTACTGGGTAACATTCAATACCACCGACTTGCTGGAAGTAAGTGAACTGAGTCACTTCCATACCATTTAACCAGACTTCCCAACCCAAGCCCCAAGCGCCAAGTGTTGGAGATTCCCAGTTGTCTTCCACGAAACGGATATCGTGTGTCAGTGTATCGATGCCGATTGCTTTTAATGAATCGAGATAAAGCTGCTGGATATTGTCCGGGTTTGGTTTAAGCACCACCTGGAACTGATAGTAGTGTTGTAAACGGTTCGGGTTTTCACCATAACGACCGTCTTTCGGACGACGTGAAGGTTGAACATAAGCCGCGTTCCAGGTTTCTGGCCCCAACGCACGTAAGAAGGTTGCAGTGTGGAATGTCCCTGCGCCCATTTCCATATCATATGGTTGTAATACGACGCAGCCTTGCTCCGCCCAATAGTTTTGTAGGGCAAGAATCAAGCCCTGAAAGGTATCAATATGCGATATAGCACGACTCATGGTGCATCCACTGGAATCAAACAAAAATTGTGCTTAAGTATAAGGATTTTGGTGGTGGGTGGCAAAGGCTTCGAGCGCTTCACTCACAAGTTCTGATCAGAAATAAAAAAAAGTTATTTTATTCCGCATTCATTTCTACTTTTGGCAGAGAGCAAACCTTTCATATAGGTAATTTCTTGGTTAATTTTCATTTGTTGAATGTATTTTTCTATCTGTTGATCAGCAGTTGAACTTCGAGAGGAGGTTTGGGGTGGATTTCTCGGTGTATTATCATCGACTAAAAATGCCTTACCCTGCATGAACCCCCAGTTTTTATTGATTTCAGTTCCATCTTCAAGAACTGCTGATGTCTGTAAAAAACATGTTCTGTCATATTTAATTAAAGTAAATGCTTTTATAAAATATGGGCTTTGAGTGGATTGAAAAGTCTTTACTTCGATGAATTCGGGCTCATTTTTAGAGCTACAGGCGGCTAGTAGGAAGGTTAAAAATAAGCTCGGCAATAAAGATAAAAAATTGTACATAAGATGGAAGAGATAAAGTTTTCTACATTTTATTATAGATAGATTATATTCCCTTGAAATCAACAATCTGTACTGAAGAGGAAAATCCTCACGTCACCCCATGACGTGTAGCATCTCTCATGCTCTTAATTTCACACCGTGGACATGTTAATTTTTAAACGATCTTCTCTGTTTTCTTCAGGTCGTTTGAAATGTCTGATCGCATTCGTGAAAAGCTGCAAATTTTAGCGGACGCTGCCAAATATGACGTGTCCTGTTCTTCCAGTGGCAGTGACCGTAAAAACAAAGGCAAGGGGCTTGGAGATGCCAGCCATTCAGGGATTTGCCATAGCTATACTGAAGATGGACGCTGCGTTTCCTTGCTAAAAATCCTGTTCAGTAATGTCTGTATTTTTGATTGTGCTTATTGCGTATCACGCCGTTCTAATGATGTAAAACGTGCGGCATTTACTGTGCAGGAAGTGGTTGACCTGACCATTAATTTCTATCGTCGTAACTATATTGAAGGGCTATTTCTCAGTTCAGGTATTTTCAAGTCCGCAGATTACACCATGGAGCGCATGCTGCAGGTGGTGAAGAAGCTGCGTCTTGAAGAAAATTTCAATGGTTATATTCATCTCAAGACCATTCCAGGTGCTTCCCCAGAACTGATTCATGAAGCAGGGCTATATGCCGACCGGATGAGTATCAATCTGGAAATGCCGACAGAAGCCGGACTGAAAACCTTTGCGCCTGAAAAATCGCATCAGGAAGTACAAAAGGATTTGGGGCTGGTTCGCGATCGCCTGATTCAGTTGAAGGATGAGCGACAGGTGATCAAGCATGTGCCAAAATACGTACCTGCGGGACAGACCACACAAATGGTGGTGGGGGCGCATCAGGAAACCGATCAGGATGTGCTGTTAATGGCGGATCGGCATTATAAGGAATTTAAACTTAAACGGGTTTATTTCTCGGGTTATATTCCGATCAATACCGAGAATCATTATTTACCGGCTGTGGGTTCAGCGCCACCGCTATTACGTGAAAACCGACTATATCAGAGTGACTGGTTGATGCGTTTTTATGGCTTTCAGGTCAATGAAATTGTAGATGAGCGTTTTCCGCATCTTGATCTGGATATTGACCCGAAACTGAGCTGGGCCTTACGCCATCCTGAACAGTTCCCGGTGGATTTAAACCGTGCCGATTATCAGATGGTATTGCGTGTGCCCGGCATCGGGGTGAAATCAGCCAAGAAAATTGTGCAGGCAAGACGTTTTGGCAAAATCCATATCGATTTATTGAAACAGCTCGGTGTGGTCTATTCGCGGGCAAAGTTTTTTATTCGCTGTGAAGACAGCCCACGTTTTCAGAAAGAACTCTCTCCTCATTATATCCGTCAGCAAATCCTGACACAGGGTTCCTCAAAATACGTGCAACAACTTTCACCGCAGCTGAGTTTAGGCTTTTAAGCGTGTTCACTGATCCAGTGGCGTATTGCTTTGATGGTTCCATGGCGGGACTGCTGAGTTGTGTTTTTCGGGCCTTTCAGTTCAAAGAATTTGAGGTGCAGCTGTGTCTGCACAATCAGGTCCAACATGGCCTGTTTGCCAGTCTGATTGAGGTGCCGACCCATGAACAGCAGGCGCAACGGGTCTGGGCAGGCCTGCAACAGAAACTATCGCAATCGGCCTTGAGACAATTCTATTTTACGTCTTTATCAGAATCGCTGGAGGCCTATCAGCATTTATTTAATTACTGTATGTATGTGTTCCAGCAGCAAGTTTCCGTTGAAAAAGACTATTCACATCCTAGTGTGCTGGCTATTGCGCAATGGACCAAAAAGGTCGGGCGTGAAAAACACCGTATGGAGGCATTTATACGTTTTAAGAAAACCTCGGATGGGTTGTTTCTGAGTTTGGTACGACCAGATTTTAATGTATTGCCGCTCATTCAGCCGCATTTTAAACGTCGTTATCAGGATCAACGCTGGCTGATTTATGATGAGCAGCGCCAATATGGGCTGTATTATGACTTGCATGAGATTCATGAAGTCTCGATGGAGGTGAATGAGATCGACCGTAATATCGAAACGGGCTTTAGTCAAAGCTTCCAGTTAGAACTGGATGAGCAGGAAGCGTTATATGATCAGTTATGGAAAGATTACTTCAATAGCGTCAATATTAAAGAACGGCAGAATATCAAGCTCCATGTGCAATATTTGCCAAAACGATACTGGCGTTATCTGAATGAAAAGTATCTTTAATGCTTGGGCGAGGGACCTGAAAAGAAGTGTGCTTGAGAGCCACTTGCACTTTTAATTGAATCTGAGTAAAAAATAAGCTCGTCCTTACTTCTTGAACACGATTTTAAAAATGACAAAACCAAGAGCTATAAAATGAACAAATTAAGTTTTAAATGCCTATTACTAGCAATGACCTGTTTAAATGTGGAGGCCATGGCGGAAACACCGGATAAATCTACCGATGCTTATAGCCTTTGTGTGGATGAAACCATTCAGGAATTGGGACTGGGTAATATCAATAATGCCGTGGTGGAAATCTGTAGTAGCAGAACCAAAACATTATATAGCAAGCAGATCGTACAATTACTCGACCAAATCAAGAAGCAGAGTCAAGAATATCAGCAGCCTGAACGCTATAACGACATTATGAAATCACAACAATTGTGGAAAAACTTTGTGGATCAGGAATGCCGTAATGCGGGTGCCTATATCGGCTCGCCGATGTATGAGTTTTGCCCGATGCAAAAATATGGCGAGCGAATTGAGCAGTTAAAAGAATATCTGAACTGATAAAATTTATTTTCAACAGCTTTACTCATAATCTAAAACTATAATTTAAATACACCTTCAGCTTGAGTCGGCGTATACTTCTGCCTCGAATAAAACAACACTATTCCAGCAAGGTGCATTGTGAGCTCTACCCAATCAGACTGGCTAAATCTGCTTAAACCTAATTATAAAGTTCTGCCTTTGAGGGAGAGGATGCTGTCAGGCGTGGGTGCTTTATGCGGTCTGGCGATTTCCTCACTCATCAGCTGGTATGTGCTAGGGGGCATGAATGCCTGGTATATTGCACCGATGGGCGCTTCTTCAGTGCTCCTCTTTGCGGTACCCAATAGCCCCTTGGCGCAACCGTGGAATGTGGTGGTCGGTAATACCCTGGCAGGTTTGATTGGGGTTGCCTGTACTCAATTATTGCCTGATATGACCACTGCTTTTAGTGTGGCCGTTGGCCTGGCAATTTTTATGATGATGACCACAGATTCGCTGCATCCACCCAGTGGGGCAGTGGCGATTACCGCCGTGTTGGGCGGGGAGGCAGTCCATCGGCTGGGTTTTCATTTTATATTATATCCGGTGCTGCTGAACTCGATTTTATTACTGGTTTTCGCGGTGGTGTTTAACCGTTTGATTGGGCGTCATTATCCTTTGACTGCACATGTTAATGAGCGCTCTAAAGACCCGACACCGACACAGAAAGTCTCGATCCAGCCGAAAGATATTGAATATGCTTTAGAACATCACACCGAGCTGTTAGACATTAGCCAATATGATCTGGAAAAAATCATTTTAGAAGCGCAAGAGCATGCCAATGAGCGACTGGTCAATTCATTTGTCTGTCAGGATATTATGAGTCGGGACGTGATTAAACTGCATGAAAATGATGATATCCATCAAGCCGTAGATAAATTCAAGGCGGTTAACCTGATGAGTTTGCCTGTGGTCAATGCAGAGGAAAAACTGGTCGGGACGCTGGCTTTATACGAAGTGGTGGAATGGTTTAAGGGCGCGACTGATCCACGTAATTCATGGCAGCATTTTGTGCGACAGATTATGAGCCGGAGAGTAGTGACGGTTGATCCGTTACAGCCGATTCAGGATTTGGTGCCTTATTTTGTAGAAAAGTCTTTTAACTATATTCCAGTGGTTGAAAACCAGCGGCTGGTCGGCATTATCAGTCGTGCCGATATGATTGCGGCCTTACAGCAGCAACTGAATCAAAAATTAAGTTAAAAAAAAAGCTACGGTTGGATTAGGGGTAATTTCAACCGTAGCGACCAAAAAGGAAAGTGAGAAATTAACGTTTTATGCCTTGGTCTTCATAGACAGTTTTCACAGGCTGGTTATAGCCTTGAACATGGTCAACACGCGCTTGCTGACGTTTTGGAATGACCAGCCATAAAATGAGGTACACCAAAATACCCGGGAAAGCGGCGCTCATAATCGAGATCACAACAAAGATCAGGCGTAATAAATTTGCATTCCAACCAAATCGTTCCGCAATACCGCCCATCACACCAGCGATCATGCTTTGTTGGTTTGAGCGATATAAACCAGAGTTGGTCATCGAGTGTATCTCCTTAAATTCATGAAATGGCAGCAAAAAGTAAAATATGAGTTGAAGAGCTGCTGTTATTTAAGAGATATGGGCGATGAATTTTTTTTAAAGTTTAAACAGATGAGAGATTAGTTAAGTTGTGTAAATTCTTGCTGGAAAAAACAACAGTATCGCCTAAAATGCACCGACTTAAAGCACACTGCTTTGTTAATTTGCTATTTCCATCCTATTGCGACGGTCTACATTACCTATCACAGGTATGTAGCAGCACTCAATGAAGTCCTGTTAAAAACCTAGGGGACAGCGTGAAAAGTACGCGATAGCGATGTTGATGTTAGAGATTTGTAGATATGCAGTTCAGGTTATCCTTACAGCAGCTTAGTGTAGGAGTCTTATTGAGTCTAAGTTTGATGGCGTGTGATAGTCATCATCCGGAACCTGTAAGACAACAACCGCAGACGCAATCGGATCATGAAGCGAGTTATGTACTCGCAGATGAACAAGAGCAAGCAACTTCTGATACAGAAGCGATGTCGCTCAATCAGGTTGCTGGACAAGCCACCTTGCCACACCCTGTGGTGCGTCAAGATAATCATAGTCAACCCTCGGAAGCCGATCTGATCTATGTCGGTCGCTATCATGCCCGCATTCCATGTACAGACCCTTTTGCAGGCTGTGTAAATAATGAAAAAGAAGCTGAATATATCCTGAATTTATTAAGTGATGGTTCAGTGTACTGGACCAATACCAGCTTTGGGCGTCTCGGTTCCGATCCAACACGTAGTGTGGCCAAGATCGAACAAACCTGTAAACAGGTGCACTGGCATGTTCATAAAGAACTGAATGAGATCATGGTGCGTTGTGATGCCGCAGATCTAAATCTTTACTATCAGATCAATCAGCAGCAGGATCTGGTATTAAATCTGGACAAGATGTGGAATGAAGGCAATGGCAATAACCGTAAGTTCTTTAAAGAATATCCTTTTCCGCAGCAAGCCTATGTCTTTAAAAGAGTAGAATAAAAATTGTTTTTATCATAAAAAAAGAGCGCAATGAGCGCTCTTTTTTTACAGCCCGGATTAGTAATCGAAGCTAAAGTGTTCTGGTGCCAGTGAAGTCAAGGTACGAGATGTTGTTACCATTGACTCGGCATGGCCTTGAGCGCGTGGTAATAAACGGTCGAAGTAGAAATCAGCAACCTTGATTTTTGCTTTATAGAATTCAGGAGTTTCAATGCCGTTACCTGCTTCCAATTTCTCAGAGGCAATCACTGCTTGTTGCGCCCAGAAATAAGCCATCATGACGTAGCCAGAGAACATCAAGAAATCAGCAGAAGCTGAAGATACGATATCACGGTCCTTACGTGCAGCCAGCATGATACGAACAGTTAAAGTGTTCCATTGTGCGCAAAGCTTGGTTAAGTCCCATGCGAAACGGCGGAGGTATTTGTTACGTGCGTGGGCAGCACAGAATTTCAGGATTTCAGCCGTGTAATCACGAACCACTTTACCTTTAGAGCTTAACAGGACTTTACGACCAATCAGATCGAGTGCCTGAATGCCTGTTGTGCCTTCATACAAGGTTGAGATACGTGCATCACGTGCGATTTGTTCCATACCCCATTCACGGATATAGCCATGACCGCCGTAAACCTGCATACCGTGGTTAGCTGCTTCTAGACCCATTTCGGTCAAGAAACCTTTCAAGATCGGCGTATAGAAACCAAGCTTGTCATCATAAGCTTCATAAGCTGCCTGATCGCCACTGACCAATGCATCTGTCATTTTGTCCGCAAGTTTTGCAGCATGGTAGATCATTGAACGACCACCTTCAGCAATTGCTTTTTGCGTCAATAACATACGACGAACATCAGCATGGTGAATAATCGCATCAGCTACACGTTCAGGCTCTTTCTTGCCAGAAAGGGCACGCATTGACATACGGTCTTTGGCATAAGGTAAAGCACCCTGGAAAGACAGTTCAGCATGTGCAATACCTTGTACTGCGGTACCGATACGTGCTGTATTCATAAAGGTAAACATCGCATGTAAACCTTTGTTGATCTCACCGATCAGGTAACCTGTGGCATTGTCAAAGTTCAACACGGCAGTTGCAGAGGCCTTGATCCCCATTTTGTGCTCGATAGAACCACAAGACACTGCATTGCGCTCACCCACGCCACCATCCGCAGTCGGGATGAATTTAGGCACGATGAATAGAGAGATACCACGTGTACCTGCAGGCGCATCTGGAAGGCGAGCCAATACGATATGGATGATGTTTTCAGTTAAATCGTGTTCACCCGCAGAGATGAAGATTTTGGTCCCAGAAATTTTATAGGTACCATCTGCATTTGGTTCTGCTTTAGTTTTTACCTGACCTAAATCTGTACCACATTGAGGCTCGGTTAAGCACATGGTGCCTGACCAGGTACCTTCAACCAGTTTAGGCATATAGGTATTTTTTTGCTCGTCTGTACCAAACTGCATGATGGTGTTCATACAACCTGTACTTAAACCTGGGTACATGGTGAAAGACCAGTTCGCGGTTCCCATCATTTCTGATTTGATCAGGTTTAAAGACATTGGCAAGCCTTGACCGCCAAATTCTTCCGGATAAGAAAGACCTTGCCAGCCACCCATCACAAACTGGTCATACGCTTCTTTAAAGCCTTTCGGTGTGGTTACCTCACCGTTATTAAACGTACAGCCTTCTTCATCACCTGACTGGTTAAGCGGAGAAAGTACGTTTTCGCAATAATCTGCCGCACCTTCAAGAATCATATCAACTGTATCAGCATCCGCATTTTGACCACTTGTCAAAGTTTGGTAATGTGCTGGATAATCTAACATTTCGTTCATTAAGAAACGAATATCACGGAGCGGGGCTTTATAAGCTGGCATAATCTTAATCCTGTATTTGAATCATTTTGGATTATCTGTTTCGATACTTTGATTATTCACAATGGTGATAAAAATACATTGATAATCACTGGGGAAAAGAATGTCAGAAAAGCGAATCTCCTGGATTTGAGGGAGATGGAAAAATCACTTTTCTGTGGGTGTTTAAACTTATATTAAACGTGAAAAATACTTAATTCTATACTTGAAAATATAATGATATAAAGGTGTTTGGTAAAGCTATGCGTCTAAAATATTTAACTTTATGTTTAATGGGTCTCAGTCTTTCGGCCTGTTCTCAACATGTCATTAAAACCAATCCAGCGACGGTCAACCTCGAGCAGAAGGCAGTGAATAGCCTGAATGCCATCTACGAATATCCAAGCTATGACTACCGTGGCAAATTCAATATTCATGTTGATCAGGAGCCAAGTAAAAATACTGCAAAAGCTGAACCTGCATCTTTAGAACCGGCACTCAAGCAAAAAGTGGATCAATACTTACGAGAGCAAAGGGTCAACTTAAACAATAAACAGAAGCAGGCTTTGTATACCGCACTGGCGCAGCAACAGAAAAGTGCTGGTCGCTCCAAGGCCGATAAGTTTACCCAAGTCATGGCCAATATCCTGAATGAGATGCAGTTTGAATATGAGGGTTCGGTGCATTATCGCCAGAAAATGGGTTCCTTGAACCTGACTGCACGTTATGAAAAGCCCACCTTGCTGGTACAGGCCAAAGTACCGATGGTGCTTGATCTGAACCATTATAAATTCTATATCAACTACTTTGCCTTGATGCCTTATCTGGTCAATAAAGACAACCAGAACAAGCTGGCCTATCTGGATTTTTCAAAATATCAGGATGCTTTCAAGCAAGTGGATTACAAAAAATTTGCTGAATATGTCAAAGCATCAAGTGCGGTTTATTATCGTCTTGCAGATCAAAAGAATATTCAGGCCTTATCCGTTTCCTCCGTTGATCAGGCTGCAGGCGTGGTGGAAAAAATCCGTTTAAAAACTTCGGTTGAAGAACTGATCCTGCAAGCGAATTTATATAGCAAGGTCAATGAAAAATATTTGATGCAAAGCGTTTTAAATCTGAACGCGCAGAATTTAGAAAAACTGGTTGTAGATGAAGTGGCGAATGCCGAGCAGGCAAAATCTACAGCATCGTTACTGGACGCAAAAGATTCGGCAGATGATGCCAGCTTGGTAAGCCAGCAGCTATACCGTCTTGTAAATCAGCATTTCGGTGTTGAGAATATCGAAGAAGCTGATGCTGATGAAAGTGCAGATACGGCAGAAGCAGCGGCGGCACGTGCAGCTGCAGCAGCGGCTGACGATCCCAAAGCATCTGAATATCCGGAAGAATCTGATGATCTGGAAGCAGTTGAAGATGAGCAGGCGGGTTTATCTGAGCAACAATGTACAGCCCTGCAAACAGCGCCAAAAACCACCTATGGCGATGTGCAATATTGTCAAAGTATATATGGCATTGATGTGTTCTCGGATCAGCCAGTAGAGCCGGGTTTCTTGACTTATATCCAGAAATTACAAGCGGTTGAAAAAGAATTCGCAGTTTATGATCAAAACCAGTTTATTGATGATCAGGCATTTAAAGCACTTTGGCTGAAACATCAGGCGGATATTGAGAAAGCTTTACCGCCTGTCGACAAACGCAATCCATTTGTGATGGATGTTGGACTGGATGCTAAAGGACGTGCTGTAAAGATTGACTATGATTTGAATTATGGTCTGCCTGAGTTGAAATCACGATTTAATATCAAGGCCGATATGCTGATTTCCAATTATGGTAAAGGCACACCGATTGACCAGGCGCAGTTGAAGCAGGCGAAAACATGGGCTGAAGCCAGCAAAGGTTCAATGCTTGAGCAGGCAGTGAACAGCTTCTCGGAAAAGTTGGGGCAGGCGGGTATTCAGGAGCGTTCAGCCGAGCCATATCGCTTATCTTTAGATGATCAGCTCAACCTTATTGCCGAGCAGCGTTACGACGCAACACGTGCTTATGAGCCAACGTATAAGGCGGTATTCATTGCCAAATTGACAGAAAATTCACCACACATTGTCCAGCGTTACTCAAGCCAAGAGTTGCAGGAAATAGCTGCTGTATATGCGTATTGGTATGCCGATGAGGATGTTTATAATCCGGAAGGCAAAGCACTGCAAAAGATTGAAACTTTGCAAAACAAACATCATCTGCAAGATGAAGACCAGTTTGATGATAGTTTAGGGCGTTCGGTTTACCATATTGTCAGTGAGGCGATGCAGGGTGAACAAGACCGTCAGGCATGGAAAAAGCTACAGGCTCAATATAAGCAGCCGCAACAGTTATTTGCCAAGCAATACCAAATCCAGTTCGAACAAGAAAATGGTGCTTCAAGTGAGGAAAAAGTCTTACTTGCGCAAACGGCAAATATTCTGGGACAAGTCTATGTCGATGCACGTAAAAACCGACTGTCTGAACAATCCATTAAAGCCTTAAAGATTGAACATAATGAATTTATTGATTATGAAATCTTTAAACAGGTCTATCAGAAGATGTTAAATCTGAAGTAAGCCAGCACAAAAACAGCCTGTCACCTACAGGCTGTTTTTTTATGTAATTTTCAAATGATTATAAAAAATCTTTCAGCTCAGGTTTAACCCCGTTCCAGATGGAGAAGGCTTCAATCGCTTGACCCACCAGCATGCCGAAACCATCCGTCGCAGGCACTTGGCGTTGTTGGGCCTGATCGAGAAAACTGGAAGGTTTGCCATAAGCCATTTCATAAGCATGATGGAAAATCAAGCTTTCAGGCAACTGCAAGGTATCTCCCGTTAAACTTGCTGAAGTTGCATTAATCACCAAATCAAATTCACCTGACAGTTGATCGAGACCGATCGCTTTTAGCTCAGTTTGCGGGACAGCATCTTTTAAATCTTCAACCAGTTGTTCTGCGCGGGCGAGAGTACGATTCGCAATCACAATCTGTTTTGCACCTGCCTGTACTAGAGGATAAATCACACCACGGGTTGCACCGCCAGCCCCTAAAATCAGAATACGGCTATCTTTAAGTTCCCAGCCTAGTGCTTGAATCGCAGCAACCAGACCCTGACCATCGGTATTATCGCCATACAGTTTGCCATCCTGCATCCAAAGCGTATTTACGGCTTTAGCAATTTTGGCACGTTCAGTCAATTGATCACACAGCGCAAAGGCCTGTTCTTTAAACGGTACGGTGACATTCATTCCCGCACCATTCTGGGCAAAGAAGTCTTTGGCCGTACCTTCAAAACCATCCAGTGGCGCAAGAATTTTTCTATAGTTTAAGTCGACCCCGGTTTTTGCTGCGAATGCATGATGTAACTCTGGTGAGCGTGATTGTTCAATCGGGTTTCCAATTACAGCAAATTGTTTGGTCATGGGCGAATCATTCTTGTGCGTTAGTTGAAGTGTATAAATTTGGGGCAAGTGCTGCAATATTGATTTACATCTGAATATGTCAGGAAGGCATGATTTCAGCACCAGAACATGATTTGATATTTTTAGATCGTTGTAAACGTTGAGACTGGTTTTAAGGATGAGTATTTATTTAATTCGGCATGCACAAAGTGAAGCGAATATGAATGGCCGTACACGATCACATGCTGCCATTGAACTAAGTGAGCAGGGTTGGAGGCAGGCAAAACAACTTTGCGAAGCCTTACCACCTATTGACCATGTCCTGATTTCTAAATACCACAGGACCTATCAGACCGCACAACCAATTTTACTCAAGTATCAGATTACAGCAGAAATCGACGACAACTTGCATGAGTTTAGTTATCTTTCGGAAAGGAGGTGTGCCAATACCAATCTGGATGATCGTAAGCAATGGGTCAATGCGTATTGGGAAAGAATGGATGATGAATATCGTGATGCCGATGACGCTGAATCTTTTGCTGACTTATATGGGCGAGTGCAATGTGTTCATGAAAAATTAAGTCAATTAGCGCAGCAATATGTGCATAAGAATTTGGCCGTATTTACGCATGGTCAGTTTTTACAATTATTGCTCACGCTAAAACATGCACCGCAGCCTTTGAGTCGAGAACTGATGCAGGATTTTAGAAAGAATTTAATCCAGCAACCCATCCCAAATACCGCAATCTTTTTATTTTAGGATTCTCCAAAAAAACTCATCCCTGACATATAGTTCAGGGATGAGTTTTTTCATTTATTGATTTAGACCTAACCAGTCTCTTGGTTTTAGATAATAATCGGTGAGACGCTTCTCTGCTGAATCTGCATCCCATTCAGGTCGATATGACCAGCCCGCCAGATTAGGCAAGCTCACCAGGATTGATTCAATCCGACCACCTGTCTGTAGGCCAAACAAGGTACCACGGTCATAGACCAAGTTATATTCGACATAACGGCCACGACGATATAACTGGAACTCACGCTGTGCTTCGGTATAAGGCTGTTCACGATGCTTTTCAAAAATCGGCAAGATCGCGTCTAAGTAACCATTACCAACGGCCTGCATATATTTAAAACAGGTCTCAAAATCCCACTGGTTCAAATCATCAAAGAATAAACCACCGACACCACGCTGTTCATCACGATGTTTTAAATAGAAATAATCATCACACCATTGCTTATGTTCCGCATAGACCTGTTCACCAAAAGGCTGGCACAGATCATAAGCTTTTTGATGCCAATTTAGCACATCCTCATCATCTGGATAGAATGGGGTTAAGTCAAAACCGCCACCAAACCACCACACTGGATCCTGACCTTCAGGCTCAGCGACAAATAGGCGAACATTTGCGTGAGAGGTTGGGATATTTGGATTTTTTGGGTGAATGACTAAGGATACGCCTAAGGCTTGTGCCTTAGCACCCGCAATTTGTGGATGACGTTCTGTCGCAGAGGCGGGGAGTTTACTAATGTTGATGTGGGAGAACATGACCCCACCTTTTTCAATGACTTCACCATTTTGCAAAACACGAGAGCGACCGCCACCGCCTTCAGTTCGTTGCCAATCATCAATGATAAACTCAGCGGTTCCACCGCCTGCACGTTCCTGTTGCTCTAGTCCTGCACAAATGCGTGCCTGTAGATCGAGTAAAAACTCGCGAACACGTTGAATATCAGCTGAAGTTGGATGCTGCATGATGATCCTCTTGATAAGATCTAGGAATTACTGATATCAAAACATAAATCCATAAAAAAAGTAAGGGATTTTTGAATCTATATGAAATATGCATGATTTAGGGTGAAAAAATCATGTTCTGTTAATCTTGGTTTTTACTTTGGCCTTTGGAACGGTTCTTTTCAATAAGCTCATTAATTTCTTCATTGTATAGCCAAGTATTTAAAATACCTTCAGAACTTTCCAAGCCAGTTATATCTAAAAAATGTTCAAATGTACCAGCAACCTGCTCTCTATCATCGGTACCGAGTGAATCGGGATCAATTTGATGGATGCCGTCCGAAAGTATTTTTAGCCGTTGCTGTTTACTTGGTTGAGCAGAGTGCTGATAGAGTTGGATATACGCTTCAGCAGTTTCAGCTACCTTTTTATTCAATAACTTTTTTAATTGGGGATCTTGAACGCCAGAATATAGATAGCCATCCGTTAAAAAATGATCTTGTTGCTGGAACTGATTCAATTGATTGATAATTCCAGCGTTTGATGGATGAGCTTTATTCTCTTCTGCTTGAGTACAGCCACAGAGTAGTAGAACAGCTGTGGCTAAGAAAATACTGAATAATTTCATTTTGATAAATTCTCTTCTCTCAACAAAAGATAACTCTAAAGTCAGAAATCATCTTTTTTATAGAGATGATCCATACGTTCACGTTTGGTCTTTAAATATTGTTCATTGAAGGGATTACGACCCACCGTAAGCGGAACACGTTCAACCACATTAATCCCCAGGTCAGTCAACGCTTTGAGTTTGAGGGGATTATTGGTCACCAGTTTCACTTCTTTGATTTGAAGGTGATCCAGCATGATACTGCACATATCGTAGCGACGCGCATCGGCAGGCAGGTTTAATAACAGGTTCGCATCAACCGTATCATGACCTTGATCCTGTAAGGCATAGGCGCGGATCTTGTTGGTCAAGCCAATACCACGTCCTTCCTGACGCAAATATAAAATGACACCTTGGCCCGCTTCATTAATCAGGCGTTGGGTAGCTTGTAGCTGCGGTCCGCAATCGCATTTAAGCGAAGCGAAAGCATCACCCGTCAGGCATTCAGAATGGATACGCACAAGCACTGGCTTATCTGGAGCAGTTTCTAGCCCTTTAGAAAGCGCCACATGTTCCTCACCCGTTTCCGGATCTTGAAACACGGAAATATTGAAGTCACCAAAGGCAGTCGGCAGCTTTGATGTTGCAATAAATTCAATCGGCACAGAGAACTCACTATGATCATAAAAACTGTCTGAGTATAGCTTAATGTGTGAAGATTGCGCGAACCGGAATTTCTGATTTTTTATATAAGTTTTTCTTTTTCATACAAAGCACACAATAATGGTTGATAAACAGTGACATAATTCAGGATAATCTACGGGTCATTCTTTAAAAATTGTAGAAGAATGTTCAGCACTACATCATTCGCACGTGTGGCTGATTGAAGGTAGATCATATTTAATTGTATGATTGCCCCCATTTAACCCAGCTTCGGACTTGCCAGGCTTAAAAAGGCTTTGCCACATTATGTTGTATACCGAAATTCCAACTCAACGCCCTGTTACGCCATTGTTAGATGGAATTGATCATCCACAACAATTACGTCAGCTCGAGCAAAGCCAACTCGTTCAAGTGGCGGATGAGTTACGTCAATATATTTTGTATGCAGCTGGGCAGAGTGGCGGACACTTTGGTGCAAATCTAGGTGTGGTCGAACTGACCGTAGCCTTGCACTATAGCTTTAATACCCCAGATGATCGTCTGATCTGGGATGTCGGACATCAGGCTTATCCGCATAAGGTGCTGACGGGGCGTCGTGATCGTATCGCGACCATCCGTAGTAAAAATGGTTTGGCTGCGTTCCCTGCACGTGATGAATCTGAATTTGACACCTTTGGTGTAGGCCATTCTTCGACTGCCATTTCAGCAGGGCTGGGTATGGCGTTGGCGCGCCGTTATCAAAAAGATCCATGTGATGTTGTTGCAATCGTAGGTGATGGGGCAATGACCGCAGGCATGGCATTTGAAGCCATGAATGATGCCGTTGCGCATGATGCCGACTTGATCGTGGTATTAAATGATAACGATATGTCGATCTCATGCAGTACTGGTGGTTTTGCCAAACATCTGGCTGCAATCTGGGAAACAGGGCAGTTGATTAATGTGAATGAACAGGGTGAAGCCTATGTTCAGCCGCATCCTAAGTGGACTTATAATTCACGGTTACATCAATCAGCGACCGATGCCGCTGATAATTTATTTAAAGCAATTGGTTTTGATTATTTCGGACCATTTGACGGGCATGATGTGGAGCAACTGGCGCAAGTGTTCCATGCGCTGAAAAAGCGTAAAGGCCCACGTCTGGTTCATATTTATACCAAAAAAGGGAAAGGTTTTGCGCCAGCGGAAGCCGATCCGATTACCTATCATGCCATTACTAAAATTGCGCCAGCCGCAGCAGCACCAGTAAAAAAATCACCACCTAAGTACTCCGATGTATTTGGACAATGGTTATGTGATGAAGCCGCTCAAGATCAGCGTCTGCTCGCTATTACACCGGCAATGTGTGAAGGCTCGGGTATGGTGAAATTTGCACAGCAATATCCTGAACGTTTCTTTGATGTGGCGATTGCGGAACAACATGCAGTGACTTTAGCTGCGGGTATGGCGTGTGAAGGGTTAAAACCGGTTGTCGCGATTTATTCAACCTTCTTGCAACGTGGTTACGACCAGTTGATCCATGATGTGGCCTTGCAAAATCTGGATGTCACTTTTGGAATCGATCGTGCAGGTTTGGTCGGTGAAGATGGCCCAACCCATGCGGGTGCTTACGATTACGCCTATATGCGTACTGTGCCTAACATGGTGATTATGGCGCCGAAAGACGAAAATGAATGTCGTCAGATGTTACATACCGCCTACCTCTATGAAGGGCCGACAGCAGTCCGTTATCCGCGTGGCGCAGGCACGGGTGTTGAAATTCAACAACAGATGACGGCTTTGCCAATTGGTAAGTCGGAAATCGTGGCTGAATTTAATGTTGATGCTGAGCAGCACATCAGTATTCTGGCCTTTGGTAGTCGGGTTGCACCATCGGTTGAAGCGGCAGAACAGTTTGCACAGAAACATGCGATTAGTGTGCGGGTTGTGAATATGCGTTTTGTGAAGCCACTGGACGAGCAAATGATTCGTGACCTGGCAGCGACCACTCAACTATTTGTAACGGTTGAGGAACATGCCGTGATGGCGGGCGCAGGCAGTGCGGTGAATGAATTCATGGCACATGCCAAGATTGTCAAACCGATCCTGAATCTGGGTTTGCCCGATACATTCTTACACCAAGCCACGCATCAGCAAATGCTACAAGATTGTGGTCTAGATGCTCAAGGGATCTTGGCGTCCATTGAGCAAGCCTGGTTCTAGTTTCTAAGTTGATGTAAAAGCGAAAATAATTTTTCGCAACATTTTTCCCCTAAAAGCGCTTATATTTGCTAGAATATACGCGCTTTTATGCATTATTCTTTGTCAAAATCTTCAAATTTGTAGTGGGTGTTCAATGGAACCTATGGTGGTTATGGCTGCGCGTGCGGCTCAAACAGTTGGTCAAGAGCTTTTAAAGGCACATCAAAATCGTCATAAACTCGATTTACAAGTTGAAGAAAAAGGCATTGATGGTCCGGTAACACGTGTTGATCGTTACTTGGAACAACTTACAATTGATACACTTCGCAAAAGCTATAAAAACCACAGCTTCCTTGGTGAAGAGTTTGGTATGCAAGAAGGTAAAGGTCACGATGCAGACTGGTGCTGGGTGATTGATCCTTTAGATGGTACACAAAACTTTATCAACGGTTTCCCGCATTTCTGTATTTCTATCGCAGTACAACATAAAGGTGTGACTCAACACGGTGTGATCTATGATCCAGTACGTGATGAGTTGTTCTCTGCAAGCCGCGGTCGTGGTGCAGTGATGAACCAACGCCGTATCCGTGTCAATGTTAAAGAAAACCTTGAAAATACTTTCCTTGCAGTCGGTCATCCGTACCGTGCCAAGCGTAATGGTGAAATCGTTTCTTATGCCGAGCAACATTTTGCTTCATTATTGGCAGTGACTAAATCTGGCGCGCAAATCCGTCGTGGTGGTTCAGCTGCTTTAGACTTGGCCTATGTTGCTGCAGGTCGTTTTGATGGTTTCTTTGAGCTTGGCTTAAAACCGTGGGATATCGCTGCGGGCGAATTAATCGTGAAAGAAGCGGGCGGTGTTGTTGTTGATGCGCGTGGTGGCAATGAATCATTTGACAATGGTCAGGTGCTTGCATGTTCATTGAAGATGTTAAAGCCATTGATGCAAAACGTTGTTCCAGCTTGGGGCGATGCTGCAAAATAATTTGTAGATTAAAAAAAGAGTAGCATCTAGCTACTCTTTTTTTTGTGTAATAGAACGGGAATAATAAATAGCTGAGATAAAAGTAAAATAACGGTATTGATTAAATAGGCAGCCCAATACGGTGGAGCATGCATTGATCCGAAAAGGGCAATCAGGAATTGTCCAATCACGATGCAGCTGTAGGCTGTATAGGTGAGGATGGGATAGGTTGTATCCAGTTTCAGAAAGGTTGAGAAGCCCCGGGCAATAAAATAAATTGAAAAAAGAACACAGGTTAAAATGACTCCTTTAATCGGATACTCAAAGACGTATCCAGCATCATGAATAAAGGGGTAGGGATTTTCCTGCTGTCCATGATAAATAATATTCAAACACCCGAATAACCATAAACCCAGTAATAATCTGATCAGCATAAAATTATTTTGTAGTTTATTTTCCATGTTTTATTTAAAGTAATCTGTTGTTGTCACACAGAATAATTGTACATTTATTAGAAGTGTATCGCTTATTTGTGATCGCCAGACCCAGTATTTTCTAAAAAAACGTGACTTTCTTAAAGTTTCTGCTATAATCCGCCCACGCACTTAAATTCCAGTTCATTACCTGAACATTCAGTTCTATTCATATTAGCGCACGCTGTCCATAGAGAGGACCACATCTTGCGCCCAAATCGCTTAGCGATTCTTCAGGTTGAGGCAGTAATCAAGCGTGCGTTTAGTCCACATCGTCGTTATTCGGATCGCCGCTGAATTTCATATATTTTCAGCTTGAGTCGCTTTGCCGCTTGTTGCCGATGTCTATTTTTTGTATTTATTAAAATGGAGCACCCACAAGGGTGAAACTCTCTATGAGCAAAACTTTTGCCGAATTTTCTTTGCACGAAACCTTACAACAAGCCCTAGAAGGTTTAGGTTTTACGACACCAACTCCTGTGCAAGAACAAGCGATTCCAGCTGCATTAGAAGGTAAAGATTTATTAGTTTCAAGCCAGACCGGTTCTGGTAAAACAGCAGCATTTTTACTTCCTACATTAAACGCTTTAGCGGGTGAAGATACTTTTGTGCCATTCAAAGAGCGCATGAAAGCAGTCACTCAACCTACGATTTTAGTTATTTCTCCTACGCGTGAATTGGCTCAACAGGTAAGCCAAGACGCGATTGCATTTGTACGTCACATGAAAGGTGTTCGTATTGCTGCAATTATGGGTGGTATGCCTTTCGGTAAGCAAATCCAGCAGCTTAAAGGTGCACAAGTTGTCGTTGCGACTCCAGGTCGTTTACTTGACCTTGTAAACCGTCGTCAAATCAAACTTGATAAAGTTGAATCATTAATTGTTGATGAAGCAGACCGTATGCTTGATCTTGGCTTCTCTGAAGATTTAGAAGCAATTGGTGAATTGGCTGCAAACCGTAATCAAACATTAATGTTCTCTGCAACTTTTGCTGATCGTATTATCCGTCTTGCTGAACGCATGATGAATGATCCGCAACGTATTGCGATTGAAACTGGTCACAGCACTAACACTGATGTAACTCAAACATTACATTGGACTGATGGCTTTGAACACAAGAAAAAATTATTGACTCACTGGTTATCTGATGAGTCTGTAGATCAAGCGGTTGTATTCGCAAGCACGCAAGAAGATACCGATATGCTTGCTGAAGAACTGGCTGAAGCGGGTCATTCTGTTGTTGCACTCCATGGTGCGATGCCACAAACCGTTCGTAACCGTCGTTTACGTAGCATTCGTGAAGGTCGTGCAAAAATCCTGGTTGCAACCGATGTTGCGGCGCGTGGTTTAGACGTACCAACCATTTCACACGTCATTAACTTCGGTTTACCGATGAAAAATGAAGACTATGTACACCGTATTGGTCGTACAGGTCGTGCGGGTCGTACCGGTCAAGCCGTGACTTTGGCAACTTACCGTGAGCGTGGCAAAATCCGTGCTTTGGAAGATTATTTAGATGCACGTTTAAATGTATCTGAAATCGAAGGTTTAGAACCATCTCCACCTCCTGCACGTTCAGGTCGTGACGGTGGCGGTCGTGGTCGCGGTGGTCGTGATGGCGGCGGTCGTGGTCGCGGTGGTTTTGGCGGTGGCCGTCGTTTTGAAGGTGAAGGTAACTTCAAACGTCGTGAAGGCGGTGATGATCGTCCACGTCGTAGCTTCGATGACAAACCACGTGGTGAGCGTCCATCTTTTGGTGGCGAAGATCGTCCACGTCGTGAATTCAACTCTGACCGTCCACGTCGCGAGTTCAATTCAGATCGTCCACGCCGTGAAGGTGGTTTTGAAGACCGTCCACGTCGCGAATTTAATTCAGATCGTCCACGTCGTGAAGGCGGTTTTGATGATCGTCCAAAACGTAGCTTTGGTGGTGAAGACCGTCCACGTCGCGAGTTCAATTCTGATCGCCCACGTCGTGAAGGTGGTTTCAACGATAAACCGCGTTTTGACTCAAATGATGACAACCGTGGTAACCGTGTAGATTACAAACCGCGTCGTGAAGGTAGCTTCGGTGACCGTCCTAAACGTGATTTTGGCGATCGTCCACAGCGTGAAGGCGGTTTCGGTGATCGTCCAAAGCGTAGCTTCGGTGATGACCGTCCAAAACGCAGCTTCGGTGGTGATGACCGTCCAAAGCGTAAGTTTGGTAGCGATGAGCGTCCAGTACGCGGTTCACGTGAAGAAACTTTCGGTGGCGACCGTCGTCGCAAAAACGATTTTTAATCGTTAAAAACCGATAGAATGAAGAAGCCAGTTGAAAAACTGGCTTTTTTATTTCGGTTTAGTCATGTAAAATTATAAAAATGTGTACTAATTCAAACTTTATATAAGAAATGAATAAGGTGAAGCAAAATAAAAGCCTTTTGAGTCAAGCTTGGTCTTTCATGTGTAGTGAAGGGCTGCCATGCCTATTCGTCATTTTAATGCTGTGTAACGGTTTGTTTTTTGCTTATGCGTTGTTTGATATGATTAATACGGAATCATTTAATGTTAATTCTCATCCAACCACCAGCCAAATAGTTCCCAAGAATAACTACATAAATTAAATACTCTTGATACATGGTTTATCAAAATGGAAACAAGCGTTTAGTGTTTCAGTGTATAGTATGCGTGCATAAAAAGTGCAGGAAAGAATGCCATTATGAATAATCCATCTCCTCTTGATCGTGAAGCCTTAATTGAAGTTAAAAACTTAAGCTTTAATCGGGGAGAGCGCGTCATTTATGACGATATCAGCCTTAAGATTCGTCGTGGTCAGATTACTGCCATTATGGGACCGTCCGGTACCGGTAAAACCACTTTGTTGCGTCTGATTGGTGGACAGTTAAGCCCAGATCACGGCGAAGTGCTACTGGATGGTAAAAATATTGCCACCATGTCACGTCATGAGTTGTTCGCTGCGCGCGCGCGTATGGGCATGTTATTCCAGAGTGGTGCATTATTCACCGACATGTCGGTATATGAGAATGTCGCATTTCCAATCCGCGCACATACCAAATTGCCAGAACATCTGATTGCAGAACTGGTGGCATTAAAACTGGAATCGGTTGGATTGCGTGGTGCTGAACAGTTGATGCCAACCGAGCTTTCCGGTGGTATGAACCGTCGTGTTGCCTTGGCGCGAGCGATTGCACTGGATCCTGAGCTGATCATGTATGATGAGCCATTTGCAGGCCAAGACCCGATTGTAATGGGCGTATTGACCCGTCTGATCCGTTCCTTGCGCGATGCTTTGGATCTGACCACGATTATCGTATCGCATGATGTGGCTGAGACCTTATCGATTGCGGATTATATTTATGTGGTTGCAGAAGGTAAAATTCAGGGTGAAGGTTCACCAGAACAATTAAAAAACCATGCTTCACCTTTTGTCCGTCAGTTTTTAACAGGTTCGGCTGAGGGACCTGTGGAATATCAATTTACTCATCAAGCATATTTAGATAACGAGGTTCGTCCATGAATGCGATTGCCTGGCTAGGTAGACTCGTTATTGAGCGAATAAAAGGCATCGGTGCTGCCGCATTGATGCTCTTGCAAGTTTTATTTTCCATGCCATCAAAAGGTGGTTTTCGGCGCTTTGTTTACCAGATGTATCGTGTCGGGGTGATGTCCCTGCTGATTATTGCGGTTTCCGGTTTGTTCATTGGTGCCGTGCTGGGCTTGCAGATGTATAGCATTCTGGTCACTTTTGGCAGTGAAGCAATGCTGGGTACTGCAATTTCACTGACCTTGCTGCGAGAACTTGCTTCTGTCGTTGCTGCCTTATTGTTTGCAGGGCGTGCAGGCTCGGCCTTAACCGCTGAAATTGGTTCCATGAAACAGAGTGAACAGCTTGCCAGCATGGAAATGATCGGTGTTGATCCACTGCGTCAGATCGTGGCTCCTCGTCTATGGGCCGGTATTGTCAGTTTGCCAATGCTCACGGTCATTTTTGCGAGCATTGGTATTATTGGCGGCAAGCTGGTTGGTGTGGATTTTTTAGGTGCTGATGAAGGTTCGTTCTGGAGTGGTATGCAAAGCAGCGTCCAGTTCTGGCATGACATTTTTAATGGCACCATTATTAAAAGCATTGTCTTTGCTTTGATTTGTACATGGGTGGCGGTATATCAGGGCTATGCCTGTGAACCAACCCCAGAAGGTATCGCGACTTCAATGACCAGAACGGTCGTATATTCTTCACTTTGTGTATTAGGTTTTGATTTCGTGTTGACTGCGGTCATGTTCGGAGGGATTTAATGAAATCACGTACTAGTGAGCTGGCCGTAGGTATTTTTGTCATTATCTTCGGTGTCGCTCTATTTTTTCTGGCGATGAAGGTCAGTGGCTTGGTGGGTACTAATCTGCGCGACAGCTACAGCATGACAGCACAGTTTGACAATGTGAATGGCTTGAAGCCACGTGCCAAAGTGACCATGAGTGGTGTAACCATTGGTCGTGTTGAATCAATTACGCTTGATCCGGTTTCCCGTCTGGCCACCGTTAAATTTGATCTGGATGGTAAGCTGACCAGCTTTAATCCGGAGCAGCTCAAAGAGGTGCAGAACAATGCGCTGGAAGAGTTACGCTATAGTTCTGACTATGAGCAAGCGAATGCTGCGAAACAAAAAGAAATGGAACAGCAACTTACCAGTAACATGACCTCCATCACCACACTCGATGAAGATGCTTATATAATGGTAGCAACCAATGGTCTATTGGGTGAGAAATATTTGAAGGTTGTTCCGGGTGGTGGTGTGAACTACCTCAAACGGGGTGACGTGGTTTCAAATACCCAGGGCACCATGGATTTAGAAGATTTGATCAGTAAATTTATTACCGGTGGTGCTGGTAAAGCCACATCAAGCTCAACAGCGTCAGAAAGTCCAGCTTCACAGCCTGCTGCTGAAGCAGAACCTTCTTTTGTTGAGTAATTCAGGTTAGGAGATTGAAGTGAATACATTATTGAAACAAACGCTAACCGCAAGCGTATTATCGACAATGCTTGCAAGTGCGGCATTTGCGGCACCAACTGAAACCCCGCCTGACTTTGTTAAACGTGTGGCTGATGGCTTAATTACGCGTCTAAAAGCGGATCATGCTAAGTTGCAGAATAATCCGGCACTGGTGAAAAGCATTATTCGTCAAAACCTTGACCCGTATGTGGATTCTCAAGCGTTTACCCGTATTGTGTTAGGTACTTATGCCAATAACCAATATACCAATGCTGCGCAACGCGCACAGTTCGAGAAGAACTTCCGTGAAGTGATTATCGAGAACTATGGTGGTGCTTTCGCAAAATACACCAATGAAAGCTATACCATGCGTCCGTTTAAATCGACCAACAGCAAAACCCCTGTGGTGACTTTGGACTTCTTGCACAATGGCGAGAAAATTCCGGTGTCGTTCCAGTTAACCGACAAGGGCGACCAGTGGAAAGTACGTAACATCAATGTGTCTGGTATCGATTTGGGCTTGCAGTTCCGTAACCAGTTCGCTGCAACGGTGCAACGTAACGGTGGCGATATTAATAAAGCGATTGCGACCTTTAAACCAGATGCAGATGCTGCAGTTAGCAAAAAATAAGTAGGTGACGGGTGATTCAGTATATTGATCAGCAATTGGTCGTTTCCAAAACGATTAATTTTGCAAATGCAGAGCAGATCTATCAAGCTGGCTTAAAGCATATTCAACAGCATAAGAATTTTCCTCTGGTTGTTGATCTGGGCCAGCTTGAACAGGGCAATACTTTATCGTTAGCGGTACTGGTGCAATGGTTGCGTCAGACACCAGACAGTAAAGGGCTGCATTTCAAGAATGTGACTGAAAAAATGCTGAAAATCATTCAGGCCTGTCATTTGCAGGATGATCTGAAATTAATTTAAAGATCACTTGTCGCAATAAAAAAAGCACCGTCAGGTGCTTTTTTTATTAGATCCATTTCTTCCAGCGGAAGTAGATGGTCGGACCAATCAGGAAGGTTAACACCAGCGTGATCACGATCCAGAAACTGGTACTGCCATGTGAAAACGGTAATACTTCGGTATTCATGCCATAAATACTGGCCACCAGCATTGGAGGTGCCAGCATGCTTGGAAGAATAGAGAAGCGTTTGAAGGTCTCATTCATCTCGGTATTGGCAAAACCGGTGGTAATATCCAGTAAGAATTTTAGTTTTTGAAACAGGAAGGTATTGTGCTCCAGTAAAGAACGCACATCCTCACTCATCTCCCGAATATCGGGGTCATAAATATGGCTGCCTAAGGCACGTGGCCGCGAAAGGAAAGACAGAACTCGGCGCAGGTCGGTCAGACAGAGCTGAGCTTTCCCTAACATGTCTTCCTGATGCGCGAGCCGTGTGATCATGTCATCCAGATCAAGGATCTGTTCACGATGGTGATCGTTTAACACCTCGGCTGAATATTCTTCCAGATACTTATGCGTATCTTCCAGAATATCTGAAAGCTCATCCAGTTTAGATTCCAGCAAGCCTAATAAAATCCACACCGGATCTTTATAATCGATGCTGTAATCATTGCGTCTTGCCCGGGCGCGAAAGGCTCGGAAGGCCACCAGTTTTTCGCCACGTAGCGTGATCAGTTGCGTTTTATCCAGTAGAAACGCAACGGTGTGGACGGTAGCGGCGAGTGTATTCTCGAGATCTTCTTGTTCACGATCCGATTGAAAATTTTTATTCTTTGTTAAAAAATAGGTGCTGATATGCAAAATTCCGTCATCATCACGGTAGAATCGTGCTGATGAGGAAATATCTTCAAGTGACTTTAAGGTAGGTAGGTTTCGCTCATATGCATCCAGAATCCATTGTTGTTCTTCTTGGGATGGGGCGATGAGATCGATCCAGACCAGTTCAGGATGAAGGTCGAAACTGCCATTGATTGTTGCATCTTCTAGACTACCGCGCTCAGTGGCATAAAAGGCTTCAAGCATGTCTTTTTTCCTTGCGCAGTCGAGGTAAAGTTTCCGGTGTTTTTCCGAAAAGCAGGGTGTATTTTAGACAAGGATGAAACGAAAAACACTTGCCTAAACGTTATTTTTTAAAAAATCTTGTTACATAGCCTACTTTATCAGCATGACAGTTCTATAAAACGGTTTTAATTGTATGAATTCTATATGTGTTTTCTGTGGTTCCTCTCTCGGGAATGATCCTATTTTCAAGCAAATGGCCCAGTTAACCGGGCAGGTGATTGCCGCACAAGGCAAAACGCTGGTCTATGGCGGTGGACGTTCGGGGCTGATGGGGGTGGTGGCTGATAGTGCGCTACAGGCGGGCGGCCGTGTGGTTGGTGTGATTCCCCATGCCTTGGTGGATCGAGAGCTGGCCCATACCGGTTTAACCGAATTGTATCGGGTCAACAATATGCATGAGCGCAAGACCAAAATGGCTGAGCTATCTGATGCATTTGTGGCTTTGCCCGGCGGTGCAGGCACACTCGAAGAAATCTTTGAGCAATGGACCTGGAGTCAGTTGGGTATCCATCAAAAGCCTTGTGCTTTTTTAAATGTGAATGGTTTCTATACCGATTTGTTGAAAATGCTGCAAGCCTCGGTTGACAGTGGTTTTACCCAAGCACGTTTTGTGGATAAGCTGATTGTGGCCGAGCAGATTGAAGAGGTTCTGGCTGCATTTGCGGCTTATCAACCTGCGGCACCGAAGTGGCTATCTAGCACTGAAATTCAGGCCTGAGGATACGATTGTGAAAACCATTACTGTTGCTGCTGCCATTATCTTGAACGAGCACAATCAATTGCTGTTGGTGCGTAAGCAAAATACCCATGCCTTTATGCAGGTCGGCGGTAAGCTTGAGCTGGATGAAGCACCTGAGGTGACAATTCAGCGTGAGATTCTGGAAGAAATCGGCTGTGAGTGTGAGCTTAAAGAGTTTGTCGGTGAATTTAAAACAGCAGCAGCCAATGAACCTGATCATGCCTTGATCAGCTATGTATATGCGGTTGAGTTAAAACAGCAGCCACAAATCGCGGCTGAGATTGCAGAGATGAAATGGATCGATCTGGATGACCAGTCAACGGTACTGGCGCCACTGACTAAAGAAGTGGTGATTCCGTGGTGTCAGCAGCAGCATTTGAATTAATTTCCTGATGCTGTGCGGCTGCCAGACACAGACTATAGACCTGTTGGCAGCCCAGTTGTTGCAGCACCTGAGATAATGCAGTAATCGAACTGCCTGTGGTGACCACATCATCGACAATGAGGACCTTGCGATAGCGAATCTGGTTCGGTGCAGCAGCAACAAATTGCTGTTCAATATTTTCCAGCCGCTCCAGGCGGCTTAATCCTTTTTGAGAATGCTGGGCCAAGCGCTGGACCGGTTGCCAGACGGGAATGTTCAAGTGCTCACTTAAGGCTTGCGCCAAGAGCAGGCTCTGGTTAAAACCACGCTCGACCAGACGATCTGTTGAAATAGGCATGGGCACAATGGCATGTACTTTGGGCAGTCTGGGTTGCAATAGCAAGCCATTTAATAGACGTTGATGATGCAGTTTCTGCTCATATTTAAACTGTTGGATAATCCGGTCAATCGGATACTGATAATGGCAGGCCACCATGATTTGCTGTTGACTGCGTTCAATGGTTTGCTTGAGCCAGGGCAATTGTTGCCAGCAGCTTTGACAGACACCGAAGTGCCGTTTCATGCCAATATCACACATGCTACATGGGGTAAAATAATCAAATAGCTGCTGTGCTGATCTGCCCAATAATTTAAACATAGGCATATCTTGGTGCTTCGGGTAACCAGCGTTTCAGTAGACCTTCTGCATGTTGCGGATAATCTTTCAAGATTTGCTCTGCGACATAATGTGCCTGAGTCAGCAGGTGGTCATCGCGTTCTAGACGAGCCACACGAAAGCCCATATCACCAGTTTGCTTGGTCCCGAGTAATTCACCGGGGCCACGAATTTCCAGATCTTTTTCCGCAATCACAAAGCCATCATTACTTTCCCGTAAAATAGAAAGCCGTTCCTGCCCATTTTGTGATAACGGGGTTTTATAGAGTAAGGCACAAAAACTGGCGGTGGCGCCACGACCGACACGGCCACGTAGCTGATGCAGTTGAGACAGGCCTAAACGTTCTGCATTTTCAATCACCATAATCGAGGCATTGGGGACATCAACCCCCACTTCAATCACCGTGGTGGCAATCAATAGTTGCGATTGATTGTCCTTAAAAGCTTGCATCACAGCCTGCTTTTCATCGGCTTTCATCTTGCCATGTACCAGCCCGATGTTGATGTCTGGGAAGCGTTCTTTAATCTCTTGGTAGGTTGCTTCCGCCGCTTGAGCATCCAGTGTTTCCGATTGCTCCACCAAGGTACAGACCCAGTAAGCCTGTTTACCTTCACGACAATTGCTGGCAATGCGTTGCAAGACCTGTTCCCGCCGTTCTAGGGGAATGGTGACGGTCTGGATCGGGGTACGACCGGGTGGCAGCTCATCAATAATCGAAGTATCTAAATCTCCATAGGCACTCATGGCGAGGGTGCGGGGAATCGGGGTTGCTGTCATGACCAGTTGGTGCGGAGTGAACTGGTCCGCGCCTTTATTGCGCAAGGCGAGGCGTTGATCAACCCCGAAACGGTGCTGTTCATCGATAATCACCAAGCCGAGCTTGGAAAAACCGACCGTATCCTGAAACAGCGCATGGGTACCCACGATCAACTGGGCATGACCTTCTTTAATTTGTTGCTCTGCCTGTGTTCTGGCTTTGCCTTTTTGTTTACCCGACAGCCAAGCCACCTGAATGCCTAAAGGCTCAAACCAGCGTTTAAAGTTTAAATAATGCTGTTCAGCCAAAATCTCGGTCGGTGCCATCAGTGCCACCTGCCAGTCCGCTTCCAGCGCATGACAGGCAGCGATTGCGGCCACCAGTGTCTTGCCAGCACCGACATCGCCTTGCACCAGACGTAACATCGGTTGATCTTGTTTAAGATCTTGCAAGATTTCCTTAGAAACGCGTTTTTGCGCATTGGTCATCTGGAAAGGCAGCCCTTCTAATAATGTCTTGGCCAGTACTTTGCTGCTACTAAAGCGTGGTGCTGAAATCTGACGGATATAGGCACGGCGTGTGAGTAAACTGATTTGATGCGCCACCAGTTCTTCAAAAATCAGCCGTTGCTGTGCCGGATGTGAGCCTTGATTGAGCTGCAACATGTTGGCATCGGTAGGCGGCTCATGAATGTAATGCAACGCCTCTTTCAGCTCATAGCCATTGCTATATTTACTGGGTAATAATTCGGGTAGGTCATCACTGTGATGGGTGAGTGCCTGACGGACATACTCACGTAATTTGGGCTGGGTCAGGCCTTCGGTACTGGGATAAATCGCGGTCAGCTGGGTCTTGGGCAGGGCCGTATGTTGCTGGATCACCTGAATTTCAGGATGATACAGTTCCAGCCCACGTGCACCAACGCGCACCTCACCAAAAATGCGCAGCCGTTGCCCCATTTTGATACGGTCCGTAAGACCTTTATAAATATGATAGAAGCGTAAGGTGACCTTGCCGAAATCGTCCTGGACCAATGCAGCAAGAGATTTCTTTTTTCCGGGTGGAAAGTCAACAGAGCGGACTTCACCTTCAAGCAAGTAACTTCGTCCAACGACCAGCTGATTCATTGGAATAATAGTGCTACGATCTTCATAGTCACGGGGAAGATGGAATAACAAATCATCCGTGCTAAAAATATGAAGCTTTTCTAAGAGGGTCGCTGCGGCAGCACCAACGCCTTGTAATTGCTGAACTGATGTCATCTCTGGTCAAAGGTGTGTATGCATATTTTATTTATTGGTTATGGTAAAACATCTCAGCGTGTCGCTAAACACTTATTTGAGCAAGGACACCACATTAGCACAATAAGTCGCAGTGCAAAAACAGATTGTTACGCGACCCATTATATTCAGGACATTCATCAACTTGATTTGACCGGGCTAGCGCCTGTAGAGGTGGTGTATATCATTCTGGCGCCTTCTGAAAGTGGGATTGAGGCTTATCAGCAGACCTATGTCGATAGCGTGGAGCCGATTGCTCAGGCCTTAAAAGCCCATCCGGTGCAACGTATCGTGATCGTGTCTTCCACGCGCGTCTATGGCGAAAATGCAGGGCAACGCATTGATGACGAGAGCGAGATCCATCCTGCTGATCCACAAGGTGAGCTATTGCGAAGTATGGAGTTGCTGTGGCAGCAGTATTACCCACAACACAGTATCATTGTTCGCCCTACGGGTATCTATGGCACTTCAATTGCCCGACTGAAAAAACTGGCTGAGCAAAGCACGACTTATCCCACTGTTCATTATAGCAACCGGATTCATATTGATGATCTGGCTAGGTTTTTAGCATTACTGGTGAATTTGGTTCAAGTTGAACAGAGCTATATCGTCACCAATAATCGACCGCTTCCGATGCATGAAATTCTATTATGGTTTCAACAGCAATTGCATTTAGCGCCTTTAAAGTTGCTTTCGGACCGACCGAGCGGCAAGCAAATTTATGCCACCCGCTTGCCAAAGACCGGATTTAAATTTGACCATTTGATTTGCTTTAATGACTACGCTGCGGCCTTATCTGTCCATAGTAATGAAAAATAATTCGATTACACTGTAAAGAAAGCTTAAAGAGTTGGTATGGATTTTGAACTTAAAATACCAACAGATTCCGCAAAGGAACTGCCTGAATTAAGCACGGGGTTTGCTGCAAGGCATAAAAGGTGAAACATGAAAAAAATAATCTGCATGAGCCTGCTTGGATTGATGACGACAACGGGCTGGGCAGCAGAGCAAAGCTGGTGTGTATTTGATCCTTTAAGCACGCAAGGCGATATTAGTCGCCGTTTACAAGATGTGCGGGCCTATGCCTTAAAAAATCAGGTGCAATTAAAACTGAAAATCTTTAAGAATGAAAAGGATGCAATACGCTCATTTGAGCAAAAGCAATGTTCTGGTCTGGTCGCTTCGAATTTCAATACCTATCGCTACAATCGTTTTATGGGCACCACCGGGGGAATTGGACTCATTCCGAATAATCGGGTGGCCCGGGCTTTTCTGCAACTGCTGAATCATTCCAATGTCGAAAAGCGTATGGTGGCAAAGGATTATGAAGTGTTGGGCATGATTCCGATTGGAACGGTTTATATGATCATGAACACACAACAGATCAATAAGGTTTCACAATTACGCAATAAAACTATTGGAATCCTGGCAGATAATCCGCCGCAACTGGCACTGGTGCAAAGTGTTGGTGCCAAACCGCTATATGTTGATTTTTCCAATGCAGTGGATTCATTCAAGCATAAAAAGATCGACATTCTGGCAGCGCCTGCCTATGGCATACTGCCTTATAATCTTAAAAAGGAATTTGGTGAGACGACGCAGGTGGTGAATTTTCCTGTAGCTTATTTTGCAATGAATGTGGTCATCCGGCCACAAGCTTATCCGGCCGGATTCGGTCATCAGATACGCGACTGGTTTGTGAATAACAGTAATGTATTAGCCGCGCAGGCGATCCAGTGGGAAAACCATTTACCCGCTTATTACTGGGCAGATATCTCGGGCTATGAAAAGCAGGGATATGATGCGTTAGTGGCTAAAATCAGTAAACGTTATGTCGATGCTGAGTATTACGATGGCTACTTTGTCGAGCTGATTAACCGCTTGCGCTGTCAGGATGATCCTAAATATCTGGCATGCCGCCGTTAACAGTGTAGGGAAAAGGCAACCGAAGTTGCCTTTTTTTATGCTTATGCTTTCTTACGTTTTAAACGACGTTTGGCTTGTTGTGACGCCACGGCTTCCAATGCTTCAGCCAGTTCTTCATCGCTAAAAGTGGTGATGTGCTGCAACATTTGCAAGGTGGTTTCATCCAGTACCAGTTGGGCACCTGCAGCCATTTCGCTGAAGTTGTCATCATATTCAATGAAGCCTTGTTCATTGTTACGAATATAATTTTGCTGGGTCAGCACTTTAATAAAGCTCTGGAATAATGCTTTATCGAAGAACTCTGGCGAGTTGAACTCATACAGCACAGACAGTCGCTGACCCAATAAATGGCTTAGCTCTTCAACCTGCTTGGTCGAGATATTGCCTGAACCGCGTTGGGTAATCAGGGCTAGCGTCATGTAGTAACGTTCTAGGCTCTGTTTGACTGGCATTGCCAAAGTCACCAGTTTCTGATGTTCTTCACTGTTTGGTGTTGGGCTAAACAGATTGCCATCGTGATCCTGGAAAATCAGGCCAATCTTCACCAAAGCATCGATATAGCTATCAATCTGCTGCTGCAAGTCGCTTGCTTGCCACTTCATAAACAGTTCAGCTTTCAAGAATGGATATAAGGTGCGAATCACGTTACTTAAATCATTCTTGTGAATTTTTCCGTTGTGCTCAACCAGAGATGCGACCAATGACGGTAACACAAAGGCATGCAAAATATTATTACGGAAGTAAGTCAGCAACACGGCCTGATTATCTTCAATCGCAATAATATCGCCCAGCACGTGTTGTACACGTTTGATCAGCTTCAGCTTGAGACCATAGGCAACGATTTCTTTACCTGATAATGAGGTCACTTGAGTGCGTTCATCATAAGGTTGCTGGGTGGCCAGATCACGATAGATGTCGAGTTGTTTGGCACAGATCTCTTCATCTAAGGTGTGTTTCGGTGTCGCCAATAAAATTAACGAGAGCAATGAAACCGGATTAATCACGACAGCGCGGTTGATATTTTCCAGAATCAGATGCGCTGAGTCTGCAACCACGGTTGAAATCTCGGTCGAGCTTGGTACGTCAGTCGGGTTTTGTTCTACATTATTCTGTTTCAGGATGTCATTCAGGAATACCGGTTCGCCGAAATTCACATGCACTTTACCGAAGATACGTTCAATTTTGCGTAAGGTTTTAACAATACCAAAAATGGATTCGGCTTCTTTCGGTTTACCTTGCATTTCACCGACATAGGTTGAGCCTTCCATCAGACGCTCATAACCGATATAGGTTGGTACGAATACGATCGGTTTGGCCGGGCCGCGTAAATGCCCTTGAATGGTCATTGCCAGCATACCGGTTTTTGGCGGGAGTAAACGCCCTGTACGTGAACGGCCACCTTCAATGAAGTATTCGATTGGGGTGTTGCGCGATAAGATACTGTATAAATATTCTTTAAATACAGAGGTGTAAAGCGCATTGCCGCGGAAAGAACGGCGAATAAAGAAGGCACCGCCCCCACGTAATAACTGACCGACAAATGGTAGATTCAGGTTATCACCGGCTGCGATATAGGGAATCATCAAGCCACGTTTATAAATCACGTATGACAATAATAAATAATCGATATGGCTGCGGTGACACGGGGTGTAAACGATTTCATAGTCTTTTGCTAGTTCACGGACCGTACTGAAGTTATGTACTTCAACGCCGTCATAGAGCTGTGTCCATAAACGGGTCAGGGCCATATCGGCAAAACGGACTGCCGAGGCAGAATAATCCGAAACGATCTCATTGACATAACCGATGGCACGACGTTCTGCCTCAAGCATGCTGATTTTATGCTGGATGCTTTCACGACGAATCGCATCTTGTACTTCAGGAGATTTGATCACCGATTGCATAACGTTACGACGATCCGATAAATCGGGGCCGAGCACCACTTCACGTTGTTGATCGAGGTAAGTATCTAATGAGCTGGCAATATAGGTAGCGGGTGAAACATTCGGGTGATTGCTCTTGGCATAGTCAACCAGTTCACGCAACGATTGCGGCTCATGAAACTCTAAATAAGACTGGCGGCCATGTAGGCCAATATTCATTAACTGCTTGACGGTACCTGGGGTTGCCCAGGTATCAGAGAATAAGAGTTTGAACCAGGAATCTTCTTTATCTGGTGAACGTCCCCAAAGTACGGTTACAGGCACCAGCTGAATATCCACTTCAGGGTGCTGTTCCAGTGCTTCAACCAGTTGTAATAGGCGAGGAGGGAAGGTTTGGGTATTAAAGAAATTATTTTCGTTATGATGTAAGAACAGGACGGAGTTTTTTTCTTGATACGATCCAAAACTCAAAGGGTCTAGCGCGGGTTTTAAATTGAGGCGACGGGTTTCTCCATCGACCACCAAGGCGTTACTACGCGAATAATTCTGTAAAACATAGCAGACTAGCTTATTTGATTCTGTTGTCTGTTGCTCGGCTGTGGTGGATTCTGTAGGAACTTCACCAAGAACATGTGGGGTGACCACCAGGTCAAGTAACTTACTCGAAAGTTGGCGATACATTTGACCAAATCCAGTCTTGGACATTACAAACTCCTAAATCATAATCCTGGCATCGATTCATGAAGAACACGACATTCTGCGGTATTCTGACATAAAACGGTATGTTATTTTCTGACAGAATATAGCGTATTTGGTAGATTTTATCGTTAAAAATCGTATTTTTAGCAGTTATAAATACGATTAACGTGACGGATGAATCATTTTATCCTGAGCATTGTTATCTGAATTTGTGGCACAATCACAATGATCAACCCTGAAAGGATTGGTTGATCTCTCCTCATTGATGTTGGAAGAATATTACATGAATGCGTTAACTCAAGAACTGGTTGAACTTTTGACTCTGGAAAAGCTGGAAGAGCATATTTTCCGAGGCAATAGCCGCAATCTGGTTGGCAAACGAGTATTCGGTGGACAGGTTCTTGGACAAGCCTTGAGAGCAGCGTCATATACCACAGATCGTCCAGCCCACTCCCTGCATGCTTATTTCCTCTATGGCGGCGATGTGAATGCGCCGATTATCTACGAAGTTGATCCACTTCGCGATGGTAAGAGTTTTGCCAGTCGGCAGGTTCGGGCTATTCAGCATGGACGTATTATTTTTTCTGCGATGGTCTCTTTTGCCAATCCCGAAGAGGGGCTGAACTATCAGCACAAAGAGCCAGAATACCCGTTGCCTGAGAGCTTAAAGTCTGAAAATGAGCTGAAGGAAAGCCTGATTAATTTTGTGCCTGAAAATGTGCGTGCCAGCTTTATGCGTGAACGCCATGTCGAGATTCGTCCAACCCAGCTGATCAATCCGTTTCAGCCGCAGCCCGAAGCGCCGTTTTATGCGCATTACATCCGGACTCATGGCACGATTCCGCAAGATCTGGATGAAATTTCCTTACATCAGGCCATTGTCGCGTTCTATTCTGACTTTACCCTGATGACCACGGCGTTACGTCCGCATGGTTTATCCTGGATTTCGCCGAATCTGCAATGTGCCAGTATCGATCACACCATTTATTTCCACCGTCCGCTCCGGGCTGACGAATGGATGCTCTATGAGATGGAAGCAACCGTGAGTGCCAGTTCGCGTGGTCTGAACTTTGGGCGGATGTGGCAAAATGGTCAACTGGTCTGTAGTACAGTCCAGGAAGGTTTGATTCGGCTCAGAGAAATCGAAACCCAGTAAAAAATAAATCCACATTAAGGCCATCATTCTGATGGCTTTTTTTATCATAAAGATGTGACAAAAAATTGCTCGATTCTTCAACATGAGCATGCCATAGTACGGCTAAGTTAAAAGATTTTATCCATTCACAATGAATCTAAATACACAAATTTTAATTGCCGCCGTGCTCGGTGTAGCCTTTGGTTTTCTGCTGATTGCTTATCCGCAAACGGCATTTGTTGACTACAGTCTATATGGCCTAGGGGTGTTGAGTAGCATTTTTATCGGCTTGTTGAAAATGCTACTGATTCCACTGATCTTTAGTTCGATTGTGGTGGGTGTTTCTAATTTGCAGGCGGGCGGTCAATTCGGTCGGGTCTGGAAAATTACCGCATTGAGCTGTTTAACCACGACGACTTTAGCTTTGATTTTAGGAATCAGTTGTGCGCATTTATTCGATGTCGGTAAAGGCGTGGATATCCAGCTGTTTCAGGCTGCCATGGATAGTCATCAGACTCCTGATACCTTAACGCCATCTAGTTTCTTTACTACTTTTATTCAAAATACCTTGATTAATCCATTTAAGGCCTTTAGTGAAGGCAATGTGCTGGCCGTGGTGGTGTTTGCCCTGTTTCTGGGTGTGGCTTTGGTCAAGGGCGGGGAACGTTTTACTTTGGTCCGCAACATCAGCCAGCAATTTTTTGACATTATGATGATGCTGGTCGGCTGGGTAATGAAGCTGGCACCAATTGGTATTTTTGCACTCTTGGCGAAGTTGATTGCGACCGAGGATCTGTCGGTACTGAGCCGTTTGGTCGAGTTTGCGGCGGTGGTGACGGGAACCACCATTTTCCACGGTGTGGTGGTATTACCTGCCTTACTGTGGATTTTTGGGCGCATGAATCCGATCACCTTTTTCAGAGGGGCGAGAACCGCCCTGGTCACCGCCTTTGCCACCAGTTCCAGTTCTGCCACCATGCCTCTGAGCATGAAGTGTGCGCAAGAAAACCTGGGGGTCCGACCACAAACGGCAGGTTTTGTCATCCCGCTTGGGACGCAGTTAAATATGGATGGTACGGCGCTCTATGAAGCTGCTGCGGCTTTATTTATTGCCAATTTAATGGGTCTGGATCTCAGTCTGACGCAGCAAATTATTGTCTGTTTAACCGCCATGATTGCATCATTGGGGGCGCCGGGAATTCCAAGTGCGGGTATGGTGACCATGATTATGGTGCTGCAATCGGTAGGCTTACCTGCGGAAGCGATTGCCATCTTATTACCGATTGACCGTGTGCTCGATACTGTACGTACCGTAGTAAATGTACAGGGTGACATGATGATCAGTGTGGTGGTGGATCGCTATGCCAAACAGGCAGAAGCTGAGGCAAGCTAAACTGAATTGGAATAAAAAAAGCAGGAGATTATTCCTGCTTTTTTATGTTTTAAGCTTTAAGCGGCTTGTTGTAAAGCACGTTTTGCGGCTGGTGAATTGTTTAAGTAATTCACGGCATCTTGAGTATTGCCTTCCTTAACAGGGTCGTACCACGGCATCAAATAGTCAAGCTGTTGTGCCACCAACCATGCAGGGCCGGGTAAGATTTTAGAATCTTTTAATGCTATCTTGGACCATTCAATCCAGATCCATGGCTTGAACACACTTGGTTTTTTATCAGCAAAACGTGGGTCTTGGCTCATGATATGGGCTGCGCCGTCAACCCAGAGTCCTAAGACACCCGCAATGACTGCAACACTCAGGTAGTAACGTGCGAGATAGCCCCCACCTAAATGACGGTAAAGATCAAAAGCTACCGTACGGTGTTCGATTTCTTCCGACCCATGCCATTTGATCAGGTCAAGCATTTCAGGATCGGCGCCCAGTTCTTCCCAGCGTTTGTTGTAAAGCGCATATTTACCGAGTACACAGGTCATGTGCTCAACGGTGGCAATCACACCGAGACGGAACAGATCCCATTGATGATCCAGCGCTTTCGGGATTTCTTTGCCGAAAGGTTTATCTGCCAAAGCTTTGGTAAATAAGAAGTCCATAATGTCGAGATTACGCTGAATATCGATATTGCGCTGGCTGAGATATTCCTTGTTGGCAGAGGTATGGGCCACAGCATGCATGGCTTCTTGACGAATAAACGCCTGCACATCCTGTTTTAGTTTTTCATCGGTAATTTCAGGCAGGACTTTGTTATATAAACGACAAAACCAGAACTCACCAGCAGGTAAAATGTTGTTAATTTCATTAATAAAATAGCTGGCAAATGGCTGGTTTGGAATCCAGTCCACTGGTGTATTTTCCCAATCAAATTTGACTTTGCGCGGGAGGATTTTATAGTCAATCGAAGAACCAAGTTTGCTCTTCACAAATGATAGTAATTTCATTGTTGTTTAGTCCTAATCGATAGTGCAATGAACCAACACTAAGCAGTATATGAAAACTGCCTAGTGTTTGTGATTAGCAATACGGGACAATTAAAAATTATTTAATGCATCAAGTTGCATAAAATGCATGTTTTATTGTTCTACATCAGTTTCCGAGGCTTCAGGGATCTGATCAAGGTCAAATTCAGTCGGTTGATCGAGGGTGAAATTCAAACGTCCCGCCATGACACTGGCCAGTTCTTCTAGGCCGATCCGGTTCAAGGAGGAGAACAACTGAATCGAGAAATCAAGTTTCATCTTTTTCAATTGCTGTTTAACTTCTAATAGCACTTTATTGGCTGGGCCACGGTTCAGCTTGTCGGCTTTGGTCAGCAGGATATGTACGAATAAATGACGTGAATGTGCCCATTCCAGCATCATCAGGTCAAAGTGTTGTAAGGGATGACGAATATCCATCAATAACACCAGACCTTGCAAACTCTTACGATGGATCAGATAGTTTTCCAGCTCTTTCTGCCAGACGATTTTCATGGCTTCCGGAACAGCTGCATACCCATAACCGGGTAAATCGACCAGACGTTGATCAGGATTACCCAAACTAAAAAAGTTGATCATTTGAGTACGACCAGGTTTTTTAGATGCGCGCGCCAGTTGCTTTTGGTTGGTTAAGGTGTTGATCGCACTGGACTTGCCGGCATTAGAACGGCCAGCAAATGCAATTTCATAGCCTGTATCTTCTACGCACAAAGACAGTTTTGGCGCACTCATCAAAAATTCAGCTTGGCGTAACCAAGTCAGAGACTGTACTGCGTATTCAGTCACTGCAGGGTCAGCTTTTTTCTCATAACTGATTTTTTGTTTCGGAGCGAGTCTGGCTTTGGTGTCTTTGGATTTTTCACTGCGACGCATAGAAGCTTACTTTTGAATTGAAATAGCAACGACCATTATAAAGGATGTAACGGCTTCGTGCGAATCTTGATGTTGAAGCGCTGGTTAGGCTTTCTGCGACAACTCTAAAAAATTGATTTCTGAATGGATCGGAGAAGGAACAATACCGTGCTGAACCACTTCACCGAGCGTATATTGATTCAGGCTTTGATAAAAGCTTTCCAGTGCCTGATCTAAAATACCCTTCAGGCCACAATGGGAACGTAATACGCAGGGCGGGGTATTGCACTCTACGATTTGCTGGTTGCCTTGCAGGGTGCGGACAATTTCGCCCAATTTCAGGCTCTTGGCTTCCGGATTTAGGCGAAGACCGCCTCCCTTGCCACGAATGGTGACAATCCATTGCTGCTTGCCCATGAAGTGAACCACCTTCACCAGGTGATTTTGCGACACATGCAAGTCTTGCGCGATATCTGCAATCGTATAGGGTACATCACTCGGACGAGCGACATACATCAGGATTCTGAGTGCATAATCTGTAAACTTATTGAGTTGCATGGGGTTTGACTCAATCTGCCGCAATAAATGGAAAAGGCTAGTCTATCACAGGCTAGCCTTATACAAAATGCGATGCAAATTAGCTGAGTTTAACACCACCGGTACCAAAGGCTTCGCTGTGAATATTTTCAGCCGGAATACCACGTGCTACAAGCGCCTGATGTTGCGCTGCCATAAATGGCATCGGCCCACATAAATAGTAATCGGCATTCACTGGCAGTAGTGCAGCATCCATTGTACCTAGATCTAGGCGGCCAGCGACATCATAATCTGCACCGAGCACATCAGATTCATGCGGGAACTCATAAGCAGTGAATGTACTCAAGCGTGGATATTTGCTTTTCAGTTCCTGAATATGCTGCTTCATGGCATGTACCTGACTACTGCGGCAGGCATGAATAAAGCTCACCGGTTGTGGCATATCTAAAGTCACCAGTTGATTCAGCATGGCAATCATTGGGGTTAAACCGACACCCCCACTGATAAAGACATTGCGTTTATTGCTATCAATTAAATAGAAGTTTCCTGTCGGTGCAGATACTTCAATTTCTGAGCCTTCCGCTAAACCATGTAAGGTGCTTGAGACCCAACCACCAGCAAGTTCGCCTTTTTCATCCTCACGTTTCACCGAGATACGCAGGTAATCTGCCTGTGGGCTAGTTGATAGAGTGTACTGACGCGGTTGTCTTAGATTGAGCTCAGGCACAAATACGCGAACCGAAATGTATTGGCCTGCTTCATATTTGGGTAATTCACCTCCATCCACAGGCGCAAGGTAGAACGAGGTAATTTCGTCACTTTCTACAACTTTTTTGGCGATTTTGAAATTACGCCAGCCCAACCAGCTACCTTTGGTTTGTTGATGCTGCTCATAAATTGCTTTTTCAGTGCTGATAAATAAATCAGCCAGTTGACCATAAGCCGCAGCCCATGCACCAATTAGCGGATCTTCCATGGAAATATTCAATACTTCACTAATCGAATGCAGCAGGTTTTCACCCACGATGCCGTAATCTGGTGACTGGATGTTTAAGCTGACATGTTTATGTGCAATCAGTTCAACCACAGGTAAAAGCACGGAAGGATCTTCAATGTTCTCTGCATAAGCTAAAACTGCCCCCGCAAGCGCCTGTGCTTGCGCACCGCTACGTTGATGCCCCATGTTAAAGGTTTCTTTCAAATCAGGGTTATTACCCAACATGCGGTTATAAAAGTATCCAGTCAGCGCTACGCCATTTTCACGGAGTACTGGAACAGTGGCTTTTACAAGGTCAATTTGCTGCGGAGTCATTGTTCATCTCTCTTGGCTATCATTCATAAGATGTATTTAAAATATACCTTTAAGAATAGATTTGCAATGCTAAATGAAATAAAAGCCATAAAAAAATTAAGGGATAATAAATTATCCCTTAATTTTCAAAACAGTATCACTTTATTTTTTGCCGAAAAGAGAACCGAGTAGACCACGCACAATTTTCTGTCCAGTACTACCGCCTAGACTACGCGCGGCACTTTTGGCAAATGTTCCCACGATATCCTGGGTCAGTTTTTCACGGTCACGTTGTGCTTTTTCAGCAGCTTTTTGCTGCTCACGGGCAAAACGCTCTTGCTCTTTAGCTTGTTGCTTGGCGAGCGCTTCCTGTTCTTTACTTTGTTGTTTTGCTAGATCATCGGCTTCTTTTTGCTGGGATTGTTGCAATACTTTCTTTTGCAGCATTTCATAGGCACTATCCCGATCCACCGCTTGATCGTAAACACCCGCGACAATGCTTTGTGAAATGATCACTTGGCGTTCTTCGGGACTAATCGGTGTAAATGATGAGTAGGGCGGCATGACCCAGCCACGCTCTACGATTTGCGGTGTGCCTTGTTCATCCAGACAGCTAATTAATGCTTCGCCAACTGCGAGCTCGGTAATGGCTTGATCCACTTTAAACTCTGGATTGGCGCGGAAGGTATCTGCGGCAGTTTTAACGGCTTTTTGGTCTTTAGGGGTAAACGCACGTAAGGCATGTTGTATACGATTGCCGAGTTGTCCTAAAACGCTTTCCGGTAGATCCAGTGGGTTCTGGGTAATAAAGTAAATCCCGACCCCTTTAGAACGGATCAGACGCACCACTTGTTCAATCTTCTGTTGTAAGGCTGGGCTGGCATTGTCAAAGAGCAGGTGAGCTTCATCAAAGAAGAATACCAGTTTGGGTTTATCCATATCACCGACTTCTGGTAGTTGTTCAAACAGTTCCGACATCATCCACAGTAAGAAAGTTGCGTACAGCTTCGGCGTGTTCATTAGCTTGTCGGCCGCTAAAATATTGATGTAGCCATGACCATTGGTATCGGTCTGAATGAAGTCGAGGATATTCAGACTAGGTTCGCCAAAGAATTGTTCTCCACCTTGATCGCCTAAGGCCAGTAAATTGCGTTGAATGGCACCGAGGCTGGCAGGAGAGAGATTGCCATATTCAGCTTTTAGTTCGGCTGCATTTTCACTGACGTAGGTCAGCATGGCTTTCAGATCTTTAAAATCAATCAGGAGCAGACCTTGGTCATCTGCAACACGAAACACGGCTGAAAGCACACCTTCCTGAGTGTCATTCAGATTGAGCATTTGTGCTAGAAGTAAGGGACCGATTTCTGAAATGGTGGTGCGGATCGGGTGGCCTTGCTGAGCAAATAAATCCCAGAAAACCACAGGTGAAGCGGCAAATGGAATGGGTTCAAGTTGTAAGGTTTTCAGTCGTTCATCAAATTTAGGGTTACTCTCGCCAGCTTTGGCAAGGCTGGAAACATCGCCTTTGGCATCGGCAAGGAAAACCGGTACACCCAGTCGGGAAAAGCTTTCTGCCAGTACTTTGAGGGTCACGGTTTTCCCTGTGCCTGTTGCACCAGCAATCAAACCATGTCGGTTGGCGAATTTAGAATGCAAAACAATATCTTGTGTTGTATCTGTGGTTTTTTTAGCAATAACGATTGGTGTACTCATTCTTCACCTGTTGTTTTTGATCTCAATCGAGCTGTTTTAATGCATTTTGAATATCTTGGATTAAATCTTCTGGATGTTCTAGTCCTATACAGAAGCGCACCAATAAACCTTGTTGTAAATGTGTATTGTCCAGCGAACGCATCTGCTTTAAGTCGTAGAGCATGGCCAGGCTGACTGGGCCACCCCAGCTAAATCCAAGTTTAAATAATTTTAAGTTATCACAAAATTGTCGAACCGCCGTCAAGTCATAGTTGGCTTTAAAAATGACACTGACCAGACCTGCGCTTTTGCCGGTGGTACAAATTTCTGACCAGAACGAATGACCTGCTGAATCTGGTGAGCTCGGGTGTAAAACCTGACTAAATTGAGGCTGTTGCTTGAGCCATTCCAATAAGACAAGGGCGCTTTGTGCTTGCTGTTGATAGCGGAGCGACATGTGTGCCAGACTACGTTGAATCTGGGCCGTATCATCGCCTGACACAGAGATCCCTTGAATGGCATGCATGCGATACAGCTTGTGATGTAACTGCTGGTCACAGGTCACCACTGAACCCATCAGAATATCGCCGCCGCCGCTTGGATATTTGGTCAGTGCATGTACGGTGATGTCGACCGCCAAATGTTCATCAGAAAAATCGAAGGCATTAAACGCCAGTCCTGCGCCCCAGGTGTTGTCTAATGCAGTCAGTACATTGGCCTGTTGTGCTTTCTTGACCAGATTTTTAAGATCGGGAAACTCAAGCGTGACTGAGCCTGCCGCTTCCAGCCAGATCAGTTTGGCTTTCTCAGTCGGTTGAAAGCTGGCGGCATCAACTGGATTATAAATTTTAACGCTGATGCCGTAACGGTCTTGCAAATGATTCAAATGTTCAAGATTGGGGCCATAGATATTGTCGGCGACCCACACCTCATCACCTGTGCTTAAAAATGCACTATTCACCAGATTAATTGCAGATAAGCCGCTGGGTGCAAGCAGGCAATAATTGCCGCCTTCTATTCTTGCGATATTGTCGCCTAAGGTAAAAGTGGTTGGGGTGCCGTGTGTACCATAACTATAGTCATAGGCATCGGTCCAGTGGCGATCAAAAAGGTGCGCTGTGCTTTTAAAAATAATCGTAGATGCACGAAATAGGGGAGGCTGGATGGTTTCTATGTATTGAGGGGCTTGGCGTGGTGCATGGATGAGAATAGTTTGTGCTTTATTGTGAGATGTCATAGGGCAAAATCAAATCGATATAATGCATCTCAGGTTAAGAGAAAATCATGAAAGCTGCTAGTGCTTTGCTGCTTTTGTACAGAATCGGTACAGATTCGGGTGATCAATAAAAACTGGCTTTATTTTTGCTAAGACTAAGCATCATTCTAACGATAATAGGTTTTCGCGCATGAAGTCGCATTTAAGAGTGCATTATTTTCAGCACATCGCTGGCGAAGGTTTTGGCAGTTGCTACGACTTTTTAAAAGCACATCACGCAAAAATTACCGCAACCGAATTTTTTGCTTTACCTGTCGATTTGCCCTTGGAGCTGGAAGCTTTGCCACGCGTAGATGAGGTTGATTTATTGATTATCATGGGCGGCACCATGAGCGTAAATGATGAGGCGAATTATCCCTGGTTAAAATTAGAAAAAAGATGGCTAAGACGTTATCTGGCGGCTGGAAAACCAGCGATTGGCTTGTGTCTGGGTGGCCAGCTGATTGCTAATGCCTTGGGTGCAGCGGTGAGTCGCAACCCGCATCAGGAATTGGGCTGGATGGATGTCGGGCGAGCTGCTTACGTGCCAGAGGATTATTTTCAAATCCCGGAGCAATTGAATGTATTGCAGTGGCATAGTGAAACCTTTGAAATCCCTAAAGGCGCTGTACGTTTGGCCGAGAATAAGGTGTGCATAAACCAGATGTATCAAATTGGCCGTAATGTACTGGGTTTTCAGTTTCATCCGGAGATGACCCCTCATGCCTTGGCGCTGTTGATCGAGGGAGAGGAGGAGTTGGCGGTTTTTAATGGCACCTATGTACAGCCCATGGCTGAATTGAAAAAAAGTTTGAAATATAAATTTGAACAGGGAAATCGTTTGCTGAATCAGGCGATTGAATATGTGGTCAGTGCCTGAGTTGAGAAAATGCTTAAAAAATGAAAAGAAGAATTGCATAAGACTTAAACAATCGTTATAATGGGCGACCCTCAAAAGGAGGGCGTTTACTACGAAGAAAGTAGTTAACGCATTACAGTCGTGGCATCGATCACGACCATAGTGATTTTCACTGCCCTTGACACTTACCAAAAGGTGAGGTGCGTCATGGGTGATTCTTTATATATTTGGCTTGGAGTTTACTGGTATGTCTAACCAGAGAATTCGTATCCGTTTGAAGTCTTTTGATCATCGTCTGATTGATCAATCTGCTCAAGAGATCGTAGAAACCGCTAAGCGTACTGGCGCACAAGTGTGTGGTCCAATTCCGATGCCTACTCGCATCGAACGCTTCAACGTTCTTACTTCACCACACGTCAACAAAGACGCTCGTGATCAGTACGAAATCCGCACTTATAAACGTTTGATCGACATCGTTCAACCAACAGATAAAACTGTTGATGCATTGATGAAGTTAGATCTTGCTGCTGGTGTTGATGTTCAGATCGCTTTGGGTTAAGGCTTTCGGTTGATTAACTTTTAAGTTAATTAGGCCGCTTTATTAGAGGTTTATGCACATGGCTATTGGTTTAGTCGGTCGCAAATGTGGTATGACTCGCGTCTTTACAGATGCTGGTGTATCTGTACCTGTTACAGTTATCGAAGTCGATCCAAACCGCATTACGCAAATCAAAACACTTGAAACTGATGGTTATCAAGCAATTCAAGTAACTACTGGTGAACGTCGCGAATCGCGCGTAACTAACGCTCAGAAAGGTCACTTCGCGAAAGCGGGTGTTGCTGCTGGTCGTTTGGTTAAAGAGTTCCGTGTTACTGAAGCTGAGCTTGAAGGCCGTGAAGTTGGTGCTTCTATCGGTGTTGATTTGTTCACAGTTGGTCAAATTGTTGACGTAACTGGTCAATCAAAAGGTAAAGGTTTCCAAGGTGGTGTTAAGCGTTGGAATTTCCGTACGCAAGATGCTACTCATGGTAACTCTGTATCTCACCGTGTATTAGGTTCTACAGGTCAAAACCAGACTCCTGGTCGCGTGTTCAAAGGCAAGAAAATGGCTGGTCACTTAGGTGACGAACGCGTAACAGTTCAAGGTCTTGAAATCGTATCTATTGACGCTGAACGTTCTGTTTTAGTTGTTAAGGGTGCTATTCCTGGTTCAACTGGCGGTGACGTTATCGTACGTCCTACCATCAAGGCCTGAGGGGAAATACTGTGAATTTAAAAACTGTTTCCGGCTCTGCTGTTGAATTGTCTGAAGTTGCTTTCGGACGTGAATTTAACGAAGCTCTTGTACACCAAGTTGTTACAGCTTACTTAGCTGGTGGTCGTCAAGGTACTCGTGCTCACAAATCACGTGCAGATGTTTCTGGCGGTGGTAAAAAGCCATTCCGTCAAAAAGGTACTGGTCGCGCTCGTGCGGGTTCTATTCGTAGCCCGATCTGGGTTGGTGGTGGTAAAACTTTTGCTGCTCGTCCACAAGATTGGTCTCAAAAAGTAAACCGTAAGATGTACCGCGGTGCAATGCAATGTATCTTAGCTGAACTTGTTCGCCAAGATCGTCTTGTATTAGTTGAAGAGTTTGCTGTTGCAGCTCCAAAAACTAAAGAATTGCTTGCAAAGCTTACTGACTTGAATGCAACTCGCGCATTGATCATTACAGATGCTGTAGATGAGAACTTGTATCTCGCAGCTCGCAACCTTCCACACGTTGATGTGGTTGATGCTACTGCTATTGATCCTGTTAGCTTGATCGCATTCGATAAAGTTGTAATGTCTGTAGCTGCTGCTAAGAAAATTGAGGTAGAACTCGGATGAACAACGAACGTATCTATCAAGTCCTATTAGGACCAGTATTCTCAGAAAAAGCACAAGTTTTAGGTGATACTGCTGGTGTTCAAGTGTTCAAAGTTGCATTAAATGCAAACAAACTTGAAATCAAGAAAGCAGTTGAGCAACTCTTCGGTGTTGAAGTTGTAAAAATCAATACAACGATCACTAAAGGTAAAACAAAACGCTTTGGTAAAACATTAGGACGTCGTTCTGATGTGAAAAAAGCATACGTCACCCTGAAAGCCGGCCAAGATGTAGAAATGGCTGACTTGGGCGATACCGCTGAAAACGCAGCGGAATAAGGACGAGAATTATGCCAATTCAAAAATGTAAGCCAACGTCTCCAGGACGTCGCTTTGTAGAGAAAGTGGTTCATGACCACCTTCACAAAGGCGCGCCTTATGCACCGTTGGTAGAAGCTAAAAAACGTACTGGTGGTCGTAATAACAATGGTCACATCACTACACGTCACGTGGGTGGTGGTCATAAGCAAAACTACCGTATTGTTGACTTTAAACGTAACAAAGATGGTATTCCAGCGACTGTAGAGCGCATCGAATACGATCCTAACCGTACAGCGCATATTGCTTTATTGAAATATGCTGACGGTGAACGTCGTTACATCATTGCACCTAAAGGCTTACGTGCTGGTGATAAAGTTCAATCTGGTAACGATGCTCCAATTCGTCCAGGTAACTGCTTGCCACTTCGTAACATGCCAATCGGTTCTACACTTCACAACCTTGAACTTAAAATCGGTAAAGGTGCTCAATTAGCACGTTCTGCTGGTACTTCAGTTCAGTTGTTGGGTCGTGATGGTTCTTACGCTATCGTTCGTTTACGTTCTGGTGAAATGCGTAAAGTCCATGTTGAATGTCGCGCTGTAATTGGTGAAGTTTCTAACCAAGAAAGCAACCTTCGTTCATTGGGTAAAGCTGGTGCTGCGCGCTGGCGTGGTATTCGTCCTACCGTTCGTGGTATGGCGATGAACCCAGTAGATCACCCGCACGGTGGTGGTGAAGGGCGTAGTAAAGGTATTCAACCTGTAAGCCCATGGGGTCAAAAAGCTAAAGGGTACAAGACACGTACTAACAAGCGTACGACTAAGATGATTATTCGCGACCGTCGCGTCAAGTAAGGGAATCTGAATAATGCCTCGTTCATTAAAAAAAGGTCCATTCGTCGACGCACATTTGTTCGCTAAGGTTGAAGCTGCTGTAGCTGCTAACAACCGTAAGCCGATCAAAACTTGGTCACGTCGTTCAATGATCCTTCCAGACTTTGTTGGTTTAACAATTTCTGTTCACAATGGCCGTAACCACGTTCCAGTAATTGTTACTGAACACATGGTTGGTCATAAATTGGGTGAATTCGCGCCAACTCGTACCTATCGTGGTCACGGTGTTGATAAGAAGTCTAAACGTTAATAGGTGCTATGATGGAAGTAACTGCTAAATTACGCGGTGCCGCTATCTCGGCACAAAAAGCACGTTTAGTTGCTGATTTGATCCGTGGTAAGTCGGTTGCACGTGCGATAGACATTTTAAACTTCAGCAACAAGAAAGCAGCTGTGCTCGTTAAAAAAGCACTTGAATCTGCAATCGCGAATGCTGAACACAACAACAGCTTAGATGTTGATGACCTTAAAGTAACTACGATTTACGTTGATGAAGGCATGAGCCTTAAACGTATCATGCCACGTGCTAAAGGCCGTGCAGATCGTATTACTAAGCGTACTTGTCACATCACCGTTAAGGTAGGGGTTTGATATGGGTCAGAAGGTTCATCCAATCGGTATCCGCCTAGGTGTTGTGAAACGCCATAACGCTAACTGGTATGCGAATCCGAAACAATACGCTGAATACTTGCTTAAAGATCTTCAAGTTCGTGAGTTTTTAATCAAAAAACTTAAAAACGCGATGATCAGCAATATTCTTATCGAACGTCCTACAGGCGCTGCTAAAGTAACTATTAGCACTGCTCGTCCTGGTATCGTTATCGGTAAAAAAGGCGAAGATATTGAGAAATTACAGCGCGAACTCACCAACATCATGGGTGTTCCGGCTCAAGTTAGCATCAATGAAATTGATCGCCCTGACTTGGACGCACGTCTAGTTGCTGAAGCAATTGCTTCTCAACTGGAAAAGCGTGTTATGTTCCGTCGTGCTATGAAGCGTGCGGTTCAAAACACAATGCGTGCTGGCGCTAAAGGTATCAAAGTTGAAGTTTCTGGCCGTTTAGGTGGTGCAGAGATCGCTCGTACTGAGTGGTATCGTGAAGGTCGTGTACCTTTGCATACGCTTCGTGCTGACATCGACTATGCAACTATGCGCGCAGAAACAACATACGGTACGATCGGTGTTAAAGTTTGGATTTTCCGTGGCGAGATCTTAGGTGGCATGAAACAAGTCATGAACCCTGCTCCTGCTGAAGAGCGTCCAGCTAAACGCGGTCGTGGTCGTGGTGAAGGTCAAGAGCGTCGTGGTCGTCGCGGTGACCGTGCTGCTGACAAGGGAGAATAATCCATGTTGCAACCTAAACGTACCAAATTCCGTAAAGTGCACAAAGGCCGTAACACTGGTCTAGCGCATCGTGGTAGTACAGTATCATTTGGTTCGATTGCAATTAAAGCAACTGAACGTGGTCGTATGACTGCGCGTCAGATTGAAGCTGCACGTCGTACCATTAGCCGTCGTATCAAACGTGGTGGTAAAATCTTCATCCGCGTATTCCCAGACAAGCCAATTACCGAAAAACCATTAGAAGTTCGTATGGGTAAAGGTAAAGGTAGCGTGGAATACTGGGTTTGTCAGATCCAGCCAGGTAAGATCCTGTACGAAATTGAAGGTGTTAGCGATGAGTTAGCGCGTGAAGCTTTTGCTTTAGCTGCTGCTAAACTCCCGTTTAAAACCACTATCGTGACTCGGACGGTGATGTAATGAAAACTAAAGATCTACGTGAAAAGTCGGTAGAAGAGTTGAAAGCTTTGCTTGATGAGCAACAGCTTAACCAATTCCGTCTTCGTATGGCGAAAGCAACTGGTCAGCTAGGCAAATCGCATGAAGTGCAAATTGCTCGTAAGACAATTGCTCGTATCAAGACACTCCTTACCGAAAAACAGGGGAACGGACAATGAGTGAAAAAACAGTCCGCACGTTAACCGGCAAAGTCGTAAGCGACAAAATGGACAAGTCTATTGTTGTGCTTATTGAACGCCGCGTTCAACACCCGTTGTACGGCAAATCAATCCGCCGTTCAACTAAATTACACGCTCATGATGAGAACAATGTTGCTAAATTAGGCGACTTGGTAACCATCAAAGAAAGCCGCCCAATTTCTAAAACTAAAGCTTGGACTTTAGTGGAAGTAGTTGAAGCTGCTGCTGAGTAATTAGACGTTCTTGTTGCATCATCGGACAATTTCGAGTACTCTTTGAGCCTTTCGAAATTGTGACCGGTGATGCTCGGTTTTGGAGTAGGGCAATGATTCAAACCGAAAGTATGCTCGACGTAGCAGACAACAGTGGTGCACGCCGCGTACAATGTATTAAAGTACTTGGTGGTTCACACCGTCGTTATGCTTCAGTTGGCGACATTATTAAAGTTACTGTAAAAGAAGCAATCCCACGCGCACGTGTTAAAAAAGGTGACGTGATGAATGCTGTAGTTGTTCGTACAAAATTCGGCATCCGTCGTCCAGACGGTTCAGTGATTCGTTTCGACGATAACGCAGCTGTTATTTTGAACAACAACAAAGCTCCGATTGCTACTCGTATCTTCGGACCAGTGACTCGTGAACTTCGTACTGAACAGTTCATGAAAATCATTTCATTGGCTCCTGAAGTTCTATAAGAGGCAATCATGGCTAAGATTAAAAAAGGCGATCAAGTAATCGTGATCGCAGGTAAAGAAAAAGGCAAACAAGGTATCGTTTTGTCTGTTTCTGAAGATCGAGTTAAGGTTGAAGGCCTTAACTTAGTGAAGAAGCATCAAAAGCCAAACCGTGTAACTGGCGCTGAAGGCGGCATCGTTACTCAAGAGGCGACGCTTCATATCTCAAACGTGGCAATTTTTAATGCTACAACCCAAAAGGCTGACCGTATTGGTTACCAAGTGATTGATGGCGCGAAAACTCGTGTTTATAAATCAAATGGTGAATCAGTGGCGGTAGCGAAGTAATAGGTTGAATAGGCAATGGCCAGACTTAAAGCACGTTACAACGACGAACTTAAAGCAAAGTTAAAAGAAGAACTTAGCGTTAAGAATGTGATGGATATTCCTCGCATCACGAAAATCACCCTAAACATGGGTGTAGGCGCAGCTGCAACTGATAAGAAATTATTAGATGGCGCTGTTGCTGACATGCAACTCATTGCTGGTCAAAAACCAGTTGTGACTCTTGCTCGTAAATCAATCGCTGGTTTCAAAATCCGTGACGGTTGGCCGATCGGTTGTAAAGTTACTTTACGCGGCGACCAAATGTACGAATTCTTGGATCGTTTGATCTCGATCGCAATCCCTCGTATCCGTGACTTCCGTGGTTTCTCTGCGAAATCATTTGATGGTCGTGGTAACTACTCTATGGGTTTAAAAGAGCAAATCGTTTTCCCTGAAATCGATTTTGACAAAATTGATCGTATCCGTGGTTTAGATATCACTATTACGACCACTGCTCGTAGCGATGACGAAGGCCGTGCGCTTATGCGTGCATTCGGCTTCCCGTTCAAATAAGAGGTCGATATGGCTAAGAAAGGTATGATTAATCGCGAATTGAAACGCGAAAAGACAGTTGCTAAATACGCTGCAAAACGTGCTGAATTAAAAGCAACGATTGCAAATGTAAATGCGAGTGACGAAGAACGTTTCGAAGCGACATTAAAGTTACAGGCATTGCCACGTAACGCATCTCCAGTACGTCTTCGTAACCGTTGTGGTTTAACTGGTCGTCCTCATGGTTACTTCCGTAAGTTCGGTTTAAGCCGTAACAAATTACGTGACACAGTAATGCAAGGTGATGTACCGGGCGTTGTTAAGGCAAGCTGGTAAGGAGCGACTAAATGAGTATGCAAGATACCGTTGCCGACATGTTAACCCGTGTTCGTAACGCACAAATGGCAAAGAAACAAACTGTTTCTATGCCTTCTTCTAAGTTGAAAGTTGCGATTGCAAACGTTCTTCAACAAGAAGGTTATATTTCAGATGTAGCCGTTGCTCAAGAAGAGACAAAAGCTACACTGACAATTACGTTAAAATATTTCGAAGGCAAACCAGTTATCGAAACCGTTAAGCGTGTAAGCCGTCCAGGTCTTCGCCAATACCGCGGTAAAGATAAAATTCCTAGCGTTAAGCAAGGTTTAGGTATTGCAATTGTTTCTACAAGCAAAGGCATCATGACTGATCGCGCTGCACGTGCTGCGGGCATCGGTGGTGAAGTTATTGCTTTTGTTTCTTAATAGGTGATTCCTCATGTCTCGTGTGGCTAAAGCCCCAGTAACTGTACCTAATGGTGTAACAGTTACTCAGAACGGCCGGCAGGTCGAAGTGAAAGGCAGCAAAGGTACATTGTCTTTCAACCTGCATGCGCTGGTCGAGCTAAAACAGGAAGAAGGTAAACTTCAACTTGCTCCGGCTAAAGAGTCGAAAGACGCTTGGATGCAAGCTGGTACTGCTCGCGCTGTATTGAACAACCTTGTAAAAGGTGTTAGCGAAGGCTTCGAACGTAAGTTACAGCTTGTTGGTGTTGGTTATAAAGCTGCGGTTAAAGGTACTTCTGTAAACCTTAACCTCGGTTACTCACACCCAATTGACTACGCTTTACCTGAAGGTGTAACAGCGGAAACTCCAACTGCTACTGAAATCATTTTGAAATCAGCAAACAAGCAGTTGTTAGGTCAAGTGGCAGCGGAAATCCGTGCATACCGTGCTCCTGAACCATATAAAGGTAAAGGTGTTCGTTATTCGGATGAAGTTATTCTTCGTAAAGAAGCTAAGAAGAAATAAGGCGCGAGGTTCTTATGAACGAAAAGAAACAAACCCGTTTGCGTCGTGCGAAAAGCACACGCTTGCACATTCGTGCATTGGGTGCGACTCGTTTGTGTGTAAACCGCACTCCGCGTCACATCTATGCGCAAGTTATTTCAGCAGATGGTGGCAAAGTTTTAGCGCAAGCTTCAACTTTAGATGCATCTTTGCGTAGCGGTACTACGGGTAACGTAGATGCAGCTACAAAAGTTGGTGCTTTGATCGCAGAACGTGCTAAAGCAGCTGGTGTTACTAAAGTTGCATTTGACCGTTCTGGTTTTAAATATCATGGTCGTATCAAAGCCTTGGCTGATGCTGCTCGTGAAGGCGGCTTGGAGTTCTAATCATGGCGAAAGTTGAACAAAACGAAGGTCTCGTTGAAAAGCTGGTTGCCGTTGATCGTGTAGCCAAGGTTGTTAAAGGTGGTCGTATCTTCTCTTTCACAGCATTAACTGTTGTGGGCGACGGTAACGGTCGTGTAGGTTTTGGTCGTGGTAAAGCACGTGAAGTTCCAGCTGCTATTTCTAAAGCACTTGAAGCTGCTCGTCGTAACATGATCACTGTAGACCTCGCGGGTACTACTTTACAACACCCTGTGAATGCTCGTCATGGCGCAAGCCGTGTATACATGCAACCTGCTTCAGAAGGTACTGGCGTAATTGCTGGTGGCGCTATGCGTGCTGTTCTTGAAGCTGCAGGTGTACATAACGTACTTGCTAAATGTTATGGTTCTACAAATGCTGCTAACGTAGTAAACGCAACTTTTAAAGGTTTGCGTGATATGACTTCTCCTGAGAAAGTCGCTGCGAAACGTGGTCTTTCAGTAGAACAAATTCAAGGGTAATCAATCATGAAAACGATTAAAGTTACCCAGACTAAATCTTCATCGCATCGTTTAAAAAATCATAAACTTTGCCTTCAAGGTTTAGGTCTGCGTCGTATTGGTCATACTGTAGAAGTGCAAGATACGCCTTCTAACCGTGGTATGATCAACAAAGTTTACTATATGGTTAGTGTAGAGGAATAAGCCATGACTCTGCGTTTAAATGAACTTTCACCTGCAGAAGGTGCAAAACGTGAAAACCGTCGTCTAGGCCGTGGTATCGGTTCTGGCGTAGGTAAGACTGGTGGTCGTGGTATCAAAGGTCAAAACTCACGTAAAAGTGGTGGTACTCGTCCAGGCTTTGAAGGCGGTCAAACTGCGTTATATCGTCGTTTGCCTAAATTCGGTTTCACTAGCCAAATCGCTTTGAAAACTGCTGAAGTACGTTTGTCTGAGCTCAACAAAGTTGAAGGCGATGTAGTTAGCCTTGAAACTTTGAAAGCTGCGAATGTTGTTCGTCGTGACCAAATTCGTGCTCGCATCGTTCTTTCTGGTGAAATCACTCGCGCATTCACTGTTAAAGGTGTTGTGTTGACTAAAGGCGCTAAAGCTGCTGTTGAAGCTGCTGGCGGTAAAGTCGAGGAGTAATCTCGAGTGTCTATGACTCCTAGTTCTTCAGGTCATGTCAACATGATGAAAGGCCAACCGTTTCATGTGAAATACCGTGAAATTATTCGTCGATTAATGTTCTTGATTGGCGCGTTGTTGGTCTTTCGACTAGGAGCGCATATTCCGTTGCCGGGGATTGATAATGTAGCGCTAGCACATTTTTTTAAAGCTAATGAAGGTACCTTCTTAGGTTTATTTAACATGTTCTCTGGCGGTGCATTAGAACGCATGTCGATTCTGGCGTTAGGGATTATGCCGTACATTTCTGCATCGATTATCGTGCAGTTAATGTCTACGGTGGTTCCTTCGCTGGAAGCTTTGAAAAAAGAAGGCGAGCAAGGCAAACGTAAGATCAATCAATATACGCGTTATGGCACCTTATTTCTTGCACTGGTGCAAGGTGTAGGGATGTGTGCCGGCTTGATCAGTCAAGGTATTACCTTAACCTCAGGTCTGGCATTCTATGTTCCGGCAGTAACTTCGTTAGTTGCAGGAACCATGTTCTTGATGTGGTTGGGCGAGCAGATTACCGAACGTGGTGTTGGTAATGGGATCTCGATGATCATTTTCGCAGGAATTGTGGCAGGTTTGCCCAATCTTGTGATTCAGTCGTTTACGTCTGTACAGAATGGTCAGGGTAGTTTAATTGGTTTAGTTGTCTTCGGTTTACTCTCATTAGCCGTTTTAGCTGCGATCGTGTTTATTGAAAAAGCACAACGTCGTATTCCAGTGAACTATGCTCAAAAACAGCAAGGTCGTCGTATATTTACTGCACAGCAGACGCATTTGCCATTAAAAATTAATATGGCGGGTGTAATTCCGGCAATTTTTGCAAGCTCATTGTTATTATTTCCAGCGAGCTTGGGACAATGGTTAGGAAGTGCTGATCCAAATGCAGGGATTGTGAAACGTAGCCTACAAGATCTGGCATTGGTGTTATCGCCTGGACAGCCGTTGTATCTAATGCTCTTTGGCGCGTTAATTATCTTCTTCTGTTATTTCTATACGGCGCTTGTATTTAGCCCGAAAGAAGTTTCAGAGAATTTAAAACGTAGCGGGGCATATGTGCCTGGTATCCGCCCAGGTGAGCAAACGGCTCGTTATTTAGATCATATTCTTAACCGTTTGACCTTCATCGGTGCAATCTACATCACTGTAGTGTGTTTAATGCCTATGGTGCTACAAAGCTCGTTCGGTATTCCATTCCATCTGGGTGGCACATCGTTACTGATTGTAGTGGTAGTGGTAATGGACTTTATGGCGCAACTCCAAGCGCACCTTACTTCGCATCAATATGATAATCAAACGTTAATGAGAAAAACGACTGCTCATCCTAAGGGATAAGCGCACTTAGAAGGTTTCATCATGAAAGTACAAGCTTCTGTAAAGAAAATTTGTGGTAGCTGTAAAGTTATCCGTCGTAATGGGGTAATTCGCGTAATTTGTAGCGCAGAACCTCGTCATAAGCAGCGTCAAGGTTAATTTAATTAAGACCTGTTGATTTCAGTAGGCTAATTAGGTTATTATCCGCCCCTCAAGATTTTTGTGGGGCGGTTGATTATCTTGACTGCCTTTTTGGAGAAAATTGAATGGCTCGTATTGCCGGTGTAAACATTCCGGATAACAAGCATGCTGTTATCTCTCTCACGTATATTTTTGGTATCGGTCGCCACACTGCTAAGAACATCTTGGCTGCTGTAGGTATCACTGAAACTACAAAGATCCGTGAATTAGATGATGCTCAGCTTGATGCGATTCGTGCAGAAGTTGCTAAGGTTCCGACCGAAGGTGACTTACGTCGCGAAATTTCCATGAACATTAAACGTTTAATGGATTTAGGCTGCTACCGCGGTCTTCGTCATCGTCGCAGCTTGCCTGTTCGCGGACAACGCACCAAAACTAACGCACGTACCCGTAAAGGTCCGCGCAAACCGATTAAGAAATAAGATTTCTGGAAGCTAAAAGATGGCTAAAGATACTCGCGCACGCAAGAAGGTCACTCGTACCGTCTCTGAAGGTGTCGCACACATTCACGCTTCTTTTAATAACACCATTGTTACGATTACCGATCGTCAAGGTAATGCATTGGCTTGGGCTACCTCAGGTGGACAAGGCTTCCGTGGATCACGTAAATCAACACCGTTTGCTGCTCAGGTAGCTGCTGAAGTTGCTGGTAAAGCTGCTTTAGATTACGGTTTGAAAAACTTGGACGTCCTTGTAAAAGGTCCTGGTCCTGGTCGTGAATCTGCGGTTCGTGCATTAGGTGCAGTGGGTTATAAAATTAACAGCATTACCGATGTGACTCCAATTCCGCACAACGGTTGCCGTCCACCTAAAAAACGTCGCGTGTAAGGAGAAACATTCATGGCTCGTTATATTGGTCCAAAATGCAAACTCTCTCGCCGCGAAGGGACAGACCTGCAATTAAAATCTGGCGTTAAACCATTTGACGTTAAGACTAAAAAACATGCTAAAGCTCCTGGCCAACATGGCGGAGCTCGTGGTAGCAAACAATCTGAGTACTCACTACAATTACGTGAAAAACAAAAAGTACGTCGTATGTACGGTGTGTTAGAGCGTCAATTTAGTAACTACTATAAAGAAGCTGCTCGTGTTAAAGGCGCAACAGGTGAGAACTTGTTGAAGTTGCTTGAAAGCCGTCTTGATAACGTTGTTTATCGCATGGGTTTTGGTTCTACACGTGCAGAAGCTCGTCAGTTAGTATCTCACCGTAGCATCACTTTGAACGGTCGTCGTGTTAACATTGCATCTATCCAAGTTAAAGCTGGTGATGTAATTGCAGTACATGAAGGCGCTAAACAACAATTACGTATTAAAAGCGCAATTGAATTAGCTGCTCAACGTGGTATCCCTGCTTGGATGGAAGTTGATCATTCTAAGTTAGAAGGTACGTTTAAAGCTGCGCCAGATCGTTCTGATTTACCTGCTGAAATCAACGAAAGCTTGATTGTAGAATTGTATTCTAAATAATCCTTGAGGTAGCAATAAATGACGCGTACTGCAAACGAGTTTCTAACTCCGCAAGCGATCAAGGTCGAAGCGGTGAGCGGGACCTCGGCAAAAGTGATTCTGGAACCTTTAGAGCGTGGCTTTGGTCATACTCTAGGTAATGCTTTACGTCGCATTCTATTGTCTTCTTTACCTGGCGCTGCTGTGGTTGAAGTAGAAATAGAAGGTGTCGAGCACGAGTACAGTACTTTAGAAGGCTTGCAGCAGGACATCGTCGAGCTCTTGCTGAACCTAAAAGGATTGTCTATTAAGCTGTTCGATCAAAATGAAGCATATTTAACATTAGAGAAACAAGGGGCAGGTGACGTAACTGCAGCTGACCTTCGTTTACCTCATAATGTTGAAGTGGTTAACCCTGATCATTTAATCGGTACTTTGAGTTCTTCTGGTTCATTAAAAATGCGCCTGAAAGTTGCTCAAGGTCGTGGTTATGAAACATCTGACTCACGTTTCCCTGAAGGTGAAACACGTCCAGTAGGTCGTTTACAGTTAGATGCTTCTTATAGCCCAATCAAGCGTGTTTCATACACAGTAGAAAATGCTCGTGTTGAACAACGTACCGATCTTGATAAGTTAGTGATCGATCTTGAGACTAACGGAACTGTTGATCCAGAAGAAGCAATCCGCAAAGCGGCAACAATCTTGCAACAACAAATTGCAATTTTTGTTGATCTTCAGAAAGATCAAACTCCGGTTGCTCAAGAACCTCGCGAAGAAGTTGACCCGATTTTGCTTCGTCCAGTAGATGATCTCGAGCTAACTGTTCGTTCTGCTAACTGTTTGAAGGCAGAAAATATTTACTACATTGGTGATCTTGTTCAACGTACCGAAGTTGAGTTGTTAAAAACTCCTAACCTAGGTAAAAAATCGTTAACAGAGATCAAAGATGTTTTGGCATCGAAAGGTTTACAACTCGGCATGCGTTTAGAGAACTGGCCACCAGCTAGTCTCCGTATGGATGACCGTTTTGCCTATCGTAGCCGTTAATTAAGTAGGACTATCACCATGCGTCATCGTAATAGTGGTGTGAAATTAGGCCGTACAAGCAGCCACCGTAAGGCGTTGTTCCAAAACTTAACAAATGCTTTAGTTGAGCACGAGTTAATTAAAACAACTTTGCCTAAGGCGAAAGAACTTCGCCGCGTTGCTGAGCCTTTAATCACTTTGGCAAAAAACGATACAGTAGCAAACCGTCGTTTAGCGTTTGCTCGTACTCGTTCTGCAGCAACTGTTGGTAAATTATTTACCGTTCTTGGCCCTCGTTACAAAGAACGTAACGGCGGTTATCTTCGTGTTCTTAAAGCGGGCTTCCGTGCAGGTGATGCTGCACCGATGGCTTACGTTGAACTCGTTGACCGTGAAGTAAAATAATACTTCTACGTGTAGAACAGTCAGTTGTTCCAAAAAAGGCCGGTGTAATAACCGGCCTTTTTTATTAGCTATATTTTTTATAATATTTCGTAGTATGGGTAGTTTGTTGATTCACTATCATTCAGTGAAAATGTTATGTTTAAGATTTACATAATTTTTAGAGCGTCGGAAATAGATTGTAGGGAATCGCTATTATTACAAATGAATACTGCCTGAGGACAGTCATCTAGGCAATCCACTAATATTTGGTTTGGTCTTTTCTTATGAAAAGTGATTGAGGCATTACTTCCGAATTCGCTTTTTAGATCAGATGATAAAATTATTGTACATTCATCATCTCTTAAGTGATTCCATAAATTTTGAATAAACTGTACTAAGGAAAAGCCTATATTTATCACTTCACTTATGGTGAAATTTTCAGTGTTAATATAATCATCAAGATGAATTCTATTAGTATTTGCCTCAAACCCTGTTAGATCACCATATCTGCTAATGATGATTTCATAGTCCCAATATTTTAATCGAGCTTTGTAAAAATCAAAGACAATTACATCAGAGTGTTCATAAAAACCTTTTAACAATTTAAGTTCTAATGTTGAGGGGATAGCAACTTCAGATCTCATTAACAAGAATTTATTCATTTGAGGACTTAAGAGACTCATTCTTATACCTGAAATATTTTGAATATGATTAAAATCATTTGTTTATAATAAGATTTATAGAAAACATTTTAGATTTTACTTTTATATTGGTCATTTGTATGCAAATGAATCAAACTTTTTCTTTCATTTAATAATTTTAATGGCTCTTTTTGATGATTTAACACGATATTCAGAATATAAGGGCTATAAAATTACATATATTTATTGTTACATATTGAGTCCTTCTAAAAATCCAAGCAAAAATCTCAACATTTTTGACAGCAAATTTTTATCAAAATGTCCCGAACTGATATAAAAAAACCGATGAATGACTAAACTTGACATTGTGTATTGTCAAATTTGTGCTTTAATAAAGACATGGTTTATACAGGGTATAAAAAAAATGGAAAAGCAAGTTGATGTATTAATTATTGGTGCAGGGATCTCAGGAATCGGATTGGCTGTACATCTCTCTAAGAACTGTCCACAACGTAAATTTGAAATTTTAGAACGTCGTGATAGTTTTGGTGGAACTTGGGATTTATTCCGTTACCCTGGTATTCGCTCTGATTCGGACATGTCGACCTTTGGTTTTAACTTCAAACCCTGGGCAAAAGAAAAAGTGCTTGCGAGTGGCGCTGAAATCAAAAGCTACTTAAGTGATGTGATTAGCGAAAATCAGTTGAAAGAAAAAATCCATTTTGGTCATCGTGTGCTTTCTGCAAATTACGATTCAAGCAAGAAAAAATGGTCTGTTGAGATTGAAGATAGCAACAAGAAAAAGCAAACTTGGTCAGCAAACTTTGTGATGGGCTGTACCGGTTATTATAATTATGATCAGGGTTATGCACCAAAATTCCCGAAACAGGAAGATTTCAAAGGTCAGTTTATTCATCCGCAACATTGGCCTGAAAACCTGGATTACACTGGTAAGAGAGTCGTGATCATTGGTAGTGGTGCAACCGCAATCACCTTGGTACCTTCAATGGTCAAAGGTGGGGCAGGTCATGTAACCATGTTACAGCGTTCACCAACCTATATTGCAACCGTGCCTTCAATTGACTTTATTTATGAAAAAACCCGTAAATTTATGTCTGAAGAAACGGCTTATAAATTTACCCGTGCACGTAACATTGGCATGCAACGTGGTATTTATGCGCTTGCACAAAAATATCCAAAAACAGTACGCCGCTTATTGCTGAAAGGGATTGAATTGCAGTTGAAAGGTAAAGTTGACATGAAACACTTTACCCCGAGCTATAACCCTTGGGATCAGCGTTTATGTGTGGTACCGGATGGCGATTTATTTAAAGCATTACGTCAGGGGCAGGCCAGCGTAGAAACAGATCAAATTGAGAAGTTCACGACCAATGGCATCCAGCTAAAATCTGGTAAGCATCTTGAAGCGGATATCGTCATTTCTGCAACCGGTCTGGAAATTCAGATTCTGGGTGGTGTGAAAGGGTCAATTGACGGTAAGCCAATGAACACTTCACAACATATGCTCTATCAAGGGGTAATGGTCAGCGATGTACCAAATATGGCCATGATCATTGGTTATATCAACGCGTCGTGGACCTTAAAAGTTGATATTGCCGCTGAATATATTTGCCGTTTGCTCAATCATATGGACAAGAATGGTTTTGATGAAGTGATTGCGCATGCGGACCCATCACAACTGGAACACGACACGATTATGGGCAAAATGTCTTCTGGCTATATTGCGCGTGCCGCAGATGTGATGCCGAAACAAGGCAAGCAAGCACCTTGGAAAATTACCAATAACTATCTGGCGGACCGTAAAGAATTGAAAGATGCTAAATTTAATGATGGTGTTCTACAGTTCCGTAAACGTGATGAACATGCTGACCGTAAACCAAAACTGGTCTCGTAATGTAGTAATCTGATCATTGAAAACCCTATGTCGATACATGGGGTTTTTTTATTGGAAATAGGCTTTGAATTCTAAAAATATCACGTATATTGGGCAGATTAGAAAATTAAGATAGGGATAATTGGATGAAAAAACTCATCATTTTGGGGATCATGTTATCAAGCAGTCTGGCTTTTGCAGATGATGCAAAACAGAAGGCAGCGATTGCACAAAAACTGGTATCGGTCGATGGCACGGAACAGGGGTTGCAAAACACCGATAAAATGATTCTAGAGCAAATCCGGATGCGTTTGCCCAAGGATTTGCCAGAAAGCTTCTATACTGATTTAACTAAGAATCTGGATAGTGAGCAACGTAAGCAGTTTATTGTACAGCGCTATGTCGAGAGCTTTAGTGAAAAAGAATTACAGGCTGCGTTGAATTTCTACCAATCTGCTGAAGGGAAGGTCTGGGCCAAGAAAGCTAGTGATGTTGGCAGTGAGGTAGCACATTTCACCACGCAAAATGCGCGCAATGCACTGAATACCACCATGCAACAGTATAGTGAAAACCCTAAGGTCAAGCAGTTAATGCAACGGATGAATCCGCAAGTTGCCCAGACGGGCAATGAGAAAACAGAATATAAATAAAAAGGGATCATGCTTTAAGCACGATCCCTGTAGGGTTTTTCTGTTCTTAGAGGGTACGGGAAATCAACTCTTTCATGATTTCATTGGTACCTGCATAAATACGGTTGGCACGGTTGTCGATATAGGCACGTGCGATTGGATATTCCAGCATGTAGCCATAACCGCCGTGTAACTGTAAACATTCATCCACCACTTTCGAGAACATATCGGAAATTTTATATTTTGCAGCGGCAGCAGCATCAACACCTAAGCTTTCTTCGAGTTGCAATTCCATGCAGCGATCGAGGTAAGTACGGCAGAAATCAATTTCAGTCCGTAATTCAGCCAGTTTAAAACGGGTGTTCTGGAAGGTGCTAATGGCTTTGCCGAAGGCTTTACGGTCTTTGGTATATTGCACAGTATGTGCAAAAGCGGCTTCAGCGCCCGCCTGACAAATGATTGCAACCAGCATACGTTCCCATGCCAATTCTTTCATTAGCATCATAAAGCCCATGCCTTCCATACCGAGCAGGTTTTCTTTCGGAACGCGAACATTGTCAAAGAACAGCTCACAGGTATCCTGACCTTTCATCCCGATTTTATTCAAAGGTTTGCCTTTACTGAAGCCCGCACGATCGGCTTCCACAATAATTAACGACAGATTGGCAGAACCTTTTTCACTATTGCCAGTCTTACACACCACGATGGCCATATCGCATAGATAGCCATTGGTAATAAAAATTTTTGAACCATTAATCACATAGTCATCGCCATCCAGTACCGCGGTAGTACGAACGGCTTGCAGGTCTGAACCTGTTCCTGGTTCAGTCATGGCAATCGCGGTGACCGCTTCACCCGTTGCCATTTTTGGCAGCCAGTGCTGCTTTTGTGCTTCATTACCAAAGTTGTTGATATAATTGGCCACGATATCTGAATGTAATGAAAAACCTGTGCTGGAGTCCATGGCATAGGCTTGTTCTTCAATCAGAATCATACTGTAGAGGCGATCAACACCTGAACCGCCATATTGCTCTGGCATGGTGGTACACAGCAAGCCAAGCTCACCGGCCTTATTCCATAAGTCGCGGTCAACATGTTGTTGTTTTTCATATTTTTCAATATTTGGAACAACTTCTTTTTCATAGAATTTACGTACAGTTTCACGAAAGGCTTCATGATCAGAAGTAAAGAGTTTACGCGCGAGCATGTTTGGAACTGGACGAATTGCACCTGATTGCATTTGTTATATTTTCCCTGGTTTGTTGAATGTAAATCATCCTCCTCACCATACAAGAAATGGAAAATAGTGAACAATGTGATCAATGCTCAATTTGGTTGATGTATTTGGTCACTTGAGAAAAAACGCTGCGAAGTTAAAGGGGGATCGGGTACACTATGGAGGAAAATTGTTGCATAGTGGAACAGATAATGTCTGATGAAATGACACTGGAAGAACGTAAGGTCGTGTATCGTGCACGTCGTGGTTTAAAAGAAATCGATGTATATTTTGACCCATATGTTAAAAATTACTATCTCACTGCAGATCCTGCCGAAAAGGCCTTGTTTGCAGAGCTGGTTGATCAGGAAGATCCGGACTTGCTGGACTGGTTCATGGAAGTTGGGGAGCCTCCAAGGACTGAACTGAAAGCATTTATTCTCAAACTAAAACATTATGTCCACGGCTAATCGTGTTTTCGAGTTGCAATACAGTCGTTTTTCGATGGTATTGCAACTGTTTATGCTGCTGTTGATTGTTAGCCTGACTTATTCTTTGCTTTCTTTGGCGGTATGGTTAGGCAGTTGCTTCATATTGGCATTGAGCTGGTTTCTATTTCTGCAGCAACCCCGATTAAAACGTTTTGAGCATCTCGACCAACAGGCATGGTCATTTGAATTTTACGATTCATCTCTTCCGATCCAGACCCGATCCATCACAAGAATAATTGATCATCAAGCTTATATCGTGCTGTGTTTTTCTGATCCAAAACATAAAAATTTCATCATCTGGTGGGATCAGTTATCATTTTTACAGTGGAAATCCTTAAAATTACAGGCAAAACTGGGCTAATTGTTTGACAATTCTACATCTGTGCATAATTAATTATTTTATAAATTTCAATAATATATGATTTTTAAACGTGTATTTTGCTTCGATTGTTAGATTAAATACTCTAAAAAATAGTGAAAATTATGATTGTCAGACAATCTGCCCCTCAAGACCGATTTATTTTCGTTAAAGTACAAACACCAACGTAAAGTGTGGTGGAGGTCCAAAATGGAAATTCCAACATGGTCGTTTCTGGTGATCGCAATTGTTTTTGCGATTGTAGTAGGAAGAGCAGGAACTTTACTCAGGGAATATCTTGAATCACATCAACCTGTTGCTGTGACCAAGAGAAAGAGATTGAAAGTATCATCAATATATCACGCTCCCGTGAATATCGATGGTGAACGCCAATCTAGTATCTATCAAAAGTAGATACAAAAGTGTAGGAGGTCTCTATGGAGATTTCAATGTGGATGTTTCTGGTAATTGCGATCGTTATGGCGATTGTAGTAGGAAGAGCCGGGACATTACTCAAGGATTATTTTCAACAAAACTAAAAGATAAAGAGTTTCACGATTTTACCAGTTAATAAGTAGCATGTGCTGAACCGTCGCAATGCTACTTTTTTTTGCCTGAAATTTCTGTATTCCCGCAGATCTGTCAATTCATTCATGTGTGAAGTATGTCAAAATGTCCCCGTGAAATTAGAGCAATTACTCTTTAATTCAAGTATTGCATCTGATAATGTACAGCTAAAAGGAAAAAACAAATTATTAGAGGGACAGGAAGTATGTCTAAACTCCATAAAATGGGACAGGGCGTAGCGGTTGCTTTGCTGACAACATCAATGTTATCTGGATGTTCATACGTCGTTAAAACTGGAGCGAATGTCGCCTTAGGTTTTGGTGAAAAACATATTGTTCCACCGATTTTGGCCATGGATGATGCTGAAATGGTGTGTAACTCGGGCAATGCATTAACACCGGCAGTGATGTCGACCAAAGATATGGGTGCCGATCCAACACGTATGGCTGTGCTGCTGTATACCGCAGCCGGGATTTGTGCTGAGAATCAGGCATTGGAAGCAGAATTACGTTATTTACGTGCATCTAAAGCAGGTCAGGTTTCGGAAGCTCAAGACGCGCGTATCGAGCAGAAACGTTGGGCCGGCATTGCGGCTGAACGCCAATATGCAGGTTATCAACTTTTTGCAAATCGTTGGGAATCAAAATACAAATATAAATTAGGTGATTCATGCCCAACCATGCGTAATGATCTGGATCAGACCGTGTATTTACTCGGTATGGTGAGTGGCCTGCAAGCCATGACCAATGACATTAACTCGGGCGGTGCGATCAATGTTCCTAAGGATATTGCCGGGATTGTTGAGCGTGGCATGACCTGTCTGGACAATGAAAAATTCTGGGGTGCGCCAATGGCGACTCGCGCCGTGATCTGGACATTATTACCCGGCGCGGGTGACGGTAAACCTGAACCGTATGCCACCATGAAACAATCGATGGCGATTGGTGAGAAGAAAGGTGTCCGCTTATCGCATGCTTTATATGCCGTGGCAGCACAGGCCAGCGGTGATGATGCAAAATTACGTGATGCGCTTCGTTCTTATGCAGCAGCAACAGGCGATGACAAACCTGCAAATCCTCAGTTCAGACTGATTGATAAAATGGCAGGTTTGATGGTTCGTGGTATTGCAGACCGCTACTGGACTGAAAATACCGGTGTCAGAGCAAGCGATGAAGGCATGACCACATTCTGGGATGACAAACAAGAAAGCTCGGCTGAGCTGGATTCACTCTTTGATGGAGGGGGCGAGGCAGCCTCTGCACCAGCACAGGATGAGGTCGCTCCAGCGCAAGAAACGCCAGCTGAGTAACCTGAATTAAACGGCCTTTTACATTACAAACATCTACACTTTGTAAAAGGTCTGTTTTTTCAAGAGGTGGTCAATCAATGAAAGATCAAATATGGATAGAAAAAGTCATTTTGATCGCGATATGTGTTTCGATATCGGCATGTCTGCAAGTTTTTGCTGATCATTTCATTTACTGGAGACCGAGTTTACTCAGTGAGTTCTGGCGGTTATGGACCGCACACTGGGTACACGTGGGCTGGATTCATTTTCTTTTAAATATGCTGGCATTTGCGTGTTTACCTTTCATTTTTCCGCATGTCCGCAATTGGCATTTATGGGCATTACTGCTGATTTTGCCGCCATTCATTAGTTTAATTTTCTATTTCTACTTACCTTATATTGATGCCTATGCTGGGCTTTCTGGTGTGCTACATGGTCTGTACACCGCCGTAGGGCTGGTTTATCTGCAATATAAGAAAGAACGTAAGTTTGCAATACTGGTTTTAGCCCTGATTGCAGCAAAACTGATTTGGGAAAATACCTTTGGACAGACTGGAACAGCTCAGTTGATTGGCAGCCCAGTCCTGACTGAAGCACATTTAATTGGTGCTATCGGTGGCCTCCTATGTGGGTTAAGTTATTTATTTGTAAGAAGGAAAAAAATAGAGAACACATAAATTGATAAAAACAACCAACAAAAAAGTGATTGTAGTCATTCTTTTTTGAAAAAGATTGATTCAAATTTAAGCGGTTTAAAGGGATTGGTTAATAAGAGGGTAAATTCATTTATCTATCAACCATGGACAGCGCATGATTCAACATCTTTGGATGGATGTTGATAAGAATAAACTGGAATAGACATGCAAAATGATCAAGAGAAAAAGTCTGGATTAGCCCGGTTAGGCTATATCTGGAATGATTGGATATCAACATTCATCATTCTTGCTTTGTTGCTAATGACCTTGCTTATTGGTACTGGCGAGATGATTCACGGTCAAATGCTCCGTATGGGGGAGCGGCTTTACGGTGATCAAACCACAGGAATGCAATATTCGTTTTTACGGGCGGAGCCTGAAAAACCATCTTGCGATCGACATCCTAACATTGATGCACAAGTTCAAGAGCAGATGAAGGCCAATGCTGCGGATGAATTTGCAAGTATGTTCGGAGCTGCTTCTGAATCTGATGTGCGTACCTCATTATTGGCAGCTCAGCAGCAGTGTGAAGAAAAATATCAATTCTATGATAAAGCCATGAAGCATTTGGAAGCACATCCAAGTATTCGTACTTATCGTAAAGTTGAGACCACATTCTTCGGAATTTTCAAATTAGGTTCTGAAAACCAGACTGTAATTCTACTGGTTATGGTTTTATTTGCTTCAATTACAGCGTCTTTGCGTTACCACCACATTGGTTTACGTGCACCAAAAACCAGAATCGACTTCCGTGTTTATTCAGCGTTGATGGTGGCGGGGAATGCATTACTAAGTTATTCGGTCTTAAGCCAATATCATTCAGTATTGAATTCAGGCGTTGAAGTTGCTGGTAAAACCACAGTCTTATACTGGTTATGGATTGCGTTATTCGTATCTCTGACCATTATTAGTATCTTCCAGTTTATCTTTATACCGAAAACGGCTCAGCCGAAGGGCAACTTTGGTTTAGCCTTACTCAGTGTACCGTTGTATGCCTTCATGTCTTTGGTGACCGGTATTGTATTTACCTTCTTCATGGACTATCCAATGGGGCAAGGAATCTACTTGGGTATTCTGGTTGAGTTCTCGGGTATTTTCTTAAATCTTGCACTGTTTATTTGGGCTGGTATGTTGCTGACCCAAACCCGTGTCATGGATTTATTCTTAAATATCCTGCGTCCATGGAACTTGGCACCTGAAACGTTAACTTGGTTAATCTTGATTGCAGCAGCGATTCCAACAGCCTATACAGGTGCTTCAGGGATTTTCGTTATTGCAGCGGGTGCAATCATCTATAAGGAAGTCTGGAATTCGGGCGCTCGTCGTCAATATGCATTGGCTGTATCGGCAATGTCAGGTTCTTTAGGTGTGGTGATTCGTCCATGTCTACTGGTGATCCTGATCTCAATGTTAGACAGTCGCCATGTGACATCTACCGAATTATTTGATCATGGTATCTATGTCTTCTGGCTAACTGCGTTTATTTTCCTCGGTGTTTCATTGATTCTTGCCGAAGAAAAATTCCGTGTGAATTCACCGAAAGTCGCGGTACCGGGCATGTTGCGTGCATGTGTCCCTGTCATTCCTTATGTGATTATCGGCTTTGCTGTCGTGATGTTCTATAAGCTGGCTTTAGATACATCAATCAATGAATTCACTGCTCCAATGATTTTACCGTTGGTATTGATTGCAATGATCTTGTTTGACAAGTTATTTGCATCAAAAGTGGCACCAGCGCCTGTGGTTGATCCTAAGCATGAAGCTTTGGTTCGTGAACATGAGAAAAAATCTGAGTTCCTGAAATCACATGATCCACATGGCGGTAAGCACTTAGGTTTTGGTGGAGCATTACGTTTCGCAACCTCAGAAACAGTTGGGCATATTGGTGCGTTGATTCTGCTTATGGCCTTGTCTGCAAGCGTTGGTGGCTTAATTGAACGTGCTGAAGTGGTGGAATTATTACCAACGCATCTCGGTAATATCTATATTTCACTTGCCTTTATTGCACTGCTACTTGCCATTATTGGTATGACGACCGATCCATTTGGCGCGGTGATTCTGGTGGCGGCAACGGTTGCGCCTGTGGCCTACGAGAATGGTATTCATCCGATTCATTTCTGGATGATTGTACTAGTCGCCTTCGAATTTGGTTATGTAACGCCACCGGTTGCATTGAACCACTTGCTAACGCGACTCTCCGTCGGGGATGAGGAGGTCTCGGCCGCCGACAGGGAAGCGAAAGAGAAATACACCAGTTTCTACTTCCGTTATGAACGTTGGTTATTGCCGATTATCGTATTGTTCTCATCGTTGGTGCTGGTGACCTATGCACCTTATATCTTCCAGATGTTTGGCTGGTATAAGCACTAACAATTGAAATTAAAAAAGCACCTACGGGTGCTTTTTTAACGTCTTTATTTTTATTTATTAAGTCTGCTTTTGCCTTCGGATTAGTGGACTGCATAATAGAATTGCCAATAAAATAATGCCGAAACCAATCACACTGTATAAATCAGGTACTTCATTCCAGAGCAAAAATCCCCAAATTCCGGCGAAGATAATCGCAATATAATTCACAGGGGCAATCTGTCCAGCAGGGGCAAGACGGTAGGCATGAGACATAAAGATCTGGCTGACATTGGCTAAGACGCCTGCCGCGACCAGGAAAAATAATTCATACAGATGATAAGATCGCCATACCCAGAACATCGGAATCACCGAAAGCAGGGAACCAATCAGACAGAAATAAAATACGATCCGTTCAGGTGGTTCGGTTTGGGTCAGGGCACGAACGGTGACAAAGGCCATAGAGGCCAATAGACTTGAACTGATGCCGACAATGGAGATCCAGTTCAATAAGCCTTGATCTGGTTTTGCTACACAAAATACGCCAATAAATCCCAAACCGGCAGCGCACAGCATAGCTGTGGTGACTTTTTCTTTCAGGAATAGCCAAGCAATTAAAGGAATAAAAATCGGGGAAGAATAGGTAAATACCATGGCATTGGAGAGTTTTAGATGCGCGATGGCATAGAAGAAGCCATACATGGCTGCAAGTCCCACGATACTGCGCCATGTATGCATCCAGAGTTTTTCCGTTTTTACAAATCCCATGCCTTGCTTAAAAATAAAAGGCAGAAACAGGATCAGCCCTACCACATTACGGAAAAACACAATGGTGTAATTATCGACCGTATGAGAAGCATAACGAATACAAATGCCCATCACAGAGAAAAGTAGTGCAGAAATCGTTAGGCAACCAATCGCCACAAAGAGATTGCGATTCGTTTGGGAAGTATCCATAACCAGGGCAGTATCGAGAATTTGGGCTTATTTTATGCCTGTGCGGAAGTGAAGGGAATGCGTATTTTTCTGATAGGAATGTTTGATGCACTTAAACTGCTTGATCAGAAAATTGTTTCAGATAATCACTCGGTGTCATGCCAGTTTCGCGTTTAAACATGGCACTAAAGGCGCTGGGACTATCGTATCCCAAATCTAAGGCCACATTCAGCACGGGTTTATACATGGCTAAATCAATCATGGCCTGCATCAGTTTTGCCTGTCGAACCCAATGGGAAAAATGTAGGCCAGTTTCTTTTTGAAAATGACGTGCTAGTGTTTTAGTGCTGATATGTAAGTGTTGCGCACTTTGTTCCAGACTCCATTCCCAAGCCAGATTTTCTTTAATGCGCTGGCATAATTGCTGAAGCTTGGGGCTTTGTGGTTCGGGCAAATTAAAGGCCAGTGCGGGTAAGAGACGAACTTCGTCCAGAATAAGCTGTAGCAGCCTTTCATTGCGACTAGCTGGTTGAATAGTGCTTTGTATATGCATCGCACTACTGATCAATTCACGTAATAACGCTGGAATTGCAACCACGCGACATTGGTCTGGCAGATCATTTTGAGTTGAGCTTTCAATAAAAACGCCTCTTGCTTTGACTTCACCACTGCTCAGTAGCGCATGGGGTTTGTGAGCAGGAATCCATACACCACGTCCTGGCGGTGTAATCCAGATGCCTTCATGGGTTTGTACCCGGATCACGCCAGTCAGGGTATGGATTAACTGGATACGATCATGGCTATGCCAGTCTTCAATATGACCATGCGGATAATTCTCCGAAAAAGCATAGACTGGATAATCCAGAAAACCATGTTTAAAGTTTTTTCCCATACTCAGCTAAACCCAAAATAATTTGTCCTTTTTAAGATAGTTGTCGTCTTTTTATCGAGTAACTATAAGCTGATTATTTTTTAGCATGATCGGTACGGCTATGTACAGGTTTTGATTATGTTTCAGAAAGCTTATTTTTATCCATTGTTCGCCATTTTATTTTGGGCTGGCAATGTTGTCGTTTCCAAAATGGCGAGTCATGCCATTTCTCCTGTGGCAATTACCTTTTATCGTCTGGTACTGGCGCTCGCCGTGATGAGTACCTTTGTGTTGATTCCGGTCTGGAAAAACCGCTACACCATCCAGCAATACTGGAAGCAATTGGCATTGGGCGGTTTCTTGTCGGTGTCATTATTTCAGTTCTTATCCTATCAGGCCGCAGCGACGACCACAGCAACCAATATGGCGATTGTCACCGCCTTGATTCCATTACTCACCATGATCTTGAGTAGCGTGATGCTCAAAGACCGGATCAGCTATGGCATGCTATTCGGCGGCGCACTGTCTTTTTATGGCATTTTATATTTATTGGGTCATGGCAGTATTCGCAATGTATGGGGGCAGGGCGTACATCTCGGCGATGGCTTGATGCTGGTTGCAGCAGCAGGCTATGCTTTATATGGGGTGTTATTAAAACGCTGGAAAATGCCGATTCCGGCTTGGCAATCGAATTTCGTCCAATCCAGCTTTGCGATTTTATATGTCTTACCTTTTTTTGTGTTTTTACCCGCCCAAGATATACAGTTAAATCAGCAAACCATTCCGCTGATTGTTTATGCCAGCATTTTCTCATCGGTGTTGTTGTCTTATTTATGGATTGAAGGTGTCCGACATTTAGGACCGAATCGCAACAGTATCTTTATGAATCTGTTGCCTTTATTTACTGCCTTGATTGCAGTGGCCCTACTCGGAGAACATTTGCAAATGTTCCATTATATTGGTGGTGGTTTGACTTTGGTGGGAATCTTGATTGCGCAAACGATTCAGAAACCAATTCAGTTGAAATCGCGTTCTGAACAAATTTTAGATTAAAACGTTCGGCAATAAAAAAGCTTTAACGAAAGTTAAAGCTTGTTCGGTTTCAAGAGTGATTCTGGGCAGCAAGTTGCGCCTCTAATAACTTGATCTGCTCTTCCTTCAGTTTAAGCATTTGATCAACATCTTCATGTTGCTGCTTAAGCTCATGTTGCTGGTCTTGAAGTTGCAGGTGAATATCATCCAGTTTTGCAATTTCTTCCTTGGCCAGACTGTCATTGGTTGGAAGCGGCGCTTTAATAATCGATTCTTCAACCAGTTTAATCGGCTCTACAGACTCATTTTCCGCAGTCACGGTTTCATTGCTGACAGCAGGGTCTGGTTGAGACGTGGTAACAGCGGTCTGAGCCGCAGCAGGTTGAGTTGGTGTTGTTGTCGATTGCTGATCTTTTTGTGCTAAAAACCATTGGACAGCAAGGAACAGAACCACAACAACACTTATTCCACCGATGATCATCCATAATAATCTGGAATTTTCAGTTGGATATGTGGACATCATTTTTAACCTTTCTAGTCAAAATGACGAGGTTTGAACTGTATCACCCCAATTTCATCTGGCTCAGCGGGTTGTTGCTCTTCCACGTGGGTCGGGCGTTTTTCGCTGTAAGCACATTCGATACATTCAATCCACTCGTCATCCACAGTGATGATCTTAACCACACGATCTAACGCTCCACATTTGGGACATTTTGCACCCGCGATGAATTGTCTTTTCATGTCAGTTCATTACACCCTGTGAATAATAATGACATAGTTTAAGCGGTTTTATCTGTGTTCGTCCAACCTTGATGACGTAATAACGCATCTATTTTAGGCTCTCTTTTTCGGAAATTGCGAAACGCATCAAGTGCTGTATCTTTTCCGCCAACTGCTAGAATAAACTTTCTAAACTCTTTTCCAGTCTCGGTATTAAAAATACCTTCGCTTTCGAAACGGTCAAAGGCATCACTGGCTAAAACTTCTGCCCATTTATATGAGTAGTAGCCCGCAGCATAGCCACCCGCGAAAATATGACTGAAACTGTGCTGGAAACGGTTATAAGGTACGGCAGGAACAACGGCAAACTTATGGCGAATTTCATCCAGCGTTTCCTGAATTTGCTGGCTGTTTAAAGCTGGAGCTTGGCGGTGAATGGTCAGGTCAAACAGCGCAAATTCAATCTGACGCAGGGTTTGCATACCCGACTGGAAGAAACGTGCATTCAATAATGCTGATAGCAGTTCTTGCGGCAGGGTTTGTTTGGTTTCGGTATGTTCACTCAGGACATCCAGACTTTCATTGTCCCACGCCCAGAATTCCATGAACTGACTTGGTAATTCCACTGCATCCCACGCCACGCCATGTGTACCTGCAACCGAGATGTTATCCACTTCAGTGAGCATGTGGTGTAAGCCATGTCCAAACTCATGGAATAAGGTAATCACTTCATCATGGGTTAGCAGGGCAGGTTGATCGCCAATCGGCGGAGTAAAGTTACAGACCATGTAGCAAATCGGTTTTTGCAGACCATTGGTGGTTTGTACGCGGGAACGGAAGCCACTCATCCATGCGCCACCACGTTTGCCATTGCGGGCATATAAATCGAAGTAGAAACCACCGACCACTTGGCCTTGATCTTCAATTTCAAAATAGCGCACATCATCCTGCCAAACGGGTGCCTGACGTTCGACGATCTGGATACCGTACAGGCGTTGCACGATCTGGAATAAACCTTGTACCACTTTCGGTGCAGGGAAATATGGTTTAAGTGCTTCTTGAGAAAGGTTGAATTGTTGTTGCTTCAACTTTTCAGAATAATAGGTTGCATCCCATGGTTTGAGTTCTTCAATGCTATCTTGCTGTGCAATGGTCTTAAGCTCTGCAATTTCAGCCAGTGCTGGGGTGCGCGCATGTTCTGCCAGATCGACCAGAAATTTATCCACCGTTTCGACATCAGGTGCCATTTTGCTGGCCAGTGAATATTCAGCGAAATTATTGAAACCCAGCAGTTGTGCCATTTCCTGACGTAAGCTCAGGATTTCTTCCATCACTGGGGTATTATCAAATTCAGTCTTGTCAGACTGCTCAGATGCGCGGGTAACATAGGCCTTATACAGCTCTTCTCTTAGTTCACGATCCTCGGCATAGGTCATAATTGCAAAATAGGCAGGGAAGTCGAGTGTGGCAACAGCCTGCTCAAGCTCACGCTGTTGTCCGTATTGTTTTAACAGTTCAACGCTGCTTTGCGGTAGGCCTTTGAGCTGTGCTTCTGTTAAAGGCTTAAAGTAGGCTTGGGTTGCATCAAGCACATGATTCGAGAAGTCCGAAGACAACTGCGATAAACGTGCCGAAATTTCTGCATAACGTTTTTTCGCTTCGCCTTCGAGAGCCACACCAGACAGTTTAAAGTCACGAAGTGCGAGCTTAATAGCACTTTGTTGGGCTTCGCTGAGTGTTTGAAATGCAGGGCTATCATGAATCTGCTGATAGGTTTGATATAGCGGCGTGTGTTGTCCAAGCTGGGTGTAGTATTCGCTTAAACTTGGTAAAAGTGCCTGATACACTTCACGGGTTTCGGCATTGTTCATCACAGCATTGAGATGCGACAAAATGCCCCAAGACTCACTCATATTATTTTCAAGCTGATCGACTTCAGTCAATGTCGCCAGTTGTGCTTCGGTGCCTTGTGGGACCTCATTGAGTTGATTCAGGAAGTCTTGACCGTTTTGAATCGTTTGTTCGATCTGTTGTTTTAAGTCGGCAAGTTGAATCTGATCAAACTGGGGAGTGGGAAGTGTTGCTTGCTGTAGTGTCATTGTATTTTTGCCATATCATCTCTAAACATAGTTATAGATGTAGGGCTTAGCGGGAGAGAAATCAAGGTTGATTGATTATTTATTCGTTGAGTTTTGCTTTGCGATTTGGATTTGATCAATTGATAGCACATAGGTACCAAAAGAACTTTGACGTGTAGATAACTTTAATGTGAGATGATCATCCTTATACTTTACATATTGTTCCGATGTCATTCTAAAGATCGGTATGTCGGAATAAACTGTTTTAAAATAATAGATATTGCCATGTCTCGTATGCTTTTTTTCAGCAATCGCTGCTACCTCTATCATTTGCGAATCCCCAGTGGTATATGTCCAGATCATTGGAAGCGTACCCGCAAAGTTGAGCCAGAGTACGGGAATAATGAATAAAGGGAAAATAAATAAAGCATAATATTTAGGTTGTTTTTGTACTTTCCCCCATTGTCTAGGAATTACCCATTCCTGTTTCTTTTTCAAATAGAGAAAATAAATGAGGAGTAAAATATAAAGAAAACAAGAAGTGATCAAGGCGACAATTTTTAGCGTAAAGCTAGGTGAAAAATTACCCCCAAAAAAGAATATAGCGGCACCGAATGTGAGAAAGAAAAAGAGAATTGAAAAGTAATGATGATAGTAATATTTGGTGATGCGGTAGTGAATCATTAGGATTTTATTTATATTTAGAAATAGTCTATCTATTCATTATATAACAAAAAACAAGAGAGCCGAAGCTCCCTTATCTTTTATCCATTACTCAGCCTTTGCTTTCGCATTCGACTTTTTCTTTTTCACTTTCTTTTTGGCCTTCTCTTTTGTATCAGGCTTAGCTGAAGCCTTCTTAGCTGGCTTTTTACTATAAGAACTTGGTTTGTTCTTATCTTTTTTCTTGCGTACAGGCTTTTCGCTGTCTTCACTGACTTTAGCTTTCGTCGATGAAGGTGCTTTGCCAAATACTTCTTCCGTTGTTGACGCGCGATTCGAGCTAGAAGGATTTGCAGTGCGAGGTGCTTTCTGGCGAATCACACGACCGAGATGGGTTAATTGCTGAACCAACTGGAAGTCAATTTTACGTTCTTCCAGATTTACGCCGGCCACTTGGATCTTGACTTCATCACCAAGGCTAAATGATTGACCACGATTCTGACCGATGAGGCTTTGGCTGGCCTGATCATACAGGAAGAAGTCTTCACCGAGCTGACTCACATGAATCATGCCATCCACATACAAGTCTTTGAGGGTGACGAACAGGCCGAATTCGGTTACTGCACTAATCACACCGACAAACTCGTCGCCCAAATGCTGTTGCATATAATGGCATTTCAACCATGTTGTCACACTACGTGAAGCTTCATCGGCACGACGTTCAGTTTGTGAGAAATGCTCACCCGCATCATCTAATGCTGCACCTGAAAGCGGGTAAGGTTTCTTATCAAGATAAGCCTTAATCGCACGGTGTAACAATAAATCCGGATAACGACGAATTGGCGAAGTGAAATGCGTATAGGCTTCATAAGCCAGACCGTAATGTCCCGCATTGTTCGCACCATAATAGGCTTGCATCATTGAACGTAACAGTACTGCATGAATACTTGGTGCATCCAGACGATCTTTGGTCGCTTCAATCACGGCTTGGTAGTCGGCCTGAGTTGGCTGTTCAGGGAACGGCAAGCCCAGTAATTTGACGAAATCACGCACTTTTTGGATACGGGAAAACTCGGGTGCTTCATGCACACGATACAACATCGGAATATCATGCTCTAATGAATACTCTGCTGCGGCAACGTTGGCCAGCAACATGCATTCTTCAATCAGTTTATGCGCATCATTACGGGTACGTGGCAAGATTTCCTTGATTCCGCCTAGCTCATCAAACGTCATGTAGGTTTCAATGGTTTCAAACTCCATTGCATGACGTTTGGCACGTAACTCTTTCAGCGTTTGATAAAGCTGGAATAAAGTGTTTAATGATTTATGAATGGTTTTATCTGCCGGGATGGCATCTGTGGCACCTTCAAAATACTGACCGACTTGGGTATAGGTCAACCGTGCCTTGGAATGCATCACCGCAGGGTAGAACTCATAACCTGTCACTTTACCGGCACGTGACAGCTTTAAATCGCAGACCATACACAGACGGTCTACATGCGGATTTAAAGAGCATAGACCATTGGATAAGGCTTCAGGCAACATCGGTAACACGAAGTGCGGGAAATAAACCGAGGTCCCACGCTCTTCAGCTTCTTCATTTAAAGGTGAATCTAAACGGACATAATGGCTCACATCGGCGATTGCGACCACTACACGATAACCGCCACCTGCACGTTTTTCTGCAAATACTGCATCATCGAAGTCGCGGGCATCTTCACCATCGATCGTCACGAGGGGTAAATCGCGTAAATCAACACGACCTTTACGATCCTGTTCAGAAGGTTCTTTAAAGCTTTCGGCTTCCTTAATCACAGCTTCTGGGAATTCATAAGGCAAACCAAATTCTAGAATGGTCTGCGGAATAATGATTTCTGTATCGGCTTTATCCGCCATCGACTGCACCACATGCCCGGTCGCCAGTTCTTCACGGGTCGGGTAGTCATCAATAGCCACGCGTAGCATATCGCCCACTTTGGCATTGGCATGTTCAATCAATTCTTTTTCTAAGGTAATCGGTTGATGCTGATTGGGATTGCCCGGTTGAATAAAATACTCACCTTCATGCTCAGCCACTTTACCAATAATCTGTTTAACCCGGCGCTGTACCACTTCGGTAATAAAGCCCCACGCTTTACCTTTACGGTCAACGGAGGTCTGGCGGACTTTAACGCGATCGCCATTAAAGACCAGACGTAATTCGCGTTCAGGCAGGAGCACATCATCCTGACCTGCAATGTTGGCAGTCCCCAAACCCTTACTATTGATATAGACCGTGGCTTCATGGCTCGGTAAATCGGTTGCAGGCTGGTATTTGAATCCATCCTTCATCAATTGCCCATCACGTACCATCGCACTTAAACGATGATTTAATGCATCAATACTTTTCTGATCGGGGATATTGAAGTGGTCAACCAGCTCTGCATGAGACTGGGCAGCTTTTAATTGTTCTAATGTAGTTAAAATAAGAGTTCGGCTAGGAATAGGATTATCGTAACGTTGCGCTTCTGCTTTTGCTTCGGGATCGGCCCAATTTTTAGTCATATCGTTTCATTTCACATCTGGCAGATCGGTTTAGCATAAGTCATTCAAACTCTAACTGCACGTCAAAGATTGCAAGATTCTGTTTATTGGCCCGATCCAAATAAAGGAGATAACGCTATATTAACAAGCGTAGAACTAAAAAATGCTGAAAAAATACGAAAATTGATTAAAAAGTATTTGATTGAGCTGAAATAGTGGAAAAAAATAGGAACATCCCTTGTGTAATGTGGTTTTAGTTTGTATTATTGCGCTCGTGTTACGGTGAGATGGGTGAGTGGCTGAAACCACATCCCTGCTAAGGATGCATACGGGTAACTGTATCGAGGGTTCGAATCCCTCTCTCACCGCCACTTTACTTAAGGCGCTCATAGCTCAGCTGGATAGAGCACTTGGCTACGAACTAAGGGGTCGGGAGTTCGAATCTCTCTGAGCGCACCAAGTAAAGATTTAAAGTAACACACGCCTGAATAGGCAGATAAGTAATGCGCTCATAGCTCAGCTGGATAGAGCACTTGGCTACGAACTAAGGGGTCGGGAGTTCGAATCTCTCTGAGCGCACCAACTTAAAGTGAAGAAACCGCTTAATTGCGGTTTTTTTGTGCCTGAATTTTGTGTTTATACAAATTTACCTTATTTAGAAAGCCCTAATTTTATTATTTGTATTCAACTATTTAAGTTGAAATTTATGTTTATTCCTTTCTAAAAGTTGATAAAGATAACCAACGGTCCCAAGCACACCTACCATACGGATTACATGAAATGCGGTCACCAGAGGCACCCCGAGCTGTAACACATTGGCGGTTAATGCCATTTCAGCTACCCCACCTGGTGCAATCCCTAAACCCAATGTAGGTAAGGGAATGTCTGTCCAGAAGGTGAGGGCATAGGCGAGCAAGCCAGCCAAAAGAATAGCGCTTAGATTACTCAAGGTCACAATACTTAAATAATGTGGTGCAGTTTTGAAAAATCCTGGCTTAAATTTATTACCTAAAGACCAGCCCAGTAAGACCTGACCTAAATGTAAAATTGTTGTTGGCATCGCTGACAGGTGAATATCTTGTGTGGTAAATAAAATTGCAACCAGTAGTGCACCAAAGGTCCAGGGGTTCGGAAGCTTGTAATATTTAAAAAAACGGCTGACAAAGTAAGCCAAACTTGCTAACAGAGCAAGACCAAACCAATTCACGTCTCCATGACGATGAAGCGTACTGTGATCAAGGCCGTGCCATCCCATAAATTGATAAAAAAATGGAACGATGACCACCACCATTAATACACGTAAGGTGTGGGCAGAGGCAACTTTATCAACGCGGGCTTGATAATGTTCAGCCAAGTTAGACATTTCATTTGCACCACCGATTGCGGAAGCAAACCAAGCAGTTTTAAAGTCAACATTTCCCCAGCGATACAATATGGCAGAGCCGATTGCACCCAAGAATAAGGCAAAGAGTAGCCCGCCCAGCAGAAGAGGCCACTGCGTTGCAATCAGTTGAATCATTTGAGGAGTAAAATAGAGACCCAGTGTTAATCCTAAAATCGACAAGCCGATATTACGTGCGCTGTGATGGCATTCGATCGGCGCATGATTCATTTTAAGAAAGGCAGTAATGAATAAAGGCCCAAGCAGCCATGGAAGTGGCAGATGTAACCATTCCGCCAAGTGGGCACCTAAAAAGGCAATCGCTAGACTTGAAACATACTTGAAGTAGATCATGAATAAAGTCGCCTATATAGGATGATTGGTAAGAGCCGAGAAGCCAATAACGATGAATGGTCGCTATCGGCTAACGAGATGATTAGCTCACTTGCTGGCGGCTGCGTAACCAACGGATCAGTGGTAAAACAATCATGATTCCGGCCAGCATCCAGAGTGTTTTAGTGATATAGCCTTCAAACAAAATCGACAGTTCTCCGTGAGAAATAGAGAGTGCTCGACGCAAACTCGACTCCATGAGTTCACCCAGTACAAAACCGAGAATAAGGGCCGAAAGCGGGAAGTTCAACTTACGTAAAATATAGCCAAACACTCCGAGTGCAACCATTAGAACCAGGTCGAACATGGTGCTATGAATCGCATAGACACCAACAAAACTCACGGCTGCGATTGCGGGCAGTAAAATAAAATTGGGGACACTGAGCAACTTGGCAAAGTATCGAACCAGTGAAATATTCATAAACAGCAATAGCACACTAGCAATAAAGAGCGAAGCAATTAGGCCCCATACAATCGTCGGCTGTTCAGTAAATAGTTGTGGTCCAGGAGTGATGTTATAGAGGGTCAAGGCACCCAGCATTACCGCGGTTGTTCCGGAACCCGGTACACCTAAGGTCAGCATTGGAATAAATGAACCACAGGCAGATGCATTATTTGCAGCTTCAGGGGCAGCAATACCACGTAAATCACCATCACCAAATTTACTGTTTTTGCCTGCAAGTTTACGTTCGCTGGTATAGGCCATTGCACTGGCGATGGTTGCACCTGCTCCAGGCAAAATGCCCACGATAAAGCCAAGCAATGAACTGCGGATAGTTGAACCTATCGTGAAACTAAATTCTTTGAGGTTAAATAGACTACGTTTACCCTGACCTAAGGCTTTTTGTCCAATACTGGTTTTTTCCAGCATGATGAGAATTTCACTAATACTGAAAAAGCCAATGACAATGGTGGTAAATTGGATACCATCACTTAAACTGACTGAATCAAAAGTAAAGCGATAGACGCCAGTGACTGCATCCACTCCCACTGTGGCTAAGAGTAAACCAATTAAGGCGGAAACGGCCGTTTTAATGGGTTGATCACTGACGAGACCGCTTAAGCACGTCAGGGCAAAAACCATCAGTACAAAATACTCCGCTGGACCAAATACGATGGCCCACTTGGCTAAAAGGGGAGCAAATAAAATAATACCGAAAATGGCAATCATGCTACCAATGAATGAGCTCATGGCAGACAGTGAAAGCGCGATCCCTGCTTTGCCTTGTTTGGCCAATGGATAGCCATCAATCGTGGACATAATGGCCGCGGCATCTCCTGGTACATTAATCAGAATCGCAGAAATTCGTCCACCAAATTCACAACCTAAATAGACGGCTGCGAGAAGAATCAGTGCACTTTCAGCAGGGAGGCCAAGTGCATAGGCAAAAGGTAATAGCAACGCTACACCATTAATTGGTCCCAGCCCAGGCAGTAAGCCCACAATGGTCCCGATAAATGCCCCAATAAGTGCGATAAGCAGATTTTGAGGCGTTAGAGCGACTTGAAAACCATAGATTAAATATTCAAAAACATCCATTTATTCTTCCTTGATTAACTCAAAAATCCGAGCGGTAATGGCACATCCAAAACGTAATCAAATAAACCGTATAAGAGGCAGCCAAATACAAAGCCTGAAACGGCAGAGGCTTTAGCACTTCCCCCAAACAGCATGCCGACTACAAAAAACATCAGTGCAGTTGCAATTGGAAATCCTAATAATTCAAAGGTCAGGGCATACAACAGCATAAAGAGCATCATTAAACTGATTTTTTTCAGGACTGAAGCGGTATACCCTAGGTCTAGTTGTTCGGTCAGTTTTTGGGGTCTAAATGTCAGGTAAAGACAAGATAAAATTAAAATAATTAAGAGTAGAACAGGGTAAGGTCTCGGACCTAATGGATCGTAAGCAATCGGAGCGACATAGCCCCAAGCCAAATATAAAAGACCGAGGCTGACGAGGCCTAAAATCCCGGAGAAAATCCTTTCCACGGACATAAAATATTCCTTTTGTATTAAAAATTAAGCGTATTTCAACCGGTTCTTCTCGTTAGGGAAGAGGAGTGATCAAAAACTTTTGTTGTTTTCAGGTTATTGGGGAATAAGATCAAATTCTCTAGATAAGACTCTCAATTGATTGGTTTGTTGCATGACAAACTTATCAAGTTCTTCGCCGGTCATAGAGAGTGGAAGTAAATCGAATTGGGCTCTGGATTTGGCAAACTTAGGATCTGCCATCATTTTGTCAAAGGAGGTTTTCCACCATTGATAAGCTTCATCACTGACTTTGGGGCCGACATAATAACCACGTACTACGGGCCATTGAATGTCATAGCCCTGTTCTTTTGCTGTAGGAATATCTGCCAAGGCATTTGGAAGCCGTTCAGGGGCGAAGACAGCGAGTGCACGTAACTTTCCTGATTTGACGTGAGGAATTACTTCAGCAATTCCAGCACTGACCACTTGGATATGGTTACCTAGAACAGAAGTTACAGCTTCGCCACCGCCTTCTAAGGCAATATAGGTCATTTCTTTGGGATTAACGCCTGCTGCTTTGGCGAGCATTGCCGTTTGCATCCAATCTTGACCGCCTACACTACCGCCAGCACCAAAGCTAACAGATTTTGGATTTTTCTTTAGGGCCAAGATTAGGTCGTTCAAATTCTGATAAGGGGAGTCTTTATTGACTGCAACAACTCCATAATCGGTTCCGATGACAGCTAGCCAACGGACATCCTTTTCCGTGTATTGTCCAAACTTTCCTTGGGCCAGGTTCAGTAATGAACCTGTTGAAAAGGCGACAATCGCGTTGTTATTTGCAGGATCATTGGCAACAATTTTATTGTAGGCAACAGCCCCAACGCCACCTGGCATATAAGTGACACGCATTGGCGATTTTAATAACTCAGTTTCTTTGAAAGCATTCTGGGTTAGTTTACAAGTGAGATCAAAGCCACCCCCCGGTTTGGCTGGAGCAATACATTCGGGGCGCTTAGGTTCTCCAACCACAGTTTTCTTCTTTTCACATGCAGTAAGGCCTAAGCCTAAAAGGATCAAGGTACTGGTAAAAGTAATTCTTCTTAACATATTCCGTATATCTCCAATTATGATTATCTTTATGTACGAAATGTACATATATTATCTCGGTATCACTGCTTAATTGTTGAGGTGAATAGAGAGTGGGTTTATACCTGACCTGTTCTCTATTCTTTTTAATTTAAGTTGTGATTTAAAATGTTAGCATTGTCATTTGAATTATTGAGATTCTTTTTTTGAATATTGTTTTTTTATTAATTTATTTTTGAAATAAATATTGTTTTTATTGGTTAAATAAAAAAATTATTAATTTTTGGATTATCAATATGGGACTGTTTATTTAACATTTTAGGTTGTTGATGTTTTTGAGTTTGTAAATGTTTTTATTGATATATAAAACCTAAAGTCGATAGACTTTAGGTTTTTTTGAAATAATTATATTTTTTGAATTAAAATTTAAATTCTAAACCAGTCCCAATCACAGGTTGTCGATCTTCTAAATCTGCCTGTTTGAATGTCGAATAAGCTGTGTAGCTATAAGCCTTCACTTGCTTGTTAAAAAGATAATCAACACCTGCCATAATCTGTTTAGCATCATAGTCTGCATTATCATTGTTAAAACGGGTTGAGTTCTGACTATATTGAGCTTTTACATTCCATTTCGAATTATTTGGCAAACGATACTCAGCACCTACGAGCCAACCTATCGATTGATCAATATTGGTTGCATTGTCATTGCCACTGGCTTTTTCAACCTCTGATGTTTGTATCAGTGCCTTTAATGCCATTCCTTCGACGGGTTTAATCAGGCCGGTTAAACGTAGGGTATTGGCGGCAGCAAAGACGCGATTAATGTCAATATACGGATCCGAGGCATTTAGGAAACCACGGCCTAAGAAGTTACTTGGAATAGCTTTGTCATACGCAATTCCCGCTAAAAACATTGGATTCATATAAGTTAGGGAGGTTGACCATGCGTCACCTAAACCGCGGCCATCTACAGTAACGCCCCCTTGACTGCTTGCAATACCTTGGGCCTCACCTGTGGCTAATAAAATACTAAATGTAAGATTGGCTTCATTATCAAGTGTGATTTTAGGTGAATCATAAACCACGGAATTATTAATGCGGTTTTCACCAGGCATGATACCTCTTACATCAGCCGTGTTGCGCATATAATTATTAAAGCTATCTACAGCACTTGACAGTTTTTTTAAGGGAGAATTGTTCTTACCTACTTTTAAGCTGCCAAATTTTTCATCTTTTAAACCAATATATCGATCTCGATGGGACCAGTCCGTTCCGTCACCATCGGCATTAAATGCCCACTCGATTAAATACAGTGCACTTAAGCGGTCAGTTAATTTTTCTTCCCCTTTAACTCCAAGAAAAGAACTATTACTATTCATTTTCCATGCATCATGGTTAGTCGAATTTGCATTTTTTTCCGGTATATAGTCAATACTGGTATCAATTTCACCATAAAATTTTGGTGAGGAATATACTGAACTGGTAACCGTGCAAAGTATAGTGGTTAATAAAAAATTAATTTTCATTGATGTCATCCTAACAATTTAAAAATTTCAGCGAGTAATCCTTATCTCTTTTTAACTGAGACTTTAAGATGGTTGATTTTTGCAGTTGAGTGTTTTTAATTAAGTAATATAAATTTAAACAACTCTTGGAAATTTTATTTAATTTTGAGGGATTTTGATATTTTATTGTTTTATACTTTTTTGAGAGATATTTTTATAATCTTATAAGTGTTTAAATATATAGCGTTGGTTGATTTTTTGTTTTTAGCTACAAACTTTTTGTGCCATAATTATAAACATAATATGTTAAATTGAAAACTATAAGGGCAATGATAAAATTAAAATTAAGCTTGAAAAGTACTTCAAATAAAAAAGCCGCTGTTATCAGCGGCTTTTTTATTTGATCTATTTAGAAGTGATTTACAGAGCTGAAGAGATGATCTGTAAGATTGTTGAGTGGAGATTGCAGTGAAACAAGATCTGTTAAAGCACCACTATTTGGATTTGGTTCGCCAACAGCAATGCCTGAAGATACAGTACCCGTCAATGCATCCAAGATGCCATCGATACTTCCATCAATACTATAATCACCATTGCCAGCACTTACACTGATGAGGTTATTAATACCGTCAAATGAACCGTCACTGAACAGTGTGCTGACATGATCTTGCAAGCTATCAATCGTCACATTTCCATTACTGATTACGGTCTGAATCGGTTGAGCAATACCAGAAATAATATCTCCGCTATTTACACCGCCGCTGATACCTCCTGTAATACCGCCGATAATGTCAGTGATTGAACCTAGAGGACCGCCTTCACCGCCGTCGATACCACCCGTAATACCACCGATGATGTCAGTGATCGAGCCTAAAGGACCACCTTCACCACCACCGATGCCGCCAGTAATGCCACCGATAATGTCAGTGATTGAACCTAAAGGACCGCCTTCACCACCACCGATACCGCCAGTAATGCCACCGATGATGTCAGTGATCGAACCTAAAGGACCGCCTTCACCGCCGCCAATACCGCCGGTAATACCACCGATGATGTCAGTGATCGAACCTAAAGGACCGCCTTCACCACCGCCGATACCGCCTGTAATGCCACCAAGCAAGCCGCCGACATCAGTCAGGTCACCAACTGCATGTTGAACCAAACCAGAAGCGGTTGAACCATTGGTAATCAGTGTGCCGACAACGCCAGTAAGAGAGCCTGCCGCACCGCCAATATCAGCGCCTGCCAGATCAGAAATGGCTTCAAGTGTGCCGTTTACAGTATCGCGAGAAGTTTCAAAGGTGAGGGTACCGAGATTGGTCAGGTCAGTCACTGGATGAACACCTGGAAGTACGCTGCCAATTGCACCGCCAACCGTGCTAATACCGGTGTTGATAATATCTGTTTTCAGGCTTTCGACACCTTGTAGTACATCAATACCAGTTTGAATTACGCCTGTAACTGGATTATTGCCTAGGTCACCGCCTGTGATACCACCGATAATGCCTGTGATAGCGCCTAAAGGACCACCTTCGCCGCCGCCGATACCACCAGTGATTCCACCAATAATGTCAGTGATCGAGCCTAAAGGACCGCCTTCACCACCACCGATACCACCCGTAATGCCACCGATGATGTCAGTGATCGAACCTAAAGGCCCGCCGTCACCACCACCAATACCGCCAGTAATACCGCCAATAATGTCAGTGATCGAGCCTAAAGGACCGCCTTCACCACCACCGATACCACCCGTAATGCCACCGATGATGTCAGTGATCGAACCTAAAGGACCACCTTCACCGCCACCGATACCACCCGTGATGCCACCAAGCAAGCCACCGACATCAGTCAGGTCACCGACTGCGTGTTGAACCAGACCAGAAGCGGTTGAACCATTCGTAATCAGTGTGCCGACAACGCCAGTAAGCGAACCGGCAGCACCACCAATATCAGCACCCGCCAGATCAGAAATGGCTTCAAGTGTGCCGTTTACGGTATCGCGAGAAGTTTCAAAGGTGAGGGTACCGAGATTGGTCAGGTCAGTCACTGGATGAACACCCGGAAGCACGCTACCAATTGCACCGCCAACCGTGCTAATACCGGTGTTGATAATATCTGTTTTCAGGCTTTCAACGCCTTGCAGTACATCAATACCAGTTTGAATCACACCAGTAACAGGATTGTTGCCTAGGTCACCGCCTGTGATACCACCGATAATGTCAGTGATCGAACCTAAAGGACCGCCTTCACCGCCGCTAATACCGCCCGTAATACCACCGATAATTCCAGTAATTGCACCAAGAGGACCGCCATCACCGCCACCGATACCACCGGTAATGCCACCGATAATTCCATTGATCGCACCAAGAGGACCGCCTTCACCACCACCGATACCACCGGTAATACCACCAATGATGCCAGTGATTGCGCCCAGAGGACCACCTTCACCGCCGCCAATGCCGCCAGTAATGCCACCGATAATGCCTGTGATAGCACCTAAAGGACCACCTTCACCACCACCAATACCGCCAGTAATGCCACCGATAATGCCAGTGATCGCGCCTAGAGGGCCGCCTTCACCGCCACCGATACCACCAGTAATTCCACCCAGCAGGCCGCCGACATCAGTCAGGTCACCGACTGCATGTTGAACCAGACCGGAAGCCGTTGAACCATTGGTGATCAGTGTCCCGACAACGCCAGTAAGAGCACCCGCAGCACCACCAATATCAGCGCCTGCTAAATCAGAAATGGCTTCAAGTGTGCCATTTACAGTGTCGCGAGAGGTTTCAAAGGTGAGGGTACCCAGATTGGTCAGATCCGTAACAGGATGGACACCCGGAAGTACGCTACCAATTGCACCGCCGACCGTGCTAATACCGGTATTGATAATATCTGTTTTCAGGCTTTCCACGCCTTGGAGTACATCAATACCAGTTTGAATTACGCCTGTAAATGGATTGTTACCTAGTTCACCGCCTGTGATACCACCGATGATGCCTGTGATTGCACCTAAAGGACCACCTTCGCCACCACCGATACCACCGGTAATGCCACCAATGATGTCAGTGATTGAGCCTAAAGGACCACCTTCACCACCACCAATACCGCCAGTAATGCCACCGATAATGCCTGTGATAGCACCTAACGGACCGCCTTCACCGCCACCAATACCACCAGTGATGCCACCAATGATGCCTGTGATTGTGCCCAGAGGACCGCCTTCACCACCGCCAATGATTCCACCAGCATTGGTCAAATCACCCGCAATATGTTGAACCAGACCAGAAGCAGTAGAACCGTTGTTGATCAGTGTACCCACTACACCTGTAAGCGAACCGGCGGCACCACCAATATCAGCACCGGCTAAATCAGAAATGGCTTCAAGCGTACCGTTTACAGTATCGCGAGAGGTTTCAAAAGTAAGTGTTCCTAAATCTGCAAGATCGCCAATCGGATGCTCGGATTGATGAACTGCCCCAATAATCGTACCTGCAACTGTATCAATACCGGTATTGATCACTTCTGTTTTTAAGCTCTCAAGGCCTTGTAGTACATCAATACCAGACTGAATTACACCTGTGACCGGATTATGACCAAGGTCACCGCCAGTAATGCCACCAATGATATTCGTGACCGCGCCAAGCGGGCCGCCTTCTGTACCCCCCGTAATATCACCGATAATGCCTGTTACAGCGCCTAGTGGATTGCCACCAGCGCCCCCTGTGATACCGCCAACAATATTTGTAACGGCGCCTAATGGACCACCATCGGTTCCACCTGTAATGCCACCGATGATATTTGTTACCGCGCCTAGCGGATTGCCAGTAGCACCGCCTGTAACTCCTCCAATAATATGTGTGACCGAATCAAGTGGACTACCGCTTGTTCCGCCTGTCACACCACCAAGAATATTTGTCACTGCCCCGAGAGGATTGTTGGCTGCTCCGCCAGTAATACTGCTAACCGTATTGGTGAGTGTATTGGTTGAAATGATATTGGTAATGGTAGAGAGAGACAGGGGAGCGAGGAGTGAACCGCCAACATGTGATGTTGAGCTATTACTATCGACGAGACTCGAAGTAATGCTTTTAATGGGTGATAGAAGACTTTTAAAAAGCATAATGATACCTATATTCTTAAAGTTGTGTTGTTCTAAGTAATTATTAGCGTGCTATGATTATTTTGTGATTAAAGTCACATTAATCGCTTTTAGTGTTATATGTGGCAATTCTTTTGTCAATCTGTAACGTGTGTGAACTGGATTGTTAAATTTGAGTTTAAATTGCTGAATTATATTAATTTAATTCAAAAAAACATTCTATTAAATCTACATGTGTATTTTATTCTAAAAATTATTATAAACATTATAGGATGAAATATAATCAAATATATCAGGCAATTAAAATGATTTTTTCTTTTAAAATTGCTTTTTACTTAGACAAATGGTCAGAAGTTTATAAAATTTGTAACTCATTTGAAATTAAATATTTCTAGTTTGATTATTTTAATAAAACATATAATTATTAATTACTTACAAATATTACATCACTCTGTTTTAAAATAAAAATCCAGTAAAAATGTTGCCTACTTATAGGGTCATGTCGCGTTGTTAAAAAAAACTTATTAATCAACACTTATATCGTTGCTTAATCACATTCAAATGATGATTCCAGAGGAAGAGAAAAGCCACTGATCCCAGCAGCTTTTCTACAATTTAGAGATTAAAAGTGATGAACGGAACCGAATAGATGATCGGTTAAACCTGATAATGGTGAAGTGATGGAGATGAGATCTGTTAAAGCGCCACCATTTGGATTTGGTTCACCTACAGCAATGCCTGAACTTGATGAAACGGTTCCTGTAATCGCAGTTAAGATATTATCCACACTACCATCTTCATTATTGACATGAACAAGGTTGCTAATGCCATCGAATAGATTGCCATTTGATAGGCTACCCAGACTGTCTTGCAGAAGATCGAGCGTTAAGCTACCACTGCCAACCACAATTTGAATAGGTTGAGCGACTCCGGAAATCACATCACCGCCGCCGATGCCACCCGTAATGCCACCGATGATGTCAGTGATCGAACCTAAAGGACCGCCTTCGCCACCACCGATACCACCTGTAATACCGCCGATAATGTCAGTGATTGAGCCTAAAGGACCTCCTTCGCCACCGCCGATACCGCCCGTAATGCCACCGATGATGTCAGTGATCGAACCTAAAGGCCCGCCGTCACCACCACCGATACCGCCCGTAATGCCACCGATGATGTCAGTGATCGAACCTAAAGGCCCGCCGTCACCGCCACCGATACCGCCAGTAATACCACCGATGATGTCAGTGATCGAACCTAGAGGACCGCCTTCACCGCCACCGATACCACCCGTAATGCCACCAATGATGCCTGTGATTGCACCTAAAGGTCCACCTTCACCACCACCGATACCACCAGTGATTCCACCTAACAATCCGCCGACATCAGTCAGGTCACCAACTGCATGTTGAACCAGACCAGAAGCCGTTGAACCATTGGTAATCAGTGTACCGACAACGCCAGTAAGAGAACCCGCAGCACCACCAATATCAGCACCTGCCAGATCAGAAATGGCTTCAAGTGTGCCATTTACGGTATCGCGAGAAGTTTCAAAGGTGAGGGTACCAAGATTGGTCAGATCCGTAACAGGATGAACACCCGGAAGTACGCTACCAATTGCACCGCCGACCGTGCTAATACCGGTGTTGATAATATCTGTTTTCAGGCTTTCGACACCTTGTAGTACATCAATACCAGTTTGAATTACGCCTGTAACAGGATTGTTGCCTAGGTCACCGCCCGTAATGCCACCGATGATGCCTGTGATTGCGCCTAAAGGACCGCCTTCACCACCACCGATGCCACCCGTAATGCCACCGATAATGTCAGTGATCGAGCCTAAAGGACCGCCTTCACCACCACCGATACCGCCAGTAATGCCACCAATGATGCCTGTGATTGCGCCTAAAGGACCGCCTTCACCGCCACCGATACCACCGGTAATGCCACCGATGATTCCAGTGATTGCACCAAGAGGACCACCTTCACCACCAAGACCACCTGTGACTCCGCCCACAACACCTGTCACGGTACCGAGTAGGCCTGTGCCACCTTCGCCATCACCTGCCACAATATGAATAATGTTGGTGACGGGGCTAAGCGGATTAAATTCACCTTCACCATTTAAACCGCTGAGGTCGAGTACCGAGATGGCATTGCCTGAGAAGTTAATTGGAATCGTAATCGGTGTCACGATACTGGCATCATCACCAATCCCATTGCCAATACCATAATTATGCTCACCATTGCCTGCGCCAATACCGCCGAGTAAGCCGCCTGGGCCATTACCACTACCACCATTGCCAGTGCCGTTACCATTGTTGGTGCTGTCATTGTCCTGAACATGATTGTTGGTTGTGGTGGATGAATTATTGTGAGAATTGGCGGTTGCACTACCAAACAAGGAGATTGCATTACCTGACAGATTAATCGGAATGGCAATCGGGGCGACGATGCTGGCATCATCTGCAATCCCATTACCGATGCCATAGTTATGTTCACCATTGCCTGCTGCAACACCGTTGAGTAAACCACCTAAGCCAAGCAGCCCGCCTGAACCACCGCCTACGCCATTACCGCCACTATTACTATTGTCTGTTGAATCATTGTCCTGAACGTAGTTATTGGTTGTGGTTGAGGAGTTATTGGTTGAATTGGCTGTTGCATGACCAAAGATCGAGAAGGCATTACCCGATGCATTGATTGGCGTCGTAATCGGGATTACTACACTGGCATCATCGGCAATCCCATTGCCAATACCGTAGTTGTGTTCGCCATTACCTGCGGCAACACCATTTAATAATCCGCCCCCTGTGCCATTGCCTGAACCGCTGCCAGTACCGTTACCACCGCTATTACTGTTATTGGTTGTGTCGTTATCCTGGAAGTAATTATTGGTTGTGGTTGAGGAGTTATTCACTGAGTTTGAAGTGGCATTACCAAAGATTGAGAAGGCATTTCCCGATGCATTGATCGGTGTGGTGATTGGTGCTACCACACTGGCATCATCAGCAATCCCGTTACCAATACCGTAGTTGTGTTCACCGTTGCCTGCACCGACACCATTTAATAAACCACCACCGACACCATTCCCTGCCGTACCACCAACACCACTACTGCTATTGCTATTATTAATGCTGTCATTGTCCTGGAAATAGTTGGTGGTTTTGGTCGATGAGTCATTGACCGAGTTTGAAGTGGCATTGCCAAAGATTGAGAAGGCATTTCCCGAACCACTGATTGGCGTTGTGATGGGTGCGACCACACTTGAATCATTGCCAATACCATTGCCAATACCATAGTTATGATCACCATTCCCTGCAGCAGGGCCATTACCCCAACCACCCACGCCATTGCCAGCAGCACCATCTGTCAGGACCGTACCACTGTTACTATTGTCAGTCGTGTCATTGTCTTCATAATGATTGACGGCTGTGGTCGATGAATTGTTGACTGAGCTTGTGGTTGAGTCTCCAAAGACCGAGAAGGAGTTGCCCAAGCCGCTGAGAGGGGTGGTGATTGGCATGACCACACCAACGTCATCACCATTACCGTTGCCAATACCGTAATTATGTTCGCCGTTGCCAGCGCCGACACCATTGAGTAGGCCGCCAATGCCATTGCCTGCACCACTGCCAACACCGCTGTTGCTATTGTCCGTTGTATCATTGTCTCGGACAATATTGGTGGTGGTGGTCGAAGCATTGTTATGCGATGCGTTATTGGCATCCCCAAAGAATGAGAATTCATTGCCTAGGCCATTGATTGGCGTCGTGATCGGGGTGGTAATGCCGACGTCATCGCCGTTACCATTACCGATGCCATAGTTTTGCTCACCATTGCCTGCGCCAATACCGCTCAGTAGACCTCCGATGCCATTGCCGGCAGCACCTGCGCCACTATTACTATGGTCGATATGATCATTGTCTTCGACGATGTTGGTGGTATTGGTTGATCCATTATTGACCGAGGTATTGCCGGTATGAGTCGGATCATTGCTGCCAAACCAGGAAACATTATTTCCCATGGCATTGATCGGAGTCACCACAGGCGAAGTCCAGTCTGCGTCATCACCGTTACCATTGCCGATGCCGTAGTTGTGTTCACCATTACCGGCGCTGATACCGTTGAGTAAGCCACCCAGACCATTGCCAGTGCCGCCGGTACCTGTACCACTATTGCTATTATCCGTGCTGTCATTGTCCTGAACATGGTTCAGTGTGGTGGTCGGTGCCGAATTGGTTGATGAATTATTGCCACCACCGCCAACAGAATTGCCGAGTACATTTAAAGGTGTGGTCCAAGGCACCGTAATGTCGACATCATCTCCATTACCGTTACCAATACCATAGTTTTGTTCGCCATTCCCCGCAGCAGGGCCATTGCCTAAGCCCCCCACACCATTACCGACGCCACCCGTAGCTGTACCACTATTACTATTATCGGTCGTGTCATTGTCCTGAATAATATTGGACGTGGTTGTAGGAGCGGTATTGGTTGAGTTCACATCGCCATCACCCAAACCTGCAAAGGAATTGCCGAGTACATGCACAGGTGTGGTCCATGGTACGGTTACGCTGGCATCGTCACCGTTGCCATTGCCAATACCGTAATTGTGTTCATCATTGCCTGCACTAATACCATTCAGCAATCCGCCTAGTCCATTACCGCTACCCCCGGTACCTGTACCGCTGTTGCTATTATTGGTGGTGTCATTGTCCTGGAGATTAGTCGTCGATGTGGTCGGTGCGGTATTGACGGAATTCACATCTCCACCGCCAAGACCTGCAACTGAATTGCCGAGTACCTGAAATGGTGCAGTGACGGGTGTAGTGACACTGGCATCGTCACCGTTACCATTGCCAATGCCATAGTTTTGTTCACCGTTACCAGCGCCCACGCCGTTTAACCAGCCACCATCACTGCCATTACCCGCGGCACCGGTGCCAGTATTGCTGTTATTAATGCTGTCATTGTCCTGAATATTGGTGGTCGAAGTGGTCGGTGCAGTATTAACTGAATCAATATCGCCACCACCCAGACCCGCAATCGAATTGCCCACCGCTTGAACGGGTGTGGTCCATGGGGTAGTCACTGTGGCATCGTCGCCGTTGCCATTACCGATACCGTAATTATGTTCGCCATTTCCAGCTGCTACGCCATTGAGTAAGCCGCCACCGTTGCCGTTGCCAGCTCCTGTACCCGTATTACTATTATTTGTGGTGTCATTGTCCTGAATATTGACGCTAGAGGTAGTTGGTGTGGTATTAACCGAGTCCAGTCCGCCTTGACCCAGTGCGGCAACTGAATTGCCCAAGGCCTCGAATGGCACTGTGACCGGGGTTGTCAGGTTGGCATCGTCACCGTTGCCATTACCGATACCGTAATTATGTTCGCCGTTGCCAGAGGCGATACCGTTTAACACGCCACCATCACTGCCATTTCCAGCGCCTGCGCCAGTATTGCTATTATTGATGATGTCATTATCGTGAACCTGGGTCGAAGCGCTGGTGGTGGCGGTATTAATAGATGAAGAGTTGGCCGACCAGGGAAATGAATTTCCTAATGAGTGAAAAGCTGTGGTGAAAGGAAGGGGAAAATTAAGGTCTTGGGCATTACCAACGCCAACACCGTAGTTTTGAGGACCATTGCCTGTAAGTACACCGCCGAATAAACCGTCACCAGAACCATTACTATTATTGGTGATGGTGGTATCTTCGACCTGAACATGATTTGTTGTCGATACGGTGTTGACAGGAATTGGCGCCGTTGTTTGGCTATTACTACTCGAGAATGAGAGAATACCCGTAATTGGTGATAAAATATTTTTAAATAACATGTCGATATACCTATAATTATTGGAGTTTTGTTTTATTTAGCTTAATAATTATGTGACTCCTGTCGCATAATATACCAATTAGTATTGGTTGATTAACGCTTTAATGTCAATATTGCAGTATGTATCATATTTTTTAATGAGCTATAAAAATTATATAAAACAAAGAATTGGATTTTGATTTTGGAACTTGGATTTTTAATTGCTATTAATATTATGAAATTATAGATTATTTATAAAAATTACAGAGTGGTTTGAAGTGCCTTTTATAGACTGTTATTTATTTAATTGAATTTTAATCGTTAATTTATATCCAATAGTTTGCAAGCGCTGATTTGATTTGGCCTGTTGTGAAATTTCGCGGAGTAGGAATGATTTCTGGCATGGTTCGGTCGGTTTGCCACAGTCGTGGTGATTTAATCTGAATAAAACGCTGAATCTATAGCCAGTTGATCACTCATGCTTGAAAAAGGCCTTATCTTTTAGCAAAAAGTGCGTATAATGCCCTCCATCAAATATGCGCTCATAGCTCAGCTGGATAGAGCACTTGGCTACGAACTAAGGGGTCGGGAGTTCGAATCTCTCTGAGCGCACCAATTTGAAAAAAGAAACCGCTTAAATGCGGTTTTTTTGTGTCTTAAATTTTTGCCTTGAGCTTCTGTACAAATACCGCATTCCCACCAACCGCAGGTAGCACGTCATGATAAGGCAGGCTTCGCATTGCCCTGAGTAAAAAGGGTGCCTTTTCATCGACTTTCATGCTTGTTGTCATTTTAAATAAGGTCCCTTGATCTTGAGCAGCAAGGCGCATTTCTCCTTTGATAAAGCGTAAGTCTCCGCCATTGGCATAAAAACGATTCTCAGTCGTGTTGGGATAGTTAAAATGCAGTTTAAAAGCAAAGGGAATATTGATCACGCCCAAACCCACATTGACCTGTAGATCGGCATCCTGGGCCTGATTCTGAACAGGTGTCGTGACCACTTTCTTGATTTGGCGGGGGAACAGTTCCTGATAGGCATTAGGACTCAACCATTTTTGTAAGGGTTGAGGGGATTGCGTATAAAAACGATAGGTTGTGGTAAAGCGCATGGCTTCACGTCCATGGGTATAGAGTACACTGGTGGGCGCATGTAGAAAGCTCACCGGCTGCTGGGCATTCTGGCTCAGTTGTGCGATTTTTAGCAATTGTGCGCGATTCAGTTGCGGGCTGGGAATTTGTCCGGCATTCAGGGCGATTATATTTTGCTGATTAAAACGGTTTCTGAGCGCCTCCATTACAAAAGCATTGGTACCGCTGGGAATGCCCAGCTTGACTTCAGGAATGGCATTCAGAATTTTCTTAAAAATAAATCCCTTGGGTTGGTTCAGATCTCCCCATTGGGTTAAGGTGATTAAGGTGTGGTGTTCGTCCAGAGAAAACCATTCAAATTTACCTACGCCATAAGGAATGGGTGCATCAATCACCAGACTGGAAATACTATTGGGTTGAATCTGATGCTGTAAGGTGACATCTTCATTGAAGTTCAGCACGGGAATAGGTGTCGGAATCGAGACCCGATATTTCATCTGTACAATATTGCCTGAGTGTTCCAGGGCTTTGGCGGATTTTAAGGTCGGGAATAAACCGACATATTGCTTAAAATCAGTTAAGGTTTTGGCCACCTGCTGGGCGTTGACCGGTACAATCATCGCAGCCGAATTGAAACTCACGCTGGGTTGAGGATTGGTTTTTAAGGTGGGGAGTGCCGTTTTTGTGACAGGATGTCCATAGATAAAAATCGTGTTTTGGGTATAACCTGCCAGTATTTTGGGGTTATTTTGAAATGGCTGTAAGGCACTGGGGATATTGTCATTCCACGACAACAGTTGAGCAAAACAACTTTGTGTTGTGCCTAGGAAAATACAAGAGATAAGTAGTCCATTCAAATAACGCATCACATTCCTTTGCTTTTTATTCGTGATTTGGTGGGCAGGAATTAACACCCTGTGATTGAGTGTATTCACGCCCATTATTAATAAGATTTTTTGGTGTTAAAAAATAGTCGCATTGTGTAAAACTTCGCCAGAAACTTGATTTGATTGGTTGAGCATATAAATATATATGCAGGCGATTTAAGAACAAAAGACGATATTTTGCAGGACTTTAAAATCAAAGCATCGGGATAAATTGATATAAAAAAAGAATCATCAAGTCAGCTTAAATCGCAGATTGAAATTTTGTATCAAAACGCCAGAAAGGTGATTTACCTGTGAAGCATTTATGTTCTAATAGGTCAGTTTTTTTCAAATGTTAGAAATCAAAATGTCTGAACAACGTCCAACGGTCTCTGTGCGCTATTATCTGAATCTGGAAGAATCACAGGATGGTTTTGCTCTGGTCACTTTTGGTAAAAAGACCTTTAGCCGTTTTCTAACACCCGTGATTAGTATCGCGATTATCCTATGGGGGATTTATTTAGGCTTCTCAGGGGTCGGGCGCTATTATGTGGCGTTGGGTGCGTTCTTTCTACTGATGCAGGGCGTGATGCGCTACTGGTTATTGCCGATGTTATTCAAGCGCCAGTTTGTCCGTTACCAGTTTGGTAAAAGTGAGCAGGGGATTGATTTATATCAGGATCATTTTGAACTGTACGCAACAGGCAAAACCCAGAGAACTCAGTATACCGAAGTACAATCTTTTGCAATTGGCAAACTGACCTATATGCTGGAACTGAAAAATCATACCGTGATTATTGTACCGAAACGTGCATTTGCAAATACTTCAGATCAAACCAAATTTGAAAATAGCTTTAAAAAGTAAATTTATCAGCGGTTCAAAGAACAAGGAACATTCATGAGTACACGTCCTTCAAAAATTGTGTGTGTCGGCCGAAATTATGCAGAACATGCCAAAGAGTTAGGCAACCCTATTCCTGATCGTGCGATCTTATTTATCAAGCCACCGAGCAGTCTGAGTCCTTTATCACAGGGAATCAGCTGGAATCAGGCTTTAGGGGAGTGTCATTATGAATGTGAAATCTGTTTGAAAATCACCCATCCTCTATCTCAAGAAACGGATCAGGTCAAAGCTTTGGAAGCCGTTGGTGCTGTGACCTTGGGGCTGGACTTAACCTTGCGTGATTTGCAAGGGGACTTAAAAGCCAAAGGCGAGCCATGGGAACGTGCTAAAGCCTTTGACGGAGCCTGTCTTCTGGCGGACTGGATCGAAGCGGATGAAATTGGCGACTTGCAGGAGCTGGAACTCATTTTTACTATTAATGGGGTGGAGCGTCAGCATGGATTTAGCAAAGACATGATTCGGGACATTGGTGCGTTACTGGTTGAGATCAATCAATGTTTTAGTCTGGAAGCAGGAGATGTCATTATGACCGGTACACCTGCAGGTGTCGGCGCTTTACGTGCCAATGATCAGTTGACCATGAAACTGATTACCCAGTCTGGTGAATATGATTGGGATAGCTTTGTAAAAGCACAATAAAAATAGCAAGATAAAAAAGCGCTGCTCAATAAATAGCAGCGCTTTTTTATTGGAAGGCCGCTATCCAAGCAAAGCTTAACTGCCTTGATAGAGCTTGCGAAACTGGTCAGGGGTGAAATGCATCCAGCGTTTAAACATATAAATAAAAGCAGATGAGCTGGCATAACCCAAATCCAGCGCAATACTTTCAATGGTCTTACCCTGATTGAGCATCGACATGGCTTTCATGACTTTTAATCGCTGCCGCCACTCATGCAGCGACATGCCCAATTCTTTCTGGCTATAGCGGGCCAGCGTGCGTTCGGTCATGTTGATCATGTGGGCAAGCTGTTTAAGGGTGCTGTTATCGGCAGGAAATTCATGCAAATGGCTCAGAACCTTAGCCAGTGCCGGATGTTGCGTGGTGGGCAAATAGCTGCCGACCAGTTCAGCATGGGTCAGTGCGTCCAGTAAAACCTGAAGTAGGCGGATATATTCGGGGTCATGTTCTGAAAATGCGGTGTGACGAAGATGTTCCAGCAGCGCGGAAACCAGCGGTGCGGACAGTAAAATCCCGGCCTGTTGTGGCATCCGTTGACATAATGATTCATGGATATAAAGCGTACAATAGGTCACATCATTCCGGTTAATCCCGCTATGTTGCAGATGCGGTGGCAGCCAGATGCCATAAGGCGGCGGGGTCAGGTAATTGATCTGCTCAATATTGACTTCAAGCACCCCGTCAAAGGCATAAATAAACTCCCCCCAGGCATGCGCATGTTTAGGATAAAAAGTCTCTGCAGGTGCATCCCGAACCCGTAACCATAAAGGTGCCGGAATATCATTGTAGGTTGGAATGGCCTGAAAATCCTGAATCCGTTGTGCTGACTTTTTCATAAGAAGAGAATTGCCCGAAAACACGCATGTCTTGTCAGATTTTCACTATATCATGAAAATCTGACAGCCTTATATTGGTGCTCAAATAATAGAATCGGGAGCGTGCGATGGATGAGCGCAAAGCATTAGATGCAACTGCATCGGGCCTGATGGTCGTACTGTGTATGATCTGGGGCTTACAACAAGTCATTTTAAAAATGGCAGCTCCCGATATTTCGCCCTTAATGCAGATTGCATTGCGGTCAGGTCTGGCTGCAATTTTGTTATTGCCGTTGCTGTATCTGGATAAAGCCAGTCAGTTATTCAATTGCCAGAATCTCAAGGCAGGGGCACTGGTCGCTTTTTTATTTTCTTTGGAGTTCTTTCTGCTGGCGCAGGCCTTGCAATGGACATCTGCATCTCATGCGGTGGTGCTGTTGTATACCGCTCCCATTTTTGTGGCTTTGGGGCTGCACTGGAAACTGCCTTCCGAGCGTTTAAGTGTATTGCAGTGGAGCGGTATCGCCATTGCATTTTTAGGAATCGTGGTCACTTTTATGAGAGCAAATCAGGGTGCCACCCAGCTAGAACAGCAGATGTTATGGGGTGACTTACTCGCTTTGGCAGGGGGGATTGCCTGGGCGGCAACCACGGTGACAGTGCGTTTATCTTCACTGGCTCAGGCCGCCGTTACCCAAACCTTGTTTTATCAACTGGCAGGCAGTTTTGTATTGCTGTTCGGTTTGGCATTTTTTCTCGGACAAGCCACCATTCATTTTACCCCGCTGGTGATCGGCAGTCTGGCCTTTCATACCCTGATTGTGTCCTTTGCCAGTTTTCTGGCCTGGTTCTGGTTATTACGCAATTATCTGGCTTCGCGATTGGGTGTATTTTCATTCCTTACGCCGTTATTTGGCATAGCCTTTGGCGTCTGCTTGCTGGGCGAAAAAATTGAACTGAATTTTGTGATGGGCTCAGCCTTGGTATTACTTGGCATTGTGGTGGTCAGTCTGCAAGGCTGGATCAGAAAATAAAAAAGGCCTCGATTGAGGCCTTTTGACTATTTCTGTTCAAAGATGGTGGACAGCGGAATGGAGAGCTTGGCAGCTAAATAATCATTACTTTCAATCAGGGATGGGCCGAGTCGTTCCATCCATTCATCGTCCTGATGAATATTTTCAACATCGGGACGTAACGGTAATGGATAAGGCAGGGCGGTAAAGAAACTCCAGAAATCGACCTGCGCCAGATTCCGCACCAGTACATATTCGTCTTTATCGGTACGCATAATCAGGTTCTGCTGTTCCAGTTGCAGGATATAAGCCGGTAGTCGACCTAATTCGCCACGACCGATAATATTTAACAGCTCTTTCTCACTGACACTTTGTCCAATCTGCTGCTTCTTGTAAAACAGTTCCAGAATGTCGAGTAACATCAAGATCGGATGACGTTTCTGTTCTTTGCCAGAGTGAAAGGCGGTGAGAGCATAGCTGATTTCAACCCCCAATAAAATGATATTCCAGGACAGATAAATCCAGAGCAGGAAGATCGGCACTGCGGCAAATGCACCATAAACGATTTCATAGCTGGTGAAGTTGCTCATCACCCAGCCGAAAAAACGTTTTAATATTTCAAATACGGTCGCACTAAAACAGGCAGCAATAAAGGCTGAAAAAACCGGGACAATACGGTTCGGGATGGTCCAGTATAAAATAAAGAAGCCAACAACGGTCAGTAAAAACGAGATCAGCCAGAGCAGGAAGGCACCATCCAGCTGATAGCCTGCAAAATTATTGCTGAGAATACTCATCGAGGCGACAGTTGAAGACAGTACAAAAGCACTACCTAACACAATTGGGCCCAGTGAAATAATGGTCCAGTAACGCATAAAACCGACCAGACCCGTGCGAGTTTCCTTAACACGCCAGATGCGGTTAAACACATTCTCAATCGAAGTCAGCATCAGCACGGTGGTAACAAACAGGAACAGCACACCAATCACGGTAAGATTGCTGGATTTCTCGGTAAAGGCATTCAAGGCCTTGTCAAAAGCAATGGTACTTTTCGGTAGAAAGTTACTATAGATTAGCTGTTGCAGCTGTTGCCGCGCAGGTTCTAAAGCTTTAATCGAGGAGATAATCACCAGAAAAACAGTCAACATGGGAACGACTGCAAACAGGGTGGTATAGGTCAGTCCTCCTGCCTGTTCCCGACAGCGATCCGCTTCAAAACGTCGTAACACAAACACAATAAATTGAAACCATGTTTTTTCTAAAAAAGGCAGTTTTTTTAGATAACGGTCTAAGATCATGGGTTCTATCCTAATTATTTTTAATAAGATCCTGCAAAAGCACAGGACTTGTAACAGCCTAAAATGTATAAAATGTCGTATAGTGTCCTTTTTAACAAAATTCTTGAAAGTGATGCAACCTTACGTTCTTGTTCTTTATTACAGTAAATATGGTTCCACTAAGCAAATGGCACATCTGTTTGCCGATGGCATTGAAGCTGCAGGTGTGACAGCACGCATTCGAACCGTGCCGAATTTAGCCACCGTCGTCACTGAAGCGGCGCCTAGTATTCCAGCAGATGGCGACCTTTATTGCACTTTGGACGATCTCAGCCATTGCTCCGGTTTGGCCTTGGGTTCGCCAACGCGTTTTGGCAATATGGCCAGTGAGATGAAGTACTTTTGGGATCAAACCACCAGTTTATGGCTGAATGGCGCTTTGCATGATAAACCCGCCTGTGTTTTCACCTCTTCAGGTTCCATGCATGGCGGGCAGGAAAGTACGTTATTGACCATGTTGCCGCCATTATTCCATCACGGCATGATGATTTTGGGCTTGCCCAATTCGATTCCAGCCTTGTCGAATACCAAAACCGGTGGAACACCGTATGGCGCCAGCCATGTCAGCGGGCCTCGCCATGATCAAAGCCTGAGCCAGGATGAAAAGGTTCTGTGTGAAGCACAAGGCAAGCGTTTGGGTGAAGTCGTTAAGGCGTTGGCTGGAAAATTTTAAGTCTGGGACAGTCGGTATTGTTGTCCGACCCGAACCAATTGCCAGAAGTGTAGAGGATCGGTTGGATAGGCAATCACGCTCTGATTTTCACTGAGCAGTGAGATCTTATCGAGATTGCCTTGTGCTGAGATCAACATGGCATAGACATAATCAAGCAGATCGATAGCACTGAAAACCTGTTTATAGGCATCTTGCAGTTCAGCATTTTGATTGGCAAAACATACCCGATGTGGCTCATCTTCATTAAGGAAGGAAAGGCCAAGTGTCTTTTCTATTGCTGTCACAATCTCCCGATTTAATTGTAAAGGGGAGAGCGATAGAACGAGTTGGTGGCTTTTAAAGCCTGCATGGTGATCTAGCATCGCTTTAACCTGTTGCGATTGGGATAGTTTCTAAAATCACTATACGCTTTTTATTGATGATAAATACAGCGCAAAAAAATGGGAGCTTTTGCTCCCATCATTTTATTTCTTTAACTGCCAGTCATAGATGTTTCGACGATAGGCGTACCAGATCATCCACAGACCAATAATAATCATTGGGAAACTGAGGATCTGGCCTTTGGTCATCCAGCCAAACAGGATAAAGCCCTGGTCTGCATCGGGTTGACGGAAGAATTCCATAAAGAAGCGGGCAACACCATATCCGGTCAGGAACAGCGCAGAAACCGCCATACGTGGACGTGGCTTGGAACTAAACCACCACAGTACGATAAACAGGATCAGTCCTTCACAGATGGCTTGGTAGATTTGTGAAGGATGACGGACCAGACCTAATGGATCGGTCGGAAAAATCATCCCGAACGGATAGTTTGAATCTTGCACCTGACGGCCGTAGAGTTCCCCGCCAATAAAGTTACCAAAACGTCCAAACATAAGGCCTGTCGGTACACATGGTGCAATAAAATCCAGGGTTTGAAACCAGGTTTTCTGATACTTTTTGCACCAGAACAACATGGCAATCATGACACCCAGGAAACCGCCGTGGAAGCTCATGCCGCCGGTCCACACCTGAAATAACCATAGAGGATTTTCCAGAAACTTACCGAATTCGTAAAACAGCACATAGCCGACACGTCCACCCAGCACAACACCCAGCGCACCGTAAAACACCAGATCTGAAACCATATCGGCAGTCCAGCCATCACGTTGTTTAGCGCGGTACGATGCTAAACCCCAGGCACATAGAAAAGCCAACAGATACATGAGTCCATACCAGTGCACCTTGACTGGTCCTAAGCTCAGCGCAACTGGATCAATATTTGGATAGGTCAGCATTGCTGTTCCTCAATGTAGAATTTGAAATTAAGTTTTGATCAGATTGTAGCGGAATGATGTGAAAAATGTTGTACATTCAATGTGTAAAGATGTGAGAACCAAATCAATGTGTATTGTCGCTTTCGCATGGCATGTACTGGATGAGATGCCATTATGTCTACTTTCAAACCGTGATGAATTTTATCATCGTCCTAGTGCCGCTTTACATCAGTGGCCCGCGAGTCCGATTGTGGCCGGACAGGACTTGCAGTCAGGCGGGACCTGGATGGGCGTGACTGCATCGGGACGATGGGCCATCCTCACCAATTTCCGTAATGGCCGGGATCAGCAATCCTACACCACTTCACGTGGCCATCTGATCCAGTCTTTTCTGGAAAGTGAGCTGGCACCGATTCGTTTTGCCCAGCAACTAGAACAGCAACAGCAGGATTATGCAGGCTTTAATCTGTTTGTTGGTGATCGGGAGCAGGCCGTTTACATGAGTAACCGGGGTGAAGCGCCTCAGGTACTGGCAAATGGGGTATATGTGGTATCGAATGGCTTAATGTCCGAAGATTGGCAAAAGACCCAACATTTACGCAAGCGCTTTACCCAGGAGTTTTTACCGATGCTGCAACAAGCACAAATATCTGAGGCCGAGCTCAGACATGTGGCCTGGGATATTCTGGAAGATGAACGTAAGGTCATTGCAGACCTGTTGCCTGACACCGGCATCAGCACTGAAATGGAAGCCTTATTGTCTTCGACTTTTATCCAGAGTCCGGTCTACGGCACACGCTGCTCAAACTTTTTAAGACTCAACTCAACACAATGGCAATGGCTGGAAAAATCCCAGCAAGGGCAACAGCAGGGACAGATTGTTGCGTTAGAGCTCGAGTTGAATCCATAAAAAATGCCGACATGAAGTCGGCATTTTCTTTTTGCAATGAAAGCTTGGATTTAAGCTTTTTTCTCAATTGATGGTGCAACTGGGTCAGCAGTGATGTAGCCGACGCTGGCACTATAACCACCATTGTAGTTGGCTAAAACGGTTGCTTTCAAGTCAGCAGGCAGTTTTGAGCTATCGCCTGCATGCTGGAAATTGCTCATGATATAGGTCCAGCCATTGACTGAATCAACCGCATGTAAACCGGTTGATTCTGCACCTGCTGGTGTCGAAAGAATTCGGTCTAAAGATTTGGTATCCACGTTATATGCCCACAGGAAGTTATTGGTATGGTTACCGCTATCTTCACCGATGAACAGGGTACGTAAGGTTTCAGAGAATTTTAGGTTATCTGGACTGGCGATATTGTCTGGATCAGCCGTATTGCCCAGACCGTCCACAGGAATATCCTTGCCCATCAAGACCATATGACTTTGATAAGGTGTCCATTCACTGTTGATGACACCATTTAAGTGATCGATCTGGCTGCCTTTAAGGTCATGTGCAAGTACACCACCGGCTTTCAGGGTGTTTTTGAATTTCACATTATGTTCAGCCACCCAGCCTGATTTACCTTCAATCATGGAGTCCTGAATATTGGCCAGTGCAGAATAAGCCACTTTATCCTTGATATTGACCGTGGTGCCTTCCATTTTGGTGAAAGCCATACTACCGCCTTTGAGCGCCGCATAACGGTGAGTTTCAAGGAAAGCTGCCGCCAGTTCGATTTCGGCTTTGCTGAAACCGTTATTGGCCTCTTTTAACTTGACCCACAAAGTTTTCTTATCCAGTACAATCTGGGTATAACCGGTCAAATCTGCTGGAGCAGTGCTTAAGCTTTCCATAATATTTTCAGCTTTAATGCCACGAACATTGACCAGATCTTCAATGGTTTTACTGTTGGTATGGCCCAGTTTGATCCACTTAATCGGTGCAGTAGAGGTTTCATTCAATTCAGCTGTGTATTTCGCAACGTATAGGCTGCCTGCAGAAAGATCTTTTTCTTTATCTGCAACAAACATAAAGAAACCGCCGTTGGTATAGTCATCGCCCATGATCACGGTGCGGTTATCTGGCATCACCTGAATCAGTTCGTGTGAAATACGGCCTAGGCAATAATGTTTAACCGCAGTACCACGACCTTTACCATCCAGAATGATTTCTGGTAAATGGCCATAGTTATAGACATTCGCCGTATTTTCATTGCCATACAGATTTTTACTATAGGCTTTCAAGGTTGCGAGGCTGCTACCGATCTGATCAAAAGCATCTGGTTCATATTCTTCACTGGAAAGATGGGTATTCCAAGGGGAGAGGCTCGCACCACAGGTAATCCATAGCCCGTGCACTTTGGACATATCGACATTGAAGTATTTTTTCAATGCCAGATGACCTGTTTTCTGATCCTGATCTAAAGTCAGTACCGCAATTGGAGAAGGTAATTGCCCATACATACTTTGTTGAGCCAGGTTTTGTGTGGTGTATTCGAACTGCACCACATGGAAGACTGGATTATTGACGCCCGGTACTTGTGCACCTTGAAGATGAATCATTGACGAACCATCTGGACAGTCAGAGAAGAATTGACGTTCCTGACCTGCAACCGAGGTATCCCGGATCGGTTTATTGTTGATGTCGTAATAGCTACCGGCAATAATTTTTCCACCATCGATATTGTCGACTTGCATGCCTGTGCGGAAAAATTCCTGATAACCCAGTTTATATTCGGTGGTGGTGTTGTCTTCCCAGGTCACGGTCAGGCTAGACTTGACTGAAGTAGTGGCCATTTCTGCTGTGGTTGAGGGCGCTGCCATAGGGGTAAATTTGGCATTTTTAAACTTAACCAGTTTTGCTGGGGGTGTAACAACATTGTTATCGTTGTCATCATTACAACCCGTTAAAGCTGCAGCTGTACCCATTGCCCCCAATGGTAAAAATGGAACGCCAGCGAACCATTTTAAAATATCACGACGACTTGGCTGATTAGTATTGGCTGTCATAATAATTCCGTATCTATAATATAGGGTAAATAAATCCTGATCGATTCTATGAAGTGGAGATGACAGTTTTTTGACAGTTTGAAGGCAGTTTCAAGACAATTGAATTTTTATAAATAGCTAAAAAATATAAATTTAAAATAGAAAATCCCTGAAGCATGCTCAGGGATCTGATTCGGTTCACTTAAGCGGATGCTTTACGTTTTTCGAGTATTTTTCCAAACAATAAACCCAGTTCGAATAACATCCACATCGGTACCGCCAGCATAATCATCGACAAGGCGTCAGGTGGGGTTACAAACATGGCAACAAAGAAACAGCCGACCACAATGAAACGGCGTTTCTCAATCAGGCTCTGGGTACTCACCACACCAATTAAAATCAGAACCAGGGTAATGATGGGAATTTCGAAGGTAAAACCAAACACCAGAAACAGTTTTAAACAGAAACTTAAATAACTGTTGATATCGGTCATTGGAGCAACGGTTTCAGGTGAAACACTGATAAAGAAATGTAAAATTGCCGGCAAGGTAATAAAATAGGCAAAGGCCACACCCAGATAAAACAGCACGATACTGCCCAGTAGCAGAGGAATAGCCAGATGGCGTTCCTTTTCATACAGGGCCGGTTTGATAAATGACCAGATCTGGTAAATGATATACGGCATGGCCAGCATGAATGCTACAAACAGATTCAGCTTGAATGGCGCCATGAATGTTGCCGTGACATCAGTCGCAATCATGGTTGAACTGGCTGGTAGCTGTTGTCTTAACGGTTCTGAAAGCCATTGATAGGTCGTGTTTCTAAACGGCAATAAACAGAAGAACAGCAGAATCGTCACCCCAACAATCTTGAACAGATATTGACGGAGTACGATCAAATGCTGCATCACTGGCATTTGTTGCAGGGTTTCTTCAGGATTTACTGAGGTCGAAGGTAACTGGCTCATACGGCAATCTTTAATTCTGTATCAAACGTTTGAGTCGATAGACTCGGCTCAGGCTTGAAAGGTAATTGCTTGTGATATTCAAGACTGAACGGCAGGATCGCTTGCTGCGGACTCAACGTATAGATGTTAGAAGCTTTAGTCTCGGCTTTGACTTGTTCACTCTCGGAAGGCGTTTGTGTATTTTTAAGCGCATCTAGCTGTTGTTGCATCCTGCGTTCAAGTTCTGTGATTTTATCAATTTCTTTTTGCATTTCTTCGCGGAACTCGGAAAGGCGAAGTTCGCGGTCAATTTCATTCTGAATATTGTTGATAAACTTTTTAATTTTTCCATACCATTTCGCTACGAACCGGGCAGCTTCTGGTAATTTATCAGGACCGAGCACCAGCAATGCAATCACTGCAAAGCAAAAGATTTCGGTCATTCCCAAATTCAGCATAGTCGTGCTCGCTTAACTTTTTACCGAGCTTTCAGTATTTTTAACTTGAGCATCAATAGTGCGAGGTTCATTTAAAGAGGCCGCCGTTTCGTCTTCTTTCATGGATTTCTTGAAGTCTTTCACTGCGCCACCGACATCTTTACCCAGATTTTTAAGCTTTGATGTACCGAAAAGTAAAATCACCACGATTGCAAAAATCAGTACATGCCAAATTGATAAACCCGCCATCATTCTATTCCTATAAAACTTTGGATATATCTCAACAGTTTGGCATGACAAAGATGTGACATTTATATTGCAGTTTTAAGACAGTGCATTTATCCCATACTAAATAGTGCTAGCATAAGCAGCCTATCAAGACACGATAAAAAATAGATCGACATGACCTTCATTCTTCCAGTAAGTGCCTTTATATTCGGGCTATTGCTTGCTCAGTTCAAAGTCGCAGAACAGGCGAAGAAAGTCCTATCTTCCTTATTGGCACGGCTTTTTATCCCGGCGGTGATCATTTACAACATGGTGTTTTATCAGGCAGGTAGCTTGGCCTTGATGGGATTTAGTTTTATTACATCGATTATTTTATTTTATGGTTTTTTCCTTCTTTCGAAGGATCGCTTACAAGCGCTCTGTGTGAGTTATAGCAACATCGGCTGGTTGGGTTTTCCATTTGCTATCGCCTTATTTGGAGAGCAGGTCAGCGCAGCCATGATTGCGTTATATATTGGTGGTTCACTGTTTGGTAATATCTGGGCGGTGGCTGCGGTTTCAGACGGGCCGACGGATTACCTTGCAACATTGCAAAAAGTACTGAAATCACCCCCTGTATTGGCCTTGTTCGCAGCCTTGGTTTTATGGCTGTTGGGAGGGCATGATTTGCAGGGCAATGCGCTGGTAGAAGGAGTGTATGAGATTGCCAAGTTTGGGATGAGCTTTGCCGGCATGTGCATTCTGGGAATGTGGCTGAGACATACCCGTGTACATGTAGCTGATTTGCTGCTGAGCACTAGAACCCTAATGTTCAAGCTATTCTGTGGCGTCATCATATGTACCATGACTTATTATTTTATCGCCATGCCGCAGATTGAATTTTTGATTCCAGTTCTGTTTTTCTTATTCTGTCTACCGCCTGCCGCCAATATTGTGGCATTGGAGACGCATTACCAAGGTACGGGCGTTTCAGCTCGCTATATTGCTGCAGGAACCATCGTCAGTTGTATTGTGATTGTGATCTATGGTCTATTGCTACATATAAAAAGTGCCCTCATATAGGAGAGCACTTTAGGGTTTTAAACCAGACTGGCTTTAAATAGCTGCATGGCTTGGCCACGATGGCTGATCTTGTTTTTCTCAGCTTTGCTGAGTTCAGCACTCGACATATTGAGTTCAGGTAGCCAAAATAAAGGGTCATAACCAAAGCCATTTTCGCCACGCGCTGCTGTTAAAATCTCACCTTTCCAGATACCTTGGAAAATTTGTGGCAGCGGGTCTTCTGCATGAGTGACCAGTGCAAGTACACACACAAACATCCCTTCAATCACTTCGCCGTTTTTACGAAAAGGTGCAAGATCGGCCAGCAACTTTTGATTATTGGCAGCATCGTTACCATGTTCGCCTGCGTAGCGCGCAGAGTAGATGCCAGGTGCACCACCTAAAATCGGAACGCATAGCCCTGAGTCATCTGCTAGCGCAGGTTTACCCGAAAGCTTAGACGCATGACGTGCCTTGATAATGGCATTTTCAACAAAGCTGAGACCATCTTCGATCGCATCTTCAATATCCAGTTTGCCTTGGGGAATAATTTCAACAGGAAGGTTGAGCTGTTGAAAGAGGTGTTCAAATTCGACAACTTTGCCTTTGTTATTACTTGCAAGCACAAGGCTGCCTTGGTTGAGCCAGGATTGGGTAGACATGAGTTAAACCTATTTAAGTTTTGTGTATTTTAACGCATTTCCAGCATGAAATAGCGGTATTATGAATATGGGCGAATAGAACATTTTTTCTGATTAAAAATAATTTGGGCTTTATAGTTTTCTGTTTCAATAAAAGAAGTTTGTTGCGGGCGCTTACTTTTACAATCGAAAGAAATACCACCATGAATCGATGGGAGATTGAGGTCAATATACGAGATAGGATAAGAATGCTCTTGAGAATATGAAGGGAGTTGAAAATAAAACTGATGATTTGTCTTTTGTAAGATGTTACTGATCTCTATATCTGTATTTTTTCTAAGCATAGGCAGCATTAAGATGGTTTCACGTTGTAGGTGGGTTGTGATAAAGGGAACAAAATAATCAGATTCATACATTGCATAAGCCGCTGAATTAATTTGCTTTAACTCATTTAAAAAATCATTTTTTGTATAGCCATTTTTATAAGATATAATTTGAAGTGTAAAGTCTAACTTTTTTGAGTGATCAAATAAGCGGGGTTTTAATAGCTGAAAAATAATAAGACTGACAATTATAATAAAAATACTGATATAAATTGATTTCTTAAGTATATTTCTCTCAAACATTAAGCTTTCTCTTTTTAATAACTTTAAGCGAATAAGCATTATTTCTTATGGGATGTTCTATTTTTACTGGGCTCGAACCATGGTAATAAAAAACCGACTCTTACAAGTCGGTTTTTATATCACTCAATAGCTCTAAACAAGATTATTGCGCTTGAATCCATTTATCAGCACGGTCACGTGCAGTACGAATCTGGTCTTGGGTCAAGTTTGCAGCCAACGCCGTTTTCTTACCTTCAGAAAGTTTGATCACTTTGGTATCGAGCATGCCATCACGGGTTGAAAGCTCGTACCACTGATAAGCGCCCATATAGTTTTTCTTTTGCTCTTCCATCATGGCAAGATTAAAGCTGGCACGGTTATCGCCATTGCTGGCTGCTTTCTCGAAATATTTACGAGCCAAAGCTTCATCTTTCTTGGTGCCAATACCATCGGCATACATACGGCCCACATTCAATTGTGCTGCAGATAAACCTTGATCCGCAGCAGCCTTGAATAAGGTAAATGCCTGTTTCTCATCTTTAGCCACGTCTTTACCATACTGATAACGGGTCGCTAAATAAAACTGTGCCCCCGCCTGACCAGATTTGGCTGCGCTTTGTAATCCACCGATGTCCATCACTGAATAACGCGCTGCCTGTGTTGCGACCGATTGTGGTTGGGCAACATAGTCAGCGTGCGCTTGTATACTGATCAGACCAAATAAAAATGTGCTGATTAATGTCTTTTTCATAGAGCGCTCACTCGATAAATTGCGACTTCACCAAATAGGTTCGGCATATGCTTGCTGAGCATACTACCTTGTTGGTCACCATTAACGGCAAGTCGATTAATAATTTTAATCCGGTTCTCGGCACATAAGGCTTCAAAGTCACGGAAAGTACATAAATGAATATTCGGGGTGTTATACCACATATAAGGTAAAGCTTCCGAAACAGGCATTTTCCCTTTTAATGCAAGAAAAGAACGCGTCTTCCAATGCGCAAAGTTTGGAAAAGTAATAATTGCCTGTTTGCCGACACGCACCATATCACGGAGTAATACATCGGGTGCATCTACAGCTTGCAAAGCTTGTGCCATTACAACAGAGTCAAAAGACTGGTCGGCAAAGCGGCTTAAACCGAGGTTCAAGTCCTGTTGGATAATATTTAACCCCCGACTGATGGCAATTGCAATCTTTTCTTGATCAATTTCTAACCCATAGGCACGAATATTGTGCTGTTTGCTCATGTGAGCCAGCAATTCACCATCACCACAGCCTAAGTCTAACACGCTAGAGTTCGGGTTAATCCATTTTTCGGCAAGTTGTTGATCTATACGCATCAGTGCTGCTCCTGTCGTGTCGATTGCAACTGTTGTTCTCCACCTAAAAATGCCCGTAGTGTTTTTACATAGAGGGGAATAGGGAACAAGAATGAGTCGTGACCTTGCTCAGCATCAATATCCAGATAGCTGACAGGCTTATGATTATCAATCAAGGCATCTACCAGTTCCTGTGAACGGCTCGGACTAAAACGCCAGTCCGTGGTAAATGAAATCACCAGAAACTGGCATTTCGGCTTACTCATGGCCTTTGTTAAAGAATGCTCATATTCACGGGAAGGGTCAAAATAATCTAGTGCCTTGGTCATAATCAAGTAAGTATTTGCATCGAAATTGCGACTAAATTGTTCGCCTTGGTAACGCAAATAGCTTTCAACCTGAAATTCGACATCGAAACCATACATAAATTTGCCTGACTTGAGGTCACGGCCAAATTTCTGCTTCATGGCTTCTTCAGATAAGTAGGTGATATGCCCAACCATACGTGCCAGAATCAGGCCGCGTTTCGGATAGCTGTCATTTTCCAGATAGCGGCCATGATGGAAGTCTGGATCAGAGAGAATTGATTGGCGTGCCACCTCGTTAAAGGCAATATTCTGAGCCGAGAGTTTAGGTGCGCTGGCAATCACGGCACATTTTTTGAGGCGATCCGGATAATCCAGTGACCATTGCAAGGCTTGCATACCGCCTAAAGAGCCACCAATAATGGCATACCAGACGTCGACACCGAGTCGGTCGGACAGCATGGCCTGGGTTTTGACCCAGTCCCGCACGGTGACCAGTGGAAAGTCTGGACCATAAGGACGATTTTCATTTTCTGGATTCGGTGAGGTTGGGCCGGTAGAGCCGCTACAGCCCCCGATATTATTTAATGAAACAACAAAGAAATGATCGGTATCAATTGCTTTTCCTGGTCCAATACAGCTATCCCACCAACCTGCTTTTTTATCATCCTCATGATGATAGCCAGCAGCGTGATGATGTCCTGAGAGTGCATGACAAATCAGAATGGCATTGGATTTATCTGCATTGAGTGTTCCATAGGTTTCAACCATTAAATCAAAACGTGGCAATATGCGACCACATTCAAGCTCTAACGGTTGTTCAAATTGAAACTTTTGTGGTGTGACTAAACCCACTGAATCCGATGGAAAAGACACTGGAATGATTCGCCCTATAATAAATCATTAATAATAAAAGGATACCAATTCAGGTATCCTTTCAAAAGTCATTTTTTCTGATATTACAACTCAGCTTTACTGACGATTATGTGATATTTCACTCATCTAAACGGCTGCGGCAGCCACTTGATCGGTGGTCAAGACACCTTGCTCAATCAAGCGGTTGGTACATGCAATAATGGCTTCAATTGATGAGGTCACGATGTTGTCATGTACGCCAGCACCGAAAGCGCTCTTACCTGTACCTTTCACCTGAAGTTCAATCAAGGCAAGGGCTTTGGCATTGGCACCTGAACTGATGCTGCGTTCTTCATAATTCACAACATCAATCGGTAACTGTAAAGCATTCAACATGGCCGAGATCGGGCCATTGCCTTCACCGCGTAGACGTTGAATTTCACCATCAATTTCAACGTCTAATTCAATGATTTGTGTACCATTAATATCCGACAATTGATAATGCTTAGTGTGATAGTGGCTATTTTTTACGTCCACATAGGTTTTTTCAAACAAAGACCAGATTTCATGGGCGCTGATTTCAGTGCCATTTTCATCGGTATGTTGCTGTACGATCTGGCTAAATTCGATTTGTACACGACGTGGCAAGGCAACGTTGTAATTCGACTCTAACAAGTAAGCAATACCACCTTTACCTGACTGGCTATTGACACGGATCACTGCATCATAGTCACGACCCAAGTCTTTCGGATCGATTGGCAAGTATGGCATATCCCAGATTTCTTCGTTTTTCTGGAACTCGAAACCTTTCTTAATCGCATCCTGATGTGAACCCGAGAATGCGGTAAAGACTAAATCACCGGCATATGGATGACGAGGATGCACAGGTAAGCCCGTACATTCTTCGACCGTTGCAATCACTTCATTGATATTGGAGAAATCCAAGTTAGGTGCAACACCCTGGGTATACATGTTCAAGGCAATTGCCGCAACGTCAACGTTACCAGTACGTTCACCATTCCCAAACACACAGCCTTCAACCCGGTCAGCACCCGCCATAATTGCCAATTCAGAGGCTGCGATACCGCAACCACGGTCATTGTGACAATGTACCGAGATAATCACGCCATCACGACGTGCCAAATTGCGGTGCATCCATTCGATTTGATCGGCATAGACATTCGGCGTCGACACTTCCACGGTTGCAGGCAAGTTCAAAATGACTTTATTGGTCGGTGAAGCTTCCCAGATTTCAGTCACCGCATCACAGACTTCTTTGGCGACTTCTAATTCGGTTGCGGTGAAACATTCTGGACTGTACTGGAAAATCCACTCTGTTGCCGGGTACTGTGCCGCATATTCCTTGACTTTGCTTGCTGCATTCATGGCAAGTTGTTTTGAGCCATTGGCATCGACATTCAAGACTTTCTTGCGGAAAGTCGGCGAGTTTGAGTTATAGATATGCACGATGGCACGTTCTGCACCGACCAATGCTTCAAAAGTACGTTCAATCAAGTGATCACGTGCTTGCACCAATACTTCGATATAGACATCATCCGGAATCAAATTTTCTTCAATTAACTTACGGGTGAAGTCGAAGTCGATTTGTGACGCAGAAGGGAAGCCGATTTCAATATGTTTAAAGCCAATCTTGACCAACATATGGAACATTTTTAATTTTTGTTCCATGTTCATCGGTTCAAAAATTGCCTGATTACCGTCACGAAGATCGGTACTCATCCAGATCGGTGCCTGATTGATTTCATTATTTGGCCACTGGCGATCGGGTAAATCGACGCGCTGGTACATACGGCGGTATTTTTTGCTTGGGTCAGCCAACATCATGAGATAACTCCTTGTCGTAGCATGGTTGCTGAGTCAAATAAAAGGCAACGTGCTACAAATATATATGGTGTCTATAAGAATTAATTTAAAGCAAATCTGGGGATCGAGAGCCTAAAAAGGTAGGCTAAAAATTTATACGCGCGCGAGGCGCAGCATCAGGAGAAGAGCAGCAAGATGTGTTGTATGAGACGGGTGGGTAAAGCCGCGATTTGTTTTCATCATCTACCATTCGTATGGGTTATTTAATTTTGCAGTTATATTAATCATCTAACTGGGTTCAGTCTAGGCGAAAATACAGACGGCTGCAAAGGTCTATAAAACATTTTAAAGAGAGTAATGCGAAAAATTTTGTCTATTTTTTTCATTTTTTTAAATTTGTTCGGGAAAATTTACCGAAATTTCGTTGGATAGAGAAAAAATAATATCCTTCTCATCATTTGAGAAAAATATAGTTCTAAACGTTAATGGAGTATTAATGTAGCGGCTATGACATCAGGGCGTGTGAAAACCTGAAAATTATCTGGTTACATTAGGAGCTAAGCTCTAGTGCAAGCAACACAGAGTGTGTTTACAGTCAGTGTAAAGGAGTTAAGTTCATACTGATGTTTTTTAGATAAACTTTCGATCAGTTGCACTAAACTTCGTTCTTCCTTTTCTTGCAGTGTTTCTAAAGTAAAGATGGTCTTACAAGCGCTACAGATGAATCTTATGGCGCTATAACTTTTTTTAAAAGAGAAGGAGGCTTGGATATCCCCATCTTTATATCTTTGGATAATACCAACTTTCTCTAATTCTCTTAATACATGATAGATACTCGAAATTTTAGCGCTGTTTTGATGGAATAATTTTTTTTGAATATCGGTTGCAGTTAATTCGATAGATGCGTCTTTTAATATGCGAAGAATTTTGATGCGTGGAATCGTTACCCGAAGTTTCTTGCTCTTTAAAATATCAATAACTTCTTTATCCATAATGTTCTGTATTACTCATCCTTTAGTAGCTCTTAATCTACTGTAATGCTTTTTTTAGTGCAAAAAATATGTTGGAGATAAAATTTAGCATGAAATTTATTTTTCTTAATTTTTTGATATTGAAGGGGTTTTATTAAATTTTTTTTTAATGCTCTAATATTTTTAGTCCTCTTTTGTATTAAATTTCAGTCTTTTAGGTTTAAATTTTAATATTATTTTATTGAGAGAAGTCTGAATTGCTTTGGTGGGGATTTAGCAAGTAAGTGATAAAGGTGATAAATCTTTACCTCTACCACCAAAGCACGCCTTAGATTATAGTTCAGACCACATCCGGATCAGATTGTGGTAAATATTAGTGAGTTTCATCACTTCTGGATAAGCATCGCCATGAGTTTTACGCAGTTCACGGATACTTTCATCTAAAGAGAAGAGCAGGTGGCGCTTGCTATCATCCCGAATCAGACTTTGGACCCAAAAGAATGATGCGAAACGGGTGCCCGAGTCAATACTACTGACTTCATGCAAACTGGTTGATGGATAAAGCACCACATCACCAGCGGGAAGTTTAATCTCATGGTAGCCATAGGTATCTTCGACCACCAGTTCGCCGCCTTCATATTCTTCTGGTTCGCTTAAGAACAGGGTGCAGGATAAATCGGTGCGGATTTGCTCGGATGTGCCACGAATCAGACGAATCGAATTATCGACATGAAAGCCAAAGCTTTCTGACTGATCATAACGATTGAACAGGGGCGGAATAATTTTATGAGGTAATGCTGCAGCCTGAAACAGTGGATGTTGCCAGATCGCTTTGATCACAATATCACTAAGCGCATGGGTCAGGGGATCTTGTTCTGAGAGCTGCTGATTTTGTTTCACTGAAGCAGAGAGGGTCCCCGCAGTCACTTTCCCACCCACCCAATTTGCATCTGCCATTAACTGGCGGAATTCTGCAACTTGTTGTTTGCTTAATACATTGGGAATATGATGGATCACGCTGAACACCTTTTGAATATTTATTGCATTTGTAAAAATAGCCTCATGACGAGGCTATTTTATACGAACTCAGTTGAATGCCATAAAGTTATTATGGCGCTGTTGCTTAGTATTTAAAATTAACAGCAAGTACCGCGTTACGACCATTACCTTCGAATGCATAATGTGCAGCATGTGCGCTGGTAAAGTAACGTTTATCACCAATGTTATTCACGTTAAGTTGTAAATTCACATTTTTGTTTACATCGTATTTTGCCATTGCATTGTAGATGGTATAGGTTGGCAAGAATTTCGGTGCTGTCGTGTTTACAAACACTTGATCACGATATTCTGCGCCCGCACCTAGTGTTAAGTTCGGTAATACTTTATATGTTGACCATAAAGTTGCACTGTTTTTCGCAACGAATGGAAGTGGTTTACCTTCTTGAGCGACGGCGTTATAAGCTGCCTTAGTGATTTCGCTGTCCAGATAGCTATAACCTGCAGAAATATCCCATTTATTGGTAATTTTGCCGTTTAAGCTCACTTCAAATCCATCTACTTTACTTTCACCCGCATTGGTGGTTGTGGTTGGATCAATTTGAATACGGGTATTTTGCTTTTCAGTACGGAAAATAGCTGCGGTTAAATTGGCACGTTCATTAAACAGATCCCATTTGGTTCCGATTTCAAAAGTCCGTGCTTCTTCAGGTTTCAGGTTATTCACAATATCTGTCGTACCGAGTGCATTATCACTGCTATCACCTTCAGCTAAAACACCGACTGGATTTGCTGAAGTCGCAAAACTTGCATAGATACTGCCTGCTTCAGTTGGCTTAAACACTAAACCGGCCTGATAAGTAAAGAAGTCAGCATCACTTTCGTATTTAGTGCCTTTAGCTGTGGCAACTTTGGAATAGTCATAAGCGCCTTTATCTGTCGCATAGACATCTTTATTATATTTCTTCTCGGTATCAAATTTGTCCCAACGAACACCTAAGTTAAGTAACCATTGTGGGTTAAACTCAATACTGTCGAGGGCATAAACAGAGGCAGTACGGCTACGTGTTGTTGATTGACCTTTGATACTGCCTAAACTGTCAGTAAAGCGACCATTGCCTGGATTATTTAAACCCGTACACCAGCCATTTGACGTAGCGGAAGCTGTGTCACAACCACTGACATTCGAAGCCAGAATAGTTGAAGTCGTTTGGCCAGCCGCATTGGTAAAGGTATGCATGCCCTGATCGGTATTTTGATAGCTCCACTCAGTACCTACATTAAATGAATGTTTAAATGCACCAGTGTTGAACTTGCCTCTTAAAGACAGCTGATCGCTATAGGCATCGGTATCCAGAATACGGCTTAAAGCACGGCGAGCAATTGTACCGCGATAAATATTGCCATTTGAGTCATCCGCATTGGTATAGACATAGTCCGACTTTGATTTGTTATAAGTCATCACATTTGACAAGGTCAGATCTTCATTGAAATCGTGTTCTAATTTGAAGGTACCAATGTGATTTTCACGTTTGTCAAAATCACGATCTTTCCAGCCATAGTAAGTGCCGGCTTTGACGCTTACTGGGCGACCATCACCTGGGTTAAGCGTTACACCCGCAGGAGCGCGTGTTGGATTATTAAATGGAATACCAGCATCTGGTTCGTCATTACTACGTAAATAGTAATAGCTGAATGTACCGCGTGTTGCTGTGTCTAAGCCAAAAGCAAGACTTGATGCGAGACCTGCACGAGCAAATTCTGCACCATTGTGTTGACCCGGTTTTTCATTTTCATGCCCCATCACTACAACACGACCTGCGATACCATTGCCGAAATCTTTATTGGCATCCAGCTGGATATGGCGATAGTTGTCGGTGCCCCCTTGAATGCTGCCCTGATATACATCACCCTGATGAGCCACTTTCGGGACAAGGTTAATGCTACCACCCACACTGCCACCTCCACCGAGGGCAGAAGAAGAACCTTTAATGACTTCAACCTGTTCAATCGCGAACATGTCGCGGCTTTGTGAGGTGGTGTTACGTACGCCATCTACATAAATTGATGATTGACCACTATAACCACGAATATAGGGCATATCTGTAAATGGTGTACCCCCTTCACCCGCACCTAAAGTAATCCCTGGCTCGTAACGAAGTGCTTCGAGTAAGGTATTAGAGTTGGTATCTTTGATCAGTTTTTGAGAAAGGATAGAGACTGATTTCGGAGTATCTTTAAGGGGTGCAACAAATTTTGCATTTGCAGAGTTATCAACCTTGAGGCTCTGTTCTTGTTCTGCATGCGTATGAATAGTTGGGAGTTGAACGGGTTGTTCTTGTGCAATCGCAGGCACTGCAATAACCGAAAGTGATGATGCAATTGCAGAAGAGACAAGTTTCTTCCGTGATTTGATAAACGACATGAGACACGCCTAAACAGTATAAAAATTTATGCAAAGAATAATCATTCTTATTTCTATATGCATTTGTTTGGAATTGATTTTTCCAATTCCCTCAGCTTTTAATTATGGAAATATGAATGAAGTTTTGTTCTTAAATGTAGTTAATTTGTTGATTTTTTTCTTTAATCTATAAAAACGATTGTACATTAAGAGTTAATTTTTTATTTAGATTTAATTGTTTTTTCATTCGAATGAAGTGAATTCTGTTTTTTCAATAGCCACTCAATATGAAAGCTTTTGAATATCAGCTTGTTATTTTTAATGGAAAAGTGAAGATGATCTGAACCTTGGGCTCTAAACAATATGCTCAAGGTTTAAAAGCGAAGACAGTAGAAATTTTAAAGTTTAATTTAAACTCTGAGTATAAAAAATTGTCCAAGCGATGACTTCAAAAAGCATGGTATGAGCGGGGGAAAAGTGTAAAAAACCTGCATGTGCAGGTTTTTTATATAGTGATGTATAGATTACTTAGAAGTCGTAGGATACAGATAACCAGTAGTTACGGCCTGCTAGATAAGTACCAGACATGCCTGAACTAATTTGCATATAGTCATAATAAGAGGCCGGATTACCATTGGCATCAATATATGAACCATTGCTGCTAAAGTCTTTGTCGAGCAGGTTGTTCACTGAACCATTGAAACGCAATTGATCATTTACACGATAACTTGCACCTAAATTAAATAAGTTATAACCCTTTAATTTATTGTTAGTTGCATTATAAATAATAGCGGCATCACCTGCGGTTTGCTCTGTATTGTAGCGCTTACGGTCTGATTTATATTCATGTTGTAACCATACATCAAATGCATCATTGATGTGCCAGGTTGAGGTCATATTAAATGCATTTTTAGGGACATTACTTAGATAAGAACCTTTGTTCTTACCTTTGGTAATTTCTGATTCCATATAGGTGTATGCAGCTTTAATGTCCCATTCAGGAATAATGCTGTATTTCAGACTGAGTTCAACACCTTTGGTTTCAGCTTCATCTGCATTGATTTTTTGTGCAAATGTATCCTGAGTAATATGTGATCCATAGCTCACACAACCGGGTTGATTTGGATTTTTTTCAGAGAAACAGTTCAGTAATTCAGGCCCTTCAGTAATCAGGTTCTTAATCTTATTAAAGAATGCTGTGGTGGTGAGGTCTAAATTACCGTTGTTATAGTTGAAGCCAAGTTCATAGTTGGTTGATTCTTCTGGTTTTAAGTTAGGAGAGCCAATGTTAAATGAGGTTCCTTGCCCACTAATACTTACAATACCATTGTGAAGGTCTTTTGCAGAAGGTGCTTTATAACCTGTGCTTACTCCACCTTTAATTGTAAGTTCGTCATTTGCATTCCAAACGAGGTAAGCGCGCGGGCTAAATTGACCACCGAAACCTGAGTGATCCTCATAACGACCACCGAGCGTAAAGCCAAGGTTATCTAAGATGCGCCATTCATCTTCTGCATAGACAGAGAACGAGTCTTTTTTGAATGTTGCACCAAGACCAGCAATATCATCTGCAATTTTTGCTTCTTTATATTCAGCGCCAACGGTGAGTTTATGATCTGCAATTGGCATAACTACATGTGAGTCGGCAACAAAATCCGTATTTTTTAAGGTACGGTCCTGACCTGCTGCTGCATTCCCAGGGAAAGTATTTCTTGGAATGGTACGGCCAATTGTTTCTGTTTTAGTCTGGCTGACATAAGAGTTCCATTGACCAAAACTATAGTCACCATGGTGACCTGCAGCAATCTGATCTCGTTTGAATTCCAGCTCGTCTTTATAGCCATTGGCTCGTTCTGGTGTATCCAATGTACCTAAACGGTTATCATCATTTTTATAAGTTTGACTTGAGTGAAAACCATCTACCCAGAAGCTATTTTGATCATCCAATTTAAAGGATAATTTTCCACCGACATCATAAATATCTGCTTCACTTGGACGTGGGTCACGGCCTGAAGTGCCTGGAACCCGTTCTGACTTTTGGCGATCTAAATATGAACCACGTAACTGGAAGCCTAGTTTGTCCTGAATAATTGGACCATTCACCACGACGCTGGTTTTCCATGAGTCGGCTTCGCCGCCATGTTCCATCACATTGCCACTGACGGTGACATTACCATTCCATTCATTGCTAATTTTCTTGGTAATAATGTTAATGACACCACCCATCGCCTCGGAACCATAGCGCGTTGCCATTGGTCCACGAATGACTTCAATCCGTTCAATTGAAGCGAGTGGAGGTAAAAAGCCATTTGCCGATTCGCCAAAACCATTTGGTGTCACATCAGAAGAAGTAGTTTGACGGCGACCATCAATCAGAATCAGGCTGTATTCATTGCCTAGGCCACGCATTTTAATATTTAAACCTGAGGTCTTTCCAATACCATCGCGGATATCAATGCCTGGCACGTCCGAAAGTAGATCTGCAATACTGGTTGCATTTTTCTTTTCAATATCTTCTTTAGTCACTACGCTAATAGAAGCTGGTGCATTTTTAATATCTTGTTCGAAGCCAGAAGCTGATACCACAATGGTTGCGAGCTGGTGTGTATTGGTATTTTCAGGTGTTGTTGTATCAGCAAAAGCCGAAGTGGTCATTGCCCCAAGTAATGCAAAAGAAAGCGGGGATAAATTAAATTTACTCATAACTAGAGTTCCAAAGCTGGACGAGAAAAAATAGAAAAGTGCTCAAAATCAGTGCGAATTATAGTGATAATATTTATCATTAACAACAAAAAGTAACATTTAATTTAAGATTCATTTAAGAAAACTATGATTTCGAACAAAATGAAAAATATATTTGCTTTTTTAGCTTCCGATTTTGTATATCCAGAAAGTTGTCATATAATGTGGCACTTTAAAAATGTTACTACTAACTATATATCGAGGAAGCCATGCAAGTAACGACTGAAGCGGTTTCGGGCGTTGCCCGTCGTTTAAATGTTTCTGTACCGACGAGCCGTGTTAACGAGCAGTTTGAAGCTCGCTTAAAACGCACTGCCAAAACTGTGAAGATCAACGGCTTCCGTCCAGGTAAAGTGCCTTTAAATGTTGTCCGCCGTGAATATGGTGCGGGCATTTATCAAGAAGTTGTGAATGACGTCATTCGTGACAGCGTATTCGAAGCAATTCAACAAGAAAAAATCAATGCAGTGGGTATGCCAAACATTGAGAAAGTTGAAAACAAAGATGATGCTTTAGTTTTTGAAGCAACTGTTGAAGTTTATCCAGAAGTAGAAGTAAAAACTTTTGCTGACTTGGAAGTTGAACGTAAATCATCAGAAATCAACGATAAAGACGTTGACGTGATGATCGAAAACTTGCAAAAACAACGTCAAACTTGGGCTGTAACCAAAGGTATGGCGAAGAAAGACATGCAAGTGACTTTCGACTTCGAAGGTACTGTTGATGGTGAGAAGTTTGAAGGCGGCGCTGCTGAAGACTTTAAACTTGTACTTGGTTCAGGTCGTATGATCCCAGGTTTTGAAGACGGTATCGTTGGTATGAAAGCTGGCGAAGAAAAAGTTATCGATGTAACTTTCCCAGAAGACTACCAAGCTGAAAACTTGGCGGGTAAAGCGGCTCAATTCAAAATCACTGTGAAGCAAGTTGAAAAACCAAAACTTCCAGAAATTGATGCTGAATTCTTGAAAATCTTTGGTTTAACTGAAGAAGAAGGCTTAGACAAGTTAAAAGCTGACGTTCGTAAGAATATGGAACGTGAAGTTCGCAACGGTCTTCGTAACCAAGTTAAACAAGCTGCATTTGATGCGCTTGTTGCTGCGAATGAAATCGAAGTTCCAGCATCTATGGTTGCTCAAGAAATTGACCGTCAACGTCAACAAATGATCCAGCAATTCACGCAACAGTTTGGTGCTCAAGGTGCAGGCGCATTTGACAGCAGCATGCTTCCAGATGAATTGTTCAAAGAGCAAGCTGAAAAATCAGTGAAGCTTGGCGTATTGGTAAGCAAGGTATTGGCTGATGCTAAACTTGAAGTTGACCAATCACGTGTTGATGCTTACATCGATGACATGGCTTCTTCTTATGAAGATCCAACTGAAGTGGTTGAATACTTCAAAAATGACAAACAACAACGCGCTCAAATCGAAGCTGTTGTTTTAGAAGATCAAGTGGTTGATCACATCTTAGCTGCTGCTAAAGTAAAAGATGTTGCGATTAGCTACGAAGACTTATTGAAAGAACAACAAGCTCGTCGTGGCTAATCCTTCAAAAGTTGTTTAAAGAAAAAAGGCGCTTAATGCGCCTTTTTTCTTTAGCATTGAGCTGTATGTATAAGGTAGAACGTTAAAAAAATGAATTGAGCAGTTATGGCTCTCATCTCGTTCTATTCTCTCGTATGCGAAATGCTGGGGAGCAGGGCTTGTAGAATTCGAAAATTTCTATCCTCGAAAGTATTGCTGCAAGTGCTTAAAAGCCTATGTTATGAAAGTGTTAATTTCTCGAAAAATTACCAGATTTTAGTCTAAATAATCGAATATTTCAGATTGAACCTTTTGCAATTTCATCGATTATCCCTCATATTGTTGGCATAGATCGGGTCACAATAATTTAGGAATAAGTAAACATATGTATGTTCCAACAATTGAAAATGCTTTAGTTCCTGTTGTCGTTGAACAATCCTCTCGTGGTGAGCGTTCATTCGATATTTTTTCACGTCTATTACGTGAGCGTGTTATTTTCTTAACGGGTGAAGTTGAAGATAACATGGCGAACTTAATCGTTGCGCAGATGTTATTTCTTGAAGCAGAAAATCCAGAAAAAGACATCCACCTTTATATCAATTCACCAGGTGGCTCAGTCACTGCGGGTATGGCGATTTATGACACCATGCAGTTTATTAAACCTGATGTTGTCACTTACTGCATGGGCCAAGCTGCATCAATGGGTGCATTCTTGTTAAATGCGGGTGCCAAAGGGAAACGTTACTGTCTGGAAAATGCACGTGTCATGATTCACCAGCCACTGGGCGGTTTCCGTGGTCAGGCCTCAGATATTGAAATTCACGCGCGTGAAATTCTATTCATTAAAGAACGTTTAAACCGCTTGATGGCCGAACATAGCGGCCAGGATTATGAAACGGTTGCGCGTGACACAGATCGTGACAATTTCATGACTGCACAAGCAGCCAAAGAATATGGTTTAGTAGATGAAGTGCTAAGCAAACGTCCCTGATTTAGGACCTAAGTTTAAGATTTAAGTTGTGGAGTAAATATGTCCGAACATCCTCAAGGACAAAAACATTGTTCATTTTGTGGTAAGACGCAATCTGAAGTTGGAAAATTGATTGCTGGTGAGGACGCATATATTTGTAATGAGTGTGTGGATGTCTGCTTGGACCTGGTGCAAACCAGTCAACAAGTTGAAGCAGGTGATTGGGCAACCAAGCCATTGCCAAAACCACACGAAATACGTGCTGCCTTGGATCAATATGTAATCGGGCAAGATGTTGCCAAGAAGACCTTATCTGTTGCGGTTTATAACCACTATAAGCGTTTGAAAGTGGGCCAGTCGAACCATGGGCATCAGGATATTGAAATTGCGAAAAGTAATATTCTGCTGATCGGCCCGACCGGTTCAGGTAAAACCTTACTGGCGCAAACGCTGGCACGTTTACTTGATGTACCGTTTGCGATGGCAGATGCAACCACCTTAACCGAAGCCGGTTATGTGGGTGAAGATGTTGAAAACATTGTGCAGAAGTTATTGCAAAAAGCAGATTACGATGTAGAGAAAGCGCAGAAAGGCATTATCTATATTGATGAGATTGATAAGATTACCCGTAAATCTGAAAATCCTTCAATTACCCGTGATGTGTCTGGCGAAGGCGTACAACAAGCATTATTAAAAATGATTGAAGGTACGGTTGCTTCTATTCCGCCACAAGGTGGTCGTAAGCATCCACAGCAAGAATTCATCCAGATTGATACTGCCAATATCCTGTTTATTTGTGGTGGTGCATTCTCTGGGCTGGAAAAAATCGTACAGCAACGTCAAGAGAAGGGCGGAATCGGTTTTACCGCGGATGTGAAGAATAAAGATGACAGTAAAAAAGTCTCTGAATTGTTCCGTCAGGTTGAAGCAACGGATCTGGTTAAATTCGGTTTGATTCCTGAATTTATTGGTCGTTTGCCCGTGATTGCCACTTTAGAAGAGCTGGATGAAGAAGCATTGATGCAGATTCTGACAGAGCCTAAAAATGCATTGACGCGTCAATACCAGTACCTGTTCACGATGGAAGATGTCGATCTGGTCTTTGATGAGTCTGCATTACGTGCTGTTGCGAAGAAAGCGCTAGATCGTAACACCGGTGCACGTGGTCTGCGTTCAATTCTGGAAAATGTCTTGCTTGAAACTATGTATGACTTACCAAGTCGTACTGATGTCGGTACCGTGATTGTGGATGAAGCGGTTATTAATGGTACGGCGAAGCCAACCTTTAAGCCGGAACGTCTACCACAGACAGGTACACCCGAACTGATTGAAAAGAAGGATTTGAAGGTGGTCGATTCTAAATCGGCTTAATCTCGTCCATCCGAAAAAGCATGAAAGGCTTGGCTTTTCATGCTTTTTTTATTTGCAATTAGGCAACGAGGTGTTAATCTTAAAATTGAAAAAAATCCGCATAGTTTTGCGTTGTTAAAAATAAATTCAAGAAAACGCCTTGAGGGATGTCATGCGTTATTTAATAGTGTCATTATGTTGTGCAGGGGTGCTCGCTGGCTGTCAAAGCCATAAAGCTGTTGAAGAAAAACCAACCGCACTGACGGCAACATTACCCCCTGTGGATACAGAAAAAGAACCAGGTTTATTTGATCAATATCATGTCGGCGGCTTTAGTGTGGGCGGTTGGGTCAATCAAAAATTAGGGCAATATTTCGCGCCGGTTAAACCACAAAATGAACAAGCGGCGGTGGTCTATTTATATCGTCCAGATACGCGCTGGAACCGTCAGGAAATTGCAGCAGCCAATTTATTTATTAACGGACACCGTATCCCAAGTCTATTGCATAATCACTATTACTGGCTGGAATTACCCGCAGGGACCTATCGTCTGAGCGTGAGTCGGCCATTGGCTGGACTGCATTTCCAAAAGCCGAAATATCTGGACTTTACTGTCGATGCTGCTCAGACTTATTTCATCAAGTATGACGAAGAAAATAAAATTTCCCGTAGTGAACATACGGGACCATTTATGATCATGCCCGATAAAGTGGCACATGAGGAAATCGCCTTTACCCGACTAAAATCATCCAGCTATAACTTTGTTGCGCAGGATGCATCAGGCAAGGTGCGTTCTAAGCCACAAGAGTTAAAACCGGCCAAGTATGATGCAAAGTCGGAAGTGCATCTGGTCAAACCGTTTAAGCTGTGGAACCCGTTGACCTGGTAATCATGACAATGACAACAGCCGTTTATTCTTCCTGAATTAACGGTTTAATAATCGTCAGGAACTGCTCTTTAAGCTGTGAACTTTGCTGGGGATCGCTCAAGGTCTTTTGACTGATGTTATTCATGTATTGAAAAACATGAGTGGTGATTTGTAGGGTTTTCTGGTTAATCGACTGGCCTTCCGGTGTTTTTAAAAATTTTAAATAGGCTTGGACTTCTTCTTCACTAAGTGCTTCGGCGTAGATTTTTTCAATCGCCTGAATGGTTTCAGGCCGGGCAAACATTTTTGCGCTGGTTTCTTTCAGTAGTTGACTCAGTTCCAGCACCGCAAGATGCTCTTGCGTGGTGGTAAGTTCATCTTTGCCTAGCACCCGTAACAGGATATTTTCAGCTTCAAGATCCAGTGTGGGTTGCATTTCATCCAGTGAGGTATTTAGGACATGTTCAAGGTCACTGAGTTTGATCAGCTCTTTGATCGATTTGCTTTGTGCAGGAGATGCAAAGCTATGCTGGATATTGCCAAGTAAACTCAGACCAAGCAGCATGCTGAGTAAATATTTATTCATTTGCATTTCCTTATTCTTCTCATCTTTATAATCTAGCAGAAGCTTTAGGCAAAAAAATAGCCGAATACGATGATTCGGCTATGATTATTGTATGAGTATTATTTATGACGCAGCGGCATCAACCACTGGAATCTTGCCAATTTTAGCTTGCCAGATTTTTGGTGCAGTGGCATGGATTGAAGTACCATTCACATCAACCGCAACAGAGACAGGCATATCTTCAACCACGAATTTGTAGATTGCTTCCATACCTAAATCAGCAAAGGCAACCACTTCAGCTTCACGGACTGCTTTAGACACGAGATACGCAGCACCACCAACAGCCATCAAATAAGTTGCCTGGTTGTCTTTGATCGCTTCAATTGCAGCAGGACCACGATCCGCTTTACCGATCATACCGAACAAGCCAGTTGCTTCTAGCACTTGACGGGTAAACTTGTCCATACGGGTTGCTGTTGTTGGGCCTGCAGGACCAACCACTTCATCACCAACTGGATCGACTGGACCCACGTAGTAAATGAATTTACCTTTTAGATCGACTGGAAGCTCTTCGCCATTGTTGAGCATGTCGACCATGCGCTTATGAGCAGCATCACGACCGGTATAAATCGTACCGTTCAACAATAATGTATCACCTGGCTTCCAGGCATTCATTTCTTCTTGCGTAATGGTATCAAGGTTGACACGTTTCGATTGAGACGAATCCCAAGTCACAGCAGGATAGTCTTCAAGTTTTGGTGCCTGAATATGTGCAACACCTGTACCATCTAACTGGAAGTGCGCGTGACGAGTTGCAGCACAGTTCGGAATCATACCGACTGGTTTACCTGCTGCGTGGCATGGGTAATCCTTGATTTTAATATCAAGCACTGTGGTTAAACCACCAAGACCTTGTGCACCAATACCTAATGCATTCACTTTCTCGAAGATCTCGATACGGAGTTCTTCCATCTTGTTTTGTGGACCACGACGAAGTAATTCGTCCATATTGATTTCTTCCATGAGTGCTTCTTTCGCAAGCATCATGGCTTTTTCGGCAGTACCACCGATACCAATACCGAGCATACCTGGCGGACACCAGCCTGCACCCATGGTTGGAACAGTCTTAAGTACCCAGTCCACGATTGAATCAGACGGATTCAACATCGCGAGTTTAGATTTGTTTTCTGAACCGCCACCTTTTGCAGCCACGGTAATATCGACTTTATTCCCCGGTACGAGTTTGTAGTGGATGACGGCAGGGGTATTGTCTTTGGTATTCTTACGACCAAAAGCTGGATCTGCTAAAACTGAAGCACGTAGTACGTTTGAGTTCTCTAGGTAACCTTGGCGTACGCCTTCGTTGACTGCATCATCCAGACTCATGGTTAAATCAAATTTAACGTCTAAGCCAACTTCAAGGAAAACGTTAACAATCCCTGTATCCTGACAGATTGGTCGGTGACCTTCAGCGCACATACGTGAGTTGATGAGGATCTGTGCAATAGCATCTTTTGCAGCTTTGTTTTCTTCACGATCATAGGCACGGCTCATCGCTTGGATGAAGTCTTGCGGGTGATAGTAAGAAATAAACTGTAGGGCATCCTTGATTGATGTAATCAAGTCATCTTGTTTGATGATCGTTGTCATATCAAATTTCTCTTGAGCGGGCGATTAGCTGGCGGGCTAAATTATATGACAAAAAGGAATGATTGTGGGAGTTTTAGCTTAGATTTGGCGAAAGGTCTAACAATGAAAAGCAGAACGTAAGAATATATCAGGAGAAATTTCTGTTTTAGTTTTTTCTGATTTGCGAGGGTGAATAACCAAACTGCTTTTTAAAACGATTGCTAAAATGGCTACTGGAGCTAAAGCCATATTGGGTGGAAATTTCAGTCAAATTTAGATTGCTGCTGTGTAATGCCTGATGTGCCAGTTCAAGACGACGTTGCATCACATACTGATGTGGTGGCATCTGCATTGACTGTTTGAACATGTGGGCAAAATGATACTCGCTGAGTTGTGCTTGCTGAGCCAGATCCGATAAGGTCAGACTTAAATGGAGATGTTGATCAATCCATTCCAGTAACTGTTTAAGCACATAAGGCGAGAGACCACCTTTGACTTCAGGCGCTTGCCATTGGGCATGACTGTAATTTTTGATCAGATGATTCAGTAATAGCGTGGTTGCGGTACTCATCTGCAAATGGTTTTCACGTTCTTGCCAGGCACCATTCAGTAAAAAGTGCCGATAGAGCATGGAAATTTGCGGGTCCGCTACAAAAATCTGCGGATTAAGGGTGATCTGGCTGGGTTCGCGATCCCAGACTTGTTCAGCCACGCGTTGTAAATGCTGTTCGGTATAGTACAAATGTACAAATGTCAGTGGATCACGTAGATCCCAGGTCGATTCAAAATCCTGTGGCATCAGGCACATCCGATCAGGTCCACCCCCATTGTGCCAGCCTTGCGCCGTCTTTTGATAGCTTTCATAACCCCCTTGAACATACATGCTTAAGGTATGGTGATTACTACAGACACTGACACGATCCTGATTGTTTTGCCACATGGCCAACTGCATACCCGAACCCAGTTCTACCGAGTCGAGCAATTGCGCTTTATATTGCTGTAATTGATCTAGAATCTGATATTTCATCTTCTATACGCAGTGCCAAATATGATCCAGTTAAGTGTAGAACGTTCAGCCAGTTTTGTCATCTGGTCAAAAAAATCCGAGAAAAACGCAAATCCATGATAAGCACCGCAAGATTGTGCAAGAATCCGGGCCATCAAATCTCGCAAAATAATCGTCTTGGTGATTAAGTTGGGTTTAAAAGAGATGAATGCGCTGTTATATGCTTTGGTGGTGGTGATCTGGGGAACCACATGGATTGCCATTACCTTGCAACAACAAAGTGGAATTTCAGCCAATGTTGCGGTGTTCTGGCGTTTCTTTATCTCAGCACTGGTGTTGTTTGGTTTTATTGCGCTCAGCCGGAAATTGCAAAAGCTGGCAGCTAAAGATCACTTATTCTGTATGTTACAGGCCTGCTGTATTTTCGGCTTTAACTTTGTCTGTTTCTACTATGCGGTGCAATATATCAGCAGTGGTTTAGAAGCGGTCATTTTCTCGATGGCGGTGATTTTCAATACCCTTAATGCCCGATTATTTTTCTCTCAGCAGGTTTCTTCACGCTTTTATCCTGCCGCCTTACTTGGTGTGCTGGGGATTATTGCCTTGTTTTGGCATGACGTGGTAGGCACCACTTTAAATCGCAATACCTTGATCGGTATCGGGCTATGTATCCTAGGCACCTATGGTTTCTCTTTGGGCAATATGATCAGTACCCGGCATCAGAAACACGGGCTGGATATTTTTACTACCAATGCCTATGCCATGTTGTATGGTTCATTATTGATGGCTTTGATCTCATGGTTTAAACAGGACAATTTTTTCCCAAGCATGTCCTTTAGTGCGGTCAGTGCGTTGCTGTATTTAGCAATCTTTGGCTCGGTAATCGGCTTTACTGCCTATTTCTTTCTGGTAGGGCGTATTGGAGCAGGCAAGGCGGCATATAGTACTTTGCTGTTTCCTTTGGTGGCTTTGGTCATCTCGACGGTATGGGAAGGTTATCACTGGCAAATGAATGCTGTCATCGGGGTAATTTTAATTCTATGCGGTAATGCGATTTTCTTTGTGAAGGGGCCGCAGTTCAAAAGAATTGGGGGTTCAAAACAAGCCTGAGTATGAAATTTGATTTATTAGTTGGTAGATGAAGCTGATATATTGAATAAAAAATATGGAATAGGCTTTATGAATAATCAATCAGTCACACAAATAATGATTGATTTGTTAGAAGAGCATGGTGTTTCGGTTCAAACGTTTGATGACTGGATTGTACCTTATGGGCAACTCCCAGCGATGCGTGCCAATTGGTTGGAACATGAGACACATGGTCGTCTAGATGTTGAGGTGATGTTAGAGGATAAGCGAATCATCACTGAAAGTTTTGCTGGCATAGGGGTGGGAAACACAGGGGTACTGAATGCGGTGCAGAATTTTTCTGTTAATTCATTACATGTTTTTCTTGCCGCTTTCTGGAAGCAGAATGACCACACTGAAGTCACTGTAGAGCAATGGCAAATAGCAGGAAAAAAATATACAGCTTATATTGGTAATATTGGACAGCGTAGCGATCTTAATAATTCACCAGCACCACCTAGCGAATTCTTTTCTTCAATTGAACAGGCCATTCTAAAACACAAACCAGCTCATGATTTTGCGTGGTATAGAGTATTCTTTTGTGATTTTAAGGGTGAGCAAACGTTTGAAGCACTAGCTGAAAACCAAGACTGGGCAGATGGCTTAGAAGCTTTAAAACAGTTAAGTTGGGAACCAAGTTCTGGGTATTATAGTGTTCGTAATTTTATTATATTAAAACGCAAGAAAGATCGTGGTTGGGAACGGATTAGAAATTACTTTAAAAACTGATGTAGCAAAACCTGCTACATCAGTTTTTTTATTCTTACATTGATTGAGCTGCCTGAATCGCGGTCAAGGCAATGGTAAATACAATATCATCTACCAATGCCCCACGGGACAAGTCATTCACAGGCTTATTCAGGCCTTGTAACATCGGACCGACACTGACTACATTCGCTGCACGTTGCACCGCTTTATAGGTAGTATTGCCTGTATTCAGGTCCGGGAAGATAAATACATTGGCACGGCCCGCCACTTGAGAATCAGGCGCTTTCTGGCGACCAACGCTTTCGACTGAAGCAGCATCGTATTGTAATGGTCCATCGATCAATAAATCAGGGCGACGCTGTTGTGCAATTTTGGTGGCTTCAGCTACTTTTTCGACATCGGCCCCTGTACCCGAAGTTCCTGTCGAATAGCTGATCATGGCTATACGCGGATCAAGACCGAAAGCTTTAGCAGAATCTGCTGACTGAATGGCAATTTCAGCCAGCTGTTCGGCATTTGGATCAGGGTTAATGGCACAGTCACCATACACATAGACTTCATCTGGCAACAGCATAAAGAAGATCGAGGACACCAGTGAATAGTTTGGTGCTGTCTTGATCAACTGAAATGCAGGACGCACGGTATTGGCGGTGGTATGAATTGCACCAGAAACCAGACCGTCAACTTGATCCAGCGCCAGCATCATGGTGCCAAGCACTACGGTATCTTGCAACTGTGCTTTGGCTTGCAAGGCATCCAGCTTGCCTTTACGCAGTTCCACCATCGGTTCAATGTATTGGTCGCGGATGCGATCTGGATCAATAATTTCCAAGTCCTCGGGCAGTTGAATACCTCGCGCTTTTGCCACTTCCGCCACTGACTCCGGTTTTGCCAATAACACACATTGCGCAATACCACGTGTCTGGCAAATTACTGCGGCCTGTACGGTACGAGGTTCATCACCCTCAGGTAATACAATCCGTTTCTTGGCTGAAATCGATTTCTGTACCAGTTCATAGCGGAAAGCAGACGGTGACAGACGAGGGTGCAGATTGTTCTGGGTATGTTGATCAAGCCAGTGATTATCAATATGGCTGGACACAAAACGCGTCACTTGTTCGGCACGTTCGGTATCATCAATTGGAATTTCATTGCCAAAACGATGCAGTAGTTGTGCTGTTTCCAAAGTGTCTAAAGGCGTGTGTAAGATTGGGAGTCCTTGCTTAATCGCGCTTTGGCAAAACTCGAGTACATTGCTTGCAGGCGCTGCTTGTTCGGTTAAAACCAGACCCGCAAGTGGCGTACCGTTACTGCTGGCAAGGCTCGCTGCCAAGATCGCATCGGTGCGTTGTGAGGCGCTAATGATCAGTTCACCTGCCACAAACTTATGTAACTCAGATTCGATATTGGATGCAATTAAACTGGTATGCAGAATGCGACGTTGTTTGGCTTCACCTTGATGTAACCAGGTTCCTTTAATCACAGGAGCAATATCCAGACTCCGCGGTACACTGAGAATATTACTGAAGGGCACCAGTCCAATAATCGGCAGGTCATTGCTGCCCATATAACGATTATAACGTTGCAGTTCTAGGGCAAAGGCTTCGATATGCTGGTCTAGGCGTAAGCCTGGATCAAGCGTCACTGGAATTTCTGCGGTGCCTTCTGGAAGTCCTTTGGTGCGCATAAACAGCACGCCAGTGGTCCGCGCCGATGCGGCGCCGCCAAACAGGCGTAAATGGGCATCGACTTTTTCCGCTGTTTTACGAGGATCGGCCAGATCGGCAGTACTGACCAGAACCACTTGGGCATCGAGTGCTTGCGCGAGTGCTGCATTGATTTCGCCGGCAAAATGATCTTGCCCATTCGGCACTAGCCCTTCAACAATAATCACATCATGATTGGCGGCAATCTGGCGATGCAGTGCTACGGCTTCTTCCAGCAATTCATCGGTTTCGCCCAAGGCAATCAGCTGGGTCAGTTTTTCATAGCTAATCGGTTCAACCGAAGGGTGTTGAAATAAATGATGGTAGAGCGTGGTGGTGCGATCTACAGGCGCATCGGCAATCTGTGAAAATGGCTTGAGGAAACCCGCATTGATCCCTTTACAGTCCAGCGCATAAATCATGCCTAGACAGGCAGAGGTTAAACCAACACCTTCCCCAGTAGGGATGAGTAAAATCGTATTCATACTGACTTGGTCACTCTTTTATATTTTTGAATAAATTAAGCGTTTGGCTCAATCACTTGACGGGTTTCTTTGGCAATACGGCCTTCTTCATCGGTTGGAATGACCCAGATTTGTGGACCCGTGCCATTATCAATACGGCCTTCGCTACCGCGTGCCAAAGCATCATTTTTCTCTTTGCTAAATTGCAAACCAAAGTGAGATAAATAGCCCAAGGTTTTTTCACGGACATAGGCTGAGTTTTCGCCAATACCGCCTGTGAAGACTAAACCATCCAGACGTGGCAGGCCACAACTTAAAGCAGATAAGGATTTGGCCAGACGATAGCAGAACACTTCAATCGCAAGCGTTGCATCTTCATGTCCATTTTCAGAGGCTTCTACCAAGGTGCGCATGTCATTGGATAAGCCCGACAAGCCGAGTAAACCGCTTTCTTTATTGAGCATGCTGTCAATTTTCTGGATATCCCAGCCCAGATTGCTGGCCAGGAACAGATGCAGACTTGGATCGACATCACCGCTACGGGTACCCATGACCACGCCTTCAAGCGGAGTCATGCCCATAGAGGTATCGACACTATGTCCATTCCATACGGCACAGGTTGAGCTACCGTTACCTAAGTGGGCACTGAGCCAGCCCCCCTGATTCTTGTTGCCCGCCAGTTCGCTGGCACGTTCAGTGACATAGGCATGGCTGGTGCCGTGGAAGCCATAACGGCGCACTTGATGTTCGGTATATAAATATTTTGGCAGTGCATAACGATAAGCGTGTTCAGGCATGGTTTGATGGAACGCGGTATCAAAGACAGCAACCTGTGGCAGTTGCGGGAATAAGCGCATGGTAGCTTCAATCCCGATGAGGTGTGCCGGATTGTGTAAAGGGGCAAGAGGGGTCGCGGCTTCAATACGTTCAACGAGTTCAGGTGTAAGCAGTTCTGCTTTGGTGATATTGCCGCCGTGTACCACACGGTGTCCAATTGCTTGCGGATGATAGTTGGCTAAACGTGCCAACAAGGTTTCCAGTGCTTTGGCGTGATCTGCATAAGGAATTGAAAGTTCTAACGGTTCGCCACCCAGGGTGACCCCTTTAATACGGGCATCTGCTGCGCCCAGATTTTCTGCCAAACCATAAATACGATCTTCACGGCGTTCCGAGATCAGTGCGTATTTGATTGATGATGAACCACAGTTAATTACTAATACAGATATAGCCACGTTTGAACACCTAACAGATTTTAAATTTTATGATGAACACTCTGATCTTGCTGCAATGCATGAGCAGTGGAATCAAGCGCAATGTTTTAACATGGGATGTCATCTTGGCGAAGATAGACTTTAGCCTATACAACCCGTTTATAAATCAACCTAATCAGTATAGGCTGGAAATCATATCTTCTTTTAATTGATCTGTAGGTTTTATCATTATTTTTGTATGCAAGTATATAAAAACACGATAAAGATCAATTAAATGGCCTTTATCGTGTTGCTGTGTTGCAATAGGTGTTTCTATTATTGGCGGATTTGACCGTCGCCAAACACAATCCATTTTTGAGAGGTTAAACCTTCTAGGCCAACTGGGCCTCGGGCATGGATTTTATCGGTTGAAATGCCGATTTCTGCACCTAAACCATATTCAAAACCATCGGCAAAGCGTGTAGACGCATTGATCATGACTGAGCTTGAATCAACACGTGCCAAGAACTCACGGGCTAGACTAAAGTTTTCGGTGATAATGGCATCGGTATGGTGTGAACCATACTTATTGATATGCTCAATCGCTTCATCCATACCTGTGACTACTTTGACTGCCAGAATTGGTCCGAGATATTCGGTATACCAGTCTTCCTCTGTGGCTGTTTTTACAGATACACCTAGGATACGTTGGGTTTCCGCACAGCCGCGTAGTTCAACCTGCTTTTCAGCATACAGCTCAGCAATTAGAGGGAGGAATTCTTCTGCAATCGCTTCATCAACCAGTAAGGTTTCCATGGCATTACATACGCCATAGCGATGGGTTTTGGCATTCAGGGCGATCGGCAAGGCCTTTTGCAAATCGGCCTGGGCTTCAACAAATACATGGCAATTGCCATCTAAATGTTTAATCACAGGAATACGGGCTTCATTGCTGATACGTTCAATCAGGCTTTTACCACCACGCGGCACGATCACATCGACAAACTCGGTCATGGTAATCAGATGGCCAACTGCGGCACGATCTGGGGTGTCAATCACCTGCACCGCATGCTCAGGCAAGCCTGAAACCTGTAAACCATGCTGGATCGCAGTGGCAATGGCCTTGTTAGACTCGAGCGCTTCCGAACCACCACGTAAAATAATTGCGTTGCCAGATTTTAACGCCAGGGATGCGGCTTCAAGCGTTACATTCGGTCTTGATTCGTAAATCATCCCGATCACGCCTAAAGGCACACGCATTTTACCCAACTGGATACCCGATGGACGGTAAGCCAGGTCAGTAATTTCCCCAATCGGGTCCACCAGACCAATGACATCTTTTAAACCTTGCAGCATGCCTTTAAAGCGTGCCGGAGTAAGCTCTAGACGATCCAGCAGGGCACTGTCCAGTTGACGCTGGCGACCATTGTCCATATCAATTTGATTGGCCGCTAAAATCTGGGCCTGATTATTTTCCAAAGCGGTATAGATCGCAGATAAGGCATGATTTTTCAAATGCGTTGAGGCACTGGTTAACATACGAGATGCCTGACGTGCCTGCGCACCGACCTGTTGCATATAATTTTGAATAGAGTCTTGCATAGCAGTTTGATATTTGCATGTATTTATAAAGATAGTAACAGTCAAATGCTGAACAATGAATAGGCGAAACTGACAATTCAACAAATTATAAAACGTTAATTGGCGCAAAATTTTTTATTTTAGTGCGATGAAGATATTGAATCTAAAGCCAAGACTACATATTTTGCAAAAGATTATTCATTTAAACAAGATGAGTGGTTAAGGAAATGATTGCGTATAAAACGTGCATACGTATAGAATGAAAAAGTATAGGATAAATGTAATACAAATTTTATAAATTTGTTAACTTGCAAGAGCAAATCGCTGAAAATGAGATGCTTGCAACAGAAAAATAAACAAGGATGGAGGAAGGACATGAATTCCATTATCCAAATGGACTCGGATATAAATCATACCTACACAGGCTTTGGTTTTTTCGACATTTACAATAAAAACAGTTTCAAGCAGCCAGCACGTACCACGTGGATTGATGGCTGGAAAATTGAATATATGGCTATTGCAGATCCTAAAACGATCTATAACACGCCAATTGTAATTGTCGGGGGCGCATTTCAAAATTTTAACTCTTATAAGTATTGTGTTGAGCAACTCTTTGAGAGTGGTCCTGTGATTTTAATCGATTTACCTTCAATGGGCGCGAACCAGCAGATTCGTAATGTTGATACTGGTGAATCTGCTGGAATTCTGGAACTACCTGATTTATCAAAAATGCTCGGTCAATGGCTGGATATTGTTGGAATCGATAAGGTTTCAATGATGGGGATGTCATTGGGGTCGGTGGTCGCTTCTTCATTTGCCGATCAACGTCCAGAACTGATTGACCGCATGGTGTTGATGGGAGTGATGCAAAAGACCCGTAAAAGCTGGCGTATGCTGCTGGAAGAGTCTTTGCATTTAATGCGTGAAGATCGTATGGAAGAGTTTGGTCAGGCGGTGATTCTCTATCTTGTCAATCATGCCAAACTGGACAAGACACGTATGTCACCAACAGCTAAGCGTCTGTTCTTCAAACAGATGGCAGAGTTTAGTGCCACAGAGCGCGAGCGTTATGAAATTAACTGCAACCGTTTATTGCGTTTAAGCGATGTGCCGGTTCCGCAATGTAAGACCTTGGTTGCAGCCGGACAATATGACAGCTTTACCTTACCGCATGAAAATGCCGATTTTGCCTTACAATGTCAGGATATGCAGTTTGCCCTAATTGCCAATGCAGATCATGTACCGCAATTGCAACGCCGTAAAGAAACCATGAATCTGTTTACTACCTTTTTAAAAGGGGAATCTATCGACAATCTGGATGGTATCATTCCGATGAATCGTGAACAGATGCAGCAGATGGAACGCCGTGGTGAAGAACGGATCGCAGTGCTACAACCCGAAAGTAAACTGACCCATCGTCATTTGGATACTGAGGTAGCGGTGAGCATTGTGGATATCACCTTCTTTGGCGTGTACTTAAAACTTCATCAGCTAGAGCAGCTTGATTTTATCACGCAGCATCCACGTGACTTAGCCCTGCAGTTAACAGATGAAGAAGGCGAGTTTAAAATTGAATGTTTAATCTTTGATGCAACTGAGCAAGGACTGCGCATCTTGTTTAAACATGGCAGTTTTGATATCGCAGAGCGTTTGACCCGTTTTATTCAACGTCAGAAGCCAATTGAATAACACCTATTGTGGCATTAAATTGTGGCATTAAAAAAAGTGGCAATTTGCCACTTTCTTTTTGGCTGATGTTATTGATTGCTCGCCTGAATCATCCAGACCAGGTCTCCTAAATGTTGCTGTTTGTTTTCTAACGCGGTGTGCTCAAAAAATTGCTTGGGTTGTAGGACCTCAACCTGATGAAAACCGGCTTCCTGAAAAAAGTGTTCGACTTCAGCAGGGGTTTTAAAATGAAAACTAAAGGCACTGCGAGACATCCATTTCAGCAAGCGGCTGCTGTTCCAGATAATCGTCGCCAGTTTATTTTGGGTTGGTTCCGGATAGATATCGGTTAAATAGTGCAATGTTTGAAAGTCTTGACCATAGTGGGCAATCGCTTGAATAAGTTGTTGCAACAATGGTTTTTCAAAGTAGTTGATCAACCCTTCACTAATGATCACCAATGGACGTTTCTGATCAAAGATTTGAAATGCCGAAGCAAAGGCTCCCGTAAACAGGTCTAGCGATAATACATCATCGCTATGACTTTCAATTTGCTGCAATGCTGCCTGTTTGGTGGCCGCCATATCCGGTAAGTCCAGTTCACGATAGCTGATTTCAGGGTAATGTTGTCTAAACCACCAGCCACGTGGTGATAGGCCACAGGCAATTTCTAGCACTTGTAGATCAGGATGTTGTTCAATCAGTTTTTTTAAATGGCTATCCAGCATGCTATGACGTTGTTTGAGTGTAGTACGCATGCTGCCACCGACATATTTTTCCGCCCAGCTTTCGATGGGATGGACTAGGGCAGCGAGTGTTTTGCCTTTTTTTGTTGCCAGTGCTGGATGTGAGATCCCCATTTGATACCAGATATAGCCTGTGTAGTGTGCAGTAAATGAAATATGGCGGTGTTTTGAAAGTTGTTGTGTCATCTGTCCTAGACTCTATTTTTTCCTAATTTAGATATAAAATTCATCTCTTTAAAATACAGAGTGCTTTGACTACATCTTGATTTAGGCTTGTTATTTACTATCGTGGGGCGGCATGGATGCCGCCGTTAGGCTGGGGTTACAAGGATGTACCCTCAGCCTAACAAAGGATTTTTGCTTACTTTTCATCCCTGAAAAGTAAGTCGAGCCGACGGCCAAATCCTTTAATCAGATGAGCACTCGGCAAGATTCCATCGTGTGAATAGAACAATTAAAAATCTAATCAAAGTTAGAACGAATTCTTAAATTCTTCAATGACTTTTCTGACGTTATGCCAGTTTTCATCGTCTAACGTTAAGGTAGTAGTACCGATTTGGATATTTGGAATTTTACCGCGCATACGTTCTAGGCGTTGCTGGTTTGGTAAAGGCAGTGACTGGATGCCTTCCAATGCGTTACACGCGGCAGCACGGTCATTACATACCAGTCCCATATCGCAACCTGCATTTAACGCGGCTTGAATACGGGCGTCTGCACCGCCAGCGACACAGGCAGCTTGCATACTCAAGTCGTCCGAGAAAAGTACGCCGTCAAATTTAAGTTGTTGACGTAAGATTTGTTGTAACCAGAATGGTGAGAAACCTGCCGGATTTGGATCAACCTGATCATAGATCACGTGCGCAGGCATCAAGGCATCCAGCTGTGGCATTAGCTTGATAAAGCTTTGCATATCCTTGTCATAGATTTCCTGATATGAACGACTGTCGATTGCTGCGGCAACGTGCGAGTCAGCCTTCACTGAACCATGACCAGGGAAGTGTTTACCTGTTGTCGCCATACCTGCTTTTTTCATACCGCGCATAAAGGCATCGGCAAGTGGAACGATGTCCTGCATATTTTTGGCAAAGCCGCGATCACCAATCACATCACTGACATCATTCAGGTCTAGAACGGGCGCAAAGCTGAAATCAATACCGACCGCCAATACTTCCGTTGCCATGAGCCAGCCGCATTGTTCAGCCAGCTCAACTGCCTGTTCAGGATGAGTGAGATAACGCTCGCCTAAACGTCCCATAGCGGGTAACAAGGTAAAGCCCTGTCTTAAACGCTGTACACGGCCACCTTCCTGATCGACAGCAATCAGAATTTCTGGACGGATCTGACGCATATGATCGGTTAGAGCACGGACCTGTTGAGGGGATTCAATGTTGCGCGCAAATAAAATCATGCCGCCGACTTGCGGAGCTTGTAATAGTTCAATATCTTCTTGGGTGAGTTCTGTGCCAGCAATATCTAGCATCAATGCGCCGATCATAAGGATTCCGTTTGAATTTTGATGAAAAAAACGATAGCTAAATTGTGCAATGATTTGCTACATTTTGTCAGTACAGAATATGATAAAACTACATGATATTGATGATAAGTGCTTATTGGTCATTTATTTATGACGACTAATCAGTACTGCAAGTTGGTAAAGTATCGAATGAAATGTGTTCATATTGACAGTATCAGCGTGTAATAATTGCCATATCCAAGGAAGTACCAAAATTTTATGAAACTTCAAATGATAGCGTGTGCAGTTGCAATTGCGACTGGTGGTTTATTTTTCTCTCACACCATGAATGAGGCGTTTGCGGCGACAGAAACACCAGTGGTTTCAACCGTTATCAAGCCAACACAAGAACAAGCGCTCGTATCACGTCAGCTCGCAACCTTGGTTGATCGCCAGCATTATTTGAATATGCGTTTAGATGCAACCACGTCAAACCGTATTCTGGATATGTATCTCGACAGTCTTGATCCAGATCATTCATTATTTTTAAGCGGTGAAGTTGCAGACTATAAGAATAAGTATGGTTCCACTTTTGGTAGCTCATTAAAAGCCGGTAACTTAACCGGGCCTTTTGCTATTCATGCGCAATATCGTGACCGTTTGAAACAATTCTATGAGTTTATGTTGGCCGAATTGAAGAAGCCGCAGAACCTGAATCAGAAAGATGTCTATCTGGAAACCGATCGTGAAAAAGCGCCTTATTTCCAGACGGCTGCTGAACAACAGGCACATTGGCAGAAAATGCTGGTGTCACAGCTGATCAATCTGACCATTAGCAAAGAAGAAGAACAGGCCAAGCAGAAAGCATTAAAGGCAGATCCATCACTGGCCAATGGTCAGGACTTGACTGGTCCAGAAGATTTAACCCCGGTTCAGACTTTAACCAAGCGCTATACCCGTCAGTTGGAACGTATTGGTCGGGTCAAGAGTGACGATGTCCTCGACAAAACCCTGAATGCGATGATGGCGACCTATGATCCACATAGTAACTATTATCCGCCCATTGATGCGATGGAGTTGAATCGTCAAACCACCTTGCAACTTGAGGGCATTGGGGTTTCGATCCGACCAGAACGCGGCAATGAAGATTACACCAAGATCGAGACCATCGTTGAGGGTGGTCCGGCAAGTAAATCAGGTCAGGTCAAATCAGGTGACCGCATCATTGGTGTCGCTCAAGACGGCGATAAAATGGTGGATGTGATCGGCTGGCCGAGCTCGGAAATTGTGGGCTTGATTCGTGGTAAACGTGGCACCAAGGTGGTAGTGCGTCTACTAGGTGCAGGGGCACCGATGAGTCAGGCACGTAATGTCACTTTAACGCGTGACATTATTCAGGAAGAAGATGCTGGTGTTCGTTCGCGTACGGTTGAAATCACTCGTGATGGTAAAAAACACCTATTTGGCGTACTTGAAATTCCTTCGTTCTACTTTGATTATCGCTCACGTCGTGCGGGAACCGAGTACCGCTCAGTCTCAGAAGATACGGCTAAAGCGCTGGAATCATTGAAAGCACAGAAAGTAGAAGGGGTACTGGTGGACCTGCGTAATGACCCGGGTGGTTCTTTGGAAGAAGTTGCGCGTATGCTCGGTCAGGTGATCAAGTCAGGGCCAGTGGTTCAGATCCGTGATGGCAATGGTAATGTCAATGTCTTTGAAGATACCGATGGTGGCGAGCAGCTTTATGCAGGCCCGATGGCGGTATTGGTCAACTTGGCATCGGCTTCTGCTAGTGAAATCTATTCTGCTGCGATTCAGGACTATGAGCGTGGCATCATTATCGGTAGCACGACTACAGGTAAAGGTACGGCTCAAGTGCAACTGGATTCACTTGCTTATGGTCAGGCAACCCTGACACAGCGTAAGTTCTACCGTATTACCGGTGGAAGTACGCAAAATAAAGGTGTAATCCCGGATATCAAACTGGTGGATATCTACAATGAAGAGTTTGGTGAGCGTAAAGCCAAAAATGCCTTGAAGTGGGACACCATTCCAACCGCACCATTTAAGCGTGAAGGTTCAGTTCAACCGTATATTGCCAAGTTAACGGAAACATCTCAGCAACGTGTTGCCGTAGACTCACAGTTCAAGTATCTAGAAGCGCGTAAAGCGATTGCCAAGAAAACCTCTGATCAGAAGAAAGTGGTACTGGATATCAACCAGCGCCGTGCTGAATTGATTGATCTGGAAAAACAGACCTTGAATGCTGAAAACCAGCGTCGTGCGGCAACAGGTCAGGCACCTTATGCCAACTGGGAAAGTTATCAGGCTTCGATTGACGCCTTGGTTGAATCTCGGGCCAAGATGAAAGCACATTTACGTCCGCCACTGCCTGAAGAAGAAACCTTTATTACAGAAGCGGCAAATGTCCTTTTAGATTATGCCAAGCTGCAAAATCGTTAAGTTGATATGCTTTTAAATAAAAAGCCCTGTTTGATACAGGGCTTTTTATTGCTGTCTTGATGGTGATTTCAATCTGGACGTATAGATGTCAGTATCATCGGGTGCCGGCGTAATTTGATGGTTCTAAATCTTAAATAGAATAAGCGTCCTTATCCATTGTTCAGTATAAAGACGCTTTGGGCTTAAATAATAGAGCAGTGCCGCTGCATGATCCGAGTAATCTTTTCTACCTGTTTTAGCAACAAGTGCTACTCAGTGCGTATCCAGATCTGATTACGACCCAGCGCAGAAATCCCCAGATAACCCCGTAAATGCAGACGTTTGCCATTGGCGCTTAATTTGGCTTTCATGCTGTAAATCTTGCCTGTATTCGGGTCGAGAATACGTCCACTGGTATAGTTAAGACCTTCACTATGTTTTAAGCCTGTCACCACATCCAGCCCGATAATCGGTTTATTGGTATAAGGTGCAGGGCAGTCCACACAGATTTCCTTGGGTACATAGCCTGTTCGTGGGGTAATTTTCACAACTTTACCTGTATAGGTGCCATTGGCCTCTTGGCGAATTTCAACGATCCCTTTAGGTGCGCCTGTTTTATCATCGATACTTTGCCAGAGACCAGTGATGTCTTGGGCAAAGCTAAAGCTGCTGATCATGGTTAAAAATAAAATACTGATTAAGCTTTTACTCATTATTAAAAATCCGTTTAACAGTCATTTTTATTATGTAGGATATCTAATAAGCGATTCAATCATTATTTTACATTTGTATATTAATATTTGAAAATTCAATGGTTTTTAATTTTTTGATTAAAAAAGCCTCTCCATTTTAAAATAATGAAGAGGCTTTTTAAATTTATTTAAATATACGTCGGGCCGTTTGATGCTCCCTACAAATATTTACTCTGCCCGAATCCAGATCTGATTCCGGCCTAATGCAGAAACACCCAAATAACCGCGTAAATGCAGACGTTTACCGTTGGCACTGAGTTTGGCTTTCATACTGTAAATTTTACCTGTATTCGGATCGAGAATCCGGCCATGGGTATAATTCGAACCATCACTGTATTTTAAGCCGGTGACCACATCCAGACCGACAATCGGTTTGTTGGTGTAGGGTGCAGGGCAATCTACACAGGTTTCTTTAGGTGTATAGCCAGTACGTGGTGTTATTTTTACAACTTTTCCGGCATAGGTGCCATTCGATTCTTTACGAATTTCCACCAGTGCCTTCGGTGCTCCGGTTTTGTCATCAATACTTTGCCAGAGCCCCGTAATATCCTCTGCAAAAGTAAAACTGCTGATTGCAGTCAAGCATAACGCCCCGATTAATTTTTTCCCCATTATTAAAAATCCTTTTAATATTCAAGCATTCATTATGAAGGATTTTTGACAACCAGTTCAACCTTTAACTGATATTTGTGGCAAATTTTAAGATAAAGATAAAATAAAAGTCGGCAGCCAGATTGCGGTAAATACGCCATTCACAGCCATACCAAATGCAGCATATCGGCCCGCAACAGGTCCACGTTGCCATGCCTGTGCAGTACCAATGGCATGTGCTGCCAGACCTAGGGCCAGGCCCGAAGCACGTTCATCATGGATATGTTTTAAGATCCAGGGAGAAAATGCGGCGCCAATCACTCCGGATAAAATGACGATCAGGGTTACCATCATTAAAGGGGCATGTAGCAGGGTTGCAATATTCAGTGCGATGGGTGTGGTTACAGCACGGGTAGCAAATGCCAGAATGGTCGGTTCGGACATATGCAGCAAATACGCTAGTCCCATCGGTAAAGCCACTGCACTGATACTTGCGAAACACAAGATACCGATCATGGATTTAAGCGGTAAGTCATCATAGCGCATCGCAGCCAGAGGAATCGCCAAAGCCACGGTGACGTAGCCGAGCAGGTGATTAAAAACATTATTCACATGATCCATGTACTGCTGATAGGGAATCCCGAAAATGGCTAAGAACGTGATGACAATAAACATGCCGAAAACGATTAAGGGAATCTGTGGAAATTTCTGATTCAGCGGTTTGGCCAGAAGATAACTGATCAAGGTAATGATAAAGCCATAGATAACCATAGACATCGATCAGCTCCTTATAACCAACGCTTCGCCATTTTGGCATAGATCCATAATGGCAATAATGTACTGAATGTTAAAATAAATAGAAAGGCAGGAATTTCCTTGCCCATATGCACCAGCATGATTAATGAACCGGCACAGATGGGCAAAAAGGCAAACGCACTTTCTTTCAAAATTTTATTGTTGGTATCAATCAGACGATTGGAGATTTTTTTAAAGCGTCTCCAGATGAATAAGGTCATTAACAGACTAATCAGTCCGACCAGATTGCCCAGTTCAGGATGACCAAAAGCCGTTGTGATCGCGACAGCTCCTTCACGATAGCCAATAATTAATAAAATCGTGCCAAACCAAGCTGTCCAATCAATATTCTTCATTTTATTTGTTACTCTCGTTAATCTAAACGATGGCTGATCGCAATTAGGATGAGTGAGGGTCGATCTCAAATTCTTCCAAAGGTCGCTGGAATAGGGAAGCTTTTTTTCCCAGTATTTCGTCTAATGGCAAATGAGCCTGTTTAATGAGTTGTTCCAGCTTATGTGGTGCAATACAGACCGACAGGTGTAAATTGCCATGATCATCATAATGTTCAGACTGAATGACATTCAGGGTATATAACTGGGTGCGTAATTTCCCATAAGCAGGTTTTAACACTAAATCAAAATCTTGTAACTGGCCCAACAGACATTGTTGTACCGCTTGCGCAAGCAGCTCCAAGCCTTGACCTGAATGTGCCGAAACATAGACCCGATCAGGCTGGTCTGCCGATTTATAAATAATTTTGGGCGCATCACCGCTCAGGTCAATTTTATTGTAAACATGCAAGATGGGCGCATCGGCACCAATTTCTTTGAGAACAGATTCAACCGCTTCAATTTGCTCTGGCATATTCGGACTGCTGCTATCAATCACATGCAGCAGTAAGGTGGCCTCTAGAGTTTCTTCCAAGGTTGCTTTAAATGATTCAACCAGATCATGCTGCAGATTTCTGACAAAGCCGACGGTATCTGCGAGTACTACCGTGCCAATACCATCCCAGTCTAAACGGCGTAAGGTTGGATCGAGCGTGGCAAACAGTTGATCTGCGGCATAGACATCACTTTTTGCCAGCAGATTAAATAAGGTTGATTTTCCCGCATTGGTATAACCCACCAGTGAAATGGTCGGGATCGCGGCTTTTTGTCTTGCGGCACGACCTTGCAGGCGGGTTTGTTGTACTTTGACCAGTTTATCCTTGAGCTGGGTAATTCGCACCCGAATTAAACGACGGTCGGTTTCAAGTTGTGATTCACCGGGTCCACGCAGGCCGATCCCGCCTTTTTGCTGTTCCAGATTACCGGTAAAGCCACGAATCAGGCGCGTGGATAAATGCTTGAGCTGGGCCAGTTCGACCTGTAATTTACCTTCATGGGTCCGCGCGCGTAAGGCGAAAATGTCCAGAATTAACCCCGTGCGGTCAATCACACGACATTTCAAGATCCGTTCCAGGTTACGTTCCTGGGCGGGTGACAGGGAATGGTCAAAAATAACCAGCTCAGCTTCGAGACTTTGTACCAGTTCGGCGATTTCATCGACTTTACCTGAGCCAATGAAAAATTTCGGGTCAGGTTTATTGCGTTGTACTACAAGATGTTCAAGGATTTCAGCGCCAGCGGATTGAGCAAGCAATCGAAACTCTTCAGCATCAAGATCATCGAGGAGCTGAACAGACACACTGACTAAAATTGCCCGTTCACCGCTTTGACGCTGCTCAAAATTTTCCACGCGACTATGTAATCCTTATTTTTAAAGTCTTATTCTAGAATAAACTTCAAGCAAAGGGCAAAGGCTTACACGATTTATATGACATTACGACGTAAAAGCTCAATGAAACCGACCAGTGTGCCCATATATAGAATTGACCAGCCGAGAAACATTCTCAGCGCATAGCCATAAGGAACGGGGGTTTGGGTTTCTGATGTTGTGCTTTGTAGATTCATCACATCACCTTTTAATCAGTAAATTCGATTTATTTATATTAATTGATCTAATAAACCTTTTAAAATTGAAAAAAATTATGCTCGCATTCGCTTTTTATGATGCAGATAACTTCTATAAGTCGATATTGGCATGATATAACTGGATGAATTCAATGCACATGTGCATCTATGCGTACGGTTTTAATGATTTATGACTCAAGAAGTAACAGCGGTAAATAAAACCCCATTAAATTTAATCTCTAAATTGAGTTTGTATAGTAAAAAATTAGCCTCAGGCCTGGAAACAATAGGTGAAGGCTTTTATCTGATTTACCGTCATGGTCTATATAAAGATCCCAATAATCCAGTCAATACCCGATACGTACAGTACTTCTGTCGCCGTTTATGCGAAGTGTTCAATATCGACGTCGAAGTCCACGGGACCATTCCGCGTGAACCTGCGCTTTGGGTCAGCAATCATATTTCATGGCTGGACGTTGCGGTGCTGGGGTCGGGTGCACGAATTTTTTTCTTGGCCAAAGCTGAAGTTGAAAGATGGCCGATTCTGGGAAAACTGGCAAAAGGCGGCGGAACTTTATTTATCAAACGTGGATCAGGTGATTCGATCCGTATCCGTGAACAGATTACAGAATTCTTAAAACAGGATATTCCGGTTCTGTTCTTCCCGGAAGCGACCACAACAGATGGGCGTAAAGTCAAAAAGGTGCATGGACGTTTATTGGGTGCGGCCATTGAGGCACAACGTCCGGTACAGGTCTGTGTGATTTGCTATGTCAACCAGAACGGAGAACTCGATCTGGTGGCGCCGTTTATTGGTGAAATGACCTTTGCAGAACATGTGCAGCGTGTCTTGGAAATGCCGAAAGTTACCGCACATCTGATGACTTTACCTGCGATTTCAGTCGAAGGGCATACTGTAGATAGCCTGACCAAAGAAGTGGATCGTCAGATGCGTGCCGGTCTGGCCAAATTACAGCAGAAGGTGTTGACGGTCTTGCCAGAAACGGCCGAGTCTACATAAAGCCTTCGATTGGCAACCATGAAATGATTTTTACGCCAGCTTTTTGCCACCATTTCATCTTGGGTTCTTTGGTATAAATCAAAGGACCTCTAGGTGTTTCTCTCTGCCAGGTAATTTTCTTATTGGCATCCAATACTAACCGATAGGCATAGGTTTTCAGGTTTTGATCCATGGTGGCATGCACGGCTTGTGCTAAGGGTGGGCTATTCAGCAATACCCCGATTTCAGTATTTAAATAGGCAGAACGGGGGTCAAAATTAAAGGAACCAATAAATACCTGTTTCTCATCCAGTGCCATCAATTTGGCATGCAGGCTGGAACGACTCAGTCCCTTAAGATTGACCTTGGCTTTTTTCGCTAACTCTTCAGTATGTTTATCTAAATCATTTTTATCCAATGCGGGGAGGAACTCATACAGTTGTACCCCATTTTCCAGCAATTCCTGACGATATTTCCCATAAAAGGCATGAACCACCGCCACGTCATTGGCTTTAAAGGAGTTGGTGAGTACTCTGACCTTGACTCCATCTTGTGCCAGTTCACTTAAAATTTTTGCGCCTTTCTTTTCCGGTACAAAATAAGCCGAGATCAGATCAATATTTTTTTCAGGTTGTTCCAGATGATTGATCAGCTGGAAATTCAAGTGCTCTTCTTTTTTGGCTTTGGATTTAATTTTATCCGGGGAGTCCTTCACCACCTCGGCCTTGACCCATTCCAGAGAAATATCCCGATTCATGAGTGAATCAATGGCTTGGGAACGGCTGGTCAGGTCGACATAATTCTGTACCGTAATCCGTTTATAGTGCTCATCCAGTTGCTGCTTTAAACTTTCATAGCTCAGTCGATGCGATTTTGGATTGACAATTTCCCTGACATCGTAGGCATATTCGTGATTCCAGTAATCATCAAAAGATTTGGAAATATCATTGACGGCTGTGCCGAACAGCATCACGTCCACATCGGAAAACTGGTAATTATCACTGACATTATAATACTGGTTGGTCATGTTGCGACCGCCAATCAAGGCCACCTGGTGATCGGCAATAAAACTTTTGTTATGCATCCGGCGGTTAATACGTTTCAGGTCGAGTACCATATCCAGTGCACGGTATTTACGAAACCGGTACGGGTTAAATAATTTAATTTCTATATTGGGATGCTGGGCCAGCGCCAGAAAAATACCTTCCGTATGTTTGGCATTATTATCATCAATCAGTAATCTGACTTTTACCCCACGATCAGCGGCACGAATTAAAGCGTGTAGTGCTAAAGCCCCAACTTTGTCGTTATCCCAGATATAGTATTGTAAATCCAGTGTTTTTTCGGCTTTATCAATCAAACGAAGACGCGTTGCCAGTGCTTCTAGCGGTTCATATAAGACGTGATAGCCAGTCAGGTCGGGATGTTGTTCTTGTAAAGGACGGATCACCTGAGCCAAAGAAGTTTGGGTGGTATCGATCTGGGCAACGGTTTGGATTACCGGTTCCAGCTTATGCTTGGGGAGCGTACTACACCCCGTCACAGTCAACACAATGGCGCAATAAATCGCAAGCATATTTTTATTGTAAGCGGTTGTACTTATCTTTGTATGTTTGCCATTTAAATGAGAAAATTGCGTCATAATCGTTACTGATTAAAAGTTGGGCTCGAGTATACCATTTCATCGAAAAAGATAAATATAAGATGAGACGTATGTCCCTAAAGTGAAGTTAATGAGGGCTGTAATGTCGGATTCAGATACTGTTATTGTTGGTTTTTATCTTATTTTTGCTGTTCTAGCATTGTGGGCATTGATTCAGGCCTGGGTCCATCAGGCACGTACAGAAACCATTCATCCTTTTAAAGCCTTTGTACATTTGCTGGCGTTTTATCTTTCGTATTTATTGGTCCCGCTATGGTGCTTTAGTCTGTATGCAGGCTGGGTGGGCTATTACAGCCTGCATCAGGCGGGATTTATCTTCTTGTTAAGCAGTGTGCTGATTTATGCACGCTTCATTGAACCGCATCAGATTCATATCAAACGTCATCAATACCGTCTCAATCCAAAGCGTGAGTTTACTCGTCCGGTCAAGGTCGCATTGGTGGCCGATATGCATGTCGGTCTCTTTTCTGGGCACGAACGCCAGCTAAAAATCATTGTGAAGAAGCTGAATCAGGAACAACCTGATCTGGTGGTGGTGGCAGGGGACTGGACCTATGAGCCGGAAAACCGTTTGGTGCAAGAACTGGAAGTGCTCAAGCAAATACAGGCGCCGGTCTATTCTGTACCCGGTAATCATGACGAACAATATCCTGGCCCACCCATTCAGGCGTTGTTGAGTAAAGCGCTAGAACATAATAATGTGATGGATATTGAAGGCAAAATTGTCGATTTTGACGAATTCCGTCTCATCGGGATTGGTGATTTGTGGGCAGGTAAGGCGAATATGCGCTTTATGCCTGAGTTGCCGCAAGACAAGCCTTGGCTGATTTTGTCGCATAATCCGGATACCGTGGATATGGTACCTGAATTACCGACGCGTCCCCTGATGTTATCGGGCCATACCCATGGCGGGCAGATCGAACTGCCGTGGATTACCAACTATATTATGAAGCGGGTGTCGATTCTGGGACATAAAAAAGGTTTTTATACGCATGAACATGCGGATGTATTTGTGACAGTAGGAACCGGTATGGTGGGTGTACCATTTCGCTTTAGAGTGCCCCCAACAGTGGATATTATCGAATTGATTTAAATAAAAAAGCCGACTGAGTTGAGTCGGCTTTTTTATGATGGCAATGCGTTAAGGAATAATAATCACATTCACGCGACGGTTACTGGCACGGTTTTCATCCGAAGTATTCGGTACAAACGGTTGATTCGAGCCACGGCCGAGTACCGTTAAATTATTGGGTTTAAAACCCTGTTCGATGAAAATTGAAGAAACGCTTTGAGCACGTTCTTCTGAAAGTTTCTGATTATATTCAGGATTGCCGATATTATCGGTATGGCCGACAATTTTTAATTTTTGCAGATCATATTTATTCAGCTGCGTTGCAAGACGTACAATCTCTTGCTGATGCTCCGGCTTAATATCGACCTTATTGAAATCAAATAACAAACGTTCTGGTAAGCCGAGACTCCAGCCTTCATCCGTTAATACAAACCCCTCTTTTTTTAACATCTTGACCTGACGATATTTCAACGGGCCAAAACTTAAACATCCAGCCAATGTTAGGCAGAGTAACGCAATAAATGAAATTTTAATGGTGTGTGCGCGCATAACATGTCCTAAATTTCTGGTTTATAAAGAAACCAATGTGGATTTAAACTTTTAGCTTTATACATGGCTTGATCCGCTTGCATAATCAAATCTTCTGGATTCTCTGCAAACTGAGAAAAGGCAATTCCTAAGCTAAAACCAAAATGAATAATTTCACCATTGAAATCTAAAGGCTCCTTGCAACTGGCCAGTAGACCTTCAGCAATGGTCTGTAAATGATCCGCATGATGGATAGAATGCAGGATAATAGCAAACTCATCCCCACCCAAACGGGCAATAAAATCCTCATGACGGACAGAAAGTTTTAAACGGTCGCCCATTTCTTTTAGCACCGCATCACCGGCCAAATGTCCATACTGATCATTAATCATCTTGAAATTATTATTATCAATAAAGAGTAAAGCTGAATTGTGACGGTATTGCGGATTCTCAAAAATATTAAACAGCTCTTGATAGAAATAATGACGGTTTGGAAGGCTGGTCAGCTGATCATGATGAGCCTGAAATGAAAGTTGACGATTTTCTTTTTGCAGATGCGTATGCCAAATCTGAATTTCTTCTAGCAGTTCATTAAATACCGCATTTAAATTCTGGAACTCTTTAATATGGTTGTTGGGAAAACGCAGATTATAGGCTTTCTGGTCACTGACCAGTTGGGCGATATGGGTCAGCGGCTTAATCGACTGCATGATTTGGCGATAGGTAATATTCACTGACCATAATAAGGCAATCACAATAAAGAACATTGAAATGGCCAGACCGATAATAATGGTTTTCAGAAAATGTAAAATATTTTCTGAACTTCCGTATAACACCAGTTCTCCCACTTTTTTCTTGTGATGCACAATCATTAACTTGACGGGATCATGTAAAAACCAGCGATCCATCAGGTCCTGCATCATGGAGGTATGGGCTATTTTTTTGGTACTTTCGGCAAGAAGCTGATGTTGAGGATCATACACATGAATCGTTCGAATGGCATGTTGACGCGTATAATCATCCAGAATCTGGTCAATCGCGCCTTTATCCCGAAACACTACGGCTGGCTGAATCCGTTCAAGCACGGTCTGGCTCAAAAGCTGCAAGTTCTGTTTGGCATAAGTTTCCATGGTAAACATGGAAATTGTGGCAAAGGTAAAAGAACAAATCACAAAGGTAATCGCAAAAATCGCAAACTGCGATTTACGGAATAATGCATGTAAGGAAGTTGACTGATATAAATTGGAAATCATCTGCATTTACTCCGCATTCTTCGCCAAGAGCAAAACTCTTGGATCGATATGAACTTTGGAATAACTCAATGCTTCCAGATTCACCTTAAAGGTCGAATAGGTTTTCTTATTATATAAGCAGAAAATACTGCCGACTTCACACGCCGGATTATTGGTGCTTAAAGAAAGTAATGAGCGAGATGGATAAGCCTGAATCAGGTTTTGCTGTTGTTGTGGCGAGGTCGTGGTGAAATAAGCCACATGACATTCAGTTTTGGGAAAATCTTTTGCCGTGACCGCCTGAACTTGATAATCATAAGCCAACTGACGGATATTTGACTGAAACTGATTGGCTGCTTCCGTATTGTCAATCACACAAATAGAAGGGCGGGTGGTGTTCGACCATTTACTATAACTTAATATTGATAATGCTAACTCATAGAAGTTATGCGTCGAAATGGCATAGCAAAGCGGGCTCACAGCTACCGAAGCTGCAAGCAAGATAGATCGAGCTTTGATATTTAAAAACCGTATTTTCAATCAGAAGTGCCAAAAAATGTGAAGCAAGAGACATATTCTACTGGACTTAATTGTTTAAAAAAAGTTCTTAATTACTCAGAAAAGCGAATAAAAGTAACTATTCAGTTCAAAAAGTATGCGTTCAATCAAATTATTCAAATAAATTTAAAAAAGGGTGTTGCATTGGGTAGGGAATGCTGTAGAATGCACATCCATCGGCGGTGATGCAGATAAAAACTTGTTGATAAACAAGGATTTGGTTAAAATGGTTAGATTCTTGGATTGGTTGATAAGTTTGCTAAATATCTAAATTACCTGTTGACTTTTAAGAAATTGAGAGTAATATAGCCGACCTAGCTTGATGATGACGAATCATTGAGAAGATCA
>NZ_BMDA01000003.1 GCF_014635545.1 Acinetobacter courvalinii
TGTGGAAGCACGGTGACGTGTGAAGCTGACCAATACTAATTGCTCGTGAGGCTTGACTATACAACACCCAAACAGTTGTTGTATTCAAGATAAATTCAATACATAACTTGATTTAGTGTAGAAACTAGTTACAATACGACTCAATTAACTAATCCGTTAATAACTCTTTCGGTACTAAGTGGCAAAAAACGTAAGACCACCCAAAACCAAAACAGTTTGCTGGCGACAATAGCAAGAGTGAACCACCTGATCCCTTCCCGAACTCAGAAGTGAAACCTCTTAGCGCTGATGGTAGTGTGGCACTTGCCATGTGAGAGTAAGTCATCGCCAGCTTTTAAATACGAAACACCCCCAACCTGACGGTTGGGGGTGTTTTTTTTATTGGCTAAAGAAAAATACATTGAATAGCATCTCTTGAGGAATATGTTATTGTTTTTATAGGTTGAATCAAAATAATAAAAGGATGAAATTTAAATGATCAATAATCACCTTGCTATGACTTCAGAAGAATTCGTAGAGGAATTTAAGCTTTTAAAAGATGATCTGATCCAGAGTTACTTTACTGTTGATTCTGAAATATCACGAATCAGTCTATTAGAAAGATCTGGTATGAATCATGAACAGATTCATTTAACGAAAAAAATTGTTTCAGAAGCTCTAACTGATGCGTTGTATACGGTTTTGCTAGGTCTTGATGGTAGTGCAACAATTGGTCAATATCAAATCATGTATAAGCTATTGGATGAGCAATCCAATGAACTGACTGGCGACTTGGAGTCGATCGCATGGGAAAAGTTTCATGGCCAAAATATATAACAACAAATTTACGCATTGTGTACCGAGATGAATTGAGCTTAGAATTTATATTTATGCTATTTAGATATTCCTATGAAATGGGTGGTCGCTGAAACGTATTCTTTTCCATATGAAGCCCAAATTGCCAAAACGCAACTTGAAGCTGCTGGTATTCCTGCCCGTATTGAAAATGAACATACCATTAACATGGACTGGCTTTATTCCAATGCATTGGGTGGGGTTCGGTTATTGGTTCCTGACCGTTATTTCGAACAAGCACAAGCATTACTGGCGCAAGACTTTAGCCAGGAATTAGAACAAGAGTTTGGTTTAAGTGAGCGTTGTCCTCAGTGTGGAAGCACAGATATAAAGCCTTATACGGAAGGAAAACGGCCTGCTTATCTGGTTTTTTTATTACTGGGTTTTCCGTTATTCTCATATAAACATGGAACCAAGTGTCAACAATGCCAACATTTCTGGAGTTAAGCTTACATAAGCATTGATTAACAGAACCAGATTTGAACTTATACACGGCATCCTGTAAAAATAGATAAAAAATCAAAAAGGAAAAAAAGATGCAATATAAAGGAAGTTGTCATTGTGGAAAATTAACTTTCATTGCGCAGGGTGAACTCACTGAAGCATTGTCTTGTAACTGTTCAATTTGCCAGAAAAAAGGTTCTTTACTCTGGTTTTTACCTCAGAGTGAAGTTGAGATTACTGTGGAAGACGATACTCAGGCAACTTATCAATTCAATAAGCATGTGATCGAGCATCATTTCTGTAAGGTTTGTGGTATTCATCCCTATGCAATGGGTGTAGATCCTCAAGGGAATACCATATGTGCGATCAATGTGCGTTGTATTGATGATCTGGAACTGGAAAGTATCAAGATCAATCACTTTGATGGTCGTTCGGTATAACCTCAAAATCTAGAGTATATAAATGACCAAGAATAAAAAGTTAGACCTTGAACAGGTTGCAAGGCTATTCAACATCTTAAAGCAGCGCTTTGAACAAAATATGCATCGTCATAAAGACCTGAATTGGTCTGATATTGAAGATCAATTACAGCAGCAGCCAGAAAAGTTATGGTCACTCCATCAAATGGAAGAAACGGGTGGAGAGCCAGACATCCTTGTATTGGATGCAAAGTCACCAGAAATAATCTTTTATGATTGTGCCGTAGAAACACCAAAAGGGCGTAGAAGCCTGTGTTATGACCGTGCCGCTTTAGACGCACGTAAGGAACATAAACCGGTAAATAATGCGGTTGATGTTGCTGAAGCCATGGGAGTTGAATTACTCACAGAAGAGCAATATAGGCAGTTACAGGCAATAGAACATTTTGATCTAAAAACCTCGAGTTGGGTCAAAACGCCCGAGGATGTAAGAGCTTTAGGTGGCACAATTTTCTGTGATAGTCGTTATGGTCGGGTTTTTACTTATCATAATGGCGCTCAATCTTATTATGCGACGCGTGGATTTCGTGGCCGATTAAAAATATAGTTTTATGCTTTATCGCAGGTTTTGATCTATTTTTTAACTTTTAATTTTGCCAAGCGCTTGCTTGGTTTTTCCGGTTTTGCTAATTTAGTGCTCATTCAATAAACAATGATCAATAATTGCTAGGAAGCAGAATATGCACCTTAATCCTTTGTACTACAACGAGCAGCATCTGGAATTTGCCAAGAGTATTCGACGCTTTGTGGAAAAGGAAATTTCGCCTTTTGTGAATGAATGGGATGAGAATGAAACTTTTCCGCGAGAGCTGTATAAGAAGGCCGCAGATATTGGTTTATTGGGATTAGGGTTTGAAGAGCAATATGGCGGGATTGCAGGGACAGATGCATTTTATACGCTGCTAGCTTCGATTGAGCTGGCAAAATGTGCGTCGGGCGGTCTTAGTGCTTCTTTGCTGTCGCATACCATTGGTGCGCCTCCGATTCAGCACTTTGCAAATGAAGCGGTGAAAGCTCAAGTGCTGCCTCAGATTTTATCGGGTGAAAAAATCTCGGCCCTGGCAATTACTGAGCCAGGCGGTGGTTCAGATGTCGCTTCACTCAAAACCAGAGCTGTACGTGACGGTGATTATTTTCTGGTGAGTGGTGAAAAGACCTTTATCACTTCGGGGATGCGAGCAGATTATTACTCGGTGGCAGTTCGTACCGATCCAAATGCGAAAGGGGCAAACGGTATATCCATGCTGCTGATTGATGCGCATAGTGAGGGAATCACTAAAACCAAACTGGATAAAATGGGATGGTGGGCATCCGATACCGCGCATTTGCATTTTGACAATGTCAAAGTGCCAGCCAGTCATTTATTAGGCACGGAAAATATGGGCTTTCTGGTGATTATGAACAACTTCAATATGGAGCGTTTTTTCCTTGCTGCCAGCAGTTATGGCTTTGCACTGACTTGCTATGAAGAGGCGTTGGATTGGGCACAGCAACGCCAAACCTTTGGTAAGCGTTTAGTTGATCATCAGGTCATGCGTCATAAGCTGGTGGACATGGCGACTCGATTGACCGCAACCCGTGCTTTACTCGAGGATACCGCTTATCGTTTAGGTAAGCCTGAATTGCAAGGCAGTGAACTGATTGCCCAGATTTGTATGTTGAAGAATGTTGCCACTCAAACCATGCAATTTTGTGCCGATGCGGCGGTGCAGATACTCGGAGGCATGGGCTTTATGCGTGGTACCAAGTCTGAACGAATCTATCGTGAAGTAAAGGTCAATATGATTGGCGGTGGTGCAGAAGAAATTATGAAGGATTTAATCAGTAAGCAATTGGGGTATTAAACTGATCTCTAGGAGCTTATTGTATGGATTCAACCCAATAAGCTCCTTTTCCCTCTGGATGAACTGCGATATACCAAATCGACGAACCCTGAGCATAGACTAAAAACTGAAATCCCTGATCCTGCATTTCTTTCTTTTTACCTTGAGCTGCATTATTCATTTTAATTGGGATGGCACCTTGGGCGCTAAAATAATTCAGATCTGTGGGGGAAAACTTAAAAGAGCCATGGCCTCTATTCAGGTCTAGATCATTTATTTCAATAATATTTTTTGTACTGGGTGGTAAAATTGGAGGTAACCAACCGCGTTCAAATGCATGTTCAGCTTTCGCATGCTGCAAATCTGTAAACTTGGTTGTCACTCTATCATCGCTACAACCCAGTATTAGACTGGAAAGAAGAATCGTGATGATACGTTGCATATATTTCGCCTAAAGAATTGGCATCAGTTTATTTTTATCGTTAGGGGGCCGATATTTCAATAATTAAAAGGCTTGATACTTCTGATCTATCCAATCTGAATTTAAAATTGCCCAACGTTCATGGTCTTTCCATTCTTTTCCACCGACTCGCAGATATTGGCGGGAGAAGCCTTCTTTGACAAAACCCGCATGTGCTACAAGGCGAATAGAGGGCAGATTATCGGGTTGGATATTAGCTTCTAGTCGATGTAAATTCAGTGTTTGAAATGCTTCTTGTAAAACCAGTTGTATCCCTTGTCGCATATAGCCTTGTCCTGCATAAGGGTAAAAGGCTTCATAACCCAAGTAAGCAGAATGAAAGTGACCTCGAACGATATTGGAGATGTTAAAAGTGCCGACAATGGCATGATTCTCTTTCAAGCAGACAAAATAACGGTGTTCTTGCGCGAGGTAGTGTTCAAAATTAGCAGGTGGATAGGTCCACGGCCGATGCAGTTGAATACTACTCTGGTAAGCCTGTTTGATTTCGGCTAAATCACTGAGTAGGGGCTTACGCAGATAGATGGCACTCATTTCACCGCCATTTCCCAAACCATTTCAGTCAACTCATCAATTTTGACTTTACCTTCAGGTCTGTACCAGGTTACGGTCCAGGAAATCGAGCCACCCAGCAAACGACGCCAGATAAAAGCATCATGTTTCACCTTACCTTGAGCGCGTAATTTTTCAATCACATCTAGCCACACTTGCTCATATTCATTACGCATCTTCAAAAGATAGTCTTGTTTCTCTTTGGAAAGGGCAAACCATTCATGTACCAGTACTGCCATAGCCGCCCCGGTATCGCCAGCAATGGAAAGTAGTTCAGCTTTGATCAAATGACGTAATTGTTGTTCAGGATCGGTTGAGCGTTCAGCGGCTTCTTTTAAACGGGCAAAGTTATAGATAATGGTTTGTTCCATCACCGTCGCCAGAATTTCATCCTTGCTTTTAAAATGATGGAACAGGCTACCTGATTGAATACCAATAAATTCACCAAGTTGACGAACTGTGGTTTTGTCATAACCTTGCTTATAAAACAGATAGGCTGCGCCCTGTAATAAACGCCCACGTGGACTATCGTCAAAGCAAACAATCTTGGGTATTTGCTCAATTGAAGTTGCGATCATGCCTATCCGTCTATCCTGTTCAAGCTAAAGTGTATTGTAACAAAATTTATTCGATGCTTTGTCTTATCTTTTTATAACAAGCAGTTGCTTGAGTTTGTCATTTTTTGCCAATACAGCATAGCATTATGTACTTTACAAACCAAGCACTTGCTTGGTAATGTTAAGGCGTTTTTAGCAATAACAATGAGAAAGCGCATGACAACTGTCAAACAGGATGACCAGAGGCTAGTTAAAATTGGGTGTGCATCGGGCTTTTGGGGCGATACCAACACTGCTGCATTTCAACTGGTCCATCTAAGTGATATTGATTATCTGGTCTTTGACTATCTGTCTGAAATTACCATGTCGATTATGGCCAAGGCGATGATGATGGACCCAAGTCATGGATATGCGCTGGATTTTGTCAGTCGGGTGATGTCACCACTGATCCATAAAATTGCCGAGAAAAAAATAAAGGTGATCAGCAATGCAGGCGGGGTGAATCCTCTGGCTTGTCGTGATGCTTTACAGAAAATCATTGATGAAAAAGGCTTGGATTTAAAAGTTGCAGTGGTGCTCGGTGATGATGTATTGCCAAAGCATGCAGAGTTATCAAAACAAAATATTCAGGAAATGTTTAATGGCGATGCGTTACCTGCACAGGTTGCCAGTAGCAACGCCTATCTCGGTGCTGTTGCGATTCGCGATGCCTTGGACTTGGGTGCGGATATTGTGATCACGGGCCGGGTGGTGGATTCAGCAGTCGTACTGGCGCCTTTGTTACACGAATATAAATGGTCACTGGATGATTATGACAAGCTGGCGCAAGGTTCACTGGCTGGGCATGTGATTGAATGCGGTGCACAGTGTACAGGTGGAAACTTTACTGACTGGCGTCTGGTTGAGGGCTTTGACAACATGGGCTTTCCGATCGTGGAGGTCAGCGCTGATGCTTCATTTATCGTGACCAAGCCGAAAGGGACGGGTGGTCTGGTTTCAACTGCGACTGTAGCAGAGCAGATCGTTTACGAAATAGGCAATCCGCAAGCCTATCTTTTACCTGATGTGACTGCTGATTTTAGTCAAGTCCATTTAGAACAGGTGGGCGAACATCGGGTCAAGGTGACTGGCGCAACAGGTCGGGCACCAACCCAGCAATATAAAGTCAGTGCCACCTATGCCGATGGTTATCGTGTCTTGGTCAGTTTCTTGATTGCGGGTCGTGAAGCCCCACAAAAAGCCCAAGTGATTGCTGATGCCATTCTGAATAAATGTGAACGCGTTTTGGCACTACGTTCAGTTCCTCCTTTTAGTGAAAAGTCGGTTGAGATTCTCGGTATTGAAAGCACCTATGGTGCGCATGCCCGAATCCAGAATAGCCGTGAAGTGGTGGTGAAGATCGCGGTCAAACATCTGTTTAAAGAAGCCTGTATGTTCTTTGCCTCGGAAATTGCCCAAGCTTCAACAGGGATGGCACCTGCATTGGCAGGAATTGTCGGCGGCCGTCCGAAAGCCTCAGCAGTGGTGAAATTATTTTCATTCCTGATTGATAAAGATCAATTAAAAGTTGAAGTCGACTTTGCGGGGCCGCGTTATCCGGTTCAGGTTCCTGTTGGGCAAAAGGTAGCAGAGGTCGAGCTACATCCCGTTGGTGAAGTGGCAAGTTATCAAGGTGATGAGATTGAAGTCCCTTTGGTTGAGTTGGCACATGCACGTAGTGGCGATAAGGGCAATCACAGCAATATTGGTGTGATCGCGCGCAAGGCTGAATATTTACCGTGGATTCGTGCAGCTCTGACCGAGGACAATGTTGCCGCATATATGCAGCATGTTTTAGATCCTGAAAAATCAAAAGTGATTCGTTATGAATTACCTGAGATGCATGCGCTGAATTTTATGCTGGAAAATGCATTGGGGGGCGGGGGAATCGCCAGTTTGCGGATTGATCCACAAGGTAAGGCGTTTGCACAGCAATTATTGGATATGCCGGTGAAAGTACCAGCACAACTGTTAGAAAAATATTAAGGATGTAAACATGGGTTATCAATCAATTTTCAGGGCAGATGCATTTGCTAATAAAGTCATTATCGTCACAGGTGGTGGTTCTGGTATTGGCCGTTGTACTTCACATGAATTGGCATCCTTAGGTGCACAGGTCATCATTACCGGTCGAAAAATTGAAAAGCTGGAAAAAGTCAGCCAGGAAATTCTGGAAGATGGCGGCAAAGTGCATTTCATCGTCTGTGATAACCGAGATGAAGAACAGGTTAAAAACATGATTGCCGAAGTTATTGAAAAATTTGGCAAGCTGGATGGATTGGTCAATAACGCAGGCGGACAATTTCCTTCTGCATTAGAGAATATTTCTGCCAATGGTTTTGATGCCGTGGTCCGTAATAACCTGCATTCCACCTTTTATCTGATGCGTGAAGCCTATAACCAGTGGATGGCACAGCATGGCGGCAGCATCGTAAATATGACTGCAGATATGTGGGGTGGTATGCCGGGCATGGGGCATTCAGGTGCAGCACGTTCAGGGGTGGATAACCTCACTAAAACGGCTTCAGTGGAATGGGGCAAATCTGGGGTACGGGTTAATGCAGTTGCACCGGGCTGGATTATTTCTTCGGGTATGGATAACTATAGTGGCGATTTTGCCAAAGTGATCATTCCAAGTTTAGCGAGTAATGTTCCGTTAAAACGGATGGGCACAGAATCAGAAATCTCCTCAGCGATTTGTTATCTACTTTCTGATGCAGCGGCTTTTGTATCAGGCATCACCCTGCGTATTGATGGAGCAGCATCACAAGGCACACGCATGTATCCATTAGCTGATGCGACCAATAATGACGCCTTTAACGGTTTCCATCGTGCGTTTATTCCTGACATATTCAAAACAGATGGAGAATAAGCATGACGATTCTCCAATCTGAAATTGTAGTGGGTAGTGAACAGTACCAGCAAAATCGGGAGGCGTTATTAAACCAGTTAGCTGAAGTTCGTGCCGTACAGCAAAAAAGTATTGATAAGTCTTATGCGGCAAAACCTAAGTTTGATAAGAAAGGTAAAATCTTGCCGCACGAACGGATTCGTTTACTGTTAGATGCGGATTCACCTTTTGTCGAGTTATGTGGCTTGGTTGGCTACAACATGCATGATGATAAAGATGGTTCCGAAGCAGGCGGTGGCGTAATTGCCGGAATCGGTTTTGTCAGTGGGGTCCGTGCGCTGGTGTCTGCCAGTAATAGCGCGATCAAAGGCGGTACCATGTCACCCATGGGCGTGCATAAAACCCTGCGCTTGCAAAAGATTGCCCTGGAACAAAAATTGCCGATGGTGACATTGACCGAAAGTGGTGGTGCAAACCTGAATTATGCCGCGGAAGTATTCACCTACGGCGGTATGACCTTTGCCAATCAGGCACGTTTATCTGCAGCAGGGATTCCACAAGTAGCGGTGGTGCATGGCAACGCAACTGCGGGTGGTGCTTATCAACCGGGCTTGTCTGATTATGTGATTGCAGTACGCAAGCAAACTGAAATGTTGTTGGCTGGCCCGCCATTGTTATTGGCGGCAACAGGGGAAGTGGCGACTGCGGAGGAACTGGGTGGGGCAGAAATGCATACCCAAGTGTCGGGTGTCGCTGAATATCTGGCTGAAAACGATGCAGACGGTATTCGTTTGGCGCGTGAGATTTTCGAGCACCTCAACTGGAAAGAACAGACCGCGCAATCCACTCAGAATTATAAAGAACCGCGTTATGCTGCTGAAGAGCTGTTAGGCATTATTCCGCAAGATCCAAAGCAACCCTTTGATATGAAAGAAATCATTGCACGGATTATCGATGATTCAGATTTTCTGGAATTCAAGCAGGAATATGATGCCTTAACTGTTTGTGGTTGGGCCAAAGTGGGCGGACTACATATCGGCATTATTACCAATAATGGTCCGATTACACCGCAAGGGGCGGCTAAAGCAGCTCAGTTTATTCATTTGTGTGAACAGACCCAACGCCCACTTTTATTCCTGCATAACACCACCGGTTTTATGGTCGGAACCGATGCCGAGCAGAACGGCATTATTAAACATGGTTCCAAGCTGATTCAGGCGGTGGCCAATGCAACAGTACCCAAGATTTCGATTGTGGTAGCAGGCTCTTATGGCGCGGGTAACTATGCCATGTGTGGCCGTAGTTTATCACCGCAATTTATCTTTGCATGGCCAAACTCACATGTGGCGGTGATGGGTGCAGCGCAAGCAGGTAAAGTCTTACGGATTGTGGCTGAGGGCAAACAGAAAGCTTCAGGAATGGAACCGAATCCGCAGATGCTGGATTTTCTGGAGCAAAGTACAGCAATGAAACTGGAACAGCAGTCGACGGCGTTATTCAATACGGCCATGCTGCATGACGATGGCATCATTGATCCAAGAGATACTCGTAAGGTCCTGATCTTTTTATTACAAACCATTTTTGAAGCACAACAACGTGAGTTAAATCCAACACGATTTGGTGTGTCGAGATTTTAGTTTTTAACACCCTCATCCTAGCCTTCTCCCTGAGGGAGAAGGGATTCCCTCTCCCATCTGGGGAGAGGGTTAGGGAGAGGGAGAAACAATTTTAAGGAACAAAAACAATGAAATTTACCGCAGAACATGAAGCTTTACGCCGTACCACACGCCAGTTTGTTGAAAATGAGCTGAATCCGTTTATTCCGGAATGGGAAGAAGCGGGGCGTTTTCCGATTCATGATGTCTTTAAGAAAATGGGGGATCTGGGCTTATTGGGAATTTGCAAGCCAGAGGAAAATGGTGGTTTAGGACTCGACTATTCGTACAACCTTGTGGTGGCAGAAGAATTAGGTCGTGCTGCGTGTGGTGGCGTGCCCCTAGCGATTGGTGTACAAACCGATATGGCAACACCTGCACTGGCACGTTTTGGCAGCAAAGAGCTGCGCGACGAGTTTTTGAATCCTGCCATTCGCGGTGAATATGTGGCGTCGATTGCGGTATCCGAAGTGCATGCGGGTTCTGACGTGGCAGCGATCAAAACCACAGCCAAAAAAGATGGCGATGATTATGTCATTAACGGCAGCAAGATGTGGATCACCAACTCATTACAAGCTGATTTCTTCTGTTTACTTGCCAATACCTCTGACGACAAGCCACATGTCAATAAATCCATGATCATTGTCCCAGCCAAGACTCCCGGAATTAGTTTTTCAGAACCCTTAAATAAACTGGGTATGCGCTCAACTACCACGGCACAAGTATATTTCGACAATGTACGTGTACCACAACGTAACCTGGTTGGGGTGGAGGGCATGGGCTTCATGATGCAAATGATGCAGTTTCAGGAAGAGCGCATGTGGGCCTGTATCAATGCAGTGGGTGGGATGGAAAAAGTCATTCAGCAAACTATTGATTACACCAGAGAAAGAACCACGTTTGGTCAGCCTTTAATTCATAACCAGTATGTTCATTTCCGTTTTGCTGAATTGATGACCGAAGTTGCAGCACTAAAAGCTTTAACGCTGCAAGCCTGTGAACAACATGTTGCGGGTGAGGATGTGACTTTGATGGCGTCAATGGCGAAGCTGAAAGCGGGACGATTAAGCCGTGAGGTGGCGGATAGTTGCCTGCAATATTGGGGCGGGAATGGCTTTATGTGGGATAACCCAGCATCACAATTGTTCCGTGATGGGCGCTTAGGTTCGATTGGCGGCGGTGCAGACGAGATCATGTTAGGAATTATCTGCAAGCTCACTGACATTCTGCCGAAGAAACAGAAAAACTAGGGGCTGACGTATGACACTTTCAACTTCTATTGCAGGCTTAGAGATAGATGACAGCATTCAGCTGGAACAGCAAGGCAGTATTTTAACCGTATGGCTGAATCGTCCTGAAAGCCGTAATGCCATGAGTTTGAAGATGGTCACCGCCATTCAGCAGGTGTTTAGCCAGATTGCCGATGATGTCTCGATTCGTGCGGTTATTTTTCGCGGTCAAGGCGGGCATTTCTGTGCCGGAGGCGATATCAAGGATATGGCAGGGCTGCGGGTTGAAGTTGCCAACAGCGGTAGCTTACAAGCTTATGTCGATTTTAATCGCCGTTTCGGTGCCATGATTGAGCAAGTAGATCAGGCTGCTCAAATTGTTGTTGCTGTGCTGGAAGGTGCCGTGCTGGGTGGCGGCTTCGGCTTAGCCTGTGTGTCAGATATTGCCATCAGCCGTGATACTGCCCAGTTTGGTTTGCCTGAAACAGGCTTGGGGATTTTGCCCGCGCAGATTGCGCCTTTTGTGGTGAAACGGATTGGACTAACTCAAGCCCGCCGTTTGGCATTATTAGGTTTACGCTTTGATGGAAAGACCGCGCTGGATTTAGGTGTTGTTCATCAGGTGGCATCGAATGAAACGGAACTGGAACAGCAGCTTGAACAGACCATTCAACAGATTAAACGTGCTGCACCTCTGGCTTCCCGTGCGACCAAGGCGTTATTACACCGAACCCTGAATGAACCTTTAGATCAGCTTCTGGATGATGCAGCACAACAGTTTGCAGATGCAGTTGCGGGTGCCGAAGGACAGGAAGGCACCATGGCTTTTATCCAAAAGCGTAATCCGAGTTGGTTTGACTAGAAATCGTCCTCAACTGCTGTTTGAACAGCAGCAATGAGGGGATTGAATCGTAGAGATGAAACAATGAGTTTTTCAAAAGTCTTAGTGGCAAACCGTGGTGAAATTGCTGTACGGGTGATGCAAACTGCCAAAGCAATGGGGTATCAAACGGTTGCAGTCTATTCAGATGCCGATGCCAATGCCCGTCATGTGCAGGTGGCGGATGAAGCGGTTTATATCGGCGCATCCAAAGTTTCCGAATCTTATTTATCTATTGCCCAGATTATTGCCGCCTGCCAAAAAACTGGGGCAGATGCGGTACATCCGGGCTATGGGTTTTTGTCTGAAAATACTGATTTTGCCCAAGCCTGTCTCGAGCATGGCATCACTTTTATTGGGCCAACTGCGGCTGCGATCGAGCTGATGGGCAGCAAGCGTCTTTCGAAAATAGCCATGATTCAGGCTGGCGTGCCGTGTGTACCGGGCTATGAAGGCGATCAGCAGGATATCGATTATCTGGCTGAGCAGGCTGAGTCGATTGGTTATCCTTTGATGGTCAAGGCTTCGGCAGGTGGGGGTGGACGAGGCATGCGTCTGGTCCAGCAGGCTGCTGATATCGTGGAAGCCTTAAAAACAGCGCGGTCGGAGGCAGAAAATGCCTTTGGTTCAGGTGAACTGATCTTAGAGAAAGCGGTGATTGCACCAAGGCACGTCGAAATACAGATCTTTGGTGATATGCATGGCAATTATGTGTACTTGTTTGAACGGGACTGTTCGATTCAACGCCGTCATCAAAAGGTGGTGGAAGAGGCCCCTTGTCCGGTGATGACACCTGAGCTTCGTCAGCAAATGGGGGAGGCGGCAGTGGCCGCAGCCAAGGCCTGTGATTATGTCGGCGCTGGTACTGTAGAGTTCTTGCTGGACTCGTCCGGTACGTTTTATTTTCTGGAAATGAACACGCGTCTGCAAGTTGAGCATCCGGTGACGGAAATGATTACCGGACTGGATCTGGTGGAATGGCAGTTGCGTGTGGCGAATGGCGAAACTCTGCCTTTACAGCAACATGAGTTGAGCTTAAACGGGCATGCGATCGAAGTTCGTTTATATGCCGAAGATCCACGACAGGATTTCTTGCCACAAACCGGGAAAGTGCTTCGTTGGCAACCTGCAGGTAGCGATGGGATGATGCCGAATGTGCGGATTGACCACGGCATGTTAGAGCAGGGTGAAATCAGTCCCTTTTATGATCCGATGGTGGCAAAAGTGATTGCTTACGGGAAGACCCGTCAGGATGCTATCCGGTTACTCGCCCGTGCTGTGGATGATTGTGTATTGCTGGGGGTGAATAGTAATAAACAATTCCTGAGCAATTTATTACGTCATCCGATTATTGTGGCTGGAGACACCAATACTGCTTTTATCCAGCAACATTTTCAGGATGATAGCAGCCTCCATCAACAAAGCCTGACGCTTGAAATACTTGCTGTGGCAGCAGCACTGTTTAGCCAGCAAAATCAGCAGCAAGTGGCTTGGCAAACGGGTGTTGCTATGCCATTTCCATTGAAACTGAAATATGCCGATCAGCAGCTCTTGTTACATGTACAACATGATCAGCAGCAGCTCAAAGTCGAGTTATGTGATCAACAGGCAATCCTCCAGATTGTAAGGATCAATAGGGAGGAAATTATTTATAGCTGTGACGGTGTTCGCCGTAAGCTGGCCTATGTGTTTGATCAAGATCAACTATATCTGGACGCAGGCAATGGTAATGTCATGCTTGAAAATATCACCTATGCCGCACCTGAAGCAGCAGAAGTGGTGGGTGATGGCAAAATCCGTGCACCAATGGATGGGGCGATTGTGAATCTGCTGGTTAATGTGGGTGATCAGGTGGTGAAAGGACAAACCTTATTGGTACTTGAAGCCATGAAAATTCAGCAACAGATCAAATCGGATGTCGATGGGGTGGTCGAGGAGTTGATTGGTCAGGTCGGCCAACAGGTGAAAAAACGTCAGCAACTACTAAATATTGCTTTGCTTTGATTTTACCGGTTGATTGAACCCTTGCGACTAGCCAGCGCCGGGGTTCAAGCGATTTAAGGAAACATTTTCAAGCGTAAATTCTCTAAACGGCTTTGATACTGCTGTTGCCATTCGGCTTCTGAAAGCTGTGCTTTCAGCGGTTGCATTTCTTGTTGTAACTGCTGCAAGGCCTGCTGATATTGATTGACTTGCTGCTGTTGTTGAGCCTCCTGCTGTTCTCTTTGCTGAACCTGTTGGCGTTGCTGCTCGGTCAAATATTGCTGCTGTAATTGCTGCTTTAAACGTGCAGTTTCCGCCGGGTTGTGTGAGCCTTGCTCAAGCAGATTCAAGGCCTGTTGATATTGTCCGATCTTGCTTTCCTGCTGAGTTGCAGCAGGATATTGCTGTTGCAACTGTTCAAAAGCTTTTAAACGTTGTTCAGCACTCAGATTCTGTTTCTGGGCCAGATCATGATAGGCAAAATGATAATCTGCATACTGTCGTTCTTGCCCAAAGCCAAGCATGGCTTCGGCTTGGCCTAAGGTCTGTTCCCTGAGTTTCCACAATGCATCAAAGCGTTCTTTTGGGGATAAAGATGTTGATAAGACTGTATTTTGCATCTGCTGTTCATATTGCGGCATGCGCTTTAATAAGCTCTCAACCAAATGTGCAAAGTTTTGATCTGGATAATTGGCCAAAGCTTTTGCGAGCGCTGCATTACAGTCAGAGACAGGACAACTGGCTTTAAAATCATTCAGAAATTCAGTGATATTGCCGGGTTGTTGTTGCAATGTTTTGAGTTGTTTTAAAAGTGAGTCCTGAAAAATTTCGTCCTTGCTTTTATTTGGCATGCTGTCATCACTCATCTGTGTTGATGAATCCTGAGATGCTGTGGTGGATTTGGTGTGCTGGACTGCAGCGGAAGAGGCGGTGCTCTTCCAGACTACAATCGCAACCAAGACCACGACAACAATAATTATTGTCAGCAATAGTCTTTTATTCATACCGCATTCCGTTTATGGCGTGTAATTAAATTGACCCATCACCGGGAAATGATCAGAGAGATCCCAGGTCATGAACAGAGAGTCAGCCGTGCTGCGCAGAATACGCACATCATTACGTGACTGTGTTGGCTGACGATGGTTATTGGACGCCACAATATAGTCCAGATATTCCACATTTGAACCGCCAGAACCTGCCGCTCCTGCCAGCTTATTCACACGTGGATCAAAGGTCGAAGCGGTATAACCTGTACTTGGTGCTGCGGTTGCATTCAGGTTGGTCAGCATGTCTTGATAATCTTGCGGCCATAACAGTTTATTCACATTGAAATCTCCGCCCATCAGCACGGCATCAAAACTTGGAATATTTTGTTGATTGACCAATTGGCGAATCTGTTTGAACTGGGTCTGGCGTAATGCGCGTGCGGCATCGGTATCAAAAGATGCAGTATGGGTTGATGTCACATGATAGGCCTTACCATTCTTAATGATTTCAGCATAGAGTACGCCTTTATCGGCAAAGCAGTCGGTGCCAGTACAGTCCGGATAAATCAATTGTGCTGTTTTCACGATCGGATAGCGGCTGATAATCACCAGACCACTGTCAAACAGGTTATAGCCCGAACCGACAGGAATATGGGTTTGATACGGATATTGTTGTGCCAGTTGATTCAACATGTCTGTGCGTGATGAGGCAAAGGCTTCCTGCATCATAATCACATCGTAGCCGTTTAAATGATTGGGCAATTCAGCCAGACGTTCGCTAATTTTACTCGCCACCATAGGCAGGGCATAAATATTATAAGTCAGGACTTTAAGTTCATCGGCACTGGCTGAAACCGGTTCTGGAACGGTGTTTTGATGGATGGTGTAGTGGAAGTCATCATAACCGCCGGTATATTCGGCTTTTACCGCAGCCTGAGCGGATAAACCTGCATAAGTGGTATTAATCCGATGAACATTACGATCTGAATACCACGGTGATGTTGTTGTCGCGGTTTGGATGCCATGCTGTATGTTGCTGCCAGACCAGGTGCCAGTCATGGTCTGCTTTAAAGTCACTTGTGAGTTGCCACTGCTGACGACAGTATCAAAGTTATAGGTTTTACCGGATTTGATCCCGGTATAACGGTTGATCCTTAAAATACGTTTGGTTTCATAAGGGGCGATTTGTGTGGCTTCCTGTGCCCATTCATTGCCTTGCTGTAAGGCTGCTCCCGTCTGATTGACTTGTACCGATACCGTTTGCGGTGTGGTATTGGTCACAAAAACATAGGAATCAGCCATCGCCTGCTGACTCGAAAAACCACTAATCAATAACGCAACCCCTGCGCCGAGTTTTAAGCTTTTCAGCTTCATTTTTCTCTCCATCGTGTTCATTATGTTGGAACAAAAACGAGATGTGTTATTAAAATTATTCATTTATGAAAAATCTATGATCGTTATTTGTTCGAAAATTATAATAATGAAAAAATATTGCTAAATCATTTAAATTAATGACCATTCATCTGATGTTTTGAAAACTCTATCTTATTTATAGTTATGAATATTTTAGAGAGAACTAAACGGGGTACAAAATCTTTCTAAGATCGTAAAAATATACAAGTGTTCATAAACGAAAATAAACAGGTGGATGCAAATTCTATGAGGGATAAAATGAAAAAAATCTGACAAGGATGACACCCTGTCAGATTAGTTATTTTATGAGGTGTTTAGGCTTGATCTGCTTCGGAAATCGCCGTACTGGCCTGCTTTAGGCTATAAAGAAGCTGGCCTAATAATACGTCCTTGTTACTTAAGGTCACCATAACCATCGGATGATGCTGAGCCGGGATAGAGGTCAGGATCGCCTTACCATTTTCAGCATCTAGCGTAATACTTTGACATCCGGTTAACTGGATTTCATTCAGAAAAGCCGTGACCATGGCCAGAATTGAACTACTGACAGCAGCCAGCTTGGTACTGTTATACGGGTTTTTCTTATAAATTGCCGCGAGTTCAAACCCGTCTGTTGAGCAGAGCATAATATAATCCACCCCTCGAATATTCATCAGAATATCATTGGCTTGAGCCTTGGCAAACTGGATCAGCTCTTTGGGTGCGGTACGTTGCTGACTGGGAATACTGAACATAATTCTTCTCTTTTATAAAGTAATTAATTTGTTGCTTTTAAATTGACTTCTAATGCTGCAATAAGAGATTCAATCATGAGCAAGATATGCTCTTGTTTACGCGCATCGATAAAAAACAGAGGATAGTGGTAGTCATTCTGAATCAGCCAGTCCCGATAGATCTTGGTTGGCTGTTCTTTGTTTTCATCGACATGGGTAATGCCAATTGAAATATTCTGGGTATAATCTTTAAAAGTTTCCAGATAGGCTTCAAGTTCTTCAATCGGCACTTTGCTGTTATGGTCGACCAGTAAAATAACGCCCAAGGCACCTTGGCAGATCACTGGCCAGATAAAATCAAAACGTGATTGACCTGGTGTCCCGTACAAGCCGATCTTTACCCCGTCATCCAGCGTAATTTCACCATAATCAATCCCTACCGTGGTCTGCATCTTGTTATGGGCCTGACTGTCTGTGTTTAATGCCTCAGTCGCAAGCACAGGAATTTCTGAAAGCGATTTAATCGCTTCGGTTTTTCCTGCGCCCATGCTTCCTGCAAAGACAATTTTATATTGTTGGAGAATCATAGTATTCCTTAAAGCCCAAAGCGGCGTCTGATTTTGCCGAAAAATTTATTTAAAAAACCTTTTTGTTCAATTGTTTGTTCCTCAGCTTCTGTTTTTAGGTAATGACTTTCTGAAGCAGGAATAATGCCGCCATTGTTCGAAATCATGCAGGCCGCAATAAACTGTTGAACCGTTTGAATGGGAAGTTTTAGCTGTGTGGCGACCTGATAAAGTTGCGCGCCTTGTATAAAGCAGGCTGAAAGTAGGAGGGCGGTTTTACGACCTTCGCTTTGAGCAGGCTGCGGCCAGTATTCGATTTTATAATATTCATTTTCATTGGGTGCCAGGCGTTGGAATTCGATCGAGTGCCAAAACAGATTCCAGACCCAGTCCTGTAAGTTATATTCCACTTTACGGGAAACTTTAGTGAAATTGGAGGTGGTTGCAAATTCGTATTTAAAGCTGTGATTGGTTTTGGTATGAATGCGTGTCGGCTCCAGCCAGGCAATTTGACTCCGTGTATCGATGATGGCCAAGGTGCCGTGACCATCAAAAAGATGCAGTCTGGCATTCTCGGGATTGAGCATATCCGTCAAATATTTTTCATTAATGGCATTGTGGCTGGAAACGCGTTCGGTCTTGGGTTGCTGGGATTGTTGATGAGAGAGATAGCTCAGTAGACGAAACTGAATCCAGTTTTTTAATGCCTCGCTATGCTGAAACGGTAAATACAGGGTATTGTGTTGTTCGATATGATGTGAGCCTTCTCCTTTCGCCACTTTTAAGCAGGGTAATTGTTTTTGTTTTAAAATGCGTTGAATGCCTTCGGACTCGAAGAAATTTTCATTGATTAATAGTAAGTCGATATTGGGATCGGCAATATTGATCCAGTTTATGCCAAACTCGTGTGGTATGGTTTTTCTAAGTTCTATTTTTAATTCATCTGAAACTTTTAAACTTATACCTGAAATTGCGATATTAATGCAATGTCCATTCATAGTATCACTTTAATGTTTTTAAAATATTGGACTGCAAAAAATAGCCATTATACTAAAGGCTAATAATAGGCAACTTGTATTATTTCTATTTTATGATAATGGATAAATAAAATAGAAATATATACAAGAAACCTAATATATTAAATATTTTTAAATTAAGAATTAAGCAAAATCTAACTCTTTTTCGAAGGTTTTAAGTTCGTGACGCGCCATGGCAAGATTTGATTTGGTACGGTCTAAAACAAGATAAAGGAACAAATTGCCATTGCTTTCTAATGGACGGATCAAGTGATATGCCTTACCTAAGGTGATCAGGATATCTTCAATATCATCGTTAAGTTTCAATGAGTTGGCTACGCGGCGTTTGGCGCGGATAACTTCGGTATTACCAGCAGCTGCCAATTCTAAATCCAGTGAACCCCCACCTTGTGTTGCTAGCGCCAAACCGCTTTCTGTATCTACTAATGCTGCTGCAACGAACCCATCAATATTTGTTAAGCTTTCTAATGAAATTTTAGCCATGATTTTATCTCTACTGATACATCTTTGTTTATGAATTTATATATACACTACTTTTGTTTTTGATTAGTTTTCAAAAGTAGATAAATTTATTATAGGAAACTCTTTTATTAAATCAATCATGCTTTAGATTAATTGAAATTTAAGGAGTGCTAATAATTGACATTTTTTGTCAGATTAACAAATAAAAATATTAATTAAGATGAATAATTAATTGTTAGTGTGATTTTATTCACATTAATAATTGAGATAAATATGTAATTGGGATTGTAAATAAATGTAAATTTATTAATTAGAAAGTTTGAATTGTTATTTTAATAATGATTAATTTTCTACTAAAATGATGATAAAGAAAGAATTTAATTCTTTCTTTATCGGCTTATCTCAAATCAGCCAGAGATTAACTGGCAATATGAACAATACAAAAATATAAGAATGACCAATGCTACCAAAGGAGAAACAAGATAGGCCCAGCCAGGTACCACTGGCGGGACAATATCAGCAGCTTCATGCGGCTCATGAGCCGCAGGTTTGGCCTGATTTACCATCTGGTTAAACTCCTGCATGGTGGCTTCAAGAGAAACCTCTTCTTGAACAACTGGTTTAGAGCCCAGTAACTCTGTCAAATGGTTGGTTGACCAGACCCAGTCTTCCGCTTGGCCGGATAGATGTTCAATTTGACCCATTAACAGTTCGGTCAGTCCGGTTTGTCCGAAGCTGCCGGTCTGGTCAAGCTGCTTTAACTCCGCCAGTTGTAAGGCCAATACTTCTGAAACACTATTTTCGAGTTCAGCCGCTTTAAGCTCAGACTGATTATGCGGGGAGGTGGTCAGGTGACGAGCAATCTCTTGGATATAAAGCGGATCAGCGGTTTGAACTTCCTGATAAAGTTTCTGGGGATTCTGTTTCCATAGGCTGATTAATTGTCCAAGAGTTAAAATATTGACTTCATCAATATAAGACTGTTTTTCTTTTGGAGAATATTGGCTAAAAAGCTGCGGTTTTTGAATTTTAATCTGTTCAGCAAAATACTGAACCAAGTCAAATGCCATTGTGTCTCTCCTTGCTTAATCTAAAATTCTGAGTGAAGGTTTCTTTTTCGTAGGTTCTGCTTCTTGCTTGGTTTGTTCTGTTTCTGGTGCAGCAGTTTCTTCCATATCTTCATATTCAGAAGGATCAAAGAATAGGCCTTGTCCATTTTCTCTGGCATAAATTCCAAGTACGGCACGGATAGGCACATAAATTTCTTTGGCAACACCGCCAAAACGGGCGGAGAAAGTGATCGCATCATTACTCATATGCAGCTGATGCACTGCATGCGGTGCGAGGTTCAAAACAATTTGCCCATCTTTTACAAATTGTAGCGGAACATCTGTGTGCGGTTGGGTTGCATCCACTAACAAATAAGGCGTCAGCTGGTTATCGCAAATCCATTCATAAATGGCACGAGCAAGGTATGGGCGTGTAGGCGTAAAAGTTATTTGCTCAGACATAATTGAAAAACTTATTAAATCGTAGAAATCAATTCATTGTAGCTGTTTTTTTCTTGAGCTGTCATTGATTTAATGAAAGATGGGCGGCTAAAGATACGATGACAATACAAGAAAATCGGTCGGCAATGCTGTGCCGGTAATTCGATTCCCATACTTTTAAGACGCAAGAAGATCGGGGCTAGCATGCAGTCCAGAATGGAGAAGGTTTCTGACATGAAAAATGGAAAATGCTGAAACAGGGGTGTCAGTGAGATCAAGGTATCCCTGAGTTCTTTTTGCGCCTTTTGTTTTTGTTTCAGGTTCAGGCTATCGGCATGTCTGAGCATATGATCTGCCAGTTTGAACCAGTCCTGTTCAAAGCGCCAGATATATTGTCGCTGTTCTGCTCTGGCCATCGGTGCATCGGCATAGAGTTTATTCTGGCGATAACGGTCATCTAGATATTCAGCAATCACGTTGGCTGAAAATAGCTTTAGGTTTTGTTCAATCAACATCGGCAGCTGATTGTAGGGATTGAGGTCTGCCAAATCCTCATCTTCATGGTCAGTAATAATGAGCTGATATTTGATTTGTTTTTCAGCCAGTAAAAAACGAATCCAGTGTGAGCGGAAATCATCTGCATGACTATAAAGCGTGATGCCTTGCACAGGGCTTGGGGGATTTTCTAAAGACATAAATCCAAAAAATTCTGATTGACTGTTTAGAATACTAAAATTAACGTTGGAAAGCACTTAAACATTAATAATATGAGCCTTACAGAATAGATTTATTATTCAATAAGTTCAATGAGAGAAAATAGAATGAAACGAGATTACCTGATTGTATTGTGTGGTGTGTTGTTACTAGGTGGTTGTGCGGGTTCGCCTAAGGGAGTGGGGCAGAGCAATAGTTCTTCGGTAGAGAGTGAGGCGGCAGCTGATGCCGTGATTGCTGCTGGGGCTGATGATGATAGTGGGCAACAATATGGTGGCATTAAAAAGCAGTATGTGGTCAAAGGCTGTCAGGTGACCATTTTTAATGCTGGACCGATCCAGATGGTACATGAAAAAACTGGGCAACCTTGTAATGCACCGATTCCGAAAGATCATCAATTTTCGAAACCTACCCGAAGTTATCAGCAAAATGGCTGTACCGTTACCGAATTTGCTGCTACCGATGGCATGGGCGATGCCGTCATGGATTGTTCTAAAAAGAAGTAATAAATCATAGGCAATAAAAAACCTCGGAAAATCCGAGGTTTTTTTGTCCAATTCGTAAAACGATTAACGTTTAGAGAATTGAGGACGTTTACGTGCTTTACGTAAACCAAGTTTCTTACGTTCAACTTCACGAGCATCACGAGTAACGAAACCAGCTTGACGAAGAGCAGGTTTTAAGTTTTCGTCAGCAGCGATCAATGCACGAGTAATACCGTGACGGATAGCGCCAGCTTGACCACCAATACCACCACCTTTAACAGTGATGTAAAGGTCAAATTTTTCAGTAACTTCTAAAAGTTCTAAAGGCTGACGTACAACCATACGAGCAGTTTCACGACCGAAATATTGCTCTAAAGTACGATTGTTGATTACGAGTTTGCCTGTACCAGCTGACAAGAAAACACGTGCAGTTGCGGTCTTACGGCGACCTGTACCATAATTAGTAGCCATGTGCTGTATCCCTTAGATGTCCAAAACTTGTGGCTGTTGAGCAGTATGAGGATGCTCGCTACCAGCGTACACTTTCATTTTTTTGATCATTGCATAACCAAGAGGACCTTTTGGTAACATACCTTTAACCGCTTTTTCTAAAACAGCTTCAGGTTTGTGAGCAATTAACTTCTCGAAGTTAGTCTCACGGATACCACCAGGGAAACCAGTATGGCGATAGTATTTCTTATCAAGTGATTTGTTACCAGTCACTTGAACTTGTTCAGCATTGATCACAACGATGTAATCGCCAGTGTCAACGTGAGGAGTATAAGAAGTTTTGTGCTTACCGCGTAAACGACGAGCGATTTCAGTCGCAAGGCGACCTAAAGTTTTGCCAGAAGCATCAACAACATACCAATCGTGTTGAACTTCAGCTGGCTTAGCGCTGAGAGTTTTCATTTAAACCACTACCTATTATAGTTGGTTTGGACGGTGGAATCTGTCCAAACAAAAGGAGACCGAATTCTACATGAGTTTATATCCATGCACAAGAAAAAAACGCTACCGAAGCCAGAAATTGCTGCAATGTGACTGAATTGGGAACTAATCGGCGGTGAGTTGCAGGGTCTGTTATTTCGCTTGAGACAGCACCGGGATTAACCTATTATTTTTTATGCCAATTATTTGAAATAAATAGAAGTATTTACCTCTTCTCTCGGGGAATTTGATGAAGTTGTCGTTTTCTACAAAAATGGTTGTAGTCACCTTGCTGGTGGGTGTTTGTGCGACCCAGACCCATGCACGACGACTGTATAAATGGGTCGATCAGACCAGTGTGACCAATTATTCTGAATTCCAGCCGAAAGAGGGCACTAGCCGTAAACTTGAAGTGCTGGAAAGTCGTGGCAACGATCATATTGATCCTGCAATGGCGGTTACCGCTGAAATGAAAGCCATTGAAATTCCGGTAGATCCGCTGAATCTGCAAGGGACATCAAGTACTACGTTGGCAACTCCCGCACCTCAGTTACCCGCACCGACCACCCAGACCATCGTAAAGCAAGGGGCTATGGTCGCTGCTTATGCCCGTCCAGCCAGTACAGTCGTGAACACCACAGCACTTGAGAAAAAAGAAGCTCCACTTCAGCAGGCGCTGCCAGCCGCAGAAAAAAAAGACAGCATCAACAACCCTTTTGCTGACAAGGCAGTAAGTACGGTTGCCGTGAGTGAAAAAAAAGAAGAAATGGCTTTGGCGCAGCCGGAGAAGAAGGCACAGCCCAAAGTGAATCCATGGACACGAAAGGTCGAATTTGTTCCTTCCAATCTTGTTCCACAGAACCTGTCTAAAGCTGTGCTGCCTGAACGCTGATCCATCAGCTTGATTGAACGGATAAAATAATGTTTTATGAGTATGAATCCAAATAAAAAAGACTCATGATGCTGCGCGTAAAACAATTTCTATTGGGCTGTCTGTTCGGCCTAATCACAACTTATTTCATTCTGATCACCGGGTTTGGAATCTATTACGGTTTTAGCGGGATGGTCGGCGTGGCCTTAGTCAGCATGTTTATGCATTTCACACCTTTTCCATATCTGCTTTATTTGGCTGGTGGGCTGATTTTTTTCTGCATTCCAGCGCAGCGTTTTAGCCAGACCCATCGCCAACTGTGGAAATGGTTGACCATTGCTATTGGGGTTGCTGGAGTCCTGATTTGCTTGTCAGAACTTGCGCATGTCCTTGGCTGGTTAAATGCCGAATTTCATTTGCCACGAAAACCGGAAGACTAAATACTTCAACACTCATATTTTGACCTTTATAAAGGCTGAACTTAGCAAGGGTTTAGGCAAGACCGTGTTGATTTTAACGAAGAGCCATTACTTTTTTGGCTGTATGTACTGTAATAAAGGGCTATTGCTGATCTTTCAACAGAATTTATAAAAAGGTAGGGCTATAGCTGCTTTTAGATTTTGGTTACACTAGCAGGAAATCAAAAAGACTGGCGCTAGATATGCTTCCTTTATATGTCACTTCAGGTGAACCCGCTGGAATTGGTCCAGATATCTGTCTGAGTCTGGCGAAACGGATTGATGAGCGGCCGCTGGTGGTATTGGCTGATATCGAAATGTTGCAGCAACGTGCCAATCTACTCGGTTTAAATGTTGAACTGATTGCTTATCAGGGACAAGTAGCATCGAGTTTGCAGGGGCAACTCTTTGTTGAACATGTGCCTTTGGCAAAACCGGTGAATTTAGGGCAGTTAGACTCTGCCAATGCGGCTTATGTATTGGAGCAATTGCGTCGTTCGGCTGATTATGCCATGTCCGGACAAAGTGTCGGTGTGGCCACGGCGCCTGTACAAAAGTCCATTATCAACGAGGCGGGCATCGCGTTTAGCGGACATACCGAGTTTTATCAGGAGTTTGCTGGTGTTGATCGTGTGGTGATGATGCTGGCGACCAAAACGCTACGGGTGGCTCTGGCAACCACTCATTTGCCGTTGCGCGATGTGCCTGCTGCCATTAGTCCAGAACGTTTACATCAGGTGCTTGATATCCTGATTCATGACTTAAAAACCAAATTTAAAATTTCTGCTCCGCGGATCTTGGTATGTGGTTTAAATCCGCATGCGGGCGAGGGTGGCTATTTAGGTCGTGAAGAAATTGAGGTGATTAATCCGGTGCTGGAAAGCTATCGAGCGCAGGGCGTAAACATGAGCCTGAGTTTGCCAGCAGATACCTTGTTTACCCCGGAAAATCTCAAAGATGCAGATGCTGTTTTAGCGATGTATCACGATCAGGGCTTACCTGTGTTAAAATCACAGGGCTTTGGTGAAGCAGTAAACATTACATTAGGCTTGCCATTTATTCGAACTTCTGTCGATCATGGTACGGCACTCTCTCTTGCAGGCACTGGACAGGCAAAAGCATCGAGCTTGCATGTTGCAGTGGATTTAGCACTTGATTTGGCAAGAATCTCCCCCAGCCCCTCTTTATAAAAGAGGGGGGAATTAAGTTTCAAATATTGAGTATAAATATATGTATCAAATTAATGCCCTAAACCCTAAAGATGAAGGGCATCAGGCTCGAAAACGTTTTGGTCAAAACTTTTTACATGATCAACGTGTGATTGCCAAAATTGTACGCTCAGTGAATCCTCGTGCGGGCGAAAACATTGTTGAAATTGGCCCTGGTCTGGCAGCATTGACCTCACCGTTAATTGGTGAGTGTGATGCATTGACCGTAGTTGAACTGGACCGTGATTTGGCAGCAGGCTTGCCAGGCCGTGTACCACATCCTGAGCGTTTGACCATTGTTGAAGCAGATGCCTTGAAGTACGACTTTACCCAGCTGTTTCAGGAAGGCCGCCCACTGCGCGTGGTAGGGAATTTACCCTATAATATTTCAACACCACTGTTGTTCCATCTCTTGGAGTTTGGTGACAAAGTCAAAGACATGCATTTCATGTTGCAAAAAGAAGTGGTGGACCGTATTACCGCAACACCCAATACCAAAGAGTATGGTCGTCTGTCGGTTATGATTCAGTATTACTGCAAACCAACTTTCTTGTTTGAAGTACCACCGGGATCATTTAACCCGCCACCAAAAGTCACCTCGGCAGTATTCCGTTTAGAGCCTTACGAAACCAAACCGATTGTGGCAAAAAATGAGAAAGCGTTAGCGCGTTTGGTAGGACATGTATTTACTCAACGCCGTAAAACCTTGCGTAATAGCTTAAAAGGCATGCTGGTGGAAGATGGCTTTGAAAAAGCTGGGGTTGATCCGATGGCGCGTCCAGAAACCTTAAGTCTGGCAGATTTCGTGGCGCTTTCCGATCAGATGGTGGCCTGATGTCTAAGCGCTATAATTATGTCATTGGTGATGTGCAAGGCTGTTTTGAAGCACTAAAAGCGTTGCTGAAAGAAATCCGCTTTGATCCGGACCAAGACTTTTTATGGTTCGCTGGCGATCTGGTGGCGCGTGGTGAAAACTCGGTCGGTGCCTTACGCTTTATTAAAAAGTTGGCTGACCGTGGGGCCGCTGCAACGGTGTTGGGTAATCATGACCTGACCTTGATTGCCTGTGCGCGTGGCTTTAAAAAAGCCAAAGAAAAAGACCATACCCAGGAAGTGATTGACGCAATTGATGGCGATGAGCTGATTGACTGGCTACGTAAACAGCCTTTAAGTCTGTCTCCAAATCAACACACCTTGATTACTCACGCGGGCGTACCCTGTATCTGGAGCGCTGAAAAGACAGTTGCATTGGCACAAGAAGTGCAACAGGTTGTTGCGCATGAAGATCTCTCGGTGCTGGATGCTTTTCTGGCAGAAATGTATGGCTCACAGCCGGATCTGTGGTCAGATGAGCTGACAGGTATGGCACGGTTGCGTTGTATCACCAATTATCTGACCCGTATGCGCTTAACCGATGCCCAAGGTCGTCTGGAGTTTGAATTTAAAGATGCCCTAGATGCGCCGATGCCAGTGGGTTTTCAACCGTGGTTTGAGTTTGAAAGTCAGGCAGCACAAACGCATCAGTTGATTTTTGGACATTGGGCTGCTTTGCAGGGCAAGACCATTAATGCTCAAATTCAGAATGTAGATGGTGGCTGTGTCTGGGGGCAACAATTGGTGGCATTACGTTTAGAAGATCAGCAGCTTTTTGCGGTAGATAACCCGCTTGCCTGATGGATGCAGTGCTATTTTTAGATGCCCATTTTTGCTGGGAAAATGGGCATTTTTTATTTTAAGACTGTCAAAAAACTGTCATACACTGATCATTAAAGTGTCAAAAAATGCTTATAAGCTAAAAGTATGAAAATAACGACACAAATGGATGGCGATATGCAGAGTACATACGCGACATCTCTATTCAAGCAAGAGTTTCCTGAAAATTTTAAATTTTACTTTAAAAGGAAGCAACTCAAAAATAAACAAGATGAATTGTCTGAACTGCATGATCTGGTTCGTCCTCGTCTCCGTATCGCGATTGTGACTGAAACCTGGCCCCCAGAAATTAATGGTGTGGCTTTATCCATGATGCAGTTATGTCAAGGTTTACAGCGACTTGGACATAAAATTTTACTGGTACGTCCCACACAAAAAGCAGTCTGTACCGAATTCCATCCCGATCAGGAATGTCTGGTGATGTCTCAGCCGATTCCCAAATATCCGAGTGTGCAATTCGGATGGCCACAATATCTCAAGGTGTCCAAAGCCTTTGAGAAGTTTATGCCGGATGTGGTGCATATCGTCACAGAAGGGCCTTTGGGATTAACCGCTTTGCAGGCTGCAAAATCGCGAAAGGTTGCAGTGTCGAGTGGCTTCCATTCAGCCTTTCATGACTTTAGCCGGTTCTTTGATCTGGCTTTTTTGGTCAAGCCGATTCAACGTTATCTGACCTGGTTTCATAACAGTACTGATGTCACATGCGTACCCAGTCAATATACCGAACAGGCTTTACGCGGTTTTGGCGTGACCTGTCCTTTGGTGGTGGTCGGGCGTGGTGTGGATACGGAAAAGTTTTCACCGAAACATCGTTCAGAACAGCTTCGCCAACAATGGGGCGCTGATGCAGATACTCGTGTCATGCTATATGTCGGGCGTTTGTCACCTGAAAAAGAAGTCGATGTGCTGATCAAGAGTTTCCATGCCTTACAGGCACAACAAGGCAAAAACACTAAATTCGTGATTGTGGGCGAAGGGCCAGACCAGACACGTCTGAGCAAAATGGCGCAATCCAGTGATGTGATCTTTATGGGGAGCCTGAGCGGGAAAGCACTTTCGGCGGCTTATGCTAGTGCCGATGTGTTTACCTTTGCCAGTCAGGCTGATACCTTCGGAAATGTGGTGTTAGAAGCCATTGCCAGTGGTTTAGCAGTGGTGGCCTACGATTATGTTTGCGCCCATCAACATGTTCGGCATGGGGTCACCGGCTGGTTGAGCCAGCTTGGAGAGACCACAGATTTTATTCAATCCATTTGTCATTTACCTGCGCTACCGCAATTGAGACAAATGGGCTTACTGGCCAGCGAAAGCGTACAACACAGCAGCTGGCAGTTTCCGGTACAACAATTAGAACATGCATTTTATCAGGTCGTGAGGAGTCTCCCATGACGCCGACCTAAATCCTGAAGAGGAGAAAAAGTATGAAATTTCAAAATGCAAAAATAAAAATGCTGGATCTCGATTTAAAAGGGTGTGTCTATCTCAACCATCTTTCACAGTCGCAACGTATCGCTTTATTTTTTAAAACGATCAGCCGATTGGGTGATGGGCCATTTTGGTATGTCATGTTGCTGTCAGTTTGGGCGATGCATGGCTTGGCATACGGGGTGCAGATCTTGTATCTGATCGGGGCGGGTTCTGTAGGCACCTTGATTTATAAGTTTTTAAAACATAAAACTACCCGTCCAAGACCTTATCAGGTGCATCAGGTCATTGTCTTGGGGGAGCGACCACTCGATCATTTCAGTTTCCCTTCGGGTCACACCTTACATGCGGTCATGGTCACCATCACTTTGGGTTATATCCAGCCCCTGTTATTGACCCTGATGCTACCGTTTACGATCTTGGTCGCATTGTCACGAATGATTCTGGGACTACACTATCCAAGCGATGTCATTGTCGGTGCAATGATTGGTGCATCGGTGGCAAGTGCGATCATTTTGCTGGCACCGAGCTTTAATCTGGTTCTGTAACGCATTTTACAAGCGTTTTAGCGACAATTTAGCACTTCAACACTATCTCTTAAATCCGGTGTTTTGTTAAAGTAGGCTCAATCACATACATTTATTCAGGTTGTTATATGGGCTTACGCTGGACAGATACGATTGATATTGCAATTGAACTTACCGAAGCACATCCAGATGTCGATCCGCAATGGGTGCGATTCACGGATTTGCATGCCTGGGTGTGTGCTTTACCAGACTTTAGTGATGATCCGAATAAATCAACCGAAGGTTTGCTTGAAGCCATCCAAATGGCCTGGCTGGATGAAGTTCGTTAAAAATTCGTCAGAAATCGCTGAACTTTTGCATATTCAAGCTGATTATTAACGATGACATCGGTATAATGCGGCAAATTTTTTAGTTTAGACCATAATAGGAGTCAATCATGGCGATTGAACGTACTTTATCTATCGTAAAACCAGATGCAGTTTCTAAAAACCACATCGGCGACATCTTTGCTCGTTTCGAAAAATCAGGTTTGAAGATCGTTGCTACTAAAATGAAACACCTTTCTCAAGCTGATGCTGAAGGTTTCTATGCTGAGCACAAAGAACGCGGTTTCTTTGCTGACCTCGTTGCATTCATGACTTCTGGTCCAGTGGTTGTTTCAGTTCTTGAAGGCGAAAACGCAGTTCTTGCTCACCGTGATATCTTGGGCGCAACGAACCCGAAAGAAGCGGCTCCAGGCACAATCCGCGCTGACTTCGCTGTAAGCATCGACGAAAACGCTGCTCACGGTTCTGACTCAGTTGCTTCTGCTGAGCGCGAAATCGCTTACTTCTTTGCTGATAACGAGATTTGCCCACGCACTCGTTAATCCAAAGTATTCGAGCCAGATAAGTGGTATACTACTTATCTGGTTTTTTATTTCTTATTGATTGTATTGTGCAAATAATGCACAGTATTTTTTAGCGCTGATATTGTTTAGGTAAATATACATGAGTTCTGCAGTGGTCGTTTCATCAGAAAATTTAGATGAAAAACAACAGTCTGTTACTACGCCTGTCGTTCAAGCTGCCGAGCATAAAGTCAATTTACTTGGCATGTCTCGAGCTGAACTGGAAAAATTCTTTGAAGATCTGGGCGAAAAAAAGTTTCGCGCCGGTCAGGTCATGAAATGGATTCATCAATATTTTGTGACAGATTTTGCTGAGATGACCAATATCTCAGGAAAATTACGTGAAAAATTAGAAAAAATTTGTGAAATTAAAGCGCCTGAAGTGGTGCATCGTAACTATTCCAAAGATGGTACCCGTAAGTGGGTATTCCGTGTCGGTGATGGTGATGGTTCGCTGGTTGAAACCGTATTGATTCCAGCAGATGATAAAACTGGCGCGCGTAAAACCTTGTGTATTTCTTCACAAGTGGGTTGTGCACTGGATTGCTCATTCTGTTCTACCGGTAAGCAAGGTTTCCAGCGTGACTTAACTCCAGCGGAAATTATTGGTCAGTTGTGGATGGCGAACTACTCCTACATGGAAGATGTTCCTGTTGCAGAGCGTGAACGTACCGTGACCAATGTGGTTATGATGGGTATGGGCGAACCTTTACTCAATTATGATGCTGTTCTAAGTTCTATGCAGTTGATGCTGGATGATTTTGCTTATGGCATGTCGAAGCGCCGTGTGACCTTATCGACTTCTGGTGTTGTTCCGAAGATTGATCAACTGGCGCAGGATATTGATGTTGCATTGGCAATTTCACTGCATGCACCTAATGATGAACTGCGTAATGAATTGGTGCCGATCAATAAAAAATATCCGTTACAGCAACTGATTGCGGCTTGCCAACGTTATTTGGGCAAAGATGGCAATGAAAGCTCTCGTCGCCATGTCACGATTGAATATGTGATGCTTGAAGGGGTCAATGACCAACCTGAGCATGCACAGCAATTGTTAAAATTATTGAAAAACTTACCAAGTAAAATCAACCTGATTCCATTTAATCCGTTCCCGCATGCACCATATGGCCGTTCGAGCCGTAACCGTATTATTTCGTTCCAAAAAACTTTGTCGGATGCCGGATTTGTGTGTACGATTCGTCAGACACGTGGTGATGATATCGATGCGGCGTGTGGACAATTGGTAGGACAGGTGGCTGACCGTACTCGTCGTGCTGAACAGTGGAAAAAGAAAGTGGCGCAACGACAAGAAATATTGCGCACACAAGGATAAAACTTGGGGAAAAAGCGTTGAATACAACTCGATCAAAAACGATTATAGCGACAGCTGTTGTGTTTACTTTACTGGGCTTAACAGCTTGCCAGACGCCATCTACAACATTAAAAAAAGATCCGGAAAAAGCGGTACAGGTGCGTACGCAACTTGCGGCAGAATATATTCGTACACGTGATCTGGATTCAGCCAAGCGTTCGCTTGATCAGGCGTTAAAACTGAATTCCCGAGATGCCAACGCCAATATGATGATGGGCATCTTGCTGCAACAAGAAGGTAGTGCAGCTAATATGGAAAAAGCGGAGTCTTATTTTAAGCGCGCTATTTCTACCGAACCAGATAACGCTCAGGCCCGTAATAATTACGGTACATATTTGTACCAGCAGCAACGCTATAATGAAGCCATTGAGCAATTTACCCGTGCGGGCGCAACCCTGGGTTATGATCAGCGTTTTCAGTCGCTAGAAAACCTGGGGCGAATCTATTTAAAACTTGGCGATGTTGCGAATGCTGAAAAATCATTCAAACAGGCGCTACAAGCGAATCGAAACGCAACAATTTCAATGTTAGAGTTGGCGGAAATTTTCTATTTGCAACAAAATAATAGAGACGCATCGCAACTATACGAACAATATGTTCGTAATGTAGGTCAGAAAAACCAGGGTGCTCGTGCGCTTTGGATTGGTTTACGCATTGCTCGCGCAAATGCGGATCAGTTAGGAATGCAAGTGTTAGTCAATCAGTTACGCGCTTTATTTCCTGATAGTCCAGAATATCAACGTTATTTGCAATTACAGTACAGTACTGAGGCCGTATGGAAATAAATCCAAATTCACATCAGCCAACTGGCTCAACCTCGCCATCGTCTGCGTTAGGAAATATTCAACGACCTGGTGAGTATTTGCGTCAAATTCGTATTGCACAAAAGAAAGAAATTGAAGAGATTGCAAACGTATTGAACATGCCTGTCAAAACCTTGACGGCATTAGAGCAAGATGATTATAAGTCATTGCCAGAAGCGACTTTTATCAAAGGTTATTATCGTGCTTATGCAAAGCATTTAAATGCGGATGCAAGTGCGATTATTCAGCGTTTTGATGAAATCTATGTTAATGATACAGGTCTTAAAGCCAGCCATGCCTTGAATAATTCTCCGATTAAAATCATGGGGAAATTGTCAGGTTCGAAAAGCGTACGTAACCGTAAATGGTTGAAACGCATTGCGATTGTGGCGGCTGTTGCATTGTTGGCATGGTTAGCGGTCGTGGCTGTACAGAATTGGACATCAAGCCATAAGGATGATGCGGATGTACCAAAGATTAAAAACTCTGAAGTTGAAATTCTACCAATGAGCGGAAATACAACGGCAGCAACATCTGGTGACCAATTAGTCCTGAACTTTAACCGTCCAACCTCTGTGCATATTGTGGACGCAACAGGTAAAGTATTGGCAACAGGTCGTCAGGCATCGACCTTGAATCTGAGTGGTCAGTCTCCATTCCAGATTCGTTTGGATGATGCGACCGCTGTATCTCTGGTGCTAAATCAGGAACAAATTTCATTGTCTCCATATACCGTCAATGGAAAAGCAGAATTCCGTTTGTCTCGTTAATGACAAAGAGTAGAGCTATACGATGATTGTGAACCCAATTAAACGCCGTCCAACACGTAAAATCCGTGTCGGTTCAGTGTATGTCGGTGGTGATGCCCCGATTAGTGTTCAAAGTATGACGAATACTGAAACTTGTGATGTCGATGCGACCGTGGCGCAAATCCAGCGCTGTGCAGATGCTGGTGCAGACATCATGCGTGTTTCTGTTCCTTCAATGGAAGCGGCAGAGGCATTTGGTGCAATCCGTAAACGTGTGAGCGTGCCTCTGGTGGCGGATATTCATTTTGATCATCGTATTGCTTTGGCTGTCGCGGATTATGGCGCGGACTGTTTGCGTATTAACCCCGGCAATATCGGTTCAGATCAGAAAGTACGTGAAGTGGTTGCTGCGGCAAAACATCATGGTATTTCGATCCGTATCGGTGTAAATGCGGGTTCATTGGAAAAAGACTTACAAGCAAAATATGGTGAGCCGACAGGGCAGGCCTTGCTTGAGTCTGCAATGCGTCATATCGATATTCTAGACCGTTTAGATTTTCATGAGTTCAAAGTCAGCGTAAAAGCGTCGAATGTATTTTTGACCATGGATGCTTACCGCTTATTGTCACAACAAATTGATAATCCGTTGCACCTCGGTGTTACAGAGGCAGGCATCTATCGTACAGGTACGGTGAAGTCGGCGATTGCGCTTGGTGGACTATTGATGGAAGGCATTGGCGATACCATGCGTATCTCGCTTGCGGCCGAGCCAGAAGATGAAATTAAAATCGGTTTTGATATTTTAAAATCGTTGGGCTTGCGCTCAAACGGCATTAACTTTATTGCTTGCCCAAGTTGCTCACGCCAAGAATTCAATGTGATTCAGGTGATGCAGGCACTGGAAGAGCGTTTAGAAGATATTCGTACTCCGATGGACTTATCTGTCATCGGGTGTAAAGTGAATGGTCCAGGTGAAGCCAAAGAAGCGGATATCGGGATCGTGGGAGCATCTCCGCGTTCACTGGTGTACCGTAATGGCGAAAAGAGCCATTTAATCGACACAAATCAGTTGGTTGATGAAATTGAAACAATGGTTCGTCAACGTGTTCAAGAGCTTGAAGAAGCAAAATCTAAAGAAATTATTCGTAGTTCATCATGAGTTCAATCGTCGCTATCAAAGGTTTTAATGACATCCTTCCAACGCAAACTGCGGCTTGGAGAAGTCTGGAACAACAACTTGCATCTTTAATGGATGCGTATGGTTATCAACAGATCCGTTTACCGATCGTTGAGCAAACCGGTTTATTCAAACGTGCTATTGGCGATGCGACCGATATCGTTGAAAAAGAAATGTATACCTTTTTTGACAAGGGTAATCCGCCTGAATCACTGACGCTACGTCCAGAAGGGACAGCAGGTTGTGTACGTGCTTTGCTTGAACATAACCTGTTACGTGGCGCGACACCACGTGTGTGGTATATGGGACCGATGTTCCGTTATGAAAAACCGCAAAAGGGCCGTTACCGCCAGTTCCATCAGTTTGGTGTAGAAACCTTTGGTGTGGCAACACCCGATATCGATGCCGAGCTGATTTTACTGACAGCACGTTTGTGGAAGCGTATGGGCGTTGCGGACAAGGTTCAACTTGAGTTGAATACACTCGGGGAAACCGACGAACGTGCAGAATACCGTGCCGCATTGGTTGAGTTTTTAAATCAGCACAAAGATGCTCTGGATGAAGACTCGCAACGTCGTTTAAGCACTAATCCATTGCGTATTCTGGACTCTAAAATTGAGTCGACCCAAAAGATTCTGGAAAATGCACCCAAGTTGCATGATTTCCTCAAAGAAGATTCAATCAATCACTTCCAGCAATTACAGCAATACCTCACTGATGCAGGTATCGAGTTTGTGATTAACCAGAAGTTAGTCCGTGGTTTGGATTACTACAACAAAACCGTATTTGAATGGACCACCACCATGTTGGGTTCACAAGGCACAGTGTGTGCAGGTGGTCGCTATGACGGTCTAGTTGGGCAGTTAAAAGGTAAGGCGGATCAGTCTGTGCCTGCGGTTGGTTTCGCGATGGGCATGGAGCGTTTGCTCCTGTTGCTCGAGCAAGTCGAACAGGCCAAAACAGTACGTGATTGCGAAATCTTCTTGTTGGCTGAACCGGCTTATCAAGCCAAGGCGTTGGTCTTGGCGGAACAGATTCGTGATCAGCTGGAAGCGGCAAATAGCCCGATTCGTTTAAAAACAGGTTCACAAGGTAGCATGAAAAGCCAAATGAAAAAGGCCGATCAGTCGGGTGCGATTTTTGCGATGATCTTGGGTGAGCGCGAGTGGGAATCACAGCAGCTTCTCATTAAAGAATTGGCGACAGCAGAGCAGTCTCAAGTTGCTTTGACTGAACTGACGCCATTTTTGATTGAAAAATTTAAACAATAAGTTGAAGAATTTAGGAAAAGGACAATCACATGAGTTTAAGTGATGATGAACAGCTCGACAGTTTAAAGTCGTTTGCCAAAAAATATGGTTCTGCAATCATTAGCGGAATTCTCATTGCCTTGATTGCCTTTTTCGGATGGGAATACTGGCAAAAGAAAAATCTTGCCGAAGCCCAGAACCAGACGGCGAAGGTGCAGAAGTTGATGGATGAGGCCAAAGCTGCTACAGGTCAGCCCAATGCCTTTGCAAGCTTGTCTGAAGCTGCAGATAAAATTGTGAAAGAAGATGCCGATTCTGCTCAGGCAATTCAGACACAATTTGTTATGGCGAAGCTTGCGTATGACAAGCAGGACTATGCTGCTGCTGAAAAAGCCTTGAAGAAAGTTGAAAACTCAAAAGTAAAAGATGAGGGTTTGCTACAGGTTGTAAAAATACGTTTGGCTGATGCGCAATTGGCACAAAACAAATTTGACGAAGCCTTAAAAACCTTGTCTGCTGTGACAGAGCCTGCGTTCAAGGCTACTGCTGATGAGCTTCGCGGTGATATTTTTGTTGCGAAGAAAGACAACGCCTCTGCGCGTAAAGCGTATCAAAGTGCATGGGATAACCTGCTCGAGCGCAAACAGGAGCGTCAGCTTTTACAAATTAAACTCGAAAGTGTCGGCGTTTTAGTAGATGATCCTGAGTTTGAGCGCCCGATCTTAGATACCAAAGTGGATGAGTCTTAATGCAGAATAAACTAAAACTTCCTTTGGCAATTGCAATTGCTTCAGCTTTACTTGTTGGATGTTCGAGCAATAAAGTAAAAGAGGCAAAACCAAATCCATTGCCAAAAATCACGCAAGAACAAAGTTTAAACCTTGTTTTTTCACAAAGTGTTTCGTCTACCAATGCGGCTGAGGCTTTGCGCTTACAGCTGGATACAGACAATGGTGTGATTTTTGCGATTGACCCTGATGGTCAGGTGTCTGCTTACAAAGGCAAAGAACGCCTTTGGAAAAGCAAGATTACCAAACAGGAACTGACTGCCGGTGTAGAAGCCGGTGAAGGGATTGTGGTCATTGGCAATCGTAAAGGACAGTTATTTGGTTTAGATCAGACCACAGGTGAGCAAAAGTGGACGGCAAAACTGTCAGGTGCCATTCTGTCGCCCTCCTTGATCCAGTCGGGTCGTGTAATTACCATTGCCAATGATGGCACTGTGTTTGCGCATGATGCAGTAACAGGCCAGCAAGTCTGGGCCTATAAACTGCCAAATGTACAGTTTAGTTTACGTGGTCAGCCAGCCCCAGTGCGCTTGGATGAGCGTACCGTGTTGATTGGTTCTGCCAATGCTTATGTATATGCACTAGATATTATCAGTGGTGTGCCTCGCTTCCAGCGCCGTGTAGCGATTAGCGATGGTCGTTCAGACATCCAGCGTTTGATTGATGTAGTCGGCGATCCGGTTGTTGCTGGTCAATTCCTTGTCACCACAAGCTTCCAGGGTCAGGTTACTGTAATCGATCTTGCTTCACAACGTGTGGTATGGAGTGAAGATGCCAGCAGTACCAACACTGCCGAGGTTGCCGAAGATAAAGTATTCGTGACCACAACCGATGGCAAGTTAAATGCTTATAACTTGGCGACTGGCGAGTTGGTTTGGCAGAATGAAGAACTGTTAAACCGTCAGCTGAGCAACCCTGTGATGTTAGGACAAAACCTGGTGGTGGGTGATCTGGATGGGGTACTTCATCTGATTAATCCGGCTTCAGGCAAGTTGATCGGTCGTGCCAAAACCAGTGGTGAAGTGCGTTCATTGCGTGTGATTGACAACCAGCTTTATGTTGCAACACGAAAAGGTGCATTAACCATTTGGCAGAATCGTTAATTTTGCCTTAGCTTGTGCTAAAATGCTCAATTAGCTATTGCTAATAAAAGAATGATCGGGGTATTTGTTTAAACAAAACCCCGAATTTTTATTGTGATTACTTGATCACCAAAATCTTCCATACTGTTTCTGATACGATGTCATCAACGATGGCTCGTCTGAATTAAGGTTAATTTATGAAACCCGTTATTGCGCTCATTGGTCGTCCAAACGTCGGAAAATCAACGCTATTTAACCAAATCACCAAAAGTCGTGATGCTTTGGTTGCTGACTTCGCTGGTTTAACTCGTGACCGCAAATATGGCGATGCGGTTTATCAAAATAAATCATTCATTGTCGTAGATACGGGCGGTATTGGTGAGAATGAAGGTGGCATTGACTCTTACATGGCTGAGCAGTCAAAAACAGCTATCCATGAAGCAGACATCATTGTATTTGTGGTGGATGCACGCGCTGGTTTATTGGCGTCGGATGAGCAGATTGCCCGTGAGCTACGTACTTTAGGCAAAAAAGTCCATCTGGTGGCCAACAAGGTCGATGGTGTCCATGCAGAAGCTGCATTAGTTGAATTCTACAAGCTCGGTATGGGCGAACCGATGCAGGTTGCGGCCAGTCATGGTCGTGGTGTACAGCAAATGCTTGAAGAAGTGTTGGCTGAAGTGCCTGAAGATGAAAATCCGGACGAGCACAACAAAAATACCGGTTTGCGTTTAGCAATTATTGGTCGTCCAAACGTGGGTAAATCGACGTTGGTGAACCGATTACTCGGGGAAGAGCGTGTGGTTGCGTTTGACCAACCAGGTACAACCCGTGACTCGATCTATATTCCTTATGAGCGTGATGGTCGTCAATATACCTTGATCGACACTGCCGGTGTACGCCGTAAAGGTAAAGTCGATGAGATGATTGAGAAATTCTCAATCGTTAAAACCCTGCAAGCCATGAAAGATGCGCATGTTGTGGTCGTGGTGGTCGATGCACGTGAAGGGATTGTTGAACAAGACTTGCATTTGATTGGTTATGCACTTGAAGCAGGCCGTGCCATGGTCATTGCGATCAACAAATGGGACAACATGACCGAGTATGATCGTAAGCAATGTAAACTTGATGTGGAACGTCGTTTTGACTTTATTCCATGGGCAAAAATCCATTTGATTTCAGCCCTACATGGTACCGGCGTGGGTGAGCTTTATCCTTCGATCCATCGTGCTTACGATTCGGCAAACCTAAAAGTTTCACCGGCGAAACTGACCCAGATTCTAAGTGATGCTACCGAGGCACATCAGCCGCCAATGATCAGTGGGCGTCGTATTAAAATGCGTTATGCGCATATGGGCGGACAAAATCCACCAACCATCGTCATTCATGGTAACAAGGTGGATAAGACTCCAGCGGATTATCGTCGTTATCTGGAAAACGTATTCCGTAAAGTCTATAAGCTTGAAGGTACGCCAGTTCGTATTGACTTTAAAACCTCAGAGAACCCATTTGAAGGACGTAAATCTCAAGTGGATGAACGCGTTGCAGCACGTAAGCGTCGTTATGTTCAGAAGTTCAAGAAAGCAGAAAAGAAATTCAAGCGTTAAGCTGTATTCAATGCTTAAAAGCCCAAACTTTGCTTTGGGCTTTTTTATACACGGGAGATGTTGCTCATGACGACAGGTATCATATACATCCATGTTCAGGCATTGGCGCAGCTGCTGCAAAAGGATAAAACAGATTTTGCCGATTTCAGAGACTTTAATCATTATCAGAAACAGCAGATTCAGGCGCGACGTAATCAGCTTCTGGCTCATCAACTGCATTGCACTATAGATGATCTGGTGTTTTCCAAACATGAGCATGGCAAACCTTTTTTAAGCTCTCATGCCTTACATTTTAATCATTCGCATAGTCAGCAATATTATGCACTGGCAATGAGCGAACGTGTTCAAGATATCGGCATTGATGTTGAAGCGCTGGATCGAAAAGTCCGTTTTGATGCCTTGGCCCGGCATGCCTTTCATCCCGAGGAATACCAGATCTGGCAACAGCAGGATCAAGACACAGAATATTGGTTTAGGGTCTGGACCACCAAAGAAGCGATTTTAAAAGCCTCAGGTCTTGGTATTCGTTTAGACCTAAATAGTTTGAATACGCAGGTGCATCCTACAAATCAGGGGGGCATGTGTTCGCATCCATTGATTGGCACTTTTGCCTATCAGAACTTTATCCTGAACCAGAAAATTGTAGTCACCATTGCATGGCGGGCAGAGCAATCTTGCCGAGGTTTTCAATTTCCACAGACCCAGATTGTTCAGTATTAAAGCGTCGTCAGATAGAGCAGATTTTAACGCGATAAAAAAATGCCAGCATATTGCTGGCATTTTATTTGAATCCAAAAGAAGAGGGATTTAAGGAATCTCTTCTTCTTCAAATTCAGGTTTAACTTGAACAATAAAGTCCTGACGGTTCAGACCACGCCATAAAGCGAATGCTGTACCGATATAGATCGATGAGTAAGTTCCCACGAATACACCGACAAACATGGCAACAGAGAACCAGTGTAAACCATCACCGCCCAGGAACATCATGGCAAGAACCACAAGTAATAAGGTCATCGAGGTATGAATGGTACGGCGTAAGGTTTCTGTCAATGCAATATCGACGATTTCACGTGGTGTGGCACCACGAATCTTACGGAAGTTCTCACGGATACGATCCGAGACAACGATGTTATCGTTGAGTGAGAAACCGATCACCGCAAGGACTGCAGCCAATACGGTTAAGTCGAAAGGCCACTGGAACAATGCGAATGCACCGATAATCAGTACGATGTCATGGAATAATGACATGACCGCGCCCATCGCGAGTTTAAACTCGAAGCGAATGGTGACGTAGATCAGCATCAAGATCAAAGCTAGTGCAACAGCGCCTGCAGAACGCACGTAAAGTTCATTTCCGACAGCACCACCTACTGCATCTACTTTATGCACTTCAACGGTGTTATTCGGTAATTGCACCGCTTTGGTGATGCTATTGCTGAGGTCTTCGACATTCAGGTCTTCTTGCACAGGCATACGCACGATCAGGTCGGTATTACTGCCCAAGGTTTGTACCACAGCATCTTTAAAGCCAGCACGGTCAAGTGCCTGAACCACTTGCGTAGGCTGTACACCTTGCTTGTAGTTCAATTCGGCTGAAATCCCCCCGGTGAAATCCAGTCCGAGATTCAAGCCTTTGGTCACGATAAAGAAGATACTCGCAATCGTCAGCAGGATCGACAAGATTGCCGCAGGTTTGGCAATCTTCATGAACGGGATAATTTTCAGGTTATCCGGGCGACCGTATTGTTTTGAGTCTGGTTGAGTCAGATCAGTCATATGAATCTCCTTAAATACTCAACTTTTTCAAATTACGGCGTTTGCCATAAATGAGCTGGACGATGGCACGAGTAACGGTAATGGCCGTAAACATTGAACAAATAATACCGATCATCAATGTTACCGCGAAGCCTTTAATCGGACCTGTTCCAATCGCGAACAAGATAAACGCAACCAGTAAGGTGGTTAAGTTCGAGTCAAGAATGGTGTTATAGGCTCGATCATAACCTGCCACAATCGCCTGTTTGGGCGAGGCGCCCCAGAGCATTTCTTCCCGTATTCGTTCACAGATTAGGACGTTGGAATCGACCGCCATACCAATGGTAATCACGATACCCGCAATACCTGGCAGGGTGAGGGAAGCACCAATCCATGACATCACGGTCAAGATCATGGCCAAGTTGAAGACCAGAGCAAAGTTTGCGATCAGACCGAATAAACGGAAGAACACGACCATCCAGATCGCAACCAGCAAGAAGCCGATCTGAGTTGAGAGTACACCTTTGTCAATGTTTTCCTGACCGAGGCTAGGACCAACCACACGTTCTTCTACGAAGTACATCGGCGCAGCAAGTGCACCTGCACGCAGCATCAAGGCAAGCTCGGCTGCTTCTTGTGGTGAATCCAGACCGGTAATCCGGAATTGTGAACCCAGCACCGCCTGAATGGTTGCCGCATTGATCACCACAGATTCGGTATACGGGGTACGAACTTCAGTCTGAACGCCTGTATTCGGGTCTGCAACATAAGAGATCTTCTGTTTATTTTCGATAAACAGAACTGCCATCCGTTTGCCAACTGCACCACGCGTTGCATCTGACATGAGCTTACCGCCGGCAGAGTCCAAAGTAATGTTAACTTCAGCACCACCAGAATCCTGGCTAAAGCCAGAGCTTGCATTCTGAACACGCTCACCGGTCAAGATACGGTTACGTTGTAACAGTAACTGACGACCGCTATCCAGTGATTGGTAAGCGAATACCTCAGTGCCAGGAGGAAGCGGCTGACCGTTATATTTACCGGTATACGGATCGATATATTGATCATTGCTGTCTGCAACCAGACGGAATTCCAGGTTGGCTGTACGACCCAAGACACGTTTTGCCTCAGCCGTATCCTGTACACCCGGTAATTCAACTACAATACGGTTGCTGCCTTGTGTTTGTACCAAAGCTTCTGCCACACCCAGTTCGTTGATACGGTTACGTAGGGTGGTTAAGTTTTGGTTCACTGCATAAGACTGAATTTCCTGACGACGGGCATCGGTATAATTTAGTCTTAAAGTCGCACCAGATGAGGTCGCAACTGCCTGTTGAGTAAACTCGTTACCATTACGACGCAAGAAATCAGTCGCTGCATCGCGGTCTGCATTGTTTGCAAACTGCACTGTAATGGTGTTGTTGTTTAACGCCAGGTTATTGAATTTGATTTTGTTATCACGGAATTGACGACGCAAATCAGTCGCAGATGTTTCCATACGCTGACTAATCGCTTTATCCATGTCGACTTCGAGCAAGAAGTGTACACCGCCACGTAAGTCCAGACCGAGTTTCATCGGTTTAGCCCCAATCTTTTGCAACCACTCAGGCGTGGTTGGCGCAAGGTTGAGTGCAACGACATAGTCATCACCAAGATCACGCCGAAGCACTTCTTTGGCTTTTAACTGCGCCTCAGAAGAGCTTAAACGTAATAATGCCGCATTGTTGGTGAAGCTATTGTCGTGACTGCTAATATCGGCAGTTTTTAAAATCTGCTCAGCTTTTTGCACGATGGTCTGATCAATCTTGGTGCCGGCTTTCGCGCCAGAAATCTGGACGGCAGGCTCATCTGGATACAGACTTGGAAGTGCATATAACGTACTGATCACAAGGACAACCAGGATCAGTAAATATTTCCATGCAGGGTAACGCATTCGCTTTCTTCTTAAATGAAAAAGTCGTGCTGAGGCACGACTATTTTATGATTAAAGGTTATTTAATGTGCCTTCAGGTAATACTGAAATGACACTCGCACGCTGGATTTTTACCTCAACACCACGAGTGAGTTCAACGACTGCAAAGTCACCTTCGAGTTTGATAATTTTCCCCATTAAACCACCAGCAAACACGATCTCGCTGCCTACACCCAGACTTTCGATCAAAGAACGGTGTTCTTTGGCACGTTTTGCCTGAGGTCTCCAGATCAAGAAATAGAAGATTGCGATAAATACCGCGATCATCAACAAGTTAGCCATAAGACTTGGACCTTGTGTTGCACCCGGTGCAGCATGAGCAGTAGAGATGAAAAGACTCATTTCATTTTCCTAAAATTAAAAAGCCAAAAAATTAACAATAAATTCCAATTCGTTTTGCAATGTACCTTGTCTTGCGATCAGGCGCAAATCTTGATGCATTTACCTGACATTAGTCTTCTGGGCAAGGCGGAACATCTAATCCACGGCGTGCATAAAAGTCCTGAACGTATTCATCAAATGTGCCGTTATCCAGCGCATCACGCATACCTTGGGTCAGGCGTTGGTAGTAACGCAAGTTATGGATGGTGCCGAGCATTGAAGCCAGCATCTCACCGCACTTCTCTAAATGATATAAATAGGCACGGGTAAAGTTTTTACAAGTGTAGCAATCGCAATGTGGGTCTAATGGCCCTTTGTCATGACGATATTTGCTGTTACGGATTCTGACCAGACCATCGGTCACAAAATAATGACCATTACGGGCATTACGGGTTGGCATCACGCAGTCAAACATATCGACGCCACGGCGCACCGCTTCCACGATATCTTCCGGTTTACCCACACCCATCAGGTAACGTGGTTTGTCTTGTGGCATTTTGTTAGGTAAATAATCAAGCACCTTGATCATTTCTTCTTTCGGTTCACCGACCGACAAGCCACCAATCGCATAACCGTCAAAACCGACTTCCAACAAGCCTTTCAGTGACTCATCACGCAGGTCTTCGTACATGCCACCCTGAATGATGCCGAATAAAGCATTTTTATTCTTAAGCTCATCATGGTGGTGGGTTTTACAACGTTTTGCCCAGCGTAAAGAAAGCTGCAATGATTTTTGCGCTTCTTCATGGGTTGCAGGATAAGGAGTACACTCATCAAAAATCATCACGATGTCTGAGTTGAGTACCTGTTGAATTTCCATCGAAATTTCTGGAGACAGAAACACCTTTGAACCATCGATCGGCGAACGGAAGGTGACACCTTCTTCCTTGATCTTACGCATTGCACCCAGGCTAAAGACCTGAAAACCGCCCGAATCCGTCAAAATTGGTTTATCCCATTTGATAAACTCATGCAGACCGCCGTGCTCTTTAATCACTTCCAGACCAGGGCGTAAATAAAGATGGAAGGTATTACCCAGAATAATTTGTGCCTGAATGTCTTCAATATCGCGCGGCAACATGCCTTTGACCGTGCCGTAAGTACCGACCGGCATAAATACAGGTGTTTCAACCACACCATGTTCTAAGGTGAGTCGACCACGACGGGCGCGCCCCGACTGGCCTAATTTTTCAAATTTCATACACTATCCATCAAGGCGAAAAAACAGTTCGCTGATCAAAAGCGGCTATTTTCCTTGATTATGGCGTCCAGTTCTACTACTAAATGTAGCGAGAGATAAAATAGATTTAGTTTGATAAGTTTTTAGTGATATTTGCTCGAATGTTGATGAGCAAATACTGATTTACGTGAATAAGGTTTTTGCATTTTGTAATGCGACATTTGTGAGGAAATTTGCTATCGAGATGGCGGCATGGATGCCGCCGCGTTAGACTGCGGTAGCAGGGATGTACCGTCAGTCTATGAACAGCGATTAAAGCTGTGCAAGGGTTTTGGTTACTTTTGCCAAAACAAAAGTAACTCCAACCGAAGGTTTTTACTGAAATGAGTGAGATAACTATAAGACGCTAATATGTTTAACTACCGCACTAAAAATTCGGTTTATAGTCAAAATTTTCAGTGACCAGATTATCCTTAAACGGACGAATGCTTTTCTTGGATAAGGTCAGGGTATTGATCAGGTTATTGGGAAATACTTCGATCTGGTTATTAAACAGTTCCACATTACGGTTAAAAATGGTAATCGCAGCACCGACATTCTCGTTTTGCTCCTGAATATCATCCATCATCTTGCTATACAGCGCGTCCGCTTTCAGTTCAGGATAATTCTCGACCACCACATTCAAGCTACGGATCAGCTCTTTGCTCATTTTCTCAATCTGTTGTAACTGTGAAATATCCGTGTCATTGACATTCAGATTGAGGATCTGCTGACGCAATTCAGTGACTTTTTCCAAAGTGGATTTCTCGAACTGGGTATATTGGTCTAGCGTTGCTTCCAAGGCTTCTAGTGTTTTTACTTTTTGACGTTCAAAATTGGCCACTTCTGACCATGCCCGTTTGGTGGCATTAAAATAGCGTACGATGTTGTTGCGGATCGACACGCCCCAGACAATCAGCACCACAAAAATCCCCAAGAAAATGAGTAAACCTGTCATCGCTTGCCCCTTATTGTTATTGCGAGATGATTAGCTAATTAAATTCAGCATGAGTTGTTGAAACTTCTGATACTGCGGCATGGTCATGGTGCGCAAGTGTCCGCGTAATGCCGGAATATCATGTATTTCACTGCGTTTACTGGCGGTTTGGAAAAGATTTTGTTCGCCTACATAACACAGGATTTGTTCTTGATGATGATAAATTAAATCACCGTTAAAATGTTGAAAAAAATCATGTAATTTTAAAGTTAAACTCGGACTGACCTGCTTGGCCAACTGATGTTGATCCAGGCCAAAAATATTCAGTTCCTGATTAATCAGGATATCGCTGCTTTGCCAGGCACTGCTATAGGGCTCAAAAAAACGAGAGCGTTGATTGCTGACTGCAATCCCCAAAGCAGGCATTTGAAAAATAAAGGCGCCCCATAAATCTTTATGGATCTCTTTGACGATTTTCTTATCGTTACCCTGATCTTGCAGGATTGGCATTTCATTGACGTAATGATATTGAAAAAGCAACACCTGATGCGTGGTTGTGCCATCGTTCCATGTCGTGGATGCGTATTGGGTGATTTCGTTGGATTCACTGCCACGATTAAATAAGGGGAAATGTTGTTTTAACTTACTCATCACCAGTAGCGGTTGCGCCTGAATCGGTAAATAAGCAGGCAATTGCTGAAACTGCAGGCCATAACGTAATACCGTGATGCGTTGTTCAAGATAATTGATTACACGGGTGAGTGGTTCTCGCGGTTCATACAGGAGGTACGCCAGAAAACCGGTCAGAAATGCCCCGAGCAGGCTCCAGATATATTGAATATGCGGATGCAGAAAATAGCCAAATACCAGCGTGCCGATGCTGATGATGCCCAGTAAGTAGGGCAGGGCATTAAAAAAACACAGATTATGATCTTCACGCCAAGGATGCAAAGCATCTAACAAATCCTGATCGCTATGCGATTTTTGTCCAGCCTCCCATAAACGTGCGATGTTACGAAATACCTGCGCATTTTTTTTACGCCGGATATGGAGGGCTTGTTGTACGGTATCGATCGGCATGGCGTTTTTATGTCATTATAATTGCTGGGTATAAACTGAATTATGCGTTAAATTTCAGAAACTAAGAAGTACCTTGCGGGTTATTTTAACCGTTATAAATGCAATTAGAGGGTCTTGAGCAGACTAGAGAAAGCATCTTGTAAACGCTGAAGTTTTGGCATTTGCAACTGTTCCAGCTTTTCGGCCAGTTCATTGATGCTCATGGCCTGAAACAAATAATTATTTTCGGCCAAAGGCGACTCATTAAATAACCAGCACATCAGGCCAGTGTGCGGATCGACATAAAAATCGCCATGAAAAGCCTGCATCATCTGCTCAAGTGCCAGCAAGCGCTCTGGGGTTAAGAATTTCACAAACTCAAATTCACTGATACCACTCTGCTGATATTTCTGGTTAAAACGGATATCACTGGACTGCCATTCAATGCCAAGATGACAACGGCTTTTATGTGCGGCTGAAATACTCACGCCTTTATAGGGAAAATTCTCCATCAGCACCCCCCACAAATCACAATGAGTGGTTTCCCAAACCTCTCTTCCCTGATCGTCGGTTGTTTTAGTTAAATAAGTGTAATGATATTTAATCACTGAATAATCATAGTTTTTCTGTTTAATGAGCATTTGCCCAGTAAGTAAGGTTGTAACGGTATTGTCTTTATCACCGAGTTGAAATAAGGGATGTTCCTGTAATACATGGGTTAATGGTGTATTTTCATGATCAAACCGAACCTGATAGGTCTGTTCCAGCAGATAAAGCCTGAGTTCCTGTTTTAAGTTTTCCAGTTCAATGGTCGGAATGCGATAACGCAGCCCAAGAGCAAACAAAGCAACACAAACAATCAGGTAGTAGCCTGAGAACAAAAGGCCAGCCAATAAAAAAATCAGGCTCAGTGTGGTCAGCGCCCAGTAAAGGTAATTCTTGATATGCAGATTTTGTTCGCCTTGCCAGTGTCTTAAGCGATGAATAAGCGTGTCGGGTGTGGGCTGTTCCTCAAGCAACTGGCGAATGGCCTTAATATTTTCTAAGGTCACCTGATTATGCATGAATTGATTTTGAAAGGTTTTTTGAATTTTTTTAGATATAAATGGCATGGTTTTCTTAAATCATTATTCTGAAAAAAATAGGCTAAACCTGAATTTAGCCTATTGATTGTTTTAAGCGTCGAGTTGATCAATCAGCATCGCATCGCCATAACTAAAGAAACGATAACGTTGTTGCACCGCATGTTTATAAGCGGCCAAGATATTGTCACGATTCGACAAGGCTGAAACCAGCATCAATAAAGTCGATTCAGGTAAATGGAAGTTGGTAATCAAACGATCCACGATACAGAACTGATAACCCGGATAGATAAAGATCTGGGTATCACCGGTCCACGCTGCAATTTGGCCTTGGTTGGCCTGTGCTGCACTTTCCAGCGCACGGGTCGCCGTAGTGCCTACCGCAATCACCTTATTACCGCGTGCCTTGGTTGCCAGAATCAGGTCAATGGTGGCTTGCGGGACATCACACCATTCACTATGCATAATGTGATTGGTAATGTCTGTAGTACGCACAGGCATAAACGTTCCTGCACCGACATGCAAGGTCACAAAGGTTTTTTGTACGCCTTTAGCAGCCAATTTTTCTAATAGGTCTTGATCGAAATGCAGACTGGCTGTAGGCGCAGCGACACTGGCAATTTTTTCAGGATCATGGAACACAGTTTGATAACGTTCAGTATCAATCTCTTCGGCTTCACGATTGAAATAAGGTGGAATCGGGAGCTGACCGTATTGATCCAGTACCGACAAAATCGGTTGTGAAAATTTCACCACAAACAGGTTTTCATGGCGGCCTTGTACAGCGACAGGAACCGCATCTTCACCGATATACAGTTCTGCGCCTGCTTTAGGTGAGTTACTTGATTTGATATGGCAATGCGCAGTGTGGGTATCCAGCATGCGCTCAACCAGCACTTCGATTGCGCCACCGGTAGCACGTTTGCCTTTTAAGCGTGCTTTCATGACTTTGGTGTCATTCAGTACCAGTAAATCGCCCTCTTCGAGTAGATCGAGAATATCGGTAAAGGCATGGTCATGATATTGACCTTGCGCATCGATATGCAGCAGGCGAGATGCGCTACGGCTGTCTAATGGATAGCGAGCAATAAGTTCATCGGGGAGATCAAACGAAAAGTCGGAGAGTTGCATACATCTAAAACATTGCAAAAATTGGGCGTAGTATAGTCTTTTTTGCGTTTTTTCGCTGAGTTCGCGTGTTTATAAGCAGAAAAATATCCGAATGATTTAAAAGTGAGCAATAAGCGTGAGTTAGTGTTTGACAATAAAATCAAACAGGTTATTATACGCAACACAAAGCATCGCACTCTTCCCGAGGTGGTGAAATTGGTAGACGCGGCGGACTCAAAATCCGCTGTCAGAGATGACGTGTCGGTTCGAGTCCGACCCTCGGGACCATTCGATGTCTTACACAGATATTTCGAAGCCCCAAGTTCTTATTATTCAAGGACTTGGGGCTTTGTCGTTTCTGGTGTTTGTGTTTTTTTACGGTATTTTCGGGGTTTTTCAGGTATATATTTCCACACATTTTCCACACTTTTTTTTGTGGGTTTATTTTTGGAAATTAGGAACTTGGTGCATAAAATGAGTTTGTCTGTTTATCAGCAGGCGAATGGCTCATGGCGAGCTGATTTGCGTGTATTAGATGTGCGTTGCAGTAAAGTTAAGAAATCTAAGCTTGATGTAATGAAGTGGGCAGCACAACGTGAGCGAGATATTTTGCTCAATCACTCCACTGAAGAAGCTTTAAAGAAAAAAATTGTTTTAACCGTTCATGAAGCTTTATCCAGGTACTCGGCTGAAGTGTCACAATTTAAAAAGACTGCAAAAAAAGAACAGCAACGGATTAAATATTTTCAGGACCATTTACCTAAGGTCGACTGGCCACTGGTGAACTATGAATCTGATTATCTGGCCAACTATCGTGATCAATGTCTAAATCGATCGATCAACCCATTAAAAGCGAGCTCTGTCCGTCGGGATTTTTCCACGTTGTCCGCATTTTTCTCTTGGTGCGTCGAAAAGAAATGGATTAAACATAATCCCGTTGCTGACGTGAAGTTGCCACCCAAGCCAAAGAACAGGGAACGTCGTGTCGAATTAGATGAGGTTGAGAAAATGTTAGCTGCATTAAAATATGTGCCGGGTACGGTACCAGAAACAAAAATGCAGGAAGTCGCATTAATCTGGCTCATTGCTATGGCCACGGGTATGCGATCGGGCGAGATTGTGAACCGGCTGCCGCGCGAAGTGCAACTTGCAAAAAGTCAGGTTCTATTACCTGATACAAAAAATGGAACGTCTCGAATTGTTCCGTTGGATAATTTTGCTGTTCATCTTTGGTCTTTAGCGCTTCAAATCGACCGCAAGGCATGTCCTAAAGTATTTACTGTTTCTGATTCATCACGAGATACTTTGTTCCGGAAGGCTCGGAAATTAGCCGGTTTAGAAAATGCAGATCTGACTTTCCATGATTCCAGACATGAGGCAGCATCTTTGATGGCCAAGCGAATCAAAAATGCTTTGACGTTGTGCAAGATATTCGGTTGGAAGGACCCAAAATTCGCCCTGGTGTATTACAACCCTACAAATAATGAAATCGTGGATGAACTGAATCAATCCTGTGAGTTTCAAAAGATAGCGTAATAAAAAAGCCACCTGACGGTGGCTTTATTTTTTAGGAGTACTGCACGACGGCTTTATCGTAGGCCATCGCGTAATCGATTACATCCTTAGCCCTCCAGCGTTGAACAGTATGATCATCTTTAGTAGGTAGATCCCGGCTAGGTGGGAAATGCTTATTTGTGATGATATACCTTTTCACATAATCGGCAGAGTAATCAAAATATTGAGCGATATCATCAAGGTCCCATAATTGATGCTCGATCGGAATGATTGGCTTTGATTCGATAGCCTTCATCATTTTAAGGAATACTTTTTCCAGTAATTTTTCTGCATTCAGTTCCATTGTTCAGATCCTTAAAAGGGTAAATCATCCATTTCATTGTCTTGTTCTAACTGAGCACGAAATTCAAGTTCAGCCAGCACAGCATCACGGATACGTTGTCCTTGTTCTGTTACATCTAAATGCAATAGATCCTCAGTGGCCAAGCTCTTAACACTTCGACCTTTGAACTTCCCAAAAGTGATGATATCGAAATTACATGCATCCATTTTCATGACCCCATAACTTGTGTAAGAAAATAAACAGCCCCCATAAATGAGGAACTGCTCAGGATAATTGTGGCGTTTGTCATGCTGACCTTTTCAGATTGCTTGTGTTGCATAAGCATTTACCTACCCTTAAATAATCAGCAACCCTTGGAGCATTTGCAGGGGTCAGGTCGTATCGATACAAGTCAAAAGTTCGTACCCGGGTTTTAACTGTAATACGGTCTTGATCGATCGCAGTGATCTCCCCAGTGTAATGTTTATGGTCCACAATAATTTTATGGCCATAACCGTTTTTACGTTCCTGAATAGAAAAATTGACCTGTTGGCCAATGGCTAAAGCTTCGTAGTCAGGAAGGATGAGGCCACCACATTGGCAATTGAATTTAGACATTTTGATCCCCCTGATAATCCTTAAATTCTTCAGGACATTCACTATCTAAAGGTGTTTCTATAGATTTAATAACGTTGTTACAGCATCGACATACTAAGTTCCAGCTTATAAATGGTTCCTTGCCACTCCAAAAGCCGATTAAGCCTGTAATGTTGTTATCATTTTCTAATCTGATTAGTTCTTCGGTTGTGTATTCCCTTTTTAGAAGTTGCTTCTTTTGTTCAGCTTGCTTGAAAAACCACCATGTTATAAAAAGCCGGCGAGTATCTTCTTTTTCAAAAAAATCATACGTGCTATGGATTTTAAAACATTCATCGTCAGCTGAGATGCCAAAGGTATCTGCACAGTATTTTTTAAAATTATCTAAATTTTTAGCTGTATACATGATTTATCCCTCTGCATTTACAGGGGTGAATTCAAAATCATCACCACTTACATAATTATCGAAATGAATTTTGGTAATTTCAAAACAGTCACGTCCCCAACCTTCTTCATGAAAAATTGAGTTGATACCCCAACTGGAGGCAATGTCAGTTGCAACCGTATCTTTTCCGTTATAACAGGCCCAAAATACCTTTTTAGAAATCATTTTTAGAATGACTTTGACAATATCCCCATTATTTTCTTTAAGCCGGCTTTCATGATTGGACCAAAAATTATTGTGTTCATGAAGTTCGCTATCTGTGCATTTAATAACAATGGTGAACTCTAAATCACACACATCACTCCATTTGTCATATTTGACATGGAATGTGCGTGGATCGCATTGTAAATATTCTGGAATTTCCGCTTGTTCTGTTTGTAATGTAGAATCGTTTTGCATAATTTCGCTCCGGAGTAATTGTGTGTCACATACAGGAGTGGCCGCTTCTGTATGTGAGCTCTAAATTTAAAGTTAGTGGAATGGTCGTTTTGGCTGTTCTTCAGCGGCTTCTTTTAATACTTCTAGAATGACCTCTAAGACTTTGACACCTGCATTATTTTTTCTTTCTTCTTTACGGTCTGTTTCCACTTGGGAGTGGATCTGTTTTGCCAATTCTGGATCAATAGATTCAAGCCCTAGTTTTTGGAAAACTTCTTCCTCATATGCCCATTTGTGAATTGTGTTAGGACGAATACAATTTTTCCCATCAAAAATGCGGTAATTTTCACCGTCGAAAATAACCGGGGAAAAAATTCTATTGTCGTAGCAGACAATAATTAGATTTCGGATTTTCTCCGGTTTAATACGAACATCCTTAAAAAGCGTCTCGGATTTTTTTGATGCGTCAAAAACAGGGATACCCTCAAATTCAATCTTGTAGCTTTCATTTTTTGTCTGAAGTGCAATTCTTTCGAAGAAATCTATTTCGTCTTGAGGTCTATTTTTTTTAACTAATTCAAGTGCATTAAATAGATTTGTTCGACTGCAGTGTGAAGGTAGGCGCCCAATATAAAAATTACTTTGCTCCTCATTAAGCAGCATTGTATGGTTCTCAGTCGGTGAGATCTCGATGGTTAATTTGAAGATTGGATGATTTTTCATTTCTAATTTCCTAATATTAGCCTGGTTGAAAAATAAGACTTTGTAATAAAACGATCCGTTCCTTGAGGTTCGTGTACTGCTCCCAAGGCAGATTTTTTTTGATTACCTGTAAAACGTCCTTCGCTTCTTTACGTGTTGAGCGGTTGTTTTGATACTTCAAAGAGCAAATACAGCTCTCCACTTGGCCTATGGCCTCATCAATATTTCGCGGGTCAACAGTAGTCATTTTTTTGTTCCTGGTTGTTTGACTTGATTCGGGTTTGTGAAGATCCAGCACTTGATAATCCGTTCACTTTGAAGGGGGTTATCGTTGGTGTAATCCCCTAGATTTTTGGCATCATCTGCGGGGAATTTATTGGATCTGACCGGTTTGTTTGCTTCCACAAACTTGTAACGTTTGCTTGTGCGTAGGAGGTTGCGCATTTCATTTATGTCAGGCAGTGCCTGGAAATTACGTGCGGCAACTTTGTAGACTTCGTTTAGATTGATTGCGATATGTGCCTCCGTTGCTTGGTAATGGTTAAGATGAAAATGGACATTACGAATACTGTTGAGGTATTCGTATGCATCCCAAAACTGTTGTACATATATGTGATCCATGCCGATTTCATCGACACGTTTACGGGCCATGTTCTCCAGCATGGTTTTAGCGTTCTGGATCTCGGTTGCGCTGATCTCTTTTTTAAGTACATGCTCGGCTAATGCATCGATCATGGCTGATACTTGGGCATGACAGAGCGCAATACGCACATGGGTGATCCCTTTAGCGTGGAAATCAGCCTCAATGCTTTTAAGGTTGGCTTGATATGTGTCCAGGATCTTTTTTTCGTTCTTCAGGCAGTACGTCATATAAGTACATGCCTCATCCAATGGCATTTGCGACAACCTGGTCGCAATATTCTTTTTCTCTAAGCTGTGACCTTTGATGTCGACCGAAATATGCAGGGTACGAGACAGGATCGCTTCAGAGGCTTGGATCGGCGTATTCTGGCTGATCATCACCGCTGCACGGAATGGTGGCTCGTATGTTTCATTACCGGCTGTTTTCAGGCCTTTGGAGCGGATTGCGCGGCCGTTGAATGCATCCTTTAGCTCATCCCATGAAAACTTGGCTTTTTGTGCTGATTGCTGATCATTACGGTCACCTTCAATTAACACGATCGGCATGTTTGATGTTTGGGCGAAGTTACGATAAATCGCCACACTGGTCGACTTATTCGGGTCAAAGCCCTCGTAGGCTTCACGACCGCTAAACTTCCAAAGCATTTCGATTAGGGTTGATTTACCAGATCCCGCCTGGCCAACAAATTCAAAGAATGGATAGGATGAGTTCATTGCACGGATCTGTTCAGCGAAATATGAACCTGTCCACCAAGCTAAAAGGATTAGTCCGACTTCGCCATTGAGATCGTAGTAATCGCGCCACCAAGTCGGCTGGAATTCTTTCTTGATGTTTAAATGAATTACTGGAGTCGAGGCTAAAGTCTTGATCTCCTTTTTGTTTGTTCTGAAGTAATCATGCTCGTTCTTGGGGATAACTTGGCCTTTATGCACAGCAAACTGGTCGAAGATATAAACATCATGTTCTTTGCTGTAGCCAATAAAGTCGATCGTCTTTACTTCCCGCAGGCTTTCCGTTTTGCGTTTAATAAAGGTTTCTAACTGTTGATCTGAACCAGTCCACATGGCACCAGATAGAACGCCCATAACACGGGGTTTAAACTTGCTACGTGATGAAATGTGCTCAGGGGTGAACGTTGCTTTAACTTCTCCCCAAGGTGACTGGATATGGAAGTAATACCAACTTTCGTCGGTAATTTCATTTCGTTGGAAATATAGAGGCTCCAGCTGGGCGTTGCAGATCTCGACGACTGAAGAACTATTTTTAAGTGCCTGGATCTTTTTTTCTTCTTCAGAAAGAATTGAGCCTTGAGCTTGTTCAGTGGCTTCCATTACCGCATTAAATTTTTTATGGTCCAGCTCCCACCAGTACGTGCGATAACCATGGTTAAAATAAAATTTGGCCAAGTGATAGAAGTTATAAATTAACAGGCCTGCTTCTTCAGCAGTTTTGGCAATCTGAAGCTTGCCCCAATGGATATATTTATCCTGGTGTTTCTTAGTGAGTTGATTACTTTGGAATAGGTCGTTCCAGTCTTTCCCTACTGGAGGCAAAGCAGCAGTACATTGCCAGCCGTCCTGAATCGATTGATCAATTTGTTTGGTTAAATATTTTTTACCGGCTTTGTCATTATCTAAAGCCCAAACAAGGCGAGGGCGGTCCTTTTCTAGTTCCTTGCAGCGTGTAGCGATCCGTTGGAGGATATTATTCGGATAGTTACCACTGTTCATGGTACTGATACTGATCAGGTCCGACTGTGACAATGCGATACTGTTAAATATTCCCTCAGTCAGCCAGATACTACTCGCATTGCACAGGTCATCCAGTTCGTGAACTGTCCATGACAGTCCTTTCCACTCACCAATAAAATTGGCTTTCATTCGCCCGAATCTCTCCGGGCGATCGATAAACCTTTCCCAAAAAATACCCGGTGCAAGTTCAAAGCGAACCGTAGCTGTTACAAGATTTTGGTTTTTGTAGTCACGATAAAGTTCTTGTTTGTACCGGTGTTTAATTGAGGAAATATCAAAACCTCGGGCATGGACCATGTAGGCATCTGCAGAGGCATTCGGATTATATTCGGTCTTTGGAAAATCCTTTGACCAGTCTTTAAATAAATCGTCGCAGATATCCTTTACATGTTCTTCATAGTTACATTTGTTGATACGTCCACACTTCACTACCTTCGGAGTAATTGCGTGGGTATAGAGCTCTTTCTGGTTGCATTTAGGGCATATACCGCTACGGTACCAGTCGCCAGCTTTTTTAAACTTGAAAAGCTGGTTTAATCTTTCGTCTATTCGACGTTGCAAAATATCCATTTATTACTCAGATCAATTTCATTTGTAGGAGGCGATTGCGATATGTCTGTGCTTGGGCAAGGTCAATTTTTCTTGTCCAGAAAAGGGCATTAATGGCCCCTTCCACGAAGCACTTCTGGTATTGGTCAATCTCTTGCTGAAGCTCTAAACTGTTGAGCTGCAATTCGATTTCGTTTTCCCATGTCTGTTTTGTGAGGGATAGATCTGGCTTAGGCGTGAGGCTGTTGTGGATAGTGCGCGTAATTTCGAGATCCGCTGCAAAGCTGGCAAGGCAGTCGGGATTCATGCAGCTGACAATGATGTTATGGAAAAGAGGTGACGGCTTTTTACGGCTCGTCACATGCATCCTACGGTCACAATGCGGACAGTAGAATCCTATAGATTTACTCATGTTTTACCCCGTTGTTACTGGACCAAGTGATCTGTTGCTCCCGACACCACTCACTTGCTGAATATTTTTATTGCTTTACATTCTGTTTCAATTGTTAATCAAATAGTTACAAGATCAGCTTCTCTATCTGTGATGAGCCGAATTGGTGCGCCTTATGATTCCTTTGTGTTTTTTTCGTCCTTTTTGATGAGGTTTAAGATGTGTTTTTTCGCATATTGGTTAGGAGTTAGTCCTTCTTCCGCAGCTTTAATGCGTAGATTTTTATGATCTTCTTCTTCAAGGCGATAAACGATTTGCTTGTTAGGGTTTGTACTCATTGCATTGACTCTATAAAAAGCTAAACTTGGAATGTTTTTGTGAAAATCGTGCAATGTGTGATTTTCACAATAACAAATTTACTACGATGTATCGTATATTTCAACAGGAAACTATCATGAATAGTAACTTTTCTGATTTAAATCGGGGAAATCGTTTAAAAGAAGAAAGAAAACGATTAAAACTTACTCAAAAACAAGCTGCTGACATTATTGAGATGCAAGAACAAAGCTGGATACGGTTTGAAAAGCGGGGAGAACCATTTGATTTAAGAGCTCTCCAGTCTTTGGGGGAAAACGGTTTCGATATGATGTATGTGGTTTTTGGCATACATAAAAATGACGAGCTACAAAATATAAAGCCTGAGCATTTGGAAATACTCAGGCTCTTAAATAACGCCAGTGATCATAAACTAGCGAAGATTATTCAGATGATTCAATTGATGGCTTCTGAGGATTAAGCTCAATACCTTTTAAGATTTCTTGGATTTGATCATCTAATTCGTTAAAAATGGTGGATATTTGTTCCTTGGTAACCACATCGTATTCATGTGATTCGATACCTGCATCGCTTAACTTGCGAATAAATGCCACCTTATTTTTTAAACGATTCAATTCAGAATAAGCATCTTCATTTATTTGATACATTTCTATCCCCTTTAATTAAAATACTAGAGAAACCATCATTTATAAGGTCGGTCATCTCATTAAATAAAATCCAACTTTGTTCTGTATTTTCCATAATTAAAATGGCTTGAACGGCACAAATACTTAAATTATATGTATCGACCTTTTTACTGAAGTGGTAGTCGATATCTTCTCTAAGTCGTGACCATAATACATTTGTTTCCAGAAATGTCTTATATGAAACGTCACTGTCTAATAGCCTATGCAGTTTTTTTGCACTGATAAAAAGCTGGCGTTTTTTTGTTTTCGGATTTTGAACTCGGACAATTATTTTTTCTATTTTCATCGTTATTCCTCAATCTATTAAATGGTGTGGGAGAATTTGAGCCGGGGTGTGCCAATGCCATTTGATGATGTCGAGTCGGGACGATGCTGAAGCAACATAGGCGGTGATCATAGAGGCATGGTGGACCCATATTTCTAGTAATGGCTCTGTAGGGGAGATGTCCAGTTTTAAGGTGCGTAACTGGTTATAGAGTCGCCTTTGCTTGTCTGGCATGGCTTTTAATTGTTCAACCGTTGCAGGTGGGTTTTGTGGCTCTTGAGTACCAACAATTTTATCCTGGTGCGGAGCAGCTGCTGGCTTCGGTGCAGGTGTGTCGTTGACAGGGATATCGATGCAGAAAAGCGACTTTAATTTCTTATAATCGATCGTGTAGTAGTTCACCCGATCTGACTTCACATCCGATAGCTTTGCTACCTGAATCAAGCCAAGGGCGCGTAGCTTCGCTACGGCCCTTTTAATCGTTGATACGCTAAACATGCCGAGGGTTTCTTTCCATTCTTCGTAAGTATGGAACCACCATTTACGGCCTTTGTACGTTGTTAAATTTTTCTTTGTTTTGCGTTTTCTTGTTTCGTTGATCAAGAAATACAGCTTTTGGAGGAACGTGGCAGCGGTGATCCCCAGTACCTTCGCCATTTCTGGCGAGGCAATGAGGGGATATTCATTGTGTTGAAGAAGTAGTTTCATGCGACAGCCCCCCGATATAGTTCGGCATAGCAAGCTTTGCATTTTGAGGTCCATTGCTGGACCCCGTGTCTAAAACCATTTTTATTGAAGAACTCACCATCGAATGGGTAGTACTCGCCGCAACTGGAGCATAACCGTTCGGTGCCCAGCTCAGTATTAATCAAGATTCTGGACATTACACACCTGCGATTTTAAACAGGATGTAGGCGATGATCAGGATGGCTAAATATGCGAGAGAGTCGTGGAATTTTTTGAGCCTTGCAGCTTTCTTTTTTGATGCCAGATATGCAGGCAAATCATGGATAGGGGTGTGTTCGATAGGTGTGGCAGGCGTGCGTGCGTATGCACTATAAGAACGTGTGTTCATAGTCGTTTTCTCTTGGTAAGTTTTACAACTCACCACCATTCTTTCCACGGAATGGTGGCAGCCTAAGCAGGGGTGGAAATACCGCCCAAGAGTGCGGCCAGTCTTGCGACTGCCCTGAATAGACTGCCATAACGAAAGCATGACTATGCAGTGGGCAAAAAAAAGGCCGCATATAGCGACTTAGTTCTGCGCTCTTGGATGATAAGACAGGTTTCCACGCCTGCTCACAGATTTTGCTGTGATTTTTGAAATATAACGATATCTTTTTTTTAAAGCAATATCTTTTAAGAGATAAATACATATTTTGGCTATCTGCTAAACGATAAAAAAGTCAATGTGTTAGCTAATTCGATGATTATGAAGGGACAAACGTTTTTGCAACATTAGATTATGAAGGGATGGTCTGAGGGTATGGTTATGGATTATCAAGCGGCTAATGTTTCAGAATCATTTGATTATGTACTTGGGTTAATGTTTTTCATTCTTTTATCACTCTACTGCTTATTTTATTTATATAAGGAAAGATCGTACCAGTCTGGTCCTATGCAATAGATCATCATGATCCCATGGATAGTTTCACATTGAGCCAATGCATAGTGTCAAACTATTTATATAATGTAATATCAATTCTTTAATAAAAATTATGGGGAGTTTATGGACTTTATATTTGGATTAGCTGGTTTAGCATTAATTGCATTATGGGTATTGTCATTTATTGGATTACTCTTTCCGGCAAAATTTCAGAAATTTAAGAAATCGGCACCAATTACAAGAAAGGATGTATTTCTAGTTTTATTGTTTGGATCAATCATTCTTATTTTACTTATGGTCTTTAACGCGCCTGATCCTGAAAGTAATGGAACAAGTCCTGTTGCGCATTCTTTACCAGAAGCAAAGCCAGTATATGAAATCGTAGCGGATGAAAAAAGGGGGAATATCACTCGTAAAATAGAAGTCGAATTACCAACAAGATTAAATAAATCACAGTTAGAAACTATTGCGAATGAAATAAAAAATGCAGACAGTAATAAATATGAGCGCACATTTATTATGTATCGAATTAAGAGGGAGAATAGTGTCGCGGCGTGGGCTACCACGCATTTTGATCCTGATCTAAGTGTCAAATTTATTGGTTTAAGTGCGGATGATTTTAAAAAGTTATTGGCCATTAAACTGGATATTGATGGGGAAGTGGTTGGGCAATGGCTCTCACCGAATGGCCTTACTGATCACATCGATGTAATCTATAAAAAAGGTCAGCAGTACTTTAAGAAAGATTTTTATCTGGATGCGACTATGAAGCCAGACGAAATGGTGAAAGAGGGGAATACCTTCAGATATAAAGATCCAGCAGAAACACAATATTTTGTGATCAACTCCAATGGTGATCTGGAGTACAAAGGCTCAACCAGTCTGACCTTCCTAGCCAAAAAACTCGAAAATTATTGATCAGCAAATTAAATGAAGAACCACTCGATTGAGTGGTTTTTCTATGTCTTAATAAATCGTATATTATGAAATACTCACATTACTAATTAGAAGAATTTCATGAACATTGTTCAAACTCTCAAAGCATTAGGGGGCATGACCGGCTTAAAAGCTGCAATGCATAAACAAGCTATGACAGATTATTTTTGCCCTGAAAATGGTAAATGGTATATCGAGGGATATTGGTTTCATAATCCTGAAACCAGCACTTTAAGGGGTTATTCGCTTCAAGAAATTTTAAGCAAAACTCCAATGGACACCACACACTGTAATGGATCATTCCTATGCAAAATTGATATGTTAGATAGGGTATGTATATGGAAACCTGAAATTGGTAAATGGGTATGTGAAGGTTGGCTGCCTAAAGATGAATTAGAACCGCTCGATTGAGTGTTTTTTATTTCTTTTTAAGAACCTACGATGTATAGTAGTTTTATACCAAGAAACCAAGTTCCTAATTTCCCCACCGTTCCCCATACGGTGGTTTTTTTTGTCTAAAAAAACATAACAAATTTGATATATTTTATTGTCAATATAACAAAAATGTTATATTATTAGTTCATTGTTTAGACAGGAGCTGGCGATGAGCTATAGCGAGTTTAAACGGTGGCTCATTGAGCAGGGTGTGATATTTGTTAGACGTGGTAAGGGTTCACACTGGATTATCCAGTTAAACGATAAACGTAGTGTTTTCCCCGACCATGGCAGTAAAGAGATACCCAATGGAACCCGTTTAAAGATCAAAAAGGACTTGGGGCTATAAGCCCCCAGACCCTTAAATAGCAAGGCGTTCAGTTTATAATTAGTTAGTAATTTATTTAGTAATATAGAGGTCCTAGATATGGAATATGCAGTACAAATAGATCGCGAAGGCGATGCGTTTGTAGTGTCATCCCGTGATCTACCAGAACTTAACAGCGTTGGATATTCTTTGGACGAGGCACTTACCGAAGCCTTGGACGGAATTGAAACCGCATTAATGATTTATTATATGGATGGTAAACAGGCGATTCCTTTACCAACTGAAGCACGCGAAGGCGAGCATTTAATAAATCTACCTGCCCAAGTAGCTGTAAAAATTGCTTTATACAATGAGATGATAAAGCAAAAAATCACTAGAGCAGAGTTAGGACGTAGATTGCACTGGCAGCAGGCGCAAGTAAACCGATTATGGTCGTTAGATCATTCGACAAAATTAGAATCTATCGAGGCTGCCTTTAAGGCGCTTGATAAAAAGATCGAGTTGGTAGTAGCGTAGCCGACTTGCTCAAAACAAAGCCACCTGCGGGTGGCTTTGTCGTTTTTAAATGATTAAAAATCTGTATGTTAGTTCTTTATCAATTTTTTCTATTTCAATATGGATGAGCAAAATTTTATGCTAACTTGAATATTGTAACGATTTCAAGATTATGAATACTATCCTAAAACATGGCGGTGCACGTGCAGGTGCAGGCCGCAAAAGGACCAGCGAAGAAACGCAAGTGATCCGCGTTCCTGCTTCACAAGTCCTTTATATTCGTAAATATATCGAGCAGGTCAAACAGCAGGCGGCAGGGGATATTTATCCCGGTTCCTTGATCCAAGTCGACCCCCAGACACTTCTGGCCATTCCTGTGGCTGAAGAACGTTTATCGGCCGGGTTTCCTTCACCGGCGCAAGATTATGTCGATAAATCTATCGATATGAATCAGCACTTGATCATGAATCCGACCGCGACCTTTATCGCTAAAGTGAACTCATCTTCATTGCGTGACATTGGCATCGACATTGATGACGAGGTCATTGTCGATCGCTCACTGGAAGCAAAGCACAGAGATATTGTCCTGGCACTGATCGATAATGATTTCACCCTTAAACGTTTGATGATCGAAGGCAATAAACGCTGGTTGAAAGCTGAAAATCCGGAGTATCCAGATATCCATCTGAAAGATGGCCAACAGCTCATTATTTGGGGTGTTGTTACGCGCTGCGTGAAGAAATTTAAATGAAAAATCGTGTGTTTTATCTCGTTGACGTCAATAACTGTTACGTGAGCTGTGAGCGTGTGTTTCAGCCGCAACTGATTGGCAAGCCTGTCATAGTGCTGTCGAATAACGATGGCTGCGCTGTCGCACGTAGCAATGAAGCCAAGCTGCTCGGGATAAAAATGGGAGTACCACGGTTTAAAATTGATGATGTAATCAAAAAAAATAATGTGATCGTTCTCTCCAGTAACTACGCTGTTTATGCGGAAATGTCTAAGAGGTTCATGACAATACTTGGCATGTACGTACATAAACAAGATCAGGAAATTTACTCGATTGATGAATGCTTTTTAGAGCTGACGCATTATCAGAAAATAATTAAAAACACTGAATATGCACATCAAATGAAAGCGCAGATCCTGAAGTGGATCGGGCTGCCGGTATGTGTTGGGATCGGATTTTCAAAAACGCAGGCTAAGCTGGCGAATCACATAGCTAAAACCTACCCACATTTAGATGGGGTTTGCAATCTGGATGAAATCGACAGGGGAGTCCTGAAGCACGTTTTTAGGCAGATCGATGTATCAGAAATTTGGGGCATTGGTCGTCAACATGCGAAGAAGTTAAATGCATTGGGCATCTACTCAGTGCTTGATTTTATCTTTGCCAATGAGAAATTAATCCGGAATCAATTCTCCATCGTTACCCACCGCACCTGGCTTGAACTGCGTGGCCAAGCATGTATCGAAATAGAAGATACACCCCCCAACAAAAAGCAGATTATCTCGAGCAGATCCTTTGGCCAGAAAGTGACTGAGTTAAATGATTTGAAAGCAGCTGTAAGTCTATATGCCGAAAAGGCAATCGAGCGTTTAGCAGCTGAAGAACAGCTATGCGGGTGCATAATGGTTTTTGCATATTCCAGCCCATTCGATGAACGTGAAAAATTTTATAAAGGTGAAGCGACCTTCGGCTTTCCTGAAGCGACAGACAATGTAATGACGATTGTGAAAAAAGCCACTGAACTCATGGAAGGGGTGTATAGAAAAGGGGTCAAGTTTAAAAAATGCGGTGTGATCCTAACCGGGTTAGAGCCTAAGGCCGGTCATATTTATGACTTGCTTTCTGACATGGAGCAGATTGAAAAAGCAGACAAATTACTGAAGGCATGGAGCCAGATCCGGGATAAATATGGCAGCAAGGGTATATCGGTAGGGGCAGGGGGCTTGGGTGGCGACTGGACAATGCAGAGATCCAATCTCACCCCGAATTACTTTACAGCTGAAGGCATGATCAAAATTAATAATTAATACTGTACACACTGCAGGCAAATACTCACCTGGATATTATTGTGAATATTGTTTGCAGTGCATCCGGATAGCGTACCCATAAAAATTAATAAGTAGATTGTTTTCATAGTGTGGCTTCCAGATTCACCTGGGTAATCAGACCATTATCTGCATAGGTATGAACGGCCTTTTCTACAATCCAATTTAGTTTGTCCACTTGAGGTTTAAATCCCTCCAGTTGGACAGGTGACTCGGTTGAAATATCCGGAATGCCATTGGCCATGGTTATGCTGAACTTGGCTTTCTGGCGTTTGATTTCGGCCATTTTTGCATCCGCTGCGCGTTGTGCTTCTTCAGCTGAAGCAAAGGTCCCTTTAAGTACTTTGGTTTTTGTGGCTGGATCGTTGCCACCTCCACGTGTTTCAGGATTGCCAGAGGTCACCCGTTTACGGGTTGCCTTGCCTTGGTCATGATAGCTTGCTGATACGCCTGTATAGTCCGAATCCCGGTCCTGTTCCGAGTATCTGAATTGATCGCCATCCGCCCTGGTAATTTTGATTGTAGGAAGTTTTTTACCTGAGGCAGTTTGAGCGGTGCCGGCTCTGAAAATGAGTAAGCGATCTTTTTTTATTGCCATTTCTGCACCGTTTTGTTTTGAGATCCGATTCAATAAATTGAGATCTGATTCATTGGTTTGATCTACATGGCGAAGATCGATATTTTTTAAATCATCTGTCATTACCAGCGTCAGTTTATGATTCTGTGCGATCTCTGAAGCAATTTCTCCGAATTTTTTGCGGTGGTAGGATTTAGATTTTGCCTCTTTGATATTGCTCTTAAAGTTAGCGCTGGAGGCTTTAATTGTGATTGTGTCTGGCGTGCCGGACCATTCCGTTTCATCCACAATAAAATCGCCTTTATCGTGTAAGCCTTCACCCTCAAAACCAAGCTGACAATTAATTTTTACCCCACGTCGTGGCAGCTCCAGAACGCCATCAGTGTCGTTTAAAATGATATCAAGCTGGTCAGCTTCATTGGCCCGGTTATCTGTCACTGTGACGCTGGTAATGCGTGTGGTGATCTGGTCGTTTAGTGGTTTGTTGTCTGCAGTTAAAATACAGACTGGAATCTTAGGCATATTTAGGACTCCGCTGCTGTTTGTTGCTCGATGCGCTCATCGTCCACCCGGGTGAGTTTAATGGTGAAATCGACCTTTCGAGGAACGCCATTGAATAGTAAAACCTGTTTGGTTTCGTCAATGTTGTCGATCGTATAAACCCCATATAGATATCCACTGCCATCGACTAGAACAAAGCCTTGGCCAGAATCCGCCATCGATGCCAGCTCATCAATAGAAAATCTATTACCGAAGCCATACTCCTGATAAATCACTCCTGGGAGCGTGATGATGTCATCGCCAGAACCAATAAACTGGCGTTTCTTGCGACCCTTGGCCACTGCATTGTCCGCATATTGCCATGAGCGTTGACGCTGGATCTCGGTAAAGGTCAGCGTATCAGTCGTAAAGGGAAATTGTCCTAAGCACATCAACATGTAATCAGTCTCTATCGTTGTAAGTACGTTGCTGTTGAGCTGTGAGCGCACTTTGATGCTGTTTAAGTTTCTGGTCCACCAATGCAGCCACTTGTTTTGGATCATTTACTCCAGAGATGGTGATCTGTGCACCCATGAAATGATTTGTTGTTTGAACCGCTCTATTAGGAACAGAGATCGGGGCGGTAGGGGTCACTTTCTTGGTTGGAATGGTTGCGGCTGGAGGTGCAAAAGTTGGAACCTGCGGGATCTTGGGAATATTGATACTCGGGATTTTATTCATTCCACTGATCAAAATATTCACGGCATCGATCACCAGGCGTAATGGTGTCAGTAGAAAATTAATGAATGTTGCGCCGGCTTCTTTCACATAGGTTTTTAAAGCATTGAATGCAGCGCTTGCACGTTCCGGAATAAGGGATAACCATCCGAAGAACTCTCCGATCGCTGTACCGACATTCACCAGGATAGCCATGGATAATTTTACGAAGATCAAAATCAGTTCACCAATTACACCGAGAACAGAGCCGAATACTTGGCCAAGGGTTGAGCCGTATGCTGTGGCATTGGCTAGTTCCTGGTTTGTGGCCTGAAATGGCCCGAGGGCTTCAGCAAGTACCCCTTTAAAGATGGTCCATACGGCAACCAAAGCATCCCATACCGGTTTCAGTGGCGCGAGGGTCGCTTTTAAGGTGGTAAACAAGCTGCTGATTGAATCTTTAAACGGAGCTAGGCCAATCATAAGCCCTGACCAGAAACCTTGGAAAAATGCCTTGATAGGTCCCCAATAACGATAGATTACGAAGGCAACGGCAATAATGGCCGCGATGATCAATGTTAAGGGGTTGGTCAATGCTGCTATGGCCAGAGCACGCAGGCCAGCAATAACAAGCGGGATCGCTTGGCGTGCCAGGAAAGTAAATACCCGGCTGAGTAACTGGATGGATTTAGAAATGACAGTCAATCGGGACGGTAAACCGATACCGAATTTATTGGCGATCTTGTGGGCCACCCACATCACAATGGCGAATTTAGTGATGCCGGCAATGATACTGACAATGCCACCGAGGAAAAGATTTGCAGTGTACTTGGCCCCAAGTAGGCCGACTTTGAGCATGAGCAGCTTAATGGCCACATTGGCCAGTGTTTTCACCAGTTCTGGATTTGCTTCGACCCAATCTTTAATACGGCCAATAATTTCGGCCACTTGCTGAATGAATTTTCGCATGTCATTCCCAAGTACTTTTTGAATAGCAATACTCAGGTCCTGCCATTCACCGCCCATATTTTCGATATCGCCGGCAAGGTTGTCTTTTAAAATTTTTGCGGCTTCAGCTGCTGCGCCTTGAGAGTTTTCTAGTTCTTCAGTGAGCTGTTTAATTTTATTGACGACTTTCCCTGTTTTTTCATCGACCATACCCGTTTGGTCGACGAGCACGGCCATGGCTGAAGCGGCTTCTGTTCCCGAGATATCAGACAACAATGCCAGACGTTCTTCAGATCCCATTTTGTTGGTTTTTACCCGGAGATCATTCATAACATCGGATAGGTCACGCAAGTTGCCTTTTGTGTCGGCTGTTTTAACGCCCAGGCGATCTAAGGCATCCTGTGCCGCTTTGGGTGGTGCAGCAAGGCGAAGCATGATACCGCGTAAGGCTGTGCCGGCTTGGGTATCGAGAATATTGTTATTTCCAAGTAAGCCGGTCATGGCCGTGACTTGTTCGATGGATGCACCGTATTGTTTTGCTACTGGAGCCACATATTTCATGGTTTCACCAAGGCCGCCTACACTTGTGGCCGTGGCATTGGTGGCTTGAACAAAAACGTCATTCACCCGGGTGATTTCACTTGCAACTAAACCAAAGCCATTCAAGGTACCGACAGCAATCTGTGCAGCTTGCTCCAGTTCAACCTTTCCAGCTTCTGCCAATTGAAGGGTACCGCCTAAAGCCTGGCGGATCTGATCGACGTTGAAGCCACCAGAACCCAAAGCGAATTGTGCTTGTGCGGCTTCAGTCGGACTGAAGGATGAAGCTGCTCCCCATTTACGGGCGTCAGCTTCGAGTTGTTTCATTGCTTCACTGGTTTTTTCAAGATTTAAAACGGCCTGAACGCCACTGACCTGTTTTTCAAAGTCGATAGCAGGCTGGAAAAATTTGTATAACCCGGCACCCGCTATAACCCCACCAACTGCAATATTTTTAAATTCTTGGCGCATATTTTGGCGGCTTTGAGCCAGTTTTGCATTCCATTGATCTGCTTTTAGAAGCAATGATGATAAGGCACGATCAATATGGCCATATTCAGTGACGAGCAAACGAGATGCGGTTCGGGCCGCGTTGGTATTTTTTTCTGTTTGTTTTAAAGCCTGGTTATATCGTTGGCCATCGTTTCTATTTAGTGTGCTGTTGAGCTGTTTAATGCTCTGATCTAATTCGGTAATGGAGTCTGAGCTTGATTCACTGTAATTCTGAATCATCTTCAGTGGCTTGGTTGCCTCATCAATAATCATCAAAACTGCGCTTAAAGTTAAATTGCTCATCCGCCATTACCTATTTTTTACTTTTGTACTTCACTTCGGGCCTTTGCACGTTCATTCCAGCGCATCAGCTCATCAATTTCGAAATCCTCGCATTCCTTTGGTGTCCATCCGAATATCACCGCAAGATTGGCAATAACTTCATCTACACAACTTGGGATTTCGCCTTTGCACTCACCAAAAAATTGGTTAATTCCACGGCCAAGGATGTGTAATCTGCGATGTCCATGCCGTTCAGGTCAGCAATGCTTAATGTTGGGTATGAAATACGAGTCAGAACCGTGTTGGTCGCTTCAACATTCCATTTCAAAACATCCTGCAGGCTTAAATTGCGGAGCGTTCCTACGTTAGGTTTACGCAATGTGATCTGGGTAATTGAGTCAGATCCGCGAATAATTGGATTTTCTAGTTCGACAATGCGAACGTTTGGATCGACTGGAGTTTGTACTGGTTGCTCTGGAGTAGAAGTCTGGGTTTGATCTTGCTTTGCTGAAGTCATGATTTTTTCCTGTTTGGATTTTTTTAGGGGGGGAGGGGGATTACCCGGCTTATAAACCGAGTAATTCACGTATTGCCTGGGCGACGTCGCTATCGCCAAAACGTTCAATGCCATTCACTAAATCGAGCTCAACCTCGACCACACCATCTACCTCCATGCGGTAGTAAGTAAGGTTGTAGGACATTTTGATTTCGGTACGTTCACCGTTTTTTGTTTCACCCGGATCGAGCTCAATCGCTTGGCCACGCATGTAAATTTCTACATTTTGAGTGGTGCAGTTGTCCTGGCGTTCGTATACGCCGACAAAGCGAATGGGTAAATCGGAAGTTCCGCAGACACCTAACTGGCGATACTGACGCACATCAAAGCCGGCATAGGTCACTTCGCTTTCAAGCTTTTCGTAGCCCATTGAGAGAGCAACATCACCGATCATGCCAGCGCCACGGTAGTCATCCGTTTTTTTTGTGATTTTCGGGATTGTGATCGTCTCGGCAACGGTTGCCCAAGAATGGGTATTAACAAAAACATTAAAGTTTTTAAGGGTACGTGGAAGCATTTATGACTCCTTATTATTCCGTTGCGGTACCGCCACCAAGCAATTTGCTGAAATCCACTAAATAGCGGTCAGTGATGCGTTGGTTTACGCCTAGATTTTCTAGCGTCGGGACAGGGGTGTAGTCATAGTCGACCCACAATTGTCCTTGCTGTAAGTTTTGAATCGAGTTCTCAGCAGGGTCATACCAGACTGAAGCCCCCAACAGGTGACGAGCTGTTACGTGCTCTTGTAGCTCTGCATTGATCGAATCGATGATGTCTTTGGCCAGATAAGGGGTCAGCGGTTGGTCCACGAACGGAAAACAGCCATTGATGATCGTATCCAGGATAAATTGCGCTGTACGTGTTGCGACCTCAAATGAGAAGCGAGGATCGTCAGAACAATTGCGGTTGCCCCAGAATCGGAAACCTTGATGCTGGATCATGGTTGTAATGTCTTTGCTGTTTAAGAAGCCGACGTCTGTGTCTGGGTCCTCAAGATCCCAAGTCAAAGGCATGCTGATACCAGTTGGACCAGTCACCGGGATATTCGAGAGTGATTTGTGCCAGCCGACTTTTTCGTCGGTTTCGGCCCGGAGAGCCGCTGCAGCGACCACGGCAGTGAAAATGCCTGGTCCATACAGTTCTGCAAGGTTAGGTTGTGGCATGAAATTTCCCATTTCATAAGTGATGGGTCAATCATGCTGTGATCGTTCAGGCTGCGCTATTTGCGTAATCCTGATTAAAAGCTATTCAGGATTTGAGGATTTAAAAAAACCACCCGAAGGTGGTTTTTTTGTCAGGACATTTTATGGAACAATATATTCGATAATGTCTATTAAGATAGGGTCGCTATATTGAGGAAATACCTTAAGCGCAGCAATGCAGATCTTATCGCCAGAATTACCCGGGAGAGTAAAATCCCCATTCGAGAATCCATCTAATGCCGTCCAAAACTGTGCAATATCGAAGATATTGAGGGTGTTGAACGTCATGCCATTGGCATAATAAATATCCTGTTTGACATAGTTTTCGCCATTCGGATTTGCATTGAAGGTTTTTACTCCAGTCACAGACAATGTTGGAGGAACCAGATAATCTGCTGCCGATTTAACATCGACTTGAGCCGAGTAATTTTCATTACTATCTAAAACATTCGCATATACATGGTAGATCCCGCCGCTCTTAAAGGTTTGGACTCTTAAATTAAAGTTTCCGCTGGCATCAGAGCTAATCGTGATTTTATCGTCGACAAAATCAACCAGGACAACATTAATAAAAACAGACTGGTTAGGTAAAAGCGTCTTTCCAGAAATAACGACATCGCCATTCGCATTGTCGTAAACAACGTTAAACATTGAAATCTGTTGTTCTTTTGGGGTCAACCAGAAGGTCGCCACTTTACCAATTTGGCTGAAGCTTTTATTTCCATTTTCAACTTCGACGTCCTGATTAATCAGAGTGCCATCAGTCATCGTGGTCATTTTTACTAAAATGTCAGTCGCGGCTTTTGATTCAAACGTAAATGCATAATTTGCATCATCAGAAATGGCATCCGTGATCTGTGCATAATCGAAGAAATGCATATTGAACCATTCAAGAAAGCCGACATCATTCCCCGACCATTCATAAAGGGCCGATACTGAGCCGATTTCAAGTTGAACATTTCCCCTCAAAAAATGATCGTCATATAAACGAATAGTGGATGTGGCATCATCCCGACCATTTTGACTGGCTGCAGATAAACATGTACCCACATGTTTGTGTGCATTATCGAGCTCAACCACTGTCGGGTTGTCATACATGAAGATCAGCAGATCATCACTTTTGGATTTGAACTCCAGTCGGTGGCTAACAGAGTCTAAATTTCTGGCTTGAGCCACGCCTTGACCTACCGAGAAGCCTGCAGGCACCGGAAAAGGATAATTTTCATTAAGAACAGAATGCTGATACCACGGTAATGGTGCAGAGTTCTCCGGGACTTCGACGCCATCAACTACGACATACATAGCATCAGGCGGAGGCTCGGTACCATCACGGATCGCAAGTACAAACTTAAATGAATTTGTCGCTCCCTCACAGCTTATGACGCTGTGGGGAGCAGGGGCTCCCCCAGGAATACATTCCCACTTGTCCATTCTGGCCAGATTATTTCAATTTCCCGATGGGCCAGTTGATCCCGATATAAAGCCACTTCTTCAGCTGTTTCTAGCATTTGCGCGCTCGCAGCATCGCGTGGGGTAACGTACGCATAAGCACGAAGCTTTTTACATACTGAAGCGAGGGACTCGACTACTGCTGGGGTTTCAACATCAGGGGCGATTAAAATTTTTGGAGCAATGCCAAGAATGGATTTGGCTGTGAGAAACGCCAAAATACCGGTGCGTTGACCTGTTTCAGACACATATCCTGCTACGGCATTTGTTTGGAAAATTTCTCCACCAAACGGGTTTGGAATACGAACGACAATCAGCGTTGGGTTGGTGATCATTGCTATGGTTTCGAGGCTTTTGCGTAGATTACCTGTTAGGCCAGCTGCAGGAAGTGCTCGGTTAATAGAAGAAACACGAACCGGGGTATTTTCCGGAAAGACGAGAGGATCTGCATCATCAGCAAAGGCAATCAATCCGATGATATTGGTTTGGGCGTCCTTCATCGGAATGATTCCGGACTGAACTTCACGACCGGTAATGCCGTGGTGTTGTGTGGCCATAAAAAAACTCCAAAAGGTTATGTGGCTTTTGGAGATATTGAAGGGTGAAATTAAAGAGTGCGAATGTTCGAATCCTGATTAAAAGCTAATCGGGATTGTGTTTATTTGATAACGAGCTCGCCCATTATAGTAGGTAGAATCGAAACAGGGTTAAATCTGTTGCTTGCATTTGCGCCTAAAACAATTGTTTGTACTGAAGTCTGTGCTTCCGCTTCATTTCTACTATTACCAGTTGCATTAAATGACATATCAATCGAAAGGCCATCACTAAACATTGCCTTAATATAATTGATTCTCCTTACATTGAATCCTGACGCTCCAATGATGATATGTGATTTATAAAGCGGATTTGTAATTGTAAAAGCATCAATAGGTGAGGATGAGACAGCCGAAATATTGAAATATCCTTTAATATAAAGAAGTCCATTGATGCGGGCTAATTGTACATTTACTCCAGTAATTGAGGGATGTACGTTAGCGACTGTGGTGATATCGACCCAGACAGCATTCAGCTTTTTGATCTGAGCCTGCAACTTCCCCAGTGACGACAAAACGATATCTTGAGCTGTAATTTCAGTGGCCGAGCTGGTATCTAATCCCACTATTTGAGCATTTAGAGCCGCTTGCTGTGCGCGACTGACTTTAAAATAAAGATTCTCCTGGCCTTCGGGCATTTCATCCGTGTTTAAAGCTACATGGACCTCCTGAATGATCCATTTATGGTCATCGCTATCCCAGATTGCAGCCATACGTCCGAAATTGACGCCACCGTCGACATGGGCATAGTCGCCATTGATCGCAGCAGGTAAGGCAGCAGTTAGAGCCGCATAGCTACTGAATAAGCCGCGAAAATGTTGTACATAATCAGCTTTATCAAGTTTTGAATCGCCTACTTGTGCAATCAAATTTTCGAGCTGTTCTTTAACCTGGAGCGCAGATCCTGCTGGATCTGCATCCACATCCTGCGCATTTAATTCCACTGATCCCTTTTTCCCATTTACCTCTGTAACTTGAGGTTCAAGGGAGGTAAATAAGCCTAAGGGCACATCGAAAATATAATCGGGCTGTGCAAAAAGCTGATCGATGGGGATAGGATTATTGGACCAATGCATTTCTAAAACGAGATCAATCATCAGCTTATGCTCTTTTCAATCTTGAATGAATAATTTCCTGAATTACGTTCCTGGCCATTGATGGCAAGTTTGATGTCAGCGACTGCGGTTCCAGCTTTCCACCTTTTAGTAACGGTTTGGTCGACCTTAAAAAGTACACCACCTTTCTTGGTCACTTGGTCACAAATGACCACCTCACATTCCGCGATTACATGCCCCAGATTATTAATAATGGTGGACGTAAAATGCATTTCGTCAGTGATTTCTACTGGCTCTCGGGTTTTGCCATTTCTGAGTATGAAAAGCAGGCTAAATGGGTTGCCAGTTTTGATCAGGTATTCATTTACGTTCATAGGCTTAAACCATGCTCCCACAATTCATTAACCCGGTTTTCATCTAACTGGAGTAAGTTGGCCATAAATAAAATAGATTCGCTCAAACGTTCAAAGCTTTGGCCATCATTGAACTCAATTTCGATCTTTTTACGTTGTTTGATGTCCGCGATTTCACTTATGGCAGTTTTAATCTGATCATCCAGTTCAAATTCAACCAGTGTGAGCATGAATTGACGACGGGTTAAAGGTCGTAAACTGCTGAGATAGGCGGCTTTTTTTTCATCTTCAGTCAAATAATTTTTAGGATATAAATGGCGGTCTATATCGGATTTTGTCATTTTTTCCATTTCGTTGGTGATCAAATGGTCCTGTGATCCATCTAGTTCGAATGCATAAACTTCGCCATTAATATGTTTAAAATATTTCATATTCCCATCTCCATCCACTTAATCAAAGTCCCGCCTCTGGTTCTGTTCGCCTCTACTTTATAACTTTGGCCATTAGGAATAATTGTCATTCCTCCCATAATAATGTCCCAATTATCATAGGTATTTTGACTGTTCCAGACTTGTAACCCATTCACAGTAATGTTTACTTCGGCATCTCGACCCTGTGTAACAACTGAAATTGCTCTAGGTCCACCGGAGTTATTGAAATAATTAGTATCTAAAGCTCGAAGATGGGTTACATCCTGCCAATTTTGATTTACCCCAAGAGATGGGCTTATAGGCGCATTTTCAAGGAGATAAATACGGTCGGATAAATCTTTATCTCCATTTAATCGAGCTAAATTAGCTTGATCAATTTTTTCATTTAATAGATTATCACTGTAAATGCGGGCATCTTTTTCATTGTTTAATGCTTCTTCAAATGTTGAAATCCGGACAAAATTATCAATTACCCATTTTTTATTTGCCGTCACAACATTAGGATCTATTTCGATTAGAGCATCTTTTCCTGATTCTGCAGTGATATCAATTACGATAGTAAGTTCACCACCTGCACCCTCTGCAATAATCGGTTTATATCCCCCATGATAATTACCAATATAAACAAGCTTGCCAGTATCATCTTTTAAACCGATTTCATGGATGTTAAAACCGCCGAGATTTGCGGCAATGGTTGCTGTAACTGTGGTAACTGCGCCATTGATTTGAACAGATTGAACGGGAACTGTGGCACGTTGATTTACTAAAGCTGTCTGACTCTTTTTATCGATGGGATCATAAGGAATATTATTCGCATCACCAATCACCAATTGCGATAATAAAATTGACGTGGAGTCGTGTGCTTGGGCAACCCGGGTAGCTCCGTAATCCGTTAGCGTTACATAGTATTTTGCGGTCATTAAAATATCCTAAAGCGTACTTAAATAAACGGTTTCACCTGAGTGACTTGCACCGGTTGTTTTGATTTGGCCACTGCTTAAAACTTTGGCTGCAATTGAAAAATTATCTCGAGCTGACTTGGTGGCTTCTACAGCAGTCTGGATCTGCAAAAGTTGTTCAATAGAAATGATCATTTCGTTAATGATCACGACAAAGGTGAAAGGAGGCTGCGGAGGTGAGTACTCATGCCAAGCCTTCAGTTCAAAATTATTCACAAACTTACTAAGCAAACTTTCAATCGATGAGCGGGTCCCACGTTGGGCATTGAATTCTTTACTTTCTGAAATTGCCTGGCGTTTTTCTGCTGCAGTCCAGTCAGATCTCCAGTATTCGACACGATGGTCCCATGCAAGCCAGGCGAGGTGCTTTTCAGGACAAAGTTCTACCCGGTGCAATTCGATAAAAGGCACGGGTAAATTACTGAGACGATCGCCAAGCTGCTCCAGATTTCTTTCTAGTTTGGTGGCGTTCGGTGGGAGTAGGCTATACATCGCGGAACTCCGTAATTGAAATATTCATACCGATATTTTTTGCATATCGGCTCTTTGGAATAACGATGTCGGCAGCGGGGCTATTTAAAATCACGTTTTGTACACCGCCTTGATGTAATGCTTTAAATAGGGCGCTGCGTGTTACGTCGTAACCTTGCGAATTTACAAGCTTGCTATATTCTAGGACCGCTTCTTCAGCTGCTTTAAGTACGACTTCAGAATCAGGACCCGGGAATAGAATCAAGTCTGCATTTAATGTCCATTCCCATGGGGTTGAGGCTTTTACATATACTTTGTCTGTGAATGGTCGGCGTTTACCTGGTGTAATTGTTTGGTCCACGATATCGAGTAAAGACTGTGGGGCAACTTCATCAACATGACTTTGTACCCATATTTCCACGACGCCTTCAGTCGGGCTGGTGACTGAAATATCTTTCACATGGCCATGAGCCGATAATCCCCAAAACTGATAGCAACCTTCAGATCCTGCCGACATGGATTCAGGTTGAAGCTGGACTCGTCGACGCAAGTCCTCATCTTCTTCCATGACCGCTTCAGTCGGAGGATTAGCGTTCGGATTGGCTTCAATGATGGTTTTACGGTAAACATCCCGATTTGCCGCTAAATGATCGAGGTCAGAACCTTTAGCATAGGCAAGCATCAGCGCCTTGGCTTTCTCATTGATCTGGCCAGTTTTTAAAAGTGTTCGATAGGCAAATGCTTGTAGCAACTTCACCATGGGTTCACTTTCAAAATTTAAAGCTTCTTCTAGTTCTGGATCTCGGGCTATAACCTCAGCTTTGCATGCTTGCAATTCAGCTTCAAAATCCAGCGTTTCTAAAACATTGGGAAAAGGTAAGGCTGATAAATCGATACGGGTAGAACTCATGCAGCTGCTCCAATAAGAAAATTTTCGCTAAAAGGTTTTTCAGCTGTGGCCATAATGCGTTTGCCCAAAATAAAGAAATCCCATTTACCTGGTGTTTGTGCAGATTGATGAACACGGATCTGGCTTACTTTGATACGGGGTTCAAACTTGATAAGTGAGGTGGCCGCGGTCGACATCAGTAAAACCTGCGTTATTTCATTACAGGGCTGATCGATGTAATGGGGGACTAAAGAGCCATAATTTCGGCGGCATAAACGTGTGCCAATAAGCGTGCTCAAAATGTCATGGATGGACTGCATCAGGTGCGTGTACTCCTGATCCTCATCATCTGTAATGGCTTTGCCGTTTATTCTGGACATACCTTTCATTGTTATTCTCCAGTGGCCAGTGCTGGTCCAGACTCATCCGTTCCACTGCGTACGAAGCCATGAGGATGCTGTACAAGGCTCACTTTTGCCGCAATCACATCGACATCTGAGGTTATTTCTTTTTCAGAGTGAATCTTTCCCTTAAAAAGGGTTTCAGGGCAATCGAATACACATTTAGAAAAAGTGAAAGTGGCCACGCCAGTGGTGATATTGACCACAAAACTATAGTCACCAATCTCGAAATAAACTTCGTCCGGGTTATCTGTTGGTGGCGGGTTTTCTTCAGAAAATAAACTGACTTGAGGGATGGCACTGGTCAGCTCACCGCCTTGAGCTGTAACGGAAAATTGTTCGCCCATGGAAGGGCAGCGCCACATTTTGACTACTCCCGCGGCCATAGTTGGAATGGGTATCCAGTCGGTTTCGTTCTCGTCAATTTTTAAGCGCATTTTCCCTGCAGGCGGATCGAGGGCGATGACGGTGCCAATCCCTGCCAAGTTTTGAAATTGTCTTGTTAAATTGCTCATATTGAAACTAAAAAGCCCATGATGGTTGAATCATGGGCTTTTTGTTTTAGGCTCGCTATTTGGCCGATCCTGATTAAAACCTATTCAGGAATAACACCTATTTGCATAGAAATTCTTTTACCAATCCAATTCATCACAGGAACAGCCATGGAATTTCCTAGTGCAGCATATCTCGGTCCATCAGGTGCCAGATCCTTTGATTTATTCCGATAAGGGATCTGTGTGTAATTGTCTGGGAAACCTTGCAGGCGCTCACACTCAATAGGCATCAATCGACGTGGTTTACCTATGTTCTGAGAAGCATAAATAGCATGGGGATTTGTTGTTGTCAGCGTGTATGAATAATCTTGAAGTATTCCTAAACCACGTCCACCATTGCGCTCACTCTTATTAATGGTTTGGCCATTAATGCAGTAAGTCGTCTTAGGATAATGGGGAGGGCACGGATTGTCCTGAACAATAACATGCCCTGCAGTAACAGATTGAAATGTGGCTTTCTGATATCCGCATTGCGTATCCAAAGTGCCCACAATTAAAGTTTCGCTTCCCCCTTGTGCAGATCCGCCACTTTTAGTCAGTGTTGAAGAAATCACGTTTTCCCTGAAACTACTGAATCCTGAACTATTGAAACAATAGGGTACTTTAAAATTATTGGATTCTAAACTGAAGCTTGTTCCAGCGCTTGCTCCAGAACTAGGGGTAACTTTTTGTTTTTCGCTTGGGCTCGTCTCAAGATTCCCTGACATGATTTTGGACTCAAATAATACTTGGCAGGGATTGAATCCCTCTCTAGCACTTGCGATAACAAACACACGCTTGCGTCGTTGGGCCAAGCCAAAAAATTGAGCATCAAGGATCCGCCAAGCGATTTTTCGTTGTGATCCAAACACACAACCAGCGTTTTTCCATCGTCCCCCTGGTGGTTGAAGTGCAGTCCCTTCACCTGCAAGTGCTGCCAAAAAGTTTCCGAAAGCATTGTCTTGTGTTGTAAGGACACCAGGCACGTTTTCCCAGACAATAATTGCAGGCGGTTGTCCTTTTGATTTTCGATTTTCGTCAATTTCATTTGCTAATCTCACATATTCAAGTGTTAATTCACCACGAGAATCACTTAATGATTTTCGTAATCCAGATATTGAAAAAGCCTGACAGGGTGAGCCACCCACAAGAACGTCAGGTGCAACAACCTCACCAGTAGAGATTTTTTGTCGTATAAGGGTCATGTCGCCAAGGTTTATGACCTTGGGGTAATGATGTGACAAAACAGCAGAAGTGAATTTATCGATTTCAGAAAACCATGCAGGTTTCCATCCTAGTGAATGCCAAGCTACGGAGGCAGCTTCTATTCCTGAAAAAACAGAGCCATACCGCAGGCTGTTTTGATTGGATTGAGTTTTTAGGCGCATATCATGCTCCATTGGTAGCTCTAGGCTATCTAACCCGACGTTCTAGACGTTCCAATGGTTCACCACGCGGCAGCGTGGGCATTTAATTTCTATTTTTACTGAGACTTTTTCAATTTTCCCAAGTAATTTTCCACAATTACATCTAAGTTCGATCATAGTGTAAAAAACTTCTGAATCTCTGATTTAACCCATTGTTCATCATCTTTGCTAAACCCTGCTAATTCACGGATCGGGTAGCGCGTTGGCTTTGCATTCTTGCTCGGCCTAATAGTTTTTCCCTCCTGGTGTACTGAGGCAACAAAACCCGTACGGCCACCGAAACCGACAGCTGCATGATTTTCTGAATATTCAGTTTTTAATTGCCTGCCAATCTTTTGGAACATAGCTGCATTGCGTTTAATTTTTCCAATTTGGTCGCGTTTACGTGGAATAAATTTATTCCCATTGGGATCTCGTTGCCCCTTGATACGTTCACGAAAACGTATTCTTAAACCTTGTGAAAGTTTACGGGTTAGTTCTCTGCGTTGGGATGGTTCAAGTAAAACAGCAAATTGATCCAGCCAATGATTTAATCCCTTAGCTGCGTCCATTACTCACCTACAGGGAAAAACCCGCCACGGGTATTGCACCATACGAGAGGTGGACAAATATGATAACCAGACTGATCAAAAACGATTTTATCGCGTTGAGGGAAATCAATTTCTAAGTCGAAAGTATCAGAATCAACTACCTCGGAGCTAAATGAAATCTGGATGTCTTTACCTGCTGCATCTAAATGTAAATTTTTAGATTTAAGCCAGTTCAGGATCTGCATAATCACTTCGATCGGATCTCCGCGATAATCAAGCAACATGACCCGGGCGGTATAATCAAAATAGCCCTCTTTCTGGCTGCCATTTACGATCAAAAGATGACACTTGTCTGGTGTCAGTAAAGAAAGTTTCTGAGCCAAAAATGTTTTTAGGGGGGCGAGGGCTTTCATAATTAACCTGCGAAACGTTTGTATGCGTTGGCCAGCTTGATGTCATAGCTATTAGCTTTATAGTTTGGCCCGTTATAGCCATTTGCAAAGGCCTTCCAATCTTTGTTTTTCAGAGCATTAATTAAATTATTTACTTTGATATAGCGGCACATTGCATCCAATTGATGGGCCTCATTCTTGTACATCGCATTTATAAAATCTTGAATTGATTCATAGCCAAGCGTGTACCAGTGATATCCCATGACTTGGCCAAGTCCCCAACTACAAGACTCCAATGCACTTACACGGTCAAATTTGACTGCATCCTGAAGCTTTAAGTGCTGTACTGACTCTAACCCATACCCCCCCGAAGTTTTCGAGCAAAGGTCGGGCCGTTTTCGCATCATTTCGTCAGCGATCTTTGACTTTTTATTTTCAATTAATCGACGACGCATGATGTGGCGTTCAAACAAAATAACGGGGGAACCATCTTTGTTAAAACCTGAGCTCTTACATTCGACCTCAATAACTGCACGTAATGCCGCAGTTTCAATCTGGAGGTTTTTAGCCTGTTGCTCAATTTGTTCCAAGGAAATTTTTAAACTCATTTGGTCCACCATTCATTTAAAAATCGCAGTGAATGCTGCTTTAATTTCAGAAATGAGTTCGCTAGGCTTTTTACCATCCATCAACTTAAAGGATTGATATAAAATTCCCACGAATAAAAGACCAAAAACGGCAAAGAAAAGCATTACAACGCCTTGAGCCGAGTGGGAATAATGAGTCAAATTGAAGTACTCAATAAAAGCAGCTCCACCATAGATACTGATAGCAACACTGAAAGCAAACTTGATGATCACTCCAGTTGTGATTTTTAAACGACCTTCCATGTCAATATCACCGCTAAGAGTCAGAGCAAAAATGGCCCCGATGATGGCTGCAATAATTTTGATAAACCATGGTAGGCCTTTGATACTAATCGGGTCATTCATGCCCATCCCCTTAATCCCAAAGTTTCAGCATTTGTGGTGCAGTGGCCTTGGTTAATTCTGGTAATTGTATTTTTTGAAGTTCGTTCAAAAAGATTTGATTTATTGACGCATTTGCCTCAAGTAAAGCCGGGAGCATTTCAACCGCTTTGGTACCGTAATAACGATAGGCAATTGACTCCAAGGTATCTCCCTGGATTGCTTTGACTTCTCTCATACAAGTCGTACCCGGTTACGTGGCCGGTTGGTTAAATCGGCTATTGTGTGTTGAACAATCCGGCGGAGTGAGTCAGCTTTATCGCGTTGGTTTTCACCACGCACCTGGCCTGTGGTCGTAGTATCAAAATCGAGGTTATCTTCACAAATGAGGGCTGCGGCTTCATAACTCACAGCACGTTTATATTTGCGGATCTGTTCCTCTGTTTCGATTACGTTTCCTTTTAAATCGCCATTGATGATATCCATGGCCAAAAGGATTTTTTCAGACAGCAGCTGCTCACCCTTGGATTGATCCAAACGCACTTGCCCAAGTAGATCCGTAATACTGATATTCGGATATTCAGGTATTGGATTTTCGACTTCAGCATTTTGAACAGGTGCGTTTAGTAACATGGATTACTCCTGTGCCTGAGAGTCGGTGGACGCAGGATCAGATCCAGCAGCATTTGTATCTGCCGTTGAATCTGCCTGCGAGCCGACAGTGGCGTCGGGAGACGACCCGGTTGCATTTTGACGCAATCGCTTTTCAAGCTGCTCTAATGTTTTTTTACAGCCTGCTTTGGGATTGTATCGAAGTGCATTCTTGTAAGCCGTTACAGCTTCATTTGGTTGTGCCTGGTTCAATGCATCGCCGAGGGCACGATAAATTTTGGCGCGTACTTCATCGACAATCTGCTCGCCTTCGCCAAGACTAATGATGCGCTGAATGATTGAAGCATTTGCAATCGCTAGATCCTCATCATCGATAAAGACTTCAGCGCATTGCTCGGTGACAAATTCAGCGGTTGAGCGTGAATAACCTTCAGGCATCACCATGTCATTCAAAACAACGTATTCAGCAATTTTGACAGCCAGTTCAAAATCGTTGACATCGCACGCCCAGATCATCAAATGAACCAGCGTCGTGTTTTGTGGGGCAGGTGAGACAGCCAGACAGCCATCGATGAAACCCCCATATTCAGGAAGCCATTCCGCTTTTTTAGCAATCCGTTCCTGAATGGATTTCATGCTGGCCAGTGTATTCAAATGATTGAACATTCGTAATTCAATATTTGGCTGATTGCCCTGAGTTAACAGTTCAGCAGGAATCTGGACGGTTTGATCTGGGCCCGAGGCCAAGTCAACCGCAATAGTGCGTTTGACTCGTGGATCGGGGCTTTGTTGGGCTTTCACAGCCCGTTCTGCCAGCATCTTTTCTCGATACTGGCGCATAGAATTAACTGGCATGATTACTCGACCTCAATGTTTTCGATGAGAACAGCCTTTGTATAATCTTCAACTACAAAGTCCTCGTTCACAGATTGATAATCCACCGCACGATCCCATGATGGTTGATCTTGAATTGAACGATTGAAAGTACCGTTCTGCATATAGATCGACAGGTTGTCTGGAGTTGTGATCAGCATGGTTTTAGCCGGGAATTTAGGAACATGCATGGCACGTAAAGTACCTAATTGTTTGTTCGCATAAATTGTTCGGGCAGCCAGTTGTTGAGTTGGGTCCTGGATAGTGTTCAAAAGCGGTAAATATTTATCACTCAAGATTCCACGACCACAAATAACGACTAGGCCACTGTCTTTATGTTGGTCAGCGATAAATTCCTCGACCGCATATTCCACTAAACCATCAACAGTTTTGTATTCATGACCAGCGCCAATAAGGGTTTTTTTGACGACTGTACCGCCGACATTTACATCTTCACCGGCATAGTGTTGTTCTGGAGCAATTTCACGGATTTTTTGCAGCCAGCCACGCTTTACATCCTGTAAAAGTGGGTTCGCTACACGGTCTGAAGTTGGAGCACGGTATAAACCATTCCAGCCGATACAGAGTTTATCTAAGGCAACAGCGCGAACTACAAGTTCCTGAAGCATTTGCTTGAAATTCGGGTGATGACGCCATGCATTCAGTAATGCCCATTTCATCGCGACATCGTAGTTGGTTTGCGTACAATCGTACTCATCCAAGTGCTCTAGATTTCCGACTGGAGTCGGTTGACGCTCCTGAACATTGGTATTGGTATTACCAGCAATACTTGTCCCGATACTTAAAGCAATTTTTTCACCACGGGCATTATCAACAGGGAAATAATTGATCAACTTTAAAAAGTCGGCTTGCTCCTGATATGCCTTAATGATTTTTTGCTGTGGTACTGGATTAACAGCAAATGTATTGAGAACACTCTCAACACCGTTGGCGCGTGCGATGTCAGCTTTATAGGATTCAAATAGCTGACGTGCTTGTGGTTGTAAAACTACAGACATATTTATTTAATTCCTATTAGTAATCGACAGTATTTGCTGCGCCACCAGTTTGTGCTGGAGGAGGGTTCATCGGGGTTGTGCTGAGTGTGTTGAACTGATTTTTTAAATCGTTCAGGCCTTGTGAAAGTTGCTGCAAAATTGGTGTCAGTTCAGGACTTACAGCTGGAACTGGATTTGTTTGCTGATTTGACTGTTGTTCAGGGGCAGCAGCTGCTGGAGTTTGAACACTAGGAACTGCTGGAGTTTGTACTTCAGGAGCTACTGCAGGCGGATTGCTTAATGATTGTTTAAGTCCACTCACTTCTTGAGCTAATGTTTTAATGCCGTTCAAGCACTGGACGACGCCTTGAGTTAAAGCACCTGCCAATTCTTCACTAACAGCGGATGAATCTTGAGGCTTTGGCGTCGGGGTTAAAGCTTCTTTGAGCTGATCAATAAAGCTTTTCCCTTCATTTGTTTTTTCAGACATGGTGATATAAATCTCCGAATCAGGTTGGGTTCTGAGCGAATGAGGGTTTGCAGAAAACTTGATGGCTTGGGTACCCAACGAAGCAGGGGTATCGGTCATTCCCAACCCGACAAGGTAGGCTTTACCAGTCCCGGCAAAATTGCGGTAGAACTCAATTGAAGGGTAAATTTTTTGCCCTTTTTTGTTCATTTCCACAAAATTTGGTAAAGCTGAAATGGTCACGTATAGATGAAGTTTTCCATCAATTTCCTCCGCTTCAGCTTTTAAAATATCGCCATAAGCATTAAACGGAGGCTCAGGGGACCAGCCGCCAAAATGTTCGATATTGATACGACCCGCATAATGCTCCGGGTTGTATGTATCTGCCATTTCTTGGATTTCTTGACGTAATAATTCACGTCCATCGACAGTTTGCCCTTCACGAGCAACACGAAAACGTTTAATTACTCGTCCTTCTCCTGGTAGCTCCATTTAATATTCCGCAATTCATTTTTAAGATGCTTGCAGTCTGCTTTGATGGTAGGTATGCGTGCAATCTGACCTATCCTGATTAACGCTTAATCAGGAATACATCACTCAAAGAATTTCAGTGCTTAACGCAACATTAGGCACATGAATACAAATGCACCGACGTTCCTAGAACTCATGAACCCAAGACAGCAGGGAAGAATACTTTTCTCGATGGGTATGTCTGTCTCAGAAATCGCCAACCATACTGGGGAGAATCGTTCGACTGTCGAAAGCTGGAAGCAGCGCGACCAATGGGCAAAATCGGATGTATTTGATGACATCACAATTGCATTAAAAATCCGTTATATGTCCTTAACTTTTATGGAAAATAAAAGTAATGCCAATTACAAAGAAATGGAACGGATCTCTAAAGAGTTTGAACGATGGGCGAGGATCAATAAATATTTAGAGTCGGGTAAACAAACGGATCTCAATCCTAATCTTGAGAACAGAAATGCAGGACCTAAAAAGCGAAAACTTAAAAATGAAATTACGCTCGAGGATCTGGAAAAACTTGAAGAAGCATTCAAGGAATTTTTATACGTTTATCAACAGGAATGGATGGATGCCGTTTCATGGTCTCGTATTTTTATTTTATTAAAGTCCCGTCAGATTGGTGCCACATATATTTTTGCGCTTTGGGCTCTAATCGATTTACTCAAAACGGGCAAAAATAAAATCTTTATGTCTGCATCAAAGGCGCAGGCATATCAGTTCGTTGAATATATCAAGGCTTTTGTTCTCGATGTGATCGGATTGGATCTGACTGGTGATCCGATTGTGATTAATGGCCCGAATGGCCAAGCTACAGTTTATTACCTAGGGACCAATGCCCTTACTGCCCAAGGCCGCCATGGTGATGTCATCATGGATGAATTCTTTTGGATTCGTAAATTTTTGCAGTTTAAAAAAGTTGCTTCAGCGATGGCATCCCAAAAGATGTATAAGCAAATTTACATGTCCACTCCCTCAAGTATTTTGCATGAGGCATATTCATTCTGGACAGGTAAAGACAGCAAACGAAAGTTACCTATTGAGATCGATGTCAGTAAGTCAGCTTTGAAAGCTCCAGTTAAATGTGCTGATCGAAAAACCCGCCAGATAGTTACGCTCAGTGATGCGGAGGAAAAAGGGTGTGACCTGTTTGATCGTGAGGATCTGCTGGCTGAATATGGCGACGAGGAATTTGCCAATCTATTCGATTGTGAGTTTATTGATGATTCGGGATCTTATTTCCCGCTTAAAGATATCGTCCCTAACATGGTCGACAGTTGGGAAGTGTGGAAGGACTTTTTTCCGAATCAAAACCCTCGTTATGCCGGGGAAGTTTGGCTCGGCTACGATCCATCATTCACAGGAGATAATGCAGCCCTTGCAGTGATTGCCCCGCCTACTACGCCACTTGAGCCATATCGCATATTAGAAATTAAACAATTTCAAGGTATGAAGGCCAGCGAACAGGCCTTGTATATCAAAAAGGTTTGTGGTCGTTACAACGTCACTTTTATCGGGATTGATAATACCGGGAACGGCTTGGCCGTGGCTGAACATGTAGAGATATTTTTCCCGCAACTCACACGATTGAACTACACACCAGAATTAAAAATTCGTATGGGCCTCCGGGTAAAAGAATTATTCCAAAAACGCAGACTGCATTTTGATGCTGGTTTGCAAATTGTGGCTAAGTCATTTTTGTCGATCAAAAAAGCATTAACTGGTGGCGGGGGGAATAAAACACTTGTCACCAGTCGAAACGCTGAAACTGGTCACGGTGACATAGCCTGGGCAGTAATGAATGGTTTGGAGAAAGCCCCGATTATTCATATTCCAGATCCAGAACATCAAGGCGCACGTCAAAGCCGTATCAGAGTATTTAATTCATGAAAATATTGGACAAAGTTGTTTCAAGCCTATTTCCAAGTCTGGAGCAAATGTCTGTGGACCACTCTCCAGTAAACAATCCATCAAGTGCCATTGCCGATCAATCACCGGCACCGAAAATGCTAACTCGAAGTTTTGGAGATCCAGAGCCAGTACTTGATGGCCATACGCTATTTGAATATGGTTATTGTCCTGAATGGCAGGAGTGGTATGAACTACCCTATGACATTGTTGCTACGTCAAAGCTGTACCGAGGAACAAGTCACCATACCAGTGCTATCGTCATCAAAAGAAATATTCTTTCTAATGATTTTATTCCTCATCCGTTGTTAAGCCGCCATGACTTCAATTCATTGGCTTTGAATCTCATCACTTTTGCAAACTCTTATGCTCATATTCAATACAACCGTTTTCGTGGAGTACTTAAAATTACTTCACGGCCAGCGATCAATATGCGCAAAGGGCTTGATCTAAAATCGTTTTATCAATTAGATGGATTTCAGGCAAAACAGCATCAGTTTGAACCGCATGAAATTATCCATATTTCGGATGTAGATATTACTCAGGAAATCTATGGAGTACCGAATTACTTGAGCAGTATTAATGCAATTCTCTTAAATGAAGCAGCAACCTTGTTCCGTCGACGTTATTACAAGAATGGTGCACATGCAGGTTTTATTCTGCATATTACCGATGCCCTAAAATCACAAAAGGATATTGATGACCTTGAAGATTCACTGGCAAACTCCAAAGGTGCCGGCAATTTTAAAAACTTATTGGTTTATACACCTGGTGGAAAAGAGAAAGGTCTCAATGTAATTCCATTGGCTGAAGTCGCTGCAAAAGATGAATTTTATAATATTAAGATTGCCAGCCGCGATGACCAACTAGCCGGGCATCGAATACCGCCACAACTCATGGGCGTGGTACCGCAAAACTCAGGTGGATTCGGAGATATTGAGAAGGCTGCCCGAGTCTTTTACTACAATGAAATTGTTTATTATCAGAATCTATTAAAACAAATAAATGATCAGCTCGGGATAGAGGTGATTCGTTTTAAAGAATATGACTTAATTTCATCTGAATCAAAGTCATAGATACCTGAATTATATCAAGAAAAGTATAAAAATTATATATTTATTTTAGTTTTCTCAGGCCACGTATTCATTGCGTGGCTTTTTTTTCGCTTGAATTTAACCTGTGATCGACATGGAAGTGAAAGGGGGAAATCTCCTTAGGACCTAAGCAAGCTAAGACTGGAGCAGGAGGGGCAAACGCAGTCTCCTCTCCCGCCTGCGCAGTTACTAAATGTCTCATTTTTGATGCACAGAGAAATTATGTTCAAACGTTATGTTTCATAAGGTTTAGAGCACTTTTTTAATTTCATACTAGATGCGCTTTGATGCAATCCGATGCACTAAATAAAAATAATGAAAAATAAGAAATATTTTAAACCTGAAAACTATAGGTTTTTAGAGGTTACAACTTAAAAATAATAGAAGTTACAAGTATTAAATATATGTTTTATAAGACTTTATCTTGTAACTTTATAGAGGTTACATGAGGTTACGGAAATTTTAATAAACATTAAATATCTATATAAATCATATATATAAGGGGTTACATGTTGTAACCTCTAAAACTGGTTACATGTAACCTTGTAGTAACTTGTATGTAACTTTATAAATATTAGTAATTATTATTAATAAACATATATTTAACTATATAAATAGAAATCTGTAACTTTTGTAACCTCTTTTTTTCATGACCTAAAGTTTAAAAAGAAACTAGATAAACAACCCTTAAACCCTTGTTTCTATGTTCCTGATATTTCGCTTATTTATCGGAGATTTGCACACTATTTCCACACTTATACATCTAACTATCTGAATCATTTGCATTATTGTGATCCCGACCCTCGGGACCAAGATTCAAAGACCCCAAGCTGGTATTAAAGGCTTGGGGTTTTTTAATACTTATTATTTATATGGTTTATTATAAAATTTTTGCTTCTATATTTAGATAAATTTGCTGAAATATTGCAGGTTAAAAAGAATTCTGTGGTGCGTTATGAAAAGCATAGTGCACCATTGGATATGGACCAGTTAGATCGTCTTGAAGATCGTAGATTTAATATTCCATTTATTCTGTGGGGAACAACAGAGGTGAAGGGAAGTGAGTTGTCGGAACAAGAACAGAAGCTGGTGCAGTTATACAGACAGACGCGTGAAGAAATGCGTGGGGGCTTAGTTTCACTTGTTGAAACTTATGCGAATCAATTTAAATAATTGAAAAATAAATGTAATTGAGTGATAAAAATGGGACTAAATAATACCCAAAAAGTTGTTTTAGCTATTGTTGTATTTATTATTTTACTGATCGGATGGGGTCTGTTTCCATTATTTTTTAAATGGGTAATGACCGGTATAGGTTCAACAAAAGTAAATATAGAAGATTTTGGTACGATGGGGGATATCTATGGAAGTTTGAATACCCTATTTACATCTGCAACATTAATAATTGTTATGTATTCAGCATATTTGCAGAGACAGGCCAATGAAGATGCAAGAACAGCAATGGCAGATCAGCTTAGAGAAGCTAGAAATGCCACAACGAATCAGTTGAACCAAGCAAGAGATGCTTTAGAACAACAGTTGGCTCAAGCTAGAGAGGCAACAGAGCGACAAATTGAGAATGCCAAGGAGTTGTCTAAAATTGAACTTTCACAGATGCAAGATGCAACAAAACAACAGCTAGATTTAGCTCAAGCAACTCATGATGCTCAGATGAGAGAGTCTAAACATGCTATTTTTTCTAATATGTTTAATATTTTATTGAATCAAAAAAATCAAGCACAAGAACGATTGAGCCTTAGATTAGGCACAACTAACTTACAGTCTTTATTTGTACATTTGTCTAATAAATTTGAAGAGTTGGTGAGTGATGAGAATGAGTGGAAAAATTTCAAAATTTCTACAGAAAGTCATCAAATAATAATGGCTGAGAGGTGTGCGGATGAAATTGAAAAATTTACTGGAAAAACAGGAGTGTATGATGAATTGGTGAGCTATTTTTATAATTATTGTTCTTTGATTACTTTAATAAAAAAGGATGAATATAAGGAATTTGATACAAAATTCTATTTTAGAATTTTAAGTAACTTAATGACTCAAGCTGAACAAGAAACCTTATTATGGATTTGCTCAACAGCAGATTATATAAAAGATGCAATAGAAGTATCTAAACTTCTAGATGCTCATTTTTTCGATGGAATTATCCATTTCATGTTTAGAAATTTTAAAAAATCAATTTGTAATCATTCGGATATCTTGAGGGATTGGGATAAATATTTAAAAGAACAAAACCCAGCATAAACTGGGTTTTTTATTACTTAGTCTGAACCGCTCTGGAGATGTTGCATACTTGATGGTGGATCGTATTGATAATCGCCGGAAATTCCTTTTCTGTTAGATGATCATCTACTTTCATTTTTGTCATTGGGAATAAAAAGCTTTCTAAGTTTTCCAATTGAAATTCAATCTGTTCCAATATTTTTTATTGCTGTTAAGTTAAATAGATAAATACTAAAACAAAGAGAGACATGTTATTTAAAAGCATCTTTCAAAATTTATTCTAGGTTTAAATTCAATGAAATTTCACGTTTTGTTGCGAATTGATTAAATCAACAATTGCCTTTTCTGTTAAAGTTTGTTAATACTAAGTGATAGTTTTCACATTTTTTCTATAAAACGTAAAGAACCGTATAACGAAAATATTCGAGAGGCGGGAATGGCGATTCAATTATTAGAACTACAGCAAGCCGAGAAGCTAAGCGCTTGTAAAATCTCTCTTTCTTTGGGGCTAAACTCAGAGCAGAACCTGCTTGAGCAATTTTTACAGTTTAACCGTAAACTGATGCAAGCCAGTACGGCATTACTCGCTTTTCATCAGGAACCTTACCTTTGGCATCGTTGCCCTGAAAAATTACAAGCAATAGATACCTCCAAAATTAGCAAAAGCCTAAATACACTTTTCGTCAATGGCGATCTGGTCGACTGTGATCATCCACAATATCAGACCTTATTGGCATTTTTACATCCGATTAAAAAGAAAGTCCAGTCAGCGATTGCCTTACATCTCAGGCATCCGGACCAAACCTCACTCGGTTATATCATTCTGTTTGATGAAGCGGCACAAGGCTTTACTGAATTACAAAAACAATTGCTACAAGAGCATTGCATTAACTTCATGCAACAGCTGGAACTGAAATTTAATCACGATGAACTCAAAGAATTATACGAACAAGAAGCCGCACTGAATTTTAGTAAAACCAAATTCTTTTCCATTATTTCCCATGACCTGCGTGCACCATTTCATGGTTTGCTCGGTTTTGCGGAAATATTGGCCAAAGAACGTGACACCCTGGACGAGTCGAGCATCCAGAATATTGCCGACTATCTTTATGATACTTCACAGTCGACCTATAACTTGCTGGAAAGCTTACTGAATTGGGCAATGGCAGAGGGTGGGCGCTTTGTCTATCATCCGATTAACTTCAAGTTGCGCCAGATTACCAATATTGTGACCGATATCCTGAAAACATTGGCGATCAAGAAGAATATTGAACTGATTAATGAAGTCGATGAAAACCTGAAAGTCTATGCCGATATGAACATGATCACCTCGGTGATTCAGAATCTGGTGTCCAATGCCTTGAAATTTACCGATGTGGATGGCTCAGGCAAAGTCTATATCCAAGCACAACATAAAGGTACCTATGTTGAGGTTTATGTCAAGGATACGGGATTGGGCATGACCCCGGAACAAATCAAGAATTTATTCCAGCCGCGCATTACCATGAGCTATAAAGGCACCGCAGGAGAAAAAGGTGCCGGACTGGGTTTAAGCCTGTGCAAACGCTTTGTGGAAATGAATCTGGGGGAAATCAATGTGACTTCCAGTGAAGGGGAAGGCACGGTATTTACGGTACTGCTCCCGATAGAGCGTGAGCAGGTTGATTTGTGTACAACTCAAGCGAAAACCAAAGCAAAATTAGTCTAAAGTGATTTTAAAGATAAGCTTGTAACTGATATAACTAACCAAGATGAGATGACGTCAGTCGAGCCTTTTGATATGAATTCGCAACAGCTACAAAAAACCTTGGTCGCAAGCCAATATGCTGAACAGGTTTTAAATTTATACCAAGCAGAATTAGAACAAGACTATCACCAAGATCAATTCCTTGAGTCATTATCGACTGAAACCATCTATCAAAAAGTTCAACAGGCTGTGGCTGAAATCAGCAATGAACAAGCCTGGATGAAAGCCTTGCGTGTGCTGCGTGCCAAGTTAATGTTCCGCTGGATCTGGCAGGATGCCAATCAATTGACCAATGTGGTCACGCTAACCCGTGAACTGTCTGATTTTGCCGATGCCAGTATCTGTGCTGCCAAAGCTTTTGCCTTACCGCCTTTATTGGCCAAACATGGTGAACCGATCGGTTATTCAGGCCAGTTGCAGGATTTGATTGTCATCGGAATGGGCAAGCTGGGTGCACAAGAACTGAATCTGTCCAGTGATATTGATCTGATTTTTGCCTTCGATGAACAGGGCGAAAGCAATGGGCGTAAATGTATTGATGTGCAGCAGTTCTGCATTTTGTGGGGACAGAAACTGATTTATCTACTCGATCACATTACTGCCGATGGTTTTGTATTCCGAGTCGATATGCGCTTGCGTCCGTGGGGCGATGGTTCGGCTTTGGCCATCAGCCATAGCGGGCTGGAAAAATATCTGAGCCAGCATGGGCGTGAATGGGAACGCTATGCCTGGATTAAGGCACGCGTAATTACGGGTGGCAAAGCAGGTGCAGATTTACTGGACATGTCGCGTCCATTCGTATTCCGCCGTTATGTCGATTATTCCGCTTTCGCTGCCATGCGTGAAATGAAGGCGATGATTGAGCGTGAAGTCATGCGCCGTAATATCGAAGAAGATATTAAGCTCGGTGCCGGCGGGATTCGTGAAATCGAATTTATTGTACAGGTGTTCCAGCTGATCTACGGGGGATCGAAGCGTGAACTGCAAGATCGTCAATGTCTAGTCAATTTACATCATTTAGGTGAAGCGGAGTTGCTGGATCAGCAAGCGGTGATTGATCTGGAAGATGCCTATCTGTTTTTAAGACGGGTGGAACATGCGATTCAGGCCTTGAATGATCAGCAAACCCAATCCTTGCCTACCGAACCCGAACTAAGACAGCGGATGCTGGATACCTTGGGCTTTAGCGATTGGGCAGCATTTCTTGAAGCGTTAAACCAGAAGCGCGACAGGGTCAAAGTCCAGTTTAAGCAATTAATTCAGGAAAAAGAGTTTGCTGAGCCGGTGGATGATTTTGTCCAGCTTGAACAAAAACTCAATGCGGTGCTGGATGACAATGCCAGAAACCTGATCCAGAACTTCTGGCATGGGCAAGCTTTACGTAAAATTCCTGCCAGTGCTTTGGAACGGTTAAAGAAATTCTGGCCGCATTTGATTGAAGCGATTTTACAGTCAGATCAGCCGCAAGTGGCTTTGTTGCGCTTGATGCCATTGGTCGAGTCGGTACTGCGCCGTACCGTATACTTGGTGATGTTAATGGAAAGCCGCGGTGCCTTGCAGCGACTGGTGAAAATGTCGACCGTCAGCCCATGGATTTGTGAAGAACTGGCGCAGTATCCAGTCTTACTCGATGAATTCCTGTCGATGGATTTTGGTCTGCCACAACGCAAAGACCTCGAAGACTCTTTACGTCAGCAATTACTGCGCATCGAGATTGACCAAGTTGAAGACCAGATGCGGGTATTGCGCTTATTTAAAAAGAGCAATGTCCTGACCGTTGCTGCCAGTGATGTGCTGGCAGAAAGTCCGTTGATGAAAGTATCGGATGCACTGACCGATATTGCTGAGGTGAGTGTACAGGCAACCTTACGTTTAGCCTATGAAGCGGTCGCAGCACGGCATGGTTATCCTTTGGGAAATGATGGGCAACGTTGTAGTCTGGATCGTAAAGGCTTTGCGGTGATTGCATATGGTAAATTAGGCGGCATCGAGCTGGGTTATGGTTCAGATCTGGATCTGGTGTTTATCCATGCGCTTGAAGAGCAAGGTGAAACCGATGGCCGTAAGGGCATTAGTGGAGCGGAATTTGCCATTCGGGTGGCACAGAAGTTTATGTCACTGATGACCACGCAAACCCTGGATGGACGTGTTTATGAAATTGATACGCGCCTTCGACCTTCAGGTGAAGCCGGCATGCTGGTGACCAGTTTAAAAGCCTATGAACAGTATCAGCAGAAAAACGCATGGTTATGGGAACATCAGGCTTTAGTCCGCGCCCGTTCGATTGCGGGTGATCAAAGTTTATGCCAGCAATTTGAGCAGATTCGCTGCCAAATCCTGACGCAAGTTCGTGATGAAAATGAAGTGCGTGAAGAAGTGTTAAAAATGCGTCAAAAGATGAAAGATCATTTGGGATCATCTTCTGAGCAAAAAAAACATGGTATTTTTCATTTAAAACAGGACTCAGGTGGTATCGTTGATATCGAATTTATGGCACAGTATGTTGTGCTTGCATGGAGTGGGACGAATACAGATCTCGCCCATTTTTCCGATAATGTAAGAATTCTAGAAGATGCTGCTAAAGCAGGCTGCTTATCCAGTGAAGATGCCACAGCATTAATACACGCTTATCTCCGTGAACGAACTGAGAGCCACCGTCTAGCGCTTGCAAATCAATCTATGCAAGTCAATGCTGCGGATTGGCGCGATACCCGGGAGATCGTTTGCAAGTTATGGCAAAGATTAATTGATCCAACTGCGCAAGCATTGGAAAGTGAATAATTGTGTAAAAAAGAAAATGGAGTATGTGCGATGAGTTTGGCTGATCGTGATGGTTTTATTTGGCAAGATGGAAAATTGGTTGATTGGCGTGATGCAAAAATTCACGTCCTGACTCATACACTACACTACAGCATGGGTGTCTTCGAAGGCGTCAGAGCTTATGAAACACCGAATGGTACCGCAATCTTCCGTTTGCAAGATCACACTAAGCGCTTATTAAATTCAGCAAAAATTTATCAAATGAATGTTCCATTTGATCAAGCGACATTAGAACAGGCACAAATCGATGTTGTGCGTGAAAATAAACTGGCATCTTGCTACTTGCGTCCACTGATCTGGATTGGTTCTGAAAAGCTTGGCATTGCAGCGACAGAAAATACCATTCATGCCGCAGTCGCAGCATGGGGCTGGGGTGCCTACCTCGGTGAAGAAGCCATGGCACGTGGTATTCGTGTAAAAACCTCTTCATTCACGCACCATCATCCGAACGTGACCATGTGTAAGGCAAAAGCATGTGGTAACTATACGGTATCGATTTTGGCGCATCAGGAAGTGGCACGCTCGGGTTATGACGAAGCCATGTTGCTTGACCCGCAAGGCTTTGTTTGCCAAGGTGCAGGCGAGAACGTATTCCTGATCAAGGATGGTGTGTTACATACCCCTGACCTGGCGGGTGGTGCACTGGAAGGGATTACCCGTCAAACCGTGATTACCATTGCTAAAGACTTGGGCTATGAAGTGGTTGAGCGCCGTATCACCCGTGATGAATTCTACATTGCAGATGAAGCATTCTTTACCGGTACTGCGGCTGAAGTGACGCCAATCCGTGAGTATGATGACCGTGAAATCGGTTGTGGTTCACGTGGTCCGATCACCACTGAAATCCAGAAGACGTTCTTTGATGCGGTTCAAGGCCGTAATGACAAATATGCCCACTGGTTAACTTATATCAAATAAGTTCAAAGCAGTGCAAAGGCGGAGCTTCGGCTTCGCTTTTTTATTGACGAATTAATAGTAAAAAAATGCCTAGGCTGTATGCTAAGATGGCACTATATTCAGTGCATATGTCTGAACGTTTTTAAGTTTTATCATAAAGCGGGACAGCATATCTCAAGCAATTAAGGTTATCAGATGGTAGATATTCAACAAGATTCGGCAACTCCTGAAGACAATGTCATTTTGTGTATGAAATGGGGAACCAAATATGGTGCCGAGTACGTTAACCGTCTCTATAACATGGTCAAACGTCATCTGACGTTGCCATTTAAAATGGTCTGTCTAACGGACCGTACCGAAGGGATTGACCCTGCTATTCAATGTTTCCCGATTCCATCGCTGGATCTGCCGGCAGGCAGTCCTGAACGCGGCTGGAACAAGCTTTCGACCTTTGAACCTGATTTGTATGGTTTAAAAGGCAATGCGTTGTTTATCGATCTGGACGTGGTCATTGTCGATAATATTGATTGCTTCTTTCAGGCCGAAGGTGAGTTTCTGGTGATTCATGACTGGAAACGTCCATGGCGGATTACCGGCAACAGCTCGGTTTATCGTTTTAAACTCGGTGCGTTTCCTGACGTTCTGCCATATTTCCGCGAGCACTTCGATGAAATTCGCGAGAAGTTCCGTAACGAGCAGGAATATCTGTCTTGGTTTATGCACAAAGAAGGCAAGCTCAGCTATTGGGATAAAGACTGGTGCAAGAGTTATAAATACCATTGCTTAAGAAAAGTTCCTTTTGCTTACTTCCAGCCACCAGTAAAGCCGAAAGGCGCAAAAATTATTATTTTCCATGGTGAGATCAATCCACCGGACGCGATCAGCGGTGGTGGCGGTAAATGGTATCGCTATGTGTTGCCATCGGACTGGATCAAAGAGTCTTGGCAGTAAGTCTAGTACCGGTCATTTCTAAAGCAGGGATGACAAGCATAAAAAAAATCAGGCGTTCTGCCTGATTTTTTTGTATTTAGGGATTTAGATATTGTGATACTGGCGATACCAGTCCACAAAGTTTTTCACGCCATCCACAACCGAAGTTGCTGGCTTGTAGTTAACATAGTTTTCCAGTGCCGAACTATCCGCAAAGGTATCTGGTACATCACCAGGCTGTAGCGGAAGCAGCTCTAAAATCGCCTCTTTACCCGCAGCTTGTTCAATGGCCTGAATATATTCAATCAGCTTCACGGTACGATTGTTGCCAATATTAAAGATTCTAAACGGGGCATTGCTGGTTGCAGGGTTCGGATGGTTGCTGTCCCAGTTTTCATCCGGTGTCGCGATCTTATCGCTGGTGCGGATAATGCCTTCCACAATATCATCGATATAGGTGAAATCACGGGTATGGTTGCCATGATTAAACACTGGAATCGGTTTGCCTTCAAAAATATGCTTGGTGAACTTGAACAAGGCCATATCTGGGCGTGTCCACGGTCCATAGACGGTAAAGAAACGTAGGCCTGTGGTCGGGAGTTTAAATAAATGGCTATAGCTATGCGCCATCAATTCATTGGCACGCTTGGTTGCTGCATAGAATTGTAGCGGATGGTCAACGCCGTGCTGTTCGCTAAAGGGCATGGTGGTATTGGCGCCATAGACACTGCTGGTACTGGCATAGGTCAGGTGAGGCGTTGCTGCGTAGCGGCATGCTTCCAAGATATTGGTAAAGGCAATCAGGTTGCTTTCCACATAACTATGCGGATTTTCCAGCGAATAGCGCACGCCGGCCTGTGCCGCCAAATGAATCACACGGTCAAAAGCATGTTCTTTAAAACACTGATCCACCGCTGCTTTATTGGCAAGGTTTTCCCTGATCAGGGTAAAACTGCCTGTATCGTTGCGTTCAGCCAGTAACTGTAATTGCTGGGCACGTGCCTCTTTCAGGGATGGATCATAATAATCATTAAAATTATCAAAACCGACCACATCATCACCGCGTTCAAGCAGTTTTTGTGCAACACTAAAGCCGATGAATCCAGCAGCACCTGTGACTAGAACTTTCATTCATCGCCTCCAAAAATATCTCGGGTATAAACTTTATCTTGTACATCTAGTAAGTCATTCGACAGGCGATTGGCAATAATCACATCACATGATTGCTTGAATTCGTTTAGATCCTGGGTAACTTTCGATTTAAAGAAGCTATCTTCATGAAAGGTCGGTTCATAAATGATGATTTCAATGCCTTTGGCTTTCAGGCGTTTCATCACCCCTTGAATCGCCGAGGCACGGTAATTGTCCGAACCGCTTTTCATCACCAGACGATAAATACCGACCGTACTCGGGTTTCTTGCGATAATCGAATCGGCAATAAAGTCTTTACGGGTACGGTTGGCATCGACAATCGCTTTGATCAGGTTGCTTGGCACATTGTTATAGTTGGCCAATAACTGTTTGGTGTCTTTTGGCAGGCAATAGCCGCCGTAACCAAACGAGGGATTGTTATAATGACTGCCAATACGCGGATCAAGACAGACGCCTTCAATCACTTGCTTGCTGTCCAGTCCGAAGCTTTGTGCATAAGTGTCCAGTTCATTGAAGAAGGCCACTCGCATCGCCAGATAGGTATTGGCAAACAGCTTAATTGCTTCAGCTTCAGTTGAATGGGTCAGTAATACTGGAATATCCTGCTTGAGTGCACCCTCTACCAGCAAATCTGCAAATTGCTGGGCACGTTCAGACTGCTCTCCCACAATGATGCGGGATGGATAGAGATTATCGTGCAAGGCTTTGCCTTCACGTAAAAATTCAGGTGAGAAAATAATATTTTCGGTCTGGTATTTCTGTTTGACTTGCTCGGTGAAACCTACAGGAACCGTTGACTTGACGATCATGGTCGCGTTTGGGTTAATGGCCAGTACATCCTGAATCACACTCTCAACACTTTGGGTATTAAAGTAATTGGTCTGTGGGTCGTAATCGGTGGGCGTGGCAATAATAATAAAATCAGCAGCTTGAAAAGCCTGCTGCTGATCTGTGGTCGCTGTAAAATTAAGTTGTTTTTCTTTTAAGAACAGGGAAATATCATGATCTTGAATCGGTGATACCTTGTTGTTCAGTAAATCTACTTTACTTTGTAGGATATCAAGGGCAACGGTTTCATGGTGTTGTGCAAATAGCATTGCATTTGACAACCCGACATACCCAGTTCCAGCAATCGCTATTTTCATAAGTACCTAACAGATTCGACATACATGATGGACGGTTAATAGGATAACCACAGTGAACCGAGTTTTAAATCCCATTCTACCGGTGTAATGACCATTCGTCCTGCATTTGGGGTGAGCGTAATTTCACTGAAGTAAACGTGATCCTGAGATAATAAGAAATCTACTCGACTATAACCATACGCAAAACAGAGTTTTTCTGACAATTCAATAATTTTTTCCAACTGTTGAGGTTTGGCTAAAGCATCGGGTGAGTTATCTTTCAGATCGACACGAAAGGGCTGTAAGTTCCATTCAGTATCATACATGTTTGAATAGTCTTTACCTTGGGGATCTTGTACATCAATTTCCAGATATTCTGGACGGCCTTCAAAGCAGTGAACCCGACAGGTGGTAATGGTGGATTTACTGACAGGATCAACATAGAGTTCTACATATTTTTCAATCAGAATTTTGGGGCAAATGTCTTTGTAGTGCCACTCACGTTTTCTGAAATACATGTTCTTTTTCATGTGATCTTTGATTTTAGCCTTGGCCGTGGTGACATCAAGTTTGCTTTTATCACGGCAAATCTTGGCACTGCCACTGTCATGCGTACATTTCAACACAAACTGATTCGGTAGTTGCTCAAAATCGATTTCATCAGCACAGGCATAGACGCCAAGCAGAGGAACCAAATAGTCATTTCCTACTTTTGCTGAAATTAAATCTCTGACGGCACATTTATCTGCCAGCTTGGTCAGTAACGGACTTCTTTCATAGATCATGCGCGCCGTAACTTTTTCATTAAAGCTTTTGGGCGCGCCAAAGTCAGGCGCATAGCCCAACTTACACATAAAACGTTTAGTGAGATATTTTTTATCTGAAACAAATTTAGTTCTAATTACTTTGGCTTGATATTCAAAATAGTCATAGTTAATCATTTTAAAAAAAGGTGTAATCCCGAAAAAGTAATCGATAATTATAGTAAATATGCTTAAATTCGTCTAATAAAAATATACAGATTTTCTTTACTATCTTATTCCAAAAGGTTTGATTTTGTTAAGGATTGTGAGATTTAAGCTTGGCTTCATAGATAGGGAAAATACGATAAACACATGATGGAACGATACGGTGTAAAACAATAAAATACTCAATAAATATAATATATTGATTTATATGAAATGATTCATCTTTTAGCGTCGAACACTCTTACGAAAAGAGGCTGACGTTAAACAGATCAGTGGTGTTATCATAGGAGATGAGATTAAACATCTTTAGCCGTATTTTCGTGCTTTCTAATTGTTTAAGAGTGAATTGATGAGTGAAATGATGCAACCGGTTGATGTGGTGATTGCCTGGGTAGATGGTAATGATCCAAAATTAAAGCAAAAACGCCTACAGTATCAGGGAAAAACACAAGCCTCTGATGCGGTAAGTGATACCCGCTTTGCCAGTAACCATGAAATTTACTATAACGTTGCATCTATTTTAAAGTACGTTCCATTTTGCCGTCATATTTACATTGTGACCGATGCTCAGCAACCGCAATGGATTGATGACTTTGTCACGGACGGCATTTGTGAAGCCGGCAAGATCCGGATTGTGGATCACCGTGAAATTTTTGCCGGTTATGAACAATATTTACCCACCTTCAATACCCGTTCGATTGAAACCATGCTGTGGAATATCCAGGGTCTATCGGATTACTTCTTCTATTTGAATGACGATTTTTTCTTTAATGCGCCAGCGCAGTTAGAGGATATTATTGTCGACCAGAAAATGGTGATTTATGGTCATTGGCAAAGTAGTTTTGCGCTCAAGGCCAAACTCTGGTACCGCCAATTGTTAAATCAGTATTTTGCCAAGCCGATTCAACCCAAACATATGATTGCGCAAATGTTGGGAGCGGATATGCTTGGATTTAAAAAGTTTTTTGAAATTCACCATTATCCGCATGCAGTGGACCGTAACATCCTGCAAGACTATTTACTTGCGCATCCAGAGTTTCTGGAAAAACAGATTCAGTATAAATTCCGCAGTGTCGAGCAGATTAACCCGATTTCATTGATGAATCATTTAAAGATTAAGCATAATGAAGCAGTGTTAAAATCTGATCTTGAGATTGCTTATTTAAAGAATGAAAGTAGTTTAAATAGCTTCTTGCACAGCCTGAACAATGCGCAGATCAAATATGGCTGCATGCAAAGTCTGGATCAGTTGAGCGATGCTGCAGCACAGCAGATTTATACGGCTTTAAATCAGAAATTGGCGGGCTACTTACCCCATGTTTTATTGGCGCAAACAGCCGAAGGATAAAGAATGAAAGTTGTAACTTATCTGATTAACCTGGATGGTAGTGATCAACGTCTGGCGAGTGCAACCGCACAGTTGCAGCAACAAGATTGGCCGTTTATTCGTTTTTCTGCCTACGATGGCCGTGGCAAAGCGCTGTCTGAGTTTAAACAATATGATGATGCCGAGGCACAACGCATTTTAGGACGTAGCCTGATCAATTCCGAGCTTGGGTGTTATCTGAGCCATTATGGTTGTGTGGAAAAATTCCTTCAGACAGATGCCGATTATCTGGTGGTGCTGGAAGATGATATTCAGGTTTTACCGAACTTTAAAAATAATCTGCAATCACTGCTGAACTATCTGGATCAACATAAAGAGTTGGACTGGTATGTGGTGAATCTGGCGGCGAAAAAGAAGAAGCTTGCCAAAGATATTGTACAGATCGAGCAATATAACTTATGGCATGCCTACTATTTCCCGATCCGGGGGGTGGGGCTGGTCTGGTCAAGAAAAGGCGCTGAGGAGTTTGTCAAACTCGGTAAAGAGATTCATGTGCCTGTCGATATCTTCTTTCAGGGCTGGCTCAGTAAAAATGGCAAAGGACTTGGGGTCTGGCAGCCGTTTGTGAAACCTGCGGGTCTGGATAGTGATATTCTGGGCACAGTTGCAACACAGGGCATTCAGCGTAAGGATCTGGAAAAGCGTGATGCCTCACATGGCTTAAAAAAACAGAAACGTATGTGGCGTGATCGCTTTTACGCATTCAAGCATCTTTATTTTTAATTAATATTGTCCGGTCAAATCACTTGAGTAAAAAGCTGAGGTGATTTGAAGATATGGCTGAGTAACCTGTATGAAAATATTTAAAAAAATATTCTATCTCTTGAAGTTCTATACGATGTATTCGAACCAGAAGAGAGGGGTGAATCCAGCCATCGACAATGAAGCAGATTTGATCGTGCTTAATCCGACCACCCCTGATGCGGTTATTCCCAAGAAAATCTGGATGTATTGGGAAGGCCCACTGGCTGGATTTGTAGAAAAATGTGTGGAACAGGTCAAAAAGACCAATCCGGATTATGAAGTCCATTTTCTTACGCCAGATACCGTCAAAAACTTCTGTGATATTGATTTTGGTCGCTTCCCTAAGGCAACACCGCAACAAAAGGCCGATCTGCTCCGTTTTGAACTAATTTATCAATATGGCGGAATCTGGTTAGATGCCAGTACAATTGTCTATGAAAGTCTGGACTGGATTCAGGCATTGGTCAAAAAGACTCAGACCCATAGCTTTGCTTATTATCGGGCCAAGAATACTACGATCAAAACCTTTCCTGTTTTAGAAAACTGGTTATTGGCAAGTGCAGCAAAAAATCCATTTTTCAAGTACTGGTTTGATGAGCTGGTGACTGCGATTGAATTAAGCCCGAAAGCTTATCTGCAAAAACTGAAAGAAACAGAACCCAATTATCAGGACTTGTTTCAGCATATTGGTCGTCTGGAGTATCTGGTGGCGTATGTGGCTTGTCAGAAGGTGATGCGTCAGCATTTGCCTAGTATGTGCCTCATTAACTGCGATAAAAATGCACTGTATTTTCAGGTGAAACACCAATGGGTCAAAGAGAAAGTACTGATTGATATGGCAATTCATCACCCGCCTGCTGAAATGCCAAAGCTAATCAAGCTTGCAGGTAAGGAAAGAAAAACCCTGAGCCATTATTATGAAAAAGGCATGTATCTGGAAGGTTCATTGCTCGATATCTAAAACAAGAGCGAGCAGGGCTTAAAGCAATGTTTTCGGATCAATCTTCTCAAAGGCTTGAACTGCACTACCTTGAGATAGATTAAACACATGAATTCCTTTTTGATGAAACAGTGCTGCAGCGACATCAAAGGCTTGAAATACTTCATTAACATGACGATTTAAAGTCGTCGGTTGTTGATGCTCATGATTTTCATAGAAACGGGGTTGTGTGAAATTGTTCATATCCAGACCCGCAATATAAATTTCTTTATAACTTAGGGTATAAATCACCTGAAGAGCCACATACGCGACCGTAAAATAGTCGAAAGTTCCCTTGAAGATATCTTGTGAAAAGCCAAAACCCTTCTGGATAAAAAAGTCCTGTTCATTTTGATCAAAATGTTTGGCACGATCTAAAAAAAATTCAATGACATTATCTGTAATGGTTTCAATGATCTTGATCTGACAGCGGATCTCTTCTATCCGAACTTGTCTGAGAATCATATCTAGACAACGGGGTGTGGTGAAAAAGGTGCAGTCTGTATTCAGGACTTTTAGAACCAAATCAAAGCGACAGTCAACAAAGTTATGGTCAATAATGATGTAGCTGGAAAATGTGATCGACTCAAATGCGATAGCGCCGTTGACCCCAATATAGTCTATGTCTGGGCGATGCAGAATTTCGGGATCGAGTTGCTGAATAGAAGGACCCGCCGCCACCAGCATACATTTCTTGTGGTTTATCTGTTGTGGGGCAAGATTATTAGAAACCAGTTGTTTTTTATAATAAATCCGTTCAATGCGATAGTGCTGGTCTCTTGTTACAGTATAAAGTGGCCAGTAACGACGGTTATGTTTTGCTGCTTTAGGAAAGAAAATTTTATAAATTAATTTATAAATACTTCTAGAAATTGAACCTGAGAAGAAGTGAACCATTTAAACGGACCATTTATAAAATATCGTCAAGAACAATGGAACCAGATGCTCGCAGGAGACAGTCCAGTTCCATGTATATTAGTCATCTAAAGAAAAACTTTTCTTTTTAAACTTGGCTTTTAAATTATGCAGAGAGCGGGCAAACCAGTTTTTATCTTCAGGGCGGGTCACTTTGTTTCCACGATAATGAATTTGAGTGGCTTTAGAAAAGTCACCAAAGGGTTCAATCTGGTAATTTTCCGGACGATAGCCTGCTGCTAATGCTTCTTCATAATACTGGTCAAAGAGTTGCGTCAGGTCATTTCTTGGATGAGGCATGATTTTACCGTCAAACCAGTGTTTTTGACCTGCAGCTTCTAAGCGCGGTAAAGAATATTTATGGCTGAACTGAGTGCCCATATCTGAATAATGCAGAATTTTGATCTGATCAATCGCTAATTCTTCGCCATCAATATTATTGTATGAATCTTGATACGGCTGAACCAGTTTCGGCTTATCTTTTAACAAACGCATCAGTTTTTTGTGGCTTTCTAGATCTGCCTGTATGTCTTTTAATGGCGGTAAGTAGGCTTTCGCCTTTTCGCAATCCCATACACAGGTACACAGTCGGGCCGAGTTCTTGCCCCCTTTGGCAATCACGATGGCTTCATCTTGCTTGGGATGTGCCCATAATTCTGCGATATCACATAACACCACCACATCCGCATCCATATAAATGGCACGGCCCTGAAAATTACATGACTCTGGAATTGCCCATCTAAACCCTGAAAAAGGGGTCGCCCAATGCTCAGTGTGCCAGCCTTCACCCGACTGTTGATTGGTATACCATGGACTGTTTGGGTCGTGGCTGAGCTGCATCCATATGATTTCAACTGGATGTTTGGTATGCTTGCGGACACTATAGTCCAGTACCATCATTTGTTCTAGATCACAGTTATTGGGATCGCAACCGACAAAAATTTTAATTGGGGAGTTAGACATTCCTAGCTTCCATTTTTAAGGCTGTATTCATAATTATAGTCTAAAAAGAGTGGGTGTTTTTGAAATATTTCTCTAGTCGTGATTAATTTACAAAGTGTTTATGTGAGGCAATGTAGTGATAACAAATACATTTATTGAAAAAACCAAAAAAAAGATTGCCAGAGCTGAAGTTGTTTCTTTTGATATATTCGATACTTTGTTATTACGTCCTTACCTTTCGCCTCGTGATTTATTCCTACATATTGAAATTGATCAATGTCTGGAAGGATTTGCTTTTGCGCGAAGAGAAGCAGAGTTGAGCGCCAGAAAGAAAAATCCTGATAAACAGGAAATTTGTTATGATGATATTTATAATGAAATTGAAGCTCGATTTGCAACTGCTAAAAAAATTGAATTAGATTGGGAGTTTATGGTGCTCCAGCCGAATCCTGAAATGAAAATACTTTGGGATTATGCGCTTGAGTTAAATAAGAAAGTAATTGTCATATCAGACATGTATCACTCATACGAAGACCTTAGCCAATTACTTATTAAAAATAAATTTCATGCTTTTGCGCATCTCTATGTATCTAGCCGCTATGGTAAAACCAAGAAAAAAGGGACTTTATTTGAACAGGTCTTCCATGATCTACAGGTGAAGCCACAGGATATTGTCCATATAGGGGACAATAAAAAGGGGGATTTTAGAACGCCCGCAAAATTAGGCATGCAGGCCATTTTATATAAACAGGTTACACATCAGTTTTTAGCCATAAATGAGCGAGCAAGACGGTTTACTGAACAGAATGTCTCAAGTTTAGGCAAAAGCATTTTAGTGGCTATGTTGGCTATGAGATGGCGTAAGCAAACTTTGCAACAAGAACGCGCTCAATATTGGGAAGATATTGGCTATGCCTATGCAGCACCTCTGGCTTATGGTTATAGCAAATGGATTGAAACAACAGCTCAGCAGAAACAACTGGATCATCTTTTATTTGTTGCTCGAGATGGATTTTTATTACAAAAAGCTTTTGAGCACTTCCATTGTGGTGAGATTAAGACAAGTTATGTGTATGCACCACGTTTACTGAATCTGGTTTATCGTCTGGATTATGACAAACGTAATATTGAGCATGTCCAAACGATTGTGGATTTCTATAGCCAGAAATATACAGATATCCGTGAGTTAAGAGAGACTCAATCACTGATTAAAGCAAATGATTATCACCAGTTTATTCAATCACATAAGCATATATTTGAGCGTTATGCCAAAGAAATGTATGCTGATTATCATGCCTACATTGATACAATTGTCGATCCACAGCAAAATATTGGTCTGATTGATAGCAAGACTGTCGCATTTACTTCGCAAAAAATGTTGGAAGATGTCTTACAGCGACCAATTCAGGGATTTTACTGGTCGACGCTATTGCCTTATCGAACCAAGAAGTATGCTTTTGATGCTTTTATACCTAATAATTTAAATACGCTTGATCCGAATGTGTTTACTAAAAACTGGAAATTTGTTGAGTTACTTTTAAGTTCTCCAGAGTTTTCCATTCAGGGTGTTTCACAAGAGGGACGAGCAATTTATAAAGCTGACCCAGGTACAGATGAGTATGTAATTAAAGAGAATTATACCCAAATTACAAAAGGGGCTGAAATTTTCTATGCCGATCTTAAAGCTATTTTTGGTCAAACCCCTGTTTATATAGAAGGTCAGGAACTTGTTTCCTGGATGAATATCTTTTGTGATCATCCTAACAGTCATGACATCAAACAAATGACCAAGATCAAACTGGCTGTCGATGCATCTCATGATCGTAATATGCCTTTATTCTCGATGCAAACTTCATGCTTGGATTTCTTTAAACAACCCAAGGTGACCTTGAATGCGTTAAAGAACATCGCTTGGAGAACACCTTTACAGACCTTGATCTTACATATACTTCGACCTATCAAAGTAAAAAGAAAACCAGCGAAACAACTTAAAATCAGTTTTTTCCCCTACCTTAAAGTGCAATATTTTGTGTGGACATTTTCACTGTTTAAGCGGCTTTCTTGCCAACTGAGTTTAGGTGATGATAAGAAACATAGTTCTTAGCATTGGAGTTTTTACTAATCCCTTTGGTTGGGGACGAGTGTTTAAAATAGAGCGTTTAATTTTGATCAGTATTTTGTTTAAAAAAACATAGGTTGAGTAATCTTAGTATGAGAGAGTGAAAATTAATGTTTTTAAGTGTTTGAATTTAATTGCATTGTTGAGTATGTCTTTGCAGAAAAATCAGATTTCTAACTTAAATATTATTTTTTATCCTATATTTAAAAGATTTTATCTGATCTCGATTTATGCCTATCTGAAATAATGTACAACATAATCAAAAACAAGTATTCTTAGCGCCTACAGGCATGTGGCCTAAATTGTATGAATTATTACTATTCCGATATGAAAAAGTTTGTTGTAAGTCTCTCAAGCGCAATCGAGCGTCGTAAACATATTTCAGCTCAATTTGAGAAACAGGGCATCGAATTTAGCTTTTTCGATGCTGTGACACCTGATATTGCAGCTTCAGATGCGCAATTAATGAAACTCAACGTGCATGAAAATCATATTGCTCGGGGAGAGCTGGCCTGTTTCATGAGTCATGTCCACTTATGGAAAAAAATTGTTGAAGATAATATTGCTTATATGGCGATCTTCGAAGACGATATTCATCTCGGTGAAAAAGCAAATGTCTTTTTAAATCAATCAGATTGGATTGAAAAAGATTGGCATTTAGTCAAATTAGAAGCTTTTACCCCTAAAGTGATACTTGGACCTAAATATAAGGATTTCCCTCAGGAAGGTCGCGAAATATACAAATTAACGGGAAAAAACTTAGGTACGGCAGGTTATATCCTTTCACGCAAAGGGGCAGAATTTCTATTAAATGAAATTAAGAAAATGGATTATATTATACCATTAGATAATTTCATGTTTGAATATGCTGTTAAAAATCATAATTTTATGATGTATCAAATGCAACCAGCGTTATGTATTCAAGACACGATCTTGCATTATCGTTCGACCAGTATTCAGCTCAAAAGCCAGTTGACCTCAGAAAGAAAGAAAAGAATGCACGCAAATAAAGCCAGTGGCTTGCAAAAAGTATTGGTTGAGTTGACGCGAATTGTCGCACAGTTAAAAATGTTCTTTTTGGCGCGTCGGGTAACCTATAAATAACTTTAATACACTGCTTAGCCATAACAGTTCTTAAGTATGTGATACTCATGAGACAACCAGCTTATCGACTTAGCTGATCAGCTGGTTAAGTTAAATTTTTAATATTTAACAAGCAATAATCAGGCTAAGCCTATATGTCTCTCAAGATCCTTTCAAGGATGGTCAGGCATGCCTAGATAATGATCTATGCTCAGCAGTCAAAATTTTTATAAAGTTTTTTGATTTCTTCAAGATCCAAATAATAGGAACTATGAATATCATTCGGATTGTCTGATGAAGTGGTAATGAATTTAAGATCACACTCATTCAATGTGGCTAAGGTGGAGAAAATAGAAAATTTTGCTAGATGGTTGGGTAACCAGCTAATTGCTTTGCAGCCAGAAGAACAGAAAATGATATTCGACCATGCCGCCCCACTCGGACCAACGATAAACTCTGCATTATTAAAGATAGCAACTTGTTCATTAAAATCATAATCCTCCAAATAAAGAGGTGTGAAGTTTAAATTTTTGAAATATATTAAAATTTCTTCTTGGTTATAGCCTCTAGCAGCAGTCTCTTTTCTAGCCAAAAAGATTTTTTTAGGAAAATCCTTTGTTTGGCATGTATTGGATTCTAAGATTATTTCTCGTATTTCTTTAATCAGTGTACTAGAAATAATAGAAAAATCTGGAGAGGAAAGTATTTCCTTTGAGTTGAAAACGATATTATTTTCATTGTTGACATAAAATAATTCATCAACATGTAAATCAACTCGATGGTCTACATAAATAATTTCTAAATCTAGATTTCTTTCTTTCAGGTAGAGCGCTAAAATCTTTTGAAAAGATGGTATCTTTTTAACTCTTTCATCGAGTATAAGCGTTTTAATATTATATTTATTAAATAAATCTGAATTTAATAAAAGAATTTTAGGAGATATTTCTATAAGCCAATGATAATAGTTAAAAACACCATTTCCACCTAGAAAAATAGCGTGCGGAATATTTTTTTTTCTTTTGTTGTAACGGAAGATTGTATTTTCATGATTATGCCATTTAATAATTCCAGTCGAGTAATTACAGTACCTAATATCGGCATGCTTTATTCGTTCAAATACTGCATTTGTAGCTGTAATCAGATGGCTTGAGTTAGTATTTATAATGACATTGCTGAATCTATATAAATTAATTTCAGGTATTTCAGCTTCGAAATCAACTTTTTGATTCAAGTTAAGAATTTTAGGTTGAAAATTTAGGTTATTTTTACAATATTTAAATGTCAGAATTTTTTCATGATCGAGCTCATCAAGCCATATAATTTTTCTGGTTTCGATCCTTTTTATCTTCTTTAATAAAACCTTAACGTATTGAGATGTATATGTATTCTTTTTTATTAAATACTTAATAAGGAGGCGACCAAGCATTTTAGCAACTCTATGAAAATCATCTAGACATTAAATAAATCAGATAGTACTTTAATCTAAGAACCAGCGCTTTTAAAGGATTTTTCTTCTGATAGGGGCGGACTTTATATTTTTTCTGAATGCGATAAACCGCTTTGGCATAATCAGGTTCATCTTTATATTGGTCCACAATTTTGAGAACCTCTTGATACATCAACTCTAAATTCTTACTGATATTATGTTCATGAGATCTATAACCAATTAAAGCATGAGGAATATAGATGATCTTTTTATCTAATTTACTGAGCTTTAACCATAAGTCCCAATCCTCAACTTTGGTGTTTGGATTGAATCCGCCCACTTCACGCAGTGTCGCAGTTTTAATCATTTGAGAAGATGCAGGTAAGTCAAATCGATGCATAAAAATTCGATGGAATTTATATTCACCATAACCATTCACATTGCACTTAATCGTTTGATTTTGGGCATCTATAGAGTGATTTCCGCCACAAATACACACAATATCTGGGTCTTGTTGAAATGCTTCAAGTTGTAGACGTGTCTTTTCTGGGAACATGATGTCGTCTGATGCTAAAGTACAAAAAAATTGTCCCTCAGCCCATTCAAGTGCCTCATTAAGCGTATTACATAATCCTCGATTAGCTCTATATCTAAATTCAAAACGGACAAAGCGCTCCTTACATTGAGCAATAAGAGGTTTGATTTTTTCAATAGAGGTATCTGTTGAGCCATCATCAATGATGATGAGCTCAATGTTTTCATAGCTTTGGTTTAAAGCACTTTTAATTGCATCTTGGATATATTGCCCATGATTATAACTGGGAATTGCAATAGTGACTAAAGGGTGAAATGCCGAATGACTCATACAGGATTAAACTCATTACAAAGCTGAATAATCCTTTGAACTTCATCCAATTGAAGGGTAGGTCCAATCGGTAGACTCATCACTTCTGCATGCATTTGCTCTGAAATAGGATAACTTTGATCATTCCACTCTTTATAGGCTTGTTGTTTATGTGGTGGAATAGGGTAATGAATAAGTGTTTGAACCCCATGCTCCGCTAAATAGTTCTGTAAAAGATCTCTATATTCAGTTCGAATGACGAACAGATGCCAAACATGCTGCTGATACTCTTCTGCATTGATCTGGCTTAATGGCAGTTTGATAAAGGGAGTTTTGATATTATCCAGATATAAGCGTGCGATTTTGCGACGATGTTGCACTTCCTGCTCTAAAAAGCTTAATTTAATATCAAGCATGGCGGCTTGAATTTCATCTAGGCGACTGTTTACACCAGGCACTAAATTTTTATATTTTTCATGCGAGCCATAGTTGCGAAGTGCGCGTAGCATTTGGGCCAGCTCTTCATTATTGGTTGTGATTGCACCTGCATCACCTAGTGCACCTAGGTTTTTACCAGGGTAAAAGCTGAAGCCAGAAGCATCGCCCCAATTACCTGCTTTAATACCATGAATTTCTGCACCGTGACTTTGTGCAGAGTCTTCAAGCACCAATAGATTATTTGTTTTTGCAATTTCCATAATTTCAGGCATTGCAGCAAGTTGTCCATAAAGGTGAACAGGTAAAATAACTTTGGTTTTTTCTGTAATAACCGCTTCAATTTTCTTTGGATCAAGGTTAAAAGTCTGTGGGTCCGGCTCAACCAAAACTGGTGTAAGCTGGTTGGCACTGATGGCCAAAATACTTGCGATATAAGTATTTGAAGGGACGATGACTTCATCACCTTCTTTGAGTTGACCAAGCTCTTTCCAGGCTCTTAAGGTTAAGATAAGCGCATCTAAACCATTGGCTACACCAATCGCATACTTCGTACCGCAAAATTTGGCGAAATTCAGCTCAAATTGTTCGAGTTCTTTTCCGCCAATATACCAACCCGAATCGATCACGCGTGTACAGGCTTCAATTAGTTGTTGTCGATATTGTTGATTGATACTTTTAAGATCAAGAAAAGGAATCATTGCTCAATATAACCTTTAATTATTGCTGGATTGCCTACCATAATTGCATTTTCTGGCACATCTTTTGTTACGACCGCACCAGCACCAATCAAGGCATTTTTTCCGATACGAATACCCGGTAAGATGGTTGCATTCGCCCCAATACTGGCCCCTTGCTCTACAACCGTTTTTGCAAAACTGTCAGGATATTGTTTAGAACGTGGTTTTTTATCGTTGGTAAAGGCCACGGATGGGCCAATAAACACATTATCTTCTAGGGTAATGCCATCCCAAAGATAGACACCAGATTTTACCGTGACATTGTCACCAATGTGCACATCATTCTCGATTAGGGTATGGGCACAAATATTACAACCAGCACCAATCACCGCATTTTTGAGAATAACGCTATATTGCCAAACACGTGTATTTTGACCGATATGAGGGCTATGCACATCAGATAATGGGTGAATAAATGGACGATTCACAACACTGATAAATTCATCATAACTGCGGATATAATCGCTTTCATCATAATGTTCACTTGCCAACACTAATAACACACAATCTTCTGAAAAGTCGTGCATTTCACGCCAAGTCATACTTTCGATAATCAAGCCTTGGGTTGGAGAGTTAAGTAAAACTTCTTCTTTACTATATCCATCATCTAAAATGAAACGGCATTGTCCATGTAGGCAAATTGCTAGCTGTTTTAAGTCTTTATGGGCGTGAAAGCCTCTAGGTTTATCCTTTGAAGCGGAAAAAATATAATAAATACGTTTAATCTCAAAAGGAATATGTTGGTTCGCTTCAATTGCGACCAGTCCACCACGCTGATCACCCAAATCAGGCAGATCAATAAGTTTCTTTAAGCTCATATTTCATGCACCAAAGAAATTAAATATCGACCATAGTCATTTTTATTCATACTTTGGCCAATTTCTAGCACTTGCTGTTTGCTTAACCAGCCATTATTAAAGGCAATTTCCTCTAAACACGCCACTTTATAACCTTGACGTTTCTCCAAGGTTTCTACAAATTGAGCAGCCTCAAGCAAGCTTTCATGTGTTCCGGTGTCAAGCCAAGCAAAACCTCGACCCAGTAATTCAACATTTAAGTCACCACGTTCTAGATACATCTGATTAACAGTCGTGATTTCTAATTCACCCCGTTCGGATGGTTTGACCTGTTTCGCGATTTCAACCACATCATTGTCATAGAAATAAAGACCAGTGACCGCAAAATGTGATTTTGGCTGTTTGGGTTTTTCTTCAAGAGAAATGGCACGTTTTTGCTCATCAAATTCAACTACGCCAAAGCGTTCTGGATCTTTAACTTGATATCCAAAAACTGTCGCGCCTTTTTGGCGGGCAACGGCTTGACGTAACATGGGCGTAAAACCCTGACCATAAAAAATATTATCGCCAAGAACCAGACACACGTTACTTTTACCAATAAACTGTTCGCCAATGATAAAGGCTTGGGCCAATCCATCTGGGCTTGGCTGGACGGCATAACTCAGCTCTATCCCCAATTGAGAGCCATCGCCAAGTAAGCGTTTAAACCCATCGATATCGTCAGGTGTACTAATAATCAGGACTTCACGAATCCCTGCCAGCATCAGTACTGAAAGCGGATAGTACACCATGGGCTTATCGTAAATCGGGAGTAACTGTTTCGAAATGCCTTTGGTAATAGGATAGAGGCGAGTACCTGAACCCCCAGCAAGAATAATACCTTTTGTTGACATTATAGGTGTACCCCTAATCTTTCACGTTGATAGCTGCCATCTTGGACATGGCGACACCATTCTAAATTATCTAAATACCATTCAACTGTTTTACGGATACCTGTTTCAAATGTTTCTTGAGGTTTCCAGCCCAGTTCACGTTCTATTTTTGTGGCATCAATAGCATAACGCAAATCATGTCCTGGTCGGTCTTTCACGAACGTAATAAGGTTTTCATAAGATTGAATATTATCTTGTGGACGTAATTCATCCAAAATTCTACAAATGGTCTTCACCACTTCGATATTTTGTTTTTCATTATGTCCGCCGATATTATACGTTTCCCCAACAGTACCTTGAGTGACAACTTGATATAAGGCGCGAGCATGGTCTTCGACAAATAACCAATCTCGAATCTGGTTTCCGGTGCCGTAGATTGGCAGGGCTTTACCATCTAAGGCATTCAGAATGACTAATGGAATCAATTTTTCAGGAAAGTGATATGGACCATAATTATTAGAGCAATTGGTTACAATAGTTGGCAGGCCATAAGTTCGTTGCCACGCCCGAACCAAGTGATCCGAACTGGCTTTACTGGCTGAGTAAGGTGAACTTGGTGCGTATGCTGTTGTTTCGGTAAATAAGTCTGTGGTACTTTCTAAATCACCATACACTTCATCAGTTGAAATGTGGTGAAAGCGAAATTTCACTTTTTTATTTTGATCTAATGTCTGCCAATATTGGCGAGTGGCTTCTAATAAGCTGTAAGTTCCTACAATATTGGTTTGAATAAATGCACTCGGCCCATCAATAGAACGGTCAACATGTGACTCAGCAGCCAAATGCATAATTGTGTCAGGTTGAAATTGCTCAAATACTAGCGCTAGTTTTGATGCATCACAAATATCAACCTGTTGAAATTGATAACGTGGATTCTGATCAATTTCTTTTAATGATTCCAAGTTGCCAGCATATGTAAGCTTATCTAGATTCAGAACCTCATCATTCGTATTTTTTATAATATGACGTACAACGGCTGAACCAATAAATCCAGCTCCGCCTGTAATCAAGATTCGCATGAAACTACTTTCCTTTTAAATGATTCGATCATTAAATTATTCATTTGAAAAATAAATTATTTTTGAAATACTTCAAGAAATATTTATCTAACGTTAAACTTATTTTTAATAAAATTTTTCATCCCCACCCCTAAACCGTTTATAACCCCACATATATTCAGCAGGAAAGCGGTTGATCATCTGCTCAACCGCTTGATTGAGTGCAGTGGTGGCAACTTCGATATCCCGATCATACAGTGCTGGATCATTCAGATCATCACAATACACATCAAATCCCTCACCATCGTCACGGCGGAAACAGCTTAATCCTACCAGACGACATTGGGTTTTCTGTGCCATTTTGCTGGCCAGTGTACTGGTCAGGCAGGGAATTCCGAAAAAAGGAACCACGACACCGCCAGACGGATCGGGAACATGGTCAGGCAGAATCACACTGAAACCACCTTGTTTTAGATTCTTAAATAAGGCTTTAACCCCAGAGGCATCTGTCGGCACTAAAGTTGCATTCAGACGTTGACGTGCATGTAAGGCAAATGCATTGAACCCCGAATCTTTCATCGGTTTATACATGATGGTCGGGATGCCATATTGATGTACCCAGGCATTCATCATTTCCCATGTACCCAGATGTGGGGTAATGATCAGTGCGCCACGAGGATCGCTCAGTGCATCGGTCAGGACTTCCAGATGATGTACAGTATGAATCTGTTGAATGCTCCACTCGGGGGGCATGGCCCAGCATTTTCCAGATTCGATATAGCTGAGACATTGCTTGGTCACACTTTCACGCGCAAGCTGTTCCTTTTGCGCTTGGCTGAGTTCAGGATAAGCCAGCCCAAGATTGACTCTGGTTTTCCACAGCATACTTTTATTCGGGTTTTGATTGATAAAGTAAGCCGCCACTTTTGCGATACTACGCAAAAATGGGAGGGGTAAAATACGGAGCAGAGTAGGGTAAAACGACATGCTAGTAGGTCTTATTTATCGGCATTGCCTTTAAGCACCATATAAATCAGTGCCACAAAAATCAGTAAGGCGCCCACCAGACTACTTACGCAGAAGTATAAAATACGTTGGTTGGTATCCATATTGAAAAGTTCATTTGCCAGGATGTAACGCATAAAGAACCATTGAGCAAGTGAAAACACAATAATGATAATTGTATGTCGACGTACATCAGGACGCATTGCCATAAGACTGACCTCTCAATAAAAAGCAGTCTATTATGCCATTAGCGGACATGATCTCAAAGCAAAACTCGGTATTATAAAAAAACCCTGCAGCGCGCAGGGTTTTTGTTGAAGCATAAACTCAAGGTTTATTTTTCTTCAGCTTTTGGCTTTTCGCGTAAACGAATACCCAAGTCACGCAATTGATTTGCTTCAACTGGTGCTGGCGCTTGAGTCAACGGACATTCAGCAGTCTTGGTTTTCGGGAATGCAATCACATCACGAATCGAAGATGCACCTGTCATCAGCATGATCAAGCGGTCAAGACCGAATGCCAAACCACCGTGCGGAGGCGCACCGTAACGTAATGCATTCAGTAAGAAACTGAATTTTTCTTCTGCTTCTTCTTCGCCAATGCCTAAAGCTTCAAAAATTGCTTTTTGCATTTCTAAAGTATAGATACGAAGTGAACCACCACCGATTTCAGTACCGTTCAGTACCATATCGTAGGCAACAGACAATGCTTCACCTGGATTGCTTTTCACTTCTTCAACGCTTGATTTTGGCAGGGTAAATGGGTGGTGAACAGAGGTCCATTTACCATCATCAGTTTCTTCAAACATTGGGAAATCAACAACCCAAAGTGGCGCCCACTCACACGTTGCAAGGTTAAGATCATGACCGATTTTCACACGAAGTGCGCCCATCGCATCGTTTACAACTTTGGCTTTATCTGCACCAAAGAACACGATGTCGCCATTCTCAGCACCCACACGTTTTAATAGATCAAGTACGATTGGCTCGATGAATTTAACGATTGGAGATTGAAGACCTTCGATGCCTTTTTCAAGTTCGTTGACTTTGATATAAGCCAAGCCTTTCGCACCGTAGATACCAACGAATTTGGTGTATTCATCGATTGCACTACGCGGTAATGAACCAGCACCAGGAACACGTAAAGCAACGATACGGCCTTTAGGATCTTTGGCAGGACCAGCGAAAACCTTGAATTCAACGTCTTGCATCAAGTCTGCAACGTCAACAAGTTTCAATGGAATACGCATATCCGGTTTGTCAGATGCATAATCACGCATTGCGTCAGCGTAAGTCATACGTTCAAACTTATCGAATTTTACATTCAATAATTCGTTGAACATTTTAACGGTTAAGCCTTCCATTAAATCCATGATGTCATCGTCACTCATGAACGATGTTTCAACGTCGATTTGGGTAAATTCAGGCTGACGATCCGCACGTAAATCTTCGTCGCGGAAACATTTCGCAATTTGGTAATAACGATCGATACCGCCCACCATCAACAACTGTTTGAACAACTGTGGTGATTGTGGAAGTGCGTAGAAGCTACCATTTGAAACGCGGCTTGGTACTAAATAGTCACGTGCACCTTCTGGTGTTGCGCGAGTCAAGATTGGTGTTTCAACGTCAAGGAAACCATGATCTTCAAAATAGTTACGGATCAAGTTGGTCACTTTAGAACGGAAACGTAAGCGCTCTAACATTTCTGGACGACGGATGTCCAAGAAACGGTATTTCAAACGAATTTCTTCTGAAAGATTGGTATTTTCGTCATTCAACGGGAATGGCGGAGTATCAGAAGCTGCAAGAACTTCGATCTCTTTACCTAAAACTTCAATCTGGCCACTCACCATGTTGGCATTTTCAGTACCTTCATAGCGACGACGAACACGACCTGTAATTTTTAAAACAAATTCTGAACGTGCTTTATCGGCTGTTGCGAATGCTTCAGGGGTATCTGGATCGATAACAACCTGTACAAGACCATCACGGTCACGCATATCAAGGAAAATCACACCGCCATGGTCACGGCGACGATGAACCCATCCGCATAAAGTAACTGTTTGATCGATTTGGGCTTCAGTTAAAGAGCCACAGTAATGAGTGCGCATCATATTGAATTATTTATCCAAACTATATTGGCTGTAGAAGGTGAATGCGTAAACAGCGCAGCACCAATGAAGGGGAGATTATGCCTTGTTGAACGTATAGTCTCAAGTCTTAATGTTTTCAAGCGAATTTTAAACAGACGCTTTTTGTTAAAATGGTTTCATACGGCCAGTCCGATCCAAAAACAAGAATAATAGACAAGCCATGGTAAAGACAGTTAAGCCTGCTTGGGTAAATTCATTAATCGATTTGCCAATAAAAAAATAACGTTCAGTATTCCAAAGATCAGTATTGATATGACGGTTATAGTCAAACACTGAAAATAGCCCATATAAGATGGAAAGGACAATACCGGTCAGCGCCAATCCTTTGAGTCTGGACGGAACCGGATGATGATATTTATGCGTTTTATAATAATCCCAGCACATTTTTATCAAAAACGGCAAGACAATAACTGAAGAGCCAATCTGTAAGACAAAATGTAATGGATAACTAAAGCCCAAAAATGAAACGTTATGGGCCAGAATTTCTTTAAAAGCAAATGTTCGAAAATCAAGATGGGTGAGTCCATCCCAAATCAAATGTGTGCTGATTCCAATGATAAGTGCAATGCAATTTAGAAAGCTGAAAGAAATAAAATCATCCAGTGACTTGATATTTAAAGGATCTTGAATCTCAAGACAACGATAAGTCACAGGCCGATAGATGACATACCACAATAGACAAAAACATAGGCCAAGCGGCAGGTTCGGAAATAAGAGACCGGCCCATTGATGGGTTAAAGGGGTATTTTCTTGGGTAAATAATCGATAAAGATCAGGTGTCATACAACCAATCGCCAAGGCGGCGACAGGTAAATGTCCCTGGCTCAGTTTGGATAAAGGTGGAGCAAGTACAGCATGTGACAGAGTAAAAGGCATATCGTTGGGGAATAACCATTGATTGCAAACATGGACAAGCAGTGTAACAAATGTGCTTGGTCAGACTGTTTTTTATTGCAAAATAAATGAAATGTTATAATATAACAAAAAATAACGATCAACTGATTCGAGACACGGTATGTCATTTCCGCACAATATTTTGACCTTATCCATTTTAGCTGCTGTTTCTGTATCTGCCTTTGCAGCAGAAAATGAACCGGTGACCACCTTAGATACCATACGTATTAAGGCACATCCGCTTGAGCAAACCTCAAAAGATTTTGCAGTTGCAGATACCGTTGTAGATGAAAAACGTTTACAACAGGAGGCTGTGACCATTGGTGAAGCGCTAAGCAGTGAGCCTGGCATTTATTCAAATCAGTTTGGTGCAGGTTCAAGCCGTCCTGTCATTCGTGGACAAGATGGGCCGCGCGTTAAGGTGCTGCAAAATTCATCAGAAAACATTGATGTTTCGACCTTGTCCCCTGATCATGCGGTAACAGTCGATCCGGCACTGGCCAAGCAGGTGGAAGTGATTCGTGGTCCATCTACCTTATTATTTGGCGCGGGAACCGTTGGCGGGCTGGTCAATGTCAATGACAGCAAGATTCCAACAGCAATGCCTGAAAAAGGTTACGAGGGGAATGTTGGTTTACGTTACAACACAGGCAGTGATGAAAAGCTGGCAACTGCAGGTGTCACGGTTGGTCTGGGTGATCAGGTGGCGTTACGGGTCGAGGGGCTGAAACGCGAAGCCAATGACTATATCGCACCTGACTATCGCCATGAAGGTGAGAAAGAGCGCCGTGTCGGCAATACCTTTGCCAAAGGCGAAACCGTCAATGTTGGTTTATCCTGGATTTATGATCGCGGCTTTACCGGAATTTCTTATAGCAACCGTCAGGATCAGTATGGCTTGCCGGGGCATAGCCATGAATATGAAAGCTGTAAAGCCCATCTGAGTGGCCGTCCGCATCTGCACTGTGGTGACCATGATCATGAAGAGGGCGAGGACGATCACGATCATGGACATGGCGATCACGACCATGCCCATGAAACCGGGCCGTGGATTGACCTGAAATCTGAGCGTTATGATGTGCGCACAGAATTGAATGATCCATTTGCTGGCTTTAAAAAGTTACGTGCGCAAGCCAGCTATACCGATTATCAACATGATGAAATTGAAGAAGACACCATCGCCACTCGCTTTAAAAACAAGGGCTATGATGGACGTTTAGAGTTGGTACACAATCCGATTGGCCCATGGGAAGGAGTGATTGGTACACAATATGGTCAGCAAAAACTGAAACTTACTGGTGAAGAAGCCTTCTTGGCGCCGAATACCACCAAGAAGTGGAGTATCTTTGGCTTAGAGCATGCACAATTTAATGATGTTCATGTTGAACTGGCAGCTCGTGCAGAAAAACAGAAAATTGATATTGATGATTCAAGCAAAAAAGATTTTGACGGTTCAGCCTTTTCTGTTTCGGGTGCTGCCAACTGGGAGTTTGCACCAGACTATAAACTTTCTTTGGTTGCGTCACATCAGGAGCGCTTACCGCTGGCGCAAGAGTTATATGCCAATGGCGGACATTTTGCCACCAATACCTATGAACTGGGCAATGATGGTTTAAGTAAAGAAAAGTCAAATAATGTCGAACTCGGGCTGCATTATGACAATGACAAGTTTGACTACCATGTGCATGTCTATCACAACTGGTTTGATGACTATATCTATGCGCAAACTCTAGACCGTTATAAAGATTTCCGTTTAGTGGAATATACCCAGGATCAGGCACGTTTCTATGGTGCAGAGGCGGAAGCGGGTTACCAGATCTCGGACATGTATAAAGTCGGCGTGTTTGGGGATTATGTTCGTGGCAAGATCGACAATGAAAATGCACCGCGTGTGCCGGCTGGACGCTTAGGCACCAAAGTGAATGCGGACTTTGGTGATGGCTTTAGCGGTTCAGCTGAATACTACCATGTGTTCCAGCAAGACAAGATTGCAGCGTATGAAACCGATACCCAAGGCTATAACATGTTGAATCTGGGAGTGGCATATTCAGGTAAATACAGCAATGTCGGGGATTATCGTGTGTATTTCAATGCCAATAACTTGCTGGATGATCAGGTTTATCAACATGCATCGTTCTTATCCACGATTCCACAAGTGGGCCGTAACTTCACTGTTGGGGTGAATTTTAACTTCTAATTTTTCACTTAAATCTTATTGAAAAATCAAAGCATAAGCTCTAGCCTTAAACCATTAGGCTAGGGCTTTTTTTGTTTATATGCGCATCTTCCAACGAATCCATCGAAAATTAAACTGGTCAGGTCGACGTTACATGGCAGTCATATTGAGTATTTTTGCGATTGGGTACATTGCTTCGGCAGTCTATCACACAGTAAAACCACTCCCGAAAGGGCTGGATTTTACCGGGCAATTGCGTCATGCCAATGTGAAATTTTTAGCCGATCAGACCTATATCGATTCCCAAGGCCAGCAACAGGTGGATCAGCATATTTTCAAGGAAGTCTTCCATTTAATTGATCAGGCTCAGACCACCATTGTGCTGGATATGTTCCTGTTTAATCAGGAAGTCGGCGCTTCTAAGGTGAAACAGTTGCCTTTGATGCAAGAATTGACTGATGCGCTGATCGTGAAGCGTCGCTTGCATCCAAATGTAGAAGTTGTGGTGATTACCGATCCGATTAATTCGGTGTATGGCGGCATGACACCAAAACATTATCTACAATTACGTCAAGCGGGTGTGGATGTGATCGAAACCGATTTAAAACCATTGCGTGCGTCTAATCCGCTCTGGTCAGGATTCTGGTATATCTGCTGTCAAAACCTGGGCAATAATCCTGAAGGCGGCTGGTTAAGTAGTCCATTTGGTAAAGACAAGATTACTTTGCGCAGTTATCTGGAGTTATTTAACTTCAAGGCTAATCATCGTAAAACCTTGGTGGTTGATACGGTGGATGGCTGGAAAAGTCTGGTGACCTCAGCCAATCCACACGATGGTAGTTCGCATCATAGTAATGTTGCACTGGTGGTAGATGGACCAACCGCGATTGATGTTTTACAAACTGAACAAGCGGTTGCCAACATGTCAAAGGGTTCCAGTCCCTTTGTGATTATGGGCGGTGTGAGCGAAGACAAAACCTTGCCGCAGGTGCAAGTGCTGACTGAAAAAGCCATTTATGATGGCATCTTGAAAATGATTGAGACTGCCAAGAGCCAAGAACATCTGGACATGGCCATGTTCTATTTGTCGGAACGCAATATTATTGAAGCACTTAAGCAAGCGCAACAACGTGGTGTCAACATCCGGATCATGATCGACCCGAATAAGGATGCATTTGGTCGTCAAAAGAATGGCATGCCGAATCGCCAAGTCGCATCAGAACTTCATGCTGCAGGTATTCCAATTCGCTGGTGCGATACGCGTGGTGAACAGTGCCATAGCAAGATGTTGCTGAAATACAATGCCCAGCAAGCGGAAATCATTCTCGGTTCTGCTAATCTGACTGCACGCAACTTGAAAAACTATAATCTTGAAACCGATATGCGTGTGATCGGTTCGGCACAAGCGCCAGTGTTTAAAGATGCAGGGCAATACTTTGATGCCGCATGGACAAATGCCAATGCACGTCAAATTACAGTGGATTATGCAAAATATGCCGATGAATCCAAAGTGAAATACTGGATCTATCGTTTTATGGAATGGTCAGGGTTATCCACTTTTTAATTCAGCATAAATAGAGTTCTACACAATGGCGAAGATTAAACTGAATATCAGACAGGATGAGCAGATTGATTTAGATGTGCATCAATTCAATCATTATGCCGATATTGTTGAAATTCAAAGTTGGGCAGAACTGTTAGAATGCTATCGCTCCCTTAAACAGGAAGTCTATCCTAAAAAAGTGTTTCTGGTTCTGGATGATCAAGCACAGGCAGAATACACCTCGATGCATGCGGTTGAGGATGAGCGTCTGTATGTTGATTTTAGTGACGACCTCAAGGGAATTGAAGTCGATGATCCACGATGGGAGCAAACGTATCAAAATGTATGTGTTCCAAAACAATTGCAGCGTTATCTTCAGCAATTGAATGATCCCGCACAGCAGCAGCGTTTTGAAAGCCTGGCTGAAAAAATGCAGCATTACGATGAAAATGACTTAGAAGCACTGCTTTATTTCAATCAAGATCTATTGATCTCTACTCATACTGAAATCATGGTTAAAGTGGCGGCTGTTGAAACAGAAGCATTGAAATTGGCGATGCTACCGAATGGCTATTTTTCTTGTGATTTTGATCCTTTTGAGAATTATGCGCTGATTCAGAAAATGCAGCCCTATGGTTTTGAATTTATCGGCCTCGGAGCAGCGTTATTAGGATGGATTAAAACAGCAGATTTTAAAGCCGAAAAGATTGAAGATTTAATTCAGGATTTGGCGTTGATTTATCCTTTAGACACCTCCCATCAGCAACAACTGAAAGCGCTCATTTTAAAACATGATTATCTGATTTTACCTTATTCTGAATCGCCGCAAGAATATTTAGGTTACGACCTATCCTGATTCAGGATGAGTGTTCAACACGCTAAATTCAGAAGCTTAGTTGGCATTCAGCGTGTTGAAAGTGATACATCCTCAATAAAAAATTAAGGACTCGGTGGAATCAACTGATCCAGATCTTTATCGGCCATTTGCTCCAGTTCACTTAAATCGGTTTTGATTTTCCACTGGCTTTCATCATCGACCGGGTTCGGTAAGCGCGCCTCTAGCCAGTCACAAACCACATCCGGGCTAAATTCCGGATGATTACATTGGATCACCCAGCCTAGAAAATCTTTGGCTTCACCATTCATATAGGGTGGTGGTGATACGGGAAAAAACTGGGTCGGTAAACGTTCATTGGTGGATAAATAATTGAGGACATGCCCAAGTTCTTGCACGGTTTGCCATGCCAAGGCATGTTCAACATCAATATTGAATTTAAACCACCAGGCATGCTGACCATCTGCACCATGCGCCACAATACGGGATTCTTGTACGCTAGGCACTTTACAGAAAAATTGATAGAGACGATCAAAATTCATTTCAGCCACAGATGTTGCCTCAAAACCAAAAAACTGATTCTAACATATCTACACAAAGCTACAGCTTGCTGCATTTTATCCATGAAATTGAACAGTTAATCTGAAAAAATATGATTACAACAGTGACGCTTGTTTTTTATTCTAAAATAGAAAGACACTCTGCTTTTAGGGAGATCACGATGAAGCAATTTCAACCTTATATTTATGGCTTGGCAGCTATATTGAGCTATCTCCCTATGATGAGCCATGCTGATAATGCTTGGGGTGGTTATAGCGGAGTCGAGCGTCGTTCCTATCACCAGCAGAGGCCGGCCTATCAACCGCCTGCACAAGACCCGTTTGCATTCTCCAATCAGCGCGCGACACCGACTGCGCCACCGAAAGGCTATTATTATCAGCCCTATCAAAATAATGATTATCCTCACCGGAATCATCGACCGGGTGTTCGTGTCGAATATTATCCGGACACTCAATATGAGCGTAGCTATCGCCGCGAGTCTTTTGTGGTGGGAAATGAGCTACCGGGTGAGTTCCGTAGCGAGCGTTACGTGCTGCAGGATTGGGATTCTTATTCTTTGCGTGAACCGCCACGTGGTCGACATTGGGTGGTGATCGATGGGCGTTATCTTTTAGTGACGGATGACAACTTTACCATTGAGATGATTCGCTGATCTGACATCTGCTTTTTAATTTTGGATGGAGCGGATTCTCCATAATTTCTCGCTATTCATTACAAAGCTTTGCAATGTCGTGGGTTTTATTCATGCTTTCTCCTAGAGTTTTTTTTAATCTGGTTTTAGATCAAAAAACTCAGGATCACACAATGAAAAAGACCGTCGTATTGCTTGTATCAACATTGATGCTTGGTGTCTCTGCTTCAGCCATGGCAGATTCAAACCGTTGGAATCATGATCATAAAGACCGCTATGATCGTTATGACCACCGCTATGATCACCGTGAACAACCACGCTGGTCGAATGGCGATCGCGGCAATCATTATGGTCAACGCATCAATTTCAAACGTGGCGAGCGTTTACCGTCAGAATTCCGTAGTCATCGTTATGTGGTATCTAACTATCGTAACCACCGCCTTTATCAGCCACCACGTGGCTATAACTGGATGCAGGTACAAGGAAAATATGTACTGGTGGATTCCAAATATCGCATTTTCCGGGTGGCATAACCCTCATATGAGAAAAGCAGGCAATCAGCCTGCTTTTTTAATTTATGCCAGTTCATCATCTTGTGGCCGAGGTGTTTTATTGGAAGGCAAGGGTTGTTCCTGATCTTTACCACGAATCACGGAAGGGTAGTTCCACGATGCAAAACGTACCACCAGAATCGCCACTGCCAAAATCAGGATCGAACCTGTGGTAATGACCAAATCCATCGATGCTTTATGGTTATGCTGAATATCGGCAATCAGCAAACGGGTGAGTGCGGTAATGGCAACATAAATCAAAAAGCGCACTGGCATATGATTAGTCTTGAAATAAATCCCGACCATGGCGCCTAGTTCCAGATAGATAAACAGCAGCAAGATATCATCAATGGTGGCGTACTGTTTTACGGTTAGAATTTCAATCACGGTATGTACGGCTGACCATGCAATCATACAGCCGATAATAAACAGGGCTAAATAATGAAAGGCTTCAACTGCGTAATGACCGAAGCGATCAAGTAGACGAGGTAAGCCTTCAAGTTTATCTTTGGAGTTCGACATGGCGGTTTATATGCTCAACATGATGATTGGAATGATATGCAAGTTTTATGCTGATTTTATTATAGGCATAAAAAAACTGCCTCAACCTAGATTGAGGCAGTTTTTATGATTGAATGCGACTTAAGCTTGATTGGTGAAGTAATCTTCGCTGAAGTTCATGATCAAGTCTGAACCTGCTTTGATTTTCGCTAAACGTGCATCGAGTTCAGGCAAGATACGATCGACAAAGTATTGCGCTAATGCAATTTTGTTTTGGTAGAAGTCACCAGATTTGTCTTTTGCCGCTGCTGCAATTTTTGCGAACATATAAGCAAAGCTGAGTAAACCAACAGCATGTAGATAATCAACTGCAGCTGAGTTCGGGAACTCTGCATTTTCGGCTGCTTGTTCAATGATGAACTGGGTGATCGCTTCAATTTCAGTTGCAGCGTCTAGAGTTGCATCTTTAATGAAGTTCAAATCTGTATCTAGATCATTGGCAAAGTCACGGATCTCGGTGATGTATTCTGCGATGAATGCGCCACCACATTTAATGGTTTTACGACCAATTAAATCTTGAGATTGAACGCCGTTGGTCCCTTCGTAAATTTGAGCAATACGAAGATCACGGATACATTGTTCCATGCCCCATTCACGGATATAACCATGTCCACCGAAGACCATTTGCGCATCGAGCGTCGCTTGGAAAGCAGTGTCCGTGAGGTACGCTTTTGCGATTGGTGTCAAAAGTGCAACGCGATCGTTGGCTTTCTTCACTACTTCAACATCAGTTGAGAATTTAGTGATGTCGAGCTGTTGACCCACATACACCGCAAATGCACGAGATGCTTCGTTGTTGGCACGTACATTGAGCAACATACGACGTACATCACCATGCACTAAAATGCTGTCTGCTGGTTTGTTTGGAGATTGAACGCCAGATGCACTACGACCCTGTAAACGATCAGTCGCGTATTGTGCAGCATTTTGATAAGCAAATTCAGAAGCACCGAGACCTTGGATACCCATTGATAAACGTTCGTAGTTCATCATCACGAACATCGCAGCAAGGCCTTCGTTTTCTTTACCGACTAAATAACCTTTGGCGCCGTCAAAGTTCATCACGCAAGTTGCAGATGCCTTGATTCCCATCTTGTGTTCGATTGAACCAGGACCAACAGGGTTGCGTTCGCCCAAAGAACCATCTTCATTCACCAAGAATTTCGGTACGATAAATAACGAAATGCCACGTGAACCTGCAGGTGCATCAGGGGTTTTCGCAAGGACTAGATGAATGATGTTTTCAGCGAGGTCGTTATCACCACCGGTGATGAAGATTTTAGTACCGGTAATGTTATAGGTCCCATCTTCATTGCGTTCAGCTTTGGTTTTGATAATGCCTAAATCTGTACCAGCATGTGGCTCGGTTAAGCACATGGTACCTGACCATTCACCCGAATAGATTTTAGGTAAGTACGTTTCTTTTTGCTCTTGTGATGCATAGCTGTTTAAAGCCATCCCTGCACCCACTGAAAGAAGCGGGTAGAGCATGAATGATGGGTTGGTGGCGAATAGCATTTCATCAGACAGTACCGTCAGCATTTTCGGCATGGCCTGACCGCCCCATTCTTCGTCTGCACCTAAGCCGATCCAGCCGCCTTCAGCGTATTGACGGAATGCTTCTTTAAAACCTGCGGGTGTGAAAACTTCACCATTTTCCCAACGTGCGCCTTCTTCATCACCCGTACGGTTTAACGGATGTGTCACGTTTTGGGCAAACTTTGCCATTTCTTCTAAAATTGCTTCAGCTGTTGCAGCATCTACATGAGCCAGGTTTTCATTGGCCTGCCAAAATTGTTCTGCTTTAAATACATCATTCAAGATGAATTTCATGTCTGCTAGAGGAGCATTGTAAATTGGCATAATCGTTCCTTTCTACGCACAGCGTCATGTGCAAAATGATCAAATAAAACGAACAAATGAATTGAATCGTATAAATTTAGCATTGATTAAACAAAAAAAGGACGGTCAAAACTGACCAGTCCTTTTTCCGTGATGAACGTTGCATCTCATTCTAAACTATGTTTAGAAAGCGAAGTGATCCGCATCAAGTTCAAACAATGGCGCAACGCCAGTTGAAAGTACGTCTACATGCGAACGAACACGTGGCAGGATCTTCTTGAAGTAGAAGCGAGCTGTGGTTACTTTTGCATTGTAGAAGTCAACATCAGTGGTACCTTCAGCCAATTTCTCTTGAGCAACAAGTGCCATACGTGCCCATAAGTAAGCAAGCGTTACATAGCCAGAGAAGTAGAGGTAATCCACCGCAGCTGCACCCACTTCATCCGGATTTTGCATTGCACGCATACCAATTTGCATGGTGATATCGCCCCATTCTTTGTTTGCAGCAGCCAATGGTGCAATGAACTCTTGCATCGCCGCATTGTCTTTGTTTGCTTCAACAAATTTATGGATGATCTTGGTGAAGTCTTTTAACATTGCACCTTGAGTTTGCAATACTTTACGACCTAACAAGTCAAGCGCTTGAATCTCGGTTGTTCCTTCGTATAGGCAAGCGATACGTGTATCACGTACGATTTGCTCCATACCGTGTTCAGAAATGAAGCCGTGACCACCAAAGACTTGTACACCGTGCTTCGCTGATTCAGAACCAGTTTCAGTTAAGAATGCTTTTGCAATTGGCGTTAACAAAGACAAGATGTTGTCAGCAAACTTACGCTCTTCTTCAGTTTCGCCTTTTTCAACGATGTCTGCATATTGAGCCAATAAGTAAACTAGCGCACGACCACCTTCAGCAAATGACTTTTGCGTTAACAGCATGTTGCGAACAGCAGGGTGAACAATAATTGGATCAGCTTCTTTTTCAGGGGCTTTAGGACCAGAAAGCGAACGCATTGCTAAACGGTCTTTCGCATACGCCAAAGCGCCTTGGAAAGAAGATTCAGATGCAGATAGACCTTGAACTGCAGTACCGATACGCGCAGTGTTCATGAAGGTGAACATGCAGTTTAAGCCACGGTTTTCAGGGCCAATCAAGTAACCTTTTGCTTGGTCGAAGTTAATCACACAAGTCGCGTTACCATGGATACCCATCTTGTGTTCGATTGAACCACAACGTACTGCATTACGCTCGCCGATAGAACCGTCAGCATTGACATTGAACTTCGGTACGATGAATAGAGAAATCCCTTTGGTACCTTTTGGCGCGCCCGGTAAACGTGCAAGTACGATATGGATGATGTTTTCAGCCATGTCGTGTTCACCAGCAGAGATAAAGATTTTCTCGCCAGAGATTGCATAGCTGCCATCCGTATTTGGTTCAGCTTTAGAACGGATGATACCTAAGTCAGAACCTGCATGAGATTCAGTCAGGCACATGGTACCTGTCCAAACACCTGAAACAAGGTTTGGCAAGTAAGTATTTTTTTGCTCATCAGAACCGTGGTGTTCTAAAGTACGCACAGCACCATGAGAAAGACCAGGGTACATGCCCCATGACCAGTTTGCAGTACCCACCATTTCAGAGATTGCGATCCCTAAAGAGTTTGGTAATGCCTGACCGCCGAACTCTTCATCAGCAGAAAGAGACGGGAAGCCAAGTTCGATATATTTTTGATACGCTTCTTTAAAGCCTGTCGGAGTTGTAACAACACCGTCGTTCCAAGTACAACCTTCGCGGTCACCTACCTGGTTTAAAGGAGAAAGTTCGTTTTCGCAGAAATCAGCCGCTGCTTCTAAGTATTGATCAACCAATTCACGGCTTACTGTGTCTTGAAATGCAGGAAGTTTTGCGTAATGTGCTTCAGCATTTAATAATTCGTGCAATACGAACTGCATATCACGTAAGGGTGCTTTGTATTGTGGCATAGCGGGTTCCTCAATACTGGTTAAACCAGAGTTATAATCTTAGTCAATGATAAATGTGCCCAAGAGCACCATTTTGTAGCGCTAATCGTGCAACAAGTTATAGTTCGGTACAAGCTTTTGCAGGTCATTTCTTAGTGACTGCTAAGTCAAAGTTTATGGTTCAACCTGTTTAAGCGCTTAGATTGTAAGTGGTTTTCCAGCATTTGAGTGAAACTGTTCAGCTAAAATCGTAAGCAGCTGTGTAAATGAAAAATCAATCATTTAACGCATAAAAAAAGGCGCTTTGAAAGCGCCGGAGAGGAGAGGGTGTTTATGTTGTTGGATTCGCTTGACGCTTGAATTGTGATTGGTCTGGGGTAAAACGAACTTCACAGGTCCCTTCAATCACACGTTTATTCCATTGCACATTGACGCGTTCTCCGATACGTTTACCCTGACATGCCTGTTCGATCTGGGCGCGTTGTGCCTGATGTTGCTGACGCATTTGTTCGCGTTGTTCTGAACGCTGTTCACGTTTTGCTTGCCATTCAGCACGCTGTTCAGGGGTAAGTGGTGCACGTTGCATATTGTGACGATGGTGGTCACGATCCATTGACTGTTCCGCTGGCGTGGTCGACTGACAGGCAGCCAAACCTAAAACAGAACCGAGTAAGGTGGTCATCAATACAATTTTTGTCTTGTTCATTGTTTTATCCAGCGTCAGCAGTTGTGATTTGATGCTTAAAGATTAGATAATAAAGATGAAGAAACAATGGAGAGTTTTTTTGAACCATGTTGGTTACAATCCATAAATAGAACACTATTGAGATTAAGCGTTTGAATGTTCGTCGTGTCCCTTTAGCCTTACGCCTGTTTTTAACGGTATTACTCACTACCTTGCTGATTGCGACCATCAGTCTGGGCGTTTTACATTGGACCATGCAAAAGAACTTTGCCCGCTATGTAGCCGATGTCGAGATGCAGAAATTGGATCGGCTGATTGCTAACCTAGGCAATGTTTATACGGTTTATCATGACTGGGGTAATGCCATTCAGGCGCAGATCTTGCAAATCGAGGGAACCGCAGCGCCAGACGACTACGACCGGCTGTCTCAATGGTGGTTACGTCGCCAGTATGACATTGCCTTGCAGCAACGTTATTTTAATGACCATACTTTATTGAGTCTATCTCCGACTTTGGCGCAAAATAATGTTGAGATGAGAAACCGTCAGATCTTTAATGATGAAGAACTCAAAATCCTCAAACAAAATTTACCCTCCGAATATCAACCCTTTGAAGGACTACGTTTTCCACTCAGCCCAAGCCAGTTCCGTTTAAAGAAAGATGATAAAGATGACAAACAGGAGCATAAATTAAGTGCGCCTGCCGAGCATGGTAAAAAGCGTTTTGTCTCGATTCCTGACCGTTTAGGCCTGAGTTCACGCCTATCTTTATATGATGAAAATCAGCAGTTTATTGTCGGTGAACCGGCTACCGATCAAATCTCGTTCCGTCCGATTGTCGTAGATGAACGGGTGGTGGGTTATCTGGGCCTAAAACCAGTGCTGGATCAGGATGATGCATCCAGTATTAACTTCTTTAGTAATCAAAAACGCTATCTACTTTTGGTCTATGCATTAACGGTATTGTCTAGTTTGATTGCGGCACTGCTGATGGCGACCTATTTTAAAAAGCCGATTCAACGCCTGTTAAAAGCCACTTTAGAATTGACGCGTGGTAACTATCAGCATCAGGTGAAGATCAGACGTAATGATGAGTTAGGTGATTTGTCCAATCAGATCAATCATCTGGCAGACATCTTGCACCATCATGAAGAGTCACGCCGTCAATGGGTATCCGATACTTCGCATGAGCTGAAAACGCCATTGGCCGTGTTGCAGGCACAAATCGAAGCGATGCAGGACGGGATTCGTAAAGCCACACCTGAACACCTTGCTGCGATGATGCGTCAGGTCAGCAGTTTGAAGAAATTAACTCAGGATCTGGCGGATCTGGCTCAGGCCGATGCACAACAGTTGAAATGCTATTTTGCCGAAGTCAATCCGTGGGATGTGGTGCTGCAAGAAGTCGAAAACTTCAGATCAACCTTTGAGCAAAATCAGCTGGACGTCACCTTGTCAGGTGAGGGTGCTTTACTTTCGTTAGATCGTGATCGTTTTAAACAGATTATTGTCAATTTGCTGGGGAACTGTGTTCGCTATACTGAACAAGGTGGAAAAATACAGATTCATACTCAACAAGATGAGCAACAATGGATATTGTATGTAGATGACAGTCCATTGGGGGTCAATGATGAGCAGCTGGCCCGTCTGGGTGAGCGTTTCTACCGTGTCGACGATTCACGTACACGCAGTACAGGCGGTACAGGGCTAGGTTTGGCTTTATCATGTAAACTGGCACAAGCTTTAGGTGGTTCACTGACTTTCGATCATTCACCATTAGGTGGATTACGTTGTGTACTGACTTTCCCGAAACAAAATACGTAACTTTTAGATCCTCTTTGGTTGAGGATGATGGATAGGATGAAGACCATGAAACATATCATGTTGGTTGAAGATGAGGTCGAACTGGCACAGTTGGTTCGTGATTATTTAGAAGCTGCTGGTTTTGAAGTCAGTATGTTCCATGATGGTCAAGATGCATATACCCAGTTCCAGCAACGTAAACCAAGCTTGATGATTCTGGATTTGATGGTGCCGCGTATGGACGGTTTAACCATCTGCCGTAAAGTACGTGAGCAGTCTGATTTGCCGATCATTATGGTGACGGCACGGACTGAAGAAATTGACCGTGTTTTGGGTCTCAATATGGGTGCAGACGACTATATCTGTAAGCCTTTTAGTCCCAAAGAACTGGTTGCCCGTGTTCAGGCTGTTTTGCGCCGTTTAGAGCGTAAAGCCGAGCCGGAACAAAATGATCTATTCCGTATTGATAAAGCGCAACAGCGCATCTGGTATCAGCAAAAAGCATTGACCTTAACCCCAACAGAATTCCGTTTACTGGAGCTGTTTTTAGAACATCTTGGACAGGTCTATTCACGTGCACAGTTGCTCGATCATATCAATCCAGACAGCTTTGATGTGGCAGACCGTGTGATTGACAGCCATATTAAAAACCTGCGCCGTAAGATTTCAGAGGCAGCGGATACAGGCAATCGTCATGAATGGATTCAAGCGGTGTATGGTGTCGGTTATCGTTTTGAATATCCAGATGAGTAATCAGCATTACGTGGTTTGTAATGACTCATAATTAAAAATGTGGAACAGTTTCTACAGATACTTGTCTCTTTTCCGTAGGATAGAGGGGCTAATATGAGATGAGTTTTGATAAGGATAAAGGGTAGATTACTACAAAAACTTTTATCCTGTGGCTACCCCTTGCGCTGCTACAACGCAGCTCATATCCAAGAAAATGTGGAACAGTTTCTATAGATAAACTCATCTCTTTTTCTTCGGATAGAGGAACTGAAAGGGAACGAAATTTTGTGACGATAATGGGTAAAGCACGGCAAAAAGTTTTATCCTGTGGATAACCACAGCGTTATCCACAGAAAATGTGGATAGTTTCGCAAAGATTTTGTCGAAATTATCTGCTTTTCTGGTTTTAAATGGAACATCACTGAATTCTGTGCAAACTAAGATTACATTACTTTACAATCACTTGTGGTGAGCTAGTTTGCTGAAACGAGATTACTTCTAGCTTAAAAACTTATCCCCTGAATAAGCCTTGTCCGGTTTGATCATCGCCTTTATCCGCAAGCTCGTTTGAGCGTTGCCTCCATTAGGGGTGGATGATAATGGGTGTATGATCAGCAACCAGTTGCCATATTTCGTCTATATCCGAGTTGGTCACCGCAATACAGCCTAAGGTCCAGTCTTTACGTGGCATATAGCGTGCACTGGCAGGAAATAAGGTAGCACGTGTCGGTACTGTCCCATGGATCATGACATCGCCACCCGCAGATCGATTATGCTGTTGGGCATAGGTCGTATCAGTTTTATTGGGGTAGGAGATGTGCAAAGACTTATAGTACGCACTTTGTGGATTGCGCCAATCAATAGAATAAGTTCCCTCAGGCGTTTTGCCATCACCTTCAAACTGTTTATGTCCGATCGGATCAAAGCCTAAACGTATCGGATAGCTGCGAATGACTTCCTGTTGATGTTTTAATTGCAGAATACGTTGGCGCTTAAAGACTTCAATTGAGGTCACGGGTTTATTCTGTTTAAGCTGTTGTATTTGTTCAGCTGAAAGTGGCGTATGGGTTGCTGCAAATGTGGGGATGAACTTGCCATACTGATAAAAAGCCAGTGCCAATAAAATAATTAAAACCACAGATCCAACAATCAATCCAGTTTTCATGATGTTCTTCTTTTTAAAATAAATAGATCACCTGAGCCGCAATCGCGACCCAAGCGAATCATAACGACTCAAAATTAAGATGAACAGCTCACCATTATCTCTGGTACATCACTTGGTAAAGGGGCCGTATCTGCTTTAGTTTCTAGATCAGGCTGTTTTTGATAGGGCTGATTCAGCAGCTTAAATAGACGGTCAACCTCACTAAAATCACCACGTTCAGCCTGTTCAATGGCTTTCTGGGCCATATGATTGCGTAGAACATATTGTGGATTGACCTGTTGCATTTGCTGGTCTAATTCATCTGTGTCCTGATGTTGACGGATATTCTGGTAATGTGTCAGGAAATCATCAAACTGTTGCACATGAATACAGTCATCTCTTAAAGCTTTATAATCTTGCTGTTGTAGGCGAATAAAGCTTTGAGTGTAATCCAGTTGTTCGGTTTGCAAAATTCTCAAGAAGGCAAAGCTGCAATCCAGACTGTCTTTATGAAAATGCGGTAATCCCATTTTTTGACATAAGCCCTGACCATAATGTTGTAAAAAGGTGGGTTCAAATTTTTCCAGGCAGCTTGCCAGATCCAGTTTGAACTGTTCTTTATCTTCGGCTGATGCCAAAGGAATCAGATTGTTCAGCCATGTCCATAGATTCCAGTGGCCAATACTGGGCTGGTTTTGATAGGTGTATCGCCCCTGATAATCGGAGTGGTTGTTAATCCAGTTTGGACGGAAACGTTCCATAAAACCGTAAGGGCCAAAGTCCAGTGTTGAACCGGTAATATTGAGATTGTCGGTATTCATCACCCCATGCGCAAAACCGACCAGTTGCCATTTGGCAATCATGATCGCAGTTCGTTCAATCACGGCTTGAGCAAATGCCAGAATTGGATGTTCAGCTTCAAGGCATTCTGGATAATGCCATTTGATACATTTTTGCGTGAATTCAGCCAACAGTTCAGGCGCATATTGATTGATCCATTCAAAATGACCCAAGCGAATATGGCATTCGGAGGTGCGCAATAACATTGCCCCTAGCTCTAGGGTTTCGCGTTGTACGCCTTGAGTTGAACTGGTAAAACCGACAGCATGACTTGATGCGACACCAAGGGCATTCAATGCATGACCCGCTAGATATTCACGAATCACCGAACGCAGCACAGCACGGCCATCGCCCATGCGCGAGTAGGGGGTGGAACCTGCACCTTTGAGATGTAGATCAATGGTTTCGCCGTGTTTATTTAGGATTTGTCCGATCAGCAAACCCCGACCATCACCGAGTTGTCCTGCCCATTGTCCAAATTGATGTCCTGCATAGACCATGGCGAGAGGGGGAAATTCGGCAAAGGTTTTTTGACCGCTACAGATTTCCACCCAGTTGGCTTTATCTTCTTCGCTCCATTGCAACTCATCTGCCAAGGCTTCATTGAAATGGCCTGCTTTGGCACCACGCAACGGACTGGGTTGTTGCTGATGATAAAGCTTCGGATTTAAAGAATCATAGCGAGGGTTAAATTGCATAAGCGAAATATCTTGAAAGACTGACCTATGACTATAACAAATTAACCGATGCAATAGGGAAGCGTAAAACAGAGGGGTGAAACAGCAGATATAAAAAATGGCCTCAATCTGAGACCATTTTTAATTGCTAAGCTGTTATTCAGAAACAGGCGCTTTTTTGATGTTACGCATTAAGGTTTCCAAACATTCACGGTGATGACTTAAACGATGTTCAAGTAACTGGAAATCAACTTTCAGCTTATGATCCATTTGATGGATTTTTTCAGCCATGGCTGCTTTTTTCGCTTGAAGTTCTTGTTCTTTCAGCTTGGCCCAATCATTTAAAGTATGGGTGAAAGCTTCATATTCCTGAGCAATACGTTGCTTCATTTGCACGATGTCGGTATTCACATCATGCCCATAGATCGCAAGATCGCGTTCCGCATATTTAAACTTCATCGCAAGTTCGGCTTTTTTGATATTAAAGCTTGGAATACGACGTAAGTTTTTCGCTAAACCAAGCTTTGAGCTGGTCCAGATTAACCATTTGGTTGGGTCATATTGCCACCATTTCACGCCATTACGGTAGTCGTACTGGAAGATGTGATGGTAGTTATGATAACCCTCGCCCCATGTGAAAATAGCTAAGACAAAGTTGTCACGTGCGGTATTTTCATCGGTATAAGGACGTTTGCCCCACATGTGGCAAAGCGAATTGATGAAGAAGGTCACATGGTGGCTGATGATCAAACGCAATAAACCACCCAGTAAAATCACGCCCCAGATGTCGCCAGTCGCCCATCCGATTAAGCCCAGTACACCGACATGAACAGCGATGACCATTGGCACATAATATTTATGCTGGAACATCACCAGTTTGTCATTGAGCAAATCAGGGGAATTTTTAAAGTCAGGTTCAGATGGCGAGTGGTCGCGAATCATCCAGCCTAAGTGTGCGTACCAGAAACCACGTTTAATTGAATACGGGTCTTGATCGACATCATCGACATGGCGGTGATGGGTGCGGTGACCTGAAGCCCAGAACAAAATACTGTTCTGCACAGCAAAGGTACCGCCAATCATCAATAAAATTTTCAGCGGTAATGCCGCTTCATAAGCACGATGCGCCCAAAGACGATGATAACCGGCTGTAATGCCCAGGCTACTCAGCGCCAAAAGGAAGATCATGCTCACCCAAGCACTTACACTAAAATCATAATAATAAGCATATAAAGGGATTAAAATAGCGGCAAGAATTGGTGTGCCAATTAAGGTAATGCTAGCAGTCCAGTTAATGGGTGCCTTTTTGAGTGGGGCGGAATTCATATCCGTCAGCGCTCCTAATAACCTTGTTTGTACAAGATAATAAAACTAAACGAGATAGCAAAACCAATCATGACGATATATTGCTATTTTATCACTGATATTAGCATGCCCAAATCGATTAGCACTAGTATTATTGTACAGTTGTATCGGAAGAACAGTAACAGAATTCATTTGTAAATATGGTCAATGAATTAAAAGGTGAAATAAATCAATGTCTGAGCAAATTACCATGAAAAATCCCATTTTTTCTTTGAAGGCATTTTTTAACAAAACTTTAATCTTCTCTGCTGCTGTCATGCTTGCAGCCTGCCAAAGCCAACCGCAGCCCGCACAAAAACATAGCTTGCAGCCAAAACGGGTGACACAGCCACCTGCCATGCAAGTCCGTAAAAGTACCGATGGTGTTCAGGATGTGGATTGGCAAATTACCACTATCCAAGGCAAGCGCGCGTTGTTCTTTAACCAGTATCCCGGTTTTCAGCTTAACTCGGTTTCCAAGATGGTGTCAGGGCATACCGGCTGCAACAATATTTATGGTCGTTATAAATATGATTTCAGCCAGCGTAAACTGGATTTTGATGTGATGGCACAGCATCAAAGCTGTAACCGCGCTTTGGCGCAAGAGGCAGATTTGATGGATGCGATTCAGCGGGTTGAACGTTTCCAGCTGGATGGTGCAAACCTGTATTTATTAGATGCAAAAGGACAACGTTTGATTCAGGCCCAGCGTAAGAAATAAAATAAAAGGCGGAATTTATTCCGCCTTTTATTATTTTAAATGTTGCAACATGGTCGTTGGAACATCGGTAATTAATCCTTGAATACCCAACTGCTGCAGGTGCTTGGCACGTGTAACCTCATTCACTGTCCAGACACTAATCTCAAGATTGGCCTGTTGGGTCCGTTCTATGATTTCATCTGTCGCCAAGGCATCTCCCCAGCCAATCTGACAGCAGCCATATTGCTGCGCTAGTTCTATTGCATATTCTCCAATCGGAATTTCAACCAGTAATCCACGCTTAAAATGACTTTGATGGCGCTGTAAGGCAGCTAAAATTTTGACATCAAAACTGGTAATGGTTGCGCTTTGCTCAAAACCTTTTAAATCTTGATGTAATTGATAGACCAAGCGTTCAGCTGCTGCATCATCTGCAACGGCTTTAATTTCAACTTCGATATGTTCAAAGTCAGTGAGACACTCAAGAACATGGGGAAGGCTAGGGGTATACTCTTCAAATGCCCATGCCTGCCATTGATGGCGATGATCGAATTGCTGTGCTTCGAATAAATTGCAGCTTTCAACCTGTTGTGAGCGGCCCGCAGTGCGGACAAAATCATCATCATGAATCACGACCAATTGATCATCTTTCAGTTGGCGCACATCAAATTCAACACCACGTATACCTAAATCATGCAGATAACGAAAGCCGCCTAAGGTATTTTCAGGGGCCTCGCCACGCGCACCACGATGACCAATAATTCGCATTTGTTTCTGCCTTGATTGAAAAATTATGCTTGATCGATACTATCGTTAATATTCTTTTGCCATAGCACTTCGCTACCACCTTCGGCACGTTGTAAAGCACGTGAGGCAACAAATAACCAGTCGGATAAGCGATTCAATAATTGTAGCGCAGTCGCCTGAATATTCTGGTCGCGATGATGTACTGACAATAACGCACGTTCTGCACGACGGCAAACTGCACGGGCTTGATGGGCATAGCTGCATGCCAAAGTACCTGATGGCAAAATGAAGTCTTTTAACATCGGTAAAGACTCATTCATGTGGTCAATTTCTTTTTCCAGAAAGTCGATGCATACCGGTTGAAGCAGGTGATAGTTTGGAATACAGACTTCGCCACCTAGATCGAACAACCAGTGTTGGATCAGGCTTAAGCTTTTATCCCAATGCGCTTTAGTTTCAATCTGGCTGGCACTGATTTGTGCGCGAAGCACACCAATGGTTGCATTGAGTTCATCGACATCACCGAGTGCAGCAATGCGTAAATCATCTTTGGCAACACGTGAGCCATCTCCCAGACCGGTGGTGCCTGAGTCGCCTGTACGTGTATAGATTTTACTTAAACGATGTCCCATAGTTCTGTTTCTCTGATCCTGAAAATAAAAAGGGGATAATGTCGGTCAGAACATTACCCCGAAACTGGAGTTAAGAAAATGTTTTTATTATTTTAGCGCAGGATTAATAACGGAATGTGACACCCGCAGAAGCTAAGCGACCACCGTTGATGTAAAACTCATCTCCGCCAAAGTTAGCGGTTTTATATCTAACATCACCGACATTTGCGATATTGGTAAACAATTTCACATTTGAGCTAACATTCCAGTAAGCATTTAAATCTACTGTTGCATAGCCTGGTGTGTATTTAGACGTTTTTGATTCTGAAATTTTTGAGTGCGATTTAGCAACTAAAGACGTGCTTAATCCATAAAGTTCATTCTCTAGGCCTGCGGTCAAGGTTAAACTTTGACGTGGTCTACGGACTAATTCATATCCGCTTTCTTCATTTTCTGTTTTTACATAACCATATTCGGTTGTTAAGAATAGATCATCTTGTTTCCATTTCAAACCTACTTCACCACCAAACATTTTTGCTTTATTCACATTGTTATATGTTGCAGCCGAGATTTGATTCACTGGATCATAATCTGAAACGTATTGGATCAGATTTTTAACTTTTGTATGGTAAGCCGATGCATATGCTGACAGTCCATACGCCAGTTTTTGGTCAATACCAATTTCATAGGACAGGCTTTCTTCTGGTTTTAAATCGGGATTTCCTACAGTGATATAAGTACCGTATTCATCCTTAAATTGAGATGAATAATAGAGTTGATTTCCTGTTGGAGCTTTAAAAGCAGTCCCTATATTCGCATAGACACTGGTTAGTGGTGCTATTTGAATGCGACCAGCGATTTGCCCTACGGTTTTAGTACCAAACTGATCATTATCTTCTATACGGATACCCGCTTGAGTACTGAGGCCATTTTGATCGTTATATTGATGTTGAACATAGTAACCAGTTGAGTCTAAGCTTTGCTTTTCGCCTTTAATTGCTAGACTTTTAACATCAGCATTATTGATAGAAGCGCCTACTAATAAATTTTGATTCTTAGTAAAATTCCATTGAAGATTGATATCACCTTCGTTGCGCTCAGTATCAAAATAATAGGTTGAGCTTTTTCCTGTGAGTTCATCTTTAAAGTTTGAATAGTGAGCATTAATTTTTAAGTTATCTAAAATTTGATAATAAGCATTAGTATTAATTAGTCGATTGAAGAAGTCATGTGAGCCGCCATAATAAACGTTGGTACCTTTATTTTCATTGATACTCACATTTGCGCCATATTGATCCTGTTCATAGCCAATTTTGGTACTGTAACCTTTTTGATCATAGCTGGCTTTTTTCTTGGACTTATTCGTTACGTTTGTACCATCACTTTCTTGGCGTTGTCCTCGAATTTGAGCATACAATCCATTATCTGAAACAAGGTCTGCGCCTACAATAGACTTGTAAGTTTTATTCTCGCCAGCTTCAGTGGTTAAAAATAGTTTTTGTTGTTTTGGTGGCGCTGTTCTTACATTGATTACTCCACCAATCGCATCTGTACCATATTGGACTGATGCAGGTCCTTTTAGGATTTCAATTTGGTTTACATCGCTTAAATCGATATAAGGGATACTTGTACCACCATCTAGTGCGGTATTTAATCGTGCGCCGTCTTTTAAAAATAGACTATGGTTTGAGTTTGTCCCACGAATAAATAAAGAGGAGTTTTGGCCCATTCCTCCTTGTTGAAGGATATGTAAACCAGCATCGCGTTGTAGAAGATGCCCTAAATCAGCAAGAGGTGATTGTTGAATTGTCTTTTCATTAATTACATTGATACGTGCAGGGACATCTTCAATTTTCTGTTCACTACGAGATGCTGTCACGACAATCGTATCTAGCGTCGCAGTTTTATCGCTGGCTTGATCTTGAGCAAAAGCAGGTGAAGAAAACCCCATCGCAATAGCGATAGCCCCAACTAAACGAGTTGGTTGAAAAACAGTAGACATGCGCGCTCCAGACATTCACCCGTCGTGAATGATAAAGTGGAAATACACAACAAGCAGGTCTCCGGACTTCACTATAAATCATCAAATCAATGATTGTACTCATCATCTTCCCACATCGTTCCGATGCAGTGATTTGGCGTTAAGCTGGGATGAGTAATTCAGTGTTACCGTTGCGAGGGCAGTATTGGAATTTCACCAACTTCCCTATAAGCAAAAGAAATTGCTTTAGACTTGTTGCAAGATTACGCAAAGTATAAAGTGTTAACGTTTCTTAAACAATTGCATTTCAGAATGAACTTTGCACAAAGTGAGTCAAATTGCATTACAATGCGAGAGCTTCAAAAATATTCAGACTAAATTGGACAGCTCATGCGCCAAAGCCAGATGCGAACTCGCGCCAAGATTTGTGGAATTACCCGAATACAAGATATTCACGCCGTTGTACAATCTGGTGCAGATGCGATCGGCTTTGTTTTTTTTCCGCCAAGTCCGCGACATGTCAGTATTGAGCAGGCGCAAGCATTGGCAAAGCAGGTCCCGCCTTATGTACAGCTCGTCGGCTTATTTGTAAATGCAACTGCTAAAGAAATCCAGACGGTGCTTGATTCGGTTCCTCTGGATGTATTACAACTACATGGCGATGAAACGCCAGAACAATGCCAATTCATCGCAACGCAATGCAAACGTCGCTGGTATAAAGCCATTCAGGTCAAACCTGGTCTGGATGTGGCCGCTGAAATCCAGCGCTATCAAGTAGCGGGCGCCAGTGCAGTGTTATTAGATGCCTGGCATCCTGAGCTAAAAGGTGGGACAGGGCACAGTTTTGACTGGACGCAATTTCCCCAACTCGATATTCCACTCATCCTGGCCGGGGGCTTAACCCCTGAAAATGTCAGTGAAGCTATTGATACCACAGCTGCTTTTGCTGTGGATGTCAGCGGAGGCGTCGAGTCCGCAAAAGGTATAAAAGACCAACAACTGATTGAAAAATTTATGCAAGGAGTCCAACGTGGATCAGCAAAGCCTTAGTCAAAAAAATCAAGTGATTGACTACACCCAGTTTCCCGATGCGCAAGGGCATTTCGGTATTCATGGTGGACGTTTTGTATCAGAAACGCTGATGGCTGCACTTGAAGACCTCGAAAGTCTTTATGGTCGTATGAAGAATGATGCACAGTTTTTAGCAGAGTTTGACCGTGATCTTGCGTTCTATGTTGGTCGTCCGAGTCCGCTGTATTATGCCGAGCGATGGTCTCAGCACCTCGGCGGTGCGCAAATTTACCTGAAACGTGAAGACTTGAATCATACCGGTTCGCACAAGGTCAATAACACCATTGGTCAGGCATTATTGGCAAAGTTGTCGGGTAAGAAACGCATCATTGCGGAAACCGGTGCAGGTCAGCATGGCGTGGCGACGGCAACCATTGCAGCACGTCTGGGTATGGAATGTGTCGTGTACATGGGTGCTGAAGACGTGAAACGTCAAGCCATGAATGTCTATCGTATGCGTTTGTTGGGTGCGACGGTGGTTCCGGTACAAAGCGGTTCAAAAACCTTGAAAGATGCCATGAACGAGGCGATGCGTGACTGGGTCACCAATGTTGACAGTACTTATTATGTAATTGGTACTGTGGCTGGTCCTCATCCATATCCGCAACTTGTTCGCGATTTCCAGTCGATTATTGGTCGTGAAGCACGTCGTCAAATCCAGGAACAGGCAGGGCGTTTGCCAGATGCTTTGGTCGCTTGTGTCGGCGGTGGTTCAAATGCGATGGGCTTGTTCTATCCCTTCCTGAATGATCAAGATGTGAAAATGTATGGTGTTGAAGCCGCAGGTCATGGCATCGAAACCGGTAAACATTCTGCGCCGTTGAATGCAGGACATGTGGGGGTATTACACGGTAATCGTACTTATTTGATGTCGGATGAGCAAGGGCAGATCATTGAAACACATAGTATTTCTGCTGGTCTGGACTATCCAGGCGTAGGTCCGGAACATAGTTTCCTCAAAGACATGAACCGTGTGGAATATGTGCCAATCAATGATGATGAGGCCTTACAAGGTTTCCGTGATTTGACCAAGATTGAAGGTATTATCCCTGCACTTGAAAGTTCACATGCGATGGCTTATGTCACTAAACTTGCACCGACTATGTCGAAGGATCAAATCATTATTGCGACAGTTTCAGGCCGTGGCGATAAAGACTTGATGACGGTTGCGCGTATTGATGGCGTGGAAATGGTGGATATGTAGGTCTTAAGATGCCAAGTCTGTTTATGGTGATGCTGGGTGGCCGTCATGCGCGTGCAAACACCGAAGTACATGATGTGGTGATGGCAATTGGTCATAGCTTGTCTGAGCTTACACCGCAACTGAAACAGGCTTGGTTTGGTGAATTAAAAGGTTTGCATATTGATGCCTGGGCGCAGATTTCAGGTGTGCGGTCGCAAGGTGTGAATTATCAGATCCAGTTTTCAGATGCGGCACCATCAGCATCAGATAAAAAGCTGTATTTGATTAATTTGGGCGGCTATACGCCAAATGCATTTGGTGAGTTGCATAGCTATCATCTTGTCGTTGCAGCTGATGCAGTGGCGGCAAAACAGTTGGGCAAACAGTTCATTGAACAACACTGGCATAAGCCGCATACCGATCGTGTGGTGGATGTCGATGATTGCATTCCGATAGATCATATCGCAGGGCGTTATATCCATTTGGTTCAAGGTGAATTTAGTCCGATGATTTGGGAAAATACTTATCTCACCTTAGCTTAAGCATGGTTTTAGAAAAAAATAGGGAAGCATATGCTTCCCTATTTTTATTTATGATGTGATTAAGGTGTGACTTTGATTCGATCGGTTTTAGGTGCGGTCAGTGGTGAATGCTGAGCCACATATTGTTCCAGTGCATCAATATCTTGCCCACCACCGACAGGATTTTTACCTTGTTTTAATACCGTGAAGTTATCACCACCATCGGCAAGGAAGCTGTTTACGGTTACACGGTAAACCTTGTTATCATCCAGCGCTTGTCCTGCAACCACGATATTGCTGGCGCGTGGTGAACTCGATGCATCTTTCTTATAGGTATAACTTAACTCTTTAGACGGCTGCAAGATACGTACCGTGGCTGCATTGGCGCCTGACCATTGTTGCTCTAGTACATCACGAATCTGTTTGCCTGTCAGACTCAGGGTCACAATCGAGTTGCCAAATGGCTGCACGGTAAAGACATCACCAAAGGTGATCTGATTATTGGTATTGACCAGTAAATCGGCGCGTACACCGCCCGGATTCATCAGGGTAAAGTCAGAACCTTGATTACTTGCAGTGAGTGCCATGGCCTGTTGGGCATCGGCAATTAAATTACCCAGAGCACTTTCACCACTTTCGGTGGCATTACGATTAATCACACCATCCGCGGTACCGACGACACGGGCTGAAATGCTGGTCACGGCTTGACGATATTTATCCAGAATGGCTTCAATGCTTGGGGTTTTATTAAATTTCTCATATAGATCCGTCAAGTTCACTGTGGTTGAGCCCGAGGTATAGGCTTCACTTTGAATCGGAACCTGTTTGGCATCTTTCTTAATCACATCACCTGTTTTGCCATCCAGTTCTAATTGAATATTGGTAATGGCGGTACCGTATTGTCCGGCAGAGGTGAGCAGGAACGGTTTTTGCGGATTCTTGGTCGAGTAATCACAAATATAAGATTGATGGGTATGTCCAGAAACCACCACATCAACTGCAGGATCTAGGCGATCGAGGATACCGAGTAATGGACCGCTAAGGCCATCACAAGTTTTCTTATTAAATTTGGTACTTGGTGCGACGCCTTCATGTACTACCACCACAATCGCTTCAATACCTTGTTTCTTTAACTCTGGAATCAAGGCATTGACCGTATCGGCTTCATCATTAAAGTTAACGTCTTTAATACCCGCAGCTGAGACAATGCTGGGTGTCGCTTTCAGGGTCATGCCGATAAAGGCCACCGGAATGCCACCATAGCTTTTGACTTTATAGGCGGGGAACAGGGTTTTGTTGGGATCAGCCTTCATTGAAACATTGGCAGCCAGGAAGTTAAACTTGGCACCCTCAAATTTTGGATTGATCTGGCAGGGTTTGGTACTGGTATATTGCTGACAGCCACCATTTTGCAAGCGACGTAATTCATCTGTGCCACGGTCAAACTCATGATTGCCGACTGCGTTAAAATCGATCTGAATATCATTCATGGTTTCAATGGTCGGCTCATCCAGAAACAGGGATGAGGTCAGTGGGGAAGCACTAATCAGGTCACCTGCCGAAACGACCGCATTATTTGGATATTGCGCGCGTAATTTTTTAATCGCATCGGCAAAATAACTGACGCCACCGACAGGAATACGTACCGTTTTGCTACTGTCATTTGGGTCATCTGCTTCTATAAAGCGTTTGGGCGGTTCAAGATTACCGTGAAAATCATTGAACGCAAGAATGTTGATATTTTGGTTTTTGCGTTCAACCGTTGGCGTTCCATCATTATCGTCATGATCATTACAGGCCGTTAAAGCCAGCATCATCAGACAGAGAACTTTGGCTTTTAATAATTGTTGGGTCATCATTGTTTTTGATCGGGTGGTATAGGATTGTTTTCAAAAATAAAACTTCTGTATGAATGTTTGATGAAATTATGAGCTAGAATCATTTGGCAAGCACTTGGATTGAGCGCTAAGAACTATGGCAAAGTCATCAGTTTTACAGATAAAACGATTAGCAAATTTGTCCCCTTAAGCTTTATGATTGAAGCAGTGCAAACCCGTACTCATGGAATGAAAGAATGGATTTGATACAAACCAATGGTCAGCCACGTTATGGACGTTTTGATCAGGTACCCTCAAGAATTAATCTGGATGATTATATTTATAAAACGCCTTATGGACAGGTATTAACCGGCTGGCGCAAGCAACTGAAATATAAAAAATTTAAATTCTGCGGTTTGCAACATGAGCATTACAGCATTGGTGTGGCAATTGTCGACCTATCCTGGGCTGGGCATGCGTTCTTTTATATTTATGATCACCAGACTAAAAAAGTGATTGAGTGGAATGCGATTCAACCTTTGGCATTCAAAACACAATTGGATGAGCAGCCGTTATTTAGTCAAAGTTCGTTCAAAAAATCAGCCTATCAATTTGATATGCAGCATGCCAATGGCGTGCGTTATATTCAGGTCAGCAAACATGGTGAAATCCAGCTAAAAGCCCGAATTTTTTGTGCAGGGACCGACGCCTTGAGTTTATGTAGCCCGACCGGAATTAATGGCTGGACCTATACCCAGAAGCAGACCACACTGGCGGTTGAGGGCTTTTTTATCAGCCCAGCCCAGCAAAAGATTGAATTTAATGCCCATAGTCTTGCGACTTTGGATGATACCTGTGGTTTTCTGCGCCCTGAGACGGCCTGGTTCTGGTTGTCTTGCCAGTTCCGTGATGCGCAAGATCGCCGTATTGGTATCAATCTGGCATCAGGCGTCAATGAAAGTTTTGGTAATGAAAATGCCTTATGGGTGAATGGGCGTTTGTATCCGCTGACAGATGTTTTATTCGAGCAAAAGAATGAAAATACCTGGTCGATTCGTTCTTTGGGGGGATGTTTAAATCTGGTGGTGGAAACAGGCTGGTGCCGTTTTGAAAATATTAATCTGCGTTTAATTGGTAGCCAGTTTAATCAATGGCAGGCTAAAGTCAGTGGGACGATTGCCCATGAACAGGTGGAATTGGTGGCATTAGATAATCAATATGGTTTGTTAGAACAGCATTATGCGAAGTGGTGATGCTGTTTAATTTAATCGCTTGAATAAGCATAATGTTGGCTAACTATTTTTAGCTTATTGAGTCTTTATAGGAACTTTTCTGGTTGATATAAAATATGAAATGAAAAGAGAAAAATTTGAATATGAAAGCATGATGTTAAATATATTTAATTCTTTAGATAAATTTGGGCTAACTGTACAGAACCGTTTGGTATCTATTCAATTTTCAAACTCAGCCTTAGCTCAACAGTTTTTGGGGCGATTTAAGCTTGTCGTCGTCCTTTTTTTACTTTTGTCAGGCTGCTCTAATATCAATAATGATATTTTTTTGACCAAAGAAATTCCAGCTGCAAAAGTCGGAAGTCCTTATTATGCAGAAATAAAGATGAAGGAATATGCTGTCATCGAGGATACTTTTCTTGTAGTAACAAATATAGATCAAAACGGTGGCTTGATAGTTTCATCAGGTCATGGTGTAAACGAATCTGCCCCGCATGCTATGACCAAGATTGAGGGTACACCCATGAAGTCTGGTATTTATAAGATAAATATTTCCGGGACGATCAGGGAGGGCTTAAAAGATTTTAATCAGGATTTTGTTTTGAGAGTAGAGGAGTAGTAATTTCTTGTATTTGAATTCTTGCTGTACTCGTTAATATCGCTGATAAGTTTGTAGTTAAAAAATCGTCTTTTAATAATTATAAGAAGTTACGATTAAGTTCTGCTAAGCTAAAAAAAATTCTAAATTATATAATTCTCATTAGCGAAAGATATCTTAGAGAAGGACAAAAGCACTTTCTTGTCGGTTAAGCTAAGAAAGTGCTCAGGTGTTGAAGGGTGAGAAAAAATGTGAAGCTTCTTCTGCTTGTAAGCAAACAGTGTGCGTATATCTAATAAAAGTAATCCATCAATATGATCAACACGGCAAAATCTGAACTTGGATCATAATCCCGCTTGCCAGAACGCTTCACCTGCAGCAATCGGATCATTGGTTTTAGCCAAAGTATCAATCCAGACATCATACTGGCGAATCACCGGATGTTGATTTGGATGGAAGTCCTTTTTAAACCAGTCACTATATTGCGCTCTTTTCGCAGTCAAAATACCGTTACGACCAAAGAACCAAGGTAAGCCTTTACGCGCCATATCAAAACGTTGTCTTAAGCTAAAACCATCGGTTTTGAGCATCACATCGGTACGATACAGGGTAAAACCAAACATCATCACTGTGGTAAAGACCAAGGCAAAGCGACGGGTTGCTTCTGGGACTTCACCGACTTCACGCATCACATCAAATGCTACATCGCGATGTTCCATTTCCTCAATCGCATGCCAGGCAAACAGCGCACGTACAAAAGGATCGGCTTCTGCCAAGGTTTCTTTTTTACTATAGAAGGTATCTGCCATCAGTGCGGTTAAATGCTCGGCAGCTGCGGTCATGGCAATATTGTATTGGGGAGAGCGATTCTTCAGTTCAAAGCGAAAGATTTTCTTTAAACGGGTGGTGAACTGCTCCACAGGCATACCCTGATCTTTCATGATCTGGTTCATTTTGTCATGCGCGATACCATGCTGTGCTTCCTGCCGAATAAAATCAGCGACACGGTCCTGCAAGTCTGGATCATCAATTTTGTCACGGAATAAACGGACACATTCAATAAAGTAGCGCTCGCCATCGGGGAAAGTCAGGCTTAAAGCATCAAACATACGGGTACGGAATGGGTCGCCACCGAACCAGAAGCGGGGTGCCTGCTCGAGATGGAAGTCCAGTTTGGTTCTGACCACGGGATCAACTTGATAGGAAACATGTGCATTCATCTTTGCTATTCCTTGTTTTTCTTCATGTAGCCAGTATGGAAAAAGTCCGATGAAATGTTTTGACAGTTACAGCCAATTTTTATACAAATAACGACAGCTCAGGATGAGATTGGCCCATGTCTGTTAAAATAATCATTGGATATTTACGTTTGTTGAATCGCGTTTTGCAACAGGAACAAATTGATTTGTCTAAAGTTGTTACACCTGAACTTTGGCAAACCTTTCAGGCCTGTCTGGAAAATCCGGATGAGCGTGACTTTGATGTCGAACGTTATGCGTTATTGTTACAGGCAGCTCAAGCACACTTCACCCGTCCGATTACTTTAGTTTTGGCTGAACATGCCAATTTGCAGGATTTGGGCTTGATGGGTTATCTGGCCTCAACCAGTATGGATCTCCAGCAGGCACTTCAACTCTTACAACGATACTACTCGCTGGTGTTTAAACAAACCAATCTGGAACAGCTCGATGTCCAGCAGTTTCCTGATTATATCCAGATTGTCTGGGGCGCATCTTATTGCGACTATCGGGAAATGTATGAGCTGAATCTAGCCTTGATTTTTAAAATCGCGCAATCGATTGTGCAGGATGCTCTAGTGCCACCGCAGATGATCCAGTTTGGTTATGCCCCGCATACAGCACTGTATCATTTTGAAAAATTCTATGGTTGTCCGATTCAGATTCAGCAGGGCCAATATGCGATCCGCTTTTCCAATCAGGTTTTAAAGGCAAAAAGTATTGCGGCAGACCAGCAGTTGAATCAGGTCTTGTCTACTCAGGCACAGCATTCATTGAACAGTGTCAGCTCTTTTGAGGTTCAGCAACAGCAGTTTAAACAGAAAATCCATAGCCTGATTGAACAGGGCTTAGTGCAGCAGGAAGAAGTATTGCAAAGCTATGTGGCGAAGCGTCTGCATTGTTCGGAACGGACACTTCAACGTCAGTTGAAGGCTTATGAATTAAATTTTCAGGATGTGCTGGATCAGTATCGTCTAGAACAGAGCAAGCTGTATCTGCAACAAGGTAAGTCTTTGTCTGAGATTGCGGAGCGGCTAAATTATGCGGATCAGAGTGCGTTTGGACGGGCGTTTAAGCGTTGGACAGGCGTTACGCCTAAGCAGTTCTTAAAATCTCTGTAGATTTTAGATCAAACTTTTAATTAATAAGTGCTTAGCTAAGGTAGTTTAATTTTTAAACAAACAAATGGGTTTGATATTTTCCTTACTTTTCAGGGATGAAAAGTAAGGAAAATCCTCTGTTGGACTGACGCTACATCCTGAGCAAATTTTAAAGCCCTGCTTTGAAATGCAGCGCAAGGCTAGTCCAACGGGCGACATCCATGTCGCCTACCACGATAGTAGATTCTTGTCTAAATTGAAGCGTTATTGAGAGTGGGATTTGAGTAGTAATTCAAATCTTCTATGATTTTTTTAAACGCGGATAATTAAAGACAATGGCAAGCACCGCACAAATCGCAAGAATCCAGCAATAGTAGATATTGCCAATCAATTCAATCGGAGAAAGTTTGGCAATTGAACAGGCAAGTAGTAACTGCGCTCCATAAGGAATCATGCCTTGAACCACACAAGAAAAAATATCCAGTAAAGCTGCACTTCGTTTAGGATCTACGCCATATTCTTTGGCCACTTCACGGGCCATATCTCCCGATAAAATAATCGCAACGGTATTGTTGGCCACAAATAGATTCGAGAAGACCACCAGAAAACTAATACCGAATTCACCAGCACGCTGTTTACCGAATTTAAATAGGCGGGTAATCGCATAGATGCGTTGAATCAGCCACTGCAATCCGCCTTGTTTTTGCATCAGGGCGGACAATCCACCCAGCAACATGGAAAGTAATGCCACCTCAAACATGCCGACAAAGCCATCATAAATCGCACTGTTCAGCTTGAGTACATCAAAATCCGGTTTTTCAAGCAGCCCCATCAGACCTGATAAAATCACGCCGATCATCAGCACTGCCAAAACATGCAGACGGGTAAAAGCAAGAAAGAACACCGCCAGATAAGGCAGAATCAGCCAGAGATCATAAGGCTTGGATTGAATGGCTTCTGCCTGATGGCTCATGGAAATATAAACCATTAAGGTGATGATGGCTGCGGGAAGTGCAATCCAGACATTGACCCGAAATTTATCTCTGAGTTCGACATTCTGGCTACGGGTAGCTGCAATGGTGGTATCCGAGATCATGGACAGGTTATCGCCAAACATGGCACCACCAACCACCGCACCAATGGCATAGACAGGTGCAATATCAGTCGCTTGAGCAAAACCAAACGCAATTGGTGCACAGGCTGCAATGGTACCCATCGAGGTACCCATTGCGGTGGCAATAAAGGCGGCAATGATAAACAGCATGGGTAAGACAAATTCTGGCGAAATAAGCGAAAGTCCTAGCTGTACCGTCGCATCGACGCTGCCAATGGCACTGGAAACACTGGCAAAGGCACCTGCCAGCATAAACACCATAAACATCAGAATCAGATTCGGGTGACTGGCACCTTGCAGGAATTCTTCAATCGCTGTATTGAGTTTCTGTTTATACAGCAGAAGGGCGAGAATCACCGCAGGTATTGCAGCCACAGGTGCCTTGACCTGATAAAAGGCAAATTCAGTTCCGATCATTGAATGATAAAGACCACTCCCAAGAAAGATGATCAAAAATACCAATAGCGGCAGCAAAGCAAGGGCATTGCTTTGTACTTTTTCGGGAGAGTGGGCAGACATAAAATAAAAAGGAAACTTAAAAATTGCGGCTAGTATAAAGGAGCTTGGCGAAATTCTAAAATGCTAAGCGATCAGCCTGAAATTAGGAATCTTTGATCATTGAGAAAAAACTCAAAATATAGATAAATGTAGCAGGGGAGTTGTAAGTCGCAGGATTCGCTGTCGCATTCACGTCAAACTCTGTTCAATGAACAAAAAATAGCGTTACAATGCAGTGTTTTTAAATGACCACAAACAACTCCTTAATTTATATAAATCAGGAAAGCATAATCCTATGTCACGTCTTGCCACTCGTTTTGAACAGCTTAAATCTCAGCAACGTAAAGCGCTTGTTTCTTATGTAATGGCAGGTGACCCGCATCCACAAGTCACTGTTCCATTGCTTCATCAAATGGTTGAGGCAGGGGTTGATGTTATTGAACTGGGTCTTCCGTTCTCTGACCCGATGGCAGATGGTCCTGTAATTGCTTTGGCAGCTGAGCGTGCTCTGGCAGGTGGAACCAATACTTTAGATGCATTGGATATGGTGAAAGCTTTTCGCGAAAAAGATCAAACGACACCGGTTGTTTTAATGGGCTATTTAAATCCTGTTGAAGTGATTGGTTATGAAAAGTTTGTGACTTATGCGAAAGACTGTGGTGTTGATGGCGTACTTCTGGTGGACTTACCACCTGAAGCATCTCAGCAATTAGGTGAAGTTCTTAAACAAAATGGAATGGATCAGATTTTCTTGCTTGCGCCAACCTCAACCGACCAGCGTATTCAACATGTGGTCAATCAGGCAAGTGGTTTTGTCTACTACGTGTCACTCAAAGGTGTGACTGGTGCAGCAACCCTAGATACTGCTGAAGCAGCAGCGCGTATTGCAAAAATTAAATCTAAAACCAGTGTACCAGTCGGTGTTGGTTTCGGAATTAGTGATGCAGCGTCTGCCAAAGCGATGGGTCAGGTTGCCGATGCCGTGATTGTGGGAAGTGCTTTCGTTAAATCTTTTGCGACATTGCCAGCAGATCAAGCTGCGCAACAGACGGTGAATAAAGTGAAGGAGCTTCGAGCTGCGCTCGATGAGTTAGTATGAGTCAAGAGTTAACATCAGGGAAGGTTCTTAACCCTTCAACCCCTTGGACTGAGCGTCATGTTCCTGGTATTCAGGTGGCAGATCAACAGCAAACGTTTAAAGCGACCTTTACTGAGCCTACGATTGAATGTCCTGAGTGCCATGCACTGGTGACACGTACTGCCATGTCATTTAATGCCTATGTCTGTCCTCAGTGTGATGAGCACCTGCGTATGCGTGCGCGTGATCGTCTGAACTGGTTCTTTGATCAGGTCAATGGTGAGTTAGGTCAGGAATTTAATGCCAAAGATCCATTAAAGTTTGTGGATAGCAAACCGTATCCAGATCGTATGCGCGAAGCGCAAGACAAAACGGGTGAGACAGAAGCACTTGTGGTAATGCAAGGTTCGCTTAAAGGTTTAGACCTTGTTGCCTGTGCTTTTGATTTTGATTTCATGGGCGGTTCAATGGGTACAGTTGTGGGCGACCGTTTTGTTCAGGCGGCTGAACGTGCCATTGCTTTACACCAGCCGATGATCTGTTTTGCAGCCTCAGGCGGTGCACGTATGCAGGAAGGTATGTTGTCCTTGATGCAAATGGCGCGTACTGCAGCAGCCATCCAGAAAATGAAAGAAGCACGTGTGCCTTATGTGGTGGTGTTAACTCATCCGGTTTATGGTGGTGTAACAGCTTCATTGGCCATGTTAGGTGATGTGCATATCGCTGAACCGAAGGCGATGATTGGCTTTGCCGGTAAGCGTGTGATTGAACAAACCGTACGTGAGAAACTGGAAGAACCGTTCCAGCGTGCAGAATATTTGCTTGATCATGGTGTGGTCGATCAAATTGTTCATCGTCATGCATTACGTGATACTGTATACAGACTTGTTGCAAAACTGATGAACTTACCTTGAAACCGCACGCTCCACATTCAACGGATACATTAACAACATGGCTCGATTATTGGGGCCATGTTCATGTTACAGGCATTGATTTAGGTTTAGAACGCGTTATTCCTGTGGCTGAAAAGCTGGGTGTGATCCACCCTGAGGCGAAAGTATTTACTGTCGCAGGTACGAATGGTAAAGGCTCAACCACGACAACTTTAGCTGCAATTTTAAATGCGCAGGGTTATAAGGTGGGCCTGTATCAGTCACCGCATATTTACCGTTTTAACGAGCGGGTAAAACTGGCGGGTGCCGAGGTAGATGATCAGCGTCTGATAGATGCTTTTGTACAGGTCGATCAGGTTCGCCGTGAATGTGGATTAAGCCTTTCTTTTTTTGAAGCAACCACTTTGGCTGCTTTTGTCATTTTTAAACAGCAACAATGTGATGTCTGGGTACTTGAAGTCGGTCTGGGTGGTCGTCTTGATGTGGTCAATGTGATTGATCCGGATGTTGCTGTGATTACCAATATTGGTTTAGATCATGTCGACTGGCTCGGTGATACGGTCGAAAAAATTGCTTTCGAGAAAGCAGGGATTATTCGTCCGAATATTCCGGTGGTTTTTGCCGGACAACAGCAACTTCCACAAGCCATTCAAGATAAGGTGGCTGAAACACAAGCCCAGTTATATACACTTAATCAAGATTATTTCTATCAGCTGGATGAAGATGGGCAAACCTGGTCATTTGCATCTTCTGGTAGCACCTTAAAGCTTCCTGTTGGTCAGCTGGCTTTGGATAATATTTCAACTGCGGTTGCTGCTGTACTGGTGAGTGGAATAGACATTTCACAACAAGCCATCGCAACGGGTATTCAGCAGGCACGCCTACAAGGCCGTTTTGAAATCAGACAAATTCAGGATAGAACCGTTATTTTTGATGCGGGGCACAATGCCCATGGTGTCGAATTTTTGTTGAAGCAGTTGCGAAAATTCCTAAAATACAATAAACAGTACACAGAAGTTGTTGCAGTATTTTCAATGTTGGCAGATAAAGACATTCCATCTGTCACTGATTTACTAAAAACAACAGTAAAAGATTGGTTTATTGCTAATTTAGATGTGCCTAGAGCCGCACCAGTGCAACAGATTCAAGATGCATTGCAAGGGCAACAGGTCCATGAGTTCGGCAGTATCCAGCAAGCGTTTGAAACTGTGCTGAAACAAGGTAATAACAATCAGCTGATTTTAGTCTGTGGTTCGTTTCATACTTTAGAAGCGGTCTGGGAGTATTTAGAAGAATGTCGATGAATAACAAACAACGTTGGATGGGTGGCGTTGTTCTATTAGGAGGTGGTGTTTTATTGGCCGCACTGCTTCTTAAAGGTAATGAAGAAATAGAGCAAGATCATACGCAAGCTACCGTTACTCATCCTATTCCCAAAACAGCCACTAAGCCAAAAACTGCTCAGCCTGCCCAAGAGAGTGAAATGGTTTCATTACAACCTTTAGCGGTTGATGTTGAAACAGAAAAACGTTTGCTTGAAGAACAACGTCGCTCTCGTGAAAAAGCAGTTGCTGAACAAGAGGCACGTGCAGCTGAATTTTTAAAAATGCAGCAGCAGGCAGAAGCAGCAGCAGCGCGTAAAGCCGCAGAAGAATACGCAGCGATCAATGCTCGCCGTACCGCTGCACAGGAAAGTTCAGACAATATTCCACCTGAACTGGTTGAAGATGAAAAAGCCAAGGCAAAACGACTGGCTGAAGACAAACGCAAAGCGGATGAAAAGAAGCGAGCGGAACAGTTAAAAGTAGACCAGCAAAAGACGACTGATGCTGATAAAAAGCTAGCGGAAGATAAACGTAAAGCAGAAGCAGCAAAGAAAGCGGAAGCTGATCGCAAAGCTGCGGAAGACAAACGTAAAGCAGAAGCAGACAAGAAAGCTGCTGAAGACAAGCGTAAAGCAGAAGCGGATAAAAAAGCTGCCGAAGATAAACGTAAAGCTGAAGCAGACAAAAAAGCCGCGGAAGACAAACGTAAGGCAGAGGCTGATAAGAAAGCCGCTGAAGATAAACGTAAGGCCGAAGCAGACAAGAAAGCTGCTGAAGATAAGCGTAAGGCAGAAGCTGAAAAGAAAGCCGAAGCTGAAAAAGCCCGTGATCTGATGGAAAATGGCGATAAGAAATGGATGGTACAAGTGGCACTGGCCGCTAATCAGGCCAATGCAGATGCCGTGGTATCGAAATTACGTGCTAAAGGCTATAAGGTAACAACTAGCCCGACCTCTAAAGGTATTCGGATCATGGTTGGCCCAGCCAAAGATCGTGATACTGCGGATACGACCCGTAAGAAAATTACCACTGATGATAGTCTGAATATGAAATCAGCCTGGGTAATTGACTGGGTGCCACTCGACCAGCGTTAAATGAAACCCTTTTGATGGGATGCTATGAAGATGGATTCGACAGTTGCTGTTGAATCCATTTTACATTTTCAGGGCTCAGCAAATGCTCGATATTCTTCCAGATTACATGAAAACCATAGCCACCTTGTTTCATTTCTTTTACCGCATCTTCAATCGACCAGTGTTCAAAAATAATGCGGTACATGGCAATGGTCGCACCTGTACGGTCTGAACCATGATAGCAATGGATTAACACTTTTTGATTGTTCTGTTTGGCAGTTTGAATGGCACGCATCGCTTGTAATAAGTCTTCGCGATTGATCGCCCAGGTATAAATCGGGATATGGACCAGATTAAAGGGCTGATCTTTAAGCACCTTGGCATCGTCATTGCGTGCACGAAGGTTGATCACCGTATCAATATTGTACTGTTTTAAGCTTGGAATTAACTGATTGCTCGGCTGTTCGCTACGAAATACATCACTGCTGATCTGATAAAAATTATGGGTGTGTGAGATCAGTGTTCCCCAATTTTCAGGGCGTTGTTCATTATCCAGACCTGGATGTTTCATACAGCCACCGATACTGAGGCAGGAAGTGACTGTAAGTGCGATGAGTGTTTTTTTCATAAGATAGCTTGATAGCGACTGAATTCAACGGGATCGTGTGCACAAATTAACTCAATCTTGGGTTCATGTTGAGCCAGAGATTGTAAGCGTTTCAGGTTATGCAAACGCTGCTGGTTATCTTCAGCCAATAAACGTTCGGTAAGATCGAGCGCTCTGAGTTTATGTTTAGGATTGAGTTCCAGATGAGAAAAGTAGGCATCCCCACAGAACAGAATCCAGCCGTCCTGTTTTTTTATTGCAATGCCAGTGTGTCCAAGTGTATGTCCGAGCAACGGCACCATTAAAATTTCATCCTGAAACAACGGGAGGCCTTTTACGCGCTGGAGATTAAACCATTCTTCACCATCGCTATGTTCTGCAAAGCTCCAATGTCGATGCTGTTTAAACTGCGCGGTTTTATAACGTAGTTTGCCTTTGCCAGATAAAGTCTGGGTTGCATTAAATTCAGAGGCCAGCACATGCACGGTTGCATGGGGAAAATCAGAGATGCCGCCTGCATGGTCAAAATCCAGATGGCTCACAAAAATATGTTTTACCTCATTGGGACTAAAGCCGAGTTGCTGAATCTGTTGAATGGCACTGAGTTTCAAGTTCGGCACGATCGAACCAAATTGTGTCAGCAAACTGCCAAGGCGCTGTTCGGTATGTAAATAGTCTTGCAGGCCCAAGCCGGTATCAACCAATACCAATCCCCGATCAGTTTCAATTAATAAACAGTGACAGACCAGATGGGCTTTCCAGCCTTTTTGTCCAAATAAAGGCGCACAGACAGGGCAAAAGCTGCCACAATGCAGGTGATGGATGTTATAGATCATGATGATTTTTATTGTGTTCCGGATCGAATTATTTTTATAACGTATCGATTCAGAAATACCAAAACAAATTTGAATCAGACCGAAAAAAGCCTATCGCTGAGATAGGCTTGATATTTTGTCTTGCACTGCGATCTTGCGAAGCTTTAGTCGCTTCTCAGGAATGAGCGTTGCTGGTCTTTATGGCTACGCACTTCGTTTGTCTTGCGCTTCGCTTGAAGCCTTTAATCGGCTTCAATCTCTTAGCTCACAGCATAGCTGTTCACCTTGCGTTTCGGAACGAGCGTTGCTCGTTTGATCCTCACTCAGGCTGGGGCGTGATTCTCAAATACGGTTTGACGGCTTTATAGCCTTTCGGGAAGCGTTGTTTGATTTCTTCCTCATCCTTTAATGACGGCACAATCACCACATCTTCGCCTTGTTGCCAGTTTGCGGGTGTCGCGACTTTATGGTTGTCGGTAAGTTGCAGTGAGTCGACCACGCGTAAAACTTCATTAAAATTACGGCCTGTTGATGCTGGATAAGTAATGATCAAACGTACTTTTTTATTTGGGTCAATAATGACCAATGAGCGAACGGTTAAGGTTTCACTGGCATTGGGATGAATAAATCCATAAAGTTCAGACACTTTTCGGTCTTTATCGGCAATGATGGGGAAATTCACCGTGGTATTCTGGGTTTCGTTAATATCCTGAATCCAGCCTTTATGCGATTCAACATCATCCACTGAAAGGGCAATGGCTTTAACACCACGCTTGTCAAATTCATCTTTCAGTTTGGCGGTATAACCCAGTTCGGTGGTACAGACCGGTGTATAATCTGCTGGATGGGAAAACAGAATACCCCAGCTATCGTCCAAAAAGTCATAAAAATCAATATTACCTTCGCTTGATTCTTGCTGGAAATTTGGCGCGGTATCGCCTAAACGTAATGTCATGATTAGTCCTCTATACTTTTTTCTATGTCGTTTCTCTATTCAATATGCAGCATTCACTTTATAAATAAAATTATTGTTTTTGTATTTTGTTATGAACTTTTGAGATATCTCTTAGGGATCTTGTTAAAAAATGATCGGAAATTCACATTCAGGTCGATGTAAGTTTAAGGCAAATTTGCTACATTAACGCATCTTTACTGGTGTGATGTCAGAATCGCCTCGCAGATTTTTTTACCTGTTTGGATGCAAAGCACTTGTAGTTCTTATTTCTGACTCCATAATAACAGCTAAGAAAAAATTAACCGACCTAGGGTTTGTTGTTATTGACGAACCTTATAACAAACAGGATTAGAGAGTTTATTCATGTTGGCAAGTCTGATCGGAGGTATCTTCGGTACAAAAAATGAGCGCGAGCTCAAACGCATGCGTAAAATTGTTGAACAAATTAATGCGCTTGAACCGACGATATCTGCTCTTAACGATGCAGACCTCTCTGCAAAAACTCCAGAATTCAAACAACGTTTTAGTAATGGCGAAAATTTAGATAAATTATTGCCAGAAGCATTTGCTGTCTGCCGTGAAGCGGCAAAACGTGTCATGGGCATGCGTCACTACGATGTACAGTTAATTGGTGGTATTACCTTGCACGAAGGTAAAATTGCCGAGATGCGTACCGGTGAAGGTAAAACCCTGATGGGTACTTTGGCGTGTTATCTCAATGCATTGAGTGGTCAAGGCGTTCACGTCATTACCGTAAACGATTACTTGGCGCAGCGTGATGCCGAGTTAAACCGTCCTTTATTCGAATTTTTAGGCTTGAGCATTGGGGTGATTTACTCCATGCAGATGCCTGATGAAAAGGCACAAGCCTATACGGCCGATATTACTTACGGGACCAACAACGAATTTGGTTTCGATTATCTGCGCGACAACATGGTGTTCTCGTTACAAGAGAAAAAACAACGCGGCTTAAGCTATGCCATCATCGATGAGGTCGATTCGATCCTGATTGATGAGGCGCGTACACCATTGATCATTTCTGGTCAAAGCGAAGACTCATCTCAGTTATACCAGCTGATCAACAGTATTCCGCCAACATTACGTCCACAGAAAGAAGAAAAAGTGGCAGATGGTGGACATTTCTGGGTGGATGAAAAGCAGCGTTCAGTAGAAATGACTGAAATCGGTTATGAAACGGTTGAACAGAAACTGATTGAAATGGGACTGTTGGCTGAAGGTGAAAGCCTGTATTCAGCAACCAACCTGAATCTGGTTCACCATGTGACTGCGGCAATCCGTGCGCACTATTTGTACCAGAAGAATGTACATTACATTATTGGTATCAATCCGCAGACGCAAAAAGAAGAAGTGATTATTGTCGATGAGAGCACGGGTCGTACCATGCCGGGTCGTCGTTGGTCAGAAGGTTTGCATCAAGCGGTTGAAGCCAAAGAAAACATGGAAATTCAGCCGGAAAACCAGACACTGGCAACCACAACTTTCCAGAACTATTTCCGTCTGTATAAAAAGCTGTCAGGTATGACCGGTACTGCCGATACTGAAGCTTCGGAAATGAAAGAAATTTATGGTCTGGATGTGGTGATTATTCCAACCCACCGTCCAATGGTCCGTGTCGATCATAACGATTTGATCTATTTAAACCGTAATGGTAAATATACCGCGATTATTGAAGAAATTACCAAGATTCGTCAGCAGGGCGTTGCACCGATCCTGATCGGTACCGCGACGATTGAAGCCAGTGAAATTTTATCTGCCAAGTTATTACAGGCTGGTATTCATCATGAAGTCCTGAATGCGAAACAGCATGAGCGTGAAGCAGATATTATTGCGCAAGCAGGTAGTCCGAATGCGGTGACGATCGCAACTAACATGGCGGGCCGTGGTACCGATATTTTGCTGGGTGGTAACTGGAAAGCCAAGCTTGCCAAAATTGAAAATGCGACACCTGAAGATGAAGCGCGTTTACAGGCCCAATGGGAAAAAGATCACGAAGACGTGTTAAGTTCTGGCGGTCTGCATATCATTGGTTCTGAGCGTCATGAATCACGTCGTATTGACAACCAGTTGCGTGGTCGTGCAGGTCGTCAGGGTGACCCGGGTGTATCTCGTTTCTATCTGTCGCTTGAAGATGATTTGATGCGTATCTTCGCGGGTGACCGTGTAGTTGCCATGATGCGTGCCATGGGCTTGCAAGAAAGCGAAGCGATTGAGCACAAGATGGTCAGCCGTTCGATTGAAAATGCACAACGTAAAGTTGAGGCTCGTAACTTCGATATTCGTAAGAACCTGTTGAAGTACGATGACGTGAACAACGAACAACGTAAGATCATCTATTCGCAACGTGATGAAGTTCTGGCAGAAAGTACGCTACAAGACTATATCGAAGAAATGCATCACGAAGTGGTGAAAGGCCTAATTGCCAACTTTATTCCACCAGAGTCGATTCATGACCAATGGGATATTGAAGGTCTGGAAGGGGCATTACAGTCTGACTTGGGAATCGAGTTACCGGTACAACAATGGTTAGACCAAGATCGCCGTTTAGACGAGGAAGGTCTGATTGAGCGTATTGCAGATGAAGTGATTACCCGTTATCGCCAACGTCGTGAGCAAATGGGAGATGAATCCGCAGCTATGCTGGAACGTCATTTCATGTTGAACTCACTGGATCGTCATTGGAAAGATCATTTGGCGGCGATGGATTACTTACGTCAAGGGATTCATTTACGTGGTTATGCACAAAAGAACCCTGAACAAGAATACAAGAAAGAAGCCTTCAACTTATTCGTGAATATGCTGGGTATTATCAAGTCTGATGTGGTGACTGATTTATCTCGTGTTCATGTACCGACAGCCGAAGAATTGGCGGAACTTGAAGCGCAGCAACAACGTCAGGCTGAATCAATGCGTCTTTCATTTGAACATGATGATGTCGATGGTTTAACCGGAGAAGTCACGGTTTCTGAAGAAACTGAAGGCTTTACCGACAATGCACCATTCCCGGTACCGGAAAGCCGTAATGCGCCGTGCCCATGTGGTTCAGGCTTAAAATACAAGCAATGTCACGGTAAAATCTAAATCCTGATTTTTAGATTGCACTAAAATAAAAAAGCAGAGCATTGGACTCTGCTTTTTTTACGATAAATAACTTGAGTCAATGGCAGCTTTGTAGTTTCATTATTGAACTTACAGATCTTGATTGAATTCGCATTAAAAGCGGGAAGACAATGAAAAAACCATTACAACTTTTAATTTTGGCAAGTGCTGCAGTGTCAGGTTTTGCATTTGCAGCTGAAGCTCCACAAACCACGACTGTTGATAAAGTATTGGCAGCAAAAGGTACTAACACGGCAGAAGCGCAAGTCAAGCGCGAAGTGACGACTGTGGTCAGCCCGCGTACTGGTATTCGCTATACTTTAGGCGAAACAGGTAACCGTCCAATCGTATTGCAAACTGCAGCAATTGCACCAGCGAACTCTGCCAACATCAATCGTATTGTAGCATCAAACCCGGCATTGTCTGCAAAAAGCCAAGAGAAAGCGAAGATTGCTTTAATTGGTGAAACTGCAGTTCAGGCGGCGAATGCGGCTGCTGCACAAACTGCGGGCACCCAAACAGCTCAGGCGATTCAATAAGCAGTCGCTTCAGAATAAAAAAAGAGATGCAATCGCATCTCTTTTTTTATGGCTAAACCAATAGATTTACAGAAAACTTGGCAGCAGGATCAGGCCAATAATAATCGCAAATAACAACCACTTTGAAGCGTAGTACAGTGGACGATTACGTTCTTTTAAACCACGGCCATAATGATGTACCGCATAGCCATATTTGAAAATACGGTTGATGAAACCGGTCTTGTCTTGGTCATCATTGGGTGAGCTTGCAGCTGACATGACATTACGGCCAAACCAGTGGTTGAACTTTTGTGCCCAGCCCCATTTCATTGGTCGTTCAATATCACAGAACAGGATAATGCGCGTTTCATCGGTCTTATTCTCAGCCCAGTGCACGAAGGTCTCGTCAAATACAGTGGCTTCACCATCTCTCCAGCTATAACGCTCCTGATCGACCTCAATAAAGCAGTCATCGCTATTCGGAGTCACCAAGCCAAGATGGTAGCGTACCGAACCCGCATAAGGATCACGGTGCTTACCCAAGTAACTTCCGGAAGGAAGCTCGGTGAACATCGCCGCTTTCACTGAGGGAATGCTTTCCAGTAGTGCTACGGTTTTGGGACAGAGTTGTTGTGCTGACGGATGACTATCTTGATACCATTTCAGATAAAAGCGTTTCCAGCCACGTTTAAAGAAGGTGTTAAAGCCCGCATCATTATTCTTTTCAGAGGCTTTAATCTGGTTCTGTAGCTGAATGGCTTCCTCGCGAATCACCTGCCAGTTATCTTGCAGTGGTTTGAGTTCAGGGAACTGCGCCACATCAAAGAAAGGTTGGTTTGGCAATTTGGAAAAGCCCGTCATAAACATGTTAATCGGCGCTAAAAATGTCGAATGGTCAAATAATTGTCGAGATGCTTTTAAGCGCTCTTTACCACGTAAATAGGTATATAAGAAGCTGATTAAAAATACGGCAACGATAATCACTGCGTACATAACACAATCGTCTAAGAAAAAATAAAGGCGGTTATTTTAGCACAAAAAATATTTGGAAGAATGCAGTTGCAAAAGCAACTTTATAAGATAAAACAGCATAAATTGAATGGTATTTCAGATGATCTGGATCGGTTATTTACAGATCATCTGAAATTCAGTGCTTAAATCTGATTATTTACATCATCATGTTTGGTTTCACGAATCAGTAAAAAGGCGATTAAAGACAGGATCGACGCGCAGCTGAGATATAGGCCCACTGCACCCAGACCATAACTTTCAGCCAGTTTGGTCGCAATATAAGGTGCAAAAGAGGCACCGAAAATACCTGCCAGATTAAAGGTTAATGCAGAGCCAGTATAACGGACCGAGATGGGAAAAATCTCTGACAGTACGGTACCAATTGGTCCATAGGTTAAACCCATAATCGCAAGACCGATACACAGGAACAAGAACACCAGCAGTGGATTACCTGAGCCTAATAACGGTGCAAAGCAAAGTCCGAACAAGGCAGAAAGTACACAGACTGCAATCGAAGTGTTTTTACGGCCAAACTTCTCTGCAAAAATCGCAGAGAGGGGAATAAAGGCAGCAAAACATAAGGTTGCGAATAGTTGTAACACCAGAAACTCACCGCGCGCATAACCGAGTTTGGTGGTGCCCCAGTTCAAGGCAAAAACCGTGGTGAGATAAAACACCACAAAGGTACAGATGGCTGCGATGGTACCCAGGATTAACATGGGCAAATGTTTGGTCATAACTTCCTTGAAAGGAACATTGACTTCTTTTTGCTTATTCAAGACTTTCTGGAAGGCCGGTGTTTCATGCAGCTTTAAACGGATGTACAAGCCAACCAAGACCAAGATTGCACTGGCAATAAATGGAATACGCCAGCCCCAGGTCATGAACGCCTGTTCTGTCATAAAAGCATTCAGCAGTAAAAATGAGCCTGTGGCAAGGATAAAGCCGATCGGTGCACCGAGTTGCGGGAACATGCCATACCAGGCACGTTTGCCTTCTGGTGCATTCTCCGTAGCGAGCAAGACGGCACCGCTCCATTCACCACCCAGACCTAAACCTTGTCCTAGACGGCATAAGGCGAGCAGGAGCGGGGCTGCAAGACCAATCTGCGCATAAGTCGGTAACAGACCAATACACACTGTTGAAATACCCATGGTCAGCAAGGCAGCCACCAAGGTTGCTTTACGGCCGATCCGGTCACCGAGATGCCCAAACAGTGCCGCACCGATCGGGCGTGCAATAAAGGCGATGGCAAAGGTTGCCAGTGATTTTAGAACGGCAGCACCATCGCTACTTTCTGGAAAAAATAAATGTGGAAAAATGAGTACAGCGGCTGTGGCGTAGATATAAAAGTCAAAAAACTCAATCGTGGTACCGACAAGGCTGGCAAATAATACCCGTACTTTTGAATTGCTGGCCACTTCCGGGGTGGCAGTCGTAGTGCTTGACGACATACAAGACCTTCATGTTATTCGTTCAAGAACATATGGGGGCTACTGACATTTCACCAATACTTGCGACAGTGGGTATCTTTAGCCAGTCACGCAATGTATGGATGAAACGCCAACAGCCCTAATGACTGTCTTGAAAAATTCCTTTTGAATGTGCAGTTTTACTTAGAAAAACTGAATGTTATATAAGGACTTATAATACATAACAGTAGATCGCTAAAAAGTGTAATCCTGCCCCTAATAGCACAAAAACATGCCAAATTGCGTGGGTATATCTTACCTTTTTTAACGCATAAAACAATGTGCCGATGGTATAAGCCAATCCTCCTGCAATTAAGAGTTGTATCGCATCTTTGCTTAGATAACGCTGCATATCATCCATCACCAGAATGGCGAGCCAGCCCATCAACAGATAGGCTGCCAGAGAAATCTTCTGGAAGCGGTGAATAAAGACCAGCTTAAACAGGGTGCCGATCAGCGCAATGATCCATAAGGCAATCAGCAGGTAGTGAGCTTTGGCGGTGGGAATCGCAATACTCAGAAACGGGGTATAGGTGCCAGCAATCAGATAATAAATCGCAGTATGATCCAGCTTTTTATACCAGTAGCGTTTACGTTCATCCACTGCAAAGTGATAAAGCATGGAACTGCTGAGTAGCAGTACCAGACTAAAGCCATAGACCCATAAACTCATCCACTGGCCTAAGGGCAGTGCATGGCCCTTAACGATCAGAAAAATGGAAGCAATCAAAGCAAGGGCAGCACCTAGCCCATGACTATAGGCATTGATCAGTTCTTCTTTGGGGTCATAGTCCAGCAATGTTTTTGAGTTCATCAAGCGATCAGTTGCATAAAAATACAACTGTATCGTAATGCAATTTCCCTTTTAAAGTAAGACGCTTTAAAATTTAGTTTCTATTTGTCAGGTTTTCATTATGTTTGCGCCGAATTTTTCTTTTGAACAGGAACAGCAGTTTTTCTTGGATATCCAGCAATCTATTGAAAATAAAAGCTTTGATCGGCTGATTCTGAGTCAGTACAAAGGGGAGCTGGCACATTTAGAGAAAATCACTTTCCGTATGATTGAACTGCAAGGACAGGCAACTTTGTCGTGTTTGTATCACCATACGACACAAGACATCACCAAAAACTATTCGATTACCGAAGGGCTGGAAAAGATTGCTGAATTATTGGCACAATCTAAACAGGCCAATTTATTTACCTTGAATCAAGATATTCAGCTCAAGAAAAATAAAAAGAAAGCCATGTTGACCCACCAGAAAAAACAGGCAGCAACGGACAAGCTTGAACAACAGCAGCATAATCGTGAAAAGCAGCGTTATGTGCAACAGCAAAGCCTGTTCTTAAAACATCTTGGCATTACCGATGAAAAAGGGCAAATCGTGCCTAGCATGGCACGGAAATGGAAACAGATTAATAAATTTATTGAGATCTTTTCGAATGCCTATGAACAGATCGATGCTGCACAACAGGAATTAAATATTGTCGATTTTGGTTCGGGTAAAGGTTATTTAACGTTTGCCCTATATGATTATTTACAAGCACAGCAAAAGACGCCTTTAATCACTGGGGTGGAGCTGCGTTCCAATCTGGTGGAGTTCTGCCAGCATGTGGCTGATCAGGTCGGTTTTAATCACCTGGACTTTTTTGAAGGTGATGTTCGGAGCTATCAACCAGAAAAACTGGATGTGATGATTGCATTACATGCCTGTGATATTGCAACGGATTTTGCCATTCATACCGGGATTCGTCTTAATGCATCCATGATCATGTGCGCGCCGTGCTGTCATAAAGAGCTACGTCCACAATTACAAAGTCCAGAGGTGTTACAGCCGATGCTTCAGTTTGGCATTCATGCCGGACAGCAGGCAGAAATGTTGACAGACACCTTACGTGCCTTGTTGCTGAAAGCCTATGGTTATGAAACCAAGGTATTTGAGTTTGTATCTTTGGAACATACCAGCAAAAATAAAATGATTCTGGCGACCAAGCGCAAAGATATACAACAACCTGATGCTAAAATTATGCAGCAGATTCAAGCCTTAAAAGCGATGTATGGGATTGAAAAGCAAAGTCTGGAACTGTTATTGCAAGATCAGATGCCAGTCGAGAATATTGGCTGTAAGTGTTAATTAAAACAGAGAAAACGATGTATCAAGTCAAACAGGGCATTTGGGATCAATTACAGCACGATGCGAAATTGATCCGGACATTGGTTTTTATTCAGGAGCAAGGCATTGCGGAAGCAGATGAGTGGGATGAGCAAGATGCGATCTCACAACACTTCGTCCTTTATGATCAGGATCAGCCGATTGCGACAGCACGATTATTAAAAAATAATAGTGTGGGGCGAGTTGCAGTACTGAAGGCTTATCGGGGGCAAGGTCTTGGCCAAATGATCATGCAAGAGATTCTGGCTTATGCACGACAGCAGCAGCGTGAATTTCTGCATTTATCCTCACAAGTGCATGCGATTTCATTTTACGAACAGCTTGGATTTGCAGTGCAAGGCGAGGCATATGATGAATGTGGTATTCCTCATATTGAGATGATCATGCCGATTACAGCAAAGGTCTAAGCTGTCATTGACATTCATTGATCTGATTACTGCTTAGATTGCTCCGCCACTTCGGAACTGGCCGGAGCAGCTTCCTGAGCATGCGCTTTCTGTTGCTGTGCCTTGCGTTGCGCGCCAGGCATATAATCAGGTTCTTGGGTCATCGCTAAATAGAAAAAACTTAAAAAAATGGTACTGAGTACCCCAACAATGATGACAAATTTCCATCCCAATACGGTTTCATTTGAATCTTTTTGTGGGGATGGCTGCTTATTCATAATCAATTCCCAAATAAATAAAAAATAAAAGCAGATTTTGCGCCTTTTTCGCTGCTGTTGCCAAGTCTAAAATAGCAATGTGAATCCTGTTGAGTTAACGGGACAGTCTAAAAGGAAAATATTCTGGAGATATGGCGGGTGGATCAGCATGACCACGCTGATCCTGTCTTAATATCGGATTTAAAGTTTGTTCCAGTCTTCGATGGCCTGTAAGCCAACATCTAAACCTACATCATAGCTATAGCGGATTTTGGCCTTATTCTTGGTCAGTCGGCCTGCCATATTTTTCAGATCGGGTGGGCAGACTTCCAGAATTTTTTGTCCTGATGGGGTGCGCACAAACTGAACCGAATCATTATAACGTTGTGTTCTGGACAATAGACTTTGTGCAAAGCCGTGATTTTGTTTGAACAGATATTTTGCAAGGAACTGATCGCCTTTGCTGCCCGCTTTATAATAATTCTGGGGACGGGTTCGTACGACCATCAATTTGGAAACATCATGCTGTTGTGCTGCCCAAAGTACCGGCAAGGCGTCTGCTACACCCCCATCGAAATAAGGCTCTCCAAACACCTCAACGGCTTGGCGTGTCAGTACCGGAATGGAGCTAGAGGCTCTTAGGCCATCCAGAATATTGTCTTTTGAAGCTTTAATATAGGTAGCTTCGCCGGTAATGGCGTGGGTGAGGACCATATAGAATTCAGGATGATTGGCAAATAAATGTGCCTGATTCAGTGGATGTTCGCTTTCCACGACATCCCACATCCATTTTAAATCGAGCAGGTCACCGCCTTTGAAAAAACGGCCATAATGAATAAATTCTTTTCGAAGCGAATGATCTAAGTAGATCTGTAGGGTACGGCCTTGTTGTGCAGCCAGATAGTTGGCGACATTGGTTGAGCCAGAAGAAACACCAACACAGAGATCGAAGGGATTAAACTGTTGCTGTAAAAATGCATCTAGGACACCGCTGGTGAATGCACCGCGCATTCCACCACCTTCAACAACCAGTGCCTGACGATTTTGTTGAAGCATTGAATATCTCGAATAATATGATAAATCCATGTTTTACACGGATTTATCATATTCCACAATAACACTTTAGTGATTGTGCTGGTGGTTTTCCATGCTAGTTTCAGACATCATGGATGATTGTGACATTTCAGACTGAGGTGCCACTTTATTTTTGTTCATCGGCATATAATCTGGCTCGTTATTCATGGCTAAATAGAAAACCACCATAAAAATAAAGCTTAGAATACAGGTGATAATTAATGCTTTCCAACCCCACGGTGAGGTTTCTGGACAGAGTTTCTCAGACATAAGATAGTTCCAAAGGACAAAAAAATTAAAGCAAAACTGTTGGTGGTTATAGCATAAATCGTGACGTAATGCTCGTAAGTTTTGCTGGCGTGCCATTGAAAAAAGAAAAAAGCCCGTACAGACAACGAGTTCCATACGGGCTGATCTGCAACGCAGAGAGCATAAAATTATTGAATGATTTCTTTTCTCTGCGCGAGGTCTTTTAAGCGTTGTGGTGGCGCAAAACGTTCACCATATTGGTCTGCCAGTTGTTGAGCACGTTGCAAGGATTGCTCAATCCCGTTTTGATTCAGGAATTGAATCGCTCCACCTGTCCACGGTGCAAAACCGATTCCAAAAATTGAACCGACATTGGCATCAATCACAGACTCTAAAACACCTTCTTCATAGCAGCGTAAAGTATCCAGCGCCTGTACAAACAAGAAGCGGTCAATCATGTCCTGTTCCGAAATACTGTTGTCTTTCTGCCAACGGCTGAGTCCATCCCATAAATGCTTTTTGCCATTTTCAGGATAGTCGTAGAAACCGGCACCTGCGGCCTTACCTTTACGATTCAACTCGTGAATCATGGTATGCACCACGTCATCGACAGGGGTTTTCGGTAAATCTTTACCTTCAGCTTGCAAGGCTTTACGGGTTTCGCTAGCAACGTGTTCAGTCAAGCTTAAAGAGACTTCGTCCTGAATCGCGAGTGGACCTACAGGCATACCAGCTTTCAATGCCGCCATTTCAATTTTGGCTGGATGTACGCCTTCTGCAAGTAAACGCATCCCTTCCTGAATAAAGGTTCCGAACACACGGCTGGTAAAGAAACCGCGGCTGTCATTGACGACAATTGGGGTTTTGGCAATTTGCTGCACAAAGTCATAGGCTTTCGCTAAGGTATCCGCAGAAGTCTCTTTGCCTTTAATAATTTCAACCAGTTGCATCTTATCTACTGGACTAAAGAAGTGTAGGCCAATGAACTTCTGAGCATCTTTGCTTGCTGTCGCCAAACCTGTGATTGGCAGGGTCGAGGTATTCGATGCAAAGATGCCACCTTCAGCCAAATATTGTTCAGCTTCCTGAGTCACTTTGGCTTTTAATTCCTGATTCTCAAACACCGCTTCGATGATCAGATCACAGCCTTGCAGATCAGCTGCATCAGCGGTTGCCGTAATCAGCGCTAAAACCTGGTCACGTTTTTCTGCGGTCATACGACCTTGAGAAACACGCTTGTCCAAAAGTTTTTGTGAATAAGCTTTGCCTTTCTCTGCATTTTCAACTGATACATCTTTCAGGATCACAGGGATGCCTTTGATTGCGGTTGAATAGGCAATGCCTGCACCCATCATACCCGCACCTAACACACCCACTTTAGTCGCTTGCCATTTTGCAACATCCGCAGGGCGGCTTACACCCGACTTGATGGCATTGAGGCCATGCCAGAAGGTACCGATCATATTTTTGGAAATCTGGCCGACAGTAAGTTGCGTAAAGTAACGCGACTCAATACGTAAGGCAGTATCAACATCAACCTGCCCACCTTCTACTGCTGCCGCCATGATCGCTTCAGGCGCAGGGTAGCAACCTTTGGTTTTATCACGTAGTATTGCAGGCGCAATGGCAAGTACTTGTGCTACAGCAGGGGTTTTCGGATCGCCACCCGGAATTTTGTAGCCTTTAACATCAAAAGGTTGCTGTGACTTTGGATTGGCTTTGACCCAGGCAATCGCCTTATCTAACAGCTCTTGCTCATTCTCGGCGGTGTCATGCACTAAACCGAGTGATTTTGCTTTATCGACACCAAATTGCTTGCCTTCCATTAGGAACGGAAATGCATTTTGCAGGCCAAGTAAACGTACCATACGCACGATACCACCACCGCCTGGCAGCAAACCTAAAGTGACTTCAGGCAAACCAAACTTGGTTTTTGGATCATTGATGGCAATACGGTAATGACAGCCTAGAGCAATTTCCCAACCGCCACCGAGCGCCGTACCATTTAAGGCCGCAACAACAGGTACGCCTAAAGTTTCAATCGCACGTAAGTCGCCTTTGAGCTCTTCAATCATCTTGAAAAATTCAGTGGCATGTTCAGGCTGAACCTGAATCAGTTCATCCAGGTCTCCACCAGCAAAAAAGGTTTTCTTGGCAGAACGGAAAATAATGCCTTTCAGATCCGTTTCTGTTTTGAGCTTTTGACTGACTTGTTGGAGTGACTCACGGAATTCTGAATTCATGGTGTTGGCAGATTGACCCGATGAATCAAGGGTAAGAATTACAATATTGTCAGCGTTTTTTTCGTATTTAATAGCGCTCATGTTGTGCTCCTTACACCAACTCAATAATGGTGGCGATCCCCATTCCACCACCGACACACAATGTGGCCAAACCACGTTTTTTACCTTGACGCTCTAATTCATCTAGCAAGGTGCCTAAAATCATGGCGCCCGTTGCACCGAGTGGATGACCCATCGCAATTGCACCGCCATTGACATTGACTTTCTCAGCTGGAACCTTGAGCTCATTGATAAAACGCATCACTACGGCAGCAAAGGCTTCATTCACTTCAAACAGGTCAATATCATCAATCGTTAAGCCAGCTTTGGCCAAGGCTTTACGCGCAGCAGGCGCAGGACCTGTCAGCATAATGGTTGGATCGGTACCGACCAATGCCGTTGCCAATACTTTGGCACGTGGTTTTAAGCCTTGTTCTTTCACTGCTTTTTCAGAAGCCAGTAACACTACTGCAGCCCCATCGACGATGCCTGAGGAGTTACCTGCATGATGAACATGGTTAATTTTTTGTGCTTCTGGGTACTTCTGTAAGGCAACGGCGTCAAAGCCCATTTGTCCCATCATTTCAAAGCTGGCATTCAGTTTTGCCAAACCTTCAACGGTGGTATTGCCTTTAATAAATTCATCTTTTTCCAAGATCAGTACACCTGAATGATCTTTGACAGGCACCACGGATTTATCGAAATAGCCATTGGCTTGAGCTGCAGCTGCTTTTTGTTGTGAACCGACTGCAAAAGCATCGACATCTTCACGACTATAACCATCTAAAGTGGCAATTAAATCTGCCCCAACGCCTTGTGGTACAAAAGACGATTTTAAGTTAGTTTCAGGATCAAGTGCCCAAGGACCGCCATCAGAACCCATTGGAATACGAGACATCGATTCCACACCACCTGCAACGACTACATCTTCCCAACCAGAACGGACTTTTTGTGCGGCCAAGTTGACAGCCTCTAAACCAGATGCACAGAAACGGTTAATTTGCACACCAGCAACATCATCATTCCAGCCCGCTGCAATCGCTGCGGTTTTAGCAATATCACCGCCTTGGTCTGCAATCGGAGTAACGCAGCCTAAAACGATATCATCGACTTTTGAAGTATCGAGCTGATGGCGTTGTTGTAATTCATTCAATAATGATGTGAGTAATGTAATCGGTTTGACTTCATGCAGTGAGCCATCTTTTTTTCCTTTTCCGCGTGGCGTGCGAATGGCATCAATAATGTAGGCCTCGCTCATAGGTTTTCCTTGTATCACCTTAAAATTGTTGTTTATCGAGTGTACTCAATTTAAAGGTCAGTGCAATGATGATAAACGTTGGCAAGTTTGATGTTTTTCGCCAATTTCTCAGCTTGCAGTAAAAATCATTTTTTCTTTATGATGGAAATTCAGGCCATAGCTCAAGATTTCAAATGAAATTTATCAATATTGTGGGAACATCTGCTGCTGGGAAAACGACTTTTGCCCGTCATCTCGCGCAAAAGCTAGGTTTGTCGCATATTGAGATGGATGATCTATTTTGGCTGGATAACTGGCAGGAAACGCCAGATCATGAGTTTTTTGCTAAATTACAAAGTCAAATTGATCAGGCACCTCGAGGATGGGTACTTGATGGTAATTATTCTCGAACACTGGATTTAAAGCTTAAATATATTGATACGATTATTTGGCTGGATTATTCATTTTCGTTAAATCTGTACCGCTCAGTTAAACGAGCAATTAGTCGAGCGCTGACACAAAAAAGATTATGGGAAAATTCCAATAATCGAGAGAGTTTCAAAACCAGTTTTTTATCTAAGGACTCTATTATTTTATGGATGATTACCCATCATGCTCAAAATCGTAAAAAGTATTTAGCTATGATCAACGATCCTCAGTATCAACATATCCAGTTTATACGTTTGGCTTCGCCAAAACAGGCCGCAATATTTTTAAAGCAAATTAAGGCAAATTGATGCATATCAAAACAACAGCCCTGTGCTTGTTCAGGCATCAGGATAAATCTAAATGAAAGAATTGATTATAGGGTGATTCGTTATATTCTGCGAAAGCCGCGCCTTCAATAAAACCAAACTTCTTATAAAGTTTGATTGCGGCATCAAAGTGAACGTCTTTTCCCGTTTCTAAACTGATTCGTTGATAGTGACGTTGCCGAGCGAGTTTTAATAAAAATTCAAGCAGTTGTGCTGCGACGCCTTGACGCAAATGATCAGGATGAGTCCGCATAGACTTGATTTCTGCATGGTCGGGTGTCAGCTCTTGGATTGCGCCACAGCCCAGTAATTGATCGTCATTCCATAAGGTATAAAAACTAATAGAATCTTTTTGCAAACTACTCAGGTCTAATGCAAAACTATGTTCAATAGGTGTGTTCTGATGCAGGCCATACAAATGGAGATGAATGAGATTTTGGACTTGTGGGTGAGTGAAATCACCTTTTTTTATGATCATTGTTGTTCAAGCTTATCGTAAAATTAAGCTTATTTTTTACCATAGTTTTAAAAGAGCGTTCAACAATCTCTGGTTGAACACTCGAATGAAAAATTAGTTGTGATGCCCGTGCAATTGACGGTATAGACCTGGGGTGACACCTGTCCATTTCTTAAAGGCACGGTGGAAGGTACTGGTTTCACTAAAGCCCACTTGCTGCGCTACATCTTCAAGAGTGAGATTTGGAGTCAACAATAAATGAATCGCCGCATCACGACGCAAGGCATCTTTAACCCCTTGGTAGCTTTTACCTTCGGCAGCCAAACGGCGACGCAAGGTTTGCGGTGATAAGTACAACATTGCAGCAACATCATTAAGCGTTGGCATTTCTTCGCCAATCTGGCTCTTTAATACATCACGAATACGTGAAGTAAGTGAGTTGGTGTTTTTGAATTTTACTAACAGTTGTGCTGGTGCAGCTTTCAGGAATTCTTCTAAAGTCTTTTCATCCTGACGGATCGGGAGATCAAGATAATCCGCTGCAAAAGTAATTTCGGTACGTGGCGCATCAAACTGCATGACCGGAGCGAAGAATAATGCATCATATTCATCGGCATGATTAGGACGTTCATAACCAAAATGAACACGTTCTAAAGGGAGACGACGTTCGATTAACCATGAAGCAAGACCGTGCCAGATCATTAACATGCTTTCGGTAATAAAGTGATCCGGATCTAGGGCTTTAGGAATGTGCGGAACCAAACGGGCTTCATGCTTGTCACGTTCCAGGCTGACCGCCCACTCATCGCCAAATAACTTGTAGAACTGAGATGAAAGTTCCAGTGCTTGTCCCAGTGTCTTGGAATGAATAATCAATTGACACATGATGGCAAAAGTACCAAGTCGGCGTGGTTGTACATCAAAACCGACATGTTCGTCTTGAGTAACCATCCATAACATCTTGATAAAACGGGTGTACTGCTCTGGAGAGATTCGAGCTTTCGGTTGGCGCAGTAACTCTGCTTCTATACCGACATGTGAAAGTAACGTTTCAACGTCCATGCCTAGGCGTTTAACACCTGTTAAAGCCGCATTCACGAAGTGGATGCTGATCGTATCACGGCTCATATTGAATCCTTCAGTTTCTTTACTATTCACGATAATTGACCTAAATAACCGTCTAAAATAAAAAGGGCTTGTTAGTTGATCAGATATAGCTGCGACAATAGACATTTTTTAGATGATACAAGGCATGGCTTGTGAAGTTTAGTACTTCTAAATGAGCATGACATAACGCAGTAGCATCAAAAAATGCCTTTGTCCCGTAGGGTTGTGGCAAAAATTTCCTCATCCATCGTTATGAAACTCGGAAATGAATTATCATTCCTGTCGTTTCATGTCTCGTCTGATAAAATTTTTGCTGACAACGCAACATATATATGATCAATTAACAAGCCCTATGGCAATTGACAAGAAAAATAATTGCGCCTTGTATACATGTTAAATTGCCGAAACTATCAAGGTAAATGGCTGAACATGACATTGTTTTTGTGTTTATCCACACCTAGTATAAAAGAAAATTTGAACAAATTGAGTAAAAATTATCATGCCATCTGCTCTAAAAGGATTGAAAGTCCTCGATTTTTCTACTTTATTACCAGGACCATTTGCCAGTATGTACCTTGCCGACATGGGTGCAGAAGTTATCCATATTGAATCTCCAACACGTCCCGATCTGGTAAGGATTATGCCACCCTATGCGAATGGTCAGGCCACTGCACATAGTTATCTCAATCGAAACAAGCAGTCAATCGCACTCGATCTAAAAGATGCCGCCAATATTGAACTGATCAAAACTAAAATCTCCGAGTTCGATATTGTACTGGAGCAGTTCCGTCCAGATGTAATGCGCCGTTTAGGTCTGGACTATGAAACCCTGGCTGAGATTAACCCAAGATTGATCTATTGCTCAATTACCGGCTATGGTCAGACAGGCGCCTATAAAGACCGGGCCGGGCATGACATTAACTATTTAGCCTTGGCTGGCGTTTCTGGACATAGTGGTCGTCAGGATAGTGGCCCACCGCCTTTAGGGATTCAGATTGCCGATGTCGCAGGCGGTTCTTTACATGCCGTGATTGGTATTCTTGCCGCCGTAGTTGAGCGTCAACGCAGTGGCTTGGGACAGTATATTGATATTTCTATGACCGATTGTGTCGCTAGTCTGAATAGTATGGCCGCATCCGCCAGTCTGGCCGGGCAGACGCCGCAAGCACCCGAAGCTGGCATGCTCAATGGCGCAAGCTTCTATGATTATTATGAAACCAAAGATGGGCGTTATTTTTCGGTTGGAAGTTTAGAGCCACAATTTATGGCGGGTTTGGCTGCTGCTTTAGACTTACCTCTATTGCTGGCAAAAGGTGCCTCTTTTGATCCTGAAGATCGTCAAGCAGTCAAGCATGCGCTGCAAGAGAAGTTTAAAACCCAGAATTTTTCAGAATGGCAACATCTGTTCCAGAGTCTGGATATTTGTGTGGAACCGGTACTCAGTCTGGATGAAGCATTGGTCTCGCCAATGGCCCAACAACGCGGCTGGGTGGTGGATGTGCCTTTATCTGGAAATACTTCACAAACTGAGCCACAGTTGGCCTGTCCTATTAAGTTTTCCCGTTCTCAAATGAAGTATGCCTTTATCGGGCAGGGGCTGGGTGAGGGTAAGTGGTAGAAAATATGTGCGACTAATCACTGATTGTTAAAATATTGTACAGATTGTTAACATTTTGAATAAGTTGTAATTTAAAAATAAGAGTAACCTTTTATACACAATAACATAAAAGGTTACGTAAACATGACAATCTCTAAGTCTTTGATTGTTTCTTGTTTATCCGTTCTATCATTGAGTCTTTTTGCACATCAAACTCAAGCCGCTTCTCCTGCCTTTGACCCAAATGGTCAATGGCTGTTTGGTGATTGGAACGGTCAACGCACGGCGTTGCAAGAACAGGGTTACAAATTTTCTGCTGATTACACGGGTGAATTTGCAGGGGTTTTAGATTCTAAACAGCACTCAAGCCATGGCAGTGAATTCACTGGACAACTGGCTTTGGGTACCAACTTCGACCTGAATAAAATTTTAGGTTGGCAAGATACTGAGGCACAGATCACAGTCACTTACCGTGATGGTCAGTCTTTGTCACAAACTGCAGTGGGTTTACAAGGCCACCAGAGTTCTGTACAGGAAGTCTGGGGTCGTGGTCAAACTTGGCGCCTGACGGATCTCTGGATCAAAAAGAAATTTTTAGATCAGGCCTTAGATATTAAAGTCGGTCGTTTTGGTGAAGGTGAAGATTTCAACAGCTTTGCCTGTGACTTCCAGAACCTGGCTTTATGTGGTTCGCAGGTCGGTAACTGGGTCGGCGATCAATGGTACAACTGGCCAGTTAGCCAGTGGGCATTACGTGTCAAATACAACTTGCAGCCTGACCTGTATGCACAAATCGGGGCGTACGAATACAACCCTGAAAACTTGCAGCGTGGTAAAGGTTTCAATTTAAGTACGGATGGTTCACGTGGTGCGATTATCCCGGCTGAAGTGGTGTGGACGCCAAAACTCGGTGCATTGTCTTTACCTGGCGAATACCGTTTTGGCTACTACTACAGTACGGCTGATGCCGCAGAAATTGAAAATCCTGCCAAGACTGGACACAAACAAGGTGGCTGGTTCACCGTAAAACAACAGTTAACCCGTCATGATGGTCAGTCGGATCGTGGTTTAACTGGTTTCGTCAATGTCACGGTACATGATTCCAAAACCAATGCAGTTAAAGACATGCAAAATGTCGGTCTGATCTATAAAGGTTTACTGGACCAGCGTCCGCAAGACGAACTGGCTTTGGGTGTCGCACGTATCCATGCCAATGATGAAAATAACAGTTTGCTGGATGAAGAGTACAACACCGAGTTGTATTACGGCATTCATGCCACCAACTGGCTCACCATCCGTCCAAATATTCAATATGTACACCATGTGGGCGCATTGAAAGATGGCGATAAAACATGGGTGGGCGGCATCAAGTTCCAAACCATTTTCTAATTTCGGTACTCGAGCAATTTTGCAGATGGCGTTCATAAAACGGACTGTATCTGCAAAATACTTGTTGTGATTTGAACTCGACCATCCAGTCGATCATGTCTGCGCTGGATGGATCTACAAATACAAAAGATGCAAGGTGATCTTATGAATCAATCTGCTTCAAAATCTGGGCTTAGAACCTTGACGGTGATCATTATCGCCCTCATTGCGTTGTTCTTGCTCATCGGCGGTATCTGGCTTGCTGCAATCGGCGGGTCTTTTTATTATGTAGTTGCAGGTGTGCTGTTGCTGATTGTGGCAGTACAACTTTATAAACGCGCTTCAGGCCCGTTATGGGTTTATGCTGCCCTCATGCTCGGAAGTGTGATCTGGGGTATCTGGGAAGTGGGTACAGACTTCTGGGCACTGGCACCACGTCTTGATATTCTGGGTATTCTCGGTCTCTGGTTACTCATTCCTGCAGTGACACGTGGTATTGATAATCTGGCATCAAGCAAGGTGGCATTATCATCAACCTTAGCAATTGCGATTGTGGTGATGGTGTACTCGATCTTCAATGATCCTCAGGAAATCAATGGCGTAATCCAGACACCACAACCTGCGCAAGCGAAAGCGGTTGACGGGATTGCACCTGAAGACTGGCCTGCATATGGTCGTAGTCAGGGGGGAGAGCGTTATTCTCCATTGACCCAGATCAATGATAAAAACGTCAAAGACCTGAAGGTAGCCTGGACCTTGCGTACCGGTGATTTCAGAACTGAAAATGACTCAGGTGAAACCACCAATCAGGTCACGCCAATCAAGATTGGCAATAACATGTTTATGTGTACCCCACATCAACATTTAATCTCGATTGACCCGGCAACAGGTAAGGAAAAATGGCGTTTTGATCCTAAACTCAAAACCGATAAAACCTTCCAGCATTTAACCTGTCGTGGTGTGATGTACTACGATGCTGCCAATACCACTGAATTTGCGACCAGTTTACAGGCGAAGAAGTCGGCCTCTACCGAGTGTCCACGTAAAGTCTTCGTTCCGGTTAACGATGGTCGTTTAGTCGCAGTGAATGCAGATACCGGTAAGGCATGTTCTGACTTTGGTCAAAATGGTGAAGTGAACTTGCAAGAGTTCATGCCATATGCATACCCAGGTGGTTATAACCCGACATCGCCAGGTGTAGTGTCTGGTACCACTGTCGTGATTGCAGGTTCAGTAACGGATAACTATTCGAGCAAAGAACCTTCTGGTGTGATTCGTGGTTATGACGTCAATACTGGTAAGCTGTTATGGGTATTTGATACGGGTGCTGCTGATCCAAATGCGATGCCTGGTCAAGACACAACTTTTGTGCATAACTCACCAAATGCGTGGGCACCGTTGGCCTACGATCCTAAACTGGACATTGTTTATGTACCGACAGGTGTAGGTACGCCAGATATCTGGGGTGGTGACCGTACCGAACTGAAAGAGCGTTATGCCAACTCAATGCTGGCGATCAATGCAACCACAGGTAAACTGGTATGGCATTTCCAGACCACACATCATGACTTGTGGGATATGGATGTTCCATCACAACCTTCATTGGCGGATATTCAGGATAAATCGGGACAAACTGTGCCAGCGATTTATGTCTTGACCAAAACAGGCAATGCCTTTGTTTTAGATCGCCGTAATGGTCAGCCAATCGTACCGATCACTGAAAAACCGGTACCACAAACCGTGAAGTGGGGACCACAGACCAAAGGTGAGTTCTATTCAAAAACCCAACCTTTCTCTGACCTTAACTTAGCACCGAAAGACAAGTTAACCGATAAAGACATGTGGGGTGCCACCATGTTTGATCAGTTAATGTGTCGCGTGAAATTTAAACGTCTAAACTATGACGGTATCTATACGCCACCTTCAGAAAATGGCACTTTAGTATTCCCGGGTAATCTCGGTGTATTCGAGTGGGGCGGTATGTCTGTGAATGCAGATCGTCAGGTTGCTGTCATGAATCCGATTGGCCTGCCATTTGTCAGCCGTTTGGTTCCTGCGGATCCAAACCGTCCTCAAACCGCGAAAGGAGCGGGTACAGAACAAGGCATGCAACCGATGTATGGTACGCCATATGGGGTTGAAATCAGTCCGTTCTTGTCACCATTCGGCTTACCGTGTAAACAACCGGGCTGGGGCTATGTGGCGGGTGTGGATTTGAAAACCCATGATGTCGTCTGGAAAAAACGTATCGGGACTATCCGTGACAGCTTGCCAAATCTATTCCAGTTGCCAGCAGTGAAAATTGGGGTACCGGGTCTAGGTGGTTCAATCTCGACTGCCGGTAACGTGATGTTTGTGGGTGCAACCCAAGATAACTACATCCGTGCCTTCAATGTTTCAAATGGCGACAAGTTATGGGAAGCACGTTTGCCAGCTGGTGGACAGGCAACACCGATGACTTATGAAGCCAACGGTAAACAATATGTGGTGATTATGGCCGGTGGACATGGTTCATTTGGTACCAAAATGGGTGATTATTTAGTTGCTTATGCTTTGCCAGATAAGAACTAATTTCATTTAGAAATCATCTTAAAAAGCCCGGATTCGTCTGGGCTTTTTCTTTTTATGGCAATTAGATAGGCTTATCAATAAAACCGTTATTAAATATGCAAAAAAAGCATTTTGTTGATGAATGAAAGCTCGCTATGCTAGTCGCCTTTATAATGAATGACTAGCCATACGCCATGTATTTATATACGGATTTCGATCAACAACTGATTAACCAACGTGTTGCTCAGTTTCGTGATCAGACAGAACGCTATTTAGCAGGAAAATTAACAGAAGACGAATATCGTCCACTACGTTTGCAAAATGGTTTATACGTGCAACGTTATGCGCCAATGCTCCGTATCGCTGTGCCGTATGGCTTGATGAATACCAAACAACTCAGAAAAATTGCTGAAATTGCGACGGAATATGACCGTGGTTATGCCCACGTTTCCACCCGTCAAAATATTCAGTTGAACTGGCCTGCATTAGAAAATGTGCCTGATATTCTTGCTGAACTGGCCACAGTGCAAATGCATGCGGTACAAACTTCGGGTAACTGTATCCGTAATACCACCACAGATCAGTTTGCGGGTGTTGTAGCAGGTGAGATTGCTGATCCACGTCCGACCTGTGAGTTGATTCGCCAGTGGAGTACTTTCCATCCTGAATTTGCCTTCTTGCCACGTAAGTTCAAGATTGCAGTATCTGCCTTGCAAGAGAAAGACCGTGCTGCAACAGCATTCCATGATATCGGTGTTTATCTGGTGCGTAATGATGCGGGTGAAATGGGCTATAAGATCATGGCAGGTGGTGGTTTGGGCCGTACCCCGATCATTGGTAGCGTGATTCGTGAATTCTTGCCGCGCGAAGATCTGATTGCCTATCTTGAGGCGACCTTACGTGTTTATAACTTACATGGCCGTCGTGATAACAAATATAAAGCACGTATCAAGATTCTGGTAAAAGCATTAACACCAGAAGTATTTGCGCAAAAAGTTGAAGCTGAATTTGAACACACTCGTGAAGCGTTAAAGATTCAACCTGAAATCTTGAAAAAAATGGATGAAGAATTTACGCCATTTGATTATCAGGATCTGGAAGATCAAGACTTCACAGCGCTGTTTGCCGAGCATCCGAAATTCAAACAGTGGTTTAACGTCAATACCAATGCACATAAAGTGAAAGGCTATCGTATTGTTACGATTTCTTTGAAACGTGCAGGGGTTGCGCCTGGTGATGTCACTTCTGAAGAAATGAACTTAATCGCAGACTTGGCGGATAAGTACACCTTTGGTGAGTTCCGTACCACGCACGAACAAAACATTTCATTGGTGGACGTACCACAGAAAGATTTATTTGAATTGTGGCAAACGCTGGAACATCACAACATGGCGCGTGCGCATATCGGCTTTATTACCGATATCATCTGCTGCCCAGGTGGGGATTTCTGTTCATTGGCCAATGCCAAATCAATTCCAATTTCAGAAGCGATTAGCCGCCGTTTTGAAGATTTAGATACGATTTACAATCTTGGCGAGCTTGACCTGAATATCTCAGGCTGTATGAACGCGTGTGGCCATCACCATGTTGGCAATATTGGTATTCTCGGGGTTGATAAAAAAGGTGCTGAGTTCTATCAAATCACTTTAGGTGGTCATGCAGATCATGATGCATCTTTAGGCGATATCTTAGGCCCATCTTTTGCTGCTGATGCTGTACCTGATGTGATTGAAGAAATCCTGAATACTTACCTTGATTTGCGTAATGAAGGTGAGCGTTTTATTGATACCTATCGCCGTGTTGGCATTCAACCATTCAAGGAGCGTGCTTATGCTTAATACATCGCTACAAGTGCTGTCTAAAGATGGCACGATTGCAGACAATACCTATCAGGTCATTGCAGAAGATGGTACGCTTCCTCAAGGTGATGTGGTATTAACCACGGCACAACTTGATCAATTGGCACAGGTACAGGGCAAAAAAGCGTTGTACATTACTGTGAATGATTCTCCTGAAACTCATCAATTTCCGTTAAATGAATTTGATGCGATCTTTATTGAGTTTGCCGGTTTTAATGATGGCCGTGGTTATTCATTTGCGGCCTTATTGCGCCGTCAGGGTTACCAAGGTGAGTTACGTGCGGTTGGTGATATCTTCAAGGACGTTTTAAATTATTTAAAACGTTCTGGCTTTGATACTTTTGTGGTGAAAGAAGGTAAGGACATTCATGAAGCCGCTGCGGGTCTTCAGGATTTTACCAACCCTTATCAGGCTTCAACTGCCGTGCCGCAAGCAAGTTATCAGACCGGGGCTTAAACCTTCTGTAATAAAAAAGCTGAACTCTGGTTCAGCTTTTTTATTTTCTCAAGCTTATTCATCCAGCTGACAATTGATCATCCATTTGATCCCGAACTGATCGGTAAAAGCACCGTAGAGTGCACCCCAGAAGGTTTTTTCCAAGGGCATTTCAACTTGACCATTGACCGATAAGGCATCGAAAAGTCTTTGCGCATCCTCAAGTTCATCTGGGTCGAGGTTAATTGAAATATAGTGATTGTTGCCTTGGGTAAACACACTATGCGGGGCACAGAATTGGTCGTTAACATCTGAGGCCATCAATACCGTAAATTCATTGATCGGTAAAGAAACATGCAGGATCAGGTTTTTATCGGCTTCGGAAAGTGAGACGCCTTCTGTGGGTGGCATATCACCATAGCGGCTGAGCATGGCAAACTCACCGCCAAATACCGATTTATAAAAATTAAATGCCTGTTCGGTTTGTCCTTTGAAATTTAAATAATGATTCAGTTGCATGGGGGACGTCCTGTTGTTTTTTTATTCACAGCATAACTTATCGGGAATTTAACAATGGGTGCATTATTTTTTGTAATTGCCAAAAAAAAATCCTGCACTGGGCAGGATTTTTCAGTTCATCAGATCGATCCTTAGATCAATTCAATCGCAACTGCAGTTGCTTCACCACCACCGATACAGAGTGCTGCAACACCTTTTTTACCGCCCGTGCGTTTAAGGGCATGAATCAAGGTCAGGATGATACGAGAACCTGTAGAACCAACAGGGTGACCTAATGCACAGGCACCACCATTAATATTCACTTTCTCTGCATCCAGTTTGAAATCATCAATCGGGCACATGGTCACCATCGCAAATGCTTCATTGATTTCCCAAAGGTCAACCTCTTGTGCATCCCAGCCCGCTTTCTTCAATACTTTTTCGATTGCGCCGACAGGAGCAATGGTAAATTCAGAAGGGTGCTGTGAGTTAGACGCTGTGGCAATAATTTTTGCCAAAGGCTGTAAACCGCGTTGCGCCGCAACTTCGCTTGAAGTAAGGACCAGTGCAGAGGCACCATCAGAAATCGAGCTTGCATTGGCTGCGGTAATGGTACCGTCTTTTGCAAAAGCAGGTTTAAGTGAAGGGATTTTATCAATTTTTGCACTTAAAGGTTGTTCATCCTGATCAACAACCACATCACCTTTACGGGTAGAAACCGTTACAGGGACGATCTCGTCTTTAAAGTAGCCTTCAGTAATCGCTTTCTGTGCACGATGTAAAGAACGGATCGCGAAATCATCCATTTGTTCACGAGTATAGTGACGTTGATTTGCCATGTCCTGAGCAAATGAACCCATTAAACGACCTGTTTCTGCATCTTCAAGACCATCAAGGAACATATGATCCTTGATTTCACCATGACCCATACGGTAGCCGCCGCGTGCTTTAGGTAACACATAAGGCGCATTGGTCATTGATTCCATGCCACCCGCAACCACAATCTCGGCACTACCGGCCTTGATCATGTCTGCTGCCTGCATTACTGCTTTCATGCCAGAACCACAAAGCTTGTTGATGGTGACTGCACCAGTAGAGTCTGGTAAACCGGCTTTACGCATAGCCTGACGAGCTGGACCTTGTTTGAGGCCAGCAGGTAATACACAACCCATGATGACTTCTTCTACATCAGTTGGTTGTAGGCCAGAACGAGCAATAGCTTCTTTAATCGTTACAGCACCTAACTCAGGCGCTGTTACACCTGATAATGCACCTTGGAAGCCGCCCATTGCAGTACGAGCGCCATTAACAATTACGATGTCAGTCATTATGTGTCTCCACACTTATAATTTATAAAAAATGTTCCAAACTTAAGCAGTATATTAAAAAAACAACCGGAATAAAGTGTTTTACTTTTTTTAAGCTAGACTGAGGAGTTTTTAACAGCTGGATATTTTCTCAAAGCGGATATTGCCCATGCGGCTTAAGCGTATTTTAGTATGGTAGTCAGGCGACGCTGAACAGTAAGTAAAACTGCCATTGGCAGCAAAGGGCAGTCCATTTTCACCCTGAAAAATGATGGCATCGGATGTAGAACCAAAAGCACTGTAATGCAGATCACCATATTTAAGCTTTAGGGCAACCACAAAGAGCAAGGCTTCGTTTTGATCTCGTTCTCTATTGCGGTTGCTATCTATAAATCCGATAAAGCCCTGATTCCAGTCTCTGCCACACTCACTTAAATCATTGCTTGGGCAGAGCATCACATTTTTATGATAAAGCTGTGCATCGGTTTTTGCTTTTTGTATATGAATTGTGAGGTTTCTTTTTAAGTAGTTGGCTTCACTTGAAACCATTAAGTCGCGAAAATGTGGTAGGGCCATAAAGGTAAGAATTGCCAGAATACTGATCACAGTAAGCAATTCACTTAATGTAAGTCCATGTGGTCTAAACATGTTTTTCCTGTCTATTTTTATTAACTTTTTTATTAACAATATGTTAAGGAGACTTCTTATTTGTGATAGTGAAAATAACTAACAAATAAGTTAAATAATACTTAAGCATAGATTCATAGACAGTAATCTATTAGGAGCTGTATGAAAATTGAAAATTTACGGAACTACAACGGAAATTGTAAGCAATTTTGTCAATAATTTACGAGGTTAAAGTTATCAAGCACTTGGAAAATTCATCAAGTGTTTGTATGATTCAAAGTGAAGTGAATGGCTGAAAAATAATGTTGTAGAACATTAATGTTCTCAGTACGAAAAATCATAGGCTGAGCTTACACAACAAACAATTGTTATCTCTGGAGGATATCCATGAAATTGAGTCGTATTGCACTTGCTATGCTTGTTGCTGCTCCTTTAGCTGCTGCTAATGCTGGCGTAACAGTAACTCCATTAATGCTTGGTTACACATTCCAAGACACTAAACACAATAATGGTGATAAGCATTTAACAAATGGTCCTGAAATTCAGGATGATTTATTCGTTGGTGCAGCATTAGGTATTGAGTTAACTCCGTGGTTAGGTTTTGAAGCTGAATATAACCAAGTTAAAGGTGATGTTGACGGTACTGTTGCTAATGCTGAATACAAGCAACAACAAATCAACGGTAACTTCTATGTTACTTCTGATTTGATCACTAAAAACTACGACAGCAAAATCAAGCCATATGTATTGTTAGGTGCTGGTCACTACAAATACAAATTTGATGATGCTACTGCTGCTGAATTCGGTCGTGCTGGTCGTGGCCTGAAAGAAGAAGGTACTTTAGGTAATGCTGGTTTTGGTGCTTTCTGGCGCTTGAACGATGCTTTATCTCTTCGTACAGAAGCTCGTGGTACTTATAACATCGATGAAGATTTCTGGAACTATACAGCACTTGCTGGTTTGAACGTCGTTCTTGGTGGTCACTTGAAACCTGCTGCGCCAGTGGTAGAAGTTGCTCCAGTTGAACCAACTCCAGTTGCTCCACAACCACAAGAGTTGACTGAAGACCTTAACATGGAACTTCGTGTGTTCTTTGATACCAACAAGTCTGATATCAAACCACAATACAAGTCTGAAATTGCTAAAGTTGCAGAGAAGTTAGCTGAATACCCGAATGCGACTGCTCGTATTGAAGGTCACACAGATAACACTGGTCCACGTAAGTTAAACGAACGTTTATCTTTAGCGCGTGCTAACTCTGTTAAATCTTCACTTGTAAATGAATACAACGTTGATGCATCTCGTTTGTCAACTCAAGGTTTCGCTTGGGATCAACCGATTGCTGACAACAAAACTAAAGAAGGTCGTGCTATGAACCGTCGCGTATTCGCTGCGATTTCTGGTAGCCGTACTGTTCTTGTACAACCAGGTCAACAAGCTCAATAATTTGAGTTTTTGAACTGAATAAAAAGCGACTCGTCAGAGTCGCTTTTTTTATACTGAAAAAAGCTATTTCACGTTGATGAGTAAAGTAGGGCCTCATATTCTAAAAGTAAATCTGGATAGCTGGGCTTTACTGCGAATATCGTGTTGGAATTATTTAGCTTTCTTGAAAAGATTTTGATAGCTTGTTAAAATTTTGATTAAAAAGTGATAAGCTCTCACAGCTTTGTTAGATATTGTTAAATTTAGAATTTTCTAAGTTTTTTTTGAAGAGAGATACGTCTTTTTGGTGGTACCTGAGCAAATGTTACTAAATACTTGGAAAATTGGTCAGGTATTTGTATGATTTAAGCTAAGGTGAATGACTGAAAAAGATATAACAAAACTATTTCTCAGCATTCAAAAAAGTTATTCGCGTTTACAGAACAAACAATTTTTTGTTTTTGGAGGATATCCATGAAATTAAGTCGTATCGCACTTGCTCTGCTTGTTGCTGCCCCTATGGCTGCTGCAAATGCAGGCGTAACAGTCACTCCTTTAATGCTGGGTTATACCATGTTCGATACTGAACATAACAACCGTGGTGATAAAGGTCAATTAACCCCAGGCGCAGAGTTAGATGACGATTTATTCGTTGGTGCTGCACTTGGTGTAGAAATTACACCTTGGTTAGGCGCAGAAGTTGAATATAGCCAGATTAAAGGCGATACCAGCACCAATAATGACTATAAAGGTCGTAACATTGCTGGTAATGCTTATGTGACTTCTGACTTGATCACTAAGAACTACGATAGCAAAATCAAACCATACGTATTAGCGGGTGCTGGTCACTACAAATACGAAGGTGATGACATCTATGGTGGCAAGCAAGAAGGTACCTTGGCAAATGCTGGTGGTGGTGTGTTCTGGCGCTTGAACGATGCTTTGTCTCTACGTACAGAAGCACGTGGTACTTACCATTTTGATGAAAAATTCTGGAACTACACAGCGCTTGCTGGCTTGAATGTGGTTCTTGGTGGTCACTTGAAACCTGCTGCACCAGTGGTAGAAGTTGCTCCGGTTGAACCAACTCCAGTTGCTCCACAACCGCAAGAGTTGACTGAAGACCTGAACATGGAACTTCGCGTATTCTTCGATACCAACAAATCTGACATCAAACCGCAATACAAAACTGAGATTGCGAAAGTTGCAGAGAAGTTAGCTGAATACCCGAATGCAACTGCTCGTATCGAAGGTCACACAGATAACACTGGTCCACGTAAGTTAAACGAACGTTTATCTTTAGCGCGTGCTAACTCTGTTAAATCTTCACTGGTAAATGAATACAACGTTGATGCATCTCGTTTGTCAACTCAAGGTTTCGCTTGGGACCAACCGGTTGCGGATAACAAAACTAAAGAAGGTCGTGCAATGAACCGTCGTGTATTCGCTGCGATTACTGGTAGCCGTACTGTTCTTGTACAACCAGGTCAGCAAGCTCAATAATCTGAGTTTTTGAACTGAAAAAAAGCGACTCGTCAGGGTCGCTTTTTTTATGAACATAAGTTTTTCTGTACGGTTGATGTAAAAGAAAAGACTTCCTTCTTAAAAAACAGAATAATCTTGATTAAATAATGAGGGTATCGTGAGGATTGTTTAGTTTTATTGAAAAGATTTTGACAACTGGTTAATATTTTGATTAAAAAGTGATAAGCTCTCACTGCTTTGTTGGAGGCTGCTAAGTTAGAATTTTTGGGAGAGAAATAAGTCGTTTTCAGTGACTGCTAAATAAAATGATAAGAAGTACTGGAGAGATATTCAGTATTCACTTAATTGCATATAAAGCGCATTGCTGAAAAGGTACAACAAGACTATTTCTTGGTATTCAAAAGCTATTAGGGTTTACAGAACAAACAATTTTTGTTTTTGGAGAATATTTATGAAATTGAGTCGTATCGCACTTGCTCTGCTTGTTGCTGCTCCTATGGCTGCTGCAAATGCAGGCGTAACAGTCACTCCTTTAATGCTGGGTTATACCATGTTCGATACTGAACATAATAACCGTGGTGATAAAGGTCAATTAACCCCAGGCGCAGAGTTAGATGACGATTTATTCGTTGGTGCTGCACTTGGTGTAGAAATTACACCTTGGTTAGGCGCAGAAGTTGAATATAGCCAGATTAAAGGCGACACCAGCACCAATAACGATTATAAAGGTCGTAACATTGCAGGTAATGCTTATGTGACTTCTGATCTGATCACTAAAAATTATGACAGCAAAATCAAGCCATACGTATTAGCGGGTGCTGGTCACTACAAATACGAAAGTGATGATATCTATGGCGGCAAGCAAGAAGGCACCTTGGCAAATGCCGGTGGTGGTGTGTTCTGGCGCTTGAACGATGCATTATCTCTTCGTACAGAAGCGCGTGGTACTTACCATTTTGATGAAAAATTCTGGAACTACACAGCACTTGCTGGTTTGAATGTGGTTCTTGGTGGTCACTTGAAACCTGCTGCGCCAGTGGTAGAAGTTGCTCCGGTTGAACCAACTCCAGTTACTCCACCACCGCAAGAGTTGACTGAAGACCTGAACATGGAACTTCGTGTATTCTTTGATACCAACAAGTCAACCATTAAGCCACAATACAAAACTGAGATTGCTCAGGTTGCTGCAAAAATGGCTGAGTATCCTAATGCAACAGCGCGTATTGAAGGTCACACAGATAACACTGGTCCACGTAAGTTAAATGAACGTTTATCTTTGGCGCGTGCTAACTCGGTGAAAGCTTCACTGGTAAATGAATACAATGTTGATGCATCTCGTTTGTCGACTCAAGGTTTTGCTTGGGATCAACCGATTGCGGATAACAAAACTAAAGAAGGCCGTGCAATGAACCGTCGTGTATTTGCGACCATTTCTGGCAGCCGTACTGTTCAAGTACAACCAGGTCAGCAAGCTCAATAATTTGAGTATGTGAACTGAATAAAAAAAGCGACTCATCAGAGTCGCTTTTTTGTTGGGTTGTGTTCGGATAATGATAAAAATTAAACATGTTAAATGCTCCTGTGTTGCTATTGAAAATACTGAGTTTATTTAATGGGACGTTACCAGATTTGCTTTTTGAGTTGCTGTTTAGCCTCTTGTCTATCACGGCGATGTTGTACTCGTGGTTTTTCAGTTTCATGCACACCACCTTTATGCAATAAAGGTGAGAGTGCGACAGGATTACGTGCTTTAATTTTTGGCATGGTTTTCAGTTTCATAGTATTAACCTTTAATACATAAAATTTGCTTAAGAGTATGCACGACCTCGATCAAATCTGACTGGTTTGCCATGACCTGATCAATGTCTTTATATGCACCGGGTATTTCATCAATAACGCCATTATCTTTTCGGCATTCGATGCCTTGTGTTTGCTGAATCAGGTCATCCTGGCTAAATAGAAGTTTGGCTTTATTACGACTCATTTTTCGTCCTGCGCCATGTGAACATGAGCAGAAAGATTCGGGATTGGCCTTGCCTTTAACAATGTAAGAGCGAGCCCCCATCGAGCCTGGAATAATACCTAATTCATCTAGTCCAGCTCGAATGGCGCCTTTACGGGTAATCAGCAAATCTTCGCCATAATGGTTTTCTCGACTGACATAGTTATGGTGACAGTTAATTGCCTCTTTGGTCATTTGAAATGGAGGTAGCAGGGGGCGGATTGCTTCTAAAATCAGACGCATCATTTCACGTCTATTCTCAAAAGCATATTCCTGGGCCCATTCAACTGCCTCAACATAATCATTAAAGCTATTTGAACCTTCCGCAAAATAGCTCAAATCTTTATCGGGTACATGCCCAAAACGATGTTGTGCTTCTTTCTTTGCCAGTTCAATGAAGTAGGTGCCAATCACATTGCCTAAGCCACGGCTACCGGAATGGAGCATTACCCAGACCTCCTGATTTTCATCCAGACAGAGTTCAATAAAGTGATTGCCTCCACCTAAAGTACCAAGCTGTTTTTGCCAGGTGGCATCAAATTTCCTGAGCATGCGCACTAGGCCTGGATGCTTTTTAATGATGGGTTGTAAGCGTTTTTCAAGCGGGATAATGCTTGATGCTTTCGCTTTGACCTGTTTATGCAATTCAAAGCCCACCGGGATTTTGCGTTCAATGGCATGGCGTAACGATGCAAGATTGTCCGGAAGCTGTGAAGCTTTCAGATTGAGTCTGATGGCATTCATGCCACAACCAATATCCACGCCGACAGCAGCAGGGATGATGGCATTTTTCGTGGGAATCACGCTACCAACTGTTGCACCTTTACCGACATGTACGTCAGGCATCACTGCAATATGTGAATAAACAAATTGTAGTTGTGCCATTTTTTTCAATTGTTCAATACTTTCGCTATCAATATCGTTGGTGAAGATTTTCACTGGAACGCCATAGGTAGCATCAGCATTAAGTATTTTTTGTATGCCCATAAGATTCTCTCTTATTATTTTTTCCGTCCGAACAGGCATAAAAAAACCCAGCGAATGCCAGGTTAAATAGAGCATTCGGACAAGTGATCAATCGATTTGTACACTTGTCCGTGAGTCGACAGTGCCAAATCTTATCGTGTAGTTCCTGATTGTAATGGCATGCTGTCGTCCTCCTATTGTGTGGTGCCGTTGAAAATATGAGCGGAATTTTACTCATATTTTCATTCGGGTCAAGTGAAAAGTGTTTTTTATTCACCTTCTTTCACATTCATGTCTTTATAGGCAATCAGTTTGGTCTTGTGTTTCCACTTATACCCTAGCCAGATCACCAGGAATAGTGGAATACTGATATAGGTTGACACTAGGCCTAACCAGTCAATTTTACCACCAAGCAACGCTTGGTAGTTTTGACCTAAGATAATGATTGAACAAAGAATAAATGCAAACCAAGGTGCGAATGGGAAGAATTTGGCACGATAAGCCAGATCTTCAACCTTATAACCTTGAGCAATATAACCTTTACGGAAACGGTAGTGTGAAATTGCAATCCCTAACCAGACAATGAAGCCGCACATCCCGGACATGTTGAGTAGCCAGTTAAATACCTGTTTCTCGCCGATAAAGGTAGTCAGGAAGCACAACGCTGCAACCGCAGTCGTCGCATAGAGGGCATTCATAGGTACGCCGCGACCATCCAGTTTGGAGAACCACTTCGGTGCACGACCTTCTTTGGCCATATCAAATAGCATACGGGTAGAAGAGTACATGCCTGAGTTACCCGCAGACAGAATTGCGCTGAGAATCACCGCATTCATCAAGCTGGCTGCAAAGGCAAAACCTGCTTTTTCATACAATAACGTGAATGGTGAAAGCGCAATATCTTCACTTTGTGCTGCTTTTAACAGTAGTGGATCATCATAACTGACTAATGTGCCGATGATGAAAATACACAGGATATAGAACAGTAGAATACGCCAGAAGATTTGTTTGATTGCCAATGGAATGGTTTTTTTCGGATCTTTGGATTCACCTGCGGCAACCCCAACCATTTCAGTGCCCTGAAAAGAGAATCCGGCAATCATGGCGACACCAATCAGAGCCTGGAATCCACCAACAAAAGGGGCTTCCTTATACGTCCAGTGTTGAAATACCGATACATTTGGCGTCAGCATGATTTTAGCAATCATCCAGATACCGATGACAATAAACACGATAATGGCAACGACCTTGATCAAAGAGAATAGGAATTCACTTTCACCAAAGCCTTTGACGGTTAAAGCATTGATTCCAAAAATAATCGCAAGGAAGATCGCACTCCAGTAAAACCCGGGAATATCGGGAAACCAGAACTTCATGATGAACTGGACTGCCACCAGTTCAAATGCCACGGTAATGGCCCAGTTGTACCAGTAGTTCCAACCCAAGGCAAAACCAAAGCCATCTTCGACATAACGGCTACCGTAGGTAAAGAAGGCACCGGAGGTTGGATTATGCGTAGCTAATTCGCCTAGACTGGTCATCAAGAAATAAATCATGATACCGATCAGGGCATAAGCCAGTAACGCACCACCAGGACCTGCATTGGCAATGGTTGAACCTGAAGCGAGGAATAAGCCTGTGCCGATCGATCCACCAATGGCAATCATGTTCAGGTGACGTGCCCCGAGCTTACGCTGTAGGTGTTGAGGAGCAGATGTATCGCTCATAAAAATTCCTTAAAATGTTTATTTTGCACAGGCATATAACACCTTGAATCCTTGTTGATCAGCTTTCACCATACATTGACCAAAACTTTGTTCAATGAGAGGGGGATAGTTCAGAAAACGGTTTGCCACGATCCATAATTCACCTGAATTTTTCAGATGTACGCTCGCAAGCTGACAAAGTTCTTCACTTGCATCGTAATTGGTATGAATCCCCTGATGAAAAGGTGGATTGCTTACGATGGCATCCAGATCTTTGGGCGCATCTCTAAAACCTGTAACTGGTTGTAGAGTTAACTGATTGAGATCCAGATTATTTTTCTGGAAAGTCAGTTCAGTTGAACGTAAAGCAAATGCATCAACATCAAGTGCAAAAATTTGCTGGTTCGGATTTAGCTTGGCTAAATAAGCGCTAATAATTCCAGCACCACAACCAAAGTCGGCAATCTTACCTGATTTTACTTGACTAAGGTAAGGGACTAAGACGGCTGTTCCGACATCTAAATGATCCTGACTAAACACACCCGGTAGGGCACAGACCTGTAATTGATCCTGATGTATTTGAACTGTATAGCTTTTTAACCAATGTTCAAGTGGTTTCAACTGCTCAGTTTTTTCGATCTTCATTTGCCAGAACTGGCAATGACGTGCGCTATCCAGCTTCAGTGTCTTACCATAGGGCTGTAATTGTTTGGCTGCACGTTCTACGCCGCCTTTTTTTTCACCGACCAGAAAGACATTCTGCTCAAGTTTTAGGTGGCTGACCACAACATGCAGAATATAATTCAGTAACTCTTTTGATTTAGGTACAAAAATAACCACCTGATCAAAGCTGGCTTGCGGAAACTCAACCGAAAAATGTGAGTGAATGCCGGCATTTTGAAAAGCCTGATGATCAGCATAATTCCAGCTCCAAACCGATGCCTGGACTTGCTCTGGTAAGTTTTTTGCGAGTTGATCATTGGGTGCATTAATCAGTAAGACTTGCCCCTTTAAATAATCTTGCTGTCTGATGACAACTTCACTACGTGGATCCATTTTGATCTCTCATCAAAAACAAAGCCCAGTCGTGAAACTGGGCACTTGACGTTATTTGTGAATTACTTATGTGTTTCGGGTAAAACAATATTTAAAATCAAGGCTGCAATACCGCCTGTTGCCACACCTGAGCTAAAAATATTTTTAAATAACTCGGGCAAGTGTTCAAGGATTTGAGGGACTTGAGCAACACCGAGGCCGAGCGCAAGTGAAATGGCAATAATCAGCAGGGCACGACGATCAAGATGAATACTTGAAAGAATGTTGATCCCGGAAGCGGCAACAGCACCAAACATGACCATCACAGCGCCACCTAGTACCGCTTGAGGTACGGCTTGAATCACGGCAGCAACAGCAGGGAATAAGCCCAGAATAATCAGTAATACCGCAATCCAGATCCCGACATAACGACTTGCCACACCTGTCAGTTGAATCACACCATTGTTTTGTGCAAACACGGAACTTGGGAAGGTGTTGAAGATCCCCGCAAGAAAGGAGTTTGCGCCATTAACCAGTACGCCACCTTTAATGCGTTGCATCCAGACCGGACCATCAACAGGCTGATTAGAAATTTTACTGGTCGCCGTGACATCACCAATGGCTTCAAGTGAAGTGACAAGATAAATGAAGGCCATTGGAATGAATAAGCTCCAGGAGAAGCTTAATCCAAAATGCATTGGTGTTGGAATCTGAACTAGAGGTGCATCCTGTAGCACAGCAAAGTTTAAATGTCCCATGAAGCCGGCAAGGATGTAACCGATCACCAAAGCAATCAGAATGGCTGAACTTTTGACCCAGATAATCCGAATACGATTTAGCAGGATGATAATGGCCAGCACGCTACATGACATGATCAGGTTATCGGCATTGGCAAAGGTATTGTCCTGCATGGCCGTATAACCACCACCCATGCTGATCAGTCCTTCTTTAATCAAGGTTAAACCGATCAGAAGCACGACAATGCCTGTCACCAGAGGGGTGATCAGCTTTTTCACCCACGGCAGAATTCGGGAGACGCCCATTTCAATAAACGAACCTGCAATCACCACACCAAAAATGGCAGCCATTACTTGTTCAACTGGGGTGCCTGCCGCAACCATTGCACTTCCAATACCGATGATCGGACCGATAAAGTTAAAACTGGTACCCTGAACAATCAAAAGTCCTGCACCAAATGGGCCAACTTTTTTGCATTGTAAAAAGGTTGCGATACCCGAGATGATTAAAGACATGGACAGGATCATGTTGGTGTCTTCGCGAGAGACGCCAAGTGCCAGACAAATCAGTAGTCCAGGGGTCACAATCGGGACTAAAATCGCCAAAAGATGCTGTAAAGCGGCTAAAAATGCAACAAAAGGTTTCGGTCGATCATTGAGTCCATAGACCAGATCAAGCTGCTGCTGAGGTTGTGAATTCGACATGGGAGTATAAAAAGCGAGAGGCATTAGCGCGATATTCTAATAGAGTTAGCTCGCTTTACCAACGATTCAATGTCACTTCGTCAGAAAAAAAGTGCACTGTCAATAAACTGTCACTACTAAACTGTAGTATTTTTCTGTATAATTTGCCCTCAAATTTAAAGCGTATCGAATTACATGTCAGATATTAAAACTCTCCGTAACATTGCCATTATTGCGCACGTCGATCATGGTAAGACGACTCTAGTCGACAAACTTTTACAACAATCAGGTGCTCTTGGTGATCGCGCAGGCGAGATTGAACGTGTTATGGATTCTAACGCGCTTGAGTCTGAACGTGGTATTACCATTCTTGCAAAAAACACTGCAATCAAATGGTTAGATGCACGTACAAACACCGAATACCGCATTAACATCGTCGACACCCCGGGACACGCTGACTTCGGTGGTGAAGTGGAACGTGTAATGTCGATGGTTGACTGTGTATTGCTTCTTGTTGACTCACAAGAAGGTCCAATGCCACAAACGCGTTTCGTAACGCAAAAAGCGTTCGCGCGTGGTTTGAAACCAATCGTGATTATCAACAAAGTCGACAAGCCAAGCGCGCGTCCAGACTGGGTTATCGATCAAGTTTTTGATTTGTTTGATAACTTAGGCGGTACTGACGAGCAGTTAGACTTCCCGGTTGTGTATGCTTCTGGTCTTCGTGGTGTTGCAGGTCCTTCACCAGAAGAATTAGCAGAAGATATGACGCCGTTATTCCAAACGATTGTAGATGTCGTTGAACCACCAGCAGTTGATGTTGATGGTCCTTTCCAGATGCAGATTTCATCACTTGACTATAACAGTTTCGTAGGTGTTATCGGTGTTGGCCGTATCCAGCGTGGTTCAGTGAAATTAAATACACCTGTTACTGTTATCGATAAAGATGGCAATACACGTAACGGCCGTATCTTAAAAATCATGGGTTACCATGGTTTAGAGCGTGTTGATGTTGAATCGGCTTCAGCTGGTGACATTATCTGTATTACGGGTATTGATGCACTCAACATTTCTGACACGATTTGTGATCCTAAAAATGTTGAAGCATTACCAGCATTGTCTGTAGATGAACCGACTGTATCGATGACTTTCCAAGTAAACAACTCACCGTTTGCTGGTAAAGAAGGTAAGTTCGTCACTTCACGTAACATCCGTGAACGTCTTGACCGTGAATTGATTCATAACGTAGCACTTCGTGTTGAAGATACTGACAGCCCAGACCGTTTCAAGGTTTCAGGCCGTGGTGAACTTCACCTTTCAGTTTTAATTGAAAACATGCGTCGTGAAGGCTTCGAAATGGGCGTATCACGTCCACAAGTGATCATGAAAGAAATCGATGGCGAAAAACAAGAGCCATACGAAAACGTAACGTTTGACGTTGAAGAACAGCATCAAGGTTCTGTAATGGAACAAATGGGCTTCCGTAAAGGCGAAATGACCAATATGGAAGTTGACGGTAAAGGCCGTATCCGTATTGAAGCAACTGTACCTTCACGTGGCTTGATTGGTTTCCGTTCTGAATTCCTGACTATGACTTCAGGTACAGGGATCATGACCTCAAGCTTCTCGCACTACGGTCCGGCAAAAGCAGGTACTGTTGCGAAACGTCAAAATGGTGTGTTGATTTCTATGGTTCAAGGTACTTGCTTGGGCTATGCATTATTCACACTTCAAGACCGTGGTCGTTTATTCGCTAAGCCACAGTTAGAAGTGTATGAAGGTATGATCATTGGTATTAACTCGCGTTCTGACGATATGGTTGTAAATCCAACCAAAGCGAAGCAGTTAACTAACGTTCGTGCATCAGGTACTGATGAAGCTTTAACTTTAACCCCTGCAATGGAATATACGCTTGAACAAGCGCTTGAGTTCATTCAGGATGATGAGTTAGTTGAAGTAACTCCAAAATCGATTCGTATCCGTAAGCGTTACTTAACTGAAAACGAACGTAAGCGTAATCGTGATAAATAATTTTTCTTCACTGAAAAATGACAAAACCGCTAAATTTATTTAGCGGTTTTTTATTGCATAAATTCAAGGGGAAGGACATGCTTAAGGACATATTTTTATGAAAATAAAAAGTGTTGTTAAAGTGTGAAATAGCTTTCTTTTTTTGATAAAAATATTAAATTACCAACATTATTGGAATAACTGCGTCTGTGTAATAAACAATGCAAAAACAGGCTGCGATCAAGTTCAACTCTGGAGAGTGATATGAGTATTATTAAAGAATTTAAAGAGTTTGCCATCAAAGGCAATATGATGGATTTAGCGATTGGTGTCATCATTGGTGGCGCTTTCGGTAAAATCATTGATTCATTGGTGAAAGATATCGTCATGCCAGTGATTTCATGGATCTTGGGCGGTGAAGTGGATTACACCAACTGGTTCCTGATTCTTGGGGATAATCCAACTAACATCACTACGCTCAAAGCGGCACAAGATGCTGGCTTGAATGTATTTGCCTATGGTAACTTCCTCACCATCTTGATTAACTTCCTGCTTTTAGCCTGGGTCGTGTTCTTGTTGGTGAAAGTCATGAACCGTATCCGTAAGCAGGAAGAAGCTGCGCCTGAGCCAGAGGCGATTCCTGAAGATGTGCAATTGTTACGTGAAATCCGTGATGAATTGAAAAAACAAGGCTGATCACTCAGCTGATGTAGAAAAACGGTATCCTTGATGCCGTTTTTTATTGTCTGTAAAAAGAGATGAGTAACTTGCACGATTTCATTTTAAGATGCTGTGCAGATTGAAGGGGAAAATTGATGAATCGATTATTTGTATACGGCACCTTATGCCCAAATCGCGAAAATGCACATATTCTGGGAGAGATTGGTGGAGACTGGCAACCTGCTACGGTAAATGGCACCATTCATATACTGGACTGGGGGCCTGATCAGGGGCTACCGGCAATTGTTTTAAATCCGCAGGATTCCCAAGTTGAAGGATATCTGTTTAGTACGGAAAAACTTGAGCAAAACTGGCAAATGCTGGATGAGTTTGAAGGCATGCAGTATGAGAGAGTACAGACTGAAGTCCAGCTGGCGACAGGTGAGCCAACCACCGCATGGACCTATGTCATGAAAGAGCGAGCAAAACCTGAATAAAGGATGAGCTTACCATGGGGTTTAAGCTCGATCTGCTTACCTTAAATTGCCCATCCGGAATTTAACTTCGACCAGATGAAAACCAAACTGGCTTTTTACCGGACCATGTAACACACGTTCTGCTGCGGTAAATACCAGTTTGTCGATGACAGGAACCAGCTGTCCTTTTCTGATTTCACCGAGCTCGCCCCCACGTTTGGCAGAGTTGCAGGTCGAATATTGCTTGGCAATTTTGGCAAAATCAGCACCCGACTGAATACGCTTTTTCAGCTGTTCAGCCATATCTTTATCTTTTACGAGAATATGTCGAACAATTGCAGTTTGCATGAGGTTGTTCTCCTTTAATAGCACTTAAATCATTTAGGCTTTGTTGCGTTTTAAAGGCTGGCATTGTGGGCAGAATACACTGGCACGTTGACCGAGCTTTAGATTTTCCAAGGTAGTCTCGCAATTGACGCACATTTCCCCAGCACGGCCATAGGCCAGTAAGGTTTGCTGGAAATAGCCGTTTTCACCCATCGCATTGGTGTAATCACGCAAAGTTGAACCACCTAATTCAATGGCTTGTTTTAAGATGCGTTTCACTTCAACCACCAGCTTTTCCACTTGTAGCTTGCTTAAAGTCGAAGCGGGTTGTGCCGGGTGCACACCAATGTTGAAAAGACTTTCTGTTGCATAAATATTGCCAACACCGACCACCACATGGTTATCCATTAAAGCAATTTTAATGCCGACATTTTTTTTACTCAGCTTTTCGCGCAAATAGGCAGCGTTAAAATCTTCACTGAGCGGCTCCGGTCCAAGCGGATCAATCAGCTTGCCCTGATGATGCTGATCAAGCCAGAGAATACAGCCGAAGCGACGTGGATCATGGTAGCGAAGCTGCTGATCTTCAAAATCGATGATCAGATGATCATGCTTTCTCAATTCCTCATTCGGCTGGCATAGACGGAAACTGCCGGACATGCCCAGATGCCAAAGCATCTGGTCCTGTTCAAATTCGGCCAGAATATATTTAGAACGACGCTTAAGACCGACCAAACGTTGCCCAACCAGTTTGTCCAGATCATCTGGAATAGGCCAGCGTAAGCTCGGGTTCAAGACTTTAACTGCTTGAACGCGTTGCTCTAGAAGGGGGAGTAAACTGGTTTTGGTTGTTTCGACTTCGGGTAACTCAGGCATCGCCAACTCGCAGAATGAACAGATATACTGGATGAATCTAGTATAACGTGTGCTATGGATTATTTCAGAGATCACTATGTCAGATATTTTACCATTAAGCTGGTTTCAACGTGAAACCTCGGAAGTGGCCTATGGCTTAATTGGTTGCGTCTTGTGTAAGCGACAACCTGATGGCCAAGTCATCCGCTGTATCATTACTGAAACAGAAGCTTATTTGGGCGTTCGTGATAAGGCCTGTCATAGCTACAATGATAAACGGACAGCCCGCACAGAAGTGATGTATCGACCTGGTGGCACGATTTACGTCTATTTAATTTATGGCATGTATGAAATGCTCAATCTGATTACTCAGACCGAAGGCATCCCGGAAGGAGTGATGATTCGTTCTGCATTTTTAAAAGACGCTTCCACTAAAAAGCAATATCAGCTTTTGGCTGGACCAGGTAAATTGACGCGTTATTTAGGCATTGATCGAACCTTAAAAGGGCAATGCTTGGGGGAAGAGTCGGGCTTGTGGGTGGAAGCAGCAACGACACAACCGGAAGTGATATTAACGCCTCGTATAGGAATTGATTACGCCGAAGAAGCTAAAGACTGGCCTGAACGATATTGCTGGAAAGATCATCCTTCGTTGAGCCGATAACCTTACGGGTAGATCATTTTTTAGTAAATGATGCCGTATTTTCCAGATTTACCGTTCTCCGGATTGAATTCATAGTCCAAACCAGGCACTGCTTTTTGTTATCATAACTCCTATATAAATAAAGGAAATAAGCATGTCCTTATTACGTTTAAACCGACTTCATTACGGTATTTTGATGAGTATGGGCTGCATTTCTAGCCCGCTTGTTTGGGCCGAAGCGCTGGCTCAAGAGGTGACTGTATTACCGACCCTACGTGTCGAAGCAACACGTACCGATACCACCTATATGCAAACACCTGCCTCCATTTTTAGGGTCGATATGCCTAAAAACGATCAATCCGCTCAGGTTAATTTAACTGAAGTGGTTAAGGGCATTCCAAGTGTTCAGTTACGTAACCGGGAAAATTATGCACAAGATTTGCAGCTCTCGATGCGTGGTTTTGGTGCACGTTCAACCTTTGGTGTGCGCGGCATCCGCTTATATAGCGATGGCATTCCAGCAACCATGCCAGATGGACAGGGGCAAACTTCAAATATCGATTTAAGTAGCCTGAGTCATCTTGAGGTCTTAACCGGCCCATTTTCTTCTCTTTATGGAAACTCTTCTGGTGGGGCAATTTTAGCGACAACGCGAGAGGGACAGGGCAAAGATTCGATTGAGATGAGCTATGCAGGTGGTAGCCACAATAAAAATCGTGCAGGTCTCGTGTTACAGGGCGGTGCCAAAAACCAGAATGAACCAAGTTATATTGTCAGCTCTTCTTATTTTGATACCGATGGCTTTCGTGAGCATAGTAGTGCAGAAAAAGTTTTAAATAATGCGAAACTAACGTGGAACTTAGATGATGGTAGCAAAATTAATTGGATCACCAATTATGTAAAAATCCATGCAGATGATCCACAAGGTTTAAGCCGAGAGCAATGGCAGAAAAATCCTCGCCAAGTTAATGATGCTAAGAATACCTACAATGTTCGTAAAGACATTGAACAAACGCAAACGGGTGTGACTTGGTCTAAACCGATTAATGATCAGCATGAACTGTATGCGATGGCGTATTTCGGCAATCGTCAGGTGACTCAATATCAGTCAATTCCCCAATCCACACAAAAAAATCCTAATCACGCTGGTGGTGTGATTGATTTTGAACGTAATTATTACGGTGCTGATTTCCGCTGGACAGGGAAAGAACTATTGCCGAATACAAGCTTCAGCGCAGGACTTGCTGTTGATAGCATGGATGAAGATCGTAAAGGGTATGAGAACTTTACATTACTTAATGGTCAACCTTCTTATGGTGTAAAAGGTACATTGCGTCGCGATGAAGACAATACTTTGTGGAATGTCGATCCCTATTTACAAGCCTCTTGGCAGTTTTTACCGACTTGGCGTTTAGATACTGGTGTGCGTTATAGCAATGTACATTATAAATCTAAGGATCATTATTTAAGCAATGGCAATGATAGTGATAAAACGGATTACAACAAGGTTTTACCCTCAGCTGCTTTAAGTTGGCAGATTTTACCTGAGCTATTGGCCTATGCGAGTTATGCAAAAGGTTTTGAAACGCCAACATTTACTGAGATGGCCTATCAAGCTGATAAGAATAAATCTGGATTTAATTTTGCTTTAAAGCCATCTACCAGTGATAACTATGAAGTGGGTTTAAAATCGCAAAACTATTTAGGTGATTTTACTTTCGCTCTTTTTCAGTCTAAAACTAAAGATGATATTGTTTCTGCAGGCACCTCTAATGGTCGTTCGACGTTTAGAAATGCAGATAAAACGCTTCGTGAAGGTGTTGAGTTTACTTGGAATAAAAAGCTGTGGCGTGATTTAGCTGCAACAGCCAGTTATGCTTATCTCGATGCAACATTCGATGCTGATGTTCCAGTCAATCTTGATAAAGAAGGTAATGTACTCGCTGCAGCCATTCCATCAGGTAATGCAATTCCTGGGATTGCTAAAAATCAGGCTTTTATTAATATCGCTTGGCAGCCAGAGCAAGGTTTCTATGCAGGACTTGATGCCCAGTTTATGGATAAGGTCTATGTCAATGATATCAATAGTGATGCTGCTGCAAGCTATACCGTGGCATCGATCTATACGGGTTATGCATGGAAATATGCTGATTGGGGCATTAATGGCTTTGCGCGTGTAGATAACCTATTTGATAAAAACTATGCGGGTTCTGTCATTATTAATGATAGTAGTGGTAATCAAAATCCTAATAATGGTCGATATTATGAACCTGCTGATGGTCGTAACTGGAGCGCGGGAATTAAAGTAAGCAAGCAATTTTAAGGAGCGTACAGCAGCACTTGCATGGTGAAGTGCTGCTGCATAAATTATTTTTTAGGGGCTTGGGCGGGTGCGGCTTTTTTAGCAGCAATGGCCGCTTCAACCTGAGCCAGGGATTCTTTGGCATTCGGATAGTTTGCAGCAGCTAAACGAGAAAAAATATTTTTTGCCTGCTCCAGATCCTGACTAATAATATTGCCGTTAGCGAGCATGTTACCCAAAATCATGAGCGAAGGAGCATAATCCTTCTTGGCGAGATCTTTTAAGCTTTCAACGGCTTGTTGCTGCATGAAAGGATTTTTATTCTTCACACCAATTCCCAGGTCATACACTGCTTTTAAGTTTTTTGCCGGATAATAATCCTTTTTCAGTAAAGGTAATAATTTCTGAATAGCCAGTTGATCATATTCAGGTTTACCTTGTCTAAACAATATATCAGCAAATTCTACAGTTGCTTCATCTGAACCTTGGCTAGATGCCTTATTTAAATATTCTTTGTATTTCTGAGCATCTTTGCCTAGACCCAAATTACCTTTATGGTAGGCTTGAGCCAAGCGGAAACTGGCTGGTCCGTAGCCTTTACTGGATGCATCCTGATAATACTGTAGTGCCTTTTTCTCATCTTTTACTGTGCCTTGACCATGTTCTGTCATATAGCCGAGATTATGGACCGCTTGCGTGTTGCCGGTATTGGCTAGTCGTTGCATTTCCTGATAAGCAGCAGCATAGTCTTTAGCTTCATACAGTTGAGTTGCTTTGGTAAACAATGGGTCTGCTTTGGTGCTGGTCGCTTTATTGTCAGCGGCGAAGATTGTATGGCTTGCAAGGGTGACTAAACTCGCAATGAGCAATTTTTTCATCTTTATTTTTCCTTTCTCATGTTGATCTGCTTTCATCCTTTGCATAGCAGAACTCAATATGCTGTTGTCATCATAAAAGCTTGCGGCAAAATGTAAATAAGGAATTTGTATAAATCTTGGCAGGGGAAAAAGCGGGTTTTGATCTTTGTGTTTTTATAATTTATTTAAAATCAAATATGTATAATTAATATTTTAGAGAATGGCTTGCAACTCCTTGCTGGCAAAAGAGTCAACAAGCCTCCATGTTTTATCTTTATTTCTTCGTACTCGCTTCTTGTAAAAGCTGTTCAATCTGCTCAGCATTTTGTGGGCTACCTGAGAGTCTCATTCCGTTTTGCAGGAATAAAGTCGGTGTGCCATCAATCTGCAGCTTTTGTCCTAATGCCAGATTCTTCTGTATCGGTGTTTCACATTGGGTCGCACTTTTTGGGGCTTTACGGTGCAACATGTAATCTTCCCAAGCTTCATATTGATTTTTTGAGCACCAGATTTTATTGGCCACCGCTTCGGCTTGAGGATGTAATTTTTTTAGCGGGAACAGGAACAGATAGACGGTGACATTATCCACCGCAGTCATGTGTTGCTCGAGCTTTTGGCAGTAAGGACAATCCGGATCACTAAACACATAGAGTGTACGTTCGCCTTTACCTTTAACATATTTAATCGCCTGATCAAGCGGCAGTTGCTTGATATCAATCTTGCTTAACTCGGCTAAGCGGTCCTCGGTCAGATTCTTTTTGTTTTGAACATCCAATAAGTTACCGAAAAAAAGATATTTGGCTGTTTCATCGGTATAGATCATCTTACCCGCTGCATAAACCTCATAAATACCCGGTAACGGGGAGGGGCTAACTGATTTGACAGCAATCTCGGGATAATTTTTTTTGAAGTTTTGCTCGAGGGTTTTACTGTCTGCATGGATTGTTTGCAAACCAATCAGACCCAAGGTGAGTGCTGAAAGCAGTGTCTTGATCATTATTTTCATTAGAAATCAGTCGAGTTAAGGATAGATGAACAATAACGCTCATTTCTATTTTCGACAAGAACGGGATTTCAACTTTATTTTAAATAGGGCAGCAGTGCGAATTGTAGCAACTCAATCAGCTCTGGGTCCATATAGTGATAATCATCAGGGATATCAAGCACAAAGACTTTTTTATGTTGTAGTTGTTTTGAGAACTTTTCTTTAATTTGTTGCTTATGTCTGGATTCCATCACAAAAATTTGATCCGCCCAAGCAATATCTCTAACTGAAATAGTATGTTTAGCGTGGCGGCTGGTTCCTGCTGAACGGGTATGTAGACCATACCCTTGAGCGAAAATACGTTCAGCTGTTGGACTGCGCCATTGATTACGACTGCAAATAAAGAGGGTGTTCAAATAAGTACCTAATTAATGATCAGTATTATTAATAAAGTTTTCTATACCTTCTCGTTCGGGAACCCCGACAATTCTATGTCCTTGTGAATTAAATATTGTCGGGGTTAGATTAATTCGATATTTTTTTGTAATTTCCATATTCTGGTCTATGGGTTGATGACACGTATTTTCCCTTTTGTTTGGTTTGTCCCCATCTAATAAATATGCTTTCCATGCTTTAATAGAATCTTTCGAACACCAAATATTTTTCGATGTTTCAATTGCGGTGGGATGTAAATGAGTCAGTCCCATAGGGAACGTATAAATCGTTATATCGTTAACATCTTCAAGAACACCTTGTAATGCCTGACAAGCAGGGCAGTCGGGATCTGCAAAGACATATAAGATTCTTTTACCATTTCCTTTAACTTCTTTTAAGGCATTAGCTGTAGGAAGTTGCTTCGGATTGATTGCATAATGTTTTTGATAATTATAGTCGGCTATGTTCTGCATATTCTCAAGATCAATTACATCTCCATAAATTAAATATCGACCAGAAGCATCGATTAATACAGAGCCTCTAATATTTGAAAGCGTATATAGATTAGGAATAGGTGTCTTATCTATAAACTCTGGGTTTAGATGAGTTGGAAGAGTTTTGACCCTTTGATTAATTTGTTCAGTATTGGCAAAAATAGACTGGGACCCTAATAACATTGCTAATGTCATAATATAGAATGATCTAAATTTATACACAGATGTTTCCATAGAAATAATTAAAGTATGTATATTCGTTTTAGATAAATATATGTTGATTTTTAAAGATAATTTAATTTTCTTTATATAATTTGATTCATAATTTAAAAGCCCCCCTAGGAGGACTTTTATGTCACTTTATTATTGAGGTCTTGCCACATCACCATTCAATGCTTCAGGCAAGTCCAGAACAGTCACTCCAAGTTCTGTCAGTGCAGCAGGTTTGGCAATCACAAGTGCGAGATAGCCATCTTCAAATGCCACACTATTGACCACTTCAACATCTTTGTTCAGTTGGCTGGCTGGGGCTGGCACATCTGCTTGAGCCTGGATCAGGTGTAACCAGTGTTTTGGTTTTGCTTTAAACCAAAGACGCGCTACGATTTCCTGACCTAAGTAACAGCCTTTATCGAAATGTACGCCATCGCGTTGATGCAGGCGTAATTCTTGTGGCTGGAACAGGTGTTCGGTACTTTGCTGAATCCAGGCTTGTCCAGATTGAATCGCTTGAATTTTCCAGGTATTGATATCAGTTTCTGTTGAAGAAAACTCGGTTTGAATGCCATTGACTGTTGGGAAAACCGAACCTGTTTCTTCTAATTTCATTTTGGAAAAAGCACCAAACTTTTTAATATGCTTGGCAAATTCTTCGGCTTGGTCTTGCGTGGTCACTAACTCAAAACTTTCTGGATTTAATCGTTTAATCCATAGACCAAAATGAATACGTCCTTTTAAATCACAAATAGCAGTATAGCGACTTTCATTTTCTGGTATGCGTTCAACGTGAATGGTGACTTGGCCTTGTAGAAATTTTTGTGCATCTACACCATTTAAGCTAAAAGCAGTAAAAGCAAGTTGACTCATAGATCAATCCTAAGCTGCATTCTGATCACTAAAATATGGACTGTTATTTTGCGCCATTTTTCACAAAAAAGCAGCTTTATATTGTCGATAATCGTGCTCAAATGAAAGATCAGCGGCCTCGCATTTACCTGCCAAGTCGCTATGATAAATCGACCAAACACAATGAGCGTGATATGGGAGAATAATAATGACTGGAACAGTAAAACTACATCGAGTATTGAGTGCGCCCCCAGCGCGTGTTTTTAAAGCCTTTCTTGATCCGGATGCCTTGGTCAAATGGTTACCACCGCATGGATTTACCGCAAAAGTTCATCATCTCGATCCACAGGAGGGTGGAACGTATAAAATGTCCTTTACCAATTTTTCCACAGGACAAACGCATGGTTTTGGAGGCAAATATATTAACATTGTCCCGAATGAGCTACTGCGTTATACCGACAAATTCGACGATCCAAACTTACCCGGTGATATTCAGGTCACGATTGAGCTCAAAGCCGTTATGGTTGGCACAGAGGTGCATATTACCCAAGAGGGGATTCCTGATGTGATTCCTGTAGAAGCCTGTTATCTGGGCTGGCAAGAATCCTTGTATTTGTTAGGCCTGTTAGTTCAAGCGGAGATACCTGACGAATAAAGACTTTCGTTAAGTAAAATCGGTTGAGTGAGAAAAACAAAAAATATTGGATGAATAAATTAAATTGGGGAATCAAATGTCTGAACAAGCAATTGTTAAAGGACGAGAGCAGCTTGCGCGTGTTGCAATGCGGGCTGCTTTAGAAAATCAGCAGGCAGAAGAGAGTGTGGAGTTGTTTATCCAGCACCATCTTGAAGAAATTGAGCCAGAGTATTGGAAAAAATATTCTGGAAGCGCTGTACCTACACCGTTACAGGTGCTGGATTTATTGGTGTTGGCCGATTCATGGCAAAGTGATGAGATTGAAAGCCGTGAAATGCTGGATTTCACTTTACCCGATAAGATGACCCAGTATGTGATTTGCGTCAGCTTTGATGTGCAAGGTCAGGTAATTGATATTTCAATGGAAAGCTAAGCAGACTTCAAACAGGAGAAAAAAGTGCTGATTGCAATAAAACGTATTTATGATCCTGTTGCAGCAACTGACGGCCAGCGTGTGCTGGTTGATCGGTTGTGGCCACGCGGGATTTCAAAAGAGCGGGCACATCTGGACTTGTGGTTAAAAGAAATTGCACCGTCTACTGAGTTAAGAAAAGCGTTTTGTCATCAGGCCGAGCATTGGTTAAGTTTTCAGAAAGGTTATTATCAAGAGCTGGAAGGCAATCCACATGTGGAACAACTCAGGCAGATGGCTGAAAATCAACAGTTAACCCTGATTTATGCGGCTCAAGATCCTGAGTTAAATCATGCGCTGGTCTTAAAAAATTATTTGCTTGGCAAGGATATTCAGCCCTAAAATTTTGAAAAAGAGCCTCTATCCCGCATAATAGCCTTTTTGAGATTTTTTTATGTCTTTTCCAAATTGCCCACAATGCCAATCAGAATATACCTATCAAGATGGCGATTTATTGATTTGCCCGGAGTGCTCACATGAGTGGAAAGAAGGCGAGACACAGGCTGCTGAAGTACAAGACATTATTAAAGATGCAAATGGCAACGTGTTGGCTGATGGGGATAGCGTCACGGTTGTCAAAGATTTGAAAATCAAGGGCTCATCTTCTGTGGTTAAAGTTGGGACCAAAGTAAAAAGCATTCGTTTAGTGCCAGATGCAAGCGATGGTCATAATATTGATTGTAAAATTGATGGCGTTGGCGCAATGAAACTGAAGTCAGAGTTTGTGAAAAAAGTTTAATCAAATAACTTGGAAAGGAGCATGTAAATGCTCCTTTCTGCATTTAGCTTAAAGCTATTTTTATTTTATGAATATGTTTAGTGAAAGAATATTGAGCCCTTACCACTCAGAAAAAAGTATATATACTGGGCAAAACAATAAATATAGAGATCGGTGTTCAATTTAAAGTATTAAAAATTATCATAAGTTTCATGTGGCTATGCTTTGTGGTGTAGTTCACATTCTTTTACATAAGCAGCCACTTTATTTGAGTAGAAAAATTTATACTTTAATTTTTACTCAATAAATAGACTTTATAAATGAAAATTAATCGTCCTTGGCATAAGGAATACCAGAAATATAATATTTCTCATCAATTACAGTTACCCGCTCAACATGAATCTCTCCTTAAGATGCTTGAGCAATCTTTTCAGCAATACCGTCATGCTGCTGCTTTTATTTTTCACGATCAAATACTTTCTTATGCAGAACTGGATGAACTTAGCCTTCGATTTGCCAGTTATTTACAACAATTAAATTTGCCGAAGCAAACACGCATCGCAATCATGCTGCCTAATGTATTGCAATATCCAGTCATTGCATGTGCAATTCTTCGTTCAGGTTATATCGCAGTTAATGTCAATCCTCAGTACACTGCTCGTGAATTGCAATATCAATTAAATGATTCAGGCGCAGAAATACTGATTATGATTGATGCCGCGATTGCAACTTTTCAGGAAATTGAAATACAAACAAAAGTTAAAACGATTATTCAAACATCAATTTCAGATTTGTTGACTGAGGAAACATTAGCTAAATATCCACATTTAAAAGAAAACAAAGCGGATCAACCTGAATTTAAAGGACATACCTATTATTTCAAAAATATTATAAATGAGACCAGTTCACTTGATTATCAGCGACCTGAATTAGAGCTGAATGATATTGCTTTGCTTCAGTATACAGGCGGAACGACAGGGCTTTCTAAAGGTACAATCCTAACGCATGGAAATTTATTTATTAATACCTTGCAGATGGATGCTACTTTTTCTCCGAATCTAGTGCTATCAGCCCCAGGTGGCAGTAGCCGAATTTTATGTATTCTGCCTTTTTATCATATATTTGCATTTTCATTTAGTATTTTATACAGCTTATATTCTGGGCAAACCGTGGTGTTAATATTGAATCCACGAGAGATCAATTACATTCTCGAAACCTGGAATCGTTATTCGCCACATGTTTTTCCTGGTGTAAATACCATATTTAATACACTCGCAAATCAGCCTGCATTTAAAACTATCGACTTTTCTGAGTTTAAACTTGCGGTGAGCGGAGGAATGCCAACCTTACAGGCCACAGCCGAGCTATGGCAGCAGTTGACTGGCAATATTATTTGTGAGGTTTATGGTCTTTCAGAGACGGGTCCGTTGGCAACATTTAATCCCAAAGGTCAAACTACTTTCAGTGGGAAGGTGGGCATTCCTGTTCCTTTAACGGATGTGGTGATTATTGATGAGCAGGGCAATGAGTTGCCTTATGGGCAGGCGGGCGAGGTTGCCATACGCGGTCCTCAAGTGATGCAGGGATATTGGCAAAAAATGGAAGAAACCGCACAGGCGATGACTCAGAATCAGCTTTTTCGTTCTGGTGATATCGGAATCATGGATGAGCAGGGATATATTGAGCTGATTGATAGAAAAAAAGACATGATCGTGGTTTCTGGCTTTAATGTGTATCCAAGAGAAATTGAAGAGGTGATGGCCCAATATTCTAAAGTCCTTGAGGTGGCTGCCATTGGTATAAAAGATGAAAAATCGGGTGAAGTTCCCAAAGTCTTTATTGTCAGAAAAGACGAGTCCTTAACGGCTGATGAAATTTTAACTTATGCGAAAGCCAATTTGACTGCATATAAGTGTCCAAAATATATCGAATTTGTGAGTGAAATTCCGAAGTCAAATATTGGAAAAATATTACGCAGACATTTAAAAGAAAGTGAGTAGCACGAGGACTCAGTACTTTATAACTTAGCTTAATATGAAAACTAAGTTATAAAGTAAATTACCAAAATTGAACAAAATTTAATCTTCTTAAACGGCAATTGCTGATCTATATTGGATGAGATAACAATCAATACTAACTCCAAAAATAGAGGTCCTTATGGCAGGATGGTTCGAAGTAAGTCAAGCGAGTGATGGGCAATACCGTTTTACACTCAAGGCAGGAAATGGTGAGCCAGTTTTAAATAGTGAATTATACAAAACCAAAGCAGCGGCAATGAATGGCATTGCATCTGTTCAGAAAAATAGTCCCGATGATGGCCGTTATGAGCGTTTAACGTCGAAAAATGACAAACCTTATTTTAATTTAAAAGCGGCGAATCATCAGGTGATTGGGAGTAGCCAGCTGTATGCAAGTGAACAGTCACGTGACAAGGGCATTGAATCGGTCAAGAATAATGGCTCCTCTGAGACGGTAAAAGATTTAACCGTATAATTGAGCCATAAAAAAGCCGTTTAAATTAAACGGCTTTTTTACATCTGTTAGTCGGATTAACGGAGCAGTTTTGCCATTAATTCTTCTTTATTCAGATTGCTTGCTTCGGCATCGCGACGACCTTTGTATTCAAAAGTGCCTGCATCCAGACCTTTTTCACCAATCACGATACGATGTGGAATCCCCATCAATTCAAGATCAGAGAATTTCACGCCTGGACGTTCATTACGGTCATCCAGTAACACGTCGTAGCCTTGTGCTTGCAGTTCTGCATAAAGCGCTTCAGCTGCTTCGAGGGTACGCGGTGACTTGTGTGCATTCATCGGTACGATTGCCACTTCAAACGGTGCAATCGCTTGTGGCCAGATAATGCCTTTGTCATCGAAGTTTTGTTCAATCGCCGCAGCCACTACACGTGTTACACCAATGCCATAACAACCCATGGTCACGGTTAATGGCTTACCATCTTCACCCAATACTTTACAGTTTAAGGCTTCTGAATATTTGGTGCCGAGCTGGAAGATATGACCGACTTCAATACCACGTTTGATCTGAAGTGTACCTTTACCATCTGGAGATGGATCGCCTTCAACTACATTACGTAAGTCAAATACTTCTGTGAATTTGGCATCACGATCCCAGTTGACACCGGTCGCATGTTTGTCCACTTCATTGGCACCGGCAACAAAATCAGCTAATACCGATGCGGCACGATCGACAATCACGGTTAAGCCTTTTTCAACCAGACCTTGTGGGCCACAGAAGCCAGCAGTCAAACCATGTTCTTGTAACTGTGCTTCAGTTGCAAAAGTTAAAGGTGCAGCAATTAACGGATGTTTTTCAGCTTTAATATCATTTAGCTCATGGTCACCGCGTAAGAACAGGGCAACCACAGGTGTATTGCCTTTTTCATCGGCTGGGCCTTGTACCAGTAGCGCTTTGACTGATTGCTTGGCATCTGCATTCAGGAACTGGCAAACATCTGCAATGGTTTTCTGATTGGGTGTGTCGACAAGCGTATAAGCTTGAGTCGCGGCAGCACGTTCGCCCACCAGAACCGCTTCAGCCATTTCAACATTGGCTGCATAATCAGATTCAGTCGAGAACGCGATATCATCTTCACCACTGGCTGCAAGTACATGGAACTCATGTGAAGCTGAACCACCAATTGAACCGGTATCTGCCTGTACTGGACGGAAATCCAGACCTAAGCGGGTAAAGATACGGCTGTAGGTGTCATACATCACGTCATAGGTTTCTTGCAATGACGCCTGATCGGTATGGAATGAATATGCATCTTTCATGATGAATTCACGCGAGCGCATCACCCCGAAACGTGGACGAATTTCGTCACGGAATTTGGTTTGGATCTGATAGAAATTCAGCGGCAATTGCTTATAACTTTTCAGCTCATTACGGGCTAAATCGGTAATCACTTCTTCGTGGGTTGGACCCAGTACGAACGGATTATCATGACGATCTTTAAAGCGTAATAATTCTGGGCCGTATTGTTCAAAACGGCCAGATTCTTCCCATAATGCCGCAGGTTGCGTCACTGGCATAAAGACTTCTAATGCACCTGAACGGTTCATCTCTTCACGCACAATGGCATCGACTTTCTTTAAAACACGCGTTCCCATGGGCAACCAAGAGTATAAGCCAGAAGCGAGTTTACGAATCATCCCCGCACGTAACATGAGCTGGTGTGAAATGACCTCAGCATCATTTGGGGTTTCTCTTAACGTTGCAAATAAAAAGCGGCTTGCGCGCATGGAAACTGTCCTAAAGTTAAGTGTTATTTAAAAGATGCTACAACAAGGAGCAAAAATAATCGGCTCACTTTGAGCTGCTGGCATTATGACATGAATCATTCAATTTAGCGCAGTATAAAGCACTGCAATGTATGTAAATGTTGAAAATCTAGGGGTATTTAGCAGAGCAAAGGGAGAGGTTAAAGCTGTCATATGCGGCTTTTAAAGACTGATTTTTATTGTAATGCGTTTAAACGGGCGATGATATCGGCATATTCTGCCTCGGTTTTGTGGTAGGCATTGCGCAGGCTTTCCACGGTTTTTTTGACGTTCTCAATATTTTTGGAATTATTGTCCAGATTAATTTTTAACTGGGCTGGCAGCATTTCACCTTTACGATGGTAATCCATTTCCTGACGCTTGAAAGCGATTTTATCTTTTTGCAGTTGCTGTAATTGTTCTTGTTGATAATTGAGCTGTTTTTTTAGGTTTGCCAAAATCTGGTCACGTTTTGCCGTCGCAATTTGCGGGTTGCCATAGGCGCGTTTTAATCTTAAATCCTGTTCACGACGGCGGGCAACCGATTCACGTTGAGCCGACTGTTGTGCATCCGCAGCAGCATTATAAGGACGATTGCGCTTCATCACCTGCATATTGCGGTCCAGCGCTTCATACCCATAACGGATATGTTCAGGGGTGACCGAAGTGCTGACATTGGCTACGCCGTTCTTGTCGTAATAACGATACCAGGTGGCCTTGGAAGACTCTATTCCGGCAAAACAGGTGCTGGACACAAAGCATATAAAAAATGAGCAGATGTAAGTACGAGCAATCGTGCTAAAGTGACGAATGCGGAAACCGCACTTTAACGAACCAGTCATTACATTCCCCGAAAAAAAGTTAATTAAATCACTTATTTTTAAATAATAATCAGTTGTATATTAGTGCTAATTTAGACAATTAAAAATACTTATTCGGCAAAAAAATTAGGAATTTAATTAAAAGTGTGACCTGTTTAGGATTGTGTAGCGAAACTGATAGGTTGGTTCAAAAAACTTCATTGATAATGCAAGTAAAGATATGTTAAAAATATCAACTGATCTGTATAAAACAAATTAAACCAACCATAATTTGTATTGAGTATTGGGGCAGGACAATAAATGGAAGATAAATTTCAGAATTTAAAGGTGATGGTGATTGACGATTCCAAAACGATTCGTCGTACAGCTGAAACGTTATTGCAACGTGAAGGCTGTGAAGTCATTACGGCGGTTGATGGCTTTGAAGCATTGTCAAAAATTGCAGAAGCTAATCCGGATATCGTTTTTGTTGACATCATGATGCCTCGTTTAGACGGTTACCAAACCTGCGCATTAATCAAAAACTCACTAAATTACCAGAATATTCCAGTCATTATGTTATCAAGCAAAGACGGTTTGTTTGATCAGGCGAAAGGCCGTGTCGTGGGGTCGGATGAATATTTAACCAAGCCATTCAGTAAAGATGAGTTGTTAAACGCGATTCGCAACCACGTCAGCGCATAAAATTAAAGATTGAGGAAAAAATGGCTCGCATACTTATTGTAGATGATTCACCTACTGAAACTTTTCGCTTTAGAGAAATTTTAACCAAGCATGGTTATGACGTCATTGAAGCAACTAATGGCGCAGATGGTGTGACTTTAGCACAAGCAGAATTACCTGATCTGGTGCTGATGGATGTGGTGATGCCGGGCATGAATGGTTTTCAGGCCACACGCCAGATCAGTAAAGGCAAAGACACACAGCATATTCCGGTTGTAATTGTCAGTACCAAAGATCAGGCCACGGACCGTGTCTGGGGGAAACGTCAGGGTGCATGCGACTATTTGACCAAACCTGTCGATGAACAACAGCTGATTGATGTGATTAAACAACTATTAAGTTAATTTCGCTCAATCTGAGCCTTCTCATGATTCAATACGGGATAGGGTATGGCAGCAAATGGATTTATCGAATTGCTTCGCTTATCCAAGCGAGGCAATAAGCAATACACTTCAACTCAAAACGAAACTCACCGCTGGTCGGGCATCGCATTTGAGATGTTGGGGCAATATTTTGTTGCGCCATTGGGGGAAATTTCCGAGGTAATTTATCCTCCGAAATATACACCGGTACCAAATACCCAGGCGTGGGTACGTGGTTTGGCCAATATTCGTGGAAGACTGCTTTCAGTTTCTGATTTGACACATTTTATTTCAGGACAAAGAAGCCAGTTTTCTCCGACGCAAAAAGTGATTTGTATTAGCCATCAAGATCATTATGTGGGGTTGGTCGTTGATCAGGTTTTGGGGATTCAGCACTTTAATAAAAAGAGTTTTTTCTCTCAAAATAATGATCTGGACCATAAGTTAAAAGACTATTGTCAAGGTCATTTCCACCAGCATAATCAACAATGGCATGTGTTCTTATTGAGTCGGTTATTAAAAAATCCTCAATACATGAATGCATCAATAAAATTTATAAACTAATTTAATGCGCTACGGAACATAAAGGCGTATTTCGGGGAGAAGCTGATATGGGCTTTAAACTTAAAAAAAAGAATGGTAGTGATAGTGCGGGACTGAAAAAGGGGGGCGCGTTCCTAGACAATATACGAACGCAACTCGATCAGTTTTCCCGTTTATTCGGTGAAAGTGAGAAATCTAAACCGATTATCTATCGTGCTTTAATTGCTTTGGCCCTTGCAGTCATCCTCTTAATCTACTTGTTCGTTAGTGTGCCGCGTTCAAACCAGTTAACCCGTAGTCTGGGTGAGTTGCGTCTGTTATCGCAAACCATTTCGCGTCAGGCCACCGAAGCCACCGCTTCTGGTAAACCTGAAGAGATGAAAAAGCTGGTTGAGTCAGAAAAGCAATTTACCGAAAACCTGGAAACGGTTGAAAGTGTTTATGGTAAAGGTTCTGATGAATACAAGAAGGTGAGCGAACTTTGGGGCGGCATTTCCAAGAATATTGACTTGATTGCCTCACAACAGAAAGTCATTAACCAGCTTTATGATACCAACATTGCGATTAGCGATACCATCCCCGAGATTCAGGCTGAATATAACCTGATGGTGGACCAGATGGTGCGTGAGAACATGCCGAGTAGTCAGGTAATTATTACCAAGAACCAAGTCTTTATTGCGGAACGTATTTTACGTTCGATCAACTCGGTGCTGGTCGGTACAGATAACTCTAGTGTTTCTGCAAATGACTTCGGTGCCGATATTGATACCTTCGGTGTGTATTTAAATGCCCAATTAAACGGTAGCTCTGAACTGGGTGTAGACCGTATCAGCTCGGCTGCCTTACGTGAATCTGTGGACAGCATTAAGTCTGACTATGATGCCGTGTTGAAATCAGCAGCGGCAACGGTATTACAAAACGCCAACCAGATCGTGCGTGTCCGTCAGGCCTCTTCACAAATCTTTTCGCAGTCTGATGCACTGTTGAATTCACTCAATGATTTGTCCAATAAAGCGGAAGGCGGCTGGGGCAATGTCATTGCCGGTATCGTACTGATTGGTGCTTTAGGTCTGTTGGTCTTCTCTGCACTGCAATTACTGGCTTTACGTAGTAATACCGATAAAGAGCGTGTAACACGTCTACAAGACGAATATGACCGTAACCAGAATGCGATTTTACGTTTACTCGATGAAATCGCGGATTTGGCAGATGGTGACTTACGTTCTTATGCAACAGTATCTGAGGACTTTACCGGTGCCATTGCCGACTCGATTAACTTTGCGATCGATCAGTTACGTGACCTGGTATCGCGAATCACCGATACTTCGCAAGAAGTGGCACGCTATACCCAAGATACTCAAAACATTACCAACCAGTTAGCCGAAGCTTCTGAACATCAGGCGCAAGAAATTGCGGGTGCGTCTGCCGCCATGAACGAAATGGCACTGTCGATTGACCAAGTATCTGCCAACGCTTCTGAATCTGCTGATGTAGCACAACGTTCGGTACAGATTGCGACCAATGGTGCGCAAGTGGTAAACCGTTCGATTGAAGGGATGGATCACATTCGTGAACAGATTCAGGAAACCTCGAAACGTATTAAACGTCTGGGTGAGTCTTCTCAAGAGATTGGTAATATCGTCTCGTTGATTAACGATATTGCCGACCAGACCAACATTCTGGCCTTAAACGCCGCCATTCAGGCATCGATGGCCGGTGAAGCAGGTCGTGGTTTCGCAGTCGTTGCTGATGAAGTACAGCGTCTTGCAGAACGTTCTGCATCAGCAACCAAACAGATTGAAAGTCTGGTGAAAACCATTCAAACCGATACCAATGAAGCCGTAATCTCAATGGAACAAACCACTTCCGAGGTGGTACGTGGTGCGAATCTGGCAAAAGATGCGGGGATTGCACTGGATGAGATTCAAACGGTATCGGGTGACTTGGCGAAACTGATTGCAAGCATTTCGGATGCGGCAAAACTTCAGTCGGCTTCTGCCAGTCATATTGCGACCACGATGAATGTCGTACAGGAAATTACCTCACAAACGACTACCGCTACGTTTGATACCGCACGCTCGGTTTCTGAGTTGGCAAACATGGCTGAATCGTTACGTGAATCAGTAACTGACTTTAAGTTACCTGAGTAAACCGAATTGGAAAGGCAGATGGGGGTGTCTGTCTTTCCATTTTAGATGTGTTGGATATCTCAACAAGGTGATGGCGCAGTGGAACTACATCTTGTCTGATAGATAGACGTAATTTTTACCCACATTTAGTGGATAAAAACGAAAGAAGCAGCTATGAAACAAATATTAAAAACGTTAGTTGAAACGATGACGCTTCCTGAAGACAGTTATCTTGAACAAGATGCAGAGATTCTTGAAATTTTTATTGAAGAATTGGATGAGATCTTTGTTGAGTTAGAACCATTACTTGTTCAATGGACAGAACAACCACATCAACAGAATGTGCTGAGCGATATTCGCCGTCATTTCCATACCTTAAAAGGCTCTGGAAGAATGGTCGGGGCGAAGTCGTCGGGTGAGCTGGCATGGACCGTTGAAGATACTTTAAATCGTGTGATTGCGGGCACGATTACCTTGAATGCTGATATTCAACGCTATGTACAGACGGTTTTTAATCTTTATCGTTTTAAACTGGCGCATGACTTTAAGGTGGTTCAGGCCCATCAGGTTGATTTCAAACCCTTGGTTTTACTCGGACAACAATTACAACAGCAGCAAAGTCCTGAACCTGCGCTGGCAGAGCTTTTAAATCTTGCCATTGATCTTAATCATGAACAGGTGTTGACTGGCCTTGAGCCAGGAGATGATGCTCTCGTTGCAACGGATACACAGGAACAAGCGCCACAGCAGGTTGAGTCTGTCTCGGAGCTTGAAGGGATTGTACCATTTGAAGATGAGGCCTTGGCCAAAGAAACCCTGGCCATTTTCCAGGAAGAGGCCGAAGAGCATCTGGCGACCATCAACCAGTTCTTACAAAATGATCGTCCAAGCAATGATCAATACAATACCCTGATTCGTGCATTGCATACCTTGCGTGGCAGTTCTGCCATGGCGCATGTCGATCATGTCTTTGAGGCCAGCTCAAAAGTTGAAAACCTGTTTAAAACCTTATTGCAGGAAGAACTGGACTCAAGTTCGGATGAAACGGCTTTGCTGACGCATTATGCGCAGTTTGTTGGGGATTATTTACATACCTTGAAGCATGCAGGCAGCTCACAAAAGCTCAATGAAATTTATGAGACGTTTAATGTTGCTTGGGATGGTTATGATTTCCAGCTCGAAGAAAAGCATGGCGATGCAGTACGGCCACAAGGTCTGGTGTCTCAGTTAATTGAATTGGAAATTAACGATTTACTGGATGTCGAGTTTGATTTCGAGAAACGTGCACGGCATGAGTTCCCGCAATATATCGAGTTATTGAGTCAGCAGGCAGAAATTCTGTTACAGCATACGCATCATCATGCAACGATTGGCATGTATCAGTACACCAGCTTGTTGCGTTCAAGCTATCAGGATCTTATTTTTAAACCAAGTTTACTTCATCTGGATTATGCCTTTGAACTCTATCATCAGGTACATCAACAGTTTATCCAGTTGTTTGATACCTTGGCAGCCGGCCAGCGTGTCACTTTAACCAAAGCCCATGAACGTGTCTTAAATGAACTGAGTTCATTTACCCAGCAAAATGTTGAGTCTGTGCCGCAAGAACCTGTGGATGTCGAGACCCATACAGTTGAAGAAACTTTGGCAATTGAACCACACGCAACGTCAAGCGCTGTGACTGACTTAGCTGCCCAGTTTGCACTGGATAAGCAACAGTTAAATGCCGATGAAGCCAACCGTGATTTTGATCCAGACTTGCTGGATATCTTCCTTGAAGAAGCAGATGAACTGCTTGCCGGTATTGATACTGATCTAAATACATGGGCGGTGAATCATAACAATGTGGATGCCTTAAAGAATCTGATGCGTTATTTGCATACCTTGAAAGGGGGAGCAAATATGATTCAGGCTCCTCATATCGGTTTGATTGCGCATGAGCTGGAAAGCATTTATGAAAAGCTGATTAACCAGCAGGTTCAAGCAACGCCGGCACTGATTGCCGTGATTCGTGCGGTACAGGATGATATTGCGGATCGTATCCAGATTATCCGTGATCAGCAGGTCGATTATCCAGCAACGCATACTTTGGCTGCTCTCCATAATCTGGAAAAAATCGCGGTTATAGCTCCGCAAACTGATGTTACTTCCGCTATGCCGCAACCTGTTCTTGAAACGGTTGAAACACAGGCTAATGATAGCGCTGTTGATACAAGTATTTCGGAAACAGCAACCCCAGCCAATGCGACTGTTGATGTCACTGTATTTGCCGCACAACTGGCACTGGATCAGCAACAATTACAATCAGCAGCGTCCAATCGTGACTTCGATCCAGACTTGCTGGATATTTTCCTTGAAGAAGCCGATGAACTGCTTGCCGGAATTGATGCGGACTTAACTACTTGGACCGCCGATCATCACAACTTAAATGCGCTAAAAAATCTAATGCGTTATTTGCATACCCTGAAAGGCGGGGCAAATATGATTCAGGCGCCTCATATTGGCCTGATTGCGCATGAGCTGGAAAGCCTCTATGAAAAGCTGATCAATCAGCACATTCAGGCAACACCACAACTGGTTGCGATTATTCGCTTAGTTCAGGATGACATTGCAGACCGGATTCAGACTATTCGCGATCAGCAAACCGATTATCCATCAACGCATGTGGTGCAGTTACTGCAACAGGCAGACCAAACGGTTGCACCTGTAATGCTTGAGCCGGTAGAGACCCTTGCAGCAATTGAAGCGGATGTTGTTGAGGCCCAGTCAGAAGTACCTGACTTAGTTGAAGCTGAACCTGATACGCAAACGCTGACCTTGCAGCCAGAAACTAGCCCTCTTGCCTCGGATGAAATACTTGATGCGAGCTCAGCAATTCAAAGCGTTGAGACGGTAGCAGCGACATTGGATGATGATGTCCGCTCGTTGGTGGAGCAGACTTTCCTGGAGGAAGCAGAAGAGTTACTGGAACAGGCTCAAAGCTTATTGAGGCAATGGTTTGAACAACGCGGTAATCGTAGTGTGTTGCTGCAGTTACAGCGTAATGCCCACAGCTTAAAAGGCGGCGCGCGCATGGCTGAAATGGATGCCATTGCCGTGATTGCCTACCATCTGGAAAATGCTTTTGAGCAGTTTGGTGTGCATCATTTCAATTCAAATGTGTATGACAATCTGCTAAATACCGCATTGGCATGGTTGCATGAGGCCATCTTTAAACGTCAATATGCCAATTTTGATGGCTTAAAACAAAGTCTGGAGAAGATGGAGTTTGTCGATGTTTCGGCACAACTTCCTCAGAAACTTTCGGCGAGAGATATCTTTACGCCTGAATATAACATGGAGTTTGTTCAGGGCGATGGCACAGAACCGCCGTCAATGCTGGGCGAGTGGGAAACGACAGAGCGAATTGAGCAGAATAATGAGATGATTCGTGTCTCTGCAGATGTCATCGAGAAGATGATTGACCTGTCAGGGGAAAATGCGATTAACCGTTCACGTATCGAGATGGATCTGGGGCAACTCGGCGGTACGCTGACAGAAATGGAACTGGCGATCAAGCGCTTGGCCGACCAGTTACGTCGAATGGAAGGTGAGCTGGAAAGCCAGATTATTGCACGACATGGCGGGGAAGATGCGCGTTATGCCGACTTCGACCCATTAGAGATGGATCAGTATTCATCGCTGAACCAGTTGTCAAAATCACTGGCCGAGTCAGCTTCAGACTTGGTGGATTTCAAGACCACATTGTCTGAAAAGATTCGTGATACAGAAGGTTTGCTATTACAGCAATCCCGTATTCAGGCTGAAATTCAAGAAAGCCTCATGCGTACCCGTCTGGTACCATTCTCACGTCTGTTACCGCGTTTACAGCGTATCGTGCGTCAAACGGCTTCGGCATTAAATCGCCCAACCGAATTGGTGGTGAACAATACTGAAGGGGAATTAGACCGCAGTATTCTTGAACGTCTGGTTGCACCTTTTGAGCACATGTTGCGTAACGCGATTGACCATGGGATTGAAGATCGTGAACAGCGTTTACAGGCCAAGAAAGCTGAAACCGGGCATATTGTCTTGAACATTGGCCGTCAAGGTACTGATGTGGTCGTAACCTTCAGTGATGATGGTAAGGGCATTGATGTCAACCGCATCAAGGAAAAAGCACTGCAAACCGGTTTAATGACGCCAGATCAGAAGCTGGAACAGGAAGAGATTTTACAATTTATCTTCCATCCGGGTTTCAGTACTGCGGCTCAGGTCACCCAGATTTCTGGGCGTGGTGTCGGGCTGGATGTGGTACAAAGCGATATTAAAGCCCTAGGCGGCCATGTCAGTGTGGCGTCCACCTATGGCATAGGCACGACCTTTACCATCCGTGTTCCAACCACGGTTGCGGTCAGTGATGCCTTGATGGTTAAAGCAGGCGATCAACAGTTTGCATTCCCGCTGGCCCAGATCGACCGTATTGTGCGTATTTCACCTATGGCACTGGAGCAGTACTTTGACAGTCAGGACGACTATTTCACCATTGACCAGGAACGTTACCGTTTACGCTATCTTTCTGAGTTTGTGGCAGGCCAGCCAATACCGCGTTTGAGTGGCGTGGTGCATTCTTTACCGGTGTTGCTGATCAAAGGCGCCCAAGGCCAGACTACGGCATTACTGGTGGATCAGTTGATTGGTTCACGTGGTCAGATTGTGGTGAAACCGGTCGGACAGCAGTTCTCCAGTATTGGCGTGATTGCGGGTGCAACCATTCTGGGGGATGGTCAGGTCTGTTTGATTCTGGATGGTCAGAATATTGCACGACAAGCGCAGTCAACTGCACGTAGCAAGCAGGCTGATGAAAGCTATACTAAACAGCGTTATGATGAACGTCGCCTGATCATGATTGTCGATGACTCGGTCACCGTACGTAAGGTCACTTCACGTCTGTTAGAGCGCCAGGGCTATGATGTGGTCACGGCCAAAGACGGTGTGGATGCGATGGAGCAGCTCGAAACAGTGAAACCTGATCTGATGCTACTGGATATTGAAATGCCGCGTATGGACGGTTTCGAGGTCACCAATCTGGTTCGACACCATGAATTGCATCGGGACTTGCCAATTATCATGATCACCTCACGTACCGGTGAGAAACATCGTGAACGCGCATTGTCACTCGGTGTAAGTCAATATATGGGTAAACCGTTCCAGGAAGAGGCTTTGCTGGAAAATATTGAAACTTTACTGGCTGTGCGCTAAGAGGTAGCAAAGAATGGTAAATAAAGGCGCAAACTCGGCATTGGGGCAGATTGACCAGCAAGAGTTACAACATTTAATTACAGTTTCAACCGGATTTATTGATGCCTACATTATTGAATGTCATCAAAAGGTTCCGATGCTGTTACCGCAAAATATCGTGTTGTCGGCAATGGATACCCAGACCAATGTTGAACATATTGAATGGCATGATTTAAAGCTGCCTGTGTACGCTGTAAATGATCCTGCACAGAAACAAGGTGTGGCACTGGTGATCGAAGGTGAAGATGTATCGCAGCGTTTTGCTCTGGTCTGTAATGAAATGCCTGAGTCGATCCGTTTACGTATTTCGGAGATTGTCGATGAAGAACGGGACATCGATGATAAGACGGTCTTTCAATATGTGAAGATGGGGGAGAACAGGTTTTATGTCCCCAATCTGCAAAACATCCAAACCCAACTGGGGTTGTAATAAAAAAGGAACTCATTGGAGTTCCTTTTTTTGTGCGTTCAGCTACAAGCTTAAGCAAGCAGTTCCACTAAAATTTGCTCATAGATTTCAGCTAACGGTTCTAATTCGGCAACATTGACATGCTCATTGATCTGATGGATGGTGGCATTCAATACGCCCAGCTCAAGCACCTGTGCACCGGTTGGCGCGATAAAGCGGCCATCAGAGGTTCCACCACTGGTTGAAAGTACGGTATCAACGCCAGTCACATTTTTAATCGCGGTTTTTGCTGCGTTCACCAGCTCGCCTACCGGAGTCAGGAAGGGTAAGCCAGACAAAGTCCACTGAATATCATAGTTGAGCTGATGTTTATCTAAAGTCTCAAGCACACGTTGTTTCAGGATATCGGCGGTAACTTCAGTTGAATAACGGAAGTTGAAGGTGACTTTCAATGTACCTGGAATCACATTGGTCGCGCCTGTGCCTGCCTGAATATTGGAAATCTGGAAAGAAGTGGCAGGGAAATATTCATTGCCATTGTCCCAGACTGTTTCACACAGTTCATTGAGGGCTTTAGATGCAGTATGGATCGGGTTTTCAGCCAGATGCGGATAGGCCACATGGCCTTGTTTACCATGAACGGTTAAAACCGCATTCAACGAACCACGACGACCATTTTTAACAATATCACCCAACTGATGCGTGCTGGATGGTTCACCGACCAGACACCAGGTCATCTTTTCATTGCGCGCTTCCAGTGTTTCAACCACTTTAACGGTACCGTTAATCGATGGGCCTTCTTCATCCGAAGTGATTAAGAATGCAATTGAACCTTTATGGTTGGGATGTTTGGAAACAAAACGTTCCGATGCAACCACCATGGCCGCCAATGCAGTTTTCATATCGGCGGAGCCACGACCATAGAGTTTTCCATCACGAATACTCGGTAAAAACGGGTCTGAATTCCATGCATCTAAATGGCCGGTCGGCACCACGTCGGTATGGCCTGCAAAGCAGAATACCGGATTTTCAGTACCACGACGCGCCCATAAATTATCAACATCTTCGAAACGCATGTTTTCGATATTAAAGCCAATCTTTGCTAAGCGTTCGGCCATAATCTTCTGGCAATCATGGTCAACAGGAGTTACTGAAGGCTGGCGTAGGAGTTGTAAACTAAGTTCAAGCGTATCGGAATGGTTCATGCGAGATGTAGCTAAATCTGGTGAAATATGAACCGGTATAATAGGGGAATCTGATGGAGAAAGGTATTAAAAATAAACCTTATCTAGTTCTAGATAAGGTTCGGTACAGCTTGTTCTAAAAAAATTACATTTTATCCTGAGTTTTTTCGGCAGTCTGAGTAACTTTGTCACCTGCTTTAGATACATCTTTACCAAAACCCTTAAATGTATTACAGCCAGTTAAAACAACAGCAGCCATGATCGAAGCAACTAAGATTTTTTTCATCATCTTCTCCGTTTAAATGTAATTATGATGTACTTAAGAGGCTAAAAAAATTACTGCAAAATGAACATAAGGGTTTGATGGTAAATGTGTTATAAAATGTTATCTTAGCTATTAACAAGTGAATGAAGTTAAACTAAATAAAAGCGATGGTTGGCGGAACATATAATAACTAGGCGTTGGTGCGTGCTGATAATAAAGACCATTGCTCCACCAGAGAGCGGGTTGTGAAGAAGCCTCCTGATCAGGACAGAGCCATTCATGTCTTTGCAAGCGATAATAAGGCGTACTTGGTATCTGAGTTCCCCATTGACCTAAACGCCGTGAAGTATTAATCCAGGATGGAAGACTTGATTTATCCTGTTGCGTAGGCAGGTACAGCTGACCTTTCATGACTGCAAACTTACGTTGAATGAGATGGTTGTTGGCTTCAGTAAACTGGAATTGACGTTCGGTAAAATGTTTGAGTTTGCGCTGTAAGGTATCTTGTCTATTCAATCCAAACCATTGAGCCAGCGCCAGCTTTCCTTCGCCTAAATAATATTTTAAAGCCACTTCCCAGTGCTCAACTTGTTGCGTTTCCTGATTGAGCAAAACAAAGTCCAGTTCACCTAAAGTTACCGCACCTGCAATTTTTTGAATGCTGTGTCCGAGCAACTGATAAGAATGATAATCATCGTCCAGTAGCCAAAACCAGAGCAGATTTTCAAAACGTAGGCCCAGTCGTGTGCTTTTGAGTTGAGCCAGAAAATCAATCAGTGGCTGTGGCTGCACATCCAGTTGCTTTAAACGTGATTCATAATTTTGATAATGGGTTTGCCAGACCGGATCTGGATGTAATTCAAAATGATTTTTTAGGCTGAGATCGTCTGGAATGTCAGCCAGTATATTGGGACTGGCAATACAGAAGGCCAAATGCCGTACGATCGGATTGTTAAACTGTAACCACGGCTCAAAAAAACAAGGGGTGGTAAGCATTTTCGACATCAAGCCACTCAATCATGGAAATAATAGGTTAAGTTTAAGAAACCACAATAAAAACGCTTTATACTAGCACGGTTGTAAACAGGTGTTGGTTAATTGCTCAATGAAAACTTTATTCTGGCGTAGCTTGGTCGTGATTTTTATTACGTTGGGAATCATTGGAGCAATTTTACCAGGCATGCCCACCACGGTTTTCCTGATTCTGGCTGCATGGGCGGCTTCCAAAGGCTGGCCGGAAATGGATGCCTGGTTATTAAATCACCCTAAATATGGTCCGACTTTACGCAACTGGCGTGAACATGGCACAGTCCCGCGGAAGGCGAAATGGATTGCCAGTATCATGATGCTGCTCAGCGGTATCCTGATGCTGTTCACCAACGCACCGTTTTGGGTGAAAGTCTTTACCGATGTCACCATGTTTATCGTGGCTGTGTGGTTATGGTTACGCCCCGAGCCTGAACGAGGATAAACAAAGCAACGCTTTGTCCGAGTGCAAGACGAGCAGCTATGCTGCGAGTGGCGAGTTAAGCAACGCTCTTGTGAAAGTTATTTTCATGAGCAAGAGCTCGCATCAAATATGGCTCATATGCCGCGAGTGGCAAGTGAGAAAAGGCCATACCTGAGGGCATATCGCCAAGACCCACGAAAACTACTGAAAACTACAAGAAAAATGGCTTCATCTATGTTGAAATGAAGATGTTCTATCATCTATCGAGATAACAATGACCTATACCCTTGATCAGGCAGACATCATCATAGACTTGGCACAGCAAACACTACGTTTGCCGAAACAGAATAAATTCTATGTGATCTCTTCGGGCAAAAACGGTATTGGTGAACAGGAAAATAGTGGAAAGACCCCAAGAGGCTGGCATCAGGTTGCCCAAAAGATTGGCGGCGATGCACCAAAGAATGCAGTATTTATTGCACGCCAACCGACGGGTGAGGTGTATGACCTGCAATTAGCCCAGCAATTTCCTCAACGAGACTGGATCTTGTCGCGGATTTTATGGCTGGATGGTCTTGAAGAAGGCTTCAACCATGGGGAAGGGCACGATACCTTTAAGCGTTATATCTATATTCATGGTACGCCGGATACAGAGCCAATGGGTGTTCCGATGTCGCATGGTTGTATTCGAATGAAAAATGATGAAATTGTCGAGCTATTTGAACTCGTTTCCGAACAGGCGCTGGTGTATATATCCGAACAAGCCTTAGAAAACGATATGTGAAAATGCAAATAAGTGCTTAAATAAAATACGAAAATATCAGTTTTTGCATGGAATCACTTATTTTTTAATCATTCGTACGGTTTTTTCAGAAAAGAATGGCAAAAGCGTTTGACAGGCTGTAAAGATTCTCTATAATGCACCTCACAAACGATGAAGACGTTAAGGGCGCTTAGCTCAGTTGGTAGAGCGTCTGCCTTACAAGCAGAATGTCGGCGGTTCGATCCCGTCAGCGCCCACCAAGCCTTTACGTTAAGACTCAAGTGCAGCGGTAGTTCAGTTGGTTAGAATACCGGCCTGTCACGCCGGGGGTCGCGGGTTCGAGCCCCGTCCGCTGCGCCACTTAAGTTTTAATAGTCGTTTGCTATGATTGCAAAATTATCGTGCAGCGGTAGTTCAGTTGGTTAGAATATCGGCCTGTCACGCCGAGGGTCGCGGGTTCGAGCCCCGTCCGCTGCGCCACTTTAAGATTGCAAGAATAGCTAGAGTTGAATAGATTAGAATTTATTTCTTTTATATTTAAACAAGTTTTAAAGCATGGCTTTAGATTTGTTACCTCGCTCAGGGCGCTTAGCTCAGTTGGTAGAGCGTCTGCCTTACAAGCAGAATGTCGGCGGTTCGATCCCGTCAGCGCCCACCATAATTTGTGACATTTACTTCTCTATGGAAGTAATACAGTGCAGCGGTAGTTCAGTTGGTTAGAATATCGGCCTGTCACGCCGAGGGTCGCGGGTTCGAGCCCCGTCCGCTGCGCCATTCTCTTGATATCAGTTTAAGAGAATGTTAGTTTTAACAAGTATTTTTATACTTGATCTCTGATACGAGATGCCATTAGAAAAATCAAAGATTTTTCTCTTGCGCTCAGACAAAGCTTCGCTTTGTTGATCCTCGCTCAGGGCGCTTAGCTCAGTTGGTAGAGCGTCTGCCTTACAAGCAGAATGTCGGCGGTTCGATCCCGTCAGCGCCCACCATATATCTTCCCCAATCTCATATCATTGTAATCAATACAAAGTTATTTTATGATTAGCATCAATAATGATTCTAATACGAAGTACTTTATGAGAAATCCTTATCAACGCAAGGCTGCGTCGAAATCTCAAGCTACATCTGCCAATTCTTCACTTAAAGACACTTACCGTCAGTTTATTCAAAATATTATTATGCAACGTCACGTGATAGCGCTCTATCATGACGGCTGGGCTTTATGTTCAACACCATCAGGTCAGCATGCATTATCGGTGTGGCAAAATAAAAGCTTGGCGAAATTACTGATTAAAGACAACTGGGCACAATACGAAATTCAGGAAGTACCCTTATTGGCTTTTATTGAGAAGATGATTCCATTTTTAAAAGAAAATAATACCATCTTATCTTTAGATTTAACCCCTGAAGGGAATAACCTGCTGGTTAGCCCCGATGCTTTATTGTTAGATATTAAGAACTTTTTATACCAGATTTACTTACAACGACCCGATGTATTTGCTGAGTTAAAACTACCGTTACCGCGTGATATTCGTTTACATCAGCCAGCTTCATCCTCATTGGAATAGTAAAGGGCTCAATCAATATTCATTCAGCAGCCAGCCACTGGCATAAGCAAAATATTCTCTTAACCAGGCGTTATAGCGTGTTGGCAATGGTGTGGTCGCTCCGAGCAGGGTAATATTACGATACCCTTGTTTTCTAGCAATGGCGGCAGCTCTTAAGGTGTGGAAATCACTGGTGACAATTGCAATCGGTTGCTGGATATTGATGTGTTGGGCTTGTAATAAAGTTTGACTATTTTTAAGGTTCAGTTCAGTGCTGGTACTTTTATCTTCCAGAATGATTTGTGACATAGGAATATGATATTGCTGCTGTAAATAATCAGACATCACCACAGCTTCGCTTTCGGTTTCACCATAATCTATCCCACCTGTCAGCACCAGTTTTGCATCAGGCTGCGCTAAAGCTACAGGAGCCGCACGATCCAATCGTTTTGCCAGCGTCGCAGAAGGTTGTCCATTTTCTACGCCACTGCCTAAAACAATAATGGCTTTTACCGGTGCAACAGGTTGTGCTTCAGTAGTATTATCCGCAAGGTAATCAAAGAAATAGCCTAAGCTGACCAACCATGCCCAGAAACACAGCCAGCCAAAACGCCACAGGCTATGCAGATGGAAGTGGTAGAAAAAGAAACGTTCAATATGATAATAGAAATAAGAATACAGACAGAAAAACAGTCCGAGCAATAGCGGGAGTACAGTACCAATATGAATCTTTTTAAAGGCAATCAGAATTGCGCCATCTAAGAACAGAACTGAACCGATAAGGGCTAAAGCAAGACGAATCCATAAACTTATTTGCATAATCTTAATTGTGTCGATTTGAACCGTGCTAAGTGTATGCAAAATTAAAAGAAAGGCAACACTGCGATTGTCTTATAAAAAAACGAGTGACTGGCACTCGTTTTTTAATGAGAAGGCTTAATAAACATCTCGACGATAACGGCCTGCTTGACGTAATTCATCCAGTTTTTGTTCACCGAGAATATCTGTTAAAGCTTGGTCTACACCTGAGGCCATGCCTTCGATGCTACCACAGACATAAATCACCGCACCTTGCTCGACCCATTTTACTAACTCGTCGGCATTATTCCATAGAATATCTTGTACATAGATACGCTGTTGCTGATCACGTGAGAAGGCCAGATCAAGTCGTTGCAATGTGCCCATATTTAGCCAGGCTTGAATGGTTTCCTGATAGAAGAAATCATGTTCGCGTTGACGTTCACCAAAGATCAGCCAGTTGGCAGTGTAATTTTGTCGGTTACGCTGCTGTAACAGACTCATTAAACCCGCAATACCGGTACCGTTACCAATACATAGAATTGGACGGTTATCATCAATCAAATGGAATGACTCATTGGTGCGGATACGTAGTGCGATTGCTTGTTTGAGCGGCGCATATTCGGTTAACCAGCCAGAACCCAAACCGAGTTGACGGTTATCATCATATTGTTGACGCACTACCAGTCTTAACAACTGTTGCGACGGGATACTGGCAATTGAATACTCACGCGTTGGCAAGGTTGGAAGCTGCTCCAGTAACTCTTCGATGCTATTGAAAGGTTGAGTTTCAACACGCAGGTTTTTATCCCACAGTACCTGTTCAACCGTCTGGTTGAGCGATTGCACAATAGTGTGTGTTGCAATCTGGTGTTTAGCTAAAAAGTTTTGGATCGCTATTGGGCTATTTGCGGGCTGAATTTCAGCAATATCACCAGCATGCCAAGTCATATCCGAAGCAGAGGTCAGTTCAATATTATAAGCCGCTTGACCTACACTATTTGGGTTGAGCAGGGTACGCGCACTTAACGTCCATTGATCAAAGACTTTCTCAATATTCATGGCATGTAATTCATGTCGGGTCACCACTGAAAGAGCTTGGTTCCAGCGCTGAATATCATGGGTATTGGCGTTATCTACCTCGATGAGATCAAAGAATGGCTGAGCCTGACATTGTTTTAACCATGCATCAACTGCATAACCGAAGCTGCAATAACTTTCTGGATATTCTTTGGAGCCCAGCGCAAGCACGGCATATTGCATCTGGCTGAGATCAAGCTTTTGCTGCATCAGTTTTTTGCTAAAACCTGAGGCGAGATCGGGTGCTTCACCAGTCCCGTAGGTACTGATCACAAATAAAACCTGTGCTGCTTGTAGCAGGTCCTGTTCAGTCAGTTGCTGGATCGGTTTAACGGTTGTTGGTTGTTGTGCTTCTTGCAGGCTCGTCGCTGTACGCCATGCCAGTTGCTCTGCCACACCGGTTTGAGAAGCATAAGTGATCAGCCAAGGTTGCGCATTCGGGTCAATCTGTTGAGTGCTGAGGGATTGACGTGCGGCTTGGGTCAGCTTCTTCTGTTTACGGCGTTTTAAATACAACATCCAGCCGGTCACAAAAAACAGCGGCATGCTGAGTGACGCCAGCATGGCAATAAATTGATAGGTCGAACCAAAGAAACTGCCACGATGTACAGGCAGCATACTGCTCATGATTTTTTCATTGAGCTTTTTATCTTCATACAGTTCAAGTTTTTCAAACTGTTGATCTTGGTAATTATAGATGGCTTGGTTACGTGCGCGCTCATGCTGTGGAATTGCATCGACAAAAGATACTTCAACTTTGGCATCGTCACGCTTTGGAACAGTTAAGGTCAGGCTTGAATATTCACGTCCGATTTGAGCATTGACGCCCGTCCAGCTCTGGGTCAGGATGCGGTCGACCTGCTCGGTTGTTAAAGCTTGTTGTTTATGTTTTCTATTTCCAGATTCATTGTGCTGTTGGTTACGTTGCGGTTGTTCAACGCCCATGACTTTGAACATCCCCGCACGCCACCAGTCATAGGACCAGTATAGGCCTGTGCAAGCAAACAGCAGAAAGAATATCACCACCCATGTGCCGACAACGGCATGTAAATCCCAGATGAAATTACGGCCTTTTAACTTGGGTTTAATGAAGAACCATTGTTTAAAGCTATGCTTCTTGGGAAAACGTAAATACAGACCACTCAATACAAAGAAAATCAGCATCAGGGTAGAGGCGCCAGTAATCTGTGCCCCAAATTCACCTGCCGTTAAATTACGGTGTAAACGTTGAATAAATTGCAACGTATCGCGACCTTTAATATCAGGTAAAACTTCCGCTGTATATGGGTTGACCATCATGTTATAGCCACGGCGCGCACCTTCTTTTTTGATATTGACGGTGGAGGACGCAGCGGGATCAGCAGCAATGGTAATACTGTTAATTTCAATTTCTGGTTGTTGTTGATTGAAATGTTGATAAAGCTGGGCAGGGGTTAATTTGGGTGTTTGAGCCACTTCAACAACATAGCTGTCCTGATTGATCCATTTAAGGATTTGTGGCTCATATGAGTAAATCGCCCCTGTAACTCCCATTAAAGAGAGAATAAGCCCCGCGGTGATCCCTAAAAACCAGTGTATCTGGAAGAAAACTTTTTTAAACATGGTCAAAAAATGTAAATAGAGTGGAATTCATGTAAAAAATTATAACTCAAGAATAAGAATACAATGTGGATTTTGCAGGTAATATTGATTTTGATTCTCATTTATTTTATGGGCAATAAAAAACCTCTCATGGTGAGAGGTTTTTGTTCATCCGTGTCTTAAATCGATTTAGGCGCGCCTACAGTTTCATTTAAGTGCTTGCGAACGGTATTAAAAGAAAAGTTCTTTGAATCCATACGCTTTGGCAAGATGTAAGCCCCTTGTTGTTGTTCACCTTTAGGCGTTTTTACCTTGAAGTTCACCAGGATAAAGTCAGGAGAGCTATACCATTCATAGATATCTTTCCAGCCAATGGTAGCAGTACCTTCTTGTAGGCCCATTTTTTGGCGCATCACGATCCCGTGTGGTTGTACACCTAAACGTAAGCCTTTAATTTCCTGAACAGGGAATTCGGTCATCTTGCGTTTCACGTACCATTCCAGACCAAATTTCTTGATCAGATAAAACAGCACCACCCCTACAATCACCACCCAGCACAGTACGGTTGAGTAGGTTGAGTAATATTTAATAAGTCCTGCTGCAACCAAGGAAAGCACCACAAGTGCAATCATAATCATCCATGCTTTGCGGCTGAATTTGTTGGTACTACGCCAAATCATAAGTTGAGCTTGACGTTGTTCAGCTTCAGAAACTTCGTAAGGAACAGGTTGTAGCGTATAAGCGTATAGCGTTTTGGCGGTCATAGTGTAAAAAATGAGTCTAGAACTGGGTTAAGTTTAACACCTATTGGCATGCAAAGATATTATGCCAATGGCGAATGATTAGAGCGATGCATACTCGGTGCCGTCTTCATGGGGTTCATGACTCAGGCTTTGTTTCAGCATACTCAAACGGGTGAGTACGCCCAGCATCAGTGACAGTTGTTGCAAGATAATCAATGAATTCTGTTCATTTTCCTCATTGCGGCTTAAACGGTCACGAATGGCTTGCATCATATTCTGTGCAGATAAATCAGGCACTTCGTCTCTGAGTAACGCACCCTGAATATCATCCAGTGCCTGATCCAGTAAGGACAGCACTTCCTGATCCTGAATTTTTTCACGGTGCGCACCCAAGGCAGCGATATAACTTAAAAAGGTATGGCTGAGACAGAGAAATTCGAAGGCCAGACTTTTCTGGTTAACATCAATATTCGGTTCGGTGGCAATGGTTGAAATCAGTGATGCCACTTCTGCATCGGTATTATGGGCCGCCCGACGTACCACCCGATAATTCAGGGCATTATTACGACCATGATGATATTGCGCGACCACTTCACTCAGGTATTGACATTGGGCCTGTAAAGAACGGCGGATTGAACGGGGCAGTCTACGGAACTTCCAGTCTGGCCAGATAAAACTCACACCAAACCAGGCCAGCGCGCAACCGAGCACGGTATCAATAAAGCGGGGAAAACCTGCTGCAAAGGCAGAGCCATCCAGATTGAAGTTGATCAAGGCCAGAATGGTAATAAAGGCCGTGGCTTGTGCATATTGCTTACTGCGCAGTTCTAAAAATAGCACACCGCTCAGCACCAGCATGACCAGTTGTCCTTCAATGGAAGGAATAAAGTAGATTATCGCAAGACCGACAATAATACCAACCAATGTACCGATAATCCGTAAATAGAGGCGGCGTTTGGTGGCGTTAAAATTCGGTTGGCAGACGAACAGCGCCGTTAACATGATCCAGTAACCGTATGCGATATCGGTCATCTGGATAAACACATAGCCAATAAATAGCACAATGGATAAACGTACAGCATGACGGAACAATACCGATTCAGGAGAAAGATGCTGTTTTACACGGACAATAATGTCATTCCAGCCTTTGAGATCATCATCTTTCAGCTGGCTTTCTGCATGTTGGGCATTGATCTTTTGCAGATTGCGTTCGGTTTCCAGATTCTGTAATTGCGCATCAATCGATTTCAGGTTCTGATACAGCGCAAACAGGGCATTAATCCGCACCTGATCATAATGTCCATCTTGCCGCAACTTTTCCAGAGAGGTGCGTAAATTTTCAAAACTATGCTTAAAGCGTTTGTTATGCACATAACGGGTACGACTTAAAATCGATTGAGACAGATCCTGACAGGCTTTGCCCTGAATCGACAGGATGCGCTGGAAGCGGAACAGGATGTCACTATGCTGGAACACTTTGGCCAGTTTCTGATAATCAATATGCGCTGAATCGGCACGTTCATGAATATCTTGCGCCACAAAATAATATTGCAGGCTGCGTCGGGTATCTTTTTGACCGCGGTCACCTTTGAGTCGGGTTAACAAGGACATGCGCAGATCATTAAAGATCGCCACCAGCTTGCCATTTTCCATGGCAATATCAATCATGCTTTGTTGATAACTGGATGGGGTCATGTCGACATCAAACAGGTTGGACTTGGCAAACAGAAAACTTCCCAGCGCTGAATAAGATGCCGAAAGCTGATCCCGGACTTTTCGTACCGGGAACAGCAGGAAACTGATGGTAGAGAGTAGGCCATACCAGGCCGCACCTGCAACCAGAAGCGTGGGTTGAACATACCATTGCTCAAATAAATGTACGCCTAGCATGGTATAGACGGAAGTCACCAGACAGCCGTACGCAATGGTGGCATAACGTCTTCCCAGCGAGCCAAGCAAGATCCAGCCGATACAGGAAGCAATCAGGCCGATTGCAAAGGCAACCGGATAAGGGAATAACAGTTGAACCGATGCAGCGGTGATAAAAAATCCGATATAGGTATAAATCAGATTCATGATGCGCACAGAAAAGCGGTCATCAATATCACTAATCGCTGCAGCAACCACACCGAGGGTTAAGGGAATGGTGGCGAGTTGATAATCGAGTAAATAAGGAACGAAAGCTGTTCCGGTAAAGGCAATCAGCATACGCACGTTATACATCAACGTGGTGTTATAGGTTGTTTGTTTTAAACGTCCGAACCAAGGATTCAAGGGTTGTCCTTCTTGTATTCTACAATTGAATTTTCATCGTGGCTGTTCACAGGGTTAAAGTGTTCGCAGACGTTAATATTATGCACAAAACTGATGGGGATGCTAAGCTTAGAATATTCCAAAATTTGTTAAAGTGGGGCAGTATGCAGGCCGAGCAAACCAATCAACGTCAATATTCAACAGCATGGATTATGTTGCTTGCTTTGTTAACTGCGTTAGGGCCGTTATCGATTGATATGTATTTACCCGCATTGCCGCAAATGGCCAATGAATTTGGGGTAAGTACACAAATGGTTGCCAATACCTTGCCTGCCTATTTCTTGGGTCTGGCGATGGGTCAACTGATTTATGGTCCGGTCAGTGACCGGATTGGGCGTAAAAAGCCGCTTTATTTTGGCTTGGCACTATATGCCATCGCCAGTCTGGCGTGTGTCTTTGCAAGCAATGAATGGGCCTTGATCGCAGCCCGTATTTTCCAGGCTTTAGGCGGCTGTGTCGGGGTTGTAATGGCGCGTGCTGCAATCCGTGACCGTCTGGATATGCAGGGTTCTGCACAGGCATTTTCCAGCATGATGATTGTGATGGGGCTGGCGCCCATTCTGGCACCCATCTTTGGGGCATGGATTCTCAACTTTTTTCCGTGGCAAGCGATTTTCATTACCTTGGCGCTGATCGGGGTAATATGCTGGCTCTGTGTGCATTTCTTCTTTAAAGAATCTTTGCCGGTTGAGCGCCGTTTAAAATTATCGGTCTATCAGGTGACCACGCTATATGCGGCGATCTTAAAAGATGAGAGTTTCCGTGTGCCGATGTTTGCAGGCTGCTTAACTGGTGCGGCCTTATTCTGTTATATCAGCTCGGCTTCTGCGGTTTTTATGGGACAGTATGGCTTATCTCAACAACATTTCTCTTATGCCTTTGCCTTAAATGCAGCAGGCATCATGCTGATGTCCTCGATTAATAAACACCTGAATACCCGTATGGGCATTTTCCAGCGTTTAAAACTGGGAGGCGCGATTCAGTGTTTTGGAGCCTTGATTGTACTAGGCGCAGGGCTGATGGCAGATGCACCTTTAGCCTTACTGATGCCGGGCTTGTTTTTGGTGGTCTCCGGGATTGGTTTAACCGGGCCGAATGCCATGGCTTTGGCCATGTCTCAACAGGGCGCGCGTGCAGGTACAGCCAGTGCAATTATGGGCAGTATGCAATTTGCCTGCGGTTTACTGGCTGGGATCATCCTGAATTTCCTGTTCTGGAAAGCATCGCTGAATATGGGCATCATGATGTTGTTATTTACCAGCGCCGGCTTCTTTGCCATCTTAAAAGTCGGTAAACAACAAAGCAGTATCTCTGGTTAAAGAAATACTGCTGCATCTCGGATGGTTTAATCTAAAAAGACAGTGAAGTTTTCAACAGGCTCACGTGGCGTAATGAAAGTATTCACAATATGGTCAGGGTCGGCATAACCCAAGGCAATGGTACACACCAGTTCTTCATCTTCTGGCGCGCCCAGAATATCCAGAACGATCGGGTGGAAATGATTCCAGGCTGCTTGCGGGCAGGTATCCAGTCCACGGGCCTTGGCGGCCACCATGACATTCTGCAACATCATGGAAATATCCATTTTTGAACCGATGCCCATGATTTTATTCACGGTAAAATACAGGGCGACCGGCGCATCAAATAGCTGGAAGTTACGCAGCTGTTGCGCTGCCATTTTCTCTTTTTCACCTTTCTGGATACCCAGCAAGCCATAGAGACCCCAGCCATTGGCACGACGACGATCGATAAATGGTGAAATCCAGGTTTCAGGGTAGTAAGCAAAGGTCTCCTGATATTGTGCGGCCAGTTCTGGTTTTTGTAGAAGTTCGATTTGTGCAGCGCACACACGGTCAATCATTTCGGCACGTTTTTGTCCAGTGACCACATAGACTTTCCAAGGCTGAACGTTGGTCCCAGAAGGGGCACGGCTGGCGACAGTCAGGATGTCTTTAATGGTTTGGGTGTCCACAGGGGTATCTAAAAATGCACGTACCGAATGACGAGAGGTAATGGCCTCGTCCACCAGGCGGACTTGTTCCGTGTTCATGAAAACTCCTAACATTTTGATCTTTTAATGACAGGAGAATATAAATCAATAAATGTTTTTTGTTGCGGGTTTTTCAGGTATAAATATAGGGTTGCATAAAAAATACGCAAAAAAATTAGAGGATTAACACTAATTGTTGTGAGTTTTCTATCTTTTGTTAGGTTTGTGTGAAAAATAATTCTATAAGTAACATAATGAAATCGAAATAATATTTATGCCTACTCAATGGAATCAATAAAACTCTTTAAATAAAAAGTACACACAATATCCGAAATTTATGCATAATACGCCCTTTTTAAAAATGATTAGACTTTCCTTGCTGAATGGCTAAGGGGGAATTTTCTATTTTAAAGACAGCTTGAATTTATCCAATTCAATCTCTGTGGGAAATGTTGAAATATACACTATATACAAGGAGCTTCTCATGAGTTTATCTCTCATCCGTAAGCCGTTCGTAATGCAAGGATTAGCAATCACAGTTGCTGCCTTAATGATGAACAGTACACACGCTGCCAGCGAGCAAGAACAGATTCAGCAACTTCGCGATGAAGTGAAGGAATTAAGAGCTTTATTACAGCAATATGTTCCCCAGGCAAAACAACAAAATGATGCCGCTCAAGTTGCTGTCGCCCCTGCAACTGCAGTAGCTGCAACCAATAATCAAAATACAGCAGCGGTAGTCACAACCACTGCCCCGAAAAAATCTCCATTAAGTTTTAGCACTGCTTCTGGTGCGGAAGTAAAACTGTACGGTTTCTTGCGTGGTGACGCGTCTTATCAGGCAAAAGGTGGTGACGGTATTTTTAACCGCATCAATAAGGTTGATCTGGAAGGTGCTGAAAAGAACAGTGACCGTTTCTATAGCACCGCAACCGTGACCCGTCTTGGTCTTGATTTTAAAGCACCGGTTGAAGGCGCTGATGTTGGCGGTAAGTTAGAAGTGGACTTCCGTGGTGGTAGCAGCAATGACACGATTCGTATCCGTCACGCTTATATGACTTATAACGACTGGCTATTTGGTCAAACCACATCGACCTTCCTGGCCACAGATTTGCAACCGGAAATGCTGGACTTTAACTCGCCACTGGGGATTGGTACCTACCGTACACCTATGGTTCGTTATAGTGGCAAGTTCACACCAGAAACCAGCTATGCGGTTGCTTTAGAAAAAGGCAATGACGATAACCGTGCGCCATCCTTAACCTCAAAAGTAAAATATGATTTTGCTGAAGGCAAGGGAACCACCTCTGCACGTGCCTTGTTGACAGAAGCACGTAGTAAAGCGACCTATGACAACAACAATAACCGCATCAATTCAGGCGAAGCTGAACTGGGTTGGGGTGTTGCTGTGGGTGCAAAATATAAATTCACAGATTCATTACAGGCCATGATTGACTATTCGCATGTCAAAGGCGATAGCAAATTCCTGCTGTATACCAACAATGCCTTCAATGTAAATCCAAATAATTTTGATTTGAATCTGAATGAATTTGATGCAGTGACAGTTGGTACAACCTATCAGATTAACCCGAAATTACGTAGTACTTTGGCCTATGGCGCCATGTTTGCAGATGACAGCAATGACTTTGCAAAACAGGCCGTGGTTGCAAAAGACACCGCCCAGAACAAAACCCTGCAACAGGGCTGGTGGAATATCATGTATTCACCAGTAACACCGATTACGTTCGGTCTGGAATATATCTACGGTGAGCGTAAAACCTTTGACGGGCAAAAAGGTAAAGATAATCGTGTAGGAGCAATGGCTCGCTATAATTTCTAAGCCATTTCAACCCGCAGATGCAAATCATCCGTGAAAACTGAATCACCATAACTTGCAAAGGTTCTCACATTGAACTGTATGCTTTTTATAAAGTTGATTGAGTTTTCACTCATTTTTAGAGTTACTATTTTGGCAGTTTGAAAGGGGCTACCCGCCGTCAGATGAACTACCAAGATAAACGGAAGAAGATATGGAATTTACTTTTAATGGTTTTTATACTCTGATTTCAGCCGTTATCGTGTTGTTATTAGGGCGTTTGCTCGTTAATAAAATTGATTTCTTAAGACGCTATAACATTCCCGAGCCGGTTGCTGGTGGTCTGGTTGCAGCCGTAGTTTCACTGCTGGTACATTCGCTTTGGGGCTATAGCATTGTCTTTAGTAGCGAGTTACAAACCAGTTTTATGTTGATCTTCTTTGCTTCGATTGGTTTAAGTGCCAATTTCCTGAAGCTTAGAGAAGGCGGTATCGGCTTGGTGATCTTCCTGGTCTGTGTTGCATCTTTCATTGTGGTACAGAACGCGGTCGGGATGAGTCTGGCAACCTTGCTTGGTATTGATCCGCTGGTGGGGCTGATTGCAGGTTCAATCACCTTGACCGGTGGTCATGGTACAGCAGGGGCATGGGGCGAAATTCTTGAAACCCAGCACGGGATTCAAGGTGCTCTAGCTTTAGGTATGGCGAGTGCAACTTTTGGTCTGATCATCGGGGGGATTATCGGTGGTCCATTGGCGAAATTGTTAATTAACCGTTATAGCCTTGCTCAAGCGCAGACACCGGCTGAGATCAAAAACCGTGATACGCATCTAGATCAGCATCCTGACGAGCTGGCACCATTTGAAAATCCACATCAAGTCCGTTTAATCACTGCTGATAATGCCATTACCACTTTGGGTATGTTTGCTGCGTGTCTTGCATTTGCAGAGTTCATGACCGGATTCAGTAAGGGCACTTGGTTCGAGCTACCAACCTTTGTCTGGGCGCTTGGTGGCGGTGTGATTTTACGTAACATCCTCGAAAGCGTATTAAAGGTAGATATCTTTGATCGTGCTATTGACGTGTTTGGTAATGCATCATTGTCACTTTATCTGGCAATGGCATTGCTGTCGCTCAAATTATGGCAGCTGGCTGATCTTGCTGGACCGCTCGTTGTCATTTTAGGTGCGCAAACCATTACCATGGCATTGTATGCAGCATTCATTACTTTCCGTGTGATGGGTAAAAACTACGATGCGGCTGTATTGGCTGCAGGTCACTGTGGTTTTGGTATGGGGGCAACACCAACTGCGGTTGCCAACATGCAGGCCATCACCAATATGTATGGACCTTCTCATAAAGCGTTCCTGATCGTTCCGCTTTGTGGTGCGTTCTTTGTTGATTTAATTAACGCAACAGTAATTCAATTAATTTTGAAATTCTTTGCCTAAGTCGGATCAAAAGCCCCTAAAGGGGCTTTTTTGATTCATCCATTGTTATCGTATATGTACGTATGTACATAAAATCTTTAAAAGCGAATAAGTGATGAATGAAAAATTAAATGACACCCTGATGGCTTGGGTAAGTTTTTTCAATGATCCTTTATGGGACTTTCTGGTTATTTTCCTTCTGGCAGTAGGTATCTTCTATACCATTGCGACCAAAGCTGTGCAGATCAGAATGTTCTTTCACAGTATCAAAGTGATGAAGGGCAGCCGTAGCAAAGGCGAAGAGAAAGATTCACACGGATTAACACCCTTCCAGGCATTCGTAACAGGCTTAGCCAGTCGTGTCGGTGTAGGTAATATTGCAGGTGTTGCGATTGCGATTGCGATTGGTGGCCCTGGTGCCGTGTTCTGGATGTGGTTTACTGCATTACTGGGGATGAGCTCGGCTTTTATTGAGTCTTCGCTTGCTCAGTTATTTAAAGTAAGAGACAGTAATAGCAAGCAGTTTCGGGGTGGACCGGCTTACTATATTACTCAGGGCTTACGTAGCAAAACCTTTGGTGTGATCTTCGCGCTGGCATTGATCTTCACTTATGGTTTCGTATTCAACTCTGTTCAGATCAATGCGATTGCCAATGCTTCCTCACATGCGTGGGGCTGGGATAAGGCCAATATGATTGCGCACCTGGGCGGTGTTGATCTGGAAATCTCATGGGTTGGTCTGGTACTGGTTGTGTTAGTTGCATTGGCAATTTTTGGCGGTATTAAACGTATCGCTAAATTTGCCGAGATGTTTGTGCCATTAAAAGCAGGTCTATACTTGGCTGTTGCTTTATATATCGCCTTAAGCAACTACGAACTTCTGCCTGGCATTTTCAAATTGATCTTTACTGAAGCATTCCAGTTTAATGCTGCAGCGGGCGGTTTCTTTGGTGCCATGATTTCCATGGCGATGATGCAAGGGATCAAGCGTGGCCTGTTCTCAAACGAAGCCGGTATGGGTTCGGCGCCGAATGCTGCCGCAGCTTCTGATGTGAAGCATCCGGTGAACCAAGGTTTGGTTCAGATGCTGGGTGTATTCGTCGATACCTTTATTGTGTGTACCAGTACTGCGATGATTATCCTGATTTCTGGTGTTTATCACGATGCCGGTTTCGTCGGGGTTGAATTAACCCAGCGTGCGTTAGAGACACAAGTGGGTAGCTGGGGGGGTGACTTCCTTGCGATTCTGTTATTCCTGTTCTGTTATTCAGCCGTGTTAGGTAACTATGCCTATGCAGAAAGTAATGTACAGTTCATCAATAACAATCCAAAAGTCATGTTCATCTTCCGGGTTTTTGTGTTGGTCATGGTGTACTTCGGTGCAATTGGTAGTGTTCCGCTGGTTTGGTCGATGGCTGACTTGTTCATGGGAATCATGGCAACCATTAACCTGGTGGCAATCTTATTGTTAACCCCAATGGCACGTACCTTACTGAAAGACTATACCGCACAGTTGAAGAAAGGCATTAAAGAGCCTGAGTTCAAGATTGATAACTATCCGGAACTGAAGAAAAAAGTTGATTCTGATATCTGGTAAGTGATTTGAATAATGCCTTGAATGTATAAAAAAAGTTCCTTGCGAGGGACTTTTTTTATGAAGATTTCATGACATATGCAAAGAAATTGATACATCTTTTCAGATGTGCTGACGCTAAAATCCGACACAGAAAAACAGACAATATGGCAACACTGCGTATGAAACAGCTTAAATTCTGGGCCCTTGGTCTTTCAATCATGCTCTTGGCAGGTTGCCAAACTACAGCGCATGTAAGCCCTGCTGTAGAAGATGCTCAGGCACATACTGTTTCGCAACCTTTTAGTTATATCAAACAGCAACAAAAGCGACCTGTGGTGGCGTTGGTGCTGGGCAGTGGCGGGGCACGGGGATATGCGCATATCGGTGTGATCGAAGTACTAGAACAACAAGGCATTCGCCCTGACTTTATTGTTGGAACCAGTGCGGGCAGTATTGTCGGTTCAATCTATGCCAGCGGTAAAAGTGCTGCTGAACTGCGTGATATTGCCTTGAAGCTAAAAGCCACTGATGTCCGTGATGTCAATCTGAGTCTAAAAGGCTTTTTTGATGGTAAGAAGGTGGAAGACTATATCAACCAGCAAGTCCATAATACGCCCTTACAAAAGTTGAAAATCCCGCTGTATGTGGTGGCAACCGAGTTAAAGGACGGTTCAAAAACCGTATTTAACTATGGCAATACCGGACAGGCGGTTCGTGCTTCCGCTTCGATTCCAAGTATGTTTGTACCAACCATGATTCATGATGTGGAATATGTCGATGGGGGGCTGGTCAGTCCAGTACCTGTGCAGGTAGCACGTGAGCTCGGCGCCGATGTGGTGATTGCGGTGGATATTCTGGCTCAGCCAATCCATACCGAAACCACCAATGTGTGGGGCCTGTTTAACCAGAATATCAATATTATGCAAGGTCGTCTGGCTGAAGAAGAGCTCAAAGAAGCAGATATTGTGATTCAACCTGACCTACGTGAGAAAGCACATATTTTTGATGTAAAAGGTCGTGAGCAGACCATGCAGGCAGGCATTGATGCAGCAAATGATAAACTGGCCGATATACAATGGGCTATCCAAAATAAAAGCAAGCCCTCTAGAGCGGATCAGCAGAATATGGCGGTCAAGCAAAATTCAGCCCTGCCACGGTGATTGAATATTGTTCAGATTTGTAGGGGGAGTTAAGTGTTTGAGTCTATTTGCTAAAATTCATTTTTTATAAAAACAGCTTATAAATATTCTACAAAAAACTATTAAAACGTCCAGAAAAATAGTAAATAACTACAAATCATAAAACTTTTCTATCAGAGAGTTTTAAGTTTTAGGTCATAGGATGACCTCATCAAATAAATTGTTTCATAACAAGGATTGTTAAACAGATGTTTAAGTCTTTCTTTCCGAACCCGCGTCTATTTTTTATTTCTGTGGTTGTCTGGCTCGCACTTAATATGCTGCTTTGGTACAGCGGTGGACATAGCTGGGGCGAATATCTGGGTTTTCCTAAAGGCTATGCTAATGCAGAATTACCGATTGATGTCAGTCGCTTTTGGGCGCCTTCATTTATCTGGTTTTATTGCTGGTTCTTTATTGCTACAGCTTTGTTTGCGGGTTTTTGGCGTATTTTTTCAGATAATAAGTGGCAGAAATGGTCGATTTGGGGCTCTGCTTTTATTTTGTTTAACATTTGGTTTTCAGTACAAGTCGATGTCGTATTAAATGCTTGGTATAACCCTTTTTATTCATTAATACAGAAAATGGTTTCTAGTGGTGGTGGTGATTTAAAGCAGCTTTATAGTGGAATGTTTACTGTTATTTTGATAGCCATGGTCTATGTCACCATCGCTATATTGAATTTATTTTTTGTTAGCCATTATATCTTTCGCTGGCGTACAGCAATGAATGATTATTATACCCAGTATTGGAAGCGACTACGTCATATAGAAGGTGCATCTCAGCGTATTCAAGAAGATACGATGAGATTTGCTGGAACTTTAGAGGGGCTAGGTGTAAGTTTGATTGAGGCGATTATGACTTTAATCGCCTTTTTACCGATTTTGATCCAGCTTTCAGTTCACGTCAAAGTTTTACCTATAGTTGGCGAAATTCCGCATACACTAATGATAGCTGCTCTAGGTTGGGCAATTTTTGGAACCGTAGTCTTAATGGTAGTTGGTGCTAAGCTTCCAGGATTGGAGTTTAATAATCAAAAGGTTGAAGCTGCATATCGTAAAGAGTTAGTTTATGGTGAAGACCATGCTGATCGAGCTGATCCTTTAACACTAAAAGAGTTATTTAGTAAGGTACGTTTGAACTACTTTAAATTGTATTTCCACTATACCTATTTTAATTTAGTGCGGTTTTGGTATTTACAATTGGATAATTTATATGGATTTTTTATTTTAGCACCATCAATTGCAGCAGGTGCGATTGCTCTAGGGATCATAATGCAGATTATGAATGTATTCCAATTGGTTAGAAAATCTTTTCAATATCTTATCACTTCATGGCCAACGATTATTGAGTTGCTATCAATTTATAAACGTCTTCGCACATTTGAAAAAACGTTAGATTAGTTTGAATGACCTAATTTTAGTCAGCCTTCAGTTGATGTGAAGGCTTTTTTTATTGGCTGTATGCTGAGTGGATTTGTTTCTTATGTGACGTTTGCATATGTATTTCTGTGAAAATTACTTTATTTGAGTGTGTGCTTTCACTATAGTCCTTTGATAAAATTAATGATCTCTCATTTTGCTCTTGTATAGCGTAGAACTTAAATAAATAGGATAAATCATGAAACCTGCATTGCTTAAAAGTGCATTAGCGCTTGCACTGACTGCTTTTACTGCAAATGTATGGGCAGACCCAGCAATTAAATCCTCCCTAAGTCAAAAAAAATCAGGCATTGACCAGCAATATATCGATCAAACTGTGTCTGCCCAGCATGATTTTTATGATCATGTAAATGGAACATGGCTAAAGGAGACTGCGATTCCTGCAGATAAGTCACGTTGGGGCGCATTTAACGAGTTACATGAATTATCGACCAACCAGTTGCATGCCATTGTGGAACAACTGAGTGCCCAAAAATGGGCAGCAGGCAGCGTAGAGCAAAAGATTGCCAGTCTGTACGCCAGCTTTATGGATGAAAAAACCATTGAAGCACAAGGCCTTCAACCTTTACAGCAGGAACTGGCGCAGGTTGATGCAATTCAAAATAAACAAGACTTTGCTCGATTAATGGGGCATTTCTCGCGTATCGGCGTGAGAACGCCATTTGATATCAGTATTGATCAGGACATGAAACGCTCTGATGTAATGATTGCAGGTTTGGCACAGCGTCGATTGGGCCTACCAGATCGTGACTATTATTTGAAAGATGATCAGAAGTTTGTGGAAACGCGTGCAAAATATCTCAAGCATATTGAAAAGATGCTGCAGCTTTCTGGCGATCAGCAAGCCGCTCAGCATGCCAAACAAATCCTCCAGCTGGAAACAGAACTGGCCAAGATTCAGTGGAGTAATGTTCAAAATCGTGATTTATCCAAGCGTTACAATATTTACCCGCTTAAAGATTTGAATCAGTTAAGTCGTAACTTTGATTGGGATAGTTATCTGAAGACGGTTGGGGTAAAGGATAAAATCCAGACCATTCAGGTACATCAGCTCAGCTATTTTAAGGCGCTTGATCCAGTGCTGAATAGAACTCCTTTAGAGGTGTGGAAGGCCTATTTTAAATGGAACCTGATCAGCAGTTTCGCCCCTTATCTGAATAAAGCTCTTGTTGATGAAAGTTTCGCGTTTTATGGTAAAAGTTTGCGTGATGTGGCTGAGCAGGAAGTGCGCTGGAAACGTGGCGTACAAACGGTAAACGGTGTGCTTGGTGACGGCCTGGGTAAAATCTATGTAGAAAAACATTTTTCTGCGGATAAAAAACAGCGCATGGATACCTTGGTTCAGAATCTGATCCGGGCTTATGATCAAAGTATTAGCCAGCTGGACTGGATGAGTCCTGCAACCAAAGTACAAGCTAAAAAGAAACTGGCTAGCTTATCCATTAAAGTGGGTTACCCGAAGAAATGGCGTGATTATTCAGCATTGGACATTAAAGACGGTGATTTGATTGGTAACGTGATTCGGGCCAGCGAGTTTGAGCATCAGGACGAACTGGATAAGCTCGGTAAACCTGTTGACCGTGATGAATGGTTTATGTCACCGCAAACGGTAAATGCGTATTACAACCCATCCTCCAATGAAATTGTATTCCCGGCTGCCATCTTACAACCGCCTTTCTTTAATATTGAAGCCGATGATGCGGTCAATTATGGCGGGATTGGGAGTGTCATTGGGCATGAGATCAGTCATGGTTTTGATGATCAGGGCAGCCAGTTTGATGAATTGGGCAATATGCGTAACTGGTGGACCAAGCAAGATCATCAGAAGTTTAAGGCCAAAACACAGGCTTTGATTGCACAGTACAATGCTTATGAACCGATTGCAGGGTATCACGTCAATGGTGAGCTGACGCTGGGTGAAAATATTGCCGATAACTCGGGATTATCGATTGCCTACAAAGCGTATCAATTGTCCTTGGCAGGCAAGCCTGCGCCTGTGATTGAAGGGCGTACGGGGGAGCAGCGTTTCTATATGGGCTGGGCGCAAGTCTGGCGCGCCAAAACCCGTGAAGCACAAGCGATTGTATATTTAAAAACAGATCCACATGCGCCCGATAAAGTCCGGGCCAATGGTGCTTTAGTCAATCAGGCGCCGTTCTATGATGCTTTCAAGATTAAAGCCGGGGACAAAATGTATTTGGCCCCTGAAAAGCGGGTCAGTATCTGGTAATCCAGAATTCAATAAAAAACCTGCATCATGCAGGTTTTTTATTGGCTCGATTTAAAGGAAGGCAATTCCTAGTCCTGCGCCTGCGGCCATCACCCAAAGTGGATGGATCTTTTTAAACATCCCGAGCACTGCAGTAACAACTACGATAATGACCAAGAGCAGGTTTTGTGCGGAAGCATCGGCAATCATCCAGGCACTGACCAAGACCAAGCCGACAGTAATCGGTTTCAGGGCTTTTTCAAAACGCGCCCGTAACGGATTGGCTTTAAAGCGTTCCCAAAATTTCAGCGCATAAATGGTAATGATGGAAGATGGACCAAATTTTGCCAGTGAGGTGACCAGTAAACCTGCTGGACCTGCCACATGCCAGCCGACCAAAGGCACAATCATCATATTCGGACCGGGTGCTGCCTGCGCCATGGCAAATAGCGAGCTAAACTGCTCTGCACTCATCCATTGATGCACGGTTACCACCTGATGCTGCATTTCAGGCAGGATGGCATTACCACCCCCAAAAGCCAGCAATGAAAGCTGAGTAAAAACCACGGCAAGGGTGACTAAGATCATGATTTTTTCACTCCCAATACCAGCATGTTAATGGCCAGTAGAATCGCTAAAGTCAGTGCCAACGGCAGCTTGATCCAGATCATGAACACGAAGGTCAGGCCGATGGTAAAAAGGGTCAGGTAACTTTTCAAGATGGGTTTGAGCATCTTAAAGCCTGTGGCAAACAGCAAGCCTGCTGCTGCTGCGGCCAAACCCTGGATCATGTGTTTGACGGCAGGTAGATATTGAAAATGCTCATAGACCTGATAGATCATTAGCACAATTGCAGTTGGGGCTGAGATCAAACCGAGGACTGAACTGATCGCACCTTTCACGCCCTGGAATTCCATTCCAATGGCAACCGCCATATTGATGATGTTACCGCCCGGTAATAACTGGCACACGCCAAGTAAGTCGGTAAATTTGCCAGCATCAATCCATTTATGTTCTTCAACGATAATGCGATGTGCCAGTGGTAGCACGCCACCGAAACCCATCAATCCCAATTTCATAAACCCCGTAAAAAGTGCCTTACAATCAGGAGCAGTCGTTAATGGTTCACGCTCTATTGATAGGACTTGGGCTTTCATTGGATTACCTTTCTGTTCAATCTTGTGAGCTATAGCATGAAAGATTTATGGTATATTCACAAATGCTATTTTTGCCATTATCTATACTTTTAAGGTATGTATGATCGATATTCATAAGCTCAATGCATTCGTGGCTGTAGTGGAAGAAAGCAATATTTCCAAAGCAGCGGTCAGACTGCATATGCAACAGCCGCCATTGACCCGATTGATCAAAAGTCTGGAACAAGAACTGGATACGGCTTTGCTGAAACGTCTGCCTCGTGGTGTCGAGGTCACGGAAGCCGGTAAGGCTTTGTATCAGGAAGCGATCACCATTTTGGCGCATGCCCAGTCGATTCCGAAACGGGTAAAAAACATTGCCCAGGGACTGGAAGGTCAGATCAATATTGGCTTTACCAACTCCGCAGGCTTACATCCTTTTTTGCCAGCGGTGTTGCGTCAGTTTAGGGAGCAGTTCCCTGCGGTAGCGATTCATCTGGAAGAGGACAGCAGCACTGCTTTAACGGATGCCGTGATCAATGAAAAACTGGATATTGTTTTTCTACGCAAACCGGCACCGATTCATACCGAAGTCCAAAGTATTCATGTACTGGATGAGCCTTTAATTGTCGCGTTGCCGAGTAATCATCCTTTGGCTGGGCAAGCGGGAGCAATCCGTTTAGTCGATTTGGAGCCTTATGAGTTTGTGTTGTATCGCCGTATCGCGGGACAGGACCTGTTCGATAATATTCTGGCGAACTGCTATCAGGCCGGTTTTAGTCCCAATATTGTTCAAGAGGCTCCTCGCTTAACCTCGAGCCTTAATCTGATTGCCGCAGGCATTGGACTGTCTATTGTTCCTGCGTCAATTCAGGACTTCTGGAACAAGCAGATTGTGTATAAATCGCTAGAGGCGAAAAAACCATGTATTGCCCCGATTTATGCAATTTGTCGTGCCCAAGGCAATAGTGTTCGGGTTGAGCATTTCTTGAGTTTACTCAAAGCCAGTCAAGCGGTTTGAAACGGTTCAATGGTTAAAGTGATAGAAATTTAAAATCGGCCCGGCCAGATGTTGCTGTGATTGATCCAACGTCACTTTAATGACCCTGAAGTTAAAGTCACCTTGGTCAATATATTTAGCCACACCATGAGTTCTGTAATTCAGTTGTGGAATCTGATAGCTAAAGAACGCCACCTGTTTGGAGGGATGTACCATCTTGACCAGTTTTTGCGGGTCTTTATAGCCGCCATATTCATTTTCAATACTCTGCTTTAACAGATTAGGAAAATAAAGCGTGGCATAGGGCATACCGCAGCCCACACAAACGGATGAGTCGTATAATTCAATCGCCTGTTTTTGATTTGGGCTCATCAGCAAAGCTGAACCGGTACCATTTGCACCTGCACTTGCCTCTACATCGTGCCAATCTTTCGGGATCAGCACAGCACCAATTTCTGGGAGTGCAACAAGTTTAAGCTGCTTGGCCTGAGATGCATTCAGCTTAAAGTCAAAATGGCAGCTTTTGGCTGTACAGCGTTTAAAGTCTTTTAATAAGCCTTCATCGGCTGGATTCAACGCAGTAACGCCATAAAAGGGAACGCGGACATCGTTGGCAAAGGATACTTCACCCAAGGCATAGATTTGGTTTTCGGCTTTACGCTGTTGGACTGTATTTGAAAATTGGGGAAAAATGGGTTTAAAGCTACGGACTTCTGCATGAGCCGAAGCCACTGATAAGATGAATAAAACAGTAGAAATAGCGGTAAAGGATTTCATTTTTTAATTAAGTATTTTAGATTTGAGTTCAAATGAATATATTCTGCAATACAAGAACCTACAACCTGTTCTATGCAATCGCATTAGAATATTTCAACGAATAATAAATAAATTGCATTGAGACATAATCCCTATGAACAAGATCTTTACAGTCTGTTGTTTTATTGCGTTGAGTTCGAGTGCTTTTGCCCAAGATATTAAGGGCATTTCTTTCTCGTATCAGGATTGGGAAATCTACTGTAGCAATACGGGTACTTGTCGGGCTGCAGGTTATCAAAATGAAGCGGAGCGTAATGAGCCTGCTTCATTATTATTGACCCGTCAGGCGGGACCACGGCAAGCTGTACAGGTGGAATTCGCACTGGCACGTTATGAAGAGGAGTCTTTTCCGGCCGCCAAGCTTAAAAATATTCATTTTTATATCAATGGTAAAGATTTGGGTGCAATCGCGTTTGAGGGGACTGAATTTCCGCTGATGGGTAAACTCTCAGCAAATCAAGTGAATGCTTTATTACAGCAGTCCCGACAACAGACCGAGATCGTGTTTAAAAATGCGCAGCTGCAATGGAACATTTCAGATGCAGGCATGACTGCAGTCTTGCTAAAAATGGATGATTTCCAGAAACGTATTGGTACGGTAGGCGCTTTGATTAAAAAGGGCCAAGCGGATGAGTCAAAGGTATTGGCAGCTCAACCCAGATTTACGGTCAAACAGATCAAAACCTCCAGTAAACCTTATCTAACTTTGCAGCCAAATAACAAACGCTATGCAGCGTTATATCGTAATTTGATGGCAGCTCAGCCGATGCCAAAACAGGAGGGCTTTTGTGAAGGGATGTATGAGGATGGTGAAACAAAGCCTCAAATGATCGAACTGTATAAACTGACCAATAAAAAAGTATTGGCGATGTCCTTGTGTTGGCGTGGTGCCTATAACGAAGGTTATGGCGCATGGGTGCTGGATGATTCACTTGCAAACAAGGCAAACTTTGTGACTGAACAGGCTTCCGAGTTTTATAACGGTATTTTGAGTAGCTCACAAAAAGGTCGTAGTATTGGTGATTGCTGGGCCAGTGATGAATGGGTCTGGGATGGACAGAAGTTTGTGCATACTCAAGATCGCTGGACAGGAATGTGTAAAGGACTTGCCGCAGGTGGGGTGTGGGATCTTGATCAGATCGAAGCCATCGTTAAATAATGTATTGGACATAAAAATAGCCTAAGGAAATATCATGCTAAAGGATAAAAATGTTTGGCCTGCAATGATTCTGCTGGGTGCATCCGCCTGTTTTAGTGCAACTATTTTTGCTGCACCTTTACAGATTCTGGAATTTAAAAAGGGACAACTGAGTTCAACCGAACAGACGCAACTTTGTGAACAGGTCAAAGACCTATGTCAGAACAAACCACAATTGCTAAGCTTAAAAACACCTGATCAAGGTTTATGGTTATTATCTGAGGGCAATATTGCTCGGTTTAGTATTTCAACTACAGGTTTTAAACTATTGAAACAGTGGCATATTCCATTAGCCTCGTCGGAAGAAATGGCTCGATCAGGACAGTATATTTTCCCTAAGCTATTTCCCATGGATCAGAATCGTTATGCCATTGCCGTGATTAATACTTCTTCTGAAATGTATTCCGGTGGTGGGGCAGGAATTGAACGGGCCAGCTTTTATGAGTTAAAGGATTCGGGTCAGACACATCGCTTTATTGAAAATTATCCATTTCATTTTTATCGCATGATTCGGGCCTGTTTCTCGGAACAGGACTATGAACGTTCTAAGGGTAACTGTCATGATGAAGATAGTTTGAGCCTAGATATTCGTCCGATCAAACCAATGCTTTGGCAATTCCGTTATCGCTACAGTCTGGATGTGTCACCTGCGTCAGATTCGGGCGAGAAATCATTTAAGGGCAGTCGTAATCTGAATATTGATTTAAATAAAGCCCCGCAGCAGCCAAATATACCCGCATCATGGGATTATGCCGGTATGGAATAAATGCGCATGCAGGAATATAGGATTGTTGTAGAGGATCATTTTACACTTTGCTAAAGCTTTAAGGGCGTGGGCTTACGCAATTTACAGCGTCATAACAGATGATTTGCACCGTACATGGTACAAAGGGAAAGATTGCAATTTGGAACTGTGCTTATGTCTCGCATTTATTCTTCTACCCGCCGTAAATTTTCTCATCTGAGTCGTTCGGTTTTGATGGCTGCGGCTGTGTTGGGTACCACCCAAATGGCAACGGCAGGGCCAACAGTCGATCAACTGAGTGACTGTTTAGTAAAAGCCACGACGGCAGCGGATAAAACCACAGTGTTGCAATGGACGTTTAGCGCTTTAGCTGCGCATCCTGATTTAAAGGCATTCAGCAATGTCACGCCTGAGCAGAAAACCCAATTGGATCAGAAACTGGCGCAGGTGTTACAGCGTGTGATTGTAGAGCAATGTTCGACGCAGACTAAGGCTGTGATCAAAGCCGAAGGAATTCAGGCTGTCGGACAGGCTTTTCAGCAGTTAGGTCAGAGTGCGGGACAGGATATTGTCAAAGACCCAGCGGTCAGACAGCAGTTGCAAGGCACCTTGCGTTATATTGATTTAAATAAATTGGTCACGACTTTTTTAACACCTGATATTTGGAATAAGTTGGGTGTATTAAGAGGGCAGTGATAATCTGGATGTAAGGTAAAATAGATTTTTATTTTTAGTTAGGCTGTGGTTTATAAAATTAGATCCATTGTCTAAATGGGTTTGAAAAGCTAGCGTATCTTAATATATTATTAGTTAATTTTTTTCCTTTAACTAGTTAGTGATGACAGAGTTTATAAAAAAACATAAATTTTTTAGTTGGGTAGTTGGAATATTAGGGACTTTAATCATTGGTGGGTTAGGGAGTGGCGTTTGGGAGATGATGCTAAAGCCTATGTTAAGTTTTTTAAGCAATGGTATTATTAACTTCCTAGTCCATACTTCTACTAGCTTTAGTAATGAAATTTATCAAAGTATTTCAATGCGTAGTTTGGATAGGTTTCAAGCAAAAGCCTATAGTTTGATAGTCACAATTTTAGGTTCTATAACTCTTTTCCTTTGGTTTATTCTATTTACTAAAGGTAAAAAGCTGTTAAATGAAGAGAGAGACGAGAGAAATGGTATTCATGAAAGTGTAAAAGAAAGAGTTTGGATACTAAAAAATTTTAAAAATTTCTATATTTTTATGACCTTTTATTTTGTATTAGGGTGTATTCCTTTCTTTATATACACTTATGATGGAATAAAAACCAGTTTTATATCAGTAAAAGTCATTAATTTTGAATACTTGTTGAAAGTAAATAGTGATGTTTTATCTGAGAATGAGCTTAAGAGATTAGAATCTAATTTCGCACAAATTAAGAATGCTCAAGACTATAATGAAATTATTGATTATTTGAAAAAGTTAGCAATTAAGAATAATAAACACATAAATAGAAACCCGCTCTAAAGCGGGTTTTCTTTTGAAGTTAGATCAGTTTAACCAATCAATTTCTTCATTAATTCATTCACTTGAGCTGGGTTGGCTTTACCTTTTGCAGCTTTCATGACTTGACCAACCAGACCGTTAAAGGCTTTTTCTTTACCCGACTTGTACTCTTCAACCATTTTTTCATTGGCTGCAAGCACATCTTTGATAATCGCTTCAATCGCACCGGTATCGGTTTCTTGCTTCAAGCCTTTTTCAGCAATAATGTCATCCGCAGATTTTCCTTCTGCTTCCCACATAAAGCCAAACACTTGCTTCGCGATTTTGCCGTTAATAGTGTTATCCACGATACGTGCAATCATGCCACCCAATTGCTCAGCAGAAACAGGCGAATCCACCAATTCCAGGCCCGCTTTGTTTAAAGCACCTGAGAATTCACCCATTACCCAGTTTGCTGATACTTTACCTTGTGCCACACCGCCAGCAGCAACTACAACTGCTTCGTAGAAGTCTGCCATTTCGCGTGACAGCGTCAATACATGCGCATCGTACTCAGTCACACCGAAGTCAGCAATAAAGCGTGCACGGCGTGCTTTAGGCAGTTCTGGAAGAGCAGCACGTGCCGCTTCGATCTGCTCGTCAGCAATGATCACTGGCAACAAGTCTGGATCTGGGAAGTAGCGATAGTCGTTCGCTTCTTCTTTCGAACGCATTGAACGGGTTTCCATCTTGTTCGGATCGAACAAACGAGTTTCCTGATCAATCTCGCCGCCGTATTCCAGAATTTCCATTTGGCGTTCAATTTCAACATTGATCGCTTGCTCAATGAAACGGAATGAGTTGAGATTTTTTAACTCGCAACGTGTACCGAATGGTTGACCCGGACGACGGAGTGACACGTTACAGTCAGCACGGAATGAACCTTCTGCCATGTTACCGTCAGAAATACCTAACCAACGCACCAAGGTGTGAATCGATTTGATATAGGCAACCGCTTCTTCCACCGAACGCATATCAGGCTCAGATACGATTTCAAGCAATGGTGTGCCCGCACGGTTTAAGTCGATACCCGACATACCTTCGAACTGGTCATGAATCGATTTACCAGCATCTTCTTCAAGATGGGCACGAGTCACGCCAATACGCTTCACAGTGCCATCTTCAAGCTGGATGTCGATATGACCCAAGCCCACAATCGGATTATCCATCTGGCTGATCTGGTAGCCTTTTGGCGAGTCTGGATAGAAGTAGTTCTTACGCGCAAATACAGAGGCTTGGTCGATATAGGCATCGATACCCAAACCAAAGCGAATCGCAAGATCAACCACTTCTGCGTTCAATACTGGCAATACGCCCGGCATGGCTAAATCAACAAGGCTGGCTTGTGTATTTGGGTCTTGACCAAATTCAGTCGATGAACCCGAGAAGATTTTAGATTTGGTTGCAAGCTGAGTATGGATCTCGATCCCGATAACGACTTCCCAACCGTCAATTAACTTTAACTTTTGAGCTTCAGTCATTATGCATTCTCCTCAGCAATTGCCGCACGTTTGGTATGCCAGTCTGTGTTTTGTTGATATTGATGCACAATCGACAGCAATTGTGATTCTGACCAGTAGTTACCAATCAACTGTAAGCCTACAGGCAAGCTGTCTTTATCAAAACCAACTGGTGCGTTGATGGCTGGTAGACCTGCCAAGTTCACAGCAAGGGTATAGATATCACCTAAATACATTTCAGTCGGGCTGAGATTCGCACCGATCTTATAGGCTGTGGTTGGTGCAGATGGCGCCGCAATCACATCAACATTTTCAAATGCTTTGAGGAAATCTTGCTGAATCAAACGACGTACTTTTTGTGCTTTGACATAGTAGGCATCGTAATAACCCGCAGAAAGGGCATAAGTCCCGATCAAAATACGACGTTGGACTTCAGCACCAAAACCTTCTGAACGTGAACGTTTGTACAAATCCATCAAGTCCACAGGATTTTCACAACGGTAACCATAACGTACGCCATCAAAACGTGACAGGTTTGAAGAGGCTTCCGCAGGCGCGATCAGGTAGTACGTCGGCACATAGGCTTCTGTCATGTTGAGATCAATCTCAACCAAGATTGCACCCATGTCTTCTAACTTTTTCAATGACTCTTCAACGCGTGCTTTTACATCTGCGTCTAAACCTGCCACATTGAAGTATTGCTTTGGAATACCAATGCGTAAGCCTTTCACCGCTGTGCCGTTCAAATTAGCAACGTAATCATCCACTTCTTTGTTGATCGAAGTCGAGTCTTTGGCATCATGACCTGCAATCACATTCATCAAATAAGCACAGTCTTCTGCAGAACGTGCCATTGGACCGCCTTGATCCAGTGATGATGCATAGGCAATCATACCGAAGCGAGACACACGACCATAGGTCGGTTTTAAACCCGTTAAGCCGCAGAATGAAGCAGGTTGACGAATTGAGCCACCTGTATCGGTGCCTGTCGCAATCGGTGCAAGATCAGCTGCCACAGCCGCTGCTGAGCCACCAGATGAACCACCCGGTACATGATCCAGTGCCCAAGGGTTAGAGGTTGCACCGATATAAGAATTTTCAGAGGTTGAACCCATGGCAAATTCGTCCATGTTCACCTTACCTAAAGTCACGAGACCCGCAGCTTTGGCTTTTGCAACCACGGTTGCGTCATAAGGTGAAATGAAGTTATCCAGCATTTTTGAACCGGCCGTGGTTTTAATGCCTTGGGTACAAAAAATATCTTTATGGGCAAGGGGAATACCCGCTAGCGCATGTGCATTGCCTGACTTCAGTGCCGCATCAGCCGCATCAGCTTCGGCCAATGCCTGTTCTGCGGTGACGGTCACATAGCTTTTTACTTTCGGGTCAATTTTTGCAATACGCTTTAAATAATGTTCAGTCAATTCACGTGATGAAAATTGGGCTGTTTTTAAGCCTTCAGAGAGTTCACGGATTGATAAGCGATGTAAATCTGTCATATGAAAAATTTCTTTACATTCTAAATATAAAATATTGACTAATCGAATAAAACTTATTCAATTACGCGAGGTACGAGGTACAAACCTGCTTCAGTAGCAGGGGCGACCGCTTGATATTCATCACGATGGTTGCTTTCAGTCACAACGTCAGCGCGTAAAGGTTGCGGGTTATCAAATGGGCTCTTTAAAGGCTCAACATCATCGGTATTAATGCCTTTCAAGCTTTCCATCATGCCAAGGATTTTATTTAAACTTTGAGCATATTCAGCAGATTGCGTGTCATTGAGAGATAAACGTGCAAGGTGTGCGATTTGTGAGACCGTTTGCGCGTTTAAGTCTGTTGTCTGCTGAGCATCTGATGATGTAGACATAACTTTACCTAATTCAGTATTAAAAAATTTCAAAATATCGTGCGTTATAATAAGCGATTGACTTGTTCAAATCATCACATTTAGTTAAAGTTGCCACCTTGTATTCACACAAAGTTTAATTGAGAACGCCCCCGTGATTCTAAAACGACTAATTGGCTTGTTTTCGCCGGATTTAGCCATTGATTTAGGTACTGCAAATACACTTATTTATGCACCAGGCCGTGGCATTATATTAAATGAACCAACTGTTGTGGCAATTCGTCACAGTGGTTCACAAAAAATTGTTGCCGCTGTAGGACTTGATGCTAAACAAATGTTAGGCCGTACACCAGCGAATATTTCAGCGATTCGTCCGATGAAAGACGGTGTCATTGCTGACTTTGAAGTAACTGAGACCATGTTGAATCAGTTTATTGGCAAAGTGCATGAAAAGCGTTTATTCCCGCCAGCACCACGTGTGGTGGTGTGTGTACCATGTAAATCGACTCTGGTTGAGCGTCGTGCCATTCGTGAGGCTGTATTCAATGCAGGTGCACGTGATGTCCGCTTGATTGAAGAGCCAATGGCGGCTGCAATTGGCGCAGGTATGCCGGTTGAGCAAGCCTGTGGTTCGATGGTCGTTGATGTCGGTGGCGGTACCACTGAAATCGCCATCATTTCATTGCAAGGTTGTGTATACGCAGATTCATTACGTATCGGTGGTGATGTATTTGATGAACAGATCATCAACTACGTTCGTAAAGCGCACGGTTGTGTGATCGGGGAAACCACAGCTGAAGTGATCAAGAAAGAAGTGGGTATGGCTGTTACAGACGGCAAAACCCTTGAAATCGAAGTTCGCGGCCGTAATCTGGCAGAGGGTGTTCCTCGCGCGATTACCGTGACTTCAGATGAAATCACCCAAGCCATTGCTGATCCATTGCAAAGCATTGTCAGTGCAGTGAAATCTGCACTTGAACAAACGCCTCCTGAATTGTCTTCGGATATTGCGGAACGCGGTATCGTGTTGACCGGTGGTGGTGCGTTGCTACGTAACCTGGATAAATTACTTGCGCAAGAAACAGGTCTGCCTGTGATTGTTGCAGATGATCCTTTAACTTGCGTTACTCGTGGTGGCGGTAAAGTTTTAGAGTTCTTTGACAATCCAAACCATGACATGCTTTTCGTTGGTTAAATCATAAGGACGAGGCGGTGCAACCGAATCTTTTTTCAAGACAACCGCCATCTTTTCGCTCATTTGTCATTGCGGTCATTACATGTCTGGTGGTGCTTTTCTTTGATTGGCGCATGCCCTATGTCATCCAACCCGCAAGGGATGTCTTGTATGCCGCGTATAATCCGATTTATGCGCTGGCAAGCTATCCTGTACTGTCGCGAGAATGGCTTAACCAACAAACCAAATCCGAAGCCCAATTGCGCCGTGAAAATACGGCCATGCAGGCTGAACTCCTTCAGGCACAAGTCCGTCTACAAAAGCTTTCAGAGCTCTCTGCGGAAAATAACCGTTTAAGAGGGCTGTTGGATACCCCATTGATTATTGATGGACGTATGCAGATTGCCGAAGTGATCGGGACCGATGCTGACCCATTGCGGCATATTATTATCATTAACCGTGGTTCCATGGATCATTTAAGAACAGGACAAACTGTGCTGGATGATAAGGGGATTATGGGACAGATTATTAATGTCTATCCACATAGTTCACGGATTATGCTGCTGTCTGATAAAGAACATTCATTATCCGTACGTCTAGAACGTACAGGAATGCGTGCCATTGTCACGGGTACAGGTGATCTGGGACAACTTAAAATGGAATATGTGCCGACCAGTGCCAATATTCAGGTTGGGGACAAGGTCTATAGCTCTGGACTCGGTGAACATTTTCCGGCAGGTTACTTAGTGGGGACGGTATCCAAAGTCAGTCGACATACCTCGGGTGAATTTGCTGAAATCGACGTGGCACCTGCTGCCCAGCTGGCTAGCGGTCATCATGTGGTTGTTTTATTCTCGGAATCTTTAGCGCAGGAGCAACCGTATGCCGATCGCTAAACTGAACTATGAGAAACGCAAAGATCCACTGTTGATGATTATCCTGTCGATTGTGATAGGTTCCGTATTGATGATCTATCCGATCCCTTATGAGGCATCTGGATGGCGTCCATCGATGATGTTGATGATCATGCTGTTCTGGATTCTTTACCAACCGGTCTGGTGCGGGGTCTGGTTTGCCTTCGGGATGGGTCTTTTTGTTGACCTGTTGCTTGATGCACCGTTCGGTTTAAATGCGCTGAGTTTTGTACTGATTGCCTTTACAACACGCTATTTGATTCGTGAACGTCGCATTCTGACCTTCGGAAATTCCTGGGTGATTGCGGTGTTGGCAATTGTTGCGCATATTACCTTTCTGTGGATTAGCCAGACCATTGCCGGAACACATTTCTCGATTGCGCGTCACTGGCAACCTGTGGTGACAGGTGTGTTAGTATGGCCACTGGTTTATTATTGTTTGCATAAATGGCGCATATAATTCTCGCATCCAGCTCGCCGCGTCGGCAGGAGCTATTGACACAACTGGGTCTGGACTTTGAAATTTACAGTCCGGATATCGACGAGGCTGTGCAAGATGGGGAAGCGGTTGAACACTATGTTGAACGTTTGGCCCGAGCCAAGGCGCAAGTGGTGTTAGAGCAGTTTCCTGACGCCATTGTGATTGCGGCAGATACCAGTGTAAGTTTTGCGGGCAAGATTATTGGAAAACCAGAATCAAAACAGCATGCCTTTGAAATCTGGGCCATACTGTCTGGACAATGGCATGAGGTTTACTCTGGCCTCTGTGTGGCAACGTCTGCACAGGTGCTGAGTACCGCGGTATGCACTCAGGTCGAGTTACAGCCACTGAGTCCGGCAGAGATGGAAAAATATTGGGCGACTGGCGAGCCAGTAGGAAAAGCGGGCGCCTATGCGATACAGGGAATTGCTGCACAATATATTCCTCAAATTCGGGGCAGCTACAGTAATGTAGTGGGTTTGCCTCTTTATGAGACAGCACAGTTATTAGAAAGGGTTAAAGCCTAAGTATTGGAATACTGGGGATAACACTTTCGGATATAAGAATTTTTATAAAGTTTTGAGTTTGTTATGGCAGAAGAGTTGCTGATTAACGTCACCCCGATGGAATGTCGTGTGGCATTGATTGAAAATGGTACGGTCAATGAACTATTTGTTGAGCGTACGGTTAAACGTGGGTTAGTGGGTAATATCTACAAAGGTAAAGTGGTGCGTGTCCTGCCGGGGATGCAAGCGGCCTTTGTCGATATTGGTTTATCTCGAACCGCTTTTTTGCATATTAACGATATGGTGTGGTCGCGTTCGCAACCCACCCCCAATGTCTTCGAGCTATTACATCCCGGGCAAATGCTGACGGTTCAGGTCATGAAGGACATGCTGGGAACCAAAGGCGCGCGCCTGAGCACCGATCTTTCCATTCCTTCGCGTTATCTGGTGTTGATGCCGTATGGTAATCACATTGGTGTATCTCAGCGAATCGAATCTGAAGATGAACGGGATCGGCTACGTGGCATTATTGAAGGCATTCAGGCCGAGCATCATTTGCCGGGCAGTGTAATTGTGCGTACTGCCGCTGAAGGCGTCGATGAAGCTGCGATTGCACAGGACATGTGCTATCTCAGCAAGTTATGGGAATTTATCCAGCGTAAACAAAAAGAAGCCGCAACAGCTGAACTGATTTTTGAAGAGTTACCTTTACCGCAACGCATTGTGCGTGATCTGGCCAGTGATGAAACGGCGAAAATTTATGTCGATTCACGCGAGATTCACGGCAAACTCAGCGAGTTTGTGGATGAGTTTGTGCCGACCATTCAAAACCGTCTAATTCATTATCCTGGTGAGAAACCGTTATTCGATTTATATAACGTCGAAGAAGATATTCAAAAAGCCTTGCAAACCCGCGTCGCGCTCAAGTCAGGCGGTTATCTGATGATAGACCAGACCGAGGCCATGACCACCATTGATGTCAATACCGGTTCTTATGTCGGCGGGCGTAGCTTGGAAGACACGGTATTTAAAACCAATATGGAAGCCACGCAGGTGATTGCAAGACAGCTACGGCTGCGTAATCTGGGCGGTATTATCATCATTGATTTTATTGACATGCAGGAAGCTGAGCATCGTGAAGAAGTGATGCGCCAGTTCGAACGTATGCTCGAGCGCGACCACGCCAAAACCAAAATTACCCAGGTTTCTGAGCTAGGTCTGGTGGAGATGACGCGTAAACGGACCCGTGAATCTTTGGAACATTTACTCTGTGAATCGTGCCCAACCTGTCAGGGGCGGGGATACGTGAAAACAGCAGAGACAGTATGTTACGAGATATTTCGAGAGATTCTGCGTTATGCCCGTGCATTTGATTCCAAGGGTGGCTTTACTGTCGTTGCGCATCCAGCAGTGATTGATCGGCTCTTAACAGCAGAAGCCCCAGCTGTCGCGGATTTAGAACATTTTATTAATCGTGTGATCAAATTCCAGGTGGAAAATCTGTATACGCAAGAGCAATACGATATCATTTTAACCTAAAGTTGTAACAAGATTTCGCTTAAGCCTTGTTACAACTGAAATTTTACTTTCTATCATGAATTTTAAATACTAGAACCATAGAATGAGCCATAGGTACTTTAGAGTCCCTTAGCAAATAATATGAGGTATATAATGATGAATGTAACTGAAAGATTAGTGAGTCACGGTTTTAAACACGTTTTAGACAGCACCCCTGTAAACACTTGCTACATGGTCGACAGTCAAGGTAAAGAAGTTCAGATTACCACAGCGATGATTCGCTCAGCCTGCCATCAGCTCTTACAGCGTTGCCGTACAATTAAAAAGTAAGGGGCTAACGAAAGCCCCTTAATTTATTCTGTTATTCTAATTTTCGACTTTTTGCGCTTGCGGCAAATCTTGAATCGCCTGTTCAAAACGTTGAATTTCTTCTTCTAAATGTGTCAGTAAATTCTGCATTTTAGGCAAAGCATTACGACATGCAATCAAGCCGACTTCCAGTTTATCCAGATAACTGGTCATGGTGATATTCAGTGCCTGACCATCCATCACAATCGATGCAGGATAGAGTGCATCCAGTTTGGCACCATTCCAGTACAATGGCTCACGCGGGCCGGGTACATTTGAAATCACAAGGTTAAAGGCCTGACGCTTAGGCAACATACCTGAGGCAATGTTTAAACCAGCAGGGCCATAGACGACTGCGCTATAGTTCAAGATTTCGTTAGCAGTCATACGACTAAAACGCTGTTTTGAGTTTTGTACGCTACGACGAATGATGTCGAGACGTTCAATCGGGTCTTCGATATGAGTCGCAAGATTGGCCAGAATCATGGTAATACGGTTGCTGACATCAGAATCATCGGTACGTAAAGACGCAGGCACCATCGCAATCAGTGGCTTTTTAGGCAAGCTATTGTGACTGAGCAGATATTCACGTAATGCGCCCGAGCAGACGGCCAAAATTACATCATTCAGGGTTACGCCCAACGACTTGGCAATACGGCGGAAACGTTCCAGTTCAAATGATTGTGCTGCAAAGCGACGTGAAGAACTCACGCGTTGATTCAGGATAGAGGGCGGTGCCTGAAAGGTCGAGACATAGTCCGGATTTTTGCCCATCTCTTTAAAGATAGTTTGTGACAGCTCCTGCATGACCTTTGGAGCCACTTCAAGCTGGGATTTAATTCCTTCCATCACGCCTTTAATTTTGCTCACCGTCGGTGGCTTAGGCGCTTTTAAACGTTTAGTTCTTTTGCCTTCTACGCACCATAACGGTACAACATGCTTTTCATTTGGATCATGAGAAAGCGATTTTTCAATCAGACGCATGCCTGCCACGCCGTCGACCATGGCATGGTGAATCTTGAAATACATGGCAAAACGGTTGCCTTCAATACCTTCAATAATGTCGCAGGTCCACAGTGGCTTAGCACGGTCAATCAATGAACTATGCTGCTGAGAGATATACACCAGCAGTTCACGGATACGTCCTGGATTTGGCAGGGCAATATGACGGAAATGATGATCCAGATCAAACTCGCTATCCTCACCCCAGAATAAGCCATTCAGCTGATTGTTGAATGGAGGCACAGGAATACTCTTGGACTGACGAATTTCCTCAACCAAATCATGTACAAAGGTCGATGATGCATTTTCAGGAAGCTCGAATAGAAACAATCCCCCTACATGCATAGGCTGTTGCCGTTTCTCTAATGAGAGAAAAATAAAATCAATGGGGTGTAGTGGGCGCATAGCAGATCTAGCCTCTCATCGCATTTTTTATAAGATACTCTATGAGTTCTTATTCGTCTTATTGAACCGTTCTGCGCAGTATATACTGTTTGTTCTGGTTAAAATATGACTTTGTACAGACGAGTCAGGAAAAATAAAACCACTGACGAATCAGTGGTTTTATTTTAATACGGAGCGAAAATCAGTGATTTAGGTGCAAACCGCATTCACGATGTTCTTCACCTTTGGTCGGATCAAAGTAATCTTCATTGTCCGGTAAATTATGTTTTTGCATATATTCCCATAGGTCTTTTGAGGTCCATTTTAATAATGGAGCAACCTTGATCAGGCCATCTGGATTAATGCTGACCGGGTCCATTTCTGCACGTACAGCGGTATCGGTTGCACGTAAAGCGGTAAACCAGACTTTAGGCGCAGTTTCACGGATTGCACGTTCAAACGGCTCTAACTTTACTTCAGCGGTAAAGGCTTCGTGTTTTGGATCATCGAGTGCTGGCACAGGGCCTTCCAGTGCTTCACGATGTGCGCGTGAACGTTTTGGCAGGTAAGTAAGAAGGTTCAAGTTCAGTAACTTGCTAATTTCATCCACATATTTATAGGTGGTTTCGGTATTGTAACCATTATCCATCCAAACCACCTGAATATCAGGTTTGACGCGGGTCAACATATGCAAAATGACAGCTTCAAATGGACGGAAATTCGTTGTCACAATGGCCTTTTCATTTAAGCTTAATGCCCATTCAATTAGTTTTTCAGCATCATTGCCAAATTCTGTATTGATTTGATCCAAATTTAAAGTCATAACACGTTGCCTTTTATGCTCATCGGTCTTCGTCGTTTACACGACATACTGCTTCATATAGTAATGCAATTATGTCTGGTCGGATATGTTCGCCAAGGAAATTCTTATTCAAAAAATCTATGGTTAGACCATGAAAAAAGGGCAATTGTTGAGCACATCTCCATGCTAAACTAGCGCAATTTTTAACACATAGGATAGTTGAATAAGCATGGAAATCGTATGCCTAGATCTTGAAGGGGTGTTAGTTCCGGAAATCTGGATTAACTTTGCAAAAAAAACAGGGATTAAAGAACTTGAGGCAACGACACGTGATATTCCTGATTACGATGTGTTGATGACTCAGCGTTTGAATATCTTAAAACAGCATGGTTTGGGCTTAAATGATATTCAGGCCGTGATTGCAGAGATGGGGCCTTTTGAAGGGGCAAAAGAGTTTGTGGAATGGGCGCGTACGCATTTCCAGCTGATTATTTTATCTGATACTTTCTATGAATTTGCTCATCCACTCATGAAACAGTTGGGATGGCCAACGATTTTCTGTCATAAGCTTGAGACAGATGAAAATGGCATGATTACCGCGTATAAATTACGTCAACCTGATCAAAAGCGCCAAGCAGTCAAAGCATTACATGGCTTAAACTTCCGTGTTATTGCGGCAGGTGATTCTTATAACGATACCACCATGCTGGGTGAAGCGGATCATGGTTTTTTGTTCGATGCACCAGCCAATGTGATTGCCGAGTTTCCACAGTTCCCACCATTGCATGGTTATGAGGCATTAAAACAGGCGATTCGTTCAGTATCACAACGTGATATTCCAGAATAATTCATCCATCTGATTACTGATTTTTAAAAATTCCAAAATAATAAAAGGCGCTTAAAGCGCCTTTTATTATGCGTCAAGCATTAGAACTTATAGCCAATTTTTAAGCCATATGCGATTGCATCATTATTCTCAAATTCAGCCACATAACCCGGTGTATTAAATTGAGAACCTGATTGCGCTTTGGCATCACCAAGCCAGAAGTATTTCACACCACCCGCAATAAAGGTTGCAGGGGTAGGGCTATATTGAACACCTACACCGATATTCCAGTAGCCTTCTGTTGGGCCTAATGTGGTGACAGGGTTGCCAGCGCCAGAATCCCAACCTACAGAGAGGTTGCCAGCCCATTGATCATTGATTTTACGACCAACGCCTGCGGTAATCGAGTATTGATCTTCGGTATAGGCCACCAGATCGAAACCATCTTTTTTGCCTGTTGAAGCAATGATTGGTGGTAAAGTCGAAGCAGCACCAAATTTATACGGACGAATCGCAAAGTCTTTCCAGTTCACCCAACGTAAATTCGCGAATGCAACTGTGTTTTCCATGATTCCAGTTTGGAAATCAAGGTTAACCGATTGAGGCGTAGTAATTTCTGTCACACCTTCTGAGTTATTAATTTTATTTAAAACAGCATCAAAACCAGCATTACCAGTCATACCCGCTACACCATGCGTTTCATAAGCATTCATTTCATGCTTGATCTTGGCGCGATAAGTTAGAGAGGCTTTAAGCGCAATCTCAGGGATTTGATATGCCACCCCAGCTAACCAGCCCACTGCTTCATCACGGCCTGTTTTAAAATCATAACCGCTATATGCACTATAGCTTTGACCGCGTAATAACACGGTACTGTCTAAGGTTTGATAAACCGCACCTGCATACAGGTTCCAGTTCTGGTTCGGCTGGTAACCGAATAACAGGTTTAAGTTTTCAGTATCCACGGTAACGGATGTGCCACCTTTAAACGGGACAGGGCGGCTTTCGATAAAGTTACTATGACCTGTATATTCTGCATCGGCACCATAAGGTTGATCATAGATCAAACCAATTGAAAATTTGTCAGTTGCTTGAATTTTTAAGGCTGCATTAGGCGAGTAATAATGGTTCGCCATATTACCTGTATGGTTTTGCGAGATATCTTTACCTGATACATTGGGATCAAGAATGGTAATACCTGCTTCAAAATAATTGTTGGGTTGCAGGAATGCTGCAATGGATTGGCCCGAGCGATCCAGTGCTGCGGCAAATGTTGTCGTTGTTGGAACCAAGCTAAGTAGAAGAGCCGTTTGAATAGCATTCAGCTTCATTAATATGTTCTCTCAAATCACTTTGTAACAGAATGGCGCGAAAAGTATCATAATTTTTATGGGCTTAAATATTTTACAAATGTCAATAAATGAACTGGCAAGGTCACCAAAAATACTTGAGCATTCATGTTTTATCTAGATGGATTGTGTGTGAGAAATGAGCAGGGGGATTTATCTATTCTTTTGATTTTATTTATTAAAATTGTATAAAAAAAGGCCATCCTGAGATGACCTTTTGATTTAAATCATTTGATTAGAATTTATAACCAATTTTTAAACCATATGCGATTGCATTGTTGTCTTCAAACTTAGCTACATAGTCATCGCTACCTGCTTGAGCACCAGTTTGCGCTTTAGCATCGCCTAACCAGAAATATTTTACGCCACCCGCGATAAAGGTTGCGGGAGTCGGGCTGTATTGTAAGCCTACACCCACGTTCCAGTAACCTTCAGTTGGACCAAGTGTCGTGACAGGGTTACCTGCACCAGAGTCCCAACCTACAGAAACGTTACCAGCCCATTGCTCGCTCAGTTTGCGACCAACACCAGCGTTTACAGACCATTGGTCATCAGAATATTCAACAAGGTTGAAACCATTTTGTTTCCCAGGGACTAAACCAGCACCACCCAATACTTTCGATAATTCTCCAAATTTATAAGGTTGGATTGAGAAATCTTTCCAGTTCACCCAGCGAATATTTGCAAATGCAACTGTATTGGCCATGATACCTGTTTGGAAATCAAGGTTTACCGATTGAGGAGTTGTGATTTTCGTTTTCTTATCAGCATTTAAACCTGCAAGTTTACTTGGATCAACGCCTAGACCTGCAAGTACATCAGTTAAACCAGGGAAGCCTAATAATGAAAGATCCTCTCTGATTTTTACATCATGATCAATTTCAGAGCGATAAGTTAAAGATGCTTTAAGTGCAATTTCTGGAATCTGATAAGCAGCACCTGCTAACCAGCCCACACCAGTTGTTTCTTTAATATCAGCATCATAGCCATTATAAACACTATATGCTTCACCACGTAGTTTTACACTACCTTTTACTGTTTGAAGTACAGGACCTGCATAGAAATTAAGGTTATTATTTGGTTGGAACCCGAACACCATTGAAAGGTTTTGGGTGTCAACTTGAACTTCTGTATTATTGGAGCCAGTACTTGAGCCAAGATAACCCTTAGCTGCATTTAATGCGGCTTGAGTTTGCTGTAACTTTTGTAATCCACCTGCGACTGTAGCATTACCGCCTTGAGCAACTTGTTGTAGCGCACCTAAAACTTCTTGTTGGGTTGGATTTGCTGGATCTCCACCAGTAGCTCCAGTAACCGCTTGTAGTGCTGGTCCAAATGATGAACCAGCCGCTTGAATTAATTGGTTAATTGATCTAGTTGATAAATCATTTAAAGATTTTTGATTCAAAACACCGTCATTTGGATTTGATACAAAAACATTGTCGCCACTATATTTTGCATCGGCGCCAAATGGTTGATCATATAATAAACCGAAAGAAATATTATCAGTCAGTTGAAGTTTTAAAGCTGCGCTAGGGAACATGTAATCGTCGCCCATATCGCCAATTTTACGTGTAGTTGACGATGTACCAGCTTCTTGACCTTTCACTGTTGGGTCTAAAACTGAAATCCCCGCTTCAAAATAATTACCCGGCTGTAAAAATGCAGACATAGATTGACCTGAACGGTCCAACGCTGCTGCAAAAACTCCTGTTGCAGGTAGCGTTGCTAAGATCATGGCAGTGCTAAGATGTTTTAATTTCATTTTTAATCTTTCCTTGAACTTCAAGATTCTTAAGTGTTAAGAAGCTATGATCTGACAACAAAAAGTTATCTATCGTGATTGGCTATAACTTCATGTAACAAAAATACCATAATTAAAATAAGAGTAAATGTTCTAAATGAACTCGACAGTATGAGCAGATCGCTGAAAGTGGACAAAAATAAATCTTAAAAAATTTATATACATATGTGTTTTTATTGGTAATGTGATGATAAATATAAAATATTATTCTAAAATAATAATCATTTATTTTTGCAGTTTTGAAAAAAAAGTTTTTTATTTGGTCAAAGATTTTTTGTAAAAAATGAGATTTATTTCTTCATGATTTAAGTTTTTGGTGTTTTTTAAGCCAATTTTCAGAATTCAAATAATTTTGCTGCGAAAGCCGTATTGTACGGGGACTGCCACACTTCAATTTATCTAGGGCTAAACAGCAGAGATGCAAGGCCACATAAGACTAAAATAAAAAAAGCATCTCATGACAAGATACTTTTTTAAACCTACTGTTGATACAGAGGTTATTTGATATTCGGATCGCCCTGTTTCAAGAAGAAACGTAAGGCCAGCTTTTGTACCCAAGTACCATACGGAGGATAGAACAGTTGGGTCGGGAAGAAACGATGACGGGCAAACACTGTTTTGGCATGTGAAAGTTCTCGGAAGCCTTCTTCGCCGTGATAAGTCCCCATGCCTGAGTTCCCAATACCACCAAAAGGCGCATCATGATTGACCACATGCCAGCCCCAGTCATTGATGGTGACCCCACCTGAGTGAGTCTGCTTGAGAATATAATCTCGTTCACCGGCATCATGGCTAAAACAATATAAGGCTAGCGGTCTTTCGCCTGCACGAATATATTGAATGGCCTCATCTAAAGTATCGTAGGCGACAACAGGTAACACAGGACCAAACAATTCTTCTTTTAAAATCCGCATATCTGCTGTGCAATTCAATACGATATGTACCGGCATACGGCGTGCATCTTTGTCACGATCATATTCACCACAGGCAATCACCTGAGCACCTTTGGCTTGTGCATCATCCAGTATCTCTAATAAACGTTTGAGATGACGCTCATTTACAATCGAGGTGTAGTTAGAGTTAGTGCTGATATTTGCCCCATACATGTTGGTAAAGCTGGATTGGCATTCAGCAACGAAGTCATCCACCTTTTCTTTTGGCACTAATGCGTAGTCAGGGGCAACACAGATCTGACCACAATTGGTCGCTTTACCATGTAATACCCGCTTTGCTGCATCGGCTAAAGGATAGTTACGGCTAATCAGGGCAGGGGATTTACCCCCCAGTTCCAGTGTTACCGGGGTCAGGTTGTCTGCCGCTGCACGCATTACCACACGGCCAATCGCAGGTGAACCTGTAAATACGATATGGTTAAAAGGCAAAGAGGTAAATTGGGCTGGATCTAAAATTTCTTCACCAAACACCGCCACTTCATCTTCCCTAAACACTTCCGCTAGCATACGTTTAACCACGGCATTGGTTGCCGGTGTTACTTCAGGCAGTTTAATCATGACTCGATTGCCCGCAGCAATTGCTGCAATCAGGGGACCCAAAGCCAGATAAACGGGGAAGTTCCATGGCACAATCACGCCAACCACACCTTTGGGCTGATATTGCACACGAAGATGATTGGATAAAAACAGCAATTCAGTATGACGTTTGCTGGGGCGCATCCAGCGTTTTAAATGACGAATCGCATGTTCTGCCTCGAGTACTGAACCGAGCAAGTCGAGTAATTTTGACTCATCAACTGAGCGTGAACTAAAGTCACTATTGATTGCAGTGGCAATCACATCTTGATAACGGATGATTTGTTTTTTTATTTGGACGAGCTTGCTGCGACGATCATCCAGCTCCGGATAAGGCTTGGCATCAAAAGCACGACGTTGTTGCTTAAAAACCGAATACATATGTTCAGTTGCCGAATCAGCCAAAGCGTGGGAAGTTGAAAGTGTCATTTGTTGCTCCTTTCATGCTTATTAGTAGAATAGACTTTATGATTGATGTGCTTTGTGGTCGATGTTAAATTGAGACAACAAAAAGTAATTTCGTGCCATTATGCATCATCACTCAAGGAAAGAGGTGAGAAAATGCGTAAATCAGCTGCTGGACACAATGTCATTGAAGGGCGCTATGATGATCCAGATACCGGTTCGGGAATTCCCTTACTTGGCTTAAGCAGTTTGCTTAATGAAATGCAGCAGCAAGGATATCCAATACCCGTTGTGCTGGAAGGAACGGGGATTGCAGTTGAAGCCTTAACCAGCGCCACGTCCAATGTCTCTCAATATCAGAAGTTAAAACTTTTTCAGAATATCCAGCGCCTGTCTAAAGACCCTCTGATCGGAATACGTGCCGGACAAAAGCAACGCTTATCTGATTTTGGGGTATATGGCTATGCCTTATATGCATCGCGCAATCTGCAACAGGCTGCTGAGTTAGGGATGCGCCATATCAAGCTTGCAGGCCCCGTTCTCAAAAAAACCTTTTATATTCAAAATAACACGGCCATTTTCGAAGGTCATGAAATTATTGCCTTGGGTAAGCTGTTACCGTTGGTGTGCGAGTTCTGGTTCAGCTCCATTCAAACCCTGATTGAATGTGTATTGGAAGCACCGTTTCAAGCGCAAAAACTGTTGCTGCCTTATCCTGCGCCGGCCTATGCCGAAGAATATCAAAAAGCCTTCCGTTGTCCGGTGGAGTTTGATGCTGATGTGATGCAGTGGCATTTTGCACTTGAGTGGCTAGATCAACCCTGTCCCAATGCCAATCCGATTACGGCGGACATGTGCCAATCCTTTTGTGCGCGTATGCTGGGTACAGCGGACGAGCAACAAGAGCCGGAATTGGTACGTACCATTCGCCTGTTACTATTAGATTCGGTCGGGGGCTTTCCGACCGCGCAAGCAATCGCGGATCAACTGCATTTATCCAAAAGGACCTTATACCGTCGTCTGGCAGATCTCGAGATGAGCTATCAGGAGATTTTAGATAGCACCAGAAGACGACTGGCAGATGAATATTTAGCCACCAGTTTAAGTGTGGATGAAATTGCGGAACGATTGGGATTTTCAGATACCTCGAATTTCAGGAAAGCTTACCGGAACTGGGTGGGTATTTCACCAAATGAATATAGAGCGCATAAAAACAAGATAATTGAATAATAAAAATAGGTTTTATTCTCAAAATATGAATTTACTCTTTTATTTTCTGATATAAATTAGAAAGTATATTGTTATAATTTTCCAGTCCTTTTAAATAAGCAGATAGCCGCTTGTATTTTAGCCAAGTGTGTCGCCGGATAATTAAATGATATTTATTTTAATTATCATTCAATAAAATGTGTTAAATTTTAATCAAAAGTTGCACCATAATGTGTCATTATTTTAATCAATATAGGTCATTTAAAAAGCTTATTTTGATTGGTCGGTATATAATAATATTTTAAAAATCATAAATTTGATAATAATTACCCCGCTTTAATTTTTAAAACATTTTTCATGTGAATGGGTGGGGTGTGCATATAATAAAATTAAATGAATTGCTTAAAGTTAAATCGCATAGAATCGGTCCTTAATTCGGGTAAGGTGTTTACCCATAAAAAAAACTTATCAGGCTAAGGATTGCTTTAAATGCTGACTTTTTTAGGTATCAGCATGATCATGTGTTTCATGTATTTGATCATGTCAAAACGTCTCAGTGCATTGGTTGCATTAATCTTAATCCCTTTTATCTTCGCTATTATTGCCTGGGGCTTAGGTTTCTATTTTGAAAGCCTGAGCCATATTCAGTTGGCTGAGCTTGGAAATACCATGCTGGATGGTATTAAGAAGCTTGCTCCAACAGGCGTAATGTTACTTTTCGCTATTTTATATTTTGCTTTAATGATCGACTCGGGCCTATTCGACCCGTCAGTCAGATGGATTTTAAAGAAAGTGAAGGGTGATCCACTAAAAATCACTTTAGGAACGGTCTTTTTAACCCTGCTGGTATCCTTGGATGGTGACGGTTCAACCACCTATATGATCTGTGTGGCAGCCATGATGCCATTATATAAACGGGTGGGAATGAATCCGCTGATCATGACCTGCTTGATGTTGCTGTGTAGTGGTGTGATGAACCTGACGCCGTGGGGTGGGCCAACCGCACGTGCAGCCAGTGCGCTTCAGGTCGATGCTAGTGATGTTTTTATCCCGATGATTCCATCTATGGTGATTGCAGCAGCCTGGTTATTCTTCCTAGCCTATCTCTATGGCAAATATGAGCGCAAACGTCTGGGCGTGATTGAACTGGTGGATATTAGCCATGCGGATAATATTTCCATTTCCAAAGATCCGGAAGCACAACGTCCGCACTTACGCTGGTTTAACGGGATTCTTACCCTGGTACTCATGGCGTCTTTGGTAAAAGGGATTTTACCGATGTCGATCCTGTTTATGCTGGGCTTCTGTATTGCATTGGTGGTGAACTACCCATGCGTCAATATGCAGAAAAAACGGATTGCGATGCATGCGGATAGCGTATTGGCCGTGGTCGGTGTGATCTTTGCTGCAGGTGTATTCACCGGTATTCTATCGGGCACGGGCATGGTTGAAGCGATGTCGAAAGGCTTCGTCGCTGTGATTCCGCCAAGCTTAGGACCTTATCTGGCACCGATCACTGGGGTTTTGAGCATGCCTCTAACCTTCTTCATGTCGAATGATGCTTTCTATTTTGGTGTGTTACCGATTTTAGCTGAAGCAGCATCACATTATGGAATTAGCCCTGTTGAAGTAGCACGTGCCTCGATTATTGGACAGCCAATTCATTTATTATCTCCACTGGTACCTTCGACCTATTTATTATGTGGTTTAGCTTCTGTTGAATTGGCCGATCATCAAAAATTTACCTTGAAGTGGGCATTTATTACCTGTTGCGTACTTATGGGTAGTGCTTTGATATTTGGTGTTTTTCCATTTTATAATCTGTAATTCTGATTATTCATGTGCTTTTATGTCGAAAATATAAAAGCACATCATTTGATTTGAATCCCTGTTTATTTATTTTTTGCTTGGAATAGAGCGAAACAGATTTGTTTTAATTTTTTTTTGAGATGGTTAGGAAGATAACAATGAAGATGAGAATTTTATTCGTCACAATGATGAGTATTGCAGCAAGTTCTGCATTTGCAGCGCCAAAATTATACGGCGAAATTGATGCCAGTCTGGATTATTTACCTGAAATGAATGCCCATTCATCCAACCGCGATGTATGGAAAGTGAACAGTAATAGTTCATTTGTCGGGATTAAAGGTGAAGAAAAATTAACCGAGCATTTAAGTGCTGTTTATTTGGCTGAATGGGCATTTTATGCCGATGGAGATAAAACCGACTGGTCGCAACGTAATCGTTTTATCGGTTTGAAAGATGACCGTTTAGGTACACTTAAAGTAGGTAAACATAATACCCCATTAAAAGATTTATCCAGCCCAGTTGATAGTTTTAATAACTATATCAGTAATAAAGCCGATATCACGGGAATTATGACCGGGGAGAACCGGGTCAATAATGTCGTGGTGTATGACTCTCCTGAGATTGCATTATATGAAGGTAATCTGGAAGCGAGTGTATTGCTGGCAACAGGCGAGAGCAAAGGGATTGAGGATGACGGGCATGGTGGTGTCAATGTCGCGGGACGTGGTTTGGGCGATGCCTGGTCTGCCTCGTTGAGCTATAACCATCCGATGTTCTTGGTTGGTGTTGGTTATGACAAGGCAATTCCAAGTGATTTCTTGGGACATGGCCTATTAAATAGCAAAGACACCGAAACTAAAGTTGATGAAGTATTTGCCGCAGCTGATACGGTACGTGTGATTGGACGTTTGACGCCAATTGAAGGACTGGCATTAAAAACCTTATATCAAACCTCTAAAGTTACTGATAAAAAAGGAAATGATGAGGCCGCAGTTGATATCGATGATGCACAGGGCTGGTTAATCGGTGCTGAGTACAAGTTTCCTAATCAGTCAAAATGGGCAGTCAAGGCGCAATATAGCCAGAACTCTACCAGCTTTAAAAATGGCGCAGCTGACTTCGAGGCCAAGCAACTGCTTGTCGGTACGGATTATGCCTTTAATAAACAAGTGAAAGTCTATGGTTATGGTGGATATTCAACTTTTGAGCAGGCCAATGCTAAAGATAAGCAACCTGTAGTTGGTAGTGGTTTAGAATTTAAATTCTAACAAAATCAAAAAATTAAGCTGAATAAATAGAGGTGATTGACTCTATTTATTCAGTAAGCTGGATTGTTGTTCCGAATGAAGCGGTTGTGTAGCCGCGTTTGCAAATCAGTGCAGAATAACCCATAAAAATTCATAATTTTTACATTTTAGTCCTGTATGGTAGGGCTATAAATCTGTCATGGATAGTATGGATAACAACGTAAAATGATTTTTAAAGATACAAATATTGCTTTGTTTAACAGTATCAATACGTTTGCCAAGGATTCTCCTGTTTTAGACAAGATCGTAATTTTTTTAGCTGAAGATTTAAATACGGTTTTTATTAGTTTTCTGGTGTTGTTATTGGTGCTTCAGTGGAAAACCTATGGTCTTCTGTTCGCAAAAACCTTGTTGATTGTGCTGTTTTCACTGGTGATAAGTGATGTGATCGAATTCTTTTATCATCATCCTCGACCATTCCAGCTGCATTTGGGCGATAAATTAATTGGGCATGGTGCCTCATCTTCTTTTCCGAGCCAACATACTTTAACCATTGTGATTATTGCCTTCTCTTATTTGCTGGCGGGTTTTAAAAAGATTGGTATCGTCGGTTTGGTGCTGAGTCTGGTGGTGGGCGCATCCCGAGTTTTTGTAGGTGTACATTTTCCTTTCGATATCGTCGGTTCTTTTATTATCGGATTTATGTTGGTTGTTGCCACCAATTATGCTGTAAAAGAAATGACGTTAAGAATCAGACGAATCCGCCCAATCCGTGTGATCGACTAGTTTTGAGATATACCTAAAGAAAAACGGAGCAGAGGCTCCGTTTTTTATGACTTATTTGGCTGGCTGGATATCCAGTTCAAAGGTCCATGTGGTGGCACTTGAGGCGTTGCTAGGGTCTGCATATTTGACATCTGTGAGATGTAGACGAGCGTAGCTGTTGCCTTTATTTCCTCGAATGATTGTTGCACCCTCAGGATTCGCTTTTAGCATATGGGCTGCTTGTAGACCATCTGCCTGTGCTGCACTTAAGGTTGGATAATAGTTATACCAGCCATAAGTGAGTTTTTGAGGGTATGTTCCCTTAAAGGTTGGATTCAAAATGGAGGTAATACTGTTAGAACCCCATTTGATATTGGTTGTAGAAGCAGCTGCTTTTAAATCAGCTTCTGTAGAGACATACGCATTACTATCTTTAAACTTATCAATGATTGGTTTACCGTCGGCAGAATAGAATCCTGCTGGTTGTGAGGCAACCATACTGCCTATACCTTGATTAAGTTGAACATTGTAGCGATTAAATGCGAGTTGCCATTGTCCTGTTACATTTTTACTGGTGGTACCTGTAATCAGATCAACATAGTTCCAGCCTTGAGTCGCATCAATCGTTAGGATTTTTACGTCATGAGGAAGTTGTGTATTGATATAACGGATTGAAATATAACCTGAGGTGGTGCCTTGATAATAATTATAAATTTGCACTGCAAACACAGGTTTCTCATAGCTTCCAATTGCTGTTGCAGCGCTTGAATCGGTCGTGACCAAGAAAGTTTTAAAGTTTGGTGACATACGATGATCACCAAACAGATCATATTCAAAGAAGCTGTTGCTGCCCGATGAAGTGTCCATGAATGCATTGCTATATGCATCTACACTCCATGCCTGAGCTGGTAAACTGCCGCTTTGTGTTGCATCCAGTTCTTTGGATAGGTTTGTCCATGTTGCATCAAATGGTGAATAAAGAGCACCGCCATTGCCTGAACCGCTTACACCACTGTTGGTAAATAAAAGTGGGGTACGTGTGCCCATTGCAAATTTGAGATCCCAGTCGGTTGTGGTACATGAAATTTCCGCTTGCATGTCGATATCATAACAATAAGCGTTATTTGCAGTGGGTGTAATGCTCCATTGTTTGCCTTTTACTGTAAATAGATCGGTATTGGTCACAGGCGGATTGCTGGTTCCACTGTTATCTGATGATCCACCTCCACCGCCACAAGCGATCAGAAGGGTACTTAAGGTACTTAAAGCAAATAACTTGGCGAAATTAAGATGAGACATTGGTATTGATCCTATAAAGATTATTTCAGATTGCTGTTCCAGTTAAAGCGAAGCCCCATGTAGGTATATCGACCGGCAATCGGGCGATAATCTACTGCACTAGAAAAATTACGTTGTTCATTGAAAAGATTGTCGATACCGGCAAAAGCACTGATATATCTGTTGATGTGATAATCCACTTGCGAGTCGAATGTCACCCAGCTTGGCGACTGTTGCTGATTGGCACTATCGCCGTATTCATTGCTTTGGTAACGGCCGCGTAGGGTCAAATCAAGCTGATCATTCAAGGCATAATCTGCGCCTAAACGTGCAATATGTTTGGGGCGTCGTGTTAATAGGGTATTGCTGGTTTTATCTTTTGCTTCGGTATAGGTATACGCACCATTCACCGAGAAATAAGGTGTCAGCTTCCATTTGGCAGATGTTTCAATCCCTTTGGTCTCCGCCTTGGCAACGTTGCTGTAGCTGTATTGAGTGATGCCATTGACCGTCGTGGCATGATCAAAATCGGTTTGGATCAGGTCCTGAATATCATTCCAGAACAGGTTGATATCCGCATTCCAGCGATCATTTTGAACCAGACTTAGTCCAAGTTGATAACTGGCCGATGACTCTGGTTTTAAGTTGGGATTGCCAATGACGATATAACCTAAGTGACTATGATCAAAAGAATAAAAACGTTCTTTTAAGTTAGGTACGCGATAGCCTTGACCATAACTCAGGCGCAGATCGGCGAGTAGATCATTCTGGTCGTAAAAACGATATTTGCTACTGAGTTTAAAGGCATTGTGATCGCCAAAATCATCATCATTCTGGAAACGCCAGCCGATCACAGCATCAAGGTTTTGTACGAGATTAAAGTCATTTTGAACATAAAATTCATGCCGATCCCGCTTTACCGAACCGCCTTGCATCTCAAATTTACCGTTATTGCTTTGCTCTAACTTTTCTTCATGCCAGTCATAGCCCAATTGCCAGTTTTGCTTATTCCATTTGGGTAACGTCAGTTGCGAGCTGAAATGATTATTTTCCTGATTCGAGTGTCTTAAAGCAGAAAGGTATCTATCTAAAGTTTGGGTCGAGGTTGAGTCATAGGTTTCATGGACAGCTTTTAAATCGATCTTACTATTTTTGATAAAATTAAATTGTGAACCCGCACTGAAACGTTGGCGTTCAATATCTTCAAGTTTGTATTGTTTTAAATAAAATGGCGGAACGAAATTTAGACTTCGCTGGTGATCTTTTTCTTTATATTCATTGAAATCTGCCCATAGCATAAATTGGTCTGAAGGCTGCCATGCACCATAAAATGCATACTGTTGACGCTTTTGCTCATCACCTTGTTGAGGATAATCGTTCGGATTAACGGCAAAGCCATCGCTACTAAACTGGTCTGCGATGATGCGACCTTTTAAAGTGGCATTTGCCGCTTCAATACTGACTTTCTGATGGTGATTATTGATCGATGTATTTTTACCATTTGCATTTTGTTTACCATAAGAGCCAATATCGACTTGCCCTGAAATGGCAACACCGTCTTGCACTTTTTTAGTGATGATATTGATCACACCACCCATTGCAGATGAGCCATATTGTGCCGAAGCTGCGCCTTTAATAACTTCAATATGCTCAATCACTCCAATTAAATATTGATCTAAATCAACAGTAGAACTGGTACTGGCAGCAAGTGGCAGACCATCAATCAGAATCAGCACCTGATCGCTACTCAGACCTTGTAATGAAATTTCATAACCTGATTTGCCATGAATTTCTCTTAACAAGATGCCTGGAATATTTTCCAAAGCATCTTTTAAGGTAATGGCATTGGTTCTTTTTAATTCTTCTTCATCAATAATTTCAGTTCGAATCGGACTATCAATTAATTTTTTTTCTGAACGTGTGCCGGTTACCACAATGGTATCGAGAACATGCAGAGGTGTTTTATTAACTGCATAAGTTGATTGCTCGGCTGCATACACAGAAGGAGAAATCAAACCTGCTGCTAAAAGAGAAGCAAATAAAATATTAGGTTTAGAACAAAATTGAGGAGAGAGTATATTCACAATAGTTAATCGCAATGAAAATTATTCCATAAATTAAATGGTAATCATTCTCACAATAATTTACAATGCTTTACAGGTTTATTTCAAAAAGATACAAGCGACTGAACTAGGGGAAGTTGCTTTATTTAATTGATTCAGTAATTTAGCGTCGAGTTGAGATTTTTATATGAAGCTTAAGTTGTCTTATGTTTTTGTAACTGCACTGATGATGGGGATCAGTAGTGTGAATGCTGCACAACAGCCAGTAAAATTGGCGGATGCTTTACAACAGCAATCTTTGCATGAAAATCTGACACAAGAACAAGCGCGTCAGGCCATCCTGAAAATGGCAGGAGAATACAAAGTTGATTTCCGCTTTGAAGAGCTTTATTCACTCAAACCAGACTATAAAGTTAAAAAAGATGATCTATCCAGTGGTTATGAAACTGTTGTGGTTTTAGAAAATACGCCAAATAAAGTGTCGTTACAGCATATTTTGGTTGCAGAGGGGCACGTGGTGAAGCACTGGCGTCAGGACTGGGAATATGAACCGACCAAGATGTGGAGTTATATTGGGGATTATCGCTGGAAAAGTATTGATTTAAAGCCAGAACAGAGCAAAGGCAAATGGCTGCAAACGGTATGGCAAGTTGATGATTCTCCTCGTTATGCAGGCTTGGGTACATGGACCAAAGATAATGGTGCAGTGGAGTGGGTATCGAATGAAACCTACCGCCCGTTACCACGCCGTGAGCATACCACGCGTAATGATTATGACGTGATTATTGGGATTAATCGCCATGCACTTACTGCAACGGGGTGGGTGCATGAGCAAGACAATATTAAATTTGATACCAAGACCAATACGGCACTTGCCCGTGAGCTGGGAGTTAACCAATACAATAAAGTTGAAGGCTATGATTTCAAGGCTGCTTATGATTACTGGAAGAAGAATGCAGCTTACTGGAGCGCAGTCAGAGATACATGGGCGAATGCATTTAACCAGAATCAAATCGTGGCATTAAAATTTGCAGGAAAAAATGAGAAATCTCATTTTAGTTATTTTAATGATCAGGCAAAGTCAGTCGCAGGAAAAACGGTCAAAGCAGAACAATTGCAAACCCAAGCGAAAACCTTACTTAACCAGCAGCTTGTGGAAGGCAAGCTTCATTAAAAGGGCTATGCGCTCAGCGGGACTCGAACCCACGTCGGTCGCTTAGGAGGCAACTGCTCTATCCAGTTAAGCTATAAGCGCATAATTTGATGATTATAAACAAAAAAGTGACTGCAAACGCAATCACTTTTTGAGGAAACCGATCAACTGTTAGTTTTCAGTATTACGATTTAAAAACTTATAGAAAATAAACATCAGTACAATCCAGATTGGAATCATCAGCACTGATTCTTTAAAGCCTTGCTGCCACATGATATACAGCACAACACCAATAAAGGCCAACACCAGATAGTTACTGAATGGAGACCACAGCGCAGGATATGAGGTTTTGATTTGTGCAGTTTTAATATGACGACGATATTTCAAATGGGTCAAGCTGATCATGGCCCAGTTTAAAACCAAAGCACCCACCACGACATACATCAAATGACCTAAGGCATCTTCAGGCACAAAGTAATTAAGTAACACACAGCCAAAGATCAGGAACGCAGAGAGCAGTACTGCTGGAACTGGCACACCTTGCTTATTGGTTTTGGTAAAGATTTTCGGCGCATTGCCTTGTTGGGCTAAACCAAAGACCATACGGCTATTGGCATACATTCCGCTGTTATATACCGACAATGCCGCCGTCAGGATAATAAAGTTCAGTAAATGTGCGGCCCAACCGATCCCCATCTGACTGAAAATCATCACGAATGGACTCTTATCCAAACCACCAAGATCGAGCTGGTTCCAAGGTACAAGCGACAACAGGATCGCCAGTGAACCGACATAGAATACCAAAATACGAATCACCACCTGGTTAATCGCTTTAGGAATTGTGGTCTTTGGATCTTTGGCTTCTGCTGCGGCCATCCCAATCAGTTCAATTCCCCCAAAGGCAAACATCAAGAATGCCAACATGTAGAACAGACCATCGAAGCCATGCGGGAAAAAGCCGCCCTGTGACCAAAGGTTGCTAAATGAAGCTGTTGAGTTTGCATCGGCAGTGAACAGGAGGAACAGACCAAACAGGATCATGGCCACGACAGCTGTCACCTTGATGATCGCTAACCAGAACTCTGATTCACCATAAAATTTAACATTGGTCAGGTTGACTGCGGTAATCACCACAAAGAAAAACAAGACCGACTGCCAGGCGGGAATTTGCGGCCACCAGTAATTAATATATTTACCTACGGCGGTGAGCTCAGTCATTGCCACAAGGATGTAGAGCACCCAATAGTTCCAGCCTGTAATAAAACCTGGAAATTTACCCCAATACTTATAAGCAAAATGACTAAATGAACCTGCAACAGGTTCTTCAACAATCATTTCACCTAAATGACGCATGATTAGAAAAACAATCAAGCCGCCAATCGCATACCCCAAAATAATAGATGGTCCAGCAGACTGGATAATTTGCGCAGAACCTAAAAATAAGCCCGTACCAATTGCTCCACCCATCGCGATGAGTTGGATATGGCGGTTTTTTAGTCCACGCTGAAGTTGAGAAGAATCGTTGTTCAAAGGACTGAGCTCGACGAGGAATTAACTGGATTATTCTAATAGATTGATTGATTTTCGCCTAGTAAAAGTACAGCATTGCCATGACTGCAAAGTTGTTTTTAAAAATTATTTAAAATTATATATTTAGATTAATATTAATGTGAAATTTGCTTCATATTTATACCGTAAAATCCGATTCTTGTTTTTCCCGACGGATGGATTCGCATTTTTGCCATTGTACAAGTCATGAAAAATACTCAATATAATGCACAGATTTTATCCATGAAAATATAATCAGGCACCATTGGTCGTATGGTATTTATAACGGCTGTGCAGTAATTTGAGATGCAAAATACCGCTGCACCAAGAATATGATAAAAGGAAGAATGGACATGAGCTCAGTACCGCAAATCAAAGTCGCTGCAACCTATATGCGCGGTGGCACAAGTAAAGGGGTATTTTTCAAACTGGATGATTTACCCGTAGCGGCACAGGTAGCAGGCAAGGCACGTGATCAACTACTTTTACGCGTGATTGGCAGTCCGGACCCTTATGGCAAGCAGATTGACGGGATGGGCGGTGCAACCTCCAGTACCAGTAAAACCGTGATTCTGGCAAAAAGTTCAGAGCCAGACCATGATGTGGATTATCTATTTGGACAAGTCTCCATTGATCAGCCATTTGTGGACTGGAGTGGCAACTGCGGCAACCTCACCGCTGCTGTAGGTTCATTTGCGATTTCTAATGGTTTGGTCGATGCTGACCGTATTCCTGAAAATGGCATCTGTACGGTACGCATCTGGCAGAAGAATATCCAGAAAACCATTATCGCACATGTGCCTGTGAGCAATGGCGAAGTACAGGAAACTGGTGATTTTGAACTGGACGGGGTAACGTTTCCGGCAGCAGAAGTTCAGATTGAATTTTTAGATCCTGCAGATGATGGTGAAGAAGGCAGCGATATGTTCCCGACAGGAAATGTTGTGGATCAATTGACTGTTCCTGAGGTCGGTACCTTTGACGCAACATTTATTAATGCAGGCATTCCAACCATTTTTCTGAATGCCGAAGATATCGGTTATCAAGGGACGGAATTACAAGATCATATTAACGGCGATGCAGCTGCTTTAGCGCGTTTTGAAAAAATCCGTGCCTATGGCGCGGTGCACATGGGGCTGATTAAAGACATTTCAGAAGCAGCTGCACGCCAGCACACTCCTAAAATTGCATTTGTATCAAAACCAAAATCGTACACGTCTTCAAGTGGTAAAGCGGTTGCGAGCAGTGATGTCGATTTACTGGTTCGTGCCTTGTCGATGGGCAAGTTACATCATGCCATGATGGGAACTGCCGCGGTGGCAATTGGTACAGCTGCCGCCATTCCGGGTACGCTGGTGAATTTGGCAGCTGGGGGCGGTGAACGTGAAGCCGTTCGTTTTGGTCATCCTTCCGGCACCTTACGTGTGGGTGCTCAAGCCGAACTGATTGATGGCAAATGGGCTGTGAAAAAAGCCATTATGAGCCGTAGTGCGCGTGTATTGATGGAAGGCTGGGTGCGTGTACCTGGGGATGCCTTCTAGGCATTACTGAGAACGATGTGATAAAGCCTTCATTTGAAGGCTTTATTATTTGGAATCGATTAAAATTACAAATGCAATTTCTTCAGATAAATAGTGTTATGATGTCGCCATTCTGGCAAGTCTTGTCATTTTCCTTCCATTAAGATTTCCCGAGGCAATTGTGTCATCTATTTCTCAAGTTAATGCGGATGTTTTAAAACAAGCTCAACAACGTATTCAACAGGATTTATTGACAGCATTGGCTGCATTTTCGATTCCAGAACCTTTAAAAGCAGCTGTTCATCATGCCGTCATGCTTGGTGGAAAGCGTGTTCGTCCAGCACTCTGTTATGCCACAGCGTCTTTGCAACCGAATCACAATTTTGCAGCGGCCCGCCGTGCAGCAGTGGCGGTTGAACTGATCCATTGTTATTCATTGGCGCATGATGATTTACCATGTATGGACAATGATTTACTGCGCCGTGGACAGCCGACTTGTCATGTCGCCTTTGGTGAAGATACGGCACTGTTGGCAGGTGATATTTTACAGTCGATGGCCTTTGAAATCCTGGGTAGTCGTCTGTTTGATGAACAGGGCCAGGGAACTGAAGCCGCGATTGTGTTGAAGCAGGTACAGATCTTGGCGACCGCGAGTTCAAAAATGGTCTGTGGTCAGGTCCTGGATTTGCAGGCAGAAGGGGCCGGTAAGCAAGTTAATCAGGCCGAATTGGAAAATATTCACCGCAATAAAACCGGTGCCTTGATTCAGGCAGCGATTATGATGGGTGCTGTAACCATCTTTGCGGGCACGGATCAGGCGATTCCTAAATTACGTCAATTTGGGCAAACTATTGGTCTGGCATTTCAGGTCCAAGATGACATTCTGGATATTACCGCCAGCACAGAAACCTTGGGCAAAACCGCAGGTAAAGATGAGCAAACGCAGAAGTCGACCTATCCTGCCTTAATGGGGCTGGAACAGGCACAAGCGTATGCGCAAAGTTTGCATGATCAGGCCTTTGACGCTTTAGCGTATTTTGGGGATGATGCCAAAGAACTGGTCGACATTTCGAAGTTTTTGCTAGCGCGTAAAAGTTGATATTCATTTCTTAAAATATGTATTCTGATTAATTATTTAAAGTAATGAGATAGCTTTAATTATCGAAATTTAATCTAGGTTACATATATTTATGTACATGTTAAATGTTCAAATTATTCGGTTCGTAGACTCATCTTTTCCTGGATGGGTTGAGTGTCTATTAACCGATACTTCGAATCGACAATGGTTTTTTATAGATAAAGTTCCTGTTTTTACGGAAATGAATTTGCATGAAACGAGTAGCTATCCACAGCATGGGCAGATTGCGTGTGAAATAATTCACTTATGGACTGAACAAGATGGGCAGAAACGTTGCATTATAACGACTGAACAACCTTGGGGAATTTCGGCAAAGGATGGTGAAGTAGAGTTCGAAGTGTTTTATGATCAACTAAAATGAAAAAAGCAGAGTCAAATAATAAAATTCATTTTAATAATAACAGGATATATTGTAATGAATCAGAACCAACTCGAACAATGCGCGTTGCATTATGTGCAAAACCTGCCTTTTGCAATCCAGTCGCAACCTTTTGGTCCCGAATTTGAGGTATTCAAAGTCTTTGACAAAATGTTTATGTATATCGGGTTTAATGCCGGAACATTGCTTGTCACGGTGAAATGTAAACCAGAGAAAAGTCTGGAATATCAGGAACTCTATTCTGCGATTTCAGCGGGTTATCACATGAATAAGAAACACTGGATTTCGATTGCCTGTAGTCCAGAGCTTAGCCCTGATCTGGTACAGGATCTCATTCAGGATTCCTATGATCTCATCATAGCGAAGCTACCACTTAAAACCCGAAAACTGATCGGGAGTGTTTAAATAAAAAAAGCAGCGTTTATGCTGCTTTTTTTATTGGATGGATAGCTTAATGTTTGCCCATGATGCCACGGATGGCATTGAGTACATCGGCAGGCAGAACCACGGTTTTGGCATTGCCAGATTTAGATAAATCCTGCATTGCTTTCACGTATTGTTCACCGAGCAGATACGCCACAGGGATTTCTTTATCACCTACCGCACTGGTCACCATTTCAATGGCACGTTGTGAAGACTCGGCAAGCACAACCTGTGCTTCTGCATCACGACGAGACGCTTCCAGACGACCATCCGCTTCCAGAATTGCAGCCTGTTTTTCACCATCCGCTTTGGTCACAGTGGCACGACGCTGACGTTCAGCGGCTGCTTGCGCTTCCATCGCTGCCTGCATGGTATGTGATGGTTGAATATCCTGAATTTCCACGGTTTTCAGGGTAATACCCCAATCTGAAATATCATCAGAAATGGCCGCTTTTAATTTCGCCTTGATGTGATCACGCGAAGAAAGCGCATCATCCAGATCCATTTCACCCACGATCGAACGCAGTGACGTCTGCACCAAGTTTTGAATAGCCCAGGTATAGTTCTCAATCCCGTACACCGCTTTTTCTGGTGTGGTCAGATTGATATACGCTACGGCATTCATGACCAACACCGCATTGTCGCGGGTAATCACTTCTTGTGAAGGAATATCCAGAACAATATCTTTGGTGGTAATTTTATATGCCACTTCATCCACATAAGGAATCACGAAATTTAGGCCTGGACTCAACGTGGTATGGTATTTACCTAAACGTTGCACAATCCATTTATAACCTTGGGGAACAATACGTACCCCTTTAAAAATAGTTACACCGATAAAAGCTAAAAAAGCTAAAACAACAATCGTACCGACAGACATTAGAAACCCTCTTTGTGTTTATGACGTATGAGGTTGAACGACTAAATCATTACCCAAAATATCAACCACGCGAACGCGATCACCGACCTGTACCGGAGTTGTACAACGGCAATGCCATTCATCAGAACCTAAAACAGGGATCGGAAAGCGTACAATAATTTGTCCATGCTCAAGTCCGGTCTGGATCACCATACCGACTTGACCAATGGTTGCTTCGCGAGGGAGACCCGCTTTGGTTTTATCAATCGACAGCGGTTTGATAAATTTGAACCAGAGAATCGTACATAAAATAGATAAAATACCCCAAGTAATCACTTGGGTGGTAAAACCCATCATCGGGAAAAGCCACAGTAAAATACACACCATGACTGCTGCTATGCCAAACCACAATGCAGCAAAAGCAGGCAAAATCAGTTCTGAAAGAATCAGTAAAATCCCTAATACAAACCAGTGCCAAGGTTCAACTACAAATTCCATAGATTTGCTCGCATAACTAAACGGAGTAGAGGTGAAAAAATATTCACCTTAGCACTGTAGCAGATGATTATGTTTATGAATATGAAAAGATTGTTTTTTTAGGCATTGCGGCTGTTGAGGACTAAAAAACCTGTGGCTAATGCACGTTTTAGTGGTCTCAACAGCCTTTCAGGAGAGATTAGAATTTTGGTCGTGGTGCCGGTTTTAAGGCAGCGGGAGATTTCTTGAATGCGCTAATTGCATTTTGAATCGCTGTGATCTTGGCCTGAGCTGCTTTTTCACCTTCTAAAATGGCTTGATTACTCGATTTAAGATCTAGTACACCTAGATGACCCACTTTAGGTTGAATCACGATGGTGGCCTGATTCAGTTCTTCATTAATGCTTTGTTGACCCATGATATTAATGGTCTGGTCTAACAAGCCCCACATGCTGAGCGGCTTACCACCGACAGGTCGTGCAGAAATGTCCACCGCAATCACGATATCGGCACCCATATCCTTCGCGGTTTTCACCGGAATTGGACTGACCAAGCCACCATCCACATATTTGGTCTTGCCGATGACCGCAGGGACAAAGACATTCGGAATACTGCAAGAGGCACGTACCGCCTGACCGGCATTGCCTTTAATAAACTCGGCTTTTTTGCCACTGTCTAAACGGGTGGCGACTGCAGCAAAACGAATCGGGAATTGCTCAATTGGCTTATTGCCGACTTGGCTATTTACATAATTCTGGAGTTTCTGACCGAGAATAATGCCTTGGCTATTAATGGTCAGATCACGTAAATCCGATTCTTGCAGTTTCAGGGCAAGGTTTTGCATTTGATAAGGTGTTTGACCGCTGGCATAAATACTGCCGACAAAGCTACCGGCACTGGTGCCTGTCACGATTTTCGGTTTGATACCATGCGATTCTAAGACTTTAATCACACCAATATGGGCAAAGCCTTTGGCACCGCCGCCGCCTAATGCCAGTGCAACCACAGGCTCACGTGCCTGAATTGCGGTGGTGGGTGGAGTTTTCTTTGTGATCTGATCACAGCCAAATAAAGCAAGACCAAAAACAGCCAAGCAGGACAGACGAGCAATGTTCATAACAAATGCAGATAAAATGTACAAAAAGATGGGCACATCAGAGCAGATTTGCCCTTCATTTTCTAGTTTTTTTTCACAAGTTTTTGTAAGGGTTCAGCCAACCAATCCGGATTTTTCGGCGAGAAGTGACCGACATAACGTTGCATGATCTGATCAAGGTCTTGCTGGTAATGTCCGGTCGGGGTAAATGCGCCCAAACAGTAAATGGTTTTATGGTCATAATCAAAGGCAAACATCACAATCGGAATGCCGGCTGCATGGGCAATGTGATAAAAACCACTTTTCATTTTTTCGGCTTTTTTACGGGTGCCTTCAGGCGCCATACCGACCCAGATTTTGTCATGCTGTTGAATGGTGGCAACCACTTGTTCAGTCAGACCATGGGCACTATCGCGACGAACCGGAATCAGTCCGGCCCAGTTTAATAGTGGCTGGAAAGGCGGCTTGAATAAGGTGTCTTTACCCAGCACGGTCACTTTTAAGCCCAATCCGCCAATTGCCAGAAAACCATACCAGCCATCGATATTGGAGGTATGTGGAGAAATGATCGCGACAGCTTTAGGCAGGTTGGGAATTTCTCCGACCACAGTCCAGCCTTGGGCAAGAAAGAGCTTTTTACACAATGCACGGCTATAAGCTGTGCCACGTTGTGGAACCAGGGGCGGTAAATCTGGAAAATGTTGTGGCATACATGAATATAAATAATGACAACTTTATTCATGTTAAACGCTGATGACAGCGACTGCATTGGCAAAAAATAAGATTTTATTGCCAGAAGAATAAAAGGATTGGATACTGATGCTCCCTTATTACTCCAGCGCTGGAAACTGAAAATGCCGAATCTTCGTCAGGTTTACATTTTATTGTTTTCTTTGTATTGGGCGCAGGGTTTGTCTGTAGGCTTTATGACCCATGCCTTGCCCGTGATTCTGAGGGCGCAAGGTGTATCGCTTGCCCATATTGGTGGCTTTGGCTTATTGATGCTGCCATGGTCGATCAAAGTGTTTTGGGCGGCTTATGTTGATCGTCTGGCCTTATCATCCCGATTAGGGCATTACCGTAGCTGGATTATTCCCACACAATTATCCAGTGTACTGATCCTGATGATCTTGTCCTTTTTCCCGATTCAGGCACTGGATCAACCCGGCTATCTGCTGGTTTTCTTTGTCTTGCTGTTTTTAATGAATTTAACCGGTGCCACGCAGGACATTGCAACCGATGGTCTGGCAGTCAACTTACTCAAAACAGATCAACAGCACTGGGGCAATACCTTTCAGGTGATTGGGTCACGCCTTGGGTTTATCGTGGGGGGCGGGGCAGTGCTCTGGTGTCTGGACTGGTTACACTGGCAAACCACCTTTTTGGCGTTGGCCTTGTTGGTATTTCTCAATACTTTACCCGTATTGTTATATTGTGAACCTACGCATGAAAACTCAACGACAAGAACGCAGACATCTTCTGTGCCCTTGTTGCAGGCAATTAAGGCCTATTTAAACTATTTTCAATCGTCAGCAGAATTAAAAGCCTGGTTACTGGTCCTGATCAGTTTCAAAGTAGCTGACGGGCTTTCAGGGCCTTTATTAAAGCCACTGATGGTGGATATGGGATTGAACTTCACCCAGATCGGGGTTTATATCACCATGTTCGGTGCGGTCGCTGCGCTGCTTGGGGCGGGGATGGCCGGACTGCTGCTCAAGCATTATTCCAGAATAGCCTGTTTGATGCTTTTCTCTATTCTAAAAATTATTAGCTTGCTGGCTTATGCAATGATTGCTCACGGCTATGAAAGCCATGTCCAGATTGCACATGTCTGGTTATATACCGTCAATGCCTTTGAAGATGCTTGTTCTGCCATGCTGTTGGTGGTGATGCTGACACTGGTCATGCAATATAGTCGTAAACAATGTGCCGGAACGGACTTTACTTTTCAGGTCTCGATCATGGCGACTGTCAGTGGCTTGCTGTATTTAATCAGTGGATTTGCTGGAGATGTATGGGGCTACTCTGGTTATTTGAGTTTTATCTGTGTGGTTGCGATGGTTTGTTTATGGCCGATTTTTTATTGGAAAAATAAAGTAAGCTCAGTTTAGATTTTTATTACAAATATATTGCTAAACATAATAGAAATGAAACAAAACATGAGCCTGTTTAAGTTTGCTTTATCTTGATATTTCCTGTTTTTAGTCTGAAATGAAGGATTTTCTGAATTGAGATTGTTTTCACAATGTCCTGCCAATTTGCATTATTAATTATTTGATAGAGCAATTAATTTATTAAATTATAAAGGTATAGAGTGAAATCTTAATAGACAGCTAAAATGTATAAAAATTAAACTTTAGTCGAAATTAGAATAAATAAATAAGATTTTAATTATTTTGTCATATAAAGTTAATGTGTAGGATTTGTTACAAATTAAACCAGGATGTAAACAATGAAAATCAAAATTGTAACAGCAGCAGTGCTCAGTTTACTTGCAACCACAACATTTGCAGTACCAACCTTTTACGGGGAGATTGATGCCAGTGTTGATTATTTACCAGAAAAAAATGCAACAAAATCAAATAAAGATGTTTGGGAAATCAGCTCAAACAGCTCATTCCTCGGTCTTAAGGGAGAGGAAAAGCTGACGGACCGTTTAAGTGCCGTGTATGCAATTGAATGGGGTTTTAGTGCTGATGGTGATAGCAGTGACTGGACACAGCGTAACCGTTTTGTAGGTTTAAAAGATGCCCAGTTGGGTACCTTAAAAATTGGTAAGCATGATACGCCTGTAAAACAGTTATCTAGTGTGGTTGATACCTTTAATAACTATGTAGCGAACAAAGCCGATATCGGTGGTATTTTCACAGGTGAAAACCGTATTGATAATGTACTGGTTTATGAATCCCCAGCTGTTCAATTACTGGATGGTGCATTTAAGGTGAATGCCTTACTTGCAACAGGTGAGTCTTCTGGGATCAAGGCGACTAGCGGTGGTGCAAAAGTTGCAGGCCGTGGTTTGGGTGATGCATGGTCAGCATCGGTGACCTATGATAATCCATTGCTGGTGGCAGGTATTGGTTACGATAAAGCCATTCCAAGTAACTTCTTAGGGCGTGGCTTCTTGAATGCGGCTGAACCTGCAATTACAGGGGGGAGCCTCTTCGCTGCAGCCAATACGGTTCGTGCCATTGGTAAAGTGACGCCACTTGAAGGTTTGGCATTAAAAGCCCTCTATCAAAGCTCTGAAGTAGAAAAAGCTGAAGGAAATGCAGCAGGTTCAGAAAATATTGACGATGCACAAGGCTGGTTAGTGGGCGCGGAATATAATCTTCCACAAGCCAAAAACTGGACAGTCAAAGGCCAATATAGTCAGAATGACACCAGTTTTAAAAATAATACTGCCGACTTTAAAGCGAAGCAGGTGATTGCTGGTGCAGACTATGCTTTTAACAAACAGGTCAAAACCTATGGTTATGTAGGTTATTTAACCCTTGAGCAGGCCAGCAAAAAAGATAAGCAACCGGTTGCAGGTCTAGGACTGGAATTTAAATTCTAAACTTGGCTTTTTGCAAGTACGCCCTTTAAGTTCGCTTAAAGGGCGTTTTTTATTAATTCATAAAATCATAGTAAATTAAGACCAATCGCATTAAACTGTTTTTAGAAAACAGGATGTTATTTAAACTTTTATTAAAATTATGACTGCACCGAATACTTTTAGTTTGCTTCTGATGCAGTTTAAGTCATTTTTAAGTTTTTATTCTTATCTTTAAAACACTAAGAAATTTATTTTTAGATCATGATGCCTATGTTGCTGCAAAGACTCAGAACCAAGCCAATTTCATTATTGACCTTTAATGTACTACTTGCCATCTGGTTAGGTGTGTTCCTGAACGTCGCTTTTTATGAAAAAATGTTGGCTTTAACACCCTATACAGGTATAAAGGCTGGACTTTTTGTCGCTGCTTCTGTGGGCGTGGTCACGGCCTTATATGCTTTTATTTTTCAGCTATTGAGCTGGAAATGGACCGCAAAACTGCTGGCGATTGCTCTGGTCTTTATTGGCGGTTTTGCTGCCTATGCAGTCAATACCCTAGGGGTGTGGATTACCTCTGATCAGATTCAAAACCTGATGCAAACCAACTTTTCCGAAGCACGAGACACCTGGTCCTGGCGCTTGTTGATCTGGATGGCCGGGATGGTACTGCTGCCGATTCTGGTGATTTTGATGACCAAAATCAAATCTGAATCCATTCCTCGGCAGCTGTTTAAAAAATTGATTGCTTCTGTCGTTTCCTTGACTTTGGTCGGTGGATTGTTATTTGTTTTCTATGTCGATTTTGCAGCTATTTTTCGTGAGAACCGCGATATCAAAGGCATGATCTCGCCTCAAAATATGATCACCTCTTCGGTGTCGTATTATAAAAAGAAAGCGCCTAAACAGAATTTACCGTTGGTACATTATGGTGAAGATGCACAGCGAACTCAGGCTGCAAAGGGTCTGCCTAAACTGATGGTGTTGGTGGTCGGTGAAACTGCCCGTGCAGAAAATTTCTCTTTAAATGGTTATGCCAAAGAGACCAATCCGAAATTAGCCAAGCAAAATATTATCAATTTCTCGCAAGTCAGTTCATGCGGTACGGCAACTGCTGTGTCGGTACCGTGTATGTTTTCAGGTATGCCGAGAGAAGATTATGATGAGCAGTTAGCAAGCCATCGTGAAGGCCTATTGGATATTGCCAAACGCGCAGGGTATCAGGTGACCTGGATTGACAATAATTCAGGCTGTAAGGGCACATGTGACCGGGTAGAACAGTTTAAAATTTCTGAGCCGATCCAGCAGAAATGGTGTAAGGATGGCGAATGTCTGGATGATATCCTGATTGATAGCTTAAAAGCCTATTTAGCGACGATCCCGAAAGACGATACCCAACCACGTTTAATCGTATTGCATCAAATGGGTAGTCATGGACCTGCCTATTATGAACGTATTCCGCCAGCATTCCGGGTATTCAAGCCAACATGTGATACCAATGCCATTCAAGGCTGTACGCAGGAAGCACTGATTAACAGTTATGATAATACCTTGCTTTATACCGATTATGTGCTGGATTCATTGATCGAAACCTTGAAAAATACGACCCAATATCAAACGGGTTTGTGGTATCTATCTGATCATGGTGAATCGACCGGTGAGAGTGGCATGTATCTGCATGGCGCGCCTTATGCCATTGCTCCGACTCAGCAGACCCATGTACCGATGTTGATGTGGTTCTCAAGCGCATGGCAACAACAGGCCAACAAACAGATGACATGTCTGGCCCAACAAAGTAAAAATAAACTGAGCCAAGATAATCTGTTCCCGACCTTGTTAAGTTTGCTTGATGTAAAAACCAAAGTAATAAATGCTAAAGATGACATGTTAGAAACATGTGCTAACCCATAAGGTGAAATGAAATCATGACCAAGATCTTGATGATAGAAGATGATTTTATGATTGCAGAGTCAACATTGACTTTACTGCGATATCATCAGTTTGACGTGGAATGGGTCAATAACGGAGTCGATGGACTGGCTTTGCTCACCAAGCAATCTTTTGATCTGGTGCTTCTGGATTTGGGGCTGCCACTCATGGACGGCATGCAGATCCTGAAACAGATTCGTCAACGCAGTGTCTTACCGGTCCTGATCATTTCCGCCAGAGACCAGTTGCAAAACCGGGTGGATGGTTTGAATCAGGGCGCAGATGACTATCTGATTAAACCGTATGAGTTTGATGAGCTGTTGGCACGGATCAATGCCTTGTTACGCCGTGGCAATGTTGAAACGGCACAACTGAAAAACCAGTCACAGTTGCTCAAAAGTGGCGAACTGACGCTGGATGTCGATCAGCATCTGGCTACTTTTAAAGGCCAGCAGATCGAATTGTCTAACCGGGAATGGGCGATTCTGATTCCGATGGTGACGCATCCGAATAAAATTTTCTCTAAAGCCAACCTCGAAGATAAGTTGTATGATTTCGACAGTGAAGTCACCAGTAATACCATTGAAGTGTATGTACATCACTTGCGGGCCAAACTGGGTAAAGACTTTATTCGGACCATTCGTGGTTTAGGTTATCGTTTGGGGCAGTCATAATACGATGCGCAACACCCGACATTATTCGCTGAAGAAAAGACTGATCTGGGGAACCTCGATTTTTAGCGTGGTGTTGGGTTGTTTTCTGATTTTGGCCGCTTATAAAATTTCCTTACATGAGGTCGATGAAATTTTAGATACGCAAATGCAATATATGGCTGAGCGCTCGACCTCCCAGCCTTTGACCACAGTTGCTAGCCGTGTTGAATTGCACCGGACCTATCATGAAGAAGATTTACTGATTGATATCTGGGCCTATAAAGACCAGAGCCATTTATGGCACCAGACCCATCTCTTGGTTCCGCCAGTCAAACAGGCTGGGTTTTACACCCAGAACACGCCGCAAGGGAAGTGGCGTGTTTATGTGATTCCCTTAAAAGATTATCAGATTCAGATCAGTCAGCAGGAGCAGGTGCGAAAAGCGTTCGCTTGGGAACTGGCGGGCAGCATGTTTATTCCTTATATCCTGTTGCTGCCTGTAGCGATTATTGTACTGGCCTTTATTATCAGTCTTAGTCTTAAACCGCTGGATGAATTTAAGGAAGAACTGACCCAGCGTGATTCCGATGGCTTATCACCGATTGACGTGAAAGATTATCCGCAGGAATTATTACCGACCATTGAAGAAATGAACCGGTTGTTTGAACGGATTCAGCATGCACAGACCGAACAGAAACAGTTTATTGCCGATGCTGCACATGAGCTGAGGACACCAGTGACGGCATTGAATTTGCAAACCCGTATCTTGATTAGCCAGTTTCCTGAACATGAATCTTTGCAGAATCTGAGTAAGGGACTCGCCCGTATCCAGCATCTGGTGACGCAGCTTCTGGCCTTGGCTAAACAGGATGTCGCACTCAGCCTGATTGAACCGAATACCAGTTTCCGTCTTAATGATGTGGCGTTAAATTGTGTGGAGCAACTGGTCAATCTGGCCATGCAGAAAGAAATTGATCTCGGCTTTGAGCGTAATGATTTAATTGAAATGCAAAGCCTTGAATCAACGGTGCATTCGATTATTTTTAACCTGATTGACAATGCGATTAAGTACACACCAGTGCAGGGGATTATCAATATTTCGGTCTATAGCGATACCGATGATTTTGCCTATATTCAGATCGAAGACAGTGGTGCAGGGATTGATCCTGAACAATATGACAAGGTGTTGAAGCGTTTCTACCGGGTGCATCACCATTTAGAGGTCGGCAGCGGACTGGGCTTATCAATTGTGGATAAAGCGACCCAGCGTTTGGGTGGTGTGTTGAGTTTATCGAGAAGTATTGAACTGGGTGGATTATCGGTATTGGTTAAATTACCGAAAAAACTTGCCCATCATGAAGACAAGGCAAGTCACTAAATCGTTGAGGAAATGACTCAACTGATCTGGGGTGCGGTTTCGGCTTGTTCGCGTAAATAACGTAGGAACAGCACACATTTCTGGATACGCTTGCCGTCATTGCCGACTTTACTGACATTAAAGCGTAGCACCCAGTTTAAACGTTTGCCGACTTTGCAAATATCTTTATAGACTTGTGGTTCGGCCAGGAGGGCTTGGTAAAGTTGCTGGCTAGCCTGTTCAAGCTGTTCAAACTCAAAATGATAAGCGGTGGAAAAAATAAATAATAACCAGTCACGTACAAAGCAGTCATGCAGGCTGAGTACATCTTTCGGATCGGTTTCAAAGTCAATAAAGGTAAACTGGTTTTGTTGATCAACCAGAATATTGCGCGCGAAAGCTTCGCTTAAATAACCTTGCTGCTGATGAATATAACTAATGGCTTGAATGGCCTGGTCAAATAAGGCATATCTCGCTTCAGGATGATCTTTGAGGCTGCCCAGCTTTTGATCGAGCTGACTCACAGGACTTTGACGTTGTGAGCCGACATCCTCCAATAAAATTCCCTTTTTGGATACTGCCAATACATTCGGCGTCGAGATCCCTAGCGCTTTGAGTTGTTGAATGCGCTTGAACTCGCATTGAATGGCCTTCGCTCCGCCCTGATTCGGGACCGGGGTAATTGCACCTAGATTAAAGATCTTGGCCAACCATTTCAGCGGCGTATAAAGCCATAGTCCATGGCGTTCAGAAGCCTTTTTTAACCATACTTTGCGTAAGCCTAATTCATAAGATTGAATAGAGTCTTGTTGGGAAGCAAGCGTAGATTCTAAAAATATTTGAAAATCGGACATACGACAGCAAAAAAATCCTAATGTGAGCAAAATTCAGTGCCCGCTCAATGGACACTGCTTGTCACTTTACCACATCAGATGCCAATAAAGGTACTGCATCGCGTTTTGCTGCGCGTTGATGATACTTATAAGTAAATGTATAACATACTAAATTAATTACAACACAGACCCACGCTGTCCACAGGTTATGACTGAGGAAGTGGGCACCACGCATCATCTGTGCCCAGCCCATGGCGAATCCAATCAGCATTCCAGCAAATAGATAGAACCAGGCTCTACGTTTGTGATCGAGGCGATAGACAAAATAACCGGTGATCAAGGCAAAGCCTGTACTGGCATGACCGCCGGGAAAGCAATGTCCGGTAGTTGCAGAGAAATCCCAGACAAAACCTGTTACGGTTTCATGGGTCATATACCACGGGCAGGCCTGGGCAGAGTGCGCTTTCAGCAAACCTACGATGCAGGTACACAACATACTGACCCAAAACATATAGCCATATTGCCAGCGTTGAGCTTTCAGTTTTTCAACTTTAAATGAAGCACACCACAGCAAAAAGAAGATCACGTAGATGGCAGTTAAAAGCTGTTTAACGTAACTATGGTTAAGTTGTTCCAGAAACCAGTCATGCTTATAAGGAAAATCACCATGTAAGCTGACCCAAGGCGCAATCAGATGTAAGTCAATTGCTCCGCCTACAGGAAACACTAACAGTAAAATAAAAAAACTGATAAAAACTAAAAAGCTCGTCCATAAGAAAAAAGGCGTTCTTAAAATCATGGAACATACTGTTAATGTGAGATAAACATCTCACTATTTAATTCCTAAAAGCTTAATCTGCTCTTAAATTTATATAAAAAAATGTTGGCTGAACGCTTGCTTGGAAAAGCTTAAAGATTTTATAAATCTGGAGGGCAAGTTTGAGCATTTTGTAAAATAACGCTCGAGCTTTATTCGATAAAAAGCAGCCATTTAGGCTGCTTTATTTGTTGCATATCGTTTAGGTTAATGCAAAATTTTATCGAGAAACTGCTGCGCGCGTTCACCACGTGGCGTACCAAAGAATTCATCTTTGGAGCAGTCTTCAACAATTTTACCCTGATCCATAAAGATAATCCGGTTAGCCACCTGACGGGCAAAGCCCATTTCATGGGTCACACACATCATGGTCATGCCTTCTTTGGCCAGTCCGACCATGACATCCAGTACTTCATTGATCATTTCCGGATCAAGTGCCGAAGTCGGTTCATCAAATAGCATGGCAATCGGGTCCATACTCAGCGCACGTGCAATTGCCACCCGTTGCTGTTGCCCACCTGAGAGCTGGGCCGGATATTTATTGGCATGGGCACTGAGTCCAACACGGTCCAGATAAGCCAGTCCTTTTTTATTGGCTTCTGCTTCTGAACGTCCCAAGACCTTGATCTGGGCTATGGTCAGGTTTTCAGTAATGCTCAGATGTGGAAACAGTTCAAAATGCTGAAACACCATACCGACCCGGCTACGCAGTTTGGTCATATCGGTTTTGGGTTCGTGCACGGGTACGCCATCGACAAAGATTTTACCCTGTTGAAAGGGTTCCAGCCCATTGACAGTTTTGATCAAGGTGGACTTGCCTGAACCTGAAGGACCGCAGACCACCACCACTTCACCTTGACGGATCTGGGTGCTGCAATCGGTCAGTACCTGAAACTGGTCGTACCATTTACTGACATTTTGGAGGTCTATCATTACTTTATTGTCGCTCATACCCGTAACCTCCTTTGTAAACGTTTAACTGCGAATGTGGCAATGGCGCTGATGGTAAAGTACACAAGTCCTGCAAATAGAATATATTGGGTAAGCAAGGACATTAAATCTCCACGAACATAGGTTGTTCTGAAAAAGTCGAGCAGACCAATGGCATACACCATGGTGGAATCCTGAAACAGGATAATGGTTTGCTGAAGTAATAACGGCATCATTTTTCTAAAAGCCTGTGGCAGGATAATCAGGCGCATCGATTGCCCATAACTCATGCCCAGCGCGGATGCCGCCGCAGCCTGTCCTTTCGGAATAGACTGGATACCGGCACGGACAATTTCAGAAAAGTAAGCGGCTTCAAACAGCATAAATGCCACGATACTGGAAACCAGTGCGGTATCAATGGTCAGATACTGGCCTGTTGCTGCGGTATAGATAAAGGGAACGGCAAAATAAAACCACATCAGCACCAGCAGCAGGGGGATGGAACGGAACAGGTTGACATAAGCCTGTGCAACCACATTCAGAATCCTGATGGATGACAGACGCATTAATGCCAGCAATGTACCAATGGCAATACCACCAATGGTGGCGATGACCACGACTTTTAAGGTAATGCTGAAACCATGCCAGAGAGCTGGTCCGGACTGCTGTAAATCACTGAGAAAAGAAGTTAACCATTCCATGCTACTTACCTCCTGATATTAAACCAGGAATGCGTAAACGCTTTTCCAGCAGGTTCATGGCAAAGATAAGACAGATATTGATGACAATAAAAATCACGGTAACATAGGTGTAGATTTCGATGGTGTTCTGGGTGTATTCACTGATGGTTTTCATCTGCGAAATAATTTCTGCCACACCCACCAAAGACGCAACCGAGGTGTTTTTCACGCAGTTGGTCAGCTCGGAACTCAACGGCGGTAAAATGGTACGAAAAGATTGCGGCAGAATGACATAGCGGTACAGTTGCAGAGTCGAAAATCCCATGGCATAACCGGCATTAATTTGCCCTTTGGGCAGGGCTTCAATACCAGTGCGCACCTGCTCACAGACACGTGCTGCGGTAAACAGTCCAAGTCCGATACTGGCCGAAATCAGGGCTGTGGTATTGGCACCCAGATCATTCATCCACCAGTTTTTAATCGGTGCAGGCAGAAAGTTGGGAACCACATAAAACCAGATAAATAACTGAACCAGTAAAGGGATATTCCTGAACACGGTGACATAGGCCGTACCGATGGCCCTGGCGGTTTTATTTGGAAGTGTGCGCATAATTCCGAGGATACTGCCTAGCAGCATGGCGATGGTCCATGCGACAACAGCAATCACGATCAGCCATCCCAGGCCGGTGATAATCCAGTTCAGGTAGGTGGTGTCTCCAATACCTGTCGATTGCCACAATACTCCCCAGTTCCAGCTATAATTCATAATAACTCCTGAGAAGAAACGGGAGAACATCCTGTGTTTCCCGGTTCTGCAATAATAGTCTTGTTATCGCGGGGAATTACTTATCCCGGTCATGTGGATTGGCAATCAAGGCTTTGAGCTGATCAGACATCGCAAAGTCCAAGTTAATATTTTTTGGTGGAATTGGTTGCTGGAACCATTTTTTATACATGTTATTGATTTCACCAGAAGCATAAGTGGCTTTAATGGCATCATCAACCACCTGTTTAAAGCCTGTATCACCTTTACGCAGCATACAGCCATAGATTTCATGAATTGGCGCAGTGCCGACGATTTCCCATTGATTCGGGTCTTTGGCTTTGGATTTTTCACCCGCAAGTAAAATATCATCCATCATAAATGCGACAGCACGACCATTTTGCAGCATCAGGAATGATTCGGCATGGTCTTTGGCAGAAATGATTTCGCCAATGCCAAGTTCTTGCTGGTGCTGGCGGATATAACGTTCAGAGGTCGTGCCTGCTGTGGTGACCAGTTTCTTGCCTTTTAAATCTGAAAAGTCCTTAATGCCGGAGTTCTTGGCCGTGAGTAGTCTTGAACCCACCTCAAAGAAACCGACCGAGAAATCCACCTGTTGCTGACGCTCTTTATTGTTGGTGGTTGAACCACACTCCAGATCAACCGTCCCATTAGAGACCAATGGAATACGGTTCTGGCTGGTCACCAGGTTATAGCGGATTTTCAGTTCTGGCATATTCAGCTTTTGCTTGATGGCTTCAACTACCTTGAGTTGCAGGTCATGGGCATAACCGACCGGCTGATTCGGATTGGAAGCAATGTAGGAAAAGGGAATCGATGAGTCACGATAGCCGAGTACAATCGTACCAGAGCTTTTAATTTTATTGAGTGTGCCCGAAGAAGAAGCACTACCATCCGCCGCTTTGTCACCGGCAGCAGGGGCCTTATTGTCGCTACAGGCACTGAGTCCCAACATCAGGGCGCTTGCACAAAGCAGCGAGGTCATGGTGCGTTTAGATGTCATCTACAAAACTCCTTTTGTATCATTCTGATGCATTCGTAATTGTTGCGGTTTAACCGTTGATTGTTATGAAAAATAATGTTTTCTTTCTAAACATAAAAAATACATTATTTTTCATCTTAATCAACTTGCATACGATTGCTCAAGCGATATTGTTTACCGTTTTGTTAATGGTAACTGTTGATGAATTAAGCAGTTTTTAAATGAATGAATTCTGATAAAAATGCAGGATATATAAAGCATAATTTATGCCATTCATGCCGTATGGATAAATGGCTTTATTCAGGCATTGCTGTTCTGTACGTCTATGCGCAACGAAGTAAAGAGACCGTATTTTTAAGAAGAGATAAAAAAAGCGGCCTGATCAGCCGCGTTTAAATAAGATAAACATTAGAACATCGATTCTTCAGAATTAGCTGAAATTTTATGGATGGACAGGTCGGCACCACGATACTCGTCTTCCTGGGAAAGACGCAGTCCAAGCGTGGCTTTTAACAGACCATAAACCAGGAAGCCGCCAGCCAGTGCAACGATAATGCCCAGACTGGTACCAATGATTTGTGAAATAAGGGAAACACCGCCAAGCCCGCCGAGTGCTTGTTGTCCAAAAATTCCCGCGGCAATCCCACCAAAGGCACCACATACGCCGTGTAGAGGCCAGACCCCCAGTACATCATCGACTTTCAGTTTGTTTTGGGTATAGGTAAACAGGTAAACAAACAGTGCACCAGCGATGCCACCAATCAATAACGCACCAATAGGGTGCACAATATCTGAGCCTGCACAAATCGCGACCAGACCCGCCAGCGGACCATTGTGTAAGAACCCCGGGTCATTTTTACCCATAAAATTTGCGGCTAGGGTGCCACCAACCATCGCCATCAATGAATTAATCGCCACCAGACCTGAAATGGCTTCAACCCGTTGAGCGCTCATCACGTTAAAGCCAAACCAGCCGACGATCAGGATCCATGAACCTAAGGCGAGGAATGGAATTGAAGAAGGTGGGTGTGCGCTGACACGTCCATCATTTTTATAGCGACCATGACGTGCACCGAGTAAAATCACGGCAGCCAAAGCGATCCAGCCACCCATAGCATGCACCACAACTGAACCGGCAAAGTCATGGAAACTTGCACCAAATGAGTTCTCGAGCCACTTTTGCAAGCCATAGTTGCCATTCCAGATCATGCCTTCAAAGAAGGGATAGATCAGCGCCACCAGAAGCAGGGTCGCAATCGCTTGCGAGCGCATCTTGGCACGTTCGGCAATCCCGCCCGAAATAATCGCCGGAATGGCTGCTGCAAAGGTCAGCAGGAAGAAACAGCGCATCAGGTTATAACCATGGTCTGAGGCTAAGGTGCTCCCTGCATGGAAGAAATTCTGACCATAGGCAATCCAGTAGCCGACAAAGAAGTAGGCAATCGCTGAAATGGCGAAGTCGGTCAGGATTTTACTTAAGGCATTCACTTGGTTTTTATGCCGTACTGTGCCGAGTTCCAGAAATGCAAAGCCAGCATGCATTGCCAATACCAGTACTGCACCGAGCAGTAAGAAAAATAGATCTACGTTTTGCATAGTGGTGCTCAAAAAAAGTGCTAAATTCGATTCTGGCGCATAGCTTTGATTCATTTTTTGCACCAAAAAGGATTTAGTAAATCTAAAAACTCAGGCTGTAGGGGAACAGCCCAATTTAATGAAATAAATAATGCAAAAAGTGCACCAATTTAGAAAGTAATTTGTAATTTTGGTGAATAGTGGTGCAATTTGCTTAAAAACAGCACAGTTTATGCGGTGGTTTGAATGCAACATCACCCTGCAAATTTCATTTATTTTTTAGTTGATGAACAAGCGCAAGCGAGCATACCACCGTCACGCTTCATCTTGATCGGATAGACGATCATGCCTGACGATGGCGAGCCTGCGTATTTACAGCACAGGTGGGGTATAGCTTAAGGTTCTGCCTAAAATCCAGAGTAAAAACAGCACCAAAGGTAAATGAACGACCAGTTGGGTGACGGTAAAACCAATCACGTCTTTGGCTTTGAGTTTTAAAATCCCGAGCATGGGCAGCATAAAGAAGGGGTTGATCAGGTTGGGCAATGCTTCTGCTGCATTATAAATCTGTACCGACCAGCCGAGATGCACTTGCAGATCATTGGCAGCCTGCATCACATAAGGCGCTTCAATAATCCATTTCCCGCCGCCAGAGGGTACAAAGAAACCTAGAACGGCAGAATAAATTCCCATCACAATGGCAAAGGTTTCTTTGGAGGCAATCGAAACAAAGAATTCGGCAATATAGTGGGATAGGGAAAGATCTTCGCTGTTTAAGGCTTGCGTCATAATAAAGGCGATACTGCCGTAGAGCGGGAACTGGATCAGAATTCCTGAGACCGCAGGCACCGCCTGACTGACGGCATTGAGAAAATTACGCGGGGTACGGTGTAAGGCCAGACCTAACATTAAAAACACAAAGTTATAGGTATTCAGACTGGAAATGGCAATGATGGGATTGGTTTTGGAAAACTCGATAAACATCCAGATCAGGCCTAATGCCACCACAACAATGGTCAACAGTGGCGAGTTTTCCAGCCAGTCGCCAGGTCGGGTCGATTTGACTTCCGTCTTTTCCTCTTCATCAAAACTCAGCTCAAAATCCTGCATGGTTTTGACGTTATCGCCCTTAGGGGCCGACCAGTAGGCAATCGCAATTGAAACAATCACCAAAATTAAAGTCATGAGCAAAGACTGCCACAGGAAAATGGTTTCAGTAAATGGAATCACACCGGTTAGGTTATAGATCGACTCAGGCAGACTGGTTTTATTGGCCTGTAATTGTGCTGCAGATGAACTGATGCCCAGTGCCCAGGTCGCACCCATGCCGATAATGGCTGCAGCCGCAGCAGCGCGATAGTCCATATGCAGTTCTTTACGCTTGGCCAGTGCAATCACCAGTAAGGCGGTTAAAATGGTACTGACCGCCCAATTGACCAGTGAAATAAGCAGACTTGTGGTGGCAACCAAGACAATGGCACTACGTCCCGAATGCGGAATACGCGCCATCATCTGAATCAGTTTTTTCACAGGCGCAGACACGGAAACCACGTAACCGACGATAATCAGCATGGTCATTTGCAGGGTAAAGGGAATTAAGCTCCAGAAACCGTTACCGAACGAACTGGCAACATCTTGGACCGGGGCACCGATACAGGTTGCAGCGAATGAAACAATGATGACACCGAGTAAGGCAAAGATATAAGAGTCTGGAAACCATTTTTCCGACCAGTTACTGATCCGTAATGCGAAACGCTCCAACAGCGCAGGTTGTTTATTCATCTTAAGCATCCATCTTTGATTGTTATAAAGTTCATTTGTCCTAAATGAATTTTTTGTTGCCTAGAAACGGCTAAAAGTGATGCTCGGAAAGCATCACTTCAATAAGGGAAATAAAAGGAAGTAATCAGTTAAGCTTGGGCTTCAATCAACAGCTCAACACCCGTCGCTTCCCGGATTTGCTGTTCAGTCACATCAGGGGCTAACTCGACCAGTTTGATGCCTTCAGCAACCACATCCAGTACGCCCAGATCAGTAATGATGCGATGCACCACTTTTTGTCCTGTGAGCGGTAAGCTGCACTGTTTGACGATTTTGGCTGTTCCATCTTTGGCATTGTGTTCCATCAACACCACCACGCGTTGTACGCCGGCAACCAGATCCATGGCACCGCCCATCCCTTTGACCTTTTTGCCCGGAATCATCCAGTTGGCGAGGTCGCCTTGTTCAGAGACTTCCATGGCACCCAGAATGGCGATATTGACGTGACCACCACGGATCATGGCGAAGGATTCACTGCTTGAGAAAAAGGCCGCACCTGCACGTGCAGTGACAGTTTGTTTACCTGCATTGATTAAATCAGGGTCGAGTTGTTGTTCGGTAGGAAATTCGCCAATGCCGAGTAGACCATTTTCCGATTGCAGCCATACATCCATATCCTCTGGAATGTAGTTGGCAACCAGTGTTGGCAGGCCAATACCGAGATTGACGTAGAAACCATCCTGTAATTCTTTTGCGGCACGTTGTGCCATTTGTTCACGTGTCCATGCCATGATTATGCGTCCTGTGCTTTTAGGGTTTTTTGTTCGATACGTTTTTCAGGTGTGGCATTCAGTACCACACGATTGACGTAAATGCCCGCTAAATGGATTTCATCTGGATCAAGTTCGCCAATCTCAACGATCTGTTCAACTTCGGCAATGGTAATTTTTCCAGCCATGGCACATTCAGGGTTGAAGTTTTGCGCGGTTTTACGGAATACCAGATTGCCGGCTTTATCCGCTTTATAGGCTTTAACCAGTGCCACATCTGCGGTCAATGACGGTTCAAGGATATAGGTGCGACCATTAAATTCACGTTGTTCCTTTCCTTCAGCCACCAAGGTACCTGCACCTGTTGCGGTATAAAAGGCAGGAATGCCTGCGCCCCCAGCACGTAATTTTTCGGCGAGTGTGCCTTGAGGTGTGAGTTCAACCTCAAGTTCGCCATTTAGATACTGGCGTTCGAATTCTTTATTTTCGCCTACATAAGACGAGATCATTTTTTTAATTTGTCGGGTCTTGAGCAGCACACCCAAGCCAAAATCATCAATGCCTGCATTATTGGAAATACAGGTCAGGCCAGTTACACCTGTGTCTTTTAGCGCTTGGATCAATGCCTCAGGAATACCGCATAGGCCAAAACCGCCCACTGCAAAGGTCTGCTGATCTTGCACCACATCTTGTAGTGCCAGTGCTGCGGTTGAATAGACTTTATTCATTTTTTTCACCTGTAAATTCCTTGGTTTCTATTAGTTTTAGCACTCAGGGATTATTTACAGAAGTTTAAATTTCTAAAGGATTAATGAGGGAAACTCATTAATACCAGAAAATTCATCGATTTCACTCAAAAGGGCGCTATGACGGGCGAGTTGGTCTTGGTGTAGTGACTGCAAGGACTTAGCCAAAATCATGTTGTAGCAGGATCTCGATAAACTCGGCTGAAATATTGGAAAGCTCAAAATCTTTTTTATAGACAATGCCAATCGCTTGCGGCAGTTTACCATCTTCAATTTCAATCAGAACGTTATGTTCCTTGTCGATAAAATTCTGAAAATGGCGGGGAATGGCACTAACGCCCATATCCAGTGCCACAAAGCTGGAGAGGGAACTGATCTGATGACATTCAACTTTTAAATCTAAAGTCAGATGATTTTTAAGACAGTTTTCTTCAATCAGGTGACGAACAATGGAGGGATGCTGCAAGGTCACAAAGGGATTGGCGCACAGCTGTTTCCAACTGATCGAATCTGCACTTGCCAGTGAATGCGTCTTGGGCAACAGCGCCAGAAAATCTTCCTCAAATAAGGGCTTAAATTCCAGTTGATCATTGCGTGGCGGTTCAAAGCAAATCCCGATTTCAAAAATACCATCCTGCACATTTTCCAGTACTTTCTCATTGGGAATATCATGAATGGAAAAGCTGATATTGGGATGCTTGGCTAAGAAGCTATGAATCACTTGTGGCAAAATCGCATGGGTGACAAAGGGCATCGAGGCAATATTGAGGGTGCCGCGATTGAGTTTAAAACGTTGTTTAACATCCTTTTCCATATCCTCCCAGTTGGCCAGTAATTTCTTGGCATAGGGAATCAGTGATTTTCCTTCCTGTGTCAGCTCGACCCGACGGGTATTGCGCTTAAACAGCTTGCCCCCAAGTTCTTCTTCCAGTGATTTGATACTCAAACTTAACGCAGACTGACTGAGATGCAGTTCAGCAGAGGCATTTGCATAATTCAGGGTACGCGTCAGCGCAAGAAATGCCTTGAGTTGCTTAAGTGTCATGTTCAGTCGCCTGTTCGGAAAGTTTTTGATTTATATGGTGTAATTTATAAAAAAAACAGCACATTGTGACTGGCATTTTTGTTAATTCGGTAGCGAGAGGCAAGCCGTTTGTTTTTAACTCAAGGACAAATGATTATTCACTCACTTTATCTCAATATCGAAAAATGGATTTTAAAAAGAATAAGCTAAATATAATTTGATGAGATTGATGAGTATTTTTGAACAGTTAATTTGTTTTACTAATCAATTAAATTATTTGCTGTTAATTTATATAATATATTGATTTTTATTAAAAAATAAAATGATGTATTTTGTTTTAATCGTCTTGTTTTTTATGGTTTTAATGCTATTTTAAAATACGTTTGAGCATGTATCTTTGTTTTGAGATGCTGTATTGCCATCGGCAGTTTCTTGATTTTATTTATGGTTAGGATAACCACCACACAGTATAAAAAAAATAATCTGGTTGACCCTGACATATATTCTTTGGAATGGAGTAAAAGAATATGTGGGACTTATTTGTCATTCTGCTGTCTTTAGGCTTGCTGATGTACACGGCCTATCGCGGTTTTTCCGTCATTCTCATGGCGCCGTTATGCGCCTTGCTGGCAGTCTTTCTGATTAACCCCGCCAATGTGCTGCCGTTTTATTCGGGCGTTTTCATGCCAAAGATGGTCAATTTCATTAAAGACTATTTTCTGGTGTTCCTGCTGGGGGCGATCTTTGGCAAAGTGGTAGAAATGTCGGGCATTGCCGAGTCGATTGCCCGCACCATTGTCAACTGGATTGGTGCCAAGAAAGCCATTTTAACCGTGGTCTTACTCGGTGCCATTCTGACCTATAGCGGTGTCAGCCTGTTCGTGGCGGTATTTGCGATTTATCCATTTGCCAATCAGCTGTTCCAACAAGCCAATATTCCAAAACGTCTGATTCCCGGCACCATTGCCTTAGGCGCATTTACATTCACCATGGATGCCTTGCCGGGGACACCGCAAATTCAGAACGTAATTCCAACCACGTTCTTTGGCACCAATATCTATGCTGCACCATTTTTAGGTGTGATCGGGGCGATTTTTGTCTTGGGGATGGGGCTGCTGTATTTGGAGTCACGCCGTAAAGCTGCGGCTCGTGCAGGTGAGGGCTATGCAGGTTTTGCTATTGAAGATGTAGCCACGCAAACGACAGCTGATGTTGAATCATCAACCCAAAGCAATAGTTCAGTACTGCGTCAATGCATGGCCTTTGTGCCATTGATTCTGGTTGCGGTGATGAACCGTTATCTGTCCACAGCCATCAAAGAATGGTATCCGAATGGTTTTGATTTTAATGCCATTGGTTTAGCCAACTACACGGTAGATGTTGCAAAAACAGGGGCGATTTGGGCAGTCGGTTTGGCCTTGATTGTCGGGATTATTGCGGCGATCTTGTTCGATTATCAGCGCGTAGTGACCAACTTTAAAGAAGGGGTGAATGCCAGTATCAGTGGTTCATTGCTGGCGGTGATGAATACTGCTTCAGAATATGGCTTCGGTGCGATTATTGCGGCATTGCCAGGCTTCGCTTTGATTAGCCATGCACTCGGTACTACCTTTACCAATCCTTTGGTCAATGGGGCTGTGACCACGACCGTATTGGCAGGGATTACCGGTTCAGCCTCGGGCGGGATGAGTATTGCCCTGAGTGCGATGGCAGAAACCTATAACGCTGCCATTGTCGCAGCAGGAATTCCACCGGAAGTGATGCACCGTGTGGTGGCGATGGCCTCGGGCGGTATGGACACACTCCCCCATAATGGCGCGGTAATTACCTTGCTTGCCGTTACAGGCTTAACCCATAAGCAATCCTATAAAGATATTTTCGCAGTGACGATTATTAAAACCTTGGCGGTATTTGTGGTGATTGCTGCATTTACATGGTTCGGGATTGTATAAGACATATTTTAATTTGAGCTTGCCCATAATAAGGGCGAGCAATCCAGATAAACAAAAACAGGAGTAGCACCGTGACTCAACAACTTGAAGCCAAAGTGGCCTTTATTACCGGTTCAGCCAGTGGCATTGGTCTGGAAATTGCGAAAAAATTTGCGCAGGAAGGCGCCAAAGTGGTGATTTCTGATGTCAATGCCGAGAAATGCCAGCAAGCGGTGGAACAGTTAAAACAGCAAGGATTTGAAGCCTTGTCTGCGCCTTGTGATGTAACTGATGAACAGGCTTATAAAGCCGCGATTGATTTGACTACACAAACCTTTGGGTGTCTGGATATCCTGATCAATAATGCCGGTTTTCAGCATGTTGCAGCGATTGAAGACTTTTCAACCGAGATTTACCAGAAACTAGTCCAAGTGATGCTGACAGGTTCATTTATCGGGATTAAACATGCATTTCCAATCATGAAAGCACAACAATATGGCCGGATTATCAATATGTCTTCGATCAATGGATTGATTGGTTTTGCCGGAAAGGCGGGTTATAACAGCGCCAAGCATGGGGTGATTGGTTTGACCAAAGTGGCAGCTCTGGAATGTGCCCGTGATGGGATTACTGTGAATGCACTCTGCCCAGGCTATGTGGATACACCATTGGTGCGTGGGCAAATTGCGGACTTGGCCAAAACCCGTAATGTGAGTCTGGAAAGTGCTTTGGAGGATGTGATTTTAGCCATGGTGCCGCAGAAGCGTTTACTCAGCGTGGAGGAAATTGCCGACTATGCGATTTTCCTAGCCAGCAACAAAGGGGCAGGGATTACAGGGCAGGCGGTGGTAATGGATGGGGGTTATACCGCACAGTAATCCGTTTACGTGATTAAAAAAGCCGCTCAATTGGGCGGCTCTTTTATGAAATGACAGTGATGAGTTAGCACAGCGCAATGCGTTTAATTTTTTCATCTGTTAAGAAAAACACAGATGTTGCACAGGTTTCTTCTAAAACATTGACAGAAATACCATCACCTTTGAACTTTAGATAATGTTTTGGGTCAATTTGCTCATCAGCTAAGATATTTCCATCTTCATCAAAGCGATAATCTTCATCCACGTAAATATCTGTTTTAGGTGCAACTTCAAAAGTTCCGAAAATATCAAGGTCATAATCTTTATCTGTATTTTCGTAGTAATAAACTTTGTTGCTATTTGAGATACGGAATTCAAAGAGATATTTCATTCCTTTTTTATTTGGGTTTTTCAGCACTCGAAAGGTATCCAGATTTCCATCGCCATCAAAGTCAATAAACAAAGGCTTTTTGAGATGGGTTGTATCGACTGAATAGCCTTTTGGTAGTGGGGTTGAATTATTGGCGAGATAATCGGATTCGGGTGTAGCAGCAATAAGCACAGGTTCTGACACGGCTTGAGTCTGTTGAGCTGCCTTTTGAATGGGTTGATCGCTTTCTGCTGATGTTTTTGGTTTTTCATTACATCCAGCGAGCAAAATAAATGAGGTGAGTAATAGGACTTTATTCTTCATACAATTTGAGTATTTAAATGATGATGTATATAACAGATTTTAGCTTAAAAGTTGGATCTGTCATTTTTAATGTTTAATTCAAATTGAGGAGTATGAGAACTTTCTTTAGTCGATATTTTTTGAGTTAGAATGAACCTGCCTTTAATTCTAATACGACTTCATATGAACAATAAATTTGTCAGTTTTTGCTTTTTATCAGTCTGTTTAACTCAAATAAACCAAGCCCAAGCAACGCCATTCAAGACGTATCAATCTGAGCCATTGCATTGTGGCGAAGCGACTTTTCAAGTGATTTCATCCTGTTATGATCCCGATGAAGGCGCATTGAGAGGAAGTGGCGGCGTCATGCGTGAATCTTGTCAATTCAGTCATTTGCTGGTGAACTGGAAAGGACAGCAAAAGCGCATTGATTTTCCCATCGCAACAGCAGAGCAAATGCAGCAATTAAAAAGCAAAGGCTATAGGTTGCAAAAAGTGATTCGCCAAGGGGATTGGTCACCACAAAGTTTGGCCTGTGGTCAGGTCAAAGGCATTGACGGGTATTTTGTGGTGGTCAATCAATCAACCACCAATGATTTGAATCAAGAGTACTTGGGCAAAGGATCGTTGAGTGAAGAACCTGTGTTACTGAATCTGAATGGCACGATGACCAGTAATGCACTGAGACAAAAAATTTATCCCTTGCTGAAACAGGATAAAGTTAAAATCACCAAAGTCGTTTCAGCCAATGCCTTATTTGGCGATGAGTAAAGCTTCGTTCAGCGACTGGTTTATCCAAACACGATATTGAAAGTGTTTGCTGACTTTGTCGGTTAATTATTGCTACACTTTTTTATTTTTAGGCAGATGCGTGATGTCTTTTGATCTTAAAGTCAGTTTAAAGAAAAGGGCTGAACCTTCCTCACAGCAGAAGAAGCTGAATCGTCTGATTGATCAAATAGAACAGCAAAAAATCAGCCTTGCCACATGGCAGAATGCGCAAGCCGAGATTCAACAGCACACAAGGCAAAAGCTGATGCCTGTGTATAGCGAATTGCATGAAATCCTGTTTCAGCAGTTGGATCAACTTTGGAATTTGTTGCAACAGCATGAGTTTTCCAAAACTAATATGCAGCAACTGGATGAAAAAATTGCCCAGCTTGCCCAACTGTTAAAGCGTTCCAAGATATTGAAGGATGAACAGTTAAAACTGGTCAAGCAGATTGATACTTTTTATCAGCAACACGCCCAGCAATCGATTAAAAAGACTAAAAAAGTACAGTCAGCCAAGTTTGAACAGCATCAAAGTTTTGAGCACAGTACGGCATCAGAAGAAGATGACTTTGAACAATATGCGGCCGAGCAGCAACAGGCACGAGAAAAGGCCAAGCAACTTAGACAGCAACAGAAACGTGAACAAGCTGAGCAAATGGCAGCGCAATCGCTGAAAACCGTGTATTTAAAAATTGCTGCGATGATTCACCCTGACCGTGAGCAAGACGAGACCAAGAAAAAAGAAAAAACTGAGTTATTCCAACAAGCGAGTCAGGCCTATGAACAGCAGGATTTGTTTTATTTACTCAAACTTCAATTACAGCTTGAGCAGAATAAAGGTGTCGGGACGAAAGAGTTATCGGCAGAGCAAGTAAAGTTCTATAAACTGGCTTTGGATGCACAGAGTCAGCAGCTTGAAAGTCAAATTGATGAGATTTTAGATTCTTTTCAATTGGCTAAGAAAGTCAAAGCTGAGCATCTGCATATTAGTGATGTGTATAAAGCCATAGATGCAGATTGTGCCGAGTTAAAGCAGCAATTGAAGTGGGAAAAAGAGCGTTTAAAGTATATGAAAAAGGTGAGTGGGGTGGAGATGTTGTTAGGGCATGGGGTTTTATAAACCTCTCCTAAGTAGAGAGGTTAATTTATTCAACGTGAAATTGTATAATTAATTTATAAAGACTTTTTAGACTCCATGACTTATTTTGAACCTAATTCTTTTAAAAGCCAATTTAATTGATTTCTCGCGGTTGAGATGATTTCATCAAATACTAGAATTTCAACATTAGGCTCCGAGTAATTTCTGTTAGCTAAGTCAGGTGACCTTTTTCCACCCATTAATATTACTTTTATATCTTTATTGGTATATGGTAAAAAATCATGCCTATAATGAGTTACTTGTTGATAGTCACTAAAAGCTAGAGGGTGCTTAGGGCGCTTAAACTCTATAAGTAAATATTGAGAAAAATAATTTTCACTTAGCATTAAGTCAGGTCTTTTATCTGCTCTTTCACCTGAATAGTGTTTTTTAAAATAATTGTTAATTTGCTTTTTTAGAGTAGTGTTACTACTAAAAATTGAATATTGAGCGCCTAAAATCCATAAGTTATTTTCTAAACTTTTATGAACTTCGCTTTCTAGGGTTGCATCTTCGTCACAAAGTTCCTCAAAATAATCTAAGAATTTTAATCGAGTCTTTGTTTGTTCGGCAATAATTGCTAATTCAGCTAATCCAAAATCTGATAGGGCTTCAGCTAGCTTGGAAATGTCATTTTTATCAGCTTCATTTATATAATCTAATATTGCCCTGTAGTCTGATTTTTCCAAAGAATCTAGTAAAACGTTGACGATAGGTTCAAGCTTTGAATCAGGTTCACCATAGTATTTCTCTAATATAGACTTGATTGCTTTGTCTGCAAATTGCCTTTTATATTCTGGTAATAAAGCTAAGCGTTCTTGAGCTTTCTTTTGCAAACGAGCTTTTGCTAAGTTTATTTCTCGTCCATATTCCTCTTTTACTTTAGCAATTAAAATTGGCTGAATAACTTCTTCAAGCTTTTCTAAAAGTAAACTATTCTCAATAAATGAACCCCAGTCAGCAGTAACATGATCTGATAGCCAATCGGCTTCTATTTCGCCATATATTTTATCTAATAGCTTTGCAGGGAAGCTTTCATGTTTATCTAAACCAAAAAAATAAGGATTCCCAACCACTTTCCCTTGAACTTTAATAGATATTCCTGCTTGTTTTAATTTCGATTTTTCTGTTGAGATCACTAATTGTAATTTTACTTCCCCTAATTTTTCTATATTAATAGTTTCGTTATGAAAATTACCTTTAAGATCATCAATATCTAATGTTTTAGAATTTATGATTATTTTGAAATTATCGCTACGTCTATATTCTCGAATTAATATAGATTTAAATTTCTCTGGATTAGGAAAACGTAAATTCTGTTTTAAATTATAGAATGAAATTCTAGTGCCTTTTAGTGATGTATCGCATTCTGTTGAAATTATAGATAAATCTAACTGTCCCAATTCTATTGCTTCATTTAATTTGTGTGAGGAAATTTCAAAGCTAGAATGTTTACCTCTTGCCCATGTTTCTAATTTCATATTATTAGCTATCATTAAACCAGCAAATTTTCCAATTCCTTTCTTACCTTTTACTTTTCTTTTAAATATTTTAGTAAGCTCTCCTCGACGCTTTCTGCGATCACTCGCAATAAAAAGGTATTCATTTGATAGTTCTTGTTCAGTCATTCCAGAACCGAAATCATGAATAACTATGGGGGTATTTGTTAATATTTCGGGAAGTTCTATCTGAACTGTATCAGCATCTGCATCCCAAGCATTATCAATCAATTCTTTTAGTGCTAATTCAGATGAATTATAAGACTGCGAAAGTAAGGTTAATAGGCGAGTATCAACTTGGAATCCTTTTTTTTCCATAATGTCCTCAAAATATATTTATATTTTCGTTACTTTAGCACTTAAAACAAATTGCCTAAATATTAAACATAAAAAAATCCCCTCATTTGAGGGGATTTTTTTAATCAAATTACTACTTAAAGCGCAGCAATCTGCTCCATACTTTGCTTAATTTTCGCTAACTGATCAGCAAACTCAGCCAATTTCACTTTTTCACCTTCAACAACCGCTGCTGGTGCTTTAGCAACAAAACCTTCATTCGAAAGTTTATTGGCAATTTGATCATGTTGCTTTTGAACTTTATCCAAGTCCTTCTGCAAACGACCCAATTCAGCTTTAGGATCAATCAAGCCCTTCATTGGTACAAATACCGATGCATGACCTACAACACTTGAAGAAGAAAGCGGTGGTTCTTCGCCTTGTGCCAGGAAGGTAATGCTTTCAACTTTTGCCAATGCTTTAAATAACGCTTCGATACGTGTGATTTGCTCACGTTCAGCATCAGAAATGTTTTGCAGCAATACCGGCAATAAACGCGCATTACCCAAGCCCATTTCACCACGAATGTTACGTACCGCACCAATCAGGCCTTGTAACCACTGCATATCTGCTTCAGCTTGATCATTCACTTTCGCTTGATCAGGCACAGGATATTGCGCAGTCATAATGGTAGCGCCGCCTTTGCCTAACATCGGCGCAAGCGTTTGCCAGATTTCTTCAGTCAAATACGGCATCAATGGATGAGCTAAACGTAAAGACGCTTCCATCACAGCAAGTAATACACGGCGAACTTCGGCTTTACGCTCTTCAGATACATTGGCATCGTTCAGAACCGGTTTGGTTAACTCAACGTACCAGTCACAGTATTCATTCCAGATAAAGTCATAGATCGCTTGCGCAGCAAGGTCTAAACGATAGGTCGCGAATGCCTGGTGTACCGCAGCTTCAGCTTTTTGCAGACGGCTCATGATCCATTGTTCAGGCAGTTCCCAAAGATCAGGACGTGCTTCTTGACCAACAGTTTGTCCTTCCACATTCATCAATACGAAACGGGTTGCGTTCCAGATCTTGTTACAGAAGTTACGGTAGCCTTCAACACGTTTCATGTCGAACTTGATGTCACGACCGGTGTTGGCAAGCGCACAGAAAGTGAAACGAACCGCATCTGTACCGTAAGCCTGAATGCCTTCCGGGAATTCTTTACGCGTTGATTTCTCAATCTTCGCTGCCTGTTTCGGGTTCATCAAACCTGTAGTACGTTTTGCAACAAGGCTTTCAAGATCGATACCGTCAATCAGGTCGAGTGGGTCAAGCACGTTACCTTTAGACTTCGACATCTTCTGGCCTTCGCCATCACGGACCAAGCCGTGCACGTAAACGGTCTTGAATGGAATCTGTGATGTCCCATCTTCATTTTTCATGAAGTGCAGGGTCATCATGATCATACGTGCAACCCAGAAGAAGATGATGTCAAAACCTGTCACCAACACATCAGTCGGATGGAAAGTTTTAAGGAAATCATTGGCCGCATCTTTCTCTGCATCACCGGTCCAACCTAAGGTTGAGAAGGTCCACAGGGCAGAGGAGAACCATGTATCCAGTACATCTTCATCCTGATTTAGGGCTGTATCCGCAGGGATGTTATTTTTGGCACGAACTTCAGCTTCGTCACGACCCACATATACATTGCCTTCTGCATCGTACCAGGCCGGAATACGGTGACCCCACCACAACTGACGTGAAATACACCAGTCCTGAATGTTGTTCATCCACGCCATATACATGTTGCTGTATTGCTCTGGAACGAACTTGATACGACCATCTTTCACCGCTTCGATTGCAGGCTCTGCCAATGGCGCAATTTTCACATACCATTGGTCAGTCAATAATGGCTCAATGATCACGCCAGAACGGTCACCGCGAGGTGGTTTCAAGGTATACGGTTGAATCTGTTCTAACCAGCCTTCAGCTTCAGCCTGTTCAACCAGTTTCTTACGCGCTTCAAAACGTTCTAAACCGATATAGTCTGCTGGCGCAGCAATGGTTTTAGAAATCTGCTCGCCGGCTTTGGCAATGTATTCAAACTCGGCCAGAACTTCTGCATTTTTATTGAAGATATTGATGATTGGCAATTCACAACGCTTACCTACCTCATAGTCATTGAAGTCGTGCGCAGGGGTGATTTTTACACAGCCGGTACCAAATTCTTTGTCGACATATTCGTCTTTAACGATTGGAACAGCACGGCCGGTAATTGGCAGGATAATGTTCTGGCCTACAAGATGTGCATAGCGTTCATCATCCAGTGCCACTGCAACAGCGGTATCACCCAATAAGGTTTCAGGACGTGTGGTTGCGACTACAATGTGATCTTTACCATCGTGGGTACGCAGTGATTTGTCTTCAAAGAAATATTTGAAGTGCCACAATGAACCTGCTTCTTCTTTATCTGACTCAACTTCGAGATCAGACAGCGCAGTCTGTAGTTTCGGGTCCCAGTTAACCAGACGCTTGCCACGATAGATCAAGCCATCTTCATGCAGTTTGACGAACACTTCTTTCACTGCATTGGATAAACCTTCGTCCATGGTGAAACGTTCGCGTGACCAGTCTACAGACGAGCCGAGACGACGGATCTGACGGGTAATGGTACCGCCTGACTGTTCTTTCCATTCCCAGATTTTTTCGATGAACTTTTCACGGCCCAGGTCATGACGGCTAATGTTTTGCGCACCCAATTGACGCTCGACCACCATCTGCGTTGCAATACCTGCGTGGTCAGTCCCCGGTTGCCATAAGGTATTTTTACCCATCATACGGTTATAACGGGTGAGGGCATCCATGATGGCATTGTTAAAGCCATGACCCATGTGCAAGCTACCGGTGACGTTCGGTGGTGGAATCATGATACAGAATGATTCACCTTGACCTGAAGGCTTGAAGTAACCCTGTTGTTCCCAGATTTGATACCACTTCTTTTCGATCTCGGTTGGATCGTAAGTGGTTGCAATATTTTGAGCAGATTGAGCGTCAGTCATAGTACAGAAGATTAAAATTGAATAAAAAATTGCATCTATTGTAGCAAAAAATCCTCGCTTCTGTAGGTCTTTCAGCATGCCATCGCCGATTCAATATAGCCGCTCAAATAATGTCTGCATTCTGGTTTGTTGCAGTGACATGAGAGCACATCCAGTTTCTTTAGCACAGATGATCTAAATGCAGGCAAGACGGGCTAAATCCTGATAAGGCACTTATAAACTTTGATTTTTTCTCATAAAACCGATGAAAGGCGTTGGATTTTTAAACAAATAAGATTAGATTTATGTGTAATGCATCACATAACTCAAAAATATTGATGCGTAAAACAATAATATAAAAATGCGAAAACTAAAAAGGGATGAGGCTCATGAGTTATTCAATTCTGTTGAAGATTAATGAAGTTACACATGGACAGTTTGAAACAATTCGCCAGCAATTGAATGCGGGGACGTCTGAAAGTCAGGCTCGTCTGCTGGGAGAGGTCTTGTCGGAAATCGCCTGTGATATTGTTGAGCAGGTCTTTTCAGTGTTGCTTATACAGAATCGCCAGCCGACCCAGTTAACGCAAAAATATACCGCTGAATCTGAAAAAATCATCCAGCAAATTATTGGCGCGGTACGCAAATATATGCCCTGGTCGATTTCATTTTTTGGCAATGAACGGCTATGTCCCTTTGCCAACTATTTTTCCGATATGATCAAGTATCACGATGAGCAGGTCTATGTGTCTTATCCGATTGACCGACATTTGGTACAACAGGCACATGCCTTGGTGACCCGACTCAAGAATAATGAAATCAGTGATATGGTCGATGTGTTCCAGACCCTGATCCAGATTGTAGATCTGGGCGTAACCAGCCTGATCCGTGAACCGAAAAAATGTCTCCACTTTAATACCGTGGTGGATAAAACCCTGAACGGGGTGATTAATATGACGGCTCATCTCAGTTATAAACGTTTGGAAAAAATGAGCGATCAGGTCGATAGCAATGCTGCAACTGATTGTGTGAACCATTTTTTAGCATTTATGCATGTCGATAGCGAATAGAGTGTGATAAATTCGGCGGATACAACGCCAAAAACGATAGAAAAATAGATTGGATAAAAAGGGCTTGTTCAACAAGCTCTTTTTTTTTCAATCTAACAATTAGGGTTATTAGAATGAACACCGCCGTTTTTTTAAATATTCATGCGGATACTTATGCACGTTTTGCACATATTCGGACACAATTATTGCAAGGGAGCAAAGAAAGTCAGGCCAGTGCTTTAGGCAGTGTCTTGTCCGAGATGGCCTGTGAAGTCATGGAACAGGTTTTTATCGTTTTATTACAAGAAAATCAGCAATATTCGCAAACAGGCGAATCTGAAAAAGTGATTCAGCAGATTCTGGACGCCATTCGTAAATATATGCCTTGGTCGATTTCATTTTTTGGTAATGACCGTCTAATTCCGCTGGTTGAATATCTTTCCAAAACCTTACAGATCGAAGATGAAACGGTTTATATGACCTATCCGGTCAAGCAGCCGTTGGCCGAGCAGGTCAAGGCGTCTAGCCAGAAACTGGCCAATGGCGATCATAACGAAATTTCAAAGTCTCTTAAATTACTCACCGAAGTCATTGATGCAGGGGTTGATCACCTGATTCGTGAGCCAAAAAAATGTTTAAAGTTCAATTTTGTGGTGGATAAAACCTTAAATGGCGTGATTAACATGACCACGCATCTGGGCTATAAACGTCTGGAAAAATTAAGTACCCAGATTGATCAGCAACTGGCTGCAACCTATGTGGATTACTTCCTCAAATTCATGCGGCATTCAGCATAGGCAGGATATAAAAAATGGCAAAACTGAAAAGTCTTGAAAATAAAGTGGTCTGGATTACCGGTGCTTCATCGGGTTTAGGCAAAGCGCTGGCACGTGAATGTGCATTGCAAGGCGCGCAGGTGGTTTTGACCTCACGCCGTTATGATGAGCTGGAAGCGGTACGGGTCGGGTTACTCAAGCCTGAACAGCATCTTTCGATTGCTGCCGATATTACCGACGAAGCACAAGTACGTCATGCGCATGAACAGGTGCTGGCAGCAAAGGGACGGATTGACTGGTTGATCAATAATGCTGGTCTGAGCCAACGTGCCTTGATTCAGGACACCACCATGCATACTGAACGGGCCATTATGGAAGTCGATTATTTCTCGCAAGTGTTCTTTACCAAGACGGTATTGCCGACTTTCCTGAAACAAAAATCAGGCCGTGTGGTATTTGTCTCCAGTGTTGCAGGGCTACTCGGTACGCAATATCGTGCGACTTATTCAGCAGCCAAAGCCGCCATTCATATGTGGGCCAATAGCTTACGTGCCGAAGTTGCCAATGACGGTGTTGAAGTCTCGGTGGTTTTCCCCGGTTTTGTCAAAACCAATGTGTCTTTCAATGCCTTAAACGGTGAAGGTAAACCGCAAGGCCATCAGGATGAAGCGATTGAAAATGGTCTGGATGCCGATGTATTTGCTGAACGGGTGGTGGAATCCTTGATGGCAGGGGACGAATACATTGTGGTGGGGGGTAAAAAAGAGCACCTCGGTGTACTGGTGTCGCGTTTATCGCCGGGTTTACTGTATAAAATGATCCGTAAAATGAAAGTGAAGTAAGTATCACAATGGCGTATTTAAAAGTGAGTCGTCATGGTCAATAGCCAGAATCGGCCAGCCCCTATCTCTGGTCATCATGTATCGATTGCCTCTATTGTCGGCTATGTGTTGCTTGCGTTACCCGCCAGCATTGTTATGGGTGGCGGTTTGAGCTGGCTATTCACGTTTAATATGGCAGACTTTGAGGGTGGCAGCGGCTATGCTGCGATCTTCGTTTTTATGTTGACAGCACCGATCAGCTTTTTAGTCAGTCTGATTGCCTTGCCGATTATGATTAAAAAGAAACCAACAATTGTGCCTCGTGTGATTTGGGTGTTTGCGGGCTTAACTTTACTATTGCTTTTATATGTCACAAGTATCATGTAGTTGCCTGAAATAATGAAAATCTGGTCTGACTGATAGATGCTAAAGGTAGAATGAAATGACAGTAGATAGCCGTAAGAAAGCCGTTTTTAACTGGAGTGGAGGCAAAGACTCTGCTTTGGCCTTGTATAAAGTCTTACAAGAAAAAGAGTTTCAGGTTATCGCTTTATTGACCACGGTCAATGAAGAGACCGCATTGTCTTCGATGCATGCGATTCCGCATACATTGCTTGAAAAACAGGCTGAGAGTATTGGCATTCCGCTTTATCCGGTATTTCTGCCCAAAAACCTTCCGGTATATGAACAACGTATGCTGGACGCCGCCAATCACTTTAAGGCGCAAGGGGTTGAGCATTTTATCTTTGGTGATATTTACCTGAGCGACGTGCGGCAATATCGTGAAGAGCGTTTGCACCCTTTAGGCATTGAAGTGGTGGAGCCGATCTGGAATCTGAACTCGGCTGAGGTGATGCAAGATTTTCTGGATTCAGGGATCAAAACCAAAATCATCGTGACCGATGCCAGCAAACTTGATGAATCCTTTATCGGGCAGGATATTGATGCCGCTTTGCTTGAGCGTATGCCAGCGGAGGTGGATGTCTGTGGTGAAAATGGTGAATATCACAGCTTTGCTTATGCAGGTGCTTTATTCAAGCATCCCGTTGAGTTTGAAATTGCGGAAACACGTCAGCTGTCGTATGAGTTCAAACTGGACAATGGCGAAGAAAAAACCTATCACTACTGGCAAGCGATTTTTGCAGAATAGGGCCAAGGTCCTGTATATGACACAGGGCGGTTAAAATTTATTAAGTTATTTCTTTATTTTTAATGGGTAAAAGCGGTTTGATCAACATTATGGAGCTTATGCACAATCGCTAGATCGATTGAGCTTTAACCCAATAGAACCACACCGTAGCAAGCAGGTCTGAGCGCTGCTTCGGGTGGCACAAAAATGAAAAAAGCTTGCCTCACTTTAACCGTGAAGGCATGGAGATTGTAGATGGAACGACGACTTTCACTTTTGGCCAAGGAACGTACGATAGCCCGTGCGGGCTATAACCGTTGGCTGCTACCACCTGCCGCACTGGCAATTCATCTCAGTATTGGTATGGCCTATGGCTTTTCCGTATTTTGGTTGCCCTTATCCAAAGCTCTGGGAATTGATGCGCCGATTGAATGTAAAGATATCGGTTTGCTTGAACAACTGTTCACCACGACCTGTGACTGGAGTGTGTCTACTTTAAGCATCATGTACACCTTGTTTTTTGTATTCCTAGGCTCATCTGCCTTTTTATTTGGGGGGTGGCTTGAGCATGCAGGACCACGAAAGGCGGGTGTGGTTGCGGCATTTTGCTGGGCGGGTGGTTTGATTCTGGCTGCGCTGGGTGTATATACGCATCAGTTGTGGCTGTTGTGGCTAGGAGGGGGAATCGGAGGCATCGGGCTGGGACTGGGTTATATTTCGCCTGTATCGACCCTGATCAAGTGGTTCCCAGACCGTCGAGGTCTCGCCACAGGTCTTGCCATCATGGGCTTTGGTGGTGGTGCCATGATTGGCGCGCCGCTCGCGGATCAGTTGATGAAGTTCTTCGCGACTGATGTTTCGGTAGGTGTATGGCAAACCTTTCTGGTCTTAGCCGCCGTTTACTTTGTTTTTATGATGGGAGGTGCATTTGGTTATCGGATTCCGCCTTCAAACTGGAAACCAAGTGGCTGGCAACCCGCAGCAAGCCAAGCGAATGCGCTGGTCACCAGTCGTCATGTACATTTAAATAAGGCATGGAAAACCAGGCAGTTTTGGCTGATTTGGGGCGTACTGTGCTTAAATGTTTCGGCAGGTATTGGTATTTTAGCGATGGCGTCTCCGTTGTTGCAGGAAGTGTTTGGTGGACGTCTGATCGGTTTAGAGATCGGGATCAATGAATTAAATACAGAACAAAAAATGCAGATTGCGACCTTTGCCGCAGGTTTTACCGGTTTACTGTCATTATTTAATATTGGTGGGCGGTTCTTCTGGGCATCTGCGTCGGATTTTATTGGTCGTAAAAATACCTATTTCATTTTTCTGGCCTTGGGCTTCTTATTATACGTTTCGATCCCACAACTGGCTCATGCCGAAAACCTGCCTTTATTCGTTTTAGCTTTCTGCGTCATTCTGTCCATGTATGGCGGGGGCTTTGCCACGGTGCCTGCTTATCTGGCGGATATTTTTGGTACCCAAATGGTCGGGGCAATTCATGGGCGTTTATTGACTGCATGGTCTGTGGCAGGGGTATTGGGTACTTTGCTGATTACCAATATTCGAGACTATCAACTGGCGCATGGCGTGGCTCAAGCCCAATCTTATGACACGACCATGTATATTCTGGCGGCTATGCTAGCCATTGGATTTGTCCTCAATTTAATGGTCAAGCCGGTTGATGAAGATCAATACATGACCGAAGATGAATTGGCTGCCGAGAAGGCCTTGGCTCATGAGAGATTACCGCAAGATTCCAGCTTGAATCATGGTGTAGCACATGCACCTTCCAAGACAATTACTGTGGTACTGGCCTGGCTGGTGGTTGGTCTGCCTTTACTGGCAGGCATTTGTTTTACCTTACAAAAGGCGATCGTTTTATTTCATTAACCTGAAAATCCTAGTCATAAAAAATGCCTCGCATCATGAGGCATTTTTTATTGTGTTCGATATGTCTGTTGCGGCTTGAGAATATGCGACTGGAACAGCTTATTCGATGATTGCCGTTCCATAAGCAAACACTTCAACCATGCCACCTTGCATCCCCAGTTCTGTCGTACTGAGGCGAACCCCCATAATCTGTTTAGCGCCTATGGCATGCGCTTCTTGCTTCAGGCGAACCACAGCTTCACGACGCGCACGTTCTACCACACTTTCATAGCTGACCAGACGTCCACCAAAGAAGTTGCGAATGGATGCCAGTACATATTTAAAATAATCGTGAGAGATCACCACATTACTGCTGATCATTTGCCCGGGTGCTGTGGGGTGTACGAAGCGATTGGTATCAATCCGGATATGGGCGAACTGTTGTTCTTTCTGATCCAGTTCACGTAAGTGTTTTTGCTCGATATGGCGACCAAAGCCCCAACCCACAGTAAACAGGATCAGAAACAGGACAATCTGAAAAATTAATCCTTCCATATGCTTGCCTATGCGCCGAATGGATCAGGGAGTTTAGGCGCATTAGGCTGCACCACTACCGCTGTACCATAAACAAACAGCTCAGATGCACCTTGGGCAATATTTGAGGTCGAGAAACGGATGCCCACAATGGCATTGGCACCTAAAGCTTTTGCCTTATCAATCATCCGTTGTGTGGCTTCTTGGCGTGACTCTTCGAGTAGTTCGGTATAGCCTGTCAGTTCACCGCCGACAATATTCTTTAAACCCGCCATCAGGTCACGTCCGACATGCTTACTGCGGACGGTGCTGCCATAAACCACATCAAGCTGACGTAAAATTTCATGGCCGGGTACAGACTCTAAACTGCTCAGTAACATCGTCTTCTTCTAAATCATCAATATTTCAATGTTTGAAGATAAGAAATATTCGCAATTGTTGCAATAAAAAAGCTCACCGAAGTGAGCTTTTTTGTCTGCAAAATCAAATTATTTTGCGTAGTGCTGTTGTGAGCTTGAAGGCTGGTGCGTAACTGTCTCGCTGGTTGAGGCTTTTAGGCCGCCACCCAGTGTTTTATAGAGCTCAACCTGATTGTTCAGGTCAGCCTGTTGCAATAACAACAAGCCTTGTTCCGCTGAGTAAGCAGAACGTTGAGCATCCAACACGGTCAGGTAACTATCAATACCAGCACGGAAGCGGGCATTTGAAAGTTTATAGGTCGTATTGGTCGCATCAACCAAACGGCGTTGTGCAGTTAAACGATCGCCAATGTTGGCACGTGTTGCCAAGGCATCATTCACTTCACGGAAAGCTGACTGGACAGACTTCTCATAGTTAGCCAATGCAATTTTCTGATCTGTTTCAGAGATTTTGATGTTGGCCTTACGTGTACCCCAGTCAAAGATCGGGATATTCAGGCTTGGACCAATTGACCATAATCCATTGGCTGATTTGAATAAATCACTCAAGTCAGTCGATGCATAACCCGCAGAACCCGTCAGGCTAATGGTTGGGAACAGTTGTGCTTTGGCAGCACCAATATTCGCGCCCGCAGCACTTAACTGGTATTCAGATGCTTTGACATCCGGACGGTTGTTCAATAAGTCACTTGGTAAACCGGCACTTAATACACCTTGTCGGGTGATACGCGCAACTTGCTGTTGTGGCAACAGATTCTGAGGAACCTGCTGGCCCACCAGTAAGTTCAACAGGTTTTGTGCCTGAGCAATCTGGGTTTTGTAGTTGGCCACATCATTACGTGCTGTTTCAACTGAAATCTGTGCCTGACGCACAGGAATTTCACTATCAATACCCACATCAAAACGTTTTTTGTTCAGGTTAAACGAGTCTTGTTGCGCTTTTAGCGTCTGATCGGCAAGTTTAAGTTGTGCACTTGCAAACGAGTAATTTAACCAAGCCTGAGTGACCTGACCAATTAAGCTGATTTGCGTGGCATCACGTGAACTTTGCGTCGCGAGATAGCTATCCAGGGCTGCATCTTTCAGGCTGCGTACACGACCCCAGAAGTCCAGCTCATAAGAGGTCAGACCCAAGCCCACCTGATAGGTTGAATAGGGGTTGCCCGGATCACGGCTAGGGGTGACCTGACGAACGGCACTACCACTTGCGCCAATGGTTGGCAACTGGTTGTTTTCCGAGATCTGGTATTGCTGCTGAGCTTTTTGAATATTCAAAGTAGCCGTACGTAAATCACGGTTATTGGCAAGCGCCATATCAATCACTTGTAGTAAGCGCTGGTCAGCAAAGAAATCTTTGTAACCTTGTTCCGCGATTGATGTTCCAGAAGCATTGCCATAAGACGCGTAGCTTTCAGGAATATCTGAGCTTACCACAGGCTCTGGCCCGCGCATGCTTTGGCAGGCAGCCAAAGACAGCGCGAGTGCAGAGATTGCAATGCCACGACTGGAAATAGACCATACAGTTTGCATCACGATCAATGCTCCTGAGTATTTAAAGTTTTAGGTTTGTACTTAAAGATACTACGAATCCACACGAAGAATACAGGGATGAAGAAGATACCTAAAAGTGTTGAAGAAATTACACCACCCAGTACACCATAACCGACCGAGTGTTGGCTACCCGCACCGGCACCGCTTGCAAGGGCAAGTGGCAGTACACCGAAGCCGAAAGCCAGTGTAGTCATGACGATTGGACGTAAACGCATTTTTGCTGCATGTAAGGTTGCTTCAAACAGGTCTTCACCTTGTTCTTGCAATTCTTTGGCGAATTCGACAATCAGAATGGCGTTCTTCGCTGAAAGACCGATTACCGCAACAATTGCCACCTGGAAGTAAATGTTAAAGGATAAGTTTGGATCTCCTTTAATGATCATACCTAACCAAGTCAGTGTAAATGCACCGACGATACCTAATGGTACAACCAGTAATACCGACACAGGGACTGACCAGCTTTCATAAAGTGCAGCAAGACACAGGAACACGATCAATAATGAAAGAACCAGTAATGGTGCTGTCTGGCTACCAGAATCACGTTCTTCCAGAGATAAACCGCTCCACTCATAGTCGAAACCGGTTAAGCCCATTGATGGTAACTTACCAATGATTTCTTCCATGGCGATCATTGCATCACCAGAGCTGACGCCCGGTGCAGGGGTACCCTGAATGTTCACCGATGATACGCCGTTATAACGCTCTAGACGAGGAGAACCGTAAGTCCATTCACCTTTGGCAAAGCCAGAGAATGGAACCATTTCACCCTTGTTATTACGTACATACCACTTGTTCAGGTCTTCAGGCATCATGCGTGTATTCGCTTCACCCTGAACATAAACTTTCTTCACACGACCACGGTCAACGAAGTCATTGATATATGAACCACCCCAAGCCATGCTCATGGTGCTGTTAATATCTGCAAGGCTCACACCCATTGCACCTGCTTGCGCCTGATCAATGGTGATCTGGTACTGTGGTGTATCTTCCTGACCATTCGGACGTACACCAGCAAGACGTTTGTCTTGTGATGCCATACCTAATACCGCATTACGTGCCGCAATCAGTTTCTCATGACCTTGACCGCTTACATCCTTCAACTGGATATCGAAACCAGACGCGACACCCAATTCAGGCATTGCAGGTAACTGTAATGGCATGATGTACGATGCATCTTTCACAATCATGTTCAATGCCATACCACGTTGAATAATGGCACCGATCTGTGATTCAGGCGTTGTACGCTCGCTCCAGTCTTTTAACTTGATGAAGGCCAGACCCGCGTTTTGACCGACCCCTGTGAATGAGAAACCAGCCACAGTAAAGATCGAATCGACGTTTTCTTTTTCCTTGTTCAGGAAGTAGCCTGTCATGGTATCAATGACTTTGTCCGTACGCTCCAAGCTTGCGCTCGGTGGTAACTGCACTAAGGTCATGACTACACCCTGGTCTTCTTCTGGCAAGAATGAAGATGGCAACATTTTGTAGATGCCGACCAAAGCTGCGATCACCGCAATATAAAGCACACCAGAGAATAACTTGTGGTGAGTCATGCGATTGACACCACCTTGGTATTTCTCTGCAACTTTTTCAAAACTACGGTTAAACCAGCGGAAGAAACGCGCAAAAATGTTATTGCTTTGTTCTTTGTTTGGATCATGTTGTTTTAACAGGGTCGCACACAGGGCAGGGGTAAAGGTCAATGCCACGATCAAAGAAAGGATCATCGCCGTAACCAAGGTGATGGAGAACTGACGGTAAATTACCCCGGTGGTTCCGCTAAAGAATGCCATCGGTACGAATACCGCGGTTAATACACTGGTAATACCCACCAGCGCACCGGAAATCTGACTCATCGACTTTTCAGTCGCAGGCACAGGTTCCAGATGTTCTTCTTGCATCACCCGTTCAACGTTCTCGACCACAACGATGGCATCATCGACCAGAAGACCGATGGCCAGTACCATGGCGAACATGGTCAAGGTGTTAATCGAGAAACCGAAGATATTAATTACGGCAAATGTACCCAGTACAACGACTGGTACCGCCAGAGTTGGAATAATCGTTGCGCGCCAGTTCTGCAAGAACAGGAACATCACGATAAATACCAAGACCACTGCTTCAATCAGCGTGTGGACAACACTTTCAATTGATAGACGAATAAACGGAGTGGTGTCATACGCAAGCTTGTCTTTTAAACCGCTTGGATAGTTATGACGTAACTCGGATAAACGTTTTTCAACCGCTGCTGCTGTATCAAGTGCGTTGGCACCGGTTGCAAGTTTGATTGCAACACCACCCGCAGGGTTACCATTAAATTTCGAGTCGAACTGATAGTTATCAGAACCCAATTCTACACGAGCAACATCACCCAAACGTACCTGTGCACCATCTGAAGAGTTTTTCAGGAAGATGTTTTTAAATTGCTCAGGTGTTTGCAACATGCTTTGTGCATTTACCGTCGCATTCAGGACTTGGCCTGCTGTTGATGGCGCACCACCGAGCTGACCGACTGCAACTTGCGAGTTTTGTGCACGAATTGCGGTTGCCACATCGTTTGGTGTCAGGTTAAAGCTGGTCAGTTTTGCCGGATCTAACCAGACACGCATCGCATACGAACCACCAAACACCTGTAGTTCACCCACACCTGCAACACGACTTAGCGGTTCAGAAATGTTTGAGTTTACATAGTCTTTAATGTCCGATGCAGACAGACTGTTATCTGGCGAATAGAACGCGATAACCTGCAAGAAGCTGGCGCCAGACTTGGTGACTTTTACACCCTGACGTTGTACGTCAGCAGGTAACAGCGCTGTTGCCGATTGCAATTTGTTTTGAACCTGAACCTGTGCGATATCCGGATCGATACCTTGTTCGAAGTTCAAGTTAATGGATGCTTGACCATTACCCGCACTGTTCGATGAAATGTAACGTAACCCATCCAGACCATTCATTTGTTGTTCAATGATCTGGGTAACGGTATTTTCAACAGTTTGAGCAGAAGCCCCAGGATAAGTCGCAGAAATCGTGACCGTGGGGGGAGCAATTGTCGGATATTGTGCAACTGGCATTTTTGTCAGCGTGATAATCCCCGCCAACATAATGACCAGTGCAATCACCCAAGCGAAAATTGGGCGATGGATAAAAAATTGAGCCATGCAATCTACCCCTTAAGCTTCTGAAGTTGCTTTTTGTTCAGCTTTTGGCGAGTTGGCTTGCTTTTGTTGTTCAGCTGCTTTTGGCGCTGCATTCTGACCTTCAGCTGCTTTTGGTTGATAAGGTTTTACAGACACTTCCTGTCCTTCTTTGACCTTAGCCACACCGTCAACAACAACTTTATCACCAGCCTGTAGGCCATTCGTTATAATCCAGTCCTGACCTTTGACACCAGCAGTGGTGACCGGACGGGTTTCAATCACACCTTTGGCATTGACCACCATTGCAATGGCTTGTCCTGTCGGTAAACGAGATACCGCTGCTTGTGGAATCAGGTAAGCATTAGGCAAAATCCCTTGCGAAATCTTGGCAGTTGCATACATGCCTGGTAATAACAAATGGTTTGGATTCGAGAATACCGCGCGTAAAGTCACGGTACCTGTATCCGGATTGACACTTGCATCAGAGAATGCCAGCTGGCCTTCGACAGGGTATTCCGACCCATCTTCAAGCGTGATTTTGACACGGGTATTATTACTGTTATTCAAGCTGCCTTTGCTCAGTTGTTGACGCAGACGCAATAACTCGGCACTTGATTGGTTAATATCCACATAGATTGGATCAAGTTGTTGAATGGTCACCAATGGATCGGCCTGGTTTGCAGTTACCAATGCACCTGGTGTCACCGAAGAACGGCTAGACTGACCAGAAATTGGCGCACGCACAGTTGAGTAGCCCAAGGTAATTTCAGCATTTTTCAATGCGGCTTGAGACGCTGCAACATCTGCTTCAGCCAGTTTGACCTGAGCATTGATATCGTCATACTCTTGTTTAGAAACCGCATTGGTTCCCACAAGTTGACGATAACGGCCTTCTTTTACGCGTAAAGCATTCAGGTTCGCTTGTTGACGTAATAACGCCGCACGTGCATTGTCTGCAGTCGCACGGTTGGTATTTGCATCAATTTGATAGAGTGCTTGACCCGCCTGAACGTAGCTACCTTCAGCAAATAATCGTTTTAAAATCACGCCGCCTGTTTGCGGACGAACTTCTGAAACTTGATACGCAGAGGTTCGGCCTGACAGTTCGACGTTCTGTTCAACGCTTTGTGGTTGAGCAACAATGACACCTACTTCAGCAGGTGGCATTTTTTGAGCAGCAGCAGCTTGCTGTGCATCTTTAGGATCTTTGCTACAACCAACAAGCGCAATGCTTGTTGCTAATGCGCAAGCAGTGAGGGCAGGAGCCCAAAGCTTAGCCGACATCATTATTCCACCTCAATTTAGATTTTTTATCTAAAAACAAATTGTTGCTGAAAGTGCTTTGAAACAGCCCAAACCAAAGCAACGCAGTCCAAATCAACCCAATTCCCCAACCGGCAAGAACGTCGGTCGGGTAGTGAACCCCCGCATAAACTCTAGATATCCCCATGAAAATAAACCATAAAGTAGATACTAAAATGACACTGGTGCGATATTTATGTTGTTGGCATAACAACATGATGATACTCGCCAGGGTTGCAGCATAAAGGCTATGGGCACTTGGGAAGGATGCGCCATAACTTTGAACCAAGTGATAAAACTCCATTGGTCTTGGCCGATCAATGCTCCATTTCAGAAGCCAACCAATCACAATACTGCCACTCACGCTTAAAGCGATAAAGGTCACATTCCTATAATTTTTAATCCAGCTTTGGTACACACACAAAATAGACGTTAAAAATAATAAAAAAGGCATGCCACCCAGACGGGAGAGCAGAACTGTCACATGGTTAAGCGTAAATGAACGGTGCTCAAAAAAAGCTTGAACACTAAAAAGGTCTAAAGTTGATGCGTTGGCATTCATGAATCCAATCGCACCGAGTCCTAAAAAAAAGCAACCAATACAAAGCAATAGGTACGGCATGCGCTACTCATTATTTGCTTAACCGTTGTTCAGGGTTGTTGAGTGTTTGAAAGTGTACTCGCGAGTACACTTTAGGTCAAGTCTTGAAATTTTATGATAATTTCATTTTGAAGTTTTTTTAAGGTTCAGTAAAAAAACATAACAAAATTTGATGCATATCTCATTTTGGCTTTTAAGTGTTTAATGTGGCATTCATGCGCTGTAATCATTTTTCCAGAGGTTTAGAATGCATCAATCCATCAAGTTTCTGACAGAACATCTGTAAAAATAAAGTCATAAATTCACCGCATCCGCTGTGCCCGTTTTTTTAAGTTTAACTAAAAAATCCAGTTCAGATCAGCGATCACCTGTTGCACCAAGCACAGCATAGAAAGGGGCAACCGATCTATTGAAACTATTTCTGGCGGGTTGATTATATCCAAAAATAGTTCAAATGTTAGACTTGTAGTTTGCTGACTTTTCTGTACAAAGTTAATGAGATGATGAGGCGTTTTTAGGCTGCTCTTCCACTTCAACCGGTTGCTTTGGCGGCCAGAAAAAATCGCTTGGTCGGGTCAGGAAGTGGGTCATCACTAATTTGGCCAAAGGTTTCCATTGTGCAAAACGAACCCGGCGTGCACGCAAAGCCACAATAATGGTCAAGGTAAAGCTGACAAACAAGTTGGTGAGACCAATGAGCAGGACGCCGAGGAACGACACGATAATCAGACCGATATCCGGATTACCAATAGTCATTAGACCCTGGATAAAGTTTGCCGAGGCAAAGGCAATATGACGGATATCCAAAGGTAAACCCAGAATAAATCCAATCGTACCCATGCTTCCCAGCATAATCCCGAACAGGAAATTACCGGCTAAGGCACCGAGATTGGTCTCAATATAGCTTGCAAATTTATCCAGACGTTTTTGTCCCATCCAGCGCTTGAGACGTGGATGCTGTCTTAGACGCGGCCCTACCTTACGATAGACGGCCAGATTATCAAAATAGCCGGCAATCAGGCCGGATAAAAACAGACAGACACCGGCAATCGCAGCATGAGGCACGGCTAAAGAAGTGAAAGGGTTGAGGCTATGCAGAATTTTTGCCGATTTGGCGTGGTTAAGCAGTGGTTCTCCCAGATTGTATTGCCACAAAAAGGTAATCAGCGCCGCCGTCGGGATCGCAATCGAAATATTCCCCAGAATCGCAATAAACTGGGTCCGGATAATATTAATAATCAAAGCGGCCAGTTCAGCAATCTGGGCAGTTTTACTGCCTTTCTGTTGCTGTACTGTGGTTGCAAGTGCAGCTGCTGTCATGGCCGGCTGTTTGGTTGCCACTGTAAAGTGCAACACGTGAATCAGTAAAAAGCCCAGCGAGTAATTCATACTGAACAAAAAGGCTTGCATTAATGGTGCAAGCACTAAACGTGCAGTTAAAATCTTGAGGCTTGCCATGATGGCAATAATCACACCTGCGCCAGCCGCTGCCTTGTACATGCCAAAGAAGCCAGCCTTGTCGGTACTTACATAATGCTCACCCGTTCTGCTGGCATTTTCAGTCACCTGAAGGGCGATCAGTTCACTGGTCGAGTTAAGTAAATGACGAACACTTTTACTGTCATAATGCGCTTTGGTCAAATCGATGATCAATTCGCCCAGTGCGGTATAACGCGCTTCAGTTTTACTGGCCAAGAGTGTCAGCAACAGTTCAATCCGGTCCAGAGACTGCTCCAGTAACGATAGCAGATAGGTCAGACTGATACTGACGCCGATCCGTTTGGTGGCACGACGTATTTTAAGTACCACATCACGACACTGGTCCAGCATCACAAAGGCTTGTGAGGCATCAGGTGGGGGTAAAACCACAACCGCATCCTGATCTTCAATCTGTTTTTTATATTTCTCAATGAACTCAATGATATCGCGGTTCTGAACCAGAAAAGGTGATTCGTATTCGATAATGTCCGGCTGAGCATTAATAAACTCAGGATACAGGCCAATTCCGCTAATCCGGTAAGATAAAACCGTAATTGCCTTGATCAGTTCGTTTTTGGAAACCTGTTTCTCGATGGTATTGCTTTGACTTTCAGCCAAGAGGTTAAATAAGGTCGTCCAGTCCTGATTATCGATCAGATCAAGCCATTCATAATCATTTTCCTGATGAAAGACTTTTCCAATCAGGGTTTTCAGTTGTTGACCATCCTCGACCAGTGGCAGAAAATGTGCCCCTAAGCGCTGTCCTAACTGATTCCAGAAACCATCCAGCGAAAGAATGCCACTATCGGCATATAAACTAATCTGTTTATATTGGCTGATCAGTTTGAGTAAAAAGTTTTGTAGCAGAATGGCAGAGGTTGGGGTGAGTAATAAGATTCTGATCAGGGCGTGAATACGTTGTTTGACTTCATCCGCATCGTTTGGATTTTTAGGGCGGATACGATTGACCAGTTCAATCAGGAGATTTTCATCAAGAACAGCTTGAGGTTGGTCAAGCTGTTCCTGCATTTTTAAAAAAAGATCAGATAAAGTTAAATGCATAAGCAGTCAGAAAAATTATTGTAGTCGATGTAAAGCCATGAGCGTCAAATTGATCAGTGCTTGGCGATATTCATTATCAGGCAGCGCTTTTAATGCTTCCAAAGCCGCATCTGTTTCCTGCTGAGCACGTTTTTGACAATATTCCAGGCCACCAGAGTGATGAACAATCTCAATCACTTTGTCCAGTTGCTCAACACCACCTGTTGCAATACTACGACGAATAATCGCATGATCATCACCAGTTGAATGAGCTAATGCTGAAATTAACGGTAAAGTCGGTTTACCTTCCATTAAATCATCACCGATATTTTTACCTAATGTTTCTGCATCGGAGGTGTAATCCAGAATATCATCGATGATCTGAAAGGCATTGCCAAAATGGCCAGCGAAGCGACGTAACGGTTCCCGGTATTCTTCCGCCCCCGCTAAAATTGCCGCACCTTCAGTCGCAAGTTCGAATAAACGTGATGTTTTGCCGTGAATAATGCTGAGATAGGTTTCTTCGGTGGTATCCGGCTGATGCTGGGATTGCAGTTGCAGGACTTCACCTTCCGCGATTTCACAAGTTCCGGTTGAAAAATCTTTCAATAAGGTCATGTTATTCAGGTCAACCAACAGATCAAACGCACGTGAGATCAGGAAATCACCGACCAGAACTGCAGTCTGGTTGTTCCAGGTTGCATTTGCGGTTGGACGACCACGGCGCAAGCTCGATTCATCGACCACATCATCATGGACCAGTGTGGCGGTGTGCAGCATTTCAATCACGGCCGCCAGATGCTGGGCCTGTTGCATATCGGCCAAACCGCAGGCGCGGGCTGCAAGTAGGCACATAATCGGACGCATGCGTTTGCCACCGGCTTCGACCACATGCTTGCTGACACTCATCACCAAACCGACTTTTGAGCTAATTCCTTCATTGATGAGGCGATCCATCGCAGCAAAATCTGTCGCAACAGGGGAGAGAATGTCTTGCTTAAAATCGATAACCATATGAAGAAAAACCTCGTATAGGTGGGTAATGTTGCCAAGTGTAGCAATTAATCTGTGACTAAACTGTTGTGCAGACGGTGTAATCCGCTATTTAAAACGCGATCATGAACTCTTTGCTCTTAAATTAGACAGAAAAAGGGCTGTTCCCACCAAGCGTTATTACTTTACTCACCACAGTACAAAATACAGTTTGTTATTGTCACAATTTGTTTTTGAAAATGTATTGCAAATCTTGACGCGAATCAATCAAAAAAGTGCGCCCACAATCTAATTGATTTTACTAAAAATTCCAAGCAAGTTATCGATATACGGGCATTTATGCAAAATTACTTGTTGTTTGAGCAATTTTCACTTAAAATTTGTCCCCTTGTATAACCCCAGTGGCGTTCGTCTTAAGATCGATATGTCCCTTTATCGGCACGACGACACGGGCAAGTTGGAGTACATTATGTACGCAGTAATCCAAAGCGGTGGTAAACAGCACCGTGTTGTTGAGGGTGAAACCCTTAAAGTAGAATTATTGAAAGCTGAAACTGGCGCGACTATTACGTTTGATGACGTATTAATGGTTGTTAACGGTGACAACATTCAAATCGGTGCTCCAGTTGTAGCTGGCGCAAAAGTAACTGCAGAAGTAGTTGGCCATGGTCGTCACGACAAAATCCGCATCATCAAAATGCGTCGTCGTAAACACTACCGTAAGCAACAAGGTCACCGTCAATGGTTTACCGAGTTGAAAATTACTGGTATCGCAGGCTAACACGAGGAGTAAATAGACATGGCAACTAAAAAAGCCGGTGGATCGACGAAGAACGGTCGTGATTCGAATCCTAAGATGTTGGGTGTTAAAGTTTACGGTGGTCAAACTGTAACTGCTGGTAACATCATCGTTCGTCAACGTGGTACTGAGTTCCACGCTGGTGCAAATGTTGGTATGGGCCGTGACCATACTTTATTTGCTACTGCTGACGGCGTAGTAAAATTTGAAGTGAAAGGTCAGTTTGGCCGTCGCTATGTAACTGTTGAAGCTTAAGTTTTAATAGTTCGAAAAAACCCGCGTTGAGCGGGTTTTTTTATGCGGATAAGTTTTGAATTGTGGTTTAGTCCGAAGCTTTTCCAAAGTTTCCGGTTTTTAAGTCTTCATAGGCCTGTAAAATCTCCTCATAACTGTTCATGACAAAAAAGCCGTGTCCATTGATCGGTTCCTGCAAGGGAGGTGCCGATAAAAATAACAGATCACAGTTTTCTAAGGCGATGATCGCAACATCGGTATCAAAGCTGGACATTACTGCCAAGGCTTGCTCTTCCAGAATCTCTTCATCAGTAGTGAACTGCAGTTTGCCTTTGCGTAAATAAATTAAAGTCGTGTCACCATGATGGGCCGGCAGGATAAGTTGCTGTTGTTTATTTAGATGGACATCTAAAACATTCATTGGGCTATAAGTGTGGGCAATGCCCTGAATATTGCGGAACTGACCAGCCACGATACGTACATAACCTGCTTCATGTTCCAGTTGCACCGTAGGGATGCTATGACTCTGCAAGCTTTGATAGTGCGGAGCTGCCATCTTGTCTTTTGCGGGAAGATTGACCCACAATTGCAGCATTTCAAAATACCCACCGCGCTCACGAAAGGCAGGGCTAAAATGTTCCGTATGTTGAATACCGGCAGCTGCGGTCATCCATTGCACATCGCCTGATGTCATAATGCCGCCATGGCCGGCAGAATCCTGATGTTGTAATTCACCTGCAAACACAAAGGTCACCGTTTCAAAGCCGCGATGCGGATGTTCATTCACGCCTTTCTTCGTACTTTTGGGCGATAAGCGTCCTTGCCCCAGATGATCCAGTAATAAAAAGGGTGAAGTGGTGTTACCCAGTTCCTGATAAGAAAATACCGACAATGCCGGATAAAAGTCACCAATGGCAAAACGCGTGTCATTACGGTGGATAAAGGCCAGGCTTTTCATGGTGGATTCTGTTCAATATGCTTGGCTTTAGCTTAGCAAACGCTACTGATTCGTCTAGATAAAAACGGATCAATAATTTTCTCTCACCAGACATTGACTTGAGAATGAGTGAATCAGCAAAAAGTTGATTTTTTACTCTTACAATCTCTACATAAAGGTCGCAACTTCATACATAATGCAGAACTTTGCGACACGAACTACACAAAACCTGTGCTTTTCTTCATTTTTTTAATGATCAAAAACAGTAAGATGTCGGCATAACAGTAGAAATCTGATAGAAGGTTGTTTTTATGAATTTCGTAAAAAAAATGGCTTATGCTGCAACATTAAGTGCAATCACACTTGCTCCGGTTGTGAGTAGTCAGGTCTTTGCTGCACCTGTTGCTGCATCGGCTCAGCAAGCAACAAACAGTCTGGTTCAGCAGTTATCTGGCCTGCAACGATTCACCGCAGATTTTGAACAAACCACAAAAGTTGCAAGTAGCAACAGCAATAAAACCGCACAGAAAAAAAGTTTGACCGCTCAACATATGAATCAGACCTTTAAGGGAACGATGAAAGTTGAACGTCCAGGAAAATTTTATTGGGAAACTACCAGTCCGGCCAAACAAACGATCGTGACCACAGGTAAGGTGGTATGGATCTATGATCCTGATTTACAGCAAGCCGTCCGTCAAAGTCTGGATGATCAAATTGCCAATACCCCTGCATTATTGTTATCGGGCAATACCAACCAGATCATGCAGTCTTATCGTGTGACTCAGCCGGACCGTAGCAAGCTGTATTACACCTTGTATCCGAAACAGCAAGATGGCGCATTCCAAAGTCTCACCATTAGTTTTGGTGCCAATAAAGCACCGAACTTGATGATCTTGCAGGATTCTTTGGGACAAACCACCTATGTACGTTTCAATAATCTCAAAGTGAATCCTTCGATTCCAGCACCGGTGTTTAATTTCACACCGCCTAAAGGGACCGATATTATTGATCAGTAAGTCCTGATTAGATAAAAAAAGCCGCAGATGATGCGGCTTTTTTTATTGAACCGTTTATAGATACATTTCTTAATTTCATCTACGGGCAAGGCTTTGTATAGTGAAGAAAAACATCAGAGACGTGTAGGACGATGAATACTTCACAATTATCAAAATTTCTTCCCATTCTTCCTATCCTGACGGTTGTCGCATTAGCCGGGTGTCAGCCGAAAAAAGAAGCGGCTACCCCGACGGAAAAAACCAGCGATATTCCGCTTATTCATGCCAACGTTAGCGCGGTTAAAATTCCAAAACAAAAGGTGTGTCTGGAAGATGGCTGTACCACCTATGACTTGCAAACGGTACACACCAACCAGACATGGATAGATGACTATTTCATGAACCGGATGAAAAAGGCTGAGCCGAATGCGTTTGCAAATCTGGCTGACCAAGAGGTTAAAGCTCCCGCTGATGGAATGGTACAGAATGAGAGCAGTACCTCTGTCCGTTTTGTGGGGCAAAATTATAACCTTGCCACCTTTGCCATTCAGAGTTACTCATATTCAACAGGTGCGGCACATGGCATGTCACATCAGGAATTTGTCAACTTCGACTTGAAGAATAAGAAGCACATTACCGTGAGCGAACTGCTAAAACCGGAGATGAATAATAAACTTCGTGATGAACTATATGCTGCAAACCAGAACTGGTTAGAACAGCATAACATCAAGAAAGACCAGTTACAGGTCAGTGATAATTATTACTATGGCGTAAACGGCATCGTCTTTGTTTATCCGTTGTATGAGCTGGCTTCTTATGCAGAAGGAATGAGCGAACTGACCTTGCCATATTATGCGGCGAAGGAGTTTGTCAAAGCCGAATACTTGCCGAGCTTGCCAAAAGATGCAGGCTAGTTTGAGTACAGCCTCTACATATCGTGTGTAGAGGCTGTACAAGCGCTGTATTTTTTTAGGTTTAAGCCTTACACTATAGCCAGTTTTTTCCTCTATTCATGATTGATTATGATCGACCCAAAGTTACTCAGAAATAATATTGAAGCAGTGAATGCTGCTTTGGCAAAACGTGGTATTCAGTTAAATGTACAAGAGTGGGCTGATTTAGAAGCTCGCCGTAAAGATTTGCAATCCAAAGCTGAAAACTTACAAGCAGAGCGTAATGCTGGTGCTAAACAAGTCGGTCAAATCAAAAAATCGGGTGGGGATGCTTCCGAAATCATGGCGCGTATGGCAGCCATCGGGGATGAGATCAAAGCTGCTGAAGTGGCTTTGGCTGAGTTGCAAGCTGAGCTAGAGCAAAAGTCTCTGGCCATTCCAAACTTGCCAGATGAGTCGGTTCCCTTTGGTAAAGACGAGAGCGATAACCTTGAAATCTTGAAATGGGGCACTCTACGCCAGTTTGATTTTGAAATCAAAGATCATACCGACCTGGGTGAAATGATGGGTGGTCTGGAGTTTGAAACAGCGACCAAATTGACAGGTTCACGTTTCAGCGTCTTGAAAGGGCCTTTGGCGCGTTTACAACGTGCGTTAACCCAGTTCATGCTGGATACCCATACCCTTAAAAATGGTTATACCGAAGCTTATGTACCGTATTTGGTCAATGCAGACAGCTTGCGTGGTACAGGTCAACTTCCTAAGTTTGAAGAAGATCTGTTCAAGCTACAAGGTGAAAAAGAATATTACCTCATTCCAACCGCTGAAGTGCCAGTGACCAACTTCGTGCGTGACGAAATTATCGATGCGGATCGTTTACCGCTGAAATATTCTGCGCATACCCCATGTTTCCGTAGTGAAGCAGGTTCTTATGGTCGTGATACCCGTGGCTTGATCCGTCAACACCAATTCGACAAGGTTGAAATGGTGCAAATCGTTAAACCAGAGCACTCAATGCAGGCGCTTGAAGACTTAACTGCACATGCAGAGGGCATTTTGCAGGCTCTTGGTCTGCCATATCGCAAGATTTTGCTCTGTGGTGGTGATATGGGCTTTGGTGCGGTTAAAACTTATGACCTTGAGGTTTGGGTACCGAGTCAAGATACCTATCGTGAAATTTCAAGCTGCTCAAATATGGGCGATTTCCAGGCACGCCGTATGAAAGCGCGCTACCGTGTGGATCAGAAGAAGATCGAATTGGTACATACCTTGAACGGTTCTGGTCTGGCAGTTGGTCGTACTTTGCTTGCAGTGATGGAAAACTATCAACGCGCAGACGGTTCAATCGAGATTCCGGAAGTGTTACGTCCATATATGGGCGGTGTTAGCTACATCGACTAAACTTTGCATCGAATTTGTGCATAGTTTTTGCTTGAGCTCAATCAGATTGAAAATATAGAGGCGTGACGTGGAAATCTTCCCAATCTCTTTAAAGTTGCAACAGCAACGTTGTCTGATTGTGGGTGGTGGGCATATTGCCTACCGCAAAGCAAATTTACTGGTCAAGGCAGGTGCAATTGTGGATGTGATTGCACCTGATATCCTGCCCGAATTACGCCAGCTGGTTGAACAATCAAGCGGACAGTATCATCAGGCATCTTTTTCTGAAACTATTCTGGCTACGCCGTATCGCTTGGTGATTGCAGCGACAGATCAGCCTGATGTCAATAAAGCAGTATTTGAACAGTGTGAACAGCGTAATCTGCTGGTGAATAGTGTCGATGATATTCCGCATTGCCGTTTTATGGTACCTGCGATTATTGATCGTTCACCCTTGGTGATTTCGGTCGCTTCCAATGGTGCATCCCCAGTTTTATCCAGACAGTTACGCACGCAGATCGAAACCATTGTGCCGCATGGCATGGGTAAGCTGGCTGAGTTTTCAGGCCAGTGGCGCAAGCAAGTCAAAGCCAAAATTGCCAATCCGGATGAGCGTCGTATCTTCTGGGAAAACCTGTATGCCAGTCCGCTGAAAGAACAGGTTTTCAATGACAATATTGCTGTAGCCAATGATCTGATTGAGCAGGCTTTAACAGAATGGACCGCACCGAAAGGTGAGGTTTATCTGGTTGGGGCAGGCCCCGGTGACCCAGAACTGCTGACTTTAAAAGCATTACGCCTGATGCAACAAGCAGATGTGATAATTTACGACCGTCTGGTCTCTGCGCCGATTCTGGACTTGTGCCGCCGTGACGCTGAAAAGATTTATGTCGGTAAAGCGCGTTCTAACCATTCGGTTCCACAAGATGGCATCAATGCCTTACTGGTGGAATATGCGCAACAAGGTAAACGTGTTTGTCGCTTAAAAGGTGGCGATCCGTTTATCTTTGGCCGTGGTGGTGAAGAGATTCAGGAACTGGTTGAAGCCAATGTCACTTTTCAGGTCGTGCCGGGCATTACCGCAGCTTCCGGCTGTTCCGCCTATGCCGGTATTCCTCTGACGCATCGTGATTATGCACAAAGTGTACGTTTCCTGACAGGACATTTAAAAGAAGGCTCACCTGAGCTGCCGTGGAATGAACTGGTCTATGAAAACCAGACCTTGGTGCTATATATGGGCTTGGTCGGTCTGGAACGTATTTGTGAGCAATTAATTGCACATGGTCAGCGTCCAAGCATGCCAGTGGCCTTGATTTCCAAAGGCACCACGCCGGAGCAAAAAGTGGTGGTGGGTACTTTGGCGGATATCGCAACCAAAGTATCTGATAATCAGATCGTCGCGCCAACTTTGACCATTATTGGTGAAGTGGTCAGTTTACGTGAACAGTTAAAATGGCAATAGAATCCCTCCTTGCGGAGCTATAACCGCTCCTCACCTCTTTAAAAAAGAGGAGAGTTCCTCCCTTTTTCAAAGGGAGGCTAGGAGGGATTATGAAAAGTAGAGAAAATTTGTGATTCATGTCGTCCTATACGAGCCTGAGATTCCAGCGAATACAGGTAATATCATTCGTCTATGTGCCAATACAGGTGCGCAACTCCATTTGGTAAAACCTTTGGGTTTTGAGCTGGATGATAAAAAGTTAAAACGTGCAGGTTTGGATTACCATGAATGGGCACGAATGCAAATTTGGGACACTATCGAACTTTGCCTTGCTGACTTAAAAGCCAAAGGGGTTGAGCATGTCTTCCCATTGACGACTAAAGGCAGTGCCACACCGCATACGGTGGACCTGAATCGTCCAGTTGCCTTATTGATGGGGCCTGAAACCCGTGGCCTGCCTGAGCAGGTACGTATGATGTTTCCACAAGAGCAGTGGATTCGTTTGCCAATGGCGGAAAACTCAAGAAGCTTGAATCTTTCCAATGCGACCGCTGTCATTGTCTATGAAGCATGGCGACAACAAGGCTTTAAACAACTCTAATCAAAGATCGCCATATGGGCTTGCCACAACCAGCGTATATCCATTGAGGTCTCTAAACCAGATCTCCCGATGATGCGCATTGGGATTGTATTTAGGGCCTTCCAGAATTTCGACTTGATGGGTTTGTAGTTTTTGCACAATCTCATCAAATCGATTGCTTTCAAACCACAATGACACGCCGTTACCGATCACTCGTTTCGGATCTCCGATATGTGGATGTTCATGTGCTTGCCATTGATGCAACTGCAACACCATATGCTGTTCAAACAGTAACTGTTCATATTCTTTACCGCCATGACCACTTTCTAGGCCAAGTATTGTCTGGTACCACTGACTGGTTTTCTCAACATCTGCAACTGCAATTAAAGGTTGTGGATACATATTCGTACCTCATTGTGTTATTCGATCTCTTGTTCTTGTATCGAATCAAAATGTTGTTGAGCGTAGATGACCTGTTCGATATTACTCTCAGCCCAATCTTTGAGTTGATATGCCATTTCTGCCACTTCCAGACCGAGTGGGGTAAGTGAATAATCCACTCGAATCGGGGCGGTATTCTGCACCTGACGCTGGATAAAGCCATCTCGTTCCAGCATTTTGAGCTTCTGAGACAATACTTTAGGCGAAATGCCTTGAATACTTTTTTTCAATAAATTGAAATGTTGGATGTCTCGTGCCAGCACATTAATAATCATCAGTACCCATTTGTCTGCAATTTTTTCGAAAAATAAACGGGCAGGGCAATGTTGTTGATAAATATCGTATTTTAATGCCTGATTCATAGCGATAACCCTCATTTTCTCAATCGAATGTCAGTAGTTACCAATTGGTAACTAATTGACACCTAGTTTCTAAAATATATCATTAAATCGAACTTTTGAAAAATTTTGGAAACTCTCATGACACAAATTGCAGTTGTATATTTCTCTGGCTATGGTCATACCAAAGTAGTTGCTGAAACTTTTGCGGGTGCAATTGATGCGACTTTGATTGAAATTGATCAGAATGGCGAGATTACTGAACAAGACTGGCAAACCCTCAATAATGCACAAGGTATTGTATTTGGCGCACCCACCTATATGGCAGCAACGCCTTGGCAATTTAAGAAATTTGCCGATGCTTCTTCAAAAATCTGGTTTACCCGCGGCTGGCAAGATAAGGTATTTGCAGGTTTTACCAATAGTGCAAGTCTGAATGGTGACAAGCAAGTGACCTTAATTCAATTACAAACCTTGGCATCACAACATGGTGGTATTTGGGTGAGCTTGGGTTTATTACCTGCCAATACCAAAGCGGCTAAACGTGAAGATATTAATAATTTGGGTGGTTCAGTTGGTCTGCTGGTTCAGTCACCGTCAGATGCAAGTACTGATGAGATTCCAACAGGCGATTTAGAGACTGCGAAGCTTTATGCACAACGTGTGAAAGCAATTGTTGAAAAATTGCATGGTTAAAATAAAAGATAATAAAAAAGGCGCATTAAGCGCCTTTTTTATTTTAATGTGATGAAAATTAATGTTTATCATCAAATTCATTATGTTGTGGTGCGTTGTATTTAAAGCCCTTGGTTTTATAACCCAAGTATAAAATACCAAACATGGCCCACCATAAACCGAACTTCAATGCCGATTCTTCAATTTCAAGCCACATCGCAAAGATGCTGATAAAGCCGAGCAAAGGAATAATCACAAAGCTGATTATGTCTTTCAAGTTTTTAGTTCGGCCATCTCGTAAAGCATATCGAGAAATCACAGACAGGTTTACAAAGGTAAATGCTGTCAGTGCACCAAAGCTAATCATTGAAATCACAATATCCAGATCCATAAAGCCCGCAGTCAATGCGACTAAACCGACAATGATAATGTTATACGACGGAGTAAAGGTTTTTGGACTGATATGACCGAAAATCTTCTTATTGATTACGCCATCACGACCCATCACGTACATCAGGCGAGAAACGCCTGCATGTGCAGAAATCCCGGAAGCCATGACCGTTACAATGGCAAAAGCAAGTACGTAAGACTGGAATAATGAACCGCCGACCAAAAGCAGAATCTCGGGTTGAGTTTCAGCAATATTGGTGAAATACGACTTTGGATCATTCGGGAAGTAAATCTGCATAAAGTAGGTGCTAATAATGAAAATAACACCAGCAAATAATGCCGTCAGGAAAATCGCTTTCGGTAAGGTCTTTTCTGTATCTTTGGTTTCTTCTGCCAAAGAGCTGAGTGAGTCAAAACCTGTAAATGAGAAGCAGAGCAGGGTCGCACCTGTGATTAATGCACCCACTGAGGTGAGTTCATTCCAAAACGGTTCCAGACTCCACAACTGATAACGGGTTTCAGCCGTAATCGCGCCGTCTGCATTAATCCCCATCTGTAATTTGTCATAAACCAGATAGGTAAAGGTACCAATCACAATCAGCTGCACCAGTACAATCCAGCTATTGAAGTTGGCAACAAAACGGGCACCACGCAAGTTGATCCCTGTCATGAATGCTGTGAGGACAACCACCCAGACCCAGTGATTTACTGTTGGGAACAAGGCTTCCAGATAAATCACCGCCAAGATAATATTGACCATCGGCGAGAGTAAATAATCCAGCCAGGATGACCAACCCACCATGAAACCTACATTGGGATGAATTGATTTTTGTGCATAGGTATAAGCCGATCCTGATGAAGGGTATCGACGGATCATGTGACCATAACTGATTGAAGTAAATAAGATTGCAATCAGGGCAACAATATAAGAGGTCGGAACATGGTGATGACTTTCTTCGGAAACCAGTCCGAAAGTGTCAAACAACGTCATGGGTTGGATGTAAGCTAAACCAATAATAATAATATGCCAAAGACCAAGTGTCTTTTGCAGCTTAGCTACCGGTGGAGTCCCAGAGATATTTGTCAACGGCGTTATCCTCATAATCGTTGATCAAGGATCAGCTATGGTTTAAGGATCATTTGAGACGAAATGATCCCCCCTACAGAAAAAACGAAGTGCGCCAATCTATCGTAAAACGCTATAAATTGGCAGTACTTTTACAATTTTTTTAGCAACTTTTTTGCCAAAAGGGTAAACAAAAAGATGAATATCGATTCACCACAATAAAATAAAGCCTCAATGATGAGGCTTTATTTTGTTTAAAATTAATTAATTCAATGAATTACCATGCTTTTTGCAAGATTGCGCGGATATCTTGCAGGTTGGCTTCTTTTGGATTGTAGATGATAGAACCATCATTTAACGCCTTTTCAGCTACTTCATCCAGTTGTGCTTCAGTAATTTTACCTGTTTCGCGCAAAGTACGTGGAAGCTTGGTCAGGCTAAATAAGCGGTCGCGCATTGCAAGTACAGTGGCAATGGCTTTGTCGGCACGTAAACTTGCTGGCGTTTGTGCATAAATATCGGCGCCTGCAAGTGGCAGTAATAGTTCACCAATCTTGTCGCCATTAATTTCTTTGTTATATTCAAGCACATATGGCAAGAACAGGTTCATGCATAGGCCGTGGGGCAGGTGAGCTACTGCGCCCAGCGCATGGCCGAGTGAATGAACCAGACCAACCATTGAATTCGAGAAGGCAATCCCGGCCATGGTAGATGCCTGCGCAAGCTCTAAACGACCTTGTGCATCGCTTGGGTTATCCAAAACTTTGAACAGGTTTTCACTGATCTTTTTAATGCCGGCACTGGCATAGGCATCACTCAATGGATTGGCTGCCAAGCAGGTATATGCTTCAACACAGTGCGTCAATGCATCCATACCCGTCATGGCGGTTAAATGCGGGGGCAAGGTCTGGGTCATGCGTGGATCGAGAATCGCTGCATGTGGCATCAGGTAGTAAGAGGCAAAAGCCAGTTTTACATTGCGTTGCGTATCCGAAACTACCGCCACCATGGTCGCTTCTGAACCGGTACCTGAGGTGGTTGGAATCACGAAGAAAGGTTTCAGTGGTTTAGGTAGGTTGTGTGCACCTGAATATTGCAGCAGGTCATCACCCCCTTCAGACACTAGGATATTGGTTGCCTTAGAGGTATCGATAACTGAGCCACCCCCAATCGCAATAATCGCATCACATTTTTGCTTGCGATACAGTTCTGCTGCTAAGCGAACCACTTCCAGACTTGAATCGGGTGGAACATCATCAAAGATTGCACCAATCACCGCATCTGTGGTGCTAAAAGCAGCCTCGATTGGGCTGAGTAAACCATTGGCACGTACGCCTTTGTCGGTAATGATCATGGGGCGTTTTGCGCCTAAGGTCGCAAGTTCAAAAGGAATGTGCTCTAACGCAGCGTTACCAGCAATGACTTTTACAGGACAGAAAAACTCGTAATAAGGCTTAGCCATGTTATGCGCTCCGGTTCAGATATGATTTTGCGACTTTAAGATAGATATTTTTTGCACCTGTGAATTTTTGTTTTAGTGTCAATTCAGCAGGGTAGCGTTTGACTGCCAGTGAAGCGATCAGTTTTGGTAGGATCAAGGCTTCCATTTTATTCAGACAGCGCACCAGACGGATGGCACTGGAGACATCACCATCAGCAATCATACGGTCATTGGCAAAGGCCTGTGCCGTACTTTCCTGAAAAGAAAACACCAGAAAGGCATGGGTCAGATGCTTGAAAGTAATGGTCAAATCAGGCTTGCCTTTATAGTTTGACAACAGCTCTAACTGTTTTTCTTCGGTCACACGTGCCACAAACGCAGGTCCATTTGGAAAAACATTCATTGAAAGGATAAAACCAACAGGAAACTTGGACACTTCCTCTTGAACTTCACGATCCACTTGGCTTGCCATTACGAGGCCACGACCCACAACGTCCATCATGAGTTTGACATAGGCAAATTGCAAAGTGGGCTTCACTGCTTTGGTTGAAATCACTTGCTCGTCCCTTGTTAAAATTATGCACTGCTAATTTAGAGTATTTACTCTAATTTATTTTAATTGGATTGAAAAGTAAATTATTCAGATATGACTACAAGGTCATTAAAGAAATCCGTATTTTTTAGGTAGCTAATGAATGTATCGCAAAGCTGCTCAAAGCTTGGGTAATCTTGCAGTAAGTCTTGCAAGCGCACCATTTCTAAACCTGCATAGCCGCATGGGTTAATGGTTTGAAAGCCAGTGAGGTCGCAATCGATATTCAGCGCAAGTCCATGATAACTACGACCGCGACGGATCTTAAAGCCCAGTGAACCGATCTTACGTCCATCGACGTATACCCCGGGTGCATCAGGTTTGGCATAAGCGTCAATATTGTATTGTTTGAGCAGATCGATCATGACCTGCTCGGCAAAGCTGACCAACGTTCGGACATGCCACTTCAAGCGATTTAAATCCAGAAGGATATAGGCCACCAGTTGACCTTTGCCATGCCAGGTGACTTGGCCGCCACGATCGGTGTGAACGACCGGAAGATTACTGTGCATCAGAATATGTTCTGCCTTACCTGCTTGTCCTTGGGTCAAGACATCCTGATGTTGTAATAACCAGACTTCGTCAGGGGTGTTTTCATCACGCTGGGTTGTGAAGTCTTTCATGGCTTCAAAACGTGTCGTGTAATCTTGCAGATCATTGAAACAACGAATGATTAAGGTCGGTTTTACAGCACTCATTACAGCAGAATTTCCTTTGCAGCTTTTAATCGGGGAGTGGCTTAATTATGGAATGATTTTGAGCAGATAAATAGCCGTTTAAGCATAGATAGGCTGTTATTTTTAACGTAAAAAAATCCAAAACACTGTCGCATTTTGGATTTCTGTATTAAAGCGCTGTCTTGATTAGAGGACAGGCTGCAAGGTCAGCATAGAGTGCATGAACTTGTTCCAGCTCTTCAAAGCGTAGCTGAGCCGTTAAAGAGTGGTATTTACCTGTACGTGAAGGCTGAACTTTTACTGAGTTGCCATCAAATTCAGGGAAGTGCTTCTGCAAAATATCAACAACAGCGACTCGAAGTTCATCCCCTGCATTACCAATCAGTTTGATTGGATAGTCCATTGGGAAGACCCAAAGATGTTCTTGTAATTCACGAGAAGGAGTGCGGTCTAACATGAGCAACCTCTTAATTTGAAACGCCTGCATCAGTGCAGGCGCTTTTGATCTAATACATAGATGGGGATGAAGTGTTGAACTTCAAGTCCTGAGGAAGGGCCTTAACCCTCACTCAAGAGGTCCCAAAAGATTAGTCGTTTTCCAGGAATGAACGTAAGTGTTCTGAGCGAGAAGGATGGCGAAGCTTACGTAACGCTTTCGCTTCAATCTGACGAATACGTTCACGTGTTACGTCAAACTGTTTACCAACTTCTTCCAAAGTATGATCGGTTGGCATATCGATACCAAAACGCATTTTCAATACTTTAGCTTCACGTTCAGTTAGGTTTTCAAGCACTTCACGGGTCGCTTCTTTTAAGCCTTCCGAGGTCGCAGCATCCACTGGAGAAGTGATGTTCGAGTCCTCAATGAAGTCACCAAGATGCGAATCTTCATCATCACCGATCGGTGTTTCCATCGAAATCGGTTCTTTCGCGATTTTAAGAACTTTACGAACCTTGACTTCGTCCATTTCCAGACGTTCACCTAACTCTTCAGGCGTTGGTTCACGACCCATTTCCTGAAGAAGCTGACGTGACACACGGTTGATCTTGTTGATTGTCTCAATCATGTGTACTGGAATACGAATGGTACGGGCCTGATCCGCAATCGAACGGGTAATCGCCTGACGAATCCACCAGGTTGCATAGGTCGAGAATTTATAACCACGACGGTATTCAAACTTGTCTACGGCTTTCATCAAACCGATGTTACCTTCCTGGATCAAGTCAAGGAACTGTAAGCCACGGTTGGTGTATTTCTTCGCAATCGAAATCACCAGACGTAAATTTGCTTCTACCATCTCTTTTTTGGCACGGCGTGCTTTGGCTTCGCCAACCGCCATACGTTTTGAAATCTCTTTGATGTCTTTAACGTTTAGGCCAAGGTCGTTCTCGATATCGGCAATCTTTTGCTGGAATGCCAATACGTCTGGACGTACTTTTTCCAGATGGGCTTTGGTTTCAGCAGGCGCTTTGGCAATTTGTTCGTCTAACCAAGCAGGATTTGATTCTTGCTCAGGGAAGGTGGTACGGAACTGGTTACGGTCCATACGGCCACGACGCACTGCATAACGCATGATTTCACGTTCATTTGAACGGATCTGTTCATGGGTACCACGAATCATTTCTGAAATGATTTCGAATAGGCGCGGGGTAAATTTGAACATCATGAACACAGCAGCAAGTGCTTCGAGTGCTGCTTTCGCTTCTTCACTGTTACGGCCATGTTTTGCCACAACAGTTTTTGTTTCATTCCAAGCCGCTTCTAATTCCGAGAAACGAACTTTAGCAACCTCTGGGTCTGGACCTGAATCACCTTCAGAGTCATCATCACCTTCAGATTCTTCTTCTTCGTCATCATCATCAAGTTTGACGTCTTTGGCTTTAGATGAAGAATCTTTTTCTTCATCTTCTTCTTCAATCTCAGCTTCTTCCAGAACTTCTGGAATATCTTCATCAGTTTCTGGGTCTAAATAACCAGAAAGAATATCGGCAAGACGGCGTTCGCCAGTTAAAAAATCATTATATTCTTGTAAAACAACTTCAACAGCATTTGGCCAGTAAGCAATCGAGTGTAAAACGTCACGAATACCTTCTTCGATGCGTTTTGCAATGCTAATTTCGCCTTCACGTGTAAGAAGTTCAACGGTACCCATTTCACGCATATACATACGTACAGGGTCAGTGGTACGACCAGGCTCACTTTCAACCGATGCTAATACGGCAGCAGCTTCTTCTTCGGCAACTTCGTCAGCAGCTTCGGTGGATTCACCAAACATGGTGTCATCAGTTTCTGGCGCACGTTCATGCACTGGAATACCAACGTCTTGAAGCATCTGGATGATGTCTTCAATCTGCTCACTTTCCGTAATTGAGTCTGGTAGATGATCGTTAACCTCAGCGTAAGTTAAATAACCTTGCTCTTTGCCTCGGCTAATCAGAGCCGCTACTTGCGAAGTAGGGGAATTCATATCGCTCATCTTTGCTTACTCTTTTGTTGAATCTGTGGCGGTGAAAAACCGTGCATGATAGCACAATTCACGGTGAATGTTTTGGATTTGATCCGTTTGCTCTAAATAAAAAATAGAATGGATTGCACGTTTGTTCATTGAATATGGGGTTAAGTCATAATTTTTCAAGCGTAATTCCTGTTTAAAGAACTTTTTTGATTGTTGATGTCCTTGGATTATAAATACACAAAAAAACTGCCGAAAAAAAGTACAAAACACGGTTTTATAGTAAAAAAAACAAATAAAACTTGACAAGGTGGGCCAAGACCGATAAATAGCGGCTAGACCCATTAACATTTTTTCATTAGAGGTACTTAGTGTCTTCTACAGATTTTGAACTAGATGATGATAACTACGGTGAAGATGATGTTGGTTTTGATGAGTCATCAGGAAAAATCAGCGCTAAAGAATCATTAGAAAAGCGCCGTTTAATTGATGACCTTTTAGCTCAACGTCGTTTAGAACGAGAATTAAAAGATTTTGACTATGATTTCGACGATGATGACCTTGACGACGAAGACTAAGCGAAATTGCTAAGACTTCACGCCCGAAAATGTTATGCTGTTGCCGATGTATTTTTAAAATTGGATTAAACAAAGAATGAGCACGTTAGATTTAGACTTATTGAGTAATTATCTTGACGGTGATCAAAACGAATACGGTCTAGATTTTGCAGCGACTCATGGCTTTTTGTGTGCAATTGCCGTTGGTCCACAATTTGATCGTTGGTTAGATGAACTTTTCGAAGGTAACCACAAGAAACTTCCTGCAGAAGTGCTTGAGCAGGTGAAGCTTTGGTTGGAGTCGATTCGTCAGGATTTAGCCAATGAAAATGGAATCGAGTTTCCATTTGAAATCGAAGAAGCGGATGTCGAGTCAAGCTTGGGCGATTGGAGTGTTGGTTTTGTCGATGCAATGTTCCTGAATGAAGATGCATGGTTTGCACCTGAGTTTGAAGAACAGTTGATCGATTTAACTTTACCGATCATGGTCTTTAGCGGGATCGATGAAGAAGATCCACAAATGGAATCTTTCCGCCGTAATGGCCAGTTGATGGATGAGTTGGCAGAAGAAATTCCTGAAAACTTAAATGAACTTTACCTGATGTATCATACGCCAGCGTAATGGTGCATCCAGAGCAGTTTAAAAAAGCTGCTCTGGCAAAAGAAGTATGAAAACGTCCCGAGTGGACGTTTTTTTAATGCTGGCTGTTATTATTAAAATCACATAACAATATTTTATGCCGCCATAATCATGATGTGTTTAATTAAAAAGTCACGATAAATAAGCTGCATCCTAATCCACTGAGTACAATGCCAATCAGACGATTAATAATAATCTGTTGAGACAGAATTTTATTTCTAATACTGGGTGTGGCACAGAAAAGCGCGATTAGGCAAAACCATAATAAGTGACTTGCAGACATAAAAAGACCATAGCCAAGAAGTTTGGCATTGCTATTTTCACTGCTCATGAGTTGAGAATAAATACTCATGACAAATAATGTGGTTTTAGGATTCAGGCTGTTGGTGAAAAAGCCATGCTTAAATGCTTGCCAGCGAGTAAGATCAATATGGCTTTCTTTGAATATCACTGCTGCTTGGGTAAATATTTTATAGCCAATATAAATCAGATAGGTCGCTCCAATATATTGGATCACTTGAATTAAACCGGGAATGTGATGCTGTAAAAAATTTAATCCAATCACACTGTATGCAACATGTACCCAGACACCACAGGCGATACCATAAGCTGTGCTGAGTCCTAAGGGGCGGCCATAGAGATAACTATTTCGGCTGACCAGAGCAAAATCTGCACCTGGACTCATAACAGCAAGTAAGGTGACCAAGCCAACCACAATTATTTCATTCACTCATCTATTCCTGTGTGCATTGTTTTAACAATTTCTATATTTTTCATATTCTTGCTATATTTAAAAACGAAATTTATTCTGGTTTATGCATGAGTTTTTGGAATGATTGAGCGCTTGTCTTTGAATTCACTTAAATTTTTTTACTATGTCGTTCGTTATCAAAGTATGACGAGCGCCGCAGAACATTTATGTGTGACACAAGGTGCAGTCAGTAAGCAGCTTAAAAGCCTGGAAGAGATGCTTGGTTTTACCTTATTTATTCGTGAAGCACGAAAATTACGCTTAACCCAGCAGGGCGAGGTGCTGTTTGAATGCTGTCAGCATGTATTTCAACAGATAGACCAGTGCTTAGTGCAGCTTAAGCAAACTGAAATAAAAAAGAATTTAGTGTTGTCCTGTGAACCGACGATTGCCATGAAATGGCTGATTCCACGTTTGGCACAATTTAAACAGCTTTATCCCGACTTTGAAGTGAGTCTGCTCACGGCAGGAGGAGAGGTGGATTTTAGAACACAACACATTGATCTGGCCTTGAGGCGAGATGATTTTGATTGGGGGAATGCAATTTATAGTGAAAAGATTGCAGAAGAGCAGATGTTATCTGTAAAAGCAAAGCATACACAGTTTGCGGAAAACCAGATCTTTATTTCCAAGTCGAGGCCGCAGTTATGGCAGCAATTTAAGCAACATCAAACACAATTAAAGCATTTTAAACCCGCTCCTCTTGAGCATTTTTATTTGTGTATTGAAGCCTGTTTGGCAGGATTGGGTGCAACTGTGGTTTCGGCTTATATGGTAGAACGGGAAATTAAATATCATCTGCTAGAACCGATGACATCTGGCTATGCTGATGGTTCATCTTACTATCTGTTATCAGCACAACCTTTTGAAGAGGATGTCCGAAAGTTATTGTTGAGAGATTGGCTGAGAGATGAAATGCGCAACAGCCAGTTATGGTTGGCAGCCTTTAATCCCTTGGCTTTACATTCATCAGATTAATCTGGTGGCGTTTGAATTAAGCTCTAGGTTTTTTGTTGAGATAAAATTTTTTAACTGCCCACCATGCAATATACACCATCACAATCAGCAAAATGATAGTGCTGATCCTTTGCATAATCAGACTCATCAATGCCTGATTCTGACTGAAGTGAAAACCCAAATAAGCCAGAAAACTGGTCCAGATCACGGTCCCAGCTGTACTGTAGAGCATGAATTTACTAAACGGCATTCGGCTCATGCCCGCAGGAATACTGATTAAAGACCGCACTGCCGGAATCATGCGGCCAAAGAATACAATGCGGTGACCATGCTTATTGAACCACTCCAGTGCCTTATCTAAATCGGCAACCTGAATACGCAAGTACTTGCCATATCGTTCTATGAGCCTGACCAGACGAGGTTGAGGAACTTTGCGTCCAATCCAGTACAGCAGCATCGCTGCGAGTATGGAACCTGCACTGCCTGCCATGATGACACCGATGAGCGTCAGTTCACCTTTTGAGGCAGTATAACCCGCTGAAGGCATAATAATTTCTGAAGGAATAGGTGGAAAAACATTGTCCAGAAACATTAAAAATGCGATACCTAAATATCCCAGTTTTTCCATGATGGAAAGCACCCATTGTTCCAGTCCCATAACGCCTTTATATAATTCATTTGCTTGTTGTTTTTAGCATAGTTGTGCCGGGGCGATTGCTCAAGCAGTGAAACGTTACATCATTTTATCAAGCCCATAAAAAAGCCATAGTTTAACTATGGCCTGGAGAAATCTTTTTTGTCGTTTACAGACGCTTGCGTTTAGCAGCCGCAATTTGTGACTGGCGCATACGGAAGCCTGCTTTTTGCTTGTCTGAGGTTTTATCAATACAGTAAACACAAGACACGCCATGTTCATAACTTGGTAGTTCAGCTTCAACTTTGGTCAGTGGCCAGCCACAAGCGTGACACTTGATGTTTTCGCCTTCTTCAACGCCGTGGGTCACCGCAGTACGGCCGTCGAATACAAAGCATTCACCTTCCCACATACTTTCTTCAGCAGGGGTTTCTTCGAGGTATTTAAGAATACCGCCTTTCAGATGGTAGACCTCATTGAAACCTTCTTGAAGCAAGAGAGAGGTTGATTTTTCACAACGGATACCACCGGTACAGAACATCGCAATTTTCTTGTCTTTGTGCTGTTCAAGGTTTTGCTTGACGTATTCCGGGAATTCACGGAATGTTTCTGTTTTCGGGTCAATCGCACCCTTGAATGTACCTGCCTTATATTCGTAATCATTACGGGTATCAATCAGGATCACGTCATCACGGCTAATCAGCTCGTTCCATTCTTTAGGATCAAGGTAGTGGCCCACCAAGTCACGTGGCTTTACTTCAACACCTAAAGTTACAATTTCTTTTTTGAGTTTAATTTTCATTTTACGGAATGGTTTTTCAGAGCTTTCAGACTCTTTATATTCCATTGCGTTAAAACCTTCATCCAAAAGGAATTGATGGATTGTATCAATGGCAGCGCGGTCACCTGCAACCGTACCGTTAATTCCTTCAGAAGCGACAATCAGAGTTCCACATAAATTGATACGATTCACCAAGTCCAAAAGACGTTGTTGCAGACCTGCTGCATCTGAAACTTCTTTAAATTGATATAGTGCCGCAACAACCCAATTATTGGTCGCTTGCTGTTCTACAGGTGCAAGCTGTTCTACAGTAGCGTTCATGGATAACTCCAAATGTATTAAGATAGGAAAATAAGGCGCATATCTTAGCGTGAAATCTGAAAATAAGCGAGAAAACCATAAAATAAATATGGTTTTATAGGAGTTGGTTTTGAGTAACGATCGTCGAATTCCATCATTGACCCCATGTGCAGGGCGCTGTTCAACGGTATTTGGTGATCTTGTCTGTCGTGGTTGTCGTCGCTTTAATCACGAGGTAATTCAGTGGAATACCTATACGGCCGAGCAGCGTTTGATGGTGTGGAAGCGTTTAGATGCACAGCTCGATCAGATCCTTGTGCCTTTATTACCGCATGCAAACTTACAGCATGTTGAAGGCTTTATTCAAAATAAGCGGATTCGGGTCTTAGACAGCGCCACTACAGGTCGTAAGCTGTATCATGCTTTAAAGCTGTGTGAGAAGAATAAACATTTGGCCCATGAGAGTGGGCTTGGGATTGCTGATGCACAGGTAAAACCGATCTGGGATGAGTTTGAACGTCGGGTACTGGCCTTGGCAAAAGCGAGTTATGAGTTGGCATGGTTACGTGCCGATGGTATCAGTAATACTTTAATGCGTGCTTTAGAGCTGGAAGAAGACGAGATTTAAGCAAGCACTTGTTATAGAAAATCTTATTGATCATGAGGTTTGTTGATAGACATCTAGCTCATCTTGTTCATATTTTGAGATTAGTTGATCTCCCTGTTATGAAATAGGTTGGATAGTTTTAAAGCGCTAGGGTTACGGGAAAAATATTGTGCCATGATCTGTTGATCTTGTGCACGAATCAAGCTGATTTTAAAACCATGTGTCGTCGTTCCAGAAGAACGCCCTTTAGATCGGTAGATCTTTTCAGTGATGCTGTACATGTTTTTTCCATCACTAAAGCGTCGATCCTCCAGAGCTTGTAGTTGTATGGGTTGAGGAAAATGATAGAGCACTTTTAAGCGTTGATAAAACTCATCATAGATATAAATGTTTTGCTGATCTGCAAAAATATAACTGAAATTTCCTGGATAGGGCTCACTGCTTTGGCTACCAATGAGTTGCAGGTGTGATAAATCAACGGGCGTTGTTCCCCAAAACTTGTGCTCAGCACTATGTGGTAATGGATGTTCATTTAAATAAAAAGATCGACCGTCTGTTGCTAGGTGTAAGTTCTGACTAAAACGGTTGCTGCCACTAAAAATCTGCGTCTGTTGCGCATTTAACTTGTCCAGCTTTTTATCTTGATAATAAACTACCTGTTGATCGTGAATATATTGGCTGTTATTTGGAAATGCTTGGCTCTGTTGAGGATTTAAATCTGTTAATGCTTTTGTTTTGTAGTAGACCTGTTGATCATCTTTGGCATAGAAATAGCCGAGTGCATTAAATTGTGGATGTAATATCGCAGTAAAACCAGCTGCATTTGCATTGGCTAGGGGCTTATCCTGAAAGTAAACCTGTTGACCATCTTTGGTGAAATCATTGCCTAAATAGTTTGTTTGTGCAGGATTTAATTGAGACAAGATGTGGTCTTGCCAGTAAACATGTTGTGGTGTTTTACCGACATTGCTATACAGCTCATCTGCGCGATTAGGAAGATTGCTCAGAGCTAAGCCTGTAAATTGATCGGCCTTTGCTTGGGGAACTAAAAAAGTACCTTGGCCTTGTTTAAAAATATAAACCTGATTCTGGAATGTTTCGAAATTTGTGCCGGAGATTGACTGGGTTTGTTGATGAGGCAAATCAACGCTGCCATCGTTAAATTCATGCCAGAGGAGGCAGCCCATAAAAAGGCTAAAACTGGCTAAAATAACAAGGATTAATCCAACTGTAAGCCATCTTTGTTTTCTTTGAAAAGAGGCTAGCGCCTGTTGATCTGCAATTATGCTAATGATGTCAACATGGGTTTTCTTGTTGATACTTGCATTGCTGGTACGTTGTAATTGTTGCTGCTTAGCCAGAGCTTCCAGTTTTTTCCAAAACTGTAAAAACTCACTGTGTTGTTGGGTTAAAGTGGCAGGCCACATCCATGAATTGAAATAAAAATATTGCCGATAAGGTACTGTTTGGGTCAGCAGGTTTAAGCTATGGATCTGGGCATGATGTTGTTGTAGTTGAATATGAATTAAATCTTGCCAAGGATAAAAATAAGTCTGCGCTGATTTTTCTAGACCAAGACCTTGCCGATAGAGTTTAAGCGTAATCGTTTGTTTTAAATATTTTTGATAAAGCTGGTTATAAAGATAAAGAACGGGTAGCAATAGACCCAACATCAACGCAATATTAAGCAGTTGGGCAAAGAAGGGGAGAATTTGATAAAAATAATAAAGGCTAAAATCGTAGAAGCAGTAAACCAAAAATAACCAGCTCAGAATGATCAGTGCCAAAAACAGCACAAATGACGGAATCTTCATTTCGTATGCTGTGATTGTTGTTTCGTATAAAACAGCGGACTTTTTGTTCATTGCTTCAATGTTTTAGTGGGACGTATATAAAGGTATGTAGGTGTTATTTCTCTCAAGCATAACGGATAAAACAAAAAAAGGATGCATAAGCATCCTTTTTTATCAACGCTAATATGAATTAACGTTTGATGTCACGCTGCGTCGAGCCTGTGTAAAGCTGACGTGGACGACCGATTTTGTACGGACCGCTGTGCATTTCTAACCAGTGGCTGATCCAGCCTACTGTACGTGCAAGCGCGAAGATTACAGTAAACATTTCTGTTGGGATACCAATCGCTTTTAAGATGATACCTGAGTAGAAATCTACGTTCGGGTAAAGCTTACGTTCTACGAAGTACGGATCGCTAAGCGCAATACGCTCAAGTTCCATAGCAAGTTGCAATTGTGGATCGTTGATGCCTAAAGCTTCAAGAACTTCGTCACAAGTCTGTTTCATGACTTTAGCGCGTGGGTCGAAGTTTTTGTAAACACGGTGACCGAAGCCCATGAGTTTAACTTCTTTACGCTTCACTTTTTCCATGAATTCAGCAACGTTTTCTACGCTACCAATTTCATCAAGCATCTTAAGTACAGCTTCGTTTGCACCACCGTGAGCAGGTCCCCAAAGTGCAGAGATACCAGCAGAGATACATGCATACGGATTCGCACCAGTAGAACCGGCAAGACGAACTGTAGAAGTAGATGCATTTTGTTCGTGGTCAGCGTGAAGCGTGAAGATACGATCCATTGCACGTGACAGAACAGGATTTACCTTGTAATCACGGTCAGCAGGCGTTGCAAACATCATGTGTAAGAAGTTTTCTGCATAACCAAGATCATTACGTGGGTAAATGAATGGTTGACCTACAGTGTACTTGTAGCTCCATGCTGCAAGGGTAGGGATTTTTGCGATTAAACGAATCGCAGTAATTTCACGGTGATTTACATCTTCGATGTCTAAACCATTGTGATAGAACGCAGATAAGGCACCAACAACACCAACCATTATCGCCATCGGATGAGCATCACGACGGAAACCATTGAAGAAACGGCTGACTTGATCGTGAACCATGGTGTGGTTACGTACTTTAGCGTCAAATTCTGTCTTTTGTTCAGCATTTGGAAGTTCGCCATTTAATAATAAATAACAAGTTTCCAAGTAGTCTGCTTGAGTCGCTAATTGATCAATCGGATAGCCACGGTGTAATAACACACCTTTGTCACCATCAATGAATGTGATCTTAGATTCGCAAGCCGCTGTCGCCATAAAACCAGGATCGAAAGTAAAGTGACCTGATGCTAATACATCTTTAACGTCAATTACATCTGGGCCCAATGTGCCGCTGTAAATTGGTAATTCAATTTCTTTGCCATCAAGCTGTAATACGGCTTTTTTGCCAGTTGCTGCAGACATTCAATAGATCTCCTGTCCTGGTGAATGATTATCTGACTCGAAATACTAATCTTGTCATGTGCGAATCAGACGGTGTCAAAATTTGCTATAAGATTAGTGGCTACTAAAATTTTGTCAATTATACTTAGGGATAAAAAATGACGTTGCTACAGTCAATTAGTCATTCAGTATCGAAGAAAAAACTGAGTAAAATCACAGCACCGGTCGAGTATAATATGTCAAATCAAGATTTAGGTGCAGAAAAAAAATGAAGCATCAGTCCAATTGTAAGTAAATTTTTAGAGAGGCAAGATTTTGCTGCTTATAAAATAAATACTTATCGCTTTTCAAAAGCCTGTGTTTCCCTATGCTTAGCCTGTACTGGTCATTAAAAAAACAATTTAAAACGTGACTTTTAAACTAATAATTGATTCATTTTGGTGCAATTGATTGTATAAAAAATGACTGATTGATTTCTGCGACTGACTTATAAAAATAGATTATTAATTGATTATATTTAATATATAAATGAGCACTATTATTTTGAAGTATGCATAAACTGTGATTATTTGGACAAATAAAAACTTAAAAACGAATTATTTTGAGAAAATATAAGAAAAGAATTTATTAAATTAGAAACTATCCATAAAAAATAGTATCTTAATTTTATCATTACAAAACAAATAGATAGTATTTTTTGTCTGAGCATGTTGTTTTTTTGGTCATTATTATGCATGTGAATGATTCTTATTTAAAGTTTTTTTCGACTAAAGCGAAAGCTGATTGTTTGTATTTTGATATTTCACGTTTTATAATTCGATGTCGTTTATAGGTTAGGCATGTGCTGTGCTTGCCTAACAATGCCAGCTTTCCTTTGAATTAATTCAAACAAACTCCGGATGGAGTTTCTACCTACAGGATGCCCGCTGTGAAAAGCAACAGACCTGTCAATTTGTCCATGGGTCAGGTGTTAGCGGTAAATTTACGCTCACCCGTGGCTATTGCATCAATTCTACACCGTCTATCAGGTGTAATCGTTTTCTTATTAGTCGCTGTTCTTTTATGGATTTTGGATAAATCTTTATCTTCACCAGAAGGATTTGACTACGTTAAAAATGTCGTTTTCGGAAATATCCTTGTACGTTTTGTCGTATGGGTATTTGTAGCTGGATTAATTTTCCACCTAATCGCAGGGATCAAGCATTTACTTGCTGACCTCGGTTTCGCTGAAGAATTACAAAGCGGTCGTATCGCGGCTACAGTTTCATTGATCTTATCTGTGATCGGTATCGTCGCAGCCTTTGTATGGATTATGTTCTAATGAAAAGTGCTACAGGTTTAACAGGTTCAGGTTCACGCGATTGGTATATCCAGCGTATCAGTGCTGTAGTGTTGGCTGCATACACTATTGTTTTATTAGGCTGGATCCTTTGCCATAGCGGATTTGGTTATGAACAATGGGCTGGCTTTATGCTGACTTTGCCAATGAAGATCTTTTCTTTATTAGCAGTATTATCGCTGGTTGCACACGCTTGGATTGGTATGTGGCAAGTCTTTACTGATTATGTAACGACTCGTCAAATGGGTCCTTCAGCTTCAGGTTTACGCCTTGTACTTACTTCTGCTGTCATTATTTCAGTGATCGTGTACGCAATCTGGGGTATCCAGATTTTCTGGGCAAATTGATAGGAAGAGATCATGGGCGCTATTAACCCTAAAGAAGATTATTCAAATATTCAAAACCTCACTTTCGATGCCGTTATCGTCGGTGGTGGTGGTTCTGGTATGCGCGCTGCTTACCAACTTGCTCAAGCGGGTTTAAAAGTTGCGGTATTGACCAAAGTATTCCCGACACGTTCGCATACGGTTGCTGCCCAGGGTGGTATTGGTGCGTCGTTAGGTAACATGCAAGAAGATAACTGGCACTATCACTTCTATGACACGGTTAAAGGTTCTGACTGGTTAGGCGATCAGGACGCAATCGAGTTCATGACCCGTGAAGCGCCAAAAGTTGTTTACGAGCTTGAACACCTAGGTATGCCGTTTGACCGTAACCAAGATGGTACGATCTATCAGCGTCCATTCGGTGGTCACTCTGCTAACTACGGTGAAAAAGCGGTTCCACGTGCGTGTGCTGCTGCCGACCGTACAGGTCATGCGTTATTGCATACCTTGTACCAAAGCAACGTGAAAATGGGCACCCAGTTCTACGTTGAGTGGATTGCATTAGACTTGATCCGTAACGAAGCGGGTGATGTGCTTGGTGTGACTGCCATTGACCAGGAAACCGGTAACATCGCGGTATTCCAGGCTAAAGCAACCTTATTTGCTACCGGTGGTGCGGGTCGTGTTTATCGCGCATCTACAAACGCATATATCAATACTGGTGACGGTCTTGGTATGGCTGCTCGTGCAGGTATTCCATTACAAGATATGGAATTCTGGCAATTCCACCCAACGGGTGTTGCGGGCGCAGGCGTATTGTTAACCGAAGGTTGCCGTGGTGAAGGTGCGATTCTTCGTAACAAAGACGGCGAACCGTTCATGGAACGCTATGCACCGACTTTAAAAGACTTGGCGCCACGTGACTTCGTATCACGTTCTATGGACCAGGAAATTAAAGAAGGTCGTGGTTGTGGTCCTAAAGCCGATTATATCTTGCTAGATATGACGCATTTAGGTGCTGAAACAATCATGAAACGTCTGCCATCTGTTTATGAGATCGGTAAGAAGTTCGCAAACGTTGACTGTACGAAAGAGCCGATTCCGGTAGTACCAACAATCCATTATCAAATGGGTGGTATTCCAACCAACATTCATGGTCAGGTGGTTGTACCGCATGGTGTGGAAGAGGGTGAATTCTCTGCGCACTACGATAAGGATACTAAAGAGTATTCTTATAAAGGTACGCGTGACTATGTGAAGCCGGTAAAAGGTTTCTACGCGATTGGTGAATGTTCTTGCGTATCGGTACATGGTGCAAACCGTTTAGGTACCAACTCATTGCTTGACCTTGTGGTATTTGGTAAAGCAGCGGGCGAACACATCATTGATTACGTGACCAAACATCATGGCGATGACTATGCACCGCTTCCAACAGATGTACTGGTTAATACCTTAGAGCGTGTACGTAAACTGGATGAATCAACGACTGGTGAAAATGCACAAGAAGTTGCTGATGCAATCCGTGACATCGTACAAGATCACGCAGGCGTATTCCGTACCCAAGCATTGCTTGACAAAGGCGTGAAAGAAATCCTTGCGATTGAACCACGCGTACGTAACATTCATTTAAAAGACAAGTCTCGCGTATTTAACACTGCACGTGTTGAAGCGTTAGAAGTTGAAAACTTGTATGAAGTTGCGAAGGCGACCCTGATTTCTGCTGCTGCACGTAAAGAATGTCGTGGTGCGCATACCGTGGTTGACTATGAGTTAGCACCGGATCACCCAACTTACTCTTACGGTCGCCGTGATGATGAGTGGATGAAGCATACTTTATGGTATTCATCAGACAACCGTCTTGAATATAAGCCAGTGCGTTTCAGCCCGTTAACGGTTGAAGCAATCGAACCTAAACCACGTACATTCTAATCGGGAGAACCAAGATGAGTAGAGGCACTCGTACATTCGAAATCTACCGCTATGATCCTGATAAGGATAAAGCGCCGTACATGCAAACCTTCAAACTTGAGTTAACCGACAAGCACCGTATGTTGCTTGACGCGTTACTTGCGTTGAAAGTGCAGGATGAATCATTAACATTCCGCCGCTCTTGCCGTGAAGGTATTTGTGGTTCGGATGGTGTGAACATCAATGGTAAAAACGGTTTGGCGTGCTTGTGGAACTTGAACGACTTGCCAGAGAAGATTGTAATCCGTCCTTTACCAGGTTTACCTGTGGTAAAAGACTTGGTTGTAGACATGAACCAGTTCTATGACCAATATGACAAGATTCAGCCGTTCTTGATCAATAACCAGCCAGCTCCGGCGAAAGAACGTTTACAGTCTCAAGAAGAGCGTGAACACTTAGATGGCCTATATGAATGTATTCTTTGTGCATGTTGTTCAACTTCATGCCCATCATTCTGGTGGAACCCTGATAAGTTCCTTGGACCATCTGCATTGTTAAATGCGTATCGCTTTATCATTGACTCTCGTGATACAGCAACACAAGAGCGTTTGGCTCGTTTAGACGATCCGTTCTCTTTGTTCCGTTGTAAAGGGATCATGAACTGTGTATCTGTATGTCCTAAAGGTTTGAACCCGACAAAGGCAATTGGTCACATTCGTAACATGTTATTAGATCAAGCGGGTTAATTCGTTTTTTCTAAGCCAGAAAGGGGCCCCGCAAGGGGCTTCTTTTTTTATTTTGCGAAAGCTTAACGACTGGTTGAAAAGTAACTGCCTGAGTAAAACCTGACTTGAATTTGAGAAATTTAGCCTCAAATATTTATGGATTTTGTTGCTAATTAAAATCATCAAAATCGATATGGTGACTAGGTTGATTTATTTTTAATCAAACTGGATGCGCTTTGTGCAATATTTGTAGAGAATGTTTATTTTTGATCGATTGGAGTGCAACTTTTATCAAAAGGGCGGTATATTAGAATATAATTTGATATGTGTATTTCGCTGCTTTATAGGTGGTATGTGTCAAAAAAATCAATCCAAGCTTGAGAACATGTTAGGATTTCTGCCACAACTGGAATCAAAAAATAAGCAGTTTCTTGGGCTTATCGATTAAGAAAGCCTTCAAGATTTGTACAGGTTTTAGTGAAAAAGTCAATTTAGAAAAGTTAAAAATTTAGTTAATTTTTCTAAAATGATTTGCAAAAAATTGCTCGATTTCATCGAGTATGAAGAATGAGTTATGTGCCTTGAATTGAAGGTGCATGGCTCATTTGTTACATCACAGGGATTACTCCTGATGTGTAGTAATAATGTCTCAGGGTTGGATTACCTTGGGTAGTAGTGTCGTGTTACCAATTTGGCACTATGAATCATGGGTGTGCTTAAAAGGCAGCCTGTATTATTTTTTGCAATAGGAAATGGGTCCAAAAATGCAAGAAGTTGCTGACGCATTGCGTCTTGACACTGAACTTTCCGCTGATAGTGCAGCGTATATTGAAGAGCTATACGAACAGTACCTAACTTCTCCAACCTCAGTGTCAGAGGATTGGCGTGAATATTTCGATAAATACCCTAAAGGTGATCAACCACACGGCAGTGTGCGCGAGCAATTCCTCCTTCTGGGCCGTAATGCAAGCCGAGTTCAACCTGTTGTTCAAAGCACTGTAAGTACAGAACATGAGCGTCGTCAAATTGGTGTATTACAACTCATCGCTGCTTACCGTAACCGTGGTCATCAAAAAGCTAAACTCGATCCATTAGGTCTTGCGAAACGCGAAGACGTTCCTGACCTCGATTTATCTGCTCACGGTTTAACCAAATCTGATCTTGATACTGTATTTAATACAGGCAACCTCGCCATTGGAAAAGCAGAAGCAACCTTGTCTGAAATGGTTGAAGCCATGGAAGCAACGTACTGCGGTTCAATTGGTGCAGAATATATGCATATCGTTGACACTAAAGAAAAGCGTTGGATTCAACAGCGTCTGGAAAGTGTTCGCGGCAAATTCAACTATACCAATGATCAGAAAAAAGGTTTCCTAGAGCGTTTAACTGCTGCTGAAGGCCTGGAAAAGTATCTCGGTAATAAATTCGTTGGTGCAAAACGTTTTGGTGTGGAAGGCGGTGAGTCTTTTATTCCAATGATGAACGAAATCATTCAACGTGCAGGTAGCGTCGGTTGTAAAGAAGTTGTGATTGGTATGCCACACCGTGGTCGTCTCAACCTGCTTGTCAACATCATGGGTAAAAACCCGGCTGATCTTTTCGGTGAGTTCGAAGGCAAGAGCCTGCATAAAAAAGGTTCAGGTGATGTGAAGTATCACCAAGGCTTCTCTTCAAACGTCATGACACCAGGCGGCGAAGTTCACTTGGCATTGGCGTTTAACCCATCGCACTTGGAAATCGTTGGTCCAGTGGTTGAAGGTTCTGTTCGTGCGCGTCAAGTACGTCGTAAAGACATTGGCGGTGATGACGTTCTTCCTGTTATCGTTCATGGTGATGCTGCGTTTGCAGGTCAAGGTGTGAATCAGGAAACTTTCCAGATGTCACAAACCCGTGGTTACACAGTGGGCGGTACAGTCCATATCGTGATCAATAACCAAGTGGGCTTCACGACTTCTGATCCACGTGATACACGTTCTACCGAATACTGTACTGACGTTGCAAAAATGATTCAGTCACCGATTTTCCATGTAAACGGTGATGATCCTGAAGCGGTTATTTTTGCCACTCAAATTGCACATGACTTCCGTCATGAATTCCGTAAAGATGTCATTCTGGACTTGTTCTGCTACCGCCGTCGCGGTCACAACGAGGCGGATGAGCCATCTGCAACACAACCATTGATGTATCAAGTCATCAGCAAGAAAGCAACGACTCGTACTTTGTATGCTGATCAGCTGGTTCAGGAAAAAATTCTTGACCGTGCAAGTGCTGATGCCATGGTTGAAGGCTACCGTTCTGACCTGGAAGCGGGTAATCACGTTGCCAATGCATTGGTTCGTGAGCCGAACAAAAAAATGTTTGTAGATTGGACGCCATACTTGGGCCATGAATATACAGACATCTGGGATACAACATTCAGCATCGACCGTTTGAAAGAGCTTGGTCAGAAGATGAATACATTGCCGGAAGGTTTTGTATTACAGCGTCAAGTTCAAAAAGTCATCGATGACCGTGCGAAAATGCAAACAGGTGAAATGCCACTGAACTGGGGTGCTGCTGAAACCTTAGCTTATGCAACTTTGCTTGATGATGGCTTCCTGGTACGTATCACCGGTGAAGACGTAGGTCGTGGTACATTCTCGCACCGTCATGCGAAATTGCACAACCAGGTAGATGGTTCAGTTTATATTCCGCTTTGCCATATCAAAGAGAATCAGCCACGTACTGCGGTTTATGACTCTTTATTGTCTGAAGAAGCTGTACTGGCATTTGAATACGGTTACTCAACCACTTTGCCGAAAAGCTTGATCGTTTGGGAAGCGCAGTTCGGTGACTTCGCAAACTGTGCGCAAGTTGTAATTGACCAGTTTATCGCTTCGGGTGAAACCAAGTGGGAGCGTGTTTGTGGTCTTACCATGTTGTTGCCACACGGTTATGAAGGTCAAGGTCCAGAGCATTCATCTGCACGTTTAGAGCGTTTCTTGCAGCTTTGTGCTGAAGACAACATGCAAGTGATGACCCCAACGACTCCTGCGCAAATTTTCCATGCGTTACGTCGTCAGGCAGTTCGTCCGATTCGTAAGCCAATGATTGTAATGTCACCAAAATCATTACTACGTCATAAACTTGCGACTTCAACACTTGATGAATTGGCAAACGGTTCATTCCAAACCGTGATCGATGAAATTGATCAAATCAATAAAGCAGACGTAACTCGCTTAGTGCTTTGTGGTGGTAAGGTTTATTACGACTTGCTTGAAAAACGTCGTGAACTTGGTCTTAACCATGTTGCGATCGTTCGTATCGAACAATTGTATCCATACCCAGAACAACGCTTGGCTGAAGTTATGGCTGAGTATCCAAACATTCAAGAACTTGTTTGGGCACAAGAAGAGCCGAAGAACCAAGGCGCTTGGTTATTCATCGTTCCTCGCTTGTATGAAGACGTTCTTAAATCTGGTAAACAAATCCGTATTAGCTATGCTGGTCGTGAAGCATCTGCCGCACCTGCTTGTGGCTCGCCATACTTGCATGCAAAACAACAAGCTCAGCTCATCAATGACGCACTTGCTATTGAAGTTGAACAATCAGGAGATTCTAAATAATGGCAACCGAAATTAAAGCACCGGTATTTCCAGAGTCAGTTGCTGACGGTACGATCGCAACTTGGCACAAGAAAGTAGGTGAACCTGTATCACGTGATGAAGTGATCTGTGACATTGAAACCGATAAAGTTGTTTTAGAAGTGGTTGCTCCAGCTGATGGTAGCCTTGTTGCAATCATCAAAGATGAAGGCGATACCGTTCTTTCTGACGAAGTGATTGCTCAATTCGAAGCTGGTGCTGTTTCTGCGGCTGCTCCTGAAGCTGCTGCACCAGCAGAAGCGGCGCCTGCTGCATCTGCACCTGCGGCTGCTGCATCAACTCAACCGGTTGATCAAAACCAGGCACCTGCAGTGCGTAAAGCATTGTCTGAAACTGGTATCAATGCTGCTGACGTTCAAGGTACAGGCCGTGGTGGTCGCATCACTAAAGAAGATGTTGCGAACCATAAGCCAGCTGCAGCAGTTCAACCATTAAGCGTTGCTGTAGGCGAGCGTATCGAGAAACGTGTTCCAATGACACGTTTACGTAAGCGTGTTGCTGAGCGTTTATTGGCGGCTACACAACAAACTGCAATGTTAACTACGTTCAACGAAGTGAACATGAAGCCAATCATGGAAATGCGTAAGCAATATAAAGATGCTTTCGAAAAACGTCATGGTGCTCGTTTAGGCTTTATGTCTTTCTTCGTTAAAGCGGCAACTGAAGCATTAAAACGCTACCCAGCTGTAAACGCATCTATTGATGGCGACGATATCGTTTATCACGGTTTCTATGACATCGGTGTAGCCGTTTCTTCTGACCGTGGTCTGGTTGTTCCTGTACTTCGTGATACTGACCGTATGAACTATGCAGAAGTTGAAAACGGTATCCGTGACTATGCATTTAAAGCACGTGACGGTAAGTTAGGCATCGAAGACATGACTGGTGGTACGTTCACAATCACCAACGGTGGTACTTTCGGTTCATTGCTTTCAACACCTATTTTAAACCAGCCACAAACTGCAATCTTGGGTATGCATAAAATCCAAGAGCGTCCTATGGCGGTGAATGGTCAAGTTGAAATCTTGCCAATGATGTATTTAGCGCTTTCTTATGACCACCGTTTAATCGATGGTAAAGAAGCGGTAGGTTTCTTGGTAACAATCAAAGAATTGTTAGAAGAGCCAGCTAAACTCATTCTTGACCTATAATTTTTTATTTAAAAATCCCCCGAAGTCCCTCTTGAATTACAAGAGGGACTTTCACAAGTCTGATTAGTTTCTGGGTTTGTGAAATTTCTTCTCTGATAAAAGAAGATAGGGGCGATTCATTGGAGATAAAGATGTCTCAACAGTTTGATCTTGTTGTTATTGGCGGTGGACCTGGTGGTTATGAAGCGGCAATTCGTGCAGCTCAACTTGGTTTCAAAGTTGCTTGTATCGAAAAACGTATTCACAACGGTAAACCATCTTTAGGTGGTACCTGTTTAAACGTGGGTTGTATCCCTTCTAAAGCATTGCTTGACTCTTCTCACCGTTATGAAGCCACTGTTCACGAACTTGCTGAACACGGTATTACCACGGGTGAAGTTAAATTTGATTTAGACACTTTGTTGGCACGTAAAGACAAAGTTGTAGATCAATTGACCGGTGGTGTTGCTCAATTACTGAAAGGTAATGGTATCGAGTGGTTACAAGGTACGGGTAAATTACTTGCAGGTAAAAAAGTAGAATTCACACCGTTTGAAGGTGATGTACAGGTTTTAGAACCGAAGTACGTGATCCTTGCAACGGGTTCTGTACCTGTCAATATTCCAGTCGCTCCTGTTGATGAAGACTTGATTGTTGACTCTACTGGCGCATTAAAATTCCCAGAAGTTCCTAAGCGTCTTGGTGTGATCGGTGCAGGTGTGATCGGTCTTGAGCTTGGTTCAGTATGGCGTCGTCTTGGTTCAGAAGTTGTTGTGTTTGAAGCATTAGATGCTTTCTTACCAATGGCAGACAAAGCATTGGCGAAGGAATATCAAAAAATCTTGAAAAAACAAGGTTTAGATATCCGTATCGGTGCAAAAGTTTCTGGTGCTGAAACCAATGGTCGCGAAGTAACGGTTAAATATAACCAGGCTGGCGAAGACAAAGAACAAGTTTTTGACAAGTTAATCGTTTGTGTAGGCCGTAAAGCATATGCAGAAGGTTTATTGGCAGAAGATTCTGGCATTAAACTCACTGAACGTGGTTTGGTTGATGTCAATGATCAATGCCAAACATCTGTTGAAGGCGTTTATGCGATTGGTGACTTGGTACGCGGTCCAATGCTTGCACATAAAGCAATGGAAGAAGGCGTAATGGCAGTTGAACGTATCCACGGTCATGCTGCTCAAGTGAACTACGACACCATCATCAGCGTGATCTACACGCATCCAGAAGCAGCTTGGGTCGGTTTAACTGAAGAACAAGCCGCTGAAAAAGGTCATGAAGTTAAAGCTGGTCAATTCCCGTTTGCGGTGAATGGTCGTGCATTGGCTGCTGGTGATACTGCTGGTTTTGTGAAATTCGTTGCTGATGCGAAAACAGATCGTCTTTTAGGTATGCACGTTGTGGGTCCTAATGCATCTGACATCGTACACCAAGGTATGATCGCGCTTGAATTCGTTTCTTCGGTTGAAGACTTGCAATTAATGACTTTCGGTCACCCGACTTTCTCTGAAGTTGTACATGAAGCAGCGCTTTCTGTTGACGGTCGTGCAATCCACGCGATTCAACGCAAGCGTAAATAAAACATAAAGTGTGGTTCGCCACACTTTTTTGAATGATGATGATTGTCTGCTTCAGGCAATCATTTATTCAATATGTAGCAGCCTGATTTTAAGAAGATCTGGCTGTATCACACAAACAACATAGTAGGTAACTAAATGAACTTACATGAGTATCAAGCTAAAGCATTATTGAAAGAATATGGCATGCCAGTACAAGAAGGTATCTTGGCAACAAATGCAGACGAAGCAGTTGCTGCATTTGAACAGCTTGGTGGTAAATTCGCGGTAATGAAAGCGCAAGTTCATGCTGGTGGTCGTGGTAAGGCTGGCGGCGTTAAAGTTGCAAAATCTAAAGAAGATGTTATCGAATTTGCTAACAACATCATTGGTACTCGTCTTGTAACGTATCAAACTGATGCAAATGGTCAACCAGTAAACAGCATTATCGTTGCTGAAGACGTTTACCCAGTTGAGCGTGAGCTTTACTTGGGCGCGGTTGTAGACCGTTCTAGCCGTCGTATTACTTTCATGGCTTCTACCGAAGGTGGTGTAGAAATCGAGAAAGTTGCGGAAGAAACGCCTGAAAAAATTATCAAAGTTGAAGTTGATCCTTTAGTTGGCTTACAACCATTCCAAGCACGTGAAGTTGCGTTTGCTTTAGGTTTGAAAGACAAGCAAGTGAGCCAATTTGTAAAAATTATGGGCGCTGCTTACCAAGCATTTGTAGAAAATGACTTTGCATTATTTGAAATTAACCCACTTTCAGTTCGTGAAAATGGCGATATTTTATGTGTAGATGCGAAAGTTGGTATCGACTCTAACGCGCTTTACCGTTTACCTAAAGTTGCTGCTTTACGTGACAAAACTCAAGAAAACGAGCGTGAATTAAAAGCATCTGAATTTGATCTTAACTATGTTGCTTTAGAAGGTAACATCGGTTGTATGGTGAATGGTGCTGGTCTTGCAATGGCAACAATGGACATCATTAAACTTTATGGTGGTCAGCCTGCAAACTTCCTTGACGTTGGTGGCGGTGCAACCAAAGAGCGCGTAATCGAAGCGTTCAAAATCATCCTTGCTGATACGTCTGTACAAGGTGTTTTAATCAACATCTTCGGTGGTATCGTACGTTGTGACATGATTGCTGAAGCAATTATTGCAGCGGTTCAAGAAGTAAACGTAACTGTTCCAGTTGTTGTTCGTTTAGAAGGTAACAACGCTGAGTTAGGTGCTAAATTACTTGATGAATCTGGTTTGAAATTAATTTCTGCGAACGGTTTATCTGATGCCGCAGAAAAAGTTGTAGCTGCAGTTAAAGCGTAAGGAGTATCAATCATGAGCGTATTAATTAATAAAGACACTAAAGTATTGGTACAAGGTTTTACTGGTAAAAACGGTACTTTCCACTCTGCACAAGCTTTAGACTACGGTACAAAAGTTGTTGGTGGTGTTACTCCAGGTAAGGGTGGTACAACTCACCTTGACCTACCAGTATTCAACACAATGAAAGAAGCGGTACGTGAAACAAATGCAGATGCATCTGTAATCTATGTACCAGCTCCATTCGTTTTAGACTCAATCGTTGAAGCGGTTGATTCAGGTGTTGGCCTGATCGTTGTGATCACTGAAGGTGTTCCAACAATCGACATGCTTAAAGCAAAACGCTACTTAGAAACTAACGGTAACGGTACGCGTTTAGTTGGTCCTAACTGCCCAGGCGTGATCACTCCAGGCGAATGTAAGATCGGTATTATGCCTGGTCACATTCACCAACCAGGTCGTATTGGTATCATCTCACGTTCAGGTACATTGACTTATGAAGCTGTTGCTCAAACAACTAAGCTTGGTTTAGGTCAGTCTACTTGTATCGGTATTGGTGGTGACCCAATCCCAGGTATGAACCAGATCGAAGCGCTTCAATTGTTCCAAGACGATCCAGATACTGATGCAATCATCATGATCGGTGAGATCGGTGGTACAGCGGAAGAAGAAGCTGCTGAATTCATCAAATCTAACGTGACTAAGCCTGTAGTCGGTTACATCGCTGGTGTAACTGCGCCTAAAGGTAAACGTATGGGTCACGCTGGTGCGATCATTTCTGGTGGTCAAGGTACTGCTGAAGAGAAATTCGCTGCATTTGAACGCGCGGGAATGGCTTACACGCGTAGCCCAGCTGAGCTTGGTTCAACGATGTTGCAAGTTTTAAAAGAGAAAGGTTTAGCGTAATACGTTAGATTTTAATCTTTAAAAAACCCCAATGGCGACATTGGGGTTTTTTATTGCCTGAAAATCGGGGTGGGTTCTATAAATATAAGTGGGTTTGACCATAAAAACTGATCCTCAATAAAAATTAAAATTTAGCATTGCAGCCGGAATATACACCTAAAACATTAAACGACTGTCTATTTTTTATACATTTTCAAAATTTAGATGAGTTGTTTAAATTTCAATAACTTGTACCAAAGTGACAAAAATATTCACCTTCTGACCAAAAAGGAAAAGTATAAAAAAGAGTCATTTTAATCTCTGGTATTTTTAAGTTTATGTTTTAAATCATGAAAAATACAAAACTCGTATTATTGTGTATTAACATGTGAAAGTGTGACTTGGTTTGCAAATTTTTATTGAAAATGTTGTTTTTGTGTATATTATTGTTTCTGAATTGCATAGCTTTTTTACAAAGATTTTAAACAATTTGGGGTGAAGCTAAGTAATGAAAAATCAATCAAATTTTTATGGATACTCTCAAATGAAAAAATTAAGTTTAGGGCTTGCTCTCCTGGCTGTATGCGCAACATCTACGACTTTTGCTGCAACTGGCGTGATCACTTTTACTGGTCAGCTTGTTGCTGGAACTTGTAGTGCTAACGTTGCTGGAAGTGGCAATGCATCTGCATCTGTAACTTTACCAACTGTGAATACCGCTGCTTTGGGCGCTGCAAATGCAACGGCGGGTACCACTGCATTTAAAATCAACTTATCGGGTGCTGGTTGTACAGCAAGCAGCTTAAATGCAACGCCTTACTTCGAATCAGAAGTTGCTAAAGTCAATGCAGCAGGTCGTTTAATTAATACAGCTACAAGCGGGGCAACACTGGTAGATATCCAGTTGTTGACGAATAACCAGACTGTTATTGATGTAAATGCGCCAGCACCAGCTCAGTCAAGCAGTGTAGGTGTTTCTGCTGGTACAAATAGCAATGACTTCAATTACTTTGCCCGTTATTTCGCAACAGGTGCGACAACTGCTGGTGCAGTAACGTCATCAGTAAGCTACAGCATTATTTATAAATAATTGTAGTTTCATTTTGGTTGGTTCAGGGGAAATATAACAATATGCGTATCTCATCGATTGCCTTTCGCATTGCAATGCTCAGTTCAATCTCTACTGCAACATTTGCAGGAGTGACGATTACAGGGACGCGTATTATTTTTCCTTCCAACCAGAATACGGTCACTGTTCAATTGAACAATCCTGACGATCGTCCTGCATTAATTCAGGCATGGTTAGACAATGGTGACCCGCATCAGATACCAGAGGCGGATAAGATTCCATTTATCTTAACGCCTCCTTTGGCCCAAATTGCTTCAAATAAAGGTCAAATGCTTCGCTTAATTGCGAAAGATACCTCAGCTTTGCCTCAGGATAGAGAAAGCTTATATTGGTTTAATATTTTGGATATGCCTGCATCTGAGCAGGTTGAGACAGCAGAAAAAAATAAATTACAGGTGTCGATTCGTTCACGTATTAAACTATTTTATCGTCCTGTCAATTTAAAAATCTCACAGGAAAAAGCATTTTCCAGTGTTACCTTTAAATATAATGAAACTAATAAAAGCGTGACGGTGAATAACCCATCTCCTTATTATGTAAATTTTTATAATGTCAGTTTGAATCCGGAAAAAGAGAATTTTGTTTATGCTGATCCTTTAATGATTGCACCTTATTCTACGGAGAGTTTTAAACCGGAAATTCAATTTAAGCCTCAAAAAATTAGCTATTTACTGATTAATGATTATGGTGGAAATCAGGCTTATCAAGCCGTCATAAATGGCGAAGAATAAATGAAATATGCATTAAGATATAGCATTATTATTTTATGCATGCAGGGTACTTACGCAGCAGAAAATGAAAATATAAATCATAAATTACAAGCGAGAGATGGATCAAATAATCGAATTTATACCTTTGATGCACGTGCATTGTTTGGCGGACGCAATCAGGATATTGATCTAACTTCATTCCGCCAGACCAATGGCGTTGCTGCGGGTGTGTACTCACTCAATACCAGTATTAATCATCATCGCTCATTGGGTCAGCTTACGCTTAAATTCGATCATTTGAATGCAGAGCTGACGGCGGTGCTATGTATTGATGAACAATTGTTGAAACGACTGGATTTACGTCCAGAAGTCTTGGAAAAACTACCTAAAAAACCATGTCTCACAATTAAAGAGCTCAATCCAGATGCCTACTATGATCTGGATATGTCGGCATTAAGTCTGGATATTTCTTTACCTTTAGCAATTATTAATCAACGGCCAGAAGGATATATTGCACCTGAACGATTTGATCAGGGGGTTACTGCTGCTTATATCGGTTACGATTTTAATCGTTACACCAGTAAATTGAACCAGCAAGAACAAGTTAGCAGCAATTATCTGAATTTAACCGGTGGATTCAATTTCAGTCGTTTTAACTTTCGTCATGCGGGAAGTTTTGACTCAGATGGAACGCAACTCGGCGGTTATCAATCTTATCTGAATGTATTGTCTACAGATATTCCTGCGCTGAAAGCACGGCTGGAAATGGGTGACTTTAATACCCAGACTTATGCGATTGATTCGGCGCAAATACGAGGCTTACAGCTTGCTTCCGATATTAGTATGCTTCCGATGTCGCAACGCAGCTATGCACCTTTGATTCGTGGTTTGGCCAACACCAATGCTTTGGTTTCTGTGTTTCAGAATGGCCGAAAAATTTACGAACGTACCGTACCTGCTGGTGAGTTTGAGTTTAATGATCTCACAGCGGTCAATAACAATGGTGATTTAACTGTTCAGGTCACTGAAAATGGTGGGGAAAAACATAGCTTTATTGTGCCGATGCAAGGGAATATGAACCTTGTTCGAATGGGGCAGTTAAATTACAACATTGCTTCTGGGCAATACAAAATTAACAATAAAACATCAGATGATTATATTGGTCAGCTCAGTGCGGAATATGGCTTGAGCAACTATTCCAGCTTATATCTTGGCAGCAATCTCAGTCATGTTTTTCAGAGTTATTTATTCGGTTTTGGACAAAATACAAGGCTGGGTGGACTAAGATTTGATGCGGAAAAATCAAATGCAACCTTAGCAAAAAATGACTATGCGGGTTGGCGGTATAAAGCTGCTTATCAATATAGCTATAGTCCGCTTAATACTTTTTTGAACGTTTCAGCACAATATCAAGATCGTGAATATATGACATTAAGTAATACTATGTCTTTACGAAACTTTAATGATTTGAATCAAGCTGAAATCGATAGTCTTTTCCTCACCTATTTATTAAAACAGCAATTTAATATTTCGCTTTATCAAAACTTTAAAGAGGGTTTTGGCTCTGTTTATTTAAATGCAACTCAAAATAAATACTGGAATACAGATAAAGACTATGTGCAGTATAGTATTAACTATAGTAATCGCTGGAATAGATTGAGCTATTCTATCGGTTATAGTCAAAATAATAATCAGTTAAATGATGCTGGAAAAGAAAATAAGGTTTATCTGAGCTTGTCTTTACCTTTAGAGTGGCGTAAAAAGCAGGCAAATCTATATTCGAATATTCAATATGCAGATAACGTCGGTCATCCAACCACAGCGAATGTAGGTCTCACGGGAACATTAGGGGAAAATAATCAATTCAATTATGGGGTAACCACGACTCAGAACTGGAACAATGGAAAAAATAATTCTGCTGTTTCAGCCAATATGAATTATAGCCTGCCTCAAATACAACTGGGTGCTGTGACGGGCTGGAGTGATGATCAGACCCAATATGGTTTCAGTGCGAAAGGTGCTATTGTCGCTCATCCTTATGGAATTACCGCAACCAATAATTTATCGGATACCTTTACCATTGTTCATGCAAAGGGTGCGCATGGTGCTGATGTTGTTAATGCATGGGGAAGTAAAATCGATTATTGGGGCAATGCGATTTATGCCAATGTTTCTCCTTATGAAGCCAATACCATCCGCTTAGATACCAAGCATTTGCCTCTGGATGTGAATTTAAGCGCCAATCAGGCTGAAGTGATTCCACGTCGTTATAGTTCGACTTTAATCAAATTTGACGTCGAGCAAAGCTCAAATATTTTATTAAATGTACAGGTTAAGGGTGAACATCAGCAGATCCCGATTGGTGTACAAGCGGTGAATCAGGCAGGACAAGTCGCAGGCATGTTTGGTCAGTCAAATCAGCTATTTATAGAAAAAGCACAATTATTAAAACAAGATCTATATGTGCAATGGGGAATGAATGAATCTTATGCTTGCCATATTGATGCACCAGAAAAACTGCTTCCGAAAAGTAAGCAACCGAATCGTATACAAATGATCGATGTGGAGTGTAAATAATCATGCTAAAGAAATATGGATTTACGCTCTTATTTACTGTTTTAGGCATGGCTCTGGGACAACATGCTTTTGCTACGGATAATGGCGTGTGTACTTCGAACCCAACTCAGCCTTTGGCGACCAATACCAGTAGTATTACCAACTCAACTTCAAACTGGACACTTGTCACCAACTTTGCCACATCGATTGCGGCTTATTCTTTGGTGAATTGTTCAAACAAAATCACGGATAATTTCCCTGACCGAAAAACTACATCTTTCACTACAGTGGGAAGTAACGTCAACTTTGATCAAACGATCACTTATGCAGGTTCGACGTATTACAAAATCGTCAATAGCAGTAGTCCTTACTTTAATCAATATGCGTATGTGACTTTTCAAATACAGGATACCAAGTCTGGAAAGCCCGTTGTTGCTTTAGCCAAGACGGTGAGCTTGTATAACAATGCGACAGGGGAGTCTGCGACCCAAGGCGTCAATATTGTTAATTTGAAGTTTTATTTTACTTCTGGATTGACTGAAAGTACGCCAGCAGTACAGCTTGATTTAGGCAAGGTCACTGTGGATATGACCGAAGGATCGAACCGTTATATCGATAGTCAATCAGGCTTTGTACAATTAACACTGAATCCAGAAAATACCAAGACTTGTAGCTTAAACAATCCGATTGTGACTTTACCCACGATTGCAACCAGCGCTTTAGCAACAGCAGGTACGGAAGCTGGTGGGAAAACGCCTTTTTCAATCACGGCGACTTGTAGCAATGGCTTAGCTAATACCTTGTTGTACTTTACGATGAGTGATAATACCAATGTCGCGAATAGCACTAACGTATTGAGCAATAGCAATGCTGCAACCAGTAATGTCGGCATTCGAGTGTATGATGTATCTAATAATTCAGCGATTAACTATGGCACAGAATATTCATTTGGTCGGCTGGGCACAGGATCAAATCCAGCTTTAACTAAAAATTTCTATGCAAAATATTATAAGAAAGATAATGTTGCCGCTATCGCAGGGAGTGTCAATGCGCAGGCGACCGTCATGGTGAACTACAAATAAAAGTGCAATAAAAAAGAGCCTTACAATGAAGACTCTTTTTTATTTATATCGGACTTATTCTGCTTTTGGTTTATTTAGACTTTGAGTCAAGCCATTGATGTCGCCACCTTGTAAACCAAGTTCATTCATCAGGCTATCAATTAAAGGTGCTTGTGAACGGTAGCGTAAGGCGCTATTCACCACTTGATCAGACAATGAGGTTGAACTGTTTTCAACGGCTTCACCTGACGTTGCAGAACCACCAGCAAAGCCATTTAAACCATTAACTTGCAAGATTTTGATGTCATCAATATTTTCCATCGGTTTCACGCTTTCACGGATAATCTCTGGTAAATGCTTCAATAATGCTAAGCGAATCTGCATTTCTACTTGCTCAGCAGAAAGGGTGTTGGCTGCCTCATTGACTGCACGTGCACCTTCTGCATCGACTTGATATTGTTTTTCTAGGGCTTGAGCCAGCAACACTTTCGCATCTGCTTCACCTTTGGCCTTTAAGCGTATTTTCTCAGCATCAGCTTCTGCCGCAATGCGCACGGCTTCTGCTTCATCGGCAGCGGCTTTTTTACCTGCATCCGCAGCAACGGTAATCGCAATCGCTTCTTTCTCAGCAGTCTGTTTTGCTGCAACCAGTTCAACCGCTTTTTGACGTTCAGCGCGTTGGGTTTCACGGACAGTTACAACTTCTTCCTCTGCTTTTACCGCTTCGGCACGGGCCTTGTCAGCTTGCGCTTTGGCTTCTGATTCAGCACGCGATTTTTCAGCAATGGCAATGGCACGGTCTTGCTCAGCCAGCTCAATGGTTTTCTTCTGTTCGACCTGTGCTTTTTGAATGAGCTGAGCTTTTTGAATATTTTCGTTTTCAACATCACGTGCCGAAGCAATCCGTTTAATTTCGACTTCACGCTCAGCAGCAATCTGGGCTTCTTCAGCCTCACGTTTTTTACCTGCTTCTTGAGAGGCGATTTCTGCGGTTTGTTCAGCTTTACGAATCGAGATTTCACGCTCTTGCTGTAACTTTGCATATTCTTCTTCACGTGAAATTTCTAAACGAGCACGTTCAGCTTCAAGATTTTTTGCACGGATCGCCAAGTCAGCATCTTGTTCAATGTCGTTACGCTTTTTACGACGGTCTTCAATCGTTTCAGTCAGTTTGGTTAAACCTTCTGCATCGAACGCATTTTGCGGGTTAAAAAATTTAAAGCTGGTTTGATCGAGACCCGTTAAAGAAACGGTTTCAAGCTCCAAGCCGTTCTTGGATAAATCTTCCGAAACCACTTGCTGGACTTTCTGTACGAAATCGACACGCTTTTCATGCAGTTCTTCCATCGCCATTTCAGCGGCAACGGCACGTAGAGAATCGACAAATTTACCTTCAACCAGATCTTTTAACTCTGGTGGAGACATGGTTTTACGACCTAAGGTTTGTGCCGCCGTTGCAATGGATTCTGCAATCGGTTTAACACGCACATAGAATTCTGCCATCACATCTACACGCATACGATCGCGGGTAATCAGGGCCTGATCCGCGGCACGTTTCACTTCCAGACGCAATGTATTCATATTAACGGGGATAATTTCATGTAAAACAGGCAGCACGATTGCACCCCCATTTAAAATGACTTTTTCACCGCCAAAACCAGTACGCACGAAAGAGACTTCTTTGCTTGAGCGCGTATATAGACGAGCGATAATAATACCGATGAAAACCAGTGCCGCAAAAATAACACCTGTAATAATTAGAATTTCAGTCAATGCTGAACTCAACATTTAAACACCCTCATGTAATAAATATAAAAACTAAGCAACAATCGCTTGGAAGCCAATTTTGGTTCTTTGCGTTAAAATAACGTCCTGACCTTGATGGAAAACCATATCAAATTCGGGTTCAACCAAGACGTAATGCATCTGGCCAAACTGGTCTTTTACTTTGGCCTGAGCAGGGGAGTTTGGTCTGGCTTCCCCTAAAATAATGTGTGCGGTACGACCAATCAGGTCATCATGCCGAATGGCGGTGGTTTCATCTTTGGGAATAATCTTGGCAATCAGTGCTGCGCTATAACGTACCAGTGGCATTGCCAAAAACAGGCAGGCAGGTGCAATGATCCATGCCGATACATATTGTTCTGTAAACTGGAAAAAAACATCCTGAATAATCAAGCCTGTTAATGCATATAGGGTTAAGAAAATAATTAACCAGATCAGTAACGGGACCTTGCCCAGATAAAGCCATTCTAAAAGCTGGGTAAATAGATTTCCTGATTGTTCCAGTGAAACATCGGCATGGTCAATATCAGTCAGGCTATCAGGAAGAAACTGTTCCAGAAAACTGGAACTACCGCCAAATAATAGCAAGATGAATTCGAGTACACCGATAAATAGACATAGCATTAAGGCAATGCTAAAAATAAGATTAGAAGGATGTGTTAATAAATCCCAGATCATCAGCGGTTCTCTTATTTCTTTTAGAGATAATTAATAAATTTTTTATAAAAATAAAACAGTTATAAGAATAAAACGAATACAGTTGAATTTCAACTTAAATTGTTCAGATTATGACAGGCGAAAAAAAACGCAATGATTGGGGTTGTCATTGCGTTGAACAACGAATCTGTTTAAAACAGTTTCGGTTGAAAGGAGAAATGTCATGAGATTAGTGTTTGCTAATCTACAACGCAATCTTATTTAAAATCCCGACCAAGTTCATCGGTATTCATGTTAACAACTGTTAATACATGTTAATAAGTGACAAAAAGTGTTAGTTTTATATTTTATCGGGAAGTTCTAAAATCAAACTTAAATCAAACGTTTATATTAAAAAAAGCCCGAAATCGGGCTTTTTATGTGAATAAGAACATAAATTAGAATTTAAATAATCCTAAGCCGTCTTTGACTTCATCAAGCGTCTGTTGAGTGATAATCCGGCATTTTTCAGTGCCTTGTTTAAGTACATCCATAATGTAATCCGGATCTTTTTCTAACTCGGCACGACGTTCACGGATTGGTGTAATTAGCTCTTTAAGTACACCTTCCAGACGTTTTTTCACTGTACCATCACCGAGACCACCACGACGATAATGCGCTTTTAATTCTTCCACTTCTTCTTTATTTGGATCAAAAGCATCTAAATAAGTGAATACGATATTGCCTTCAACCTGACCTGGATCTTCAATCCGTAAGTGATTCGGATCGGTATACATGGCATTAACCGCTTTCTTGATGTCTTTGTCAGAAGCATTCAGCACAATGGTATTGCCTAATGATTTAGACATTTTTGCTTTACCGTCAAAACCAGGTAAACGTGCCATATTGGATAACAACGCTTTACATTCTGGTAACAGGTCATGACCGATTTGACGGTTAACACGACGAACCACTTCGTTGGTTTGCTCGATCATTGGAATCTGGTCTTCGCCGACAGGAACAACGGTGGCTTTAAATGCCGTGATGTCTGCTGCTTGCGCAATCGGGTAGCACAGGAAGCCCGCTGGAATATCACGCTCAAATCCACGCATCTGGATCTCGGATTTAATGGTCGGGTTACGTTCTAAACGTGCCACTGTCACGTAGTTGAGGTACAGCATGGTCAATTCGTTTAGCGCAGGTAAGCATGACTGTACACAAATTGTGGTTTTGCTTGGATCAATGCCGACTGCCAAATAATCTAGTGCCACTTGAAGAATATTGTTGCGAACTTTATCCGGGTTATCGGCATTGTCTGTCATGGCCTGAGCATCAGCCAATAATAGATGTTGATGATGACTGTCTTGTAGACCTACACGAGAACGTAATGAACCGACAAAGTGTCCAAGATGAAGTTGCCCAGTCGGACGGTCGCCTGTCAAAATGATTGGACGTTGATCAATATTACTCATGATATGTTCCAAGATTCAGTGATTTAATAAATATAAGATTGATATTATTGTACGGGAAATAATTTTTTTTCGTCAGCGATTGCTGAAACTTTTTCTGAAAAATAATATTGTGAATATATTGAGGGAATCTACAATAGCGACATAAATACAAATGAGGAATTAAAAATGGCGAGTGGTTTATTATTATTACTGGATGATATTGCGACGATTCTGGATGATGTTGCTGTAATGAGCAAAATGGCAGCCAAAAAAACTGCGGGTGTCTTGGGCGACGATCTGGCGCTGAATGCACAACAGGTCAGTGGCGTACGTGCAGATCGAGAGCTGCCTGTGGTGTGGAGTGTTGCAAAAGGATCATTTGTTAATAAGTTAATCCTCGTACCATTGGCATTGCTTATCAGTGTGGTTGCGCCGTGGCTGATTAATCCCTTGTTGATGATTGGTGGCTTGTTTCTCTGTTATGAAGGTGTGGAAAAAGTCGTTCATACCTTGCAGCATAAAAAAGCCAAAACCAAAGAAGAGGCGAGTGAAGATTTACAGCATGTCGAAGTTGATCTGGCCAAATTCGAAAAAGAAAAAGTCAAAGGAGCAATTCGTACCGACTTCATCTTATCGGCTGAAATTGTGGTGATTTCGTTAGGTACAGTTGCAACCGCACCATTTATGTCTAAAGTGACAGTATTAAGTATTATTGCAGTTGTCATGACGGCCGGTGTCTACGGTCTAGTTGCAATGATCGTTAAAATTGACGATTTAGGTTTATTTTTAACCCAGCAGGCTTCTGAATTTAAAAATAAAATAGGGCGTGGTTTACTTGCTTTTGCTCCAGTTTTGATGAAGACACTGTCAATTGTCGGGACAATTGCCATGTTTTTAGTTGGTGGCGGTATTATTTCGCATACCATTCCTTTACTGCATCATTTTACCGAAGAAACCGTTGACCATTTAGAGCTGATTCCAAATGTGGGTTCAATCATTGGTGCATTGACGCCGACTTTGATCAATCTTGGAATTGGTCTGGTGGCAGGCGCAATTGTATTGCTTATTATCAGTCTGATTCAGAAAGTTTGGCCAAAGGCATCAACTTAAGCCTGAATCGTCATCATCAGAATTATGTGAGGTAGTTATGCGTTGGAAAGGTCGTCGAGTCAGTACCAATGTTGAAGACCGTCGTGGTGGTGGCGGTGCAAAAGCAGGTGGTATCAGTATATTGGGTCTGGTAGTGGCTTTTGTGGCTTGGAAGTTCTTTGGTGTCGATCCACAACAAGCCTATCAGGCCACGCAAGCCGTCACGGCACAATCGTCTCAACAGGGCAGTGCACCGCAAAGTTTGACCGCTGAACAAAAAGAGGCCAGTGATTTTGTCGGTACGGTACTGGCAGATACAGAAGATACCTGGACACCGATTTTCCAGCAACTGGGGATGACCTATAAGCCACCTCGTCTGGTGCTGTTTAGTGGTGTGGTCCGATCAGGTTGCGGGACTGCACAAGCCGCGATGGGACCGTTCTATTGTCCGGCAGATCAAAAGGTCTATATTGATACCTCTTTCTTTAAGGATATGCGTCAACAGATGGGCATCTCTGGTGAGCAGAACCAGACCGAGCTTTCCCGTCAGGACCAGGCCGGGGATTTTGCCCAAGCTTATGTAATCGCACATGAGGTGGGACATCATATCCAGAATCTGTTGGGAATTTCAGATCAGGTACAGCAAGCACGTGCTCAGGCGAGTCAGGCACAGGGCAATCAACTCTCTGTTCGTCTGGAATTACAGGCCGACTGTTTTGCCGGTATCTGGGCGCATCAAAATCAGCAGCGCACCCAATTCCTTGAGCAAGGGGATATTGAAGAAGCGATGGATGCCGCTGAAAAAATTGGTGATGACTATCTGCAGCGTCGTGCCACAGGACAAGTTGTGCCTGATAGTTTTACTCATGGCACCAGTGAACAGCGTATGCAGTGGTTTCAGACCGGTTTGAAATCGGGTGATGTCAATCAATGTAATACTTTTAAGTGATCAGCCCCGGCGGTTTTTTGTCCTTGATTTTTATACGGAAGATATACGAAGCTTAAGCAGAATTAACGTAAAATAACATGTCTATGCTGAATTGAGGATGATAGGTTTATTACTGTACTGAATCATTTGTAAATAAAATTAAATAATTAGTGAGTCAAACTGCAGCATAGACCTTCATTCTTTATTCAATCATAAAAAACAATAGACTTTTGAATTGCACTTTATGGTGAGTTGTAAAGTTTAAATAAATTGTATGTGTCGAAGTTGAAATAAATAAAGAGGTCATATGGGTAATTTTTTTCTTTTACAAGCATTAACGGTAATTTTTGCATTATCCATTGCCACCACTATTTTTAATAAACGAATACTGGGTTTTCCTCAAGCGATTGGGGTCCCGATTGTTTCTGCGATTTTTGTCTTTATTTTACAGTGGGGCGCAAGCCTGTTAAATGGCAACCAGTTTATTACCATTAATATTCATAATATTGAAGCTGCTGTAAGAAATATTGATTTTTATGATTTTTTAATTAATGGTGTGATTTGTTTTATTTTAACCTCTTCAGCACTTAAGTTTAAAATTTCAGATTTAAAAAACTATTGGAAACCTATCGGTATTTTAGCCACGATTGCATTGGTGCTATGTGCAGGATTTTATGCAGGTTTATTGTATTTATTTCAATGGCTGGTTGGTTATCCGGTCCCGATTGGCGTTTTATTGTTATTAGGCGCAGCGCTTGGGGCAACAGATCCTATTGGCGTTAAAGGTGTACTCAGTTCAATTCGTGCGCCACACCATCTCATGGTAAAGCTGGAAGGTGAGTCTTTATTTAATGATGCTATGTGTATTGCCTTATTTATGACTTTATTAAAAGTGCTACAAGGTGAACATTTTTCATTATTGGCAACCGTCGAAACCTTACTTTATGAAATCTTTGTCGCGGTGATTATTGGTTTTGGATTCGGTTTTGCAATCTTGCGTTTATTACGCGGTAAACACGAGATGGAGTCATTAATCTTAACCACAGCTTTGCTGGCCAGTGGTTCTTATCTGGTCGCATTATTTGCTCATGCATCAGCGCCGATCGCTTGTGTCATTGGCGGTCTGATTGTCGGCAACAAATGGCAAGAGATTCGTGAACAGCGTGAAATACGTGAAGTGAATCACTTCTGGCATACGGTTGAAGGCATTATCAACTCCTTCTTATTTACCCTGATTGGTCTGGAACTCTTTATTCTTGATCTGAGTGCTAACCTGATTATTGGCGGGATTATTGCCTTTATTATCCTGCATCTGTCCCGTTTTGCAGCCAACTTTGCTTCTTTTGCCTTATTCCCATCTTTCCGTAAAAAAAGCTATAACGGCAGTTTAGCGATTCTGTCTTGGGGAGGGGTACGTGGTGGTATTTCACTGGCCTTGATCTTGGCTGTGGCCAACATTCCTCAGCTTAGCCCATACAGCAGTATCCTGATTGGTTATACCTTTATCAGTGTGTTGCTGTCCGGGGTGGTATGTGGTCTTGGTTTGCCTGCGGTGATGAATGCGTTCTACTACAATCCAAATGAAGAGAAAGAAGGCTTAAAAGGCTTCTATCAACGCATGTGTAACAAGATGAACCGCCGTGGTTTTAAATATATTATTGGTGAGGATGCTTTAGGGCGAGAGACGATTACCATCTATAACCCTGAAATTTTACTGGATCAGAAAACCGAGGACGGGGTCGCCACCATGCATCACCCAAGTAAACGGGAAGAGGTCAAACGCTTGGAAAATCCTGATAATTTTTAATCGTATATTTTTTTCTTTTGTTAAAAAAAGCCTTTTTATAATGAAAAGGCTTTTTTGTTTTTAGTTAACAAAATCGTTAAATGGTGTGTTTAGTTTAATTAAAGTGTGGGAACGGTTTTTATTTTAATTTAAATAATATATTTAAAAAGTTTGTTTAATTTAATTAAAATACCTTTTAGGAACTTATTATTTCTTTGTAAATTTATTTGTTTAAAAGTGTAATTTTTTTATTTTTTAAAGTAATTTTTATTTTTTTTGTTGTTGTAAAACATATATTTGTGTAAGTGTTATAATTTATTTCAATGTAAGTTTATTTTCTTTGTTTTGTGAGCTATTTAACATTTATTCGGTTTAATTTAAAGTAGTGTCGTGAACTCTATCACTTGAAAAAATAATTTTAACTTCAGTAATAACGTCATTAGAAATTGATTTGAAATTAATAATATATAATTGAGGAATATAATCATGTCTGAAATACAAATTATTTCCAAGGAAAGTCATAAAACCCTTGCAAATACGACGGAAAAAACAACGACTTTACCATCTGAGGCCACGGTGGTTCTGGTTAAGATCCCTGTCAACGATATCTCAACAGTAAAAAGAGATGGTTCTAATGCCGTTATTTTACTGAAAAATGGAGAAACAATTGTTATTCAAAACTTCTTTAATGAAGGGGCGAATCTGGATAACAGTCTGGTTTTTCAAGGCGAAGATGGTCAACTCATTTGGGCACGTTTTAAAGATGCTGAAAATGATGCGGATGCAGATAGTGACGCGGATGCAGATGCAGATGCAGACACGGAAGGAGCGGTATACTTAGAAGAAACGCCAGCGGTTGTGCCAGAGGCTGCTCCTGAGGTTCCTGTTTCAGATGTGGTCTATCAACCGATTCAGTCTGTAGAACCTTTGCTTTACCATGACGGTGGTATGAATCCATGGTTGTGGGCTGTTCCTTTAGTGGCTGGCGGTATTATTGCAGCAGCAAGTGGCGGCAGCGATGGTCATGGGCGCGATAATAATAATGGTAATAATCCAGACACTACACCGCCAGACACGGGCGCAGTTAAATTTAATGTAGATCCGGTGACTGCGGATAATGTCCTGAATGCGGCAGAATCAGCATCGACCGTCAAGGTGACTGGTACCTTAACCGGTATCCCTGCTGATGCAGCAAGTACAGTGGTGACACTCGTCATTAATGGTAAGACTTATACGGCAACTGTAGATACTGCAACAGGAAAATGGACGGCAGATGTCGCAGGTAGTGACTTGTTGGCAGATAGCGATAAGACCATTGATGCAAAAGTGACGTTCACTGATGCTGCAGGCAATAGCAGTAACGTTACGGATACACAAACTTATAACGTAGATGTGACTGCACCAGCTGTACCAGAAATTGATCCAATTAATGGCAAAGATCCGATCACGGGGACAGCAGAACCTGGTTCAACCGTGACTGTGACCTTCCCTGATGGCAGTACCGTTCAGGTTCCTACTGATCCAACTACAGGTGAATGGACCGTACCCAACCCGGGCGGTTTAAAAGATGGCGATACGATTAAAGTTATTGCGACTGACCCAGCGGGTAACCCATCTGCACCGGGCTCAGAAACCGTGGTTATTGATAGCACACCTCCGGATACAGATGGTGTTCAATTTAATGTAGATCCAGTGACCGCAGACAATGTTTTGAATGCGGCAGAATCCACTTCGACTGTGAAGATTACCGGTACTTTAACCGGTATCCCAGCTGATGCAGCAAGCACAGTGGTGACACTCGTCATTAATGGTAAGACTTATACGGCAACTGTAGATACTGCAACAGGAAAATGGACGGCAGATGTCGCAGGTAGTGACTTGTTGGCAGATAGCGATAAGACCATTGATGCAAAAGTGACGTTCACTGATGCTGCAGGCAATAGCAGTAACGTGACCGATACCCAGGTCTATACAGTGGATACCACAGCACCAGACAATACCGGTGCAACCCTTGCGATTGATGCGGTAACTGCAGACAACGTATTGAACGCAGCAGAGTCAACTTCGACTGTGAAGGTGACCGGTACTTTAACCGGTATTCCTGCAGATGCCGCCACCACAGTGGTGACTTTAGTTATCAATGGCGTGACCTATACCGCAACTGTAGATCCAGCAACAGGAAAATGGACGGCAGATGTGGCAGGTAGTGACTTGCTGGCAGATAGCGATAAGACCATTGATGCGAAAGCGACTTTCACTGATGCCGCAGGCAATAGCAGTAACGTTACGGATACACAAACTTATAACGTAGATGTGACTGCACCAGCGGTACCAGAAATTGACCCAATTAATGGTACCGATCCAATCAAAGGTACTGCAGAACCTGGTTCAACCGTGACTGTGACCTTCCCTGATGGATCAACAGTTGATGTTGAAACGGACCCAACTACAGGTGAATGGACCGTACCAAATCCGGGCGGTTTAAAAGATGGCGATACGATTAAAGTTATTGCGACTGACCCAGCAGGTAACCCATCTGCACCGGGCACAGAAACCGTGGCTATTGACGGTACACCACCGGATACAAGTTCAGTTCAATTTAATGTAGATCCAGTGACCGCAGACAATGTTTTGAATGCGGCAGAATCGACTTCGACTGTGAAGGTTACCGGTACTTTGACCGGTATCCCTGCTGATGCAGCAAGCACAGTCGTGACACTCGTCATTAATGGTAAGACTTATACGGCAACTGTAGATACAGCAACAGGAAAATGGACGGCAGATGTCGCAGGTAGTGACTTGCTGGCAGATAGCGATAAGGCCATTGATGCAAAAGTAACTTTCACTGATGCTGCAGGCAATAGCAGCAATGTTACGGATACACAAACTTATAACGTGGATGTGACTGCACCAGCTGTACCAGAGATTGACCCAATCAATGGTACCGATCCAATCACCGGTACTGCAGAGCCGGGTTCA
>NZ_BMDA01000004.1 GCF_014635545.1 Acinetobacter courvalinii
CAATAGCAAGAGTGAACCACCTGATCCCTTCCCGAACTCAGAAGTGAAACCTCTTAGCGCTGATGGTAGTGTGGCACTTGCCATGTGAGAGTAAGTCATCGCCAGCTTTTAAATATGAAACACCCCTAACCTGACGGTTGGGGGTGTTTTTTATGGCGTAGAGAAAATAGTATATTTAGCTCATATACAAGAAATAGTATCTAAAGAGCAAATATGGTTTATAAATTAAGTGAACAGTTAGATCACGTGGGTAATTCCGAATATATTTTTGAAGCTTACGAAGAATATTTAAGGGAAAATCGAGGTAAATTACCAACGAGCATTTTAGACCTGATCGACTCTGAACAGTGGCAGGGTGAAAGTGGTTCAACAGCTCCATATTATTGTGAGTTAAAGGATATTGAGGTCATTGACTTTGGAAAAGCAACAGCTCGTCTTATCCTTACGTTAATAAAAAAAGAGCATCGAGACTATAAAGAAAAGCCTTTCCAGCTTAGATTAATTTATCAAGGTTTGTTAGAGCTCAATATTGCTCAACAAAGGGATATTTCAGTAAATCCTTTCATCTGGCGATATGATGAGTTTTTATTTTTTGATCCATGGAGTAGTTATGGGCATAATGAAAAAATGTTCACTCATAATATTGAATGGGTAGGGAAAAATGTCTGGTCTATTACAGCCAAAGACTTAATTGCTATTTGGGAGGATTTATGAGAACTGATTCAGGTAGACGATAATTTTTCTCGAACTCTGTATATATTGACTCGTTCAGTCAAAAAGAATGTAATTTTCCTTGTATGCGTAAACATTGCTTTTATGTTATAAATATTTTTATAGGCATGTTTTTTGCTTATCTAAATAAAAGGAAAGACTATGAAATTATCTGTTGGATTGAAAGTTGCGAACAGTTTATCGTTAACACCTCAATTACAACAGGCCATACGTCTTTTACAACTTTCCAGTTTAGAACTCGAACAAGAAATTCAAATCCAGTTAGACAGTAATCCATTGCTTGAAAAAATAGAAGAGATGGGTACAACAGAAAGTCTTTCGGCGCTAGAAGGGGCAGAAACAGGGGATTTAACCACTGAGCTGAATGCTGACCATCTTCCAAATGACTTACCTGTAGATACTGAATGGGATGATATTTATACCCATCAATCCACTGCTTTGGCTTCACCAGAATACGAAGAAAGAGAAGACAATCGCCAAGCACAAATGAGTTTGAAAGAGCATATTTTAGATCAGGTTAATCTGTTGCATTTTTCGATAGTCGATAAGCTTATTGCATATTGCATTGTTGATTCTCTGGATGACAAAGGTTTCCTGGATGCGGAACTGGAAGATATTCTGCTTGCCGTTTCTCGATTGTTGCAGGAGATGGAAAGTGATGAAGATGTTGAGGAAGACGAAGTTATTGTTGTTTTAAAACATATTCAACGTTTGGATCCTATCGGGGTTGGTTCAAGAAACTTGGCGGAATGTTTGAAAATTCAGCTTGAAACTGTTCATGAGAAAGTTCCTTATGTGGCAGAAGCCAAGAATTTACTGAAATATTATGAATTATTGATCTCTAATGATTTGAATAAATTATTAAAGCAAACAGGGTTGACCAAAGAACAATTAACAAGTGCCGTCGATTTACTCAAGACCCTCAAGCCTTATCCTGGATTAGAGTTCAACCAACAGGAGTCTGAATATCAGGTTCCCGATGTCGTCGTTTCTAAAAAGGATTTGCATTGGCAGGTACAGCTCAATCCCGATGTTCTGCCTAAATTACGGATCAATTCATTTTACTCAGGTATGATTCGTCGTGCAGATCAGAGTGATGATAATGTTTATTTAAGAAATCAAATGCTGGAAGCGAAAAACTTTATCAAGAGTATTGATGAACGTCATAAAACCTTATTAAAGGTTGCAACCTGTATTGTTGAGCATCAACGCGCCTTTTTGGAGCAAGGTCCAGAGGCAATGAAGCCTTTAGTGCTCCGTGATGTAGCAGAAGAAGTTGAGCTACATGAATCTACCGTTTCCCGGGTTACGACCAATAAATATATGCTGACTCCGCGTGGTTTATTTGAATTGAAATATTTCTTTTCAAGTCATGTGGGGACAACAACAGGCGGGGAAGCGTCATCAACTGCGATTCGTGCCATGATCAAAAAGCTGGTTTCCAATGAAAATCCACGTAAACCTTTGTCGGATAATGCAATTGCCGAGATGCTGAAAAAAGAAGGGATTGAGGTGGCTCGGCGGACCGTTGCGAAATATCGTGAATCGTTACATATTCCTTCATCTTCTGAAAGAAAAGTCTTGATCTAAATTTTAAGGTGTGACTATTCTATTGGTTCATTATTACGGAATAATGAATTTTTTTAATGATCACTAGAGGAATCGCTGAAATGATTTAATGGATGTTGAACCACTGATGTGCATTAAATTTGCTTGAGCGATTGCTTGTATCCTGAGAAAAAGGTGAGGGATAGAATTATGCAAATAACAATTCGTGGACACCATTTAACCATTACACCAGCAATTGAAGAAAATATAAAAGAAAAGTTTAGTCAAATGACCAAGCATCTGGATCAAGTGAATAGTATGCAGATCAAGCTGGCTAAAGATCATCAAATTGACAAACGTTCACACAAAGGAAGTGCAAACCATATTGCTGAGGCAATTATACGTTTGCCAGGGGTGGAACTGTTTGCTCAGGCGACAGCCGATGATATGTATACCTCGATTCGGAAATTGACCGATAAATTAAAACGTCAGCTTGCAAAACATCGGAAAATCCAGTGTTCGTATCAGCATGAACTGGCACTTTTGAGTTAATTTTTATTTTTATATAAGAGGCTTTTTGTGAAGCCTCTTTTTTTATTGATAAAAAAAGAAACTGCTTACTGAATTATGTGAAAAAGTTATAGTAAAATAGCGCGTTTTACACCAATGGTTGTATAAGAGGTCTTGGAATGAATAGTGAGCAGCTCACGCAAATTTTAAAAGAAGCTTTCCCTGAAGCAGAAGTAGCGGTGAGCGGACAAGCTGGCAAATTTGACCTGCGTATTGTTGATGATCAGTTTGAAGGTAAACGTACCGTTGCTCGTCAACAATCGGTTTATGCACCTCTAAATTCCTATATCGCGAGTGGTGCAGTTCACGCAGTCACGATTCGTGCAATGACAAAAGACGAATGGCGCAAAGCAAGCCTTTTCGGAGCTTAAATATTAATGGATAAGTTTTTAATTACGGGCGGTGTTAAGCTCGAGGGTGAAGTACGCATTTCGGGTGCTAAAAATGCGGCATTGCCTTTACTTGCAGCAATGATTCTTGCTGATTCTCCGATTACGTTAACCAATGTGCCGAACTTAAAAGATGTAAATACATTGGTTAAGTTGATTGCTGGCCTTGGCGTGACCATGAGCTATGAAGGTGAGACGGTTTGTGCTGATGCTTCAACATTAGACAACCAGTTTGCACCTTATGAACTTGTACGAACCATGCGTGCATCGATTTTGGTGCTTGGCCCGTTGTTGGCACGCTATGGCAACGCCAAGGTGTCTTTACCGGGTGGTTGTGCCATCGGTTCGCGTCCAGTTGACCAACATCTCAAAGCTTTAGAAGCTTTGGGTGCGCATATTGAAGTGGAAAATGGTTATGTCCATGCTTCAGTTGATGGTCGCTTAAAAGGCGGTGAAGTTGTTTTTGATATGGTCACCGTTGGTGGTACCGAAAACATCTTGATGGCTGCGGCCTTGGCTGATGGCGTGACCACAATTCGTAACGCTGCTCGTGAACCTGAAATTACCGATCTTGCGCAAATGTTGATCAAGATGGGCGCCAAGATTGAAGGTCTGGATACCGATACACTTGTAGTAACAGGCGTTGAAAGTTTACATGGCTGTGAATATGCCGTGGTTGCTGATCGTATTGAAACCGGCTCATATTTAGCTGCTGCTGCCATTACCGGTGGCCGAGTGAAAACTACGCATACCGATCCTGCATTGCTCGAAGCAGTATTGGATAAGTTTGAAGAAATGGGTGCAGAAGTCACGCGTGGTGATGACTGGATCGAACTGGATATGCAGGGCAAGCGTCCAAAAGCGGTAAGTTTCAGAACTTTACCGCATCCAGAGTTTCCAACAGACATGCAGGCTCAATTGATGGCAGTGAATGCGATTGGTCGTGGTTTTGCAACGATCTCTGAAACGATTTTTGAAAACCGTTTCATGCATGTCCCGGAACTTTCACGTATGGGTGCCAATATTCAGGTGGAAGGACATGATGCGGTGGTTACAGGTGTGGAAACACTGCAAGCTGCCCCTGTCATGGCGACGGATTTACGTGCTTCATTTTCACTGGTTTTAGCGGCTTTGGTTGCTGAAGGCGAAACACTGGTTGACCGTATCTATCACATTGATCGTGGCTACGAACATGTGGAAGAAAAATTGCAAAGTTTAGGTGCTCAGATTAAGCGAGTAAAAGGATGAATGACTTAAGAAACGATGATCCAAATTTTGACGTAATGGGCAATTTTGATCATGGTTTAACTTTAGCACTCAGTAAAGGTCGTATCTTAAAGGAAACTTTACCCTTGCTTGAAAAGGCGGGTATTAATTTACTTGAAGATCCAGATAAATCACGCAAACTGATTTTTCCAACCACGCACAAGAAAGTCCGTATTTTGATTTTACGTGCTTCTGATGTTCCGACTTATGTTGAGAATGGTGCAGCAGACTTTGGTGTCGCGGGTAAAGATGTGTTGATGGAACATGGTGCCCAACATGTGTATGAGTTGCTTGATCTGAAAATTGCCAATTGTAAGTTAATGACAGCTGGTAAAGTCGGTATGGAACGTCCAAAAGGCCGTTTAAAGATTGCGACCAAATACGTCAACTTAACCCGCCAATATTATGCAAGCCTCGGTGAGCAGGTGGATGTGATTAAGCTATACGGATCAATGGAGCTTGCGCCTTTGGTTGGTTTAGGTGATTACATTGTCGATGTGGTGGATACGGGTAATACTTTACGTGCCAATGGCTTGGAGCCGTTAGAAGAAATTTGCAAGGTTTCTTCTCGTCTGATTGTGAACAAAGCCAGCTTTAAACGTAAACAAGCTGTTTTAAATCCGATTTTGACGCAACTTGAAGAAGCGATTAAAGCACGTCAAAACTGATTGTTGTACATCAAATTAAGAAACCGTTCTCATGAGCGGTTTTTTTACATTTGAAGATTGTGAGAGAGATATAACACCTTTGTTTCTGAGCTGAAGCTATGTTAAAAAAGCTAATGATGTGTTGAAAATGTCAGGAACAATGAAAAATCCACTGCAGCGTAAACAAGAATCTATTCTAAAATTAAAAGCTAAAGCCATACCTTATATCGACTGGTTGCCTCATATTGAATCAAGTGATGACGTGATCCAGCGCTTTGCTGAGCGCATTGCCAAGCGTGCGATTGCATGTTTACTGATGATTCAGGTGGCATGTGATCTGGATCAAGATCAATTTGATCAAGAAACAGAAGATTTTATTGTCGATCTATTAAATAAATTTGAAGTCACTGATGAATTAACTGTTAAAGAAAAAAACATATTGAATCGAAATGCTTCACAGCAAGAGATTGTCAATATGATCTGGAAGTATGAAGCCTATTGGGTGTTGCTATGGGCATTGGGGATTGTCGAAGAGTTGAAATATCCAGATGAAATCGCAGATTGTGATTTTGCCATTCAGGCGGTATCAGGCTGTGATTCATTGCAGGAATTTATGCAGCAGGTGAAATTAAGAAATATTGAAGAGATTCTGGATGAAGCAGATCTGATCTATCGTTATGACTGGGCATGTGTTGATGCGCGATTAAAACAGCAGCATGCACCTGCAAATTTAAATGCTTCCATAGTTCTGGAGCGTCATGGCGCTTTAAACTGGCTGATACAGGCCGATGCGGATTGGGATAATCCGGATGTAAGTACTTAAAACTTATAGATCTCTTATCATTAAATGTTTTTTCCTATAAAAGCTACGGAAATGCTGATGTTATCTTGCCCACAAGCGTACTGAAAAAGAGTAAACTTAGCGTTCTCTTTTTCGCCTTGTGGGTAAATTGATGCGACGTTTATCGACTCAGGATCAAAATTTTAAACAGACATTTGCTGAACTTTTAGCATTTGAAACCGTGAATGATCCTCAACTTATACAAACTGTAGATCAGATTATTGCTGATGTTCGTCAGTATGGTGATGATCATGTGCTTAAACTAACGCAACAGTTCGATCGACATCCCGCGCATCAATTCTCTGATTTAGAACTGACTCAGGCACAGCTCAAAACGGCATTTGAAGGCTTAAGTGTTGAAATCCGTGAAGCACTGGAACTGGCAGCAAAACGTATCCGTTCGTTTCATCAGGCACAAAAGCAGGAAGGTTGGACCTATGTTGATGAGCTGGGTAATACCTTAGGCCAGAAAGTCACAGCACTGGACCGTGTTGGAATCTATGTACCGGGTGGCTTAGCGTCATATCCTTCATCGGTGTTAATGAATGCTTTACCTGCACATGTCGCGGGTGTTCCTGAAATTATCATGGTGGTTCCTGCACCAAATGGTGAATTGAATCCATTGGTATTGGCAGCTGCTTATTTGGCAGGGGTAAGCCGCGTGTTTACTATTGGTGGTGCACAGGCCGTTGCAGCATTGGCTTATGGAACACAAACCATTCCAGCGGTCGATAAAATTACAGGACCTGGTAATCGATTTGTAGCAGCCGCAAAACGTGCTGTTTTTGGTCAGGTTGGTATCGATATGATTGCAGGACCTTCGGAAATTTTGGTTTATGCCGAAGGGGAAAATAATGCTGAATGGCTAGCCATGGATGTATTGTCTCAAGCTGAGCATGACACCGTTGCGCAAGCGATTTTCATTACCCCAGATGAAGTGCTGTTAAATGCAGTTGAAGCTGCGATTGAAAAACACTTAACTGAATTACCAAAAGCAGAAATTGCCAAAACCTCAATTCAAAATCGTGGTGCGTTGGTATTGGTAAAAGATCGCGCAGAAGCAATTGAACTGATTAATCAGGTCGCACCTGAGCATTTAGAACTCTGTCTTGATGAGGCTGAATTGATGAGTCAGGAGATTCGTCATGCTGGTGCGATCTTTATGGGACGTTATACCCCAGAAGCCATTGGTGATTATTGTGCTGGTCCAAACCATGTCTTACCGACATCGGGTACTGCACGCTTTTCTTCACCGCTTGGTGTTTATGATTTTCAGAAACGCTCTAGCTTGATCATGTGCTCCGAAGAGGGCGTAAAGAGCTTGGCAAAAGCAGCTGATGTGTTGGCAGTGCAAGAAAATCTTGATGCTCATGCGCGCTCAGCCCGTTATCGTTACCAATAACCGATTCAAAGATTGATAGGGGCTGGTTAGCCCCTTTTTTAGGATACATGAGAGTAGAACAATGACGTTTACAGCAGAACAAATGCGGTTTTGGAGTCCCGAGGTTCGTGAATTAGAGCCTTATGTACCGGGTGAGCAGCCTAAAATTCAGAATTTACTCAAACTGAATACCAATGAAAACCCCTATCCACCATCCCCAAAAGTAGTCGAAGCGGTCCAGGCTGTGTTAACTGAACAGGCTGATGCTTTGCGTTTATATCCAGATCCTGATGCAACCGCTTTAAAACAGGCGATTGCCAAGCAGCAGCAGATTGATGTGGCTCAAGTGTTTGTAGGTAATGGTTCGGATGAAGTTTTAGCACATATTTTTAAAGCTTTTTTTATCCAGAAAGAACCAATTCTTTATCCGGATATCACCTATAGTTTTTATCCTGTTTATAGTCAGTTTTTTGCAACACAAACCAAGCAGATTCCTTTGAATGAAAAATTCGAAATAGATGTATCGGATTATGAACAGGAAAATGGCGGTATTATCATCACCAATCCAAATGCCCCAACCAGTATCGCGCTTGGTTTAGATGAGATTGAGCAGGTACTCAAGGCAAATCCAGATCGCGTGGTGGTGATTGATGAAGCTTATGTTGATTTTGGTGCTGAGTCCGCGGTGCAATTGGTCAATCGTTATGAAAATTTAGTGGTTTGTCAGACCACTTCGAAATCACGTTCATTGGCGGGCTTACGGGTTGGTTTTGCCATTGCACAAGCGCATTTGATTGCGGCACTTGAAGCCGTGAAAAACAGCTTTAACTCTTATCCAATCGATCGTTTTGCCATTGCCGCAGCGGTGGCTTCCTTTGAAGATCAGGCTTATTTTGAAGCGCAATGTGCCAAGGTGATTGCCAGCCGGGAAAAACTGGTCGATGATCTGACTGCTTTAGGCTTTGAGGTATTGCCATCGAAAGCCAATTTTATCTTTGCCACACATCCACAACATGAAGCTGCGCAGTTGGCCCAACAATTGCGAGAGCAGGGGGTTATTGTGCGTTATTTCAATAAACCACGTATTAATCAATTCCTGCGTATCACGATTGGGACCGATGAGCAAAATCAGCGTTTAGTGGAGACCCTGAAAACACAAATTTTATAAATCTGTAGTAAAGCTTATTGTTTAGAAATCTGCCATGTATTGAGTAAATCCAGCATGGCAGAAATTTTATCAAAGCATTCCTGATATTCGGCTTCTGCATCAGACGCAATGGTGATGCCGCCACCCGCCCACATAGATAATTGATCCTGATATTTCTGAATACTACGGATCAAGATATTCCAGCTGCCTGTACCATCGAAATTAAAGTAACCCAAGCTGCCACAATAAGCACCACGTGGTGCACCTTCAAGCTCTTCAATAATTTGCATGGCCCGAATCTTCGGTGCACCAGTGATTGAACCGCCAGGTAGCGCCGACAATAACATTTGCATCGGATTGATATCTGCTTTTAAGCTCGCTGTAATCTCGCTCACCATATGGTGAACCTGATTAAAGCTTTCAATTTCAAAGAGCTTAGTAGTTTCAACCGAACCTGTTTCTGCGTACACACTCAGATCATTACGCAAAAGGTCGACAATCATGACATTTTCAGCCTGATCTTTTTTAGAATGGCTGAGTTTGTCTTTGGAAATTTGGTCTTGTTGTGGATCATCAAAGCGCGGCATGGTGCCTTTGATCGGACGTGTTTTAATTTTCCGATCAGCCTGAAACTCAATAAATAATTCAGGTGAACAACTCAACAGTTCGAAGTCATCGAGTTTGAGGTAGCCCGCGTAGGGTGCATGGGTCAGTTTCCATAAATCATTGGCACGGCTTAACAGCGAACCCTTTGCATGGGCGGTAAACTCTTGAGTCAAATTAATTTGATAGCAATCGCCTGCTTTGATGTATTCCTGTACTTGCTGAAAGGCCTTTAAATACTGCTGTTTTGACCAACGGGCTTGGCATTTCTCAAGTAGATAAAGTGGGCTAGGTGTTTGAACAGCTTGATTGATGAGATCCGAGATCTGCTGAAAGATGAATGCTGCTTGCTGTTCATCGCTGTGAAAATACCAGCCATCATTCTCATACTTTAAAAAAGTTGAATATTGACCTAGGAAAAATCCGGGTTGATGACGTGAATTTACTTCGACAAATTGATCTGCACTATAGTCATAGCTAAAGAAGCCAATATAGCCACCATTAAACGCGACGCTATCAGATGTCTCAGAGGTAGGCTTAAACTTTGAGAATGCCGTAGGTAATGACGCTTTGGATGCTCTTTGATATTGATTAAATTGAATTTGTTGAAATTGCTTTAATTGGGATTGTTGGAAAATTAAAAATTCTTGCGGTAAAAAAGCAATAATGGGCGTATTGTGGTCATATAAGTAGACTAAACCTGTTAATTCATACAGTTGTGCAAGAAGGTCAAATGCAGAGGTGAGTTGCGTGTTAAGCTTTTGCTGAAAATAAGACATAAAAACGGAAATACTTACAGATACATTTGATGGAATGAATTGTACTACATCCAAAAACACTGGACTGACATTTATAATCTGATGACGTAAAAAACCAGCAATTTAATGGTAAGAATACGAACTGATTTTTGCTTTAGGAGATGGATTGATAGGATAGTCACTCAAATACTGAAAAACGCATTTTTGTATACACTTGTAACCATAACCTTCTGAGTGGATAAATGGCCATTGATCAATCGATTTATCTGCATTATTGTAGATAAAAATAAAAATAAAAAATAAATATAATTTACAGTGGCTTAAAGTCAATTTGTCAAAATAAGAAAGTGGGTGAATTATATGCCGTTTGTCGGTTTGTACTTAAAAAGCAGTTAACAGGAGTTGAACATAAAATAACAAACAGGTAATTTAGTAATTGCTAAGCGAACTACTCAAGGATTGGAAGTTCTAGTTGTCATTAATAAAAAAACGACCGTGGACAGTTTAGAGTAGTGAAAGTCAAAAAATAAATGCTCTTGGGAGAGTGCTCAATGAAAATGTTTACTAAACTTGTTTTAGTTTCTTCAATGGCGATTAGCGCAAATGCAATGGCTATGCAGTCAATGGATGATGCTGCACTAAGCGCTGCAACAGGTCAAGATGGTCTTAATATCGGTCTAGGAATTTCTAGAGTCGAAATCGAAAAAGTTTTAATTCATGATAATGATGGTTTAGCAACCACTGCTGGTGGTACGGGTGAAGCTGGCGCGATCGTCATTAAAGCAAATGGTACTGGTCAGACTGCTGCAAATGGTATTGTAATCAATGCACCAATGAATGCTGCTGGCACAGCACTTGATACTACACGTGCTTTGGCATCTCATAACCTAGCTGATTTAGTGATTGATACAGATAAGGGGACAGGTACCAACGGTGCATTCTTGAACGTTGCTGCGGCAGTGTCTGGTCTAGATATCTATATTGGTGAAATCGGTGTATCTGGTTCAAATGCTGCAAGCACAACTGCAGTACGTCGTGGTAATGATGATGCAAATTACAATGCTATTCTCTCTGGTTTAACGCTTAAAACTGGTTTAACCAGCGCGAATATCCAACTAGGTGCTGCTCCACAAGGTGCAATGATCGTGTTGAATACCACGATGCAAGGTGGTTTAGAGCTTAAGGATCTTGGTATTGTAGATAGTTCAACTAAGCAAGGCACAGGTGACGGTACTACGGGTAACCGTGCTGCTGGTCAAATCTATCTTGACAGTATTAAAGTTGCTGACGCTTCAGGTGCGGACTTAACTGTAAATGCCAAAGTAAGTGTGGTGGGTAAAGAAGGTACAAATAACGGTTATTTACGTATCATTACAGGTTCTGGCGACACAACTCCAGCAACTGATGCATATATCAAAGGTGTACATTTAGGTAGTAAAGATGCTGCATCAATTGGTGATGTCGAAGTACAAGGGTTACAAACTTATTACAACAACGGTACAGCGAACGTAAAAGGTTCTATGATCACGATTTCTGGTCACTAAGTTTCCTTCAAAAAAGCGCACAATGTGCGCTTTTTTTTATTTTAATTATCGATACTTAAAGCAAAAAACGAGAAACGTTGCGTTAATCACAATCATTTATTAAAACTTTACTTAATTCTATTTTTCATTACATTTCGTCAAAAAAAACTAAAAAAAAGCTGTTTTTTTCTATAAAAAAAGGTATCTTCAACAGACAGGGATGTAGTGTTTTTAAACACTAAAATAAAACGAATAAGGCAAGTTGTGCCATAGTTAGAAAAAGAGACTTATGTTAGAGATCGCTTTAGGCTCAGCATTGATGTATTACTTTACAACGCAAGCCTTTGAAATTGAGAAAAAGCCAGAGGGGACTGTGCATTACACAGAAACTCTCGATTCCCGTAATCCTTCATTTACTCGTAATCATCGCGAAGCCGTGGTGATTAAGCCTGCTGTCGAAGATCAATTCAGGGGAATTGTACGTCAAGCTTACGACTATAGTTGCGGATCTGCTGCCTTAACTACGCTATTAAATGGTTATGGTGGTTTGCGCTTGACTGAACAACAGACGATGACTGGTTTGCTTCAATATGGTGAGTATCAACGTATTATTGAGCGTCGTAGTTTCTCCTTGTTAGATATGAAACGTTTCGTTTCAGCATTGGGGTTAACAAGTGGGGGATATCGCGGTGAATTCTCTGATCTAACTGCATTAAAACAACCTGCAATTGTTCCTATTACCTATGCTGGTTTTAAACATTTTGTAGTCTATAAAGCATATAAAGATGGAAGAGTCTATGTGGCTGATCCAGCTTTAGGGAATATCAGCTTTGATGAGATTCGGTTTAAAGAAATCTGGGATAACAATACTTTATTTATTGTTGATATACCTCAACAGTACCAAAAGAATTTATTGGCACTTCAAGATTCGGACATGCGTCATGTAGAAGATGCAACTGTAAATCGATATGCCCTTGCTGACATTCAGTATCCAACGCAACAGTTTGAGAAACTTGCAGATAAAGGATCAACTATGCGTCGGGTACTGGATACGAACTCTACATCAGATACTTACAATCAACCGATTACGACGTATATGCGCTTATATTACAAGCGGAAATAGTGAAGAAAAATCAGTAAAATTAATGTAATAGGATACAAAGTAAAATGAATCATACATGGATGAAGATGACTGTGCTGGCGTTGAGTTTAGGCGCAATCACATCAACACTTTACGCAGCAGAAGAGCAACCTGTAGCTGAAGCAGCGGTACCTCAAACAGATGAGGCAGCAACTGTAAACACTGAGACCGTCACACCTACAGAAGAGACAGCAGCGAGTCCAGTTGCGCCAGTGGCGGAAAGCAGTCAGGCCGATCAGGCTGCCAGTGCATTACAGAAAAAAGAAACGGATGCGACTCAAGAAACCAATTTGCAAGAAGTATTCACCTCAAATGAACGTCAGTACTCGCTCATCAAAAAAGGTGTTTTTTCATCCTACTACGACATTGACTACACTTATTATCGTGATACCCGTGTCGATGCCTCTATGGATAATGGCAACTTAAATAATCTAAGATTTGAAGAAGATGCCAATCATACCTTAACCAACACATTTACAGTACAGTACGGCTTATTGGACAATCTTACGTTGTCTGCATCATTGCCTCTCGTTGCAAAAAAAGAATTATTAAAAGATAAAACAGCTGCAGGTTTAGGGGATATTAACTTTGGGGCACGCTGGGAACCATTTCCTTTAAAACAAGGACGCTTACCTTTAGTACTATTCGGAAGTTTATCGACCAAAACGGGCGACAGTCCTTATGAAATTGGGATAGATGAACTTTCAACTGGTAAGGGCTATTACTCAGTTGGGGTCGGCGCAAGTACTCGTAAATATATTGATCCTGTTGTGTTATTTAGCTCTGTATCTGTCAACTATGGTTTTAAAGAGTCAGGGTTGGATCAGGCTCGAGGCCGAAGAACGTTAGAGAGTTTTGATCCTGGTGTGAGTGGGGGCTTTGCTTTTGGTTTTGCTTACTCATTTAACTATGATGTGTCACTGACCATGTCATATCAACAAAGCTTTAATACAGGAGCCAAATTCTACTTTAAAGAAGATGAAAGTTACGAGTCAGGGGATCAAAGTAGTGCCATGCTATCTTTTGCTTTAGGAGTTCGTGTTTCTCCTGAAACAATTGTTAATGGTACGGTGGGTATTGGCTTAACTGAAGATGCACCAGATGTGTCACTTGGTCTATCTTTCCCATTGGATATTATAGGTTTTGGCAAAAAAAATCGTTAAGGAGATGTAATGGTGAAACACCTTAAATTATGTCCTTTAACGATAGCCATATTTTTCGCTGGTTTATCTACTGTTGCTAATGCACAGTTAGGACAAGACTTATCTGTAGACTTGAGGTCGCTTGCTTTGGGGAACGCTGTAACGGCAGACCCACCGGGTATTAGTGCAGTGCATTTTAACCCGGCAGCACTTGCAAAACTTGATGGCTTACAAACCGATGTGCAAGGTATTTTGGCAAATTTTGCCATCAAACGTGATTATTCTGCACCTGTCGGTTACAACGTTTTTGGTTATTCGGATGATCCGCTAGTTTGTAATGATGGGCCTGAAATTGATTCCAATATTTGTACAGACTTTAAAGGTACAGTGCATGGGGATGTGGAATATGCCAGTATTTACGTTCCTGTTTTAAAGAAAATTGTTGATTTAGGACCAAACTCGCCTTTAGTTGCACCGACTGCAGGGATTTCATATAAACCCCCTGGTTCAAAAGTAACTTATGCAACCGCTGTGTATGCACCTTTAGTTGCGGGTTTTGGTGCGGAAGATGGCAACCCGAGTAACTATATGGGGCAACAAGTTGCCTTAGAACGTATTACCTATTTATCACCATCTTTTGGTTATCAAGTCAATGATCATTTATCACTTGGCGCGTCATTTGGTATGTCTTATCAGGCAATTGCCCTGAAAACGGATTTACGTTTTCCGAATGAAATGATTGGCGTATTACGTATGGTCGATGAGGTTGTTTGTCGGCCATTTAAAGATAATGGCGATATCATTACCGATTTACTATTATTTGGTATCTGTAATGCCAAAGAAGGGATGAACCCGTTTAATAAAATGGGAGCCATGGATGTTTCCTTAGAGCAGTCTTTAAGCCCAAGTTATAACCTTGGTCTACTTTGGGAACCCACTGATGACTTTAGCTTTGGTATGGTCTATCAAAGTGAAGCCAAAATGCGCTTAAAAGGCAAATATTTAATTAATAATGCAGTGGCTCCGCAACAGCTGGTTGCAGGTTTAAACTCGTCTGCAACAGGGCAGATTCTTGCTGCGATTCTGGGCTTACCTGGCTATGTACCCGATGTAGAGTCTGGACTGGTTGCGATGGATTTCAAATATCCTCAGCATTTTAAAGCAGGGATCAAATATAAAATTTTCCCAGACTTGCAAATGAACTTTGACGTTGGTTGGACAGACTTCTCGGCTTGGGACAAATTTAGATTTGAATTTGACCGACAAATCTCCTTACTTAAAGTGGCTAAGCTGTTATCCAATGATGTGACAGACCGCTCTCTGGCCCTACCATTACGCTTCCAGTCTTCTTGGCGTTGGGGGATCGGTTTTGAATATTCTGCGACAGATCGTTTGAAATTACGAATGGGATATGAACCGCGTACTAGTTCTATTCCTGATGACAAACGAAATACCATGGTACCGATTAACAATGCGCAGTTATTTGGTCTAGGTATTGGTTATCGTTTTGATCAGGATACTGATCTAGATTTATCATTAGGTTTCTTACGCAGCCGGGATGATATTCCAGCCAATACCAGTAGCTTATCGAATCAGACCGGGGTAGGTAATATCCTGTTAAACCCTTATGCAGGCCTAAATGTAAAAACCAATACTAAAGTCACCTTGCTTGGCATTAACTATAGAACAAAATGGTAATGTATAAAATGATTAAACAGCCTCTGCTCGTGACCTTGTTCGTTGCTTTGACAAGTGGAGGAGCTGTATATGCAGAAGAGGGCTTTTATACGATCATTGGCCCAGATGGTCGGCCAATGATTATTCCTCAGAAAAAACAATCTCAGCCTGTAAAAAACCTATCAGTTCAGCAAAAACAGGAGAAGGTGGCACAGGTTGAGAAAGTAGAAAAAGTAGAAACTGTCGTGGTTGAGAAAAAGCAGCAAGATCAAGTAATCGCTTCTTCCAAGCCAACTGCTGCAATGGCAGTGCCTAAAGCACCTGCACTACATAAACAAGCTACCGAGGCGAATGTTTCTCACGCTCCTGTCATTGCACCTGCATCACCTAAACAAGTAAAAAAAGTAGAAGAGATTAAACAACAACCGCAGCCATCTGCAGCAGAAACCGTCCTACCGAAGGTGATATCAGCACAGAAGTCACAATCTGTTGATATTGATCCTACTATTTCGACTAAACCACGTTTGACAGCAGAAAAGCTGAATAAAAAAGCAGTAGTACAAAGCTCGCAGCCAGTTGAAACCGTAAATGTTGAAACTTCTACGACAGCACCTGTTTCGAAAATTGATGGTGTGGAATACGTAAATAATGAGTATTTAGAAGATCAAGAATTTAACCTTGATGGCAAGAAACGTTTTTATACAATGCCAGATGGGACGGGTCGTATGGAAACAATCGAGCGTAAAAAAGGTGTAAACCAGTCGATGCTCAATAGATTGTTGAATCGCAATCCTAAGCCTGAAGCACCAATTGTTTTATCCAGTACTTATATTCGTTTATCTGCAGAGGATTTGGCAGCAACGTTTGAAAATGATCGCTGTTTCTTAAAAGATTATAAAAAATCAATCAAGACCTTAACCCCTAAAAAGGAAGTCGGTGTTTGGCCGAGGAAGCCTTTAAAAGAAAAATTTGAATACGAGGTGGTTAAGCTGGATCATTCTGTGGAATATATGCAAATTGCTTCTTACGCTTCTAGTAATGAGAAACCTGTTTATTATTGGCCTTTAGTGGTCTTTTTAGATGAAAAGGGCTGTGCGCAGGAGGCCGTAAGTGGGTTTAAAAATAATCTGGTGAATACAACACTGCTGCAACACTCAGCAATTCAGGGGGTGGTAAAAATTCCTCCAAAAGCTGAGTATATGATGATGACACCACTCGCTTCTGCAATTGATGTGCCTGAAAGCGAACTATCAAATCAAGGTCAGATAAGGATCTCTGCTTTAAAATAAGCATTAACAGGATTAAAATGTATGAATAAGAAAATATTATTACCTTTTGCAGTATCTACGCTTGCAGTGATGTTACATGGTTGTGGTGGTGAAAGTGCCAAGATTAATGAAGACCCAACCAAAGGGGTAGAAGGTGTTACTTCAAATACCAGTTGTAATGTGAAAGAAGATACCTGTTTACAGTTTGTGCTGGATTATCCGATTGCTGGTCTCAATTTTGATTGTAGTTCAGATAAATTTAATCATTTTGCAACAAAAATGGAAGGTAATCTTGCTACGGGTGCCTGTAAGTTGGGGGATACAGTTACTTTCTATCTTCAAGGTGAGACCAGTGCACGCAAAATTAATCTGGGCTCAGTGCAATTAGATAAGATTACTAAACTCAAAACAGCTGCTTATTCCCGTATCCGTATTGTTGATTTAGCAATGGGCCTCACTGGAAAAACACCAGCAAGTGTAAGTGCAGATGACGAAACCATACGCGTGGCAATGGCTTTAGTTAAAATTCTCCAGAGCCAAGGTGTTGTGGACAATCGTAATGTGATTGGTGACATTCAGCAGATTGAATTCACAAAAGAAAAGAAAAATACGCTTGTGGAAATATCTCAGGATGTTGGCGTAAATGAACTCAGTAGCGGAGCATATGCAGAAATTCTGAAACCTTGGCTAGACGTAAGTGGAATTACTGATGAACAAGCCTTGGCTATCGTTACTCAGCTACTAAATCTAAGCCAGGTCGGCGTATGGTATGCGGAGTTACCACTCTTTAAGGCAGGAAGTAATGGAGCTGTTATCGAAACGCCAAATGAAGGAAGTGGCGTATTCCCAGATGGCTTGTTTGGATGCAACAGAGACCTTTATAAGGACTGTTTGAATGCTACAGATGGAAAAGGTGCAACCTTACGTCATTCTATGGGACGTTTTGAGTTATTGACAGATCGTCAGGGTTATATTCTCGGTTATGGTCAACAATGGCGAGGTAACCCGATTATTACCAATAGTGTGGTTGCTCCACCACTTGCATTAATTGGAAGTGCTAAACCAGAGAAAATGCAAGTTCAGCCACAAAAAAACTGGTTTAATTTGATTAATCAGGAAATTAATCCAGGGCAACCTTTGCGTTTCATGTTAAATAACAACTCTGCTGAAGATTTATTAGTCACACAAGGTAAGTTGATTAATGGAACAAATATTGCTAGTACTGAAGCGGTTTATCGCCAACTCACTAAAGCTAAATCTACCGATCCTTTTAACAACGCAAAAGATTTAGGTTTATGGCAGCAGAATATTGATGGTATCACCTATAAAGGCGTAACTGATGTCTTTAAATTTAACTCGGCAAGTTATTTATCAAAAGATGTGTTTACTACAGAAGCAAATGTCAAATCTGGACAACGTTATGCCTTCCCTCTCTATGCAACCCTAACGTTTAAATTTCAAGATGCCAGCATTGCCCCTGTTGATTTAGGGATTTTGATTGATGAACATGGAGATATCCGAACCGATATCAAAAAAGATGCAACCGCAACAGATATGTCGGGTAATTGTGCCCAAGCTGAACCACAGGCGGATGGTACATATTTAGATGAGTTTGGTGTAACACAATATCGAATTGGTACAACAGGTGGCGCAAACTCTTCAACAAATGATAAGTCAGTAACCGTACGTATGATTTTCTCAAATCCGAAATTTGGCGTACTTGAGGGAATTTTACTTGGTTTAAACTTTACCTCTCTGAATAACAAACAAAATATTAGTGGCGCAAAAATCAACGTGTTTAACTTGTTAAATGGTGAAGCGAATGGAATTAACTTGACCAACTTCTCTGATAAGACCGTTTCATGGTTGAATATGCACGGAGTTTATCTGACCTCTTATATCACTATATATGACCATAAAGACACGGATAAGAGTAAATTGATTGCACCAACAGATGCGGAACGTGCCATCGCTAAGCGTTATACGGGTACCGCAAGTATTAAGGTTGCAGACCAAAAAATTCCAGCCTGTAATGCGATTAAGATAAAATCTTAAAGGATAGTCACAATAAAAAAGACCGCGGCAATGCGGTCTTTTTTATTTAGCCGGTATGGTCCAGGCGTGTGCCGAGTGTTTCTAAATGTGGAGGGAATTTTCCACTTTTACGATCAGCAAAATAATGTCTGAGTGTTTGTTCTACACTTGGGAAAGCCAGTTCTTTCCATGGAATTTCATGTTCTTCGAATAAGCGGCATTCGATACTTTCTTCACCGGCACCGAACTGTCCTTGTTTTAACAGAGCTTTAAACAGGACATAAATCTGTCCAATACGCGGAATATTGTACATACAATACAATTGTTCGATTTCAACTTCGGCTTCAGCTTCTTCTCGGGTTTCGCGTGCTGCCCCTTGTTCCATGGTTTCAAATAATTCCATGTAGCCTGCAGGTAAGGTCCAGAGACCATAGCGGGGTTCAATGGCGCGGCGACACAGTAAAACTTTATCATCCCACAGGGCTAATGCACCACAAATCACTTTGGGGTTTTCATAATGAATGTTGCCGCAATGTGTGCAGACCAATCGTGATTTATGATCACCCAGTGGAATTTTTGCTTCAGTTTGATGTCCACACGCAACGCAAAAGCTCATAATTATCATCAGCCGTAGAGATAACTCAGCATAACCGAATTTTGATGACTTCGCATCATGATCTATGATTGCAGCTAAAAATTCGGCTATGATGCTGATTAAGGAAAATGAGAACAAGAGATAATTGAGATGGAAGAACCATCGTTAATCGCGCTTTTACAACAACGGTTACGTTTTTCCAAACGAATCCAGCAGGCGGATGCTGCTGTATTGATTGCGATTACCCAGGAAAGTCAGCCTAAAGTCTTGCTCACCCGTCGTTCGATGCAATTGTCGCAACATGCAGGGGAGGTTTCCTTTCCAGGGGGAAAACGTGATCCAAGCGATACCAGTAATATTGTGGTGGCGCTCCGTGAAGCACAAGAAGAAACTGCACTGAATCCCTTCGATGTAAAGCTCTTGGGTGACTTGCCGATTCAGCGGGCGCGTAGTGGTTTATCTGTTAAGCCGATTGTCGGGCTGATTCCAGCACAGGTCGAACTGATTGCTCAGCCGACTGAGATTGACCGGATTTTCTTTGTTCCATTGCAAGAGTTGATCGATGCCCCCCCTTTACCTTATGAAGTGCGTTTAGCCCGACAATCATTATATTTCCCGAGCATGCAGGTAGACAGTGAAGTGGTCTGGGGGCTGACTGCGCGGATGCTGGTGTCATTATTTCAATATGGACTAGGCTATCAAAAAAGCTGGCCTTTTCTCGTGAATCCACCGCACTTTGGGATTGCAAAGTTCTAATTTTTTTAAGAGTTTTTTATCATGATGTATACCTATCAGGGATTGAGTCCGAAAGCTTTACATGAACCTTGGGATGGCTGGGTTGCACCAACGGCTACTGTCATTGGCCAAGCAGAACTTGGTCGGCAAGTGAGTATCTGGTTTGGCGCCGTGGTGCGTGCCGATAATTGCGTGATACGGATTGGTGATTTCTCGAATATTCAGGAAAATGCAGTTTTACATACCGACGCCGGCATCGAGTTAACTATTGGCGAGTATGTGACGGTCGGGCATAAAGTGATGCTGCATGGATGTACGATTGGTGATAATTCACTGATTGGCATGAATGCGGTGATCTTGAATAATGCAGTGATTGGCAAGAACTGTATTATTGGTGCCAATGCCTTGATTCCAGAAGGGAAAATTATTCCAGATAACTCTGTGGTAATGGGCTCACCTGGAAAGGTGGTGAAAACACTGGATGAACAGGGCGCCGCACGCTTGCGTTTAAGTGCCTTGCATTATGCTGAACATTACAAAAACTTTTTAAATCTGGAAGCTTTTAGTTTTTAACAGATGTTTAAAAATGAAGTCCTCATGTAGCCAAGTTTATGCTTGGCTTTTTATTGAGATAAAAAAGCCAATAACTCGCCTATCGCGTTTGAGTGGAGTATGATACTCGACGTTTTTTATCTGTTTCGGGCTAAGGTTTTTGCATGAAGTTGCTGGCATTGGAATCTGCAAATGAGCAGTGTTCTGTTTCATTGATTGATGATACTCAAGAACTCTACTTTCAGTTGGATGACCGACCGAAAGCACAAACGCAAACCATTTTGCCCTTAATCGAACAAGCTCTATTACAGACACAAAGCCAACTTGCGGATTTGTCGGCAATTGCGTTTAGCCGGGGCCCAGGTTCATTTAGTGGGGTGCGAATTAATGCCGCTGTTGCACAGGCATTGGCTTGGTCACAGGATTTACCGGTGATTCCAGTTTCCAGCTTGCAGGCTCTGGCACAGGCCGCTTATCGTGTTACAGGTTTAGCGCAAGTCACAGCGGTTCTGGATGCGCGTATGCAGGAAGTGTATATCGCGAATTTCAGTCTGGATGAGCAGGGCATAATGCAGGCGCTGGATGAAGAAAAATTAATGAATTACGAGCAAGCAGCTGCATATTGCAAATTTACGCCGATTGGCTCGGGTTCAGAATTAATTAAGCCAACAGGAATAGACTCCGCTGAGGCTTCCACTGAAAACACAGCATGGGTACAGATTAAGGCAACGGCACAAGACATTGCGACCATTGCCCGTGTATATGCGGCACAGCAAAAATGGGTTGATGCTGAGCAGGCATTGCCCGTGTATTTGCGTGATGATGCGTGGAAAAAAATTCCAGAACAAGGTAAGGCGAATTAAGGTTAATTATGGATCTTTTATTGCTATTTAAAGCAGCAATTATGGGCTTGGTTGAGGGGATTACTGAGTTCCTGCCTATTTCAAGCACAGGACATCTCATTTTATCAGGTCAACTGCTTGATTTCTGGACCATTGAAAAGCGCGATATGTTTGCTGTCGCCGTGCAGATTGGTGCAATTGCTGCGGTGATTTATGAATATTGGGGTAAATTGTGGGGCGCGCTAATTGGTGCGCTCACAGGACAGGAACAGGGGCGCCGTCTGAGTCTGAACCTGATCATCGCCTCTATTCCCATCGTGATTATTGGCCTGACTTTTGGTGATGTGGTTAAAGCCTATTTATTTAATGCCATTACTGTTGCGATTGCCTTGATTGTCGGTGGTTTTATCATTTTATGGGCGGAACGTCGCCCGCATCAGATCGTTACCAAAGAAGTGGATGATCTGAGTTTTAAGCAAGCGACTTTAATTGGTCTGATCCAGTGTCTGGCCTTGATTCCAGGAACTTCACGTTCAGGGTCAACCATTATTGGTTCATTATTCTTGGGGGTATCTCGTAAAGCCGCAGCCGAATTCTCATTCTTCTTGGGCATCCCTGTATTGATGGGCGCTGGCTTGCTGGATATGTACAAGATGCGTCATGAATTGCATAGCAATGACATGCTGGTGTTAGCCGTCGGTATTATTGTTGCTTTCATTTCAGCCTTGGTGGTGATCCGTGCCTTGATTCGTTATGTGTCCAAGCATGACTTCACCGCTTTTGCCTATTACCGTATCGTATTTGGATTGTTTATTCTGGCGACGTGGTGGACAGGTTGGGTGCACTGGTAATGCAGATGCAGTGCTACTATCAAGCGGAATATGAACAGGCATTCCAGCAACTGAAAAGCCGCTTGGCTGAATTAAAGGTTCAGTTGAACGGTCAAGCGGTTGAAAAGATCAATGCCCGTTTTTTACGTTTGAATCCAGAGATGGCTTTGGTCATTGATAGTGATGGGCTTAGCCTAGCTGCCAACGGCATGAAAATGCAACCGGACTGGCGTGCCGAGATTCCCCGTTTAAAAAGAGCGAGCTTAAAGTCAGAGATGATTGCCAGAGCTTGCCAACTGGGGGAAAAGCCAAGCTTGATCGATGCAACTGCAGGTTTGGGGCATGACAGTTTACTGATGGCCTATTTGGGTGCTGAAGTCCGGTTGGTGGAGCGCCATCCAATCCTGTTTGTATTACTGGAATATACCAAAGCACAGGCTGAGCAAGATCCGTTTTTAAAGTCGTTTATGTCGCGTATTCAACTGATCTATGCCGATTCCAACAGCTATTTGCAACAACTGGTCCAGCACGGTGAGCAGGTCGATGTGGTGTATCTGGATCCGATGTTTCCGCAACGGGATCAGAACCAGCAAGCAGTAAAAAAACAGGCTCAGGTCAAGAAGCAAATGCAGTTGTTACATCTGTTGTTGCCTGAAGATGGGGAAATGGATCTGGGGGATCAACTCTTGCATCTGGCCAGCCAGATTGCTAAACGGGTGATTGTAAAACGCCCCCGACATGCGGTTTATCTGGCAGATCAAAGTCCTGATCACCAATGGCTAGGTGACGCTTGCCGTTTTGATGCATATTTTCCAAAAGGTTAATTCTAAATCAGATTCAAATGATTGTTTGGCTTGCGTCAATGCTCGGTAAAGTTTTGTGATATAGTGCAAAAGCATGATTGCTAAAAAATTCTTGTCGAGCTTACACTACAGTCACGCATTGCGTCTTTTAGGAAAAGTACTGCACATTCAAATATTAGGATGGCATATTTTCAGTTTAGGCTTGAAAAGAGAAACTCCCGAAGAATTTTATGATAGACCTCAAACCGTCCATTAATCTCTGGCATGATTTTAAAAGTAACCAAATTGCTGGAATGTGGTTGTTCCTCGGGTCTCGCCGTTCCTTACAGGTTGTACATCCATCCATTACCCAGCTGATTCTCTGGGGAATTCTCGGCGGCTGTACCAACTCACTGTATAGCTGGCTGGTGGCCGGACAAATGGGAGAGTTTAATTCCCAAGGCTTGATCGGCTATGCACTATGGCCTTTTATTGCCCTGATTGTCGGTATTTTTCTTTCGCAACGGATGAATCAGCCACGTTTAATGCTGGTGCCTGCCTTATTGTGGCTGGTACTTGATACCAATATTCTGCTGTTACAATGCATTATCCAGTATCTGGGTTCCAACGGTTATCTGAATTTTATTCCTGACAGTATCTATAACGGTTTCTTGCCACCGCTGTTTGTTGGGCTATTTGTCTGGCAAAGTCTGGCAGTGATCTGGGTGTTTTCACGGGCCCTCAACTGGCCGTGGTGGGAACGTGCACTGGTCTTTGTGGCAACCATTGCAACCATGGTGGTATGGCAGCTTTCAGTGAAGGATCAGCCGATCTGGAAAGTGGAGCAAACCCCGCCAAGTTTTGCCGAAGATGCCTTTTATGCGCAAAGCCATTTGCTGGATAAGGCACTGGATCAGATTCAGTATGGCGATATTGCCCAAAGCCACTGGTATTTTATGGGGGTGGCGGGTGATAGCTATGTGGATGTATTCAAGTCTGAAATTGAACGCATCAGAGAACAGTTCGATACCCGTTTTGGCACCTTTGGGCGTTCCATCATGCTCATCAATAACCCAGCTACGCGTTTAGAAGTGCCAATCGCATCGAAAACCAGCATGGAACTGGCGTTACGCCGTATTGGTCAGCAAATGAATCGTGATAGCGATGTCTTGTTTCTGTATATGACATCGCATGGTGAGCGGAATCATTTTGAAATTGAAAATGCACCGCTGAATCTGGATCAGGTCGATCCAAAATGGTTAAGAGAAACGCTGGATAAATCTGGGATTCGCTGGCGTGTGATTGTGATCTCAGCCTGTTATTCGGGCAGTTTTATTCCGGCTTTACAATCACCGGATACTTTAATCATTACTGCTTCTGCGGCAGATAAAACTTCTTTTGGCTGTAATAATGAAGCAGACTATACTTATTTTGGTCGGGCGTTTTTTGATCTGGCGATGCGCGAACAATCTTCAATGAAGAAAGCCTTTGAGCAGGCCAAACAGACCGTGACCAAGTGGGAAGTGGCACAAGGTGTTGAACCCTCTGAACCGCAATGGTCGATCGGTCGTAATATGGAACTGATGCTGCCACAGCTTGAACCGTATCTGTTCCCGACACAAAATATTGCATCTACAGACATTACAAAAACACAGGATGATGAACATGCAGCTACTGCAAAAAAACCGTTGTTTTGAGGGTGAGCAACGTATTTATCAACTTGATTCTCAACATCTGAAAGGTAGCACCAAAGTCGGTGTCTATTTGCCGCCTGCTGCATTGGAAGGCAAAGCATGTTCAGCCCTATTTTATCTTGCAGGCTTAACCTGTACCGAAGATACCTTTGCAATTAAAGCGCATGCACAACGCATGGCGGCCCGACTCAGCCTGATTTTAATTACACCTGATACTTCTCCGCGTGGGGATGATGTTGCACAAGGCGATCATTGGGATATTGGGCAAGGGGCTGGCTTTTATATTAATGCGACCCAACAACCTTGGGCTGAGCATTATCAAATGGAGTCCTATCTGGTTGATGAGCTTTATGCTCATGTTTTACAAGAATTCCCGGTGGCTGAAAATCAGGTCGGAATTTTTGGTCACTCCATGGGCGGACATGGTGCATTGACCTTAGCCTTTAAATATCCGGATCAATTCAAATCGGTGTCAGCTTTTGCGCCCATCTGCGCACCCAGCATTTGCCCGTGGGGCGAAAAGGCATTTGGCCAATATTTGGGATCGAATCAGCAGCAATGGGCGGCCCATGATGCCACCGCGCTGGTACAGCAAAAAGGTGGGTTATTTGAAGAAATCCTGATTGATCAGGGACTGGATGATCAGTTCTTTGCTCAGTTGAACCCCGAGAAATTCAAACAGGCCTGTCTTGAGGCGAAGCAACCGCTCACTTTACGTCTACACAAAGGCTATGATCACGGCTATTACTTTATTCAAAGTTTTATTGACGATCATCTCCAGTTCCACGCCATTCAGCTTGAAAAAGTAGCGGGATAAAAAAAGAAGCTCATGTTGAGCTTCTTGTTAATTGTGCTGCCATTCAGCCACAAATTCCTGCTGTGCCATACGGTTTAAGTGATTGATCACCACCTGTTCAAGATGTGCGACATCCTCTTGCTGGTTTTCGATCAGTACCGCCAAATGCTGTTCATGCGGTGTGAGGGTAACGGTTGCAGTAGGCATAAAGATTTTTGTCTCTGTTTCCGTTTCTGCAACTTCAAACTTATGCTTCCAGTGATTAAGCAAACGTTTACTGATGCGTTTTCCTTCAGTCGTCGTGATATTGGTGCTGCTATTCATGTTGCTTTTCTTCCTCTTATTTCATTGACTAACATAACAAAGCATAAAGCAGATAAAAATAGTTGAGATGCAACGCGTTGTTGCAAGTTTGCAATGCTTGAATAATGACTTTGTAACAGCCCTAAGTGGGCTGAATTTGCTATAATCGCCTTATCATTTTTCTCAGAGTTTGCCAGGTCATCCATGTCCAAGCCTTATTTGATTGCTCCTTCGATTTTATCTGCTGATTTTGCGCGTTTAGGTGAAGAGGTGGAAAAAGTTCTAGCTGCAGGTGCAGACGTTGTACATTTTGATGTGATGGATAACCACTATGTACCCAACCTGACGTTTGGTGCAGGTGTGTGTAAAGCACTGAAAAACTACGGGATTAAAGCACCTATTGATGTGCATCTGATGGTTTCGCCTGTGGATCGCATGATTGGTGATTTTATTGAAGCAGGTGCGGAAATCATTACTTTCCATCCGGAAGCAACCGATCACATTGACCGTTCTTTGCAACTGATCAAGGCGGGTGGTGCAAAAGCCGGCTTAGTCTTTAACCCGGCGACACCCTTACATTACCTTGATTATGTGCTGGATAAAGTCGACCAGATTTTATTAATGAGCGTAAACCCAGGCTTTGGCGGACAGAAATTCATCCCGATGACTTTGGATAAATTACGTCAGGCACGTCAGATTATTGATGCCAGTGGTCGTGATATCCGTCTGGAAGTCGATGGCGGTGTGGGTCCTGCCAATATCCGTGAGATTGCCGAGGCGGGTGCGGATATGTTCGTTGCGGGTTCAGCAATTTTTGGTCAACCAGACTATAAAGCCGTGATTGACCAAATGCGTGCAGAGCTGGCTCAAGTCGGTGCAACAGAAGTTTAGTGTTTTCATCCTATTTTTCACCTAGGCTTGTGGATAACTTTGTTTATAACTGGGTGGATAACCGTGTTGATAACCAAGTGGATAAGATGTTGTTAAAATAAACAAAATGATTTCAGTTGCTTACATTGGCAGCAAAATAATGGAAAAAGGACAAGTTTTTGTCCTTTTTTTATGCGCTAACTTATTTATTTTGCACTATTTTTGCGCATTGAGTGAAAGTGGTAGGAGTGACCAATAAAACAGCAAAAGCATAATGATTTTGAATGGTGGGGTAAGAATTTAAACAGGGAGATCATTGTGCATAAAGTCAAAAGAAATTATGCTAGGCATATTCAATTACCTGAATTGATGGAAACAAGGAACCCTTGGTGCAATTTCGCAAGCAATACAGACATCTGTGGTTTGTATTCCTGATGATCTTTTTCATTGGGGGCAGCAGTGCGGCCGTTGCAGCAGTTCAAGAGCTTCATTCTCATCATTCATCTACGGTTTCAAGCTTATCCTGTCATGATCAGCAAATGATGCAACATCATTCTGCACAAAGCTCACATGCAGATCGCATGAGTCCAGGTCAATGTCATGACGGACAGATGCAGGACCATCTGCATTGTCAGGATTGTAATAGTACCTCGCCTTGTCAAAGCATCAATTTCGCTTTAGACCAAAATACCCCAAGCCTTTCTGCTTCGCCACTTTTAGAGCTGAGTACGCATATCCATACGGATTATCAGGCGCGGCATCTGGCAGGCTATTGGCAAGAGATTTTACGCCCACCTAGAACCTGATCTGTCTTTGCAGGCTCTTGCTCTTTGTGAAAAGGGAGCTGAGCATTTTTAAAGTTAACAGATTAGGAAATCATCATGTCCTCAAAAATATATGCTGGTGTTGTCGCTAGCCTAAGCTTATTGTTTGCACCTTATAGTGTGGCTGCAATCAAGGAATATCATCTCAATATTAATCAGGGTACTGTCAATGTGACGGGTAAACCGGTGCAACGTATTACCGTGAATGGTAAGTTTATTGCTCCATTACTTGAGTTTGAGGAGGGGGATGAAGCTGTCATTCATGTTCATAACCAGCTCAAAGATCAAGATACCTCTTTACATTGGCATGGCCTACTTTTACCCGGACTCATGGATGGTGTACCAGGCTTTAACGGTTTCAAAGGCATCAAACCGAATGGCAGTTTTGAGTACCGTTTTAAGGTTCGTCAAAATGGCACTTACTGGTATCACGCGCACAGCAAGGGTCAGGAACAGGATGGTTTATATGGTCCTTTGGTGATTTATCCCAAAGGAAAGCAGCCTGTTGCAGCACATGAACAAGCTGAGCGTGATTATGTGGTGATGTTGTCTGATTTCCATGACACCGAAAGCGACAAGATCATGGCAAATCTGAAGAAATCAGCCGAGTATTATCAGAACCAGCGTGAAACAGTCGGTGACGTCTGGAAACAGTTCAAGCAACAAGGGTTGAAAGCAACCTGGCAAGATCGTTCGATGTGGAACCAGATGCGCATGCTAAAAACGGACTTGTCCGATGTTACGGGTTATACCTTTCTGGTCAATGGTCAGACCCCGCAACAAAACTGGACCGGTGCTTTTAAGGCGGGAGAAAAGGTTCGTTTACGGTTTATCAATGCATCGGCGATGTCGTTTTTTGATGTACGTATTCCCAACCTGAAAATGACCGTGGTCAGTGCTGATGGACAGCCAGTAAAGCCTGTTCCTGTAGATGAGTTCCGTATTGGCACCGCAGAAACTTATGATGTACTGGTCGAGCCAAAACAGGCACATTATCAAATTGAAGCAGAGTCGATCGATCGTTCTGGTTTTGCCATCGGCTCATTGCAGAATGAAATGCTGACCCGTCCGACCAGTGTCCAGATTCCAAAAGCACGTCCGCGTGCTTTATTGACCATGGAAGACATGGGCATGGATCATGGCTCGCATGGTCAAATGAAAATGGGCGAAATGGACCATAGTCAGCACCAGATGCCACAGCAACAGGTGAACGCTGCAACATCCTCACAACCTGCCATGGATCATAGTGCACATGCTGAAATGAATACGAGCAAGATGGATCATAGCCAGCATCAGATTGCTCGGGACAAACAGGCTGATGTCTCTAAACAACATGCAGGCATGGATCATGCTTCACATGAAAATATGGACATGTCACAAATGGATCATGCTTCACATGAAAATATGGACATGTCACAAATGGATCATAGTGCCCATGCACAGATGAACATGAAAGAGATGGAGCATGGTCAGCATCAAATGGCAGACTCTTCTACACAAGAAGGCACGGATACGGTACAGGGCTGGGCCAATGCGGCAACACCTGCAGGTCAGAAAGCCTTAACCTATGCCGATCTACAATCCTTGCAACCCCAGCCAGAAAAATATAGCCGTCCAGCAGAACGTGAAGTGGTAATTCGTCTGGGTGGAACCATGGAGCGTTATATCTGGACCATTGATGGCAAGAAGTTTAGTGATCCTGACTTTAAGCCTTTAACGGTGCGTTATGGTGAGCGTATCCGCCTGAAATTTGTCAATGACAGTATGATGGCGCATCCGATGCATTTACATGGCATGTTTATGCAGCTAGAAAATGGGCAGGCACTGCAAGATATGCCGAATAAGCATACCGTGATTGTACCGCCTGGCAAGACGGTTACGGCCTTGTTGACTGCGGATGAATTAGGGGAGTGGGCAATCCATTGTCACCTGTTATATCACATGAGTGCAGGCATGATGAGCAAGCTGATTGTTGCCAATGTAGACGATTCAAAAATGCCAGTTCAAGCCCCTGTTCAATCATCTCAAGGAGCGAGCCATGCACATCACTAAGCAAGTTTGCAAAATGAAACGATATACACAATTGTTGGCAATCGGTGGCATGGTTTCTTCGTTGAGTGGAATAGCCTATGCGCATGAAGGACATGACGCCATGATGCAAATGGAGATGCCTGCACAGCAGCATATGCCGGTGGCTGCCGCATCCCCAATGGATCATTCACCGCACCAACGGCAGACAACAGTTCAGCAACCATCTGAAACAGAACATGGACAGCACGACCATACCCGTGAACATGGCGGGCAAATCTATCAATCGACTCAGTTGGATACTGCATGGTTGCTGGATGAGGATGACAAGGGTACAGTTAAATCTAAGTTAAAAACCTGGGTGGGTAGCGATGAAAATAAACTGTTTATCAACGCCGATTATGCCAAGGCCGAGTCTGAAAAATCGGAGCAACGTATTGCGGCCCTGTATAGCCGTAATATTTCAGATTTTTGGGATGTTCAAGCTGGCGTAAATTATCGTTATAACGCTGAGCATCAAGTCGATAAGGAACAGTTTGAAGGTGTTGTGGGTGTGCACGGCATGGCGCAATATTTCTTTGAAACCGATGCCCATCTGTATGCGGGACAGGATCAGCAATGGCGCTTTGTGCTAGAAACTGAACGTGATTTCTTGCTCACACAAAAGTTGATTATGCAGCCTTATCTGGAAATGGAATGGGTGCTACGAGATCAATCCAAATATGCAGCCAAAACCGGGCTTGCCGATGCGGAACTCGGGATTAAAACCCGCTATGAAATTGTGAAGAACCGTGTAATGCCTTTTATTGATGTGGCTTATGGCTATAACAAAGGGCGCAAGGCGACTGACTGGCAAGAAGCTACGGATTCTAAAACAGGTTGGATCTATGGTGCAGGACTTACGCTAAAGTTTTGATATTTTGTTTAAAATGTCATTTTTTCGGGATACTGTTAGTTTATACTAACAGTATCTTTTTTGAGTCATTCATGGTGCATAAATGGCTTTAGAACAACAACACAATCCAATAACAGATAAAAATACTCACGCTACTCCAGCGGGTGAAAAGCCTCAGCACGTCTCTACTTCTCAATCTGAACGCATTCTCTCTGAGGGTAGCATGTATGTCAGTTTTTATCATATTCCGGCAATGTGTAGCGCTGCACATGAACAGCGGGTAAGACAGGCTCTCATTCCTTTTTCAGCACTGTTACTTGAACACTGTATTGATGTAGATGCCCGACATTTGGCGCTTTATCATCAAGACCCGATTGAGACTGTCACTGTGGCTTTACAGCGCCTCAATCTAGGGGCTGAGCTACAGCAAACCATGCCACATTATGAGCCTTTAGAGCTTGCAACTGCCAAGAACAAGACAGCTACTGGCCAATTGAACCCATCAGAAAACAATGCGTTAAACCAGCTACAACAGTTCTTGTCCAAGCTTCTTGCACGTTTCGCACAATGGTTAAAAACCTTACGAAAGAAATAGGGGCAGTCACTGTTCATTACTGAAATTTTCAACCGAGTTGAAACATAACAAATTACATCATGGTTTATTTTACAGTACACTGCTGAGCTTAGGAGGACGACCTCCCTCGAAAGAATCACGTTGGGACGACCCAACCCTTGATAAAGTTGAGCGTAATAAAATGGCGTGGGCAATTTTAATTTTGGCAGGTATTTTTGAAGTCATCTGGGCATACTCAATGAAGTTGTCTGAAGGATTTACCAAATTAACGCCAAGTATCGTGACCATCGTTTTCATGGTTTTAAGTGTGGTGTTGCTGTCGATGTCAATGCGCACCCTTCCGCTGGGAACGGCATATACCATCTGGACCGGGATTGGTGCGATTGGATCTTTTATTGTCGGGATCATGGTGTTAAACGAACCGATGACCGCGATGCGAATGATTGCAGCAGTCTTGATCGTATCGGGTTTGATGCTGATGAAACTGTCATCAAATTAACCACTTAAGGAGAACATGATGCAACTGGTTTATATGTATATGGATTCGCCTGTAGGCGCATTAAAACTGGTTGCACATGATCAGGCACTGGTTGCGGTGATGTGGGATAACGAAGACCATAAACGGGTTCGTTTAGCCGAGCTGGTTGAAGATCGCCAGCATCCAATGTTGCATAAAGTGAAACAACAATTACAAGAGTATTTTGCAGGGCAACGTCAGCAATTTGATTTACCTCTGGATTTTCAGGGAACGGCTTTTCAGCAACAGGTCTGGCAAGCATTATTGAGTATTCCTTATGGGGAAACGCGCAGTTATAAAGAGATTGCAGTACAGCTAGGGAATGAGAAAGCGGTGCGTGCGGTGGGCGCTGCCAATGGTAAGAATCCGATTTCGATTATTGCGCCGTGTCATCGGGTGATTGGTTCGAGTGGGGCGTTGGTGGGTTTTGCGGGTGGTCTGGATAAGAAGCAGATTTTACTCAGTTTAGAGCAAAGCCAAATTCCATAATCCGTAGTGTTAATACTCGATTTTCATTTCTTTTTGGAATAAGCTACTTAACAGATATGAATCCACATATTTTATGACTTGAATCGTAACTCGGTTATTCGCGAGGCGGTGTCTTGCTTAGCGTAATCCAATATTAGGAATAACCTTCGGTTCGAGTTACTTTGGTTTCGCCCAAAGTAACCAAAGGCATTGTCATCTACAAAACCTGTTCACTTGTTGCATTTGTTTTATCTATCGCAGAAACGGGATATTACAAATACCACGCAGGTTGTAGATGACCTTTCCGAGTCTCATATATAGGGTATGTATTCATTTTCTTTTTCATAACAAATTGAATGGAAGTTTAAAAATGGCTGTTGGTGACGTAACTATGCCACTTATGCATGTGGTGCAGGGTGTAAAAATTGGCTCAACTGAGGCGTATGTTCGTTATCCAAATCGACGAGATTTAGTCATTTTTGAATTTGCTGAAGGATCAAAGGTCGCCGGGGTATTTACCCAGAGTGCTTTTGCGGCTGCGCCTGTTCAATTGAGTAAAAAGCATTTAACAGAAAATACCCCACGTTACCTGATTATCAACACAGGTAATGCTAATGCTGCAACAGGTACAATCGGCTATCAAAATGCAGAAGCGACTTGTGCCAAACTGGCTGAGTTAACCGGTGTACAGACGAACCAGATTTTACCGTTTTCAACCGGTGTGATTGGTGAGCAGCTCCCGATTGAGCGTTTACTGCAAGGCATTCAGCCTGCATTAAATGAGTTAAACGCAGATCGTTGGGCTGAAGCGGCATCTGGCATTATGACCACTGATACTACGCCGAAAGGTGCATCCGAACAGTTCGAACTAGATGGCTTGACCTATACCATGACGGGAATCAGCAAAGGTGCAGGTATGATCCGTCCGAATATGGCGACTATGCTCAGCTTCGTTGCAACCGATGCGCCGATTAGCCAAGAACTGGTACAGCGCTTATTGCAAACCACGGTTGAGCATTCCTTTAACCGCATTACCATTGATGGTGATACCTCGACCAATGATTCCTGTATCTTTGTGGCAACCGGTTTGGCAGGTGGTGCAGAAATCCAGAACCAAGACGATGCACGTTATCAACAAGTACTCGATGTGCTTGCCCGTATTATGGATCGTCTGGCGCAATTAATCGTACGTGATGGTGAAGGGGCAACCAAGTTCATTACCGTTCAGGTTGAGGGCGGCGCAAATACACAAGAATGTTGTGATGTGGCCTATAGCGTTGCCGAGTCGCCACTCATTAAAACTGCATTATTTGCGTCAGATCCAAACTGGGGCCGTATTGTGATGGCGATTGGTAAGGCGGGCGTACCAAATCTCGACAGTAGCAAGGTTCAAGTCTGGTTGGGTGACGTGCAAATTTGCCTGGACGGTGGTGCAAACCCGGACTATACCGAAGCAGCAGGTGCTGCGGTGATGGCTGAAAAAGAAATTACCATCCGGATTGATCTTGGTCGTGGTACGGCAAAAGACACGGTTTATACCTGTGACTTTTCTTACGACTATGTGAAAATTAATGCCGATTATCGCTCATAAATTTGCGTTATAATGAAGCCTCCACAGTGGGGCTTTTTTTATAAGCTGGTTTGTGGACAGTGTGATTCTCAACAAATGATCACCCCGACACCCACGTTATAGCTTTGCAATGATGCAAGCACGCAGGATAGAGAAGACGTTTTATGAATGATGCGAATTTAATTGCGAACGAAGCCAAAAATATTGTGCAGGCGCATTTAGATCGTTTGGGCGAGCCAAAGGACAATAGCCTCAGCCCAGAAGTGAAACAAGAAAAGTTCGCTCAAATCGCAGCAGAGCTTAAAAAACGTAATGCTGTGCTTGTGGCGCACTATTACTGTGATCCGGAAGTGCAAGAGCTTGCAGAACTGACGGGTGGCTGTGTTTCTGACTCATTGGAAATGGCGCGTTTTGGTCGTGATCATCCTGCAACGACGCTGGTGGTAGCGGGGGTAAAGTTTATGGGAGAAACTTCCAAAATCTTATCCCCTGAAAAAACGGTATTGATGCCGACACTGGAAGCAACCTGTTCACTGGATCTGGGTTGTCCTGTGGATGAGTTCGCGGCATTCTGTGATCAGCATCCTGATCATACCGTGGTGGTGTATGCCAATACTTCAGCAGCAGTGAAAGCACGTGCGGACTGGGTGGTGACTTCAAGTTGTGCGGTTGAGATCATTGAGCATCTGGACAGTTTGGGTGAAAAAATTATTTGGGCACCAGATCAGCATTTAGGCCGCTATATTCAGAAGAAAACTGGCGCTGATATGTTGTTGTGGGATGGTGCATGTATCGTGCATGAAGAATTCCGTGCCCGCGGCATTGCGCAAATGAAAGCGCTTTATCCAGATGCAGCGGTATTGGTGCACCCAGAGTCACCTGAATCGGTGGTCGATATTGCCGATGCCGTGGGAAGTACCTCGCAACTGATCAAAGCTGCCCAGACTTTACCGCATCAGCAAATGATCGTGGCAACCGATCGGGGTATTTTCTATAAAATGCAGCAAGCAGTGCCTGATAAAGAATTATTTGAAGCACCAACTGCAGGTGAGGGGGCAACTTGCCGTTCATGTGCGCATTGTCCGTGGATGGCAATGAACGAACTAGATGGAATTTTGCATGTCTTGCAGCATGCCGATCAAGAAATACACGTTGATCCAGCTTTGGCAGAACGAGCTAAATTGCCTTTAGATCGAATGTTGAACTTTAGTGCCTCATTAAAGCGTTAAAAAGCATCAAGATGCTTGTTAAATATACATTTGGTAAGGATTTTTAATATTTTTGAAAAATAGGTGTTGACGTTCTAGGGCGTCGCGCCTAGAATGCACACCGTACCGCACGATGTGCGATACACTAAAAGCTGAGAAATCGGAGCATAGCACAGCCTGGTAGTGCACCTGGTTTGGGACCAGGGGGTCGTAGGTTCGAATCCTACTGCTCCGACCATTTAAAATAATGTTGTAAAACATTAATTTAAGATCGGCGAAGTATCGCTTGATATTATTATCATCGTTATGCGCCTGTAGCTCAGTTGGATAGAGCATCCGCCTTCTAAGCGGATGGTCACAGGTTCGAATCCTGTCAGGCGCGCCATTTGGTCGCTTGGTACATAGAACTAAATTTTGATGGTGGATGTAGCTCAGTTGGTAGAGCCCTGGATTGTGATTCCAGTTGTCGCGGGTTCGAATCCCGTCATTCACCCCAATTTCGGAGCATAGCACAGCCTGGTAGTGCACCTGGTTTGGGACCAGGGGGTCGTAGGTTCGAATCCTACTGCTCCGACCATCATCTTAAAGATGAGATAAAATACCGCTAATTTAGCGGTTTTTTTACGTCTGGAGTTTTTTAATAGCTTAAGTTGAGCCGTAGCTATAATTAAACCTACTAATCCAAACGAAAATATAACTTTCCCAAAAGTTGGATTGTACCTATCCCCTTTGGTTTGAAAAATGCATTAGGAATCATGAGTTTATAGATTAATGATAGACCGAAAAATAATTATTATAAGAATGATACTTAAAAGTAGATATATTATTTTCTTGATTGTTTTATCTATAAAGCAAAATTTTTTTAAATAAGCCATTAAGGTTCTTTTTATTATTCACTCTAGTTTAGAAAGTTGCTTAATTTCAATATAATCAAAAAAAGGGATAACCTGCATAAGTTGCAGAGTACCAATGAAATAAATACATTAGAAATAAATAAATAGAGAAGAACCAAAGATATGAAATATGTCTGGTACTCCAATATTTCCAACCGAAGAACAGTCCCCAAAAAGGTGTAAGGAAAATTATGCCAAAATGCACGTAACTGTATGTGCCTGACGCAGTTTCAGTAGCGTAATAACGGCCTGTCATTTTGTACATTAACATTTGAGCAAAGACCGACAGCATAAATGCGAGTATCATCCCTAAAATGGCAGATATAAATCTCATCATCTCACCTCGAAAAACATAATTTTTTTAGCCTGATTTAAATCTGATAATCTGTAGAAATATAGATTAAGGCTATTAATCCCAAGTGTAAATCTAAGTGTTGATGCAATATTAGGTGTCATTGAACTACCATTCCACAGGTCAATATGACCACCACTTGCAGCATCTGAACTTTCACCATCTCTTGGCCAATAGTCGCCAAAAAAGATGATTCGTGTTTTGCCTTTAACTTTATCTTTCCAATTTGATCCTGTGATGTTCTGTGCCGGCCCAATTCCACAAACTGGACGAGTCTCTAACCATTTGGACATTTCATTAGCGCGTGTGGCGGTTGCCTTACCATCCAGTAGGATACGTCCGAGGGTAGGTGCATTACCTTCGGGTTTAATATAATTCTGTGAGAAAGTGCTCATCTTAACGCCGACCTTATGTAGAGTCGCACTCATGCGAATGGCGCACTGATTTTCAAAACCTTTAGGAATGCTGCCTCTAACCTTATAAGGTGCACCTTCTACATAATTTGCCCATAATTCTTTAAAGGTCACTGGGGCAATTCCAACCATACTACAAGAAGCGACTGAGCCACGTTTAGGATTCGTTTTGACTGTTGCTGTCTGATTTACTGGCATTAGGTCGAACTCCGTTCAAGTGCTTGCTCGCCCAGATATAGTGAATATGAGCCTTGTTCTACATCTTCAATACGTGGTAATCGTCCATCAGCTCCGATGGTACCTTGATACGTTCTCCCGTCATTTGTTTCTATAAAGTAGGGCATACCTTCTGCGAAACTGAACTGTGCTGCAACTTGTTCATCAAAAATTTTGGTTGTTCCTGAATTGATGAAATTGCTCACGGCAGTTTCACTTACAGATGATCCAGAGCTAGAACCTACTTCCCTTAAAACAAGGTTTTGGTTTGGCTTATATGTGGCTCCTCAGGTAGCTTTATCACCAGCCATGATGATTGATCTACCAGCAGCCTGTAAGAAGCCTCGCCCTGATGATTGTGTAGAAACCATTGCTTGGCATTTAGGACAAAAATGTTTCATACCTTCAAGATGTACAGGTATACCTTCAACTAAAAATGAATTTTCTGATTCTTGTACTATGCCACCGTGGTCTGTATGACAACCTTTGGTAATGAGAGCCTTCATTTTTTATCCAGTAAATTATATTGGGCTATTTAAAAAAGTTAGTGTTCATAAAACTATTCAATTTTTCATTTAGTGGATTTGGCAGTTCAAAGTAAAGTGAAGGAGTGATATTGACCTAATTTGTTAAATAAAAAAGTTTGAAGCATTGATGAGTGAAATTATTCAGGGAATTTGGATTAAAAGTGAATAGGCAGGATAAGAATTTGATTGGCTATTGAATACTTGCGATTTACTGCATATCGACTGAAAGATTTGGCGCTTGTAGTTTGATTGCGTTCCAGTTAAGTTAATTTTGATGAAGTAAAATGGTTAGATAAATACAACAGTATTGAAATGCCATGTTCGGCATACTATTGCCGCTTTTTAAAAAGAAAAAACAGAGTATTGAGATGACACAAACAGCTTTTGATTTTGTAATTATAGGTGGTGGTTCGGCAGGTTCGGTGCTGGCTGGACGATTAACCGAGAACCCGAATATTTCGGTATGTTTATTAGAAGCCGGTGGAGAGGGTAATAGCTGGCTGGTGAATACACCTGCCGCTGCAGTCATCAGCATTCCCACGAAAATTAATAACTGGGCATTTGAAACCATTCCGCAAAAAGGCCTCAATGGTCGTCGAGGCTATCAGCCGCGCGGTAAATGTTTAGGTGGATGTTCGGCGGTCAATGCCATGGTTTATATCCGTGGACATCGTAGTGACTATGATCACTGGGCTGCATTAGGCAATACTGGCTGGTCGTATGAAGACGTGCTGCCGTATTTTAGAAAATCAGAACATAATGAACGTATCCATAATGACTATCATGGCCAGCATGGTCCCTTAAATGTCAGTGACTTACATTCAGATAATCCTTATCAGCAAACCTTCATCGAAGCAGCAAAACAGGTCGGTTATCCACTGAATGATGACTTTAATGGTGCTGAACAAGAGGGTTTGGGTGTCTATCAAGTCACCCAGAAGAAAGGCGAGCGCTGGAGTGCAGCACGTGGCTACTTATTCCCGTATATTGGAAAACGTCCGAATCTGCATGTAGTCACCCAAGCCAAAGTTTCACGCATTGTAATTGAAAATGGCCGTGCAGTAGGCGTTGAGTATAAGCATAAAGGCCAGACCACCACGATTAAGGCCGATAAAGAAGTCTTATTATCAGCGGGAGCTTTCCAGTCACCACATATCCTGATGCTTTCAGGTATTGGCCCACGTCAGGAGCTGGAAAAGCATGGCATTCCAGTGGTGAAAGAGCTTGCAGGAGTGGGTGAAAACCTACATGACCATCCGGATTTTATCTTTGCCTATAAAACCAAGCTGATGGATGGTACCTTTGGAGTTTCGATGGGGGGCAGTCTGGATCTATTCAAGCAGGTGGGACGTTATCGTAAAGAACGTCGCGGTCTGCTCACCACCAACTATGCAGAATGTGGTGGTTTCTTAAAGAGCCGTCCTGAATTAGACAAACCGAACCTGCAATTACACTTTGTGATCGCCGTAGTGGATAACCATGCCCGAACCATGCATATGGGACACGGGATTTCATGTCACGTCTGTTTGTTAAATCCACGGGCGCGCGGTTCGGTCAAACTCAGCGGTAAGCATGTAGATGATCCATTGCTGATCGACTTTAAATTCCTTGAGGATGAACAGGATCTTCAGGATTTGGTCGATGGTTATAAAGTCACGCAAAAGTTGATGCAGGCGCCTGCTTTACAAGACAAAATCAAAGAAGATATGTTTACTGCCAATGTAAAAACCGATGACGAAATCCGCGAGGTTTTACGCCAGCGTGTCGATACGGTTTATCATCCAGTTGGTAGTTGTAAAATGGGTGTGGATGAGATGGCGGTGGTAGATCCTGAACTTAAAGTGTATGGCGTTGAAGGGCTACGTGTAATCGATGCCTCGATCATGCCAACCGTGGTCAATGGCAATACCAATGCACCGACCGTGATGATTGCTGAAAAAGCGGTGGATATGATTCGCCAGACCTGGAAGTAAACGTTTAGAGCTAAGGTTCAGCCTTAGCTCTTTTCTTTTTTTATTTCATGAGTGTTCTGATACAAGCCGCAAGAGCGGGGCGATTTTCGATTGAATACGTGTTTTGGCAAGTAATGACATCATTTGCAATACTGGAAAAATGAATAGCGGCTTTGCCTTCTCCTTTCTCATTAGCACAGCTTTGAGCACGAAAAGCATAATAAGATAGCGCCGCTACATTCGGGTATTCAAATAGGTCGTTTAAGTTCTCTTGAACTACTTGCGTTAGCCGTAAATGATTTAAGGTGCCTTGCGGGAGGTGAGCAGTCACTTGTTCTTTTGTCAAACCCTTATCTCGAAGCATTGCAATAAAAATTGCTGAGGTTGATTCTGGTTTACATAACTCAACGAGATGGAGAGCATATTCTTTGGGGTCTGGAAATGACCAATTGGGTATTTCTGCGTTAGCAGTAAAGCAAAAAGAGAAGATGCCTAATGGTATTACAGCTATATAGTTTTTCATTTATATGGAGAACTCTTATTTTAAGATGAAGTTAACATTGTTCAAAATTACCAGCAAGATAAAGCTATATTTAAAATTTCAGTAATCTATATCTCTTCTATACTTGGATTTCTTGGTGTTTCCAGCATCCGTGGAAACGTAAAATGATAATGCTCGAGTGCATAACGGAAAAGTTGAGCAGGGCGCTTGCCGACAATTTTTTGCTGGCCGGTCTCTTCAACTGCACCAGCCTCTTGCATGCGCCGTCTAAAGGATTTTTTTTCTAAAGTATGCCCTAAAATAATTTCATAAATATTCTGTAATTCGGTCAAGGTAAATACTTCTGGCATCAAGCTGACCGGCAGCGTGGTATATCGGGTTTTATTGCAAAGACGCTCAAATGCCAGCTGCAGTAACTGTTTGTGATCAAAGGCCAAATCCAGCTGTAATGCCTGATCGATTGAAAGCCATTGACTGTGTTCTGCAGTGCTGTTGGCTTGAATTGCAAATTTTTCAAAATCAATCAGAGCGAAATATAAAGCAGTGATGGACCAGCCGCGTGGATCACGATGTTGATTGCCAATGGTTTCAACCTGTTCCAGATAGGGCGATTGAATTCCTGTTTTTTCCAGTAGTTTACGATGTGCTGTTGCCATTAAATCCGGATCAGTTTTTAAATCAACAAAACCGCCGGGAAGGGCCCATTTACCTTTTTCAGGGAAGTTGGAGCGCTGGATCATTAATACCTGTAATTGACCTTTTGCCACAGAAAAAATTGCCATATCGACTGTAAACAGCGGGGTGTCATAGTCGGTTTTTTGATAGTGGGCAAGGTATTCTTGTTCGGAGGTATGGATAGTTTCCTTACTCATAGAAATATTAAGAAATCGGAATAAAGTAATATCATAGCGGAGTCTTATTGGGTTCTCATCATATTTTAGGATAAGCCACTACGTCTTGCACTTCACTAAAGCTTTAATCGCTTTAGTTTGTTCAGGCTCGACCTACGTTTGTTTTGGCAAAAGTAGTAGGCAAAACCTGAGGTACGAGATAGCAAAGATTGATAATCTTTGCCGTACCGCAAGGCGAAAGCTTTGCTTAAGCGCTTAACTATTCATTTCATTTATCTTGCACTGCGCCAAAGCTTTAGTCGCTTTGGCTTGTTCAGGTTGCGGATAACTTTTCCGAGTATCTAATCACTGGATGTGTTTTAATCATAGAGAGTTCTGCTTAGACCAATCTTTCCCGAATCTGATCAAGCGAGCATTCTCTTAACAATTGGCCATTTTCAAATACCGTTTGCAGTGCACCCATGTTCTCCTGTTCAAAGTTTTGCTGATCAAAGAGCTCAAAACCATTCTCAGTCTGTTCAACCCGTAATAAGCCCTTGGCTGATTTTTTAACACCAGAGTCGGTCACTGGGTCTTTGAACAGTTCACGACCGACACCGTTAACCTGACCCCAAGTGGCTTTGACGGCAAAACCAAAGCTATCGCGAGTCAAATAGTTATAGGTGTAGCTACCGATGCCAAATACCAGATTATTTGAAGCAAAGCCTTTGGCTTGCAAACCTTTTAGGATATTTTGGGCACGCTCCAGGGTAATTGAGTCACCATAGATTAAGCCAACACGTTCGTTAAGGACTTTATAGCCTTGCGCTGTTTTGGTACCGCCAAAAATTTCCCATAGACATTGCACTGCACCTTTATAAGCCGGACTATCTCGCTCTGCCTCAGGATCACCGCAGATAATTTTCACTGGATCACCTGAGTCAGGACGGAACACCACTTTGGCGAGTCCGAGGGTATTCGGTTTACGCTGCAAAATCTCTGTCTTTAGTTCCACACTAAATTCAGTAATCACACGCCAGAAATCCCAAGTATCTGAAACGATACTGACTACACCGGCAGGATAAAGCTCACAGATCAGACGTCTAAAGGTCTCAATTTCACTTTCTTCACTGCCCATACACATCACACTGTGTTCTGTAGCCGGTACTGAAACGCCTACGATACCTGTGGCATTGTAGTACTCTTCGGCATAGTCAATCGAAGCGACCGAGTCTGTCCCGATAAAACTGGTCAAGTGACCCACACCTGACTGGGCTGCATCATAGATCCCACTCATGCCACGGCTACTAAAATCATGGCCTTGAACCGGAACAAAGTCTAAAGGTGCACCCGTCTTTTCTGCATATTGGGTCAACAAGCGTTTGTATTCATAGGCAATGCTGGCCGTGGTACAGCTTTTCCATAGCTCGGCACTGAGCACGGTTTCAATATAATTGGTTAACCAGAAGAAATTCGGGTCCGTATTGATAATGGTTAATACCGGCACCTTGATATTGACCCGGCTGCCTTCTGGCAAGGCTTTAATTTTTAAAGGTAAATAGCCGAGATCGTGCAAGGCCTCGATGTGCTTGACCGGCACTGCGCCTTCACCTAAGGCATTGTCCATACGGCGTTGATAGGCTGCGACGACTTTGGCTTTGGGTTGATTGAAGAAGCCTTCGTTCCAGGTTTCAATCAGAAAGTGTTTGATAAAGCCTTGCAGACCAAAAAATACAATCTTGTCATCAAAATCAGGCAGCATTTTGGCTAAACGTGATGAACGTGGGGTAAAGTTGGCATAGACGTATTCAGTTCCCACTGGATACTGACGACGGTGATCTGCTTTATAGAAATCAATTGCATTGAGCGGGTTAATTTTAATACTCATTGTTATCGGCCTCTTGCTTTAAATCTTAATTTTGAAAATTGATGATGTTGAGTTTGCTTGCTTCTGCTTGTGGCAGGCTATTGCTGGTAAAGACCTGATCGACCAAGCCATCAAATACCGCGAGACCTTTGCTAAAAATGCCATGCGTGACATACAAAATAATGTTTTGACAATTTAGGCTGCGGAGTTGCTTGGCAATCCCGATAAAAGTGGCACCGCCGTCACAAATATCATCGGTGATCACGGCTGTTTTTCCTGTCAAATCAGGGCTATCCACCGCAGTTGTGCTAATTTTTCCAGTGCTTGGATCGCGTTTTTTTTCACAGTGAATCACTTCAATGGCGTGTTGGCGTTGCGGATTGATACCGTTGGCAATGGCTTGAGTGCGTTGTGTTGCGCCTGCATCAGGGCAGATCAATACCGTATTGTCAGCGCTTAAAATCTGCATCAAGGCAGGGCTTTGCTGGATAATCTCAATCGGTTCGATATTGATCACCGCTTGGAAGCGGGTATTTTTGCGTAACAACTCAAGGGTCACTGGGCTATGACAATCCCACACCACAATTTTCTGACGCTGTCCTGCAAATTTTTCACTATTGCTATTCAATAATCTGGTCATTAAATCTAGTGAGAAGGCCTGACCTTGTGCACAGATACGGTCTTGACGTGCATAAGGAAAATAAGGAATTTCCACCGAAAGGCCAGTACCTTGTTGCAGCAACACATTTTCCAGTAATAGATAATCCATCACATCGGTACTGTTCTGTAGTGAGGCTCTGATCCGGGTATTGGCCTGTAATTGGTTTAACAACTCAGCTTGTAGTTGAATATGACGTTCACCACCTGAAAACTGCAAAAACTCGATGGGAACATTGGCTTGAGCTGTCGTAAGTTGAATCGCCATTTTTAGCTTCTCTTTTATAGTGGCTTAAAGCCAGTAAATATATATTGGCATAATGACACTATTAAATGCAAGGCTTAAATTTGATCGTTTTAATAAAAATAGGGAAGTTATTTAGAAAACTAGATTTATCTACTTGAAGTTAAAAGAGAATAATTTTTAAACTTTTTTTAATCATTGGGACTATTCTAAAATGGGCCAGCTGCTGACTTTATTACTGCGATATATTGATGTTTAGGCCATAGTTTTTGACAATTACCCTTGTCAGGATTGAGTCATGTATTGTTTGCTTGTCATTGCAATAGATTAAAGTGCTAAAAGCGAACAATGGGAATAAAACAAAAAAGGAAAGCATCCGATGAAATCTCTGATTTGTCATAACGCTGAGTTAAAACTGGAAGACAGTCTTCAATTGGTTCCTGCAAAGGGACAAGTCTTACTTGAAGTGATCCGTTGCGGGATTTGTGGTTCAGATTTACACATGCAGCATCACTGTGATCACATGCATGATCTGGCTGCGCGCGTCGGTTTTAATGGAGTAGCAAAGTCCTCGGATAAACTAGTGTTTGGTCATGAGTTCTGTGGCAAAGTTTTAGACTATGGCCCAAAAACACGACGTAAATTGAAAGCAGATACGCTGGTTTGTGCCATGCCTTTATTAAATGTCGATCCGCAAGGTTATATGCCGACTGGGCTGTCACCGAGTGCTTCAGGGGGATATGCCGAGCAGGTACTGGTGCAATCCAGTTTGATGTTTGCCGTACCAAATGGTCTGGACGCGGATCGTGCTGCCTTGACTGAGCCGATGGCCGTTGCCTTACATGCGGTACGTCGCAGTCGAATCAAGAAAAATGAGCCTGCCATTGTGATCGGTTGTGGTCCTGTGGGTCTGGGGGTAATTCTTATGCTCAAGGCGGCAGGTGTTAAAACCGTGGTTGCCAGTGACTTCTCGCCGAACCGCCGTCGTCTGGCTGAGCAATGCGGTGCGGATATCTTGATTGATCCTCAACAGCAATCGCCATTTAGTAACTGGAAAGAGCTTGGCTTATTAGGCAATGTCTCCGAAGCGATTAATATGGGTATGGGGATTTTTGACAAGGTTCAGACTTACTCACTACCTTGGGTCAATGCCATGCGCGTTGGCGATAAACTCGGCGTATTACCGAAACGTCCGGTGATATTTGAATGCGTGGGTGTGGCTGGGATCATGCAGCAGATTCTGGAGGGTGCACCGCTGTTCTCACGGATTATCGGCGTGGGTGTCTGCATGCAAAGCGACAAGATTGAACCTGCATTGGCGATTAATAAGGAACTGGAAATCCAGTATGTGCTGGGCTATACCCCGCTGGAATTCCGTGACACCCTGCATATGATTGCGGAAGGTAAGGTCGATTGTTCACCGTTGATCACCGGTGTCGTAGGGCTGGAAGGGGTGAGCCATGCCTTTGAAGCCTTACGTGATCCAGAGCAACATGCCAAAATTCTGATTGATCCAAAACGGGCGGGTTCAGGTATTGAACTGATCAAGTCTTAATAGGGAAAATGAGAAAAGCCGCTGTCAATGTAGCGGCTTTTTGATTGAGCTTTGATTGATACTGACCTGATTAAAAGGTTTTGGTCAGTGAGAATGTCACGGTGGAATCAATCGGATTGGAGACTTTGGCATTGGGATTGCCATTGCTATATTGCTGATAAAAACCGTCTTTATCCCAGGCTTTGCTATAGGTCAGGCTGCCGGAAAGGTTATAGGGCAATTCTTTGTTCACTGCAAAACTGGCATCCTGAAAGTTGGCTGCCGAGAAGTTTTTGATGCGCTGATTGCCGTAATGGGCATTCACTGACCAGCCTTGAGTAATCGGTTGATACCAGTTTACATCCAGATAACCTGAGCCACGTGAGTGCTTATTATTTCCTATGCCCAGCGTATCTGAATTATTGCCAAAATAATCCTGTGTATAGGTAATCGCATATTTAACGCTGAGCGGCCCGTAACTAATTTCAGGAATGATTTCTCCATAATCAAAGCGGGTGTTGCCTGTGTCAGCCGTGGTTTTTGCGCCTGGATAATAGTAATAGGCGACTTTAGTGCCGACGGTAAAATCCCCGATCGTACGGCTATAACCCGTGTACACGTCCCATTCAACTGATGCATCTCGAATAAAACGATCACTTACCGTCGATGCCCAGGTGCCTGCATAAAAACCGCTGTCATGGTTGTAGTCCAGTCCCCCTTGCAAGGCAGCTTTACCCCAGGTTTGCTGGAAACCACGTGAGACGTATTGGCTGGCAGCGGTGAGATTGGCAGAGTAAGGTGAGGTGGGTTCAGTGGCGTGGGTGCTTTGAAAATAAAAAGCCAAGGGTGCAATTACAAACAACGTTTTTTTCATCATTTCTCCCTGAATGAAGTGAAACCCGAAGCCGAAGCCCCGGGTATCCCCTAGAGGAATTTCCTTTTTATTGTATTGGACGTAACGGCGCTTGGCGTGCCGGGGTTGTACCCGCTTTGTAATAACCCGCCTCTGAACGCGGCAGCTTTTTGCCACGAATCTGATCGGCAATTTTTTCTGCGATCATGATGGTGGTGGCATTCAGGTTACCGGTAATGATCAATGGCATGATGGACGCATCGACCACACGTAAGCCTTGTACGCCGTGAACGCGACCTTGACCATCGACCACCGCCATCTCATCTTCACCCATTTTACAGCTACATGATGGATGGAACGCGGTCTCGGCATGGGTACGCACGAACTCATCCAGCTCGGCATCGGTCTGGATATGTTTACCCGGGCTGATTTCTTCACCGCGATATGGATCAAGCGCTGGTTGCGCCATAATTTCACGGGTGATACGGATCGCATCACGGAACTCACGCCAGTCCTGTTCGGTTGACATATAGTTGAACAGGATACTTGGATGTTCAAACGGATCTTTTGATTTCAATTTGACCCGACCACGCGAAGGTGAACGCATTGAACCAACATGCGCCTGGAAGCCGTGTTCTTTCACCGCATTACTACCGTTGTAGTTAATCGCCACAGGCAAGAAGTGGTACTGGATATTTGGCCAGTCAAATTCTTCCGAGCTACGGATAAAGCCGCCTGCCTCGAACTGGTTGCTTGCACCAACGCCGGTACCGTTGAATAACCATTCGGCACCAATCATAGGCTGGTTGTACCATTGCAGGGCAGGGTAAAGTGAAACCGGTTGCTTACATTGGTATTGCAAATACATTTCCAGATGGTCTTGCAGGTTTTCACCGACACCCGGTAGATCATGTACGACATCAATATCCATCGATTTCAGGAAAGTGCTTTCACCCACGCCTGAACGTTGCAGGATTTGTGGTGAAGCAATCGCACCGGCACACAGCAAGACTTCACGCTTGGCCTGAGCCTGTTTCATATTGGCTTGGTCTGCACCAATAATATATTCCACACCCACAGCCTGCTTTTGATTAAACAGGATACGGTTGGTGGTGGCATGCGTAATGATGGTTAAGTTTGGACGACCTTTAGCCAGATCCAGATAACCACGCGCGGTACTTGAACGACGACCATTTGGTGTTACGGTACGGTCCATTGGACCGAAGCCTTCCTGTTGATAGCCATTTAAGTCATCGGTACGTGGATAACCCGCTTGAACGCCTGCTTCAACCATGGCATGGAACAGTACGTTGTTGCCATTTTTAGGCGTTGCCACTGAAACGGGACCATCACCGCCGTGATAATCATTGGCACCAATATCGCGGGTTTCAGCTTTTCTGTAATACGGTAAGCAGTCTGCATAGGTCCAGTCTTCCAGACCTTTCATGGTTGCCCACTGGTCCAGATCCATGGCATTACCACGGATATAGCACATCCCGTTAATCAGGGAAGAACCGCCTAAACCTTTACCACGACCACATTCCATACGGCGATTGTTCATGTGTGGTTCAGGATCGGTTTCATAAGCCCAGTTATAGCGACGGCCTTGTAATGGGAAGGCCAACGCGGCTGGCATTTGAGTACGGAAATCTAAACGGTAGTCTGGGCCACCGGCTTCCAACAGTAAAACAGACACATCTTTGTCTTCAGTCAGACGTGTTGCAAGTACATTTCCGGCAGATCCTGCGCCAATGATAATGTAGTCATATGCTTGAGTATTCATCTTTATCCCTTTTGTATTCTGGAGAGCGCCAGTGCCATCAGCTGATGGCAGGGCACATAGGATTAATCTTGAGGGGGAAGGGTGAACGCATTAGAAAATGCTTTGATATTCACCTAACTCAACTTGAATCGATTTGATACGGGTGTAATGACCCAATGTGGTTAAGCCATTTTCACGGCCCACGCCTGATTGCTTATAGCCACCGACCGGCATTTCCGCAGGGGATTCACCCCAGGTATTGATCCAGCAGATGCCGGCTTCAAGCTGGTGAATAATGCGATGTGCCTTAGTAATGTCTTGAGTCACCACACCTGCTGCCAGACCGAAATCTGTGGCATTGGCACGACGAATCACTTCTTCCTCAGTGTCATAGCTAAGAATGCTCATCACCGGACCAAAGATTTCTTCCTGCACAATTGCCATATCATCTCGGCAATCACTGAAAACGGTTGGTAATACATAGGCGCCTTTGGCCAGATCACCTTCAGTAGCACGGCCACCACCGATCAGCACTTTCGCACCTTGCTGCTTGCCAGACTCGATGAATGACAATACTTTTTCCATATGCGGGAAGCTGGTGAGTGGACCAAAATTGGTTTGCTCAGCCATTGGATCACCGATACGAATACGTTTTACACGCTCCACAATCGCTGCTTCAAAATCAGCCAGCATGGCTTTTGGTACAAATACGCGCGTACCGTTGGTACAGACCTGACCCGAACTAAAGAAGTTGGCCATCACTGCAATATCCGCAGCGCGATCAAGGTTGGCATCATTACAAATAACCAGCGGAGATTTACCACCAAGCTCCATGGTCACTTCTTTCAAAGTTGAACCCGCAGCACTTGCCATCACTTTCTTGCCGGTTTCGACGCCGCCCGTAAACGAGATTTTTTCAATCACCGGATGTTCAGTCAGCCATTGGCCGATGTCACGCCCCGCACCTTGCACCACGTTAAACACGCCGTCTGGCACGCCCGCTTCAGTATAGATTTCAGCAAGTTTGAATGCAGTCAGTGGTGTGGTTTCGCTTGGTTTGAAAATCATGGCATTTCCCGCAGCCAGGGCAGGGGCAGATTTCCACATTGCGATTTGAATTGGATAGTTCCAGGCACCGATCCCAGCCACTACACCGAGGGGTTCGCGACGGGTATAGAAGAAGCTTGATTCACGCAGGGGAACCTGTTCGCCCTGAATGGCGGTTGCAAGGCCAGCATAGTATTCAAGTACATCGGCACCGGTCACGATATCGACAGTTGATGTTTCGCTGTAGGCTTTACCGGTATCGAGGGTTTCGAGCTGGGCAAGCTCATCGTTACGTTCACGTAAGATATCAACTGCACGACGCAGGATACGAGAACGCTCCATTGCGGTCATGGCAGCCCAGATTTTCTGGCCTTGTTGTGCGCTTTGAACAGCCGCTTCAATGTCTTGTTGTGAGGCTTGTTGAAGTGTTGCGATCACTTCACCGTTGGCAGGGTTAATACTGGTAAATGTTTTACCACTGGTCGCTGCGACATAACGTCCGTGGATATACAATTGATGAACTTGTGCATCACTCATTCTGTTTCTCCTGCAAAGGCTTGTTCGCAAATTGCAATTGCGTTTTTACATAATCGTAAGCAATGGAACGGGCCAGCTGGCTGTCAAACTCATCATGACTGCTTAAACTGCCACGTAACCATAATCCGTCAATCAAAGCCGCCAGTCCGCGGGCGGCAATGCTTGCCTGCTGTTTATCATCGACCAACATGAGGAAATAATGTTTCAGGTTGGAATACAGGCGTTGATCGTTAATTCGTTGTAAACGTCCAAGTTCGGGAAGGTGCATACTGGCAGACCAGAAGTCTAACCAGACCCGCATGGCTTGTTTGTTGACCTGACTGATATCAAAGTTGGAATCAATAATCGCCTTGATCTGGCTTTCTGGATGTGGATCTGCTTCTGTTTTATATTGGTCAGTTTTCTGACGCAAAACGTTAAGCATTTCCTGCATACAGGTATTAATTAATCCCTGTTTGTCACCAAAATAGTGACTCACAATACCGGTTGATAGCTCGGCCTTTTTTGCAATCTGTGCAATGGTGGTATTGGATAACCCCACTTCAGAAATCACATAAAATGCGGCGTTAATGATTTCTTCACGTCGCACATGTTCCGGTTTTACTCTACGCTTTGTCATGCTTATCCATTTAAAGCCCTGCCAAGGTGCTTTTTATTCAACATTTCTCAATGTAGAGCATCATAACATTTTTTTATCATACTTTTTATTGATTGAACGTTCAATCAATAAAAAGTATAATCTGTAAAAATCAATGAATTTTTGCTAGGCAAGAATAGAACTAAAGTAATAAATGAAGGCTTCTTATGGATAAGCAGATAAGGGCTCAACAGAACTTATCTTGTTATTTTTTAAGAAAGTACACCAATTGCAAGGAGCAAGAACATGGTGTCAAAAAGTAATGAAGGATCCGCATCCGAACCGATACGTTTAAATTTGTTTGTTTTTTGGAGCTCCGCAATCAGTATTGGCATTTTTGGCCTGTTGTTTGTGCTGTTTCCTGAGCAAAGCCAGTTCTGGCTGACCTATGTCCAAGGACAGGCCAACCAGCTATTCGGCTGGTATTACATGCTGGTCATTATTCTGTGTCTCGGTTTTGTGGCCTGGCTGGCATTTTCGCGGGTCGGACAGATTCCATTAGGGCGCGATGACGACAAACCCGAGTTCGGTTATCTGGCCTGGGTGTCGATGCTGTTTTCAGCCGGAATCGGGATTGCCTTGCTCTATTACGGTGTGGCTGAACCGGTGGATCACTTTTTGCGCCCCCCAGAAGGGACCGGCGGTACAGTACAGGCGGCACGCGATGCCATGATGTATAGCTTCCTGCATTGGGGCATACATGGCTGGGTGCTATATGCCTTGCTCGGTGTAACGCTGGGTTATTTTGCTTTCCGTCTGGATTTGCCGCTGGCATTACGTTCTGCACTGTATCCGATATTTGGTGAGCGTATTTATGGACTGGTCGGTGATTTTGTCGATGGTTTCGGCATATTGGCGACAGTCATTTCCCTGGTCACCAACCTCGGCATTGGTGCCTTGGTGCTGGTATCAGGGCTGCACTATCTGCTCCCAGACATTCCCAATAACAATACAACATTGATTGCTGTGGTGTTATTGATGATGTTTGTGGCGACCATTACCACGGTGGTCGGTATTGAAAAAGGTCTGGCCTGGCTGTCACGTATCAATCTGCGTCTGCTGTATGCCTTATTGTTATTCGTCTTCCTCACCGGCCCAACCAATCATTTACTCAATGGTCTGGTGCAGAACACCGGGGATTACCTCGATCATTTTATTGCCAAAAGTTTTGATATGTATCTCTACAATGGCAAGGCAAGTGAGTGGCAGGGTGCATGGACGGTGTTTTACTGGGCATGGTGGATTGCCTGGGCGCCATTTGTCGGTATGTTTATTGCCCGTATTTCTAAGGGCCGTACCATTCGTGAAGTGGTGCTGGGCGTGTGTCTGGTGCCGCTGGGCTTTACGCTGGCCTGGATCTCGATTTTTGGAAATACCGCAATTGACCTGATTTTAAACCAGAAGCAACAGGCGCTCGGTGATATGGTACTGACCGATGCCGCTTTATCGCTATTCAAGCTTCTCGAATATTTACCATTCAACCCCTATATTGCTGGCATTGTTGTGGTGATTTGTTTCGTATTGTTTTTGACCCCGGTGGGTTCTGGTACACTCATGATCGCAAATCTGTCCTCGAAAGGGGGTAGCAATGAAAGTGATTCGCCAATTTGGTTAAGAGTTTTCTGGTCGGTGGTGATTACCATTGTCAGTATCGGGCTGCTTTTAGCAGGGAGTTTCCACTCCATGCAAAGCGCGGTGGTACTCTGTGGTTTGCCATTTTCCGTTATTATTTTGCTGTATATGTTTGGGTTGGCCAAAGCCCTGAAGCAGGACGCTTTTCGCCCTCAACCACCGCAAACAATAGCACCAGTAACTCCACCATCACATTTTGCAACTGAAAAATCAGAAACATTGTAATTTGGGTAATGACTTTTATTTTTCATTTTTTATTCAGATCTGTCTTTTCATTGAAAATGCAATGGAAAGACGAGGTTGAATATTTTCTTTTTGTTCTCTAACTCCCTGAGGATTGTATGGCAACAGATAATCCAAGAGCGGTTGATGATTCTACATTAGCGAATAAAGATCATTTGAATCGTGTGGTCTTTTATGTTTCAGCTCTACTTATTTTAACATTTGCACTGGTTACGATTTTTTTTAACGACTTCTCCAACCACTTATTGAATGTGGTACTGGCCTGGGTCAGTGATAAATTTAGCTGGTACTACCTGTTAGCAGCGACGCTTTATCTGGTATTTGTGGTGTTTATTGCCTGTTCGCGTTATGGCGATATCAAGCTCGGCCCAAAACATTCCAAACCTGAGTTCAGTTTACTGAGCTGGTCGGCCATGCTGTTTGCGGCCGGGATCGGGACCGACTTGATGTTCTTCTCGGTTGCAGAGCCGCTCTCCCATTATATGAATCCGCCTGTGGGCGAAGGTCAGACCTTTGAAGCGGCCCGTCAAGGAATGGTGTGGACACTGTTCCATTACGGTTTAACCGGTTGGGGCATGTATGCACTGGTCGGGATGGCGTTAGGTTACTTTAGTTATCGCTATAACCTGCCACTGACCATCCGTTCAGCCTTGTACCCGATTTTCGGGAATAAAATTGATGGCCCGATTGGTCATACCGTGGATACTGCCGCCGTAATCGGCACCATTTTTGGTATCGCGACCACCTGTGGTATTGCGGTGGTACAGATCAATTATGGTCTGCATGTACTATTTGGCCTGCCTGAGAATCTTTGGATTCAGATTGCCCTGATTGGCCTTGCGGTAATCGTCACCATTATTTCAGTGACAGCAGGGGTCAATAAAGGCATCAAGATTCTATCTGAAATCAATATCTATGCTGCCATTGGCCTGATGCTGTTTGTGCTGTTCCTTGGCAATACCGAATTCCTGCTCAATGCACTGGTACAAAACTTTGGCGATTACATTAGCCGCTTCCCGAGTCTGGCGCTAGAAAGCTTTGCCTTTGACCGTCCAAAAGACTGGATGAATAGCTGGACCTTGTTCTTCTGGGCATGGTGGGTGGCGTGGTCGCCATTTGTGGGCCTGTTTCTGGCGCGAATTTCGCGTGGTCGTACCATCCGTGAATTTGTCTGCGGCACCTTGATCATTCCATTATTGTTCACCATTACCTGGTTATCTATTTTTGGTAATAGTGCCTTACATAGCGTGATCTTTGATGGAAATACCGCACTGGCACAAACGGTATTGACCGATCCTGCGCATGGTTTCTATGACTTGCTGGCGCAATATCCGGGCTTTGCCTTTATTGCGGGCATTGCCACCATTACAGGTTTGCTGTTCTATGTGACTTCGGCGGATTCTGGCGCGTTGGTACTGGGTAACTTCACCACCAAATTCTCCAATGTCGATAATGATGCGCCGCGCTGGTTACGGATTTTCTGGGCCACGGCGATTGGCTTATTGACGGTTGCCATGCTGATGGCAAACGGCATTACCGCCTTGCAAAGTGCCACGGTCATCATGGGCTTGCCGTTTAGTTTTGTCATGTTACTGGTCATGGCGGGGCTGTATAAGTCCTTGCGTCTGGAAGATTATCGTAAAGCCAGTCGCAGTCTGAATGCAGCGCCTGTAGTCGGTAACGTAGATATCCTGAACTGGAAGCAACGTTTATCGCGTGTGATGCATCATCCTGGCAGTAGCGAAACTCAACGTATGCTCGACAGTGTGTGTAAACCTGCGGTGCAGACTGTGGCAGATGAACTGGTCAAGCGTGGTATGAGTGTTGAAGTCACGCAAGGTGAGGTGGAAGATAGCGATACCTTGTATCATCTTGATCTGACCATTTACATCGAAGAAGAGCATAACTTCGTGTATCAGATCTGGCCTGTGCGCTATATCGCACCGACCTTCAGTGAACGTGGCAAACGTGGTAAGCAACATTACTACCGTTTAGAGACCTTCCTGTATGAAGGGTCGCAGGACAATGATCTGGTCGGTTATACCAAAGAACAGGTGATTAATGACATTCTGGACAAGTATGAACGTCACATGACTTTCCTGCATATCAACCGCATTAGTCCCGGCAACCGTCCTTTGTATCCGGACTCGCAAGACTAGTCTGATCCAATAAAAAACCTCACAGCATGTGAGGTTTTTTTATTAGCACGTTTTTATAAAGCGCCGTGTTGTTGCCAGGTTTCACCGGTTTCATAAGGGGCATATTTTTGTTTTAATTCATGCAGCGACTGACTTTGATACAGCGCAAAGATGATCATGATCAGGAATAAACCTGCCAGTTTGATCAGGCGTTTATTCTTATATTCGTCAGAATATAAGTAAAAAATACAATAGAAAGCGACAATCAGATAAGTACAGAACAATGAATTCAGCACCAGATAAATCAACAACACCGCAGTCAGTGCAGTGGCAATCCGGTTTTTTAACACGGTTGCATAAAGGCTGAGTACATTTAAAATCAGTAGGCCCAAAGCGGTCCAGAACAGATAGGCACTGCCGCCAATAATCACGATATAGACCGATTGCAGGCACAACAGCACCAGCCATACAAAAATGGAAACAAGAATAAACCTGGATGCGCCAGAGGACGCGGGCAACGTGTGTTTCATATGACTTACATTGATTTTTTCTAAACAGCGATATAAAAGAATTTAAAAACGAAACTTAAATAACTCTTTGCTTCTGCTTCGGGTTATCGCCACGCAGAGCAAAGAAAGTGTACCGCCAATCAGCATTGCTGGGACTACGCTGAAAAAGCGTGTCATCACACTGGACTGCAAGGCGCCTAGCTCATTACTAGACGTGACAAAGATGCCATTAATGGCCGCAATACGTCCAAGCATGTCCTTGGGAGGGATAAGTTGCAGTATGGTTTGACGGATGACAATGTTGATACTGTCACAAGCCCCCATGATAATGAGAACTGCGACAGAAAAATAGAGGTGTCTGGTAACAGCGAATAACAATGTGCAACATCCGAATCCTGCAACCGCCAGCAGCATGATCTGCCAGGGTCTGTGTTTTGGGGGATAACGCACCAGAACGATCATCATGATCAGGCCACCAAACGAAGGCGCAGCGCGCAATAGACCAAAATCATCGGCGCCGATCTGCAATACATCCTGTGCGAAAATCGGCAGTAGGGCAATGATGCCGCCAAAAAAGACCGAGCCCAGATCGAGAAACATGGCCCAGAAAATAATTTTGGTTTTAAAAATAAATTGCAGTGCCTGTCGCAGGCTTTGGAAAATGGATTCAGTCTGGAGTTGTGGAAACTCTCGTGTTTGTAAGTTCCATAGTGCGATACTGCCAGCAGCAAATAATCCGACAATAACGCCAAAGCTAATATCCAGATTAAAATGCGCTAGCAAAAAGCCACCGAGCACAGGGGCAAGGATACCACTGGCCTGCCAGCACATGCTGGTCCAGGTTGCGGCATTGGTATAAAGATGTTCGGGTACCACAAAAGGTCGTAACGAGTTAAAGCACGGGCTATAAATGCCGCGTATACAGCCAAATAAAAATAAAATGCTAAAGCTGGAAATTACTAACACCGTAGTGGTGATTTTTTCAGATTGAAACAGGTCAAAACACAGCCATAAAGCGATGGTAAGGGGAATGGCCATGCTAAAGCTGATCTGTAAAATACGCTGCCGGTTAAAACGGTCGGCAATATAACCGCCCCACAAAGAAAGCGCCAGAAAAGGCAAAAAATCCATGATGCCGACCAGCCCCAACAGTAGCGGATTCTTGGTGATCTGATACAGATGAAAGGCAATCAGCACTTCCTGAATCAGCACCGCAAAAGTTAGGCAGCATTGATTGATGGTCAATAACTTGAAGTCACAACAGGCAAATGCGGCAAAAGCAGATGGGCTTGTAGCAGAAGACATAGATTTAAAAAGACAGAGAGAAAATAAAAAACAGCGAAAAAATAAAAAAAGGGAAGAGCCGAAACTCCTCCCTTTTAACATGTTCCTACACGGAATTACTGAGCAACAGCTTCAGCTTTTACCGCTTTTTTTGCAGGAACCATATTGGCTGGTGTCGTATAGTTCAAGCCAAGTGTTGAGCTTGAATAATGACGGATTTGATCAAGCAAGGCTGGATCATTGGCAAGGTCTTGACCATAAGAACGGACAATCTCGTGCAACTTGTCATTCCATACACCTTTAGTTTGCTCAGGGAATGCTTTTTCAAGCAAGTTAAGCATGATGTAAGGTGAGGTCGATGCACCTGGTGAAGCACCAAGTAATGCAGTTACAGACTTATCTTTAGATGCAAAGATTTCTGTACCGAATTGCAATTTAGCTGGTTTACCCGGCTCTTTCTTGATGATCTGAACACGTTGACCACCTTGTTGTAGATGCCAGTCTTTTGGATCTGCTTCAGGGTAGTATTTTTTCAACTCGTTGAAACGGTCAGCATCCGACATCAATACTTGGCTTACAAGGTACTGAACCAGATCAGCATTTTGTAGACCAATCGCTGCCATTGGCAACACATTGTTCTTATTGGTTGATGCAAGCAAATCAAGCTGTGAACCATTTTTCAGGAACTTGTTTGAATAGGTTGCAAATGGGCCAAACAGTACATATTTTTTACCGTCGATATAACGGGTATCAATATGTGGCACAGACATTGGCGGCGCACCAAGATCAGCACGGCCATACACTTTAGCAGTATGTTTTGCAGTTACTGCTGGGTTGTCAGTGACAAGGAACTCACCACCTACAGGGAAGCCAGCATATTGTTGCGCTTCTGGTAAGCCGGTCATTTGCAAGAGTTTGATTGCCGCACCGCCCGCACCAATAAACACAAAACGTGTTTTCACATGATCAACTTTGCCAGATTTCACATCTTTAAAAGCCACAGACCAAGTGTTGTCATCGTTTTTGCTGATGCCCGTCACTTCAGTTGATGTGCTGAGTTTGAAGTTTGGACTCTTTTCAAGGTTGCCAATCAACTGCTTGGTGATTGCACCGTAGTTCACGTCAGAACCAACGTCCATACGGGTTGCAGCAACTTTCTGTTGAGGATCGCGACCGTCCATCACCAATGGTGCCCATTGTTGAATTTCAGCTTTATCTTCACTCATTTTCATGCCAGCGAATAACGGGCTTTGAACCATGGCAGCATAACGCTTTTCCATAAAGTTCACGTTATCGCCCCAGACAAATGCAATATGCGGCACCGGGTTAATGAAGGTATTTGGCGTTTCGAGTACACCTTGCTTCACTTGATAAGCCCAGAACTGTTTTGCAATTTCGAACTGGCTTGCCACGTTGATGGCTTTAGAAATGTCCATTTTACCGTCTTTTTCTTCGGTATAGTTCATTTCCATAAAGCCAGAGTGACCTGTACCCGCATTGTTGAAACCGTTTGAACTTTCTTGTGCTACTGCATCAAGACGCTCATACATGCGGATGTTCCAGTCGGGTTGTAATTCGTTGAGGTAAGTCCCCAAGGTGGCACTCATGATCCCGCCGCCGATGAGTACAACATCGACAGTCGGTTCGTCATTTGCTGTTTTAATTGCCTTAGACGCAACTGGTCTAAAAAGAAAGGCAATTGCAATAATAATTAGTACCACGAGCAGTACTAATAAATATTTCCAAAATTTTTTCATTCAATTTACCTTAAAAATTAAATGACGCTCTATATGACAGACCATATAGAGAGAAAGAATTTAAATGATGATACAGACGCAATTAAAGGCACATCAGTCAAGGGGTGACCTTGTCACTGACGTTAGAGGAGTTAGTTCATGAATTTTACTTTAAATTAGACAGTGTTTTAGTTAACGAATGTTTCAAAATGTAGTAATCAAGTGGCTTTTAATTATTTTATGTATTTAATTTGTATAAAATACTGGAAAATCTCTGATTTATCGTTTAGAGAAATGTGTCACATTTTGATCAAATAACAATAACCTTGTTTGCTTCGCCGATCTGTAAATTTTTAAACCTAAGCTGAGGTCATTCGTATTGCGATGCCATGCTCGACAGTAATGCATGGATAAGCAGTTTGTTATTTTAACTGAATCGACCTGACTTTTGTGGATCTTGTAGCGGTATCGCGTGGAATAGTTGTCGTCCATTTTGACCAAGCTGAACAAAATTTCAAAGTCGCTTGATGTTGCTGTCCGATACCGATATTGAGGCCAGTTCTTCAATTCTGCCTGTTGTATATATCGGTAGCTCAACTGCTGTGATCAATATAGATAAATATCTTCTAGAATGAGAATGCTCTTGAATTAAATCAGTAATACGAAAAACTTAAAATGTTGTCTATTACCTTGTTTATTTTAAAACTGTATTTTAAAGAATTTCAAAAGCATATATAAAATGAATAAAGTCTAAAAAAATATAATAGAAACTTTTATATGAGTAAAAGTTATTCGGTATGTACAAAAATCAAATCCTGTTTATCTTTATCATGATGTGGTGCTGTGGCTGTGCATCCAGTTTAAATCCGGTCGGTGCCAAGCCGGTGGAAAGATTTGAAAAAGTGTTTACCGAAACGCACCTGATCAAGAGCAAAACCACAAAGACCGATGTTATTGCGTTGTATGGCACTACGCGAGATAAAACTTTATATCCCGATAACACTGAGATCTGGAGCTATTATGCGGAACAAGATCGTCCAAAAAAAGTGATCATGACTCAAGCTCCCCAGAATAGCCCGGCAAAGTTTGGTCCGCAGAGCGCAAATGCTTCTAGTGAAACACGGGCTTCAATTGCCATCTATTTTAATGCTCAGGGCGTAATGAGTGGATATGCAATTTCAGATTGAAGATAAATATCCGATTTATATATTCCAGGTCTAACAGGATTCAAAATTTTCAATTACACGTTGTAGATGTTTTAATATGATTGTGAAAATCATGCCTAAAAAAATAATTATGATATTTATTTGCTCTAGTGCTTAGTAAAAGTAAATTAAAGATCAAGTTGTTTGGAGGTGAAGAATGAAAAATAATATCAATATTGGTGTGGTGAATGGCAATAATAATAATATTAAGCAAACGAACAATCAGGGAAGTGGGCGGGACCATTCATCAGAAGATTCCACATTAAATGGTATTGTGTACTTTGGTGGAATATTTGTGTTTATGCTGTTCATCATGATGTTTTACCTGATTTATTTTGATCAGATTATCTTTTTTCTCAAGTTTTTTGTGGGGCTAAGTGTTGTCCTATTCCTATTTAAAATTATTTATCCACTTATTAATAAGCTGGAGGATTTTCGGGATCTGACAGACTCCATTATCGGGTTGGTTCTTGCCGGTCTGTTGGCCCTCATGATTCATATAACTGATAAAGCGATGCCACAGCAAATACTGATCTTTGCTGAAGAGCTTAGCATGGATTCAGGGAATGTCTGGAATCAGGCCTGGCTATTGTGGACGCAGTTTAAACCGTTGGGTCATAAAATCATTCTTTGTAATATAGGCGCTACTCTGAGTTTAATTATCGGGATTTTCTTCAATTTGTTGTATGGCTTTAACCTATTTAAGCCGCACAGCCCGATATGGGTCGTGGTGATGAGTCTGGCTGCATATAGTGTACTGGCTCTTGCTTAATGAAAAATATCAAACTGATAGAGCTAGCTGCCAAGTTATTTTTAAAATTTAGCTGATAAGTGTTTATACCGAAAATTTAAAATTAGGCCGAAAAAATTACCTACTATAGTGATTCAGCGTTGTGATTTCGCTGCAAGTTTGCCCTTGCTACTGCATATAGATGTTATTGAAGCGCTTATTCCATTTATTTTCTAAGGCTTTTTAAAGGGTTGAATTTTTATTCAATAAAGAGAAGGAGGGCGTTTTGAAAGATAGAACAAAGACAAACACTGCGAAAAGTAATGAGCATGCTGTTTGGTATCCTCATTTGTGCTCCCTCGGGAGTGTGAGAGGTTATGTCAATACTCAATTTTCGAATACGATGGCTGTCTGTTTAGGTAGTTTCATGGTGACGCTCATCGTTGTGATGAACTATCTGGTCTATTTTGATCAATTTCATTTTTTTCTTTTGATGATTGCAATTATCGGTGCACTGCTACACTTTTTAAAACTGGTCTACCAAATTTTTGATATTGTAGATAATACTTATCATTATCGCGATTCAATTGATCCCTTATTGGGATTGATGCTTTCAGCTGTGCTGGGATGGTTGGTAAGCAGTATTGTAGATGCCATGCCTCTATCGATTCTGGTATTTGCAGAACAATTTGTTACTGGCTCAAAGAATTATCAAAACTTAAAGCTCTGGCAGCATTATAACGGCACAGAACACCGAATCATTTTACAAAGTATGTGCGCCACGTTATTTGTGCTGATCGGGCTGGTCTCTAATTTACTCTATGGATTAATGAATGTTAAACGTTTGAGTTCATTGATTAGTGCTATCGCGATTTTGTCAGCTTATCTGTTGATCTGTTTGTATACATGAGTAGGGTTAAAGCCCTTCTAATCAAGTAATGGTCATCGATAGTGCTTTGATCTGCGGGCCACCTCCTTTGAAAAGAAGGTTGAGAATCACAAGGCAGGCTTTCATTATAAAGGGATCATAAACTCAAATAGGATTGATAAAATATGCTTACATCATAAATTAAAAATATTAAATAATAAAAATATTTAAGTTGTTGAATATTAATAATAAACCTATTTTTTACGATCAATTCGCACATTGACACTAATCAATACTCCGATTATTCTTTAAACGCTGGCCTACATGCCAGCCGGTTTTGACAGACCGTATCCTAAGTACATTGAAAAAACTTGTTTTTTTGATGTAGACTCGTTCGTCCCCCTTTTGTAGCGGTAGGGCGAAAGGGGGACGCCTCCGGGCGTGCTGATTCTTAGGTTCAGTCTGTCAACCCTCTTTCACCCTGCCACCATAATCTTTATGTCTTGGCAGCGTTCCGAATTTTGTAGGAGTTGGCCATGTATCGTATTCTTATTTATCCTAATAATGCTTGATTGCGTTTAAATGCTTTTAGGCATTAGGTCGTCATGACTTAAAAATCCAAATCAACAATAAAATCAGAGATGTGCTTGAGCCGTCTTTTCGGGCTTTTGTATGCCTTTTTTGCCGCTAACACGTTGGCAGGTACAGTGCGAACAAAAAAATTATAGGGACACTATATGTCGCATTTAGAAATTTCATTTCGCGCTTTAAAGGTGCTGGAGACTTCCCGAAAGTTGTTTAATGCTCATGGTTTTCATTGCGTCGGGGTTGATCTGATTATTGAGTCATCTCAAATCGCCAAAGCAACCTTTTATAAATATTTTCAATCGAAAGAACAGCTGATTGAAATGAGTCTGGGTTTTCAAACCGAAGCGCTTAAAGAAGACGTATTTGCGCTGATTTATCGGCAAAAACAGCTTACGCTACATGAAAAACTGAAACGGATATTCTTTTTACATGCGCATCTGGACGGACCTTATCATTTACCGTTTAAAGCGATTTTTGAGATTGAAAAGCGTTATCCTGCGGCTTATCAGGTTGTGGTGAATTATCGGAAATGGCTGATTAATGAAATTTTTAAGCTGCTTTCAGCCAATGTAGTACATGCCTCTAAAAAGGATGCGCATATGTTTTTATTTGTGGTCGATGGGGCAATGATTTTGCTTTTGGGCGGCAGGAATGGGGTGGATGATCCAGAGCGGTTAATTGAGGGGTTTTTGGTAGGGTTGGGGAGGTAGGATTAAGCCAAATAATAAATAAAGCAGTGCTTAAGAAACTTTTTGTAGTGTAAGCCGATCTATAAGCTAAATGGGATTAAATACACTAGTTTAATATTAACTCTGTTTATGATTTATCTTCAGAAGGGGGTAAGTGCCAAAATTACGGCACTCTAGTCACGGGATAAAATCTCATTTTAGTCAAGCAAGCAGTGGAGTAGAAGCTCAATGTAGAGCTATTTATTTATGCTTCAGCTTTAAATGTCTGTCCTAGTTTGAGACCTTTAGCAAAATAATGCCTAAAAACATAAAGTAAAGGATGCCATTGATCAGTATCAATATGATTGGTTGCTGGAATTAAAATGTCTTTGTATGCATGTACTCGTAATACCTTGGTTTCTATAATATAAAACGTTTCTGGACGCTCAGAAGGCCATTCACCCGGAGCATGCCAAGCGACTACTTCTGCTTCAAACTGTATTGGGCATTCAGCAATTCTAGCGGGACGTACCAATTCTGATGGCTGAGAAGTTAAACCTGACGAATTAAATTTGTCAGCCTCAAACCGATAGCCCATTTTTTGTTTATGAGGTGGAACGGGTTTTCTTCCAGTTAATTTTGCAAGACTCTCAACCTTAGACCATAGATTGGCTGATGGAAAATTCAGTACCAATTGGCGCTCACGTAAAATATTTTCACTTCCTTGGCTGGTTGAGGTTAGCCCAAGTACAACACGATCGCCTAATGCCCATGCAGAAGACATGGGAGAAATGTTTGTAGTCCCATCTGGATTAAGGCTAGTAATCAGGACTACAGGAGTGCCGAAGTAAAGAACGGATGGTGATATTGTTTCGTGGTCTGACATAAAAGTATACTCGTGATGGTTGATCTTTTTTGTATATTACTAACCGTCCAAAAAGCATGCTTCGGTGTAGACCGAACTATTCAGCCGTTACGGTTTCCATGAAGAGGTTCATGATGTCAAATGCTGATGCAGGAAATACTATTGCAGAGATTGCCAGCTTGGTTGGTGATACATCTAGGGCAAAGATTCTGACAGCGTTAATGAGTGGAATGGCACTTACAGCGGGAGAGTTAGCAGATCATGCTGATATTACTGCACAAACGGCAAGTGGGCATTTAGCTAAGCTAACTGAGGCAATGCTAATTTCACTTGTTAAACAAGGTAGGCATCGCTACTACAAACTGGCAAATCCTCAAGTAGCGCAAATGTTGCAAGCATTGATGTGCGTTGCAGCCCCTGAGGTGAAATTAAAATTTAAGGTTGGCCCCAAGGATGAAAGTCTACGTATAGCGCGTACTTGTTATGATCATATTGCTGGAAAGCTTGGCGTGGCTTTAGTAGATGCTTTTAGTATTCAGGGTTATATTTTACTTCAAGATGATGCTTTTTCAGTTACTCCAGCTGGTATAGAGTTTTTTGCAGACTTTGGTATTAACTTAATAACAGACTGTTCAACAAAACAGTTCATATGCCGTACTTGCCTAGATTGGAGTGAGCGACGTCCGCATATTGCAGGCCAATTGGGAGTAAGACTTTTAGAATGTTTGATTGAGATGAAATGGTTGGTACGAATGCCTGACAGCCGAGCACTCAGCATTACATCTAAGGGCCAAAAAGAGCTTCACGATAGATTTCATCTTAAACAAAACTGGTGGCAAGAGTCTTAACTGTTTTTATTCAGTTCTGGGAAATATTGGAACATAAAAATCATTTCATCTATTGATTTTATTGATTGAATGTATTTTTAAGGCTATATAATAAAAAACCGCCATTTAGGCGGTTTTTTATTCGCTGTTAATCGTTGAACGACACATCAGTTGTCATTTTCCAATACAACTAATCAATACTTTAGTATGTTTAACGACATTGGATGACATCTCTCAGCGACACAATAGCTGTCATTTTTCACTTAAAACGACATAACAGCTGTCATTTTAAGGATAGATGCCAAGATCACTCATCTAATGACTGTTGATTGAACTCAGTGAGAATCTCAAGAATCTCTTTATGTGAAACGATATTTGCATTATAGAAGGCATATGTATTATCGCCAGGTGCTCCACCTGCTGAAGTACCAATAGTTCGTAGTTCTATGCTATTGATTTTTTGTGGGTAATAAAATTCAAAGAGCTTTTTGAAATCTTCATTTGAAGCGGCATTGTATGTGGGTCGCAGAAAGCTTAATTCAGTTTCAAGCATATATCCTTTAGATGATAGCTCCTCAACTAGTTCTTCAAAATTTAATGATCCATTTCTAGAATGATAAATAAGCGTATATTTAGGAAATGAATAACTCATCTTATTAGCCTCAAAATTTTTTCAGTGATTGGATGATTGGAAAGTATCGTGTTTTTAAAGCATAAATTTTTTATATAGAATATGATTTGTTCAAATCAGGGTAAACATCAAAAGAATATTGAACGACTAATTGTGTCGTCTATTTTTAGAAATAGTATTTTAATAAGTTAAAGGTTAGATACTCATGAACTCTCTCTTCTATATCCAATATCAAAAGCAACTTAGATTACAGGAAGCACGCTAGTTTTTATTCTCTGGTGAACATCCTGCATCGGATGTAGCCTTTGTCGTAGGTTATGAAAGTGCATCACAATTTAACCGAGATTATCGATGATAATTTGGTGCGACGCCTGTGTGTGATGTGCGCGAGATACAGCCAGATAATTGCCAATTCTTAAATACATCACACAGTTTAAAAAAGCCTAGTTAATATAGGCCCATAAAAGAGCCACTCTTTTAAAACTATTAGAATTCAGAATACCTTTCAATAGAATTAGTATAATCATAGAAGCTCATGAAAGGTTGTAAGGCTGAATAGATTTCTTCTTTCTGTTGATGAGTCAACCAATCATCTGTATCACGGATTGCTTCAAGCATAGCTCGAAATATTAGTTCAATTTCATTGTTATTCATTAGGAAACTCTCTACTTCTATTTTTTTATTAAGATAATCAATTAATTCATTGATGTTACTGCAATCCCTGCTCCCGAAACTCAATTTGGAATTAAGGTAAGGGAAATATCCTCGGCCATGACGAATTAAAGAAATTAGTGCACGATATAATTGCGATATTTCTTTTTTATCAAAATATGCACGATTACTTTCTGAACAGATATAAAAATACTGTAATCTAGAAATGACATCGATTAATTCCAATTCTCTAAAATGATTAAAGTCAAGAAGAGCTTTTTTTCTGATATCTCTAAAAGGTTTATATCTGTCCCAATATGATTTTGTTTTATTTGTAACGGACTTACTTCTAATAATTTTTACCAAAGGACCTGTTAGTTGCTTCTCAATTTGCCAGTCAATGACTTTTGGGATTAGCTTTTCTGTGATCCAAGTGTATGCCTTTTCACATGACCACCAATCCTTATCAGAGATAGTGTCATTATGGTTGTAGGGTTTTTGCCAAACTAGAGTTATTTCATTTGAAAAGTTGATACCATCTATATTGTGAGCAAAAAAAGTTCCATGAAATCCAGTATTTAATTCTTTTGTGTTTCTAGGGCTATGTACCTGTAAATAGGCATGATGGGCATAAAAAATATGCCAGTCTGAATCACCTTTATCAATATCATGTGCATGTATAAATTCTTGGATTTGGTCCCACATCTCTGTATCAATAGCACAGAGACCTATCTGTATTTCATTCTTATATTTAGATATAAATGGAAAATATTTGGCACTCCATAGTTTTTCAATATTTTCAAAAGCAGTTATATAGTAATGGGTCAATATATCAGCTGCTTTTGAAATTTCCTCTACAGCTTCTAATGGTAAGTGAAATCTACAATTTTTAAAGTCAATAATATGTTGATCCTCTTTTTGATAAACTCCACCTTGATAAAAAGGGCGGTACTTGGAATTGATGGGTTGACCATCGTTACCTAAGAAGTTTTTAAGAAGCCATTTATTATCCAGTGTTATTATAGTTCCATGAGTATCATGCGCAGTGATTGTAATTGCTGCCGACCCAAAATAGTTTGTAGTAGGTAAAATTGCAGAAATTTCTACCCATTTATTCTTATATGTAAAATGATTTCCATGAATATATTTGCTTTCCAAACTTTCTGGATTAACAAATGAATGATCTAATAAACTTTCTCCAAGATCTCTGATCTTAGGATCTTGATTTAACAAGGCTTTATGTAGATTTTCTATAAAGTTTACTTTAGCCATCCATTTACATTCGAACATGTCAGAAATAGCGGTAGGAAAGTACTTTTTTATAAGATCTGGATGCGATTGGCATTTGCGAGTAAGATCTATTCCTGTCCATGTTTCTAATTCAATATCATAATTTTTTTTAAATATATCTTGGTAATCTCGAATTTTTTTCTCAATATTCATAGGTATTGAATCTTGAGAAAATATCAATAGATAAGTTTTTATATTCCTTTTAATTTCATTTTCTTTTATGAATTTGTTAAGAGTTTCTTTCAATTCTGTAGAATTGTAATTTTTCCAGCATTTACATTCTATTGCAATAAGTCCAAAAGATTCATCTCTATATTTTGCACAAATATCAATTCCTTCTTGTTGCCGTCCTTTCCCTAAAATATGATGGACATCTATAAAGGTTGGATCTCTCTTTAGTATTTCGGTACATAATATCTCGAATTTTTGTGATTCAAGTTCCGAGAATGGCAGTGTTGGGGTTCCAATAGGTAAAATGTCTTTCATGAGTGATTACAGTAGTGTCAGTTGATGGCTAAGGTGAGTTAAGGTTAAAAAAAGATTATTAGCAATGAAATAGAAAAATGCTGGTTTACGACAAAACATGTCGTTTTGTTAATTTATATTTATTTGTTAAAACAACTTAAAATGTTTTAATAAAAATTAAATTTAAAGCATATTGTGGTTAGACTATAAGAGAGTTGTAGGTGAGTTTCAAAAAATGGGATATGCAATTGATGGATATTCCCAAAAGGCCTCTTAAAGTATTGTCTAAAAATTCAAAGAGATAAGCATATGAGTACTGTTTTTGACCCTATTGTGTCTGAATTTGATAGTTCCGACCATGAAGCTGAATACAACGCATGGTTCAAAGCTAAAGTTGAAGCATCACAAGCAGATCCACGCCCTACAATTCCACATGATGAAGTAGTCGCACGACTAAAAAAACGTCGTGAGGAACGAGAGGTTAACTCTGAACATTGAACAAAAATATCTGATTTTTATAATATATCAGATCACATTATCGTCATTATTTTGCTGTTTAAGTAATTTTAATACATCTTCTCTTCGATATAAATTTAAGGAATTTGATTCGCCAAAAGATATGGAATCAATTTTTCCTTGAGCTTTGAGATTAATGATGTGAGTGCGGTGCATACCCAAAAGCTTACTAGCTTCGATAGCTGTCATATATTCTTTTTGAAGAGCTTTTACTTGGTCTATATCCTCCGTCTTTACAAACTTCCAGTACACAAAATCATGCAGTTTTAGGTAGCCTGTTTTAATCCAATTAATATGTAACCAATTGATTGCACATCCTAATTCTTTTGCTGCATCCTCTAGAGCAATAAAGTCTTGACGATTGAGCTTTTCTATCAAAATAGATACAGAAGCTTTTTCTACTCTAATAACTGAGTGGCAGTGTTCATCTTTTTTTAAGATACCCTTTTGAACAAGTACAGTTACTTTTGATGGGCTGATATGTAATTTCGAACTTGTATGTCTTAATGAAAAATATAAAGTCGGATCTGATTCATAATGAACCATTTTTAATCTTTTTTTTGAGGGACGACCTGTATATGTTTCATAAATTTTGAGGTCATTGATCATTTCGGTGGTAATGTATTCAATATCAGTTTGTTGATAAAGGTTTGTTCTCAATCCATCAATGTGAGGACCTCCTACAGGCTCAATGCCAAAATGCTTTAGCTTATCGGCTAGATTTGTAGAATTAACATTCAGCTGGCGAGCTAAGGTTCCAACAGAAATATATTTTTTGCTAAATTCTTCTATGATTTCTGGTGGTGCTACATTTTTTACGTGTCCATCCACTTTCTTTTTATCAAGTTTTAACCAACCTTTGACACCAAGGTCTCGAACTATTTCCTTATGAATTTGTAATTGGCCTGCAATTTCTGGAAGTGTGAGAAGATCGCCTTTTGGGACATCTTGTACACGTGAAGATAGTAAAGGTACTTTATGTGATTCGTCTAACAGGAGCCGTTCAATATCAATACTACTAATATTTATAAACCCTCTAGCATTTTTTATGGGGGCTAATTTTTCTTTTTGAATTAAGGTTTTCAATCTAGTATAGGAAATATCTAGAATGGTCCTTGTTTGATCCAAAGAAAAAAGCTGTTTTAGATGATTTGTTGCTGGTTGATCAACATGATTGCAATCGGCCAATATAGAATTTGCATATTCACGTAGTATTGAACTTTGTTTTTTCAAATACACTGCCTGAATTTGAGGATGGGCTTTAGATACTCTTGAATTAATGATATGGATTAGTGTTTTCTTCGATTGTTCAGGGTTTGTTAAGTATTCATATGCCATTTGAATGCGTTGATGATCGGCATCGATATTATTAGATTTCCAATCAAACTTTTCTAAAGCTAACCAATAATCTGATAGTTGATTAATAATTTTTTGATCACCATGGTATATGGTATCCATGAACCACTGTACTGCCTCATAATTCTTTGAATAAGTTGGTAATATTCTTAAGTCTTGTTCACAATCGAGACAAAAATTAATTCTATTTCGACTGATATTGAGAGCTTTTTTACATTTTGGACAGCAATCATATAACTGTGTGCCATGTTTCAAACACACAGTGTAAGGGCGCAGTAACCAATGACGTCTCCAATAAGATTGTTCACTTAAACATTTAGGGCAGAAAGCAAGAACATCTTTTCGAAAGAAGCTGTGCTTTAAAATAATTTTAGAATATTTTCTTGGCATAGCTTGAGTAGAGCCACTTAGTGCAAATGCTAGTGATGTATATTCATCAGATAAGCCTAGTAACTGAAGTAGTTTTCTAAATCGCTTTTGATGAGTTACATGACTACTGAGTGTTGTGGCAGGACTGCTTGACTGAATTTTACAAAGAGAATAAACACTAGAAAATCCATTGGCTTCGGCAGCTCTAATTAAAAGACTGGCCGCACTTTCATCTGGATAGGGGATAGGTTTAATTAATAAAGAATAAGAATTCATAGAGCAATCCTCATCTGACTCGCCAAAATATTACGTGACATCTTGAAAGGATCACTTTTGGTCAAACTGACTTTAGCTGTCGTTCCCTGTAACCATGCGCTGCTGAAATCATGAGTTGTAGTGATTTCTCGATTATCTTTAAGGGCAAATAGCACACTATCTTTGATAAGTGTCATGATAAAGGCTGGATTGCCAGCAGTGGCAGCATAAAGTTGTGTAGTTATTAAGGGCGAGTTTAGACTTTGATCAAACGTGACTTTACATCTAGTTTTGATTTGATTTTCCACTTCAGCAAGAAATGGAAACATCGAGCCGTATGATGTAGATGAACCTAGTGTCAGAGCATGCAAGGGATAGTGATATTGAAATCGTCGAGTTAGCTGTGAATCCATTTCTAATAAGGGAACAAACTGTGATAGACCAACCAAGCAGAAGCTAATTTGTGTTTCATTAACGATTGATTTAATCCAATCGCACACCACAATATTTAATTTAGTAGTAGTTTTTTGAAAACGGAATAGGTGATGAAATTCATCTAGAAAAACCAGTTTGGTTTCACATTGGCGCAGTAAATGACACAGTCGCAATGAGATTTGAGTCGTATTTCCAGATGCTGGGTTAGGATCTCCTAGTTCCTTGAGTAGCATACTGGCCACTGATTTGACTGATGCTGGAGATGGAACCTGAGCATAAAATGCTGGAATAATAGTTTTTTCATAACCCTCAACGATAGTTGTATAAGATGGCATTTGTTTGATAATGGCTCTACAAAGCAAAGTCTTACCATGACCACCGTCAGCGTGTAAAATACTACCAATCGGCTCTTGGTAGGTCTGACTTTTTTGCATACATTCAGTGATGCCATGAAATGCGTGATTAAATTCTGGATGGCGTACAATAAAGCGATTAATGTGAGCAACTCGTTCAAGAATAGATATTGAATGATTCATCTTAGATCTCCATTGAAGAGAATGCTGTATAGCCATCGGTGGCTTGCTGTTCTTCCGCTACGATTGGGGATGGCTTGATTGGCATTGAAAGATTTTTAATTTCTTCAGGAAAATCTATTACTAGTTGGCGTAATTTAGGCTTTTTCCTCTGTAAATCTTCTTGGATCTTTTTCAGTAAATGCCAACGGGCAAGTAGGTTAGCCTTTTCACCTAAACGTCTAAGATCTGCCTGAGCCATCTGTTTTTTGATTTTTTGTGCTTCTTGATGGGCATACATGGTCAAACCCTGTGCATAACTAGGATTAGTGCATTCAGCTTTGATGAGATTAGTTGGATCATTCGGATCAACGATAAATACATGCCCTAAATCTATTTCATCAACAAGTACAACCACTTTGGTGAGCTTTTGTTGTTCAAAGGTTGCTAGAACAGGGGAAAAATAATACAAGTAGTCGATTAAGACACGTCCCTTGTTAATGCTACGCTCGTAAGGTTTTCGGCATAGTACAGATGCCTCATCTTCTGAAAGAGAAGTTGGCTTGACGATTTTTGTGGCATCTTCCCAAGCAAGTGTTGGTATACGATTGGTTTCAGAATGAGTATCTGTGTGATAAATCTCATTGATCCATTGCTCTGCATATTTTTGAACATCTGCAAGTGTCATTTTGGCATTTTTACTGGCGTTATAATCTCCTCTCGCTGTGGGGTTCGACAAAGTTGTACCAGGTAGTTTTTGGATTAAACCTTCAGTTAATGTTCTGAAGAAACTTTCAATATGCGGTTTATTATTTGGCGTGCCGATCTGCGATGGCGTAATGGTAATTTTTAAAGTTTCACATAGTCGAGCAAAAGAATTATTTTTGAACTCCACGCCATTGTCTGGAATAATTTGGCTCGGCACACCACCAGGTAAACCTCTTTGGGGTCGGGTAATCATGTCCCGAATCACACACATTGTGGTCAATGCACTTGGTGGGTATAAATTGACGTAAATCCCAACGATAACTCGAGTGTAAATATCAATCGCACATGATAAAAATGGACGACCTAAAATGGCTCCTGTTATATCATCAATAATAATGATATCCAGATAATGGGTATCAATTTCCACCAAAGCCATTACGGTTGGGCTGATGATGGATTGACCAGCAGCTTTGAGTAATTTTCTTGCAGTACGAGATCCTTTTTTGGCGTTGATGACCACATAAGGATCTAAACGATTGATACGACGTTCAATCGTTCTTAAACAAGGGATTTTATGTGATGTCCAGCCATGTTCCATAGCTTTTCCAACAATAAACGCCAGTACATCTTTACCATCTCGTCGCTCTGAACGGAGGTAAATTTCTTGGATGGCTTGATGGATTAGACGTTCGATTTCTAAAGAAAATCGGACATAATGATTACCTGATTTTTTCTTTTCAAGGACTTCAGTACGTTGATTATTTAACCTGTAGGTCTGAATCCATCGAGCAACAGTTCTTGGGTGGGGTGGTAACTGATCTTGAAGTTCTTTTGCAACTTGCTGAATTAAGGTGGTTAATGGCCGAATTGCGGTAGGGGATGGCAGTTTGGTTAATGCAGCTTGTACGTACCTGAATTTTCGCATAATACTTACAGTAATTTCAGGGTTGGTCAATAAATTGGATGTGTTAAATTCATATTCGACAAGCCCTGACTGACACCATTTTTCAAATTGATCATACGGAATTTGAAATATACGACCGCCAGCGATTGCAGAGTATCGGCATATGCCATGACCAATAAAGCTAATCTCAAAATGTGAACCGTGAAAAGAAAATCGTGTGCCAATATTGGGAATAGGAATGGAAGTATTCATAGATCTACTCCTAATGTGAGATGATTATTTTTGGCGTTTTTGATTTGAATGATTTGATGGAAAAGCAAAAAGTCTGCAAGTTGTGGAGACAATTGGTTTTTTTCTAAAATGCTATACGCTTGTTCTAGATCATCCAATTCATAGCGAATCAAGAGGTCTTGTGCCAATTCAATTTCAAGTGATGTCCAGTCTTGAAGATGGCCACGAGAATAAAGATGCAATAATTGTGTTAGGGATTGGCGTTGGGGTAATGTATTTGCATCAACTAACTTAAAAGGGATATTTATAGACGCCAAAATGGAAGCTAGTCTCTCAAAGCGTTGCAGGCTTTCTAGGGACAGATGTTGAATGGATGGCTTAACTTCGTGGACTTCAAAATCACCTTTGTGAGTACGAATCAGAAAGTCAGGATAAAGTTCCAAATTTTGCCCAATCGGAATTTTTAAGGCCTGTGTTCGATAAGATTCTACCGCAGGATGACTTTCTAGTTGTACAGCATAAGCTAATTCCAGAAAGCTTTCTAAAGCAACTGAACCACCAGCCTTACGGCTGGGAAAAAGAGAAGTTCGACGTTCTAAGCAGCCTTGATAAATACGACGCTGGCCATGTAGTGTTCCAGCAATATTGGGTTTTTGATTAAATGCTGAATGGATCTGTTCAAAAATGAGTTGCTGTATATGTTGTTGTATGTGACTTATAGGATAAGACATATTATATCTCCATGTTTTTGAAGCATATGTATCCCTAAAATGTTATTTTCTAAGGATAAGTAAACTCCTCACATCTAAAAAAGTTGATGTGAAAGGGCTTGACGTATGGTTCGACACAGAAGATACTAAGATTGTCTAGATCGGTACTTCTGTACTGAACACAAGGATCCCTTTGGGATCCGTTTTTATTTGTAAATAGTTAATTTCCCATCATTTGGTTTCCTCTATTTTTTCAAAGCTAAAATCTGGTTCAATAATTCCATCCTTTAAACCAAGCTTTACTGCTATTTCATGGCTTTTGCCACGAACAGGTACTCTATTTGAGTTTAATACTTGATGAACTAATTCAGGGGTGAATCCATTCTGACGAGCCCAATCCGCAATAGATAGACCTCGTTTCTGAAGTTCACTTCTTACTTCTTGAGATGTTCTCATCATTGAGTCTTACTTTATGAACTTTAATAGTTTAAAAATATAAGTAACCTATGTGAAATTCAAGGTTTTTTTTGTTTAACACTATGTTTTATAAAGGTTTTCATATAATGGGTATTATATGAAAAATTAGAAAACATCCTGTTTCCGGAAAAAATATGTAGAATCAGTAAATTAGATCGTCTTCACGACTGTAAATTGTTAAGTAAATTATCCTCTAATTTGAACCATAGATTGGAAAGTTTGATGGGATATGAGATTATAGAAAATGTAAAATTTCTTGAGATAATTAAGATACATGGAATTTCATGACATTCTGCATGGCCATATTAAGTTTCCTGATGGGGATGAGCTGACGAAATTATTACAGGACCTTCTTAATAGTGCAGAAATCAACCGCCTCCGAAATATGAGACAAATGAATTTTGATGTTCCGTTAATTCAAGAACTTGGGAGATCAAGAAGATTACCTCATTCAATTGGTGTGGCGAATCTAGCATATCAATTATCTAAGAAAAGTTTCTTAAGTAAACATGACTCTAAAATATTATTAGCTGCTGCAATTATGCATGATGCAGCAATTCCTCCTTATGGTCATTTAGTTGAGTCTGAACTAAAAGCAGCCTCTGATTTCAGCCATGAGCGAAGAGTAGAAGAATTGGTACGTGGTCCTCAAGGAGGCTATGTAAATACAGAAATTTTTGAAGGTAAAACTTCTGAGGTGGGAGATATTCTGCGAAAGCATCAGACAGATATCGAAGCCGTCATGTCATTGATCCGTCCTGCTGATGGTACAAAGACACCAATCTCTGCAGATATAGATATAGATAACATTGATAATGTGCATAGAATGGCAGCAATGTTGGGGTGGGATAATGCTAGGGAAAATTTTAAAAGTTTGATTAGCCTGATTAGGCTAAATGAATTGCAAGAAATGAGTTTCTCGAAAGAGGCTTTACCCTATATAAAAAAGTGGCTCGAATTTCGGGAACGTATTTATACAATGATTATTGCTCATCCTGAGTGTGTTCCATACAATGCATTACAAGCAGACTTAGTTCATCTAGCTGTTGTTAATGGGATTATAACACCTAAAGATTGGTTGATTGATGAGCAGCAATTTGAAGAGAAGCTTAGAAACACTATCGAAACAAAATCGTTGGCCATGCAGCTTATTACAGGATGTGAATATAGTCTTGTAGATTATGTTTGGATAAAAGATTTTAGGACTAGTAAGAAGCTCCATAATTCTGAAATTGTTAAGAGCATTGGAGATAACCTATCTGTCTTTAATCAGCAAGGATATGGATATTTTATTTGGAATGAGAAAGGGCTTATATCTCGTGAAGTATCTATTCATGGCTTAAATTGGGAAGAAGATAATTTAGGATATAACTCAACTAGTTGTATGATTGCCTATGTGAAAAAAACAAAAGGTAACGCTCAATGGCCAAAAGGAGAAGGAAAGAATAAATGGCGTAAACAAGTTGTTGACCACTTTTGTAAATTATTCGATGTTACTTATTTTACAATAGACTTTCCTGAGACTTATTCGGGAGTTTTTTTAACCAATAGAAATAATGAGTTTGACTTTGATTGATTTTTCTTTAACTAAAGAGCTTGAAAATATTGATTGGTCATTTCCTAATCTCTCAAATTCAGGGCTTCATTCTTTTCACTGGTATCCAGCAACATATGTAGCAGCTATACCTGGAACAATAATCTCTAAAGTCACAGAGTGTGGAGATGTTGTTCTTGATCCATTCTGTGGTTCTGGGACTACAGGTGTTGAGGCAATTCGTTTGAATCGCCAATTCATAGGTATTGATACCAATCCTATAGCAATTTTAATTACCGAAGCTAAGATCAAGTATCCTGAAATTAAGGATTTATTGACAGAATTAGATAATATTATCAATAAAACAAATCCATTAAATGTTCTGGTTGATGTTATTAAGGATCATCCCAATAAGGATGAGCTTCTGGCATGGTATCATCCAAAAACAATGGATGAGTTAAATTATATACTCATGTTAATCTTAAATATTGAGGATAGATTAATTCAAAGATCTTTTTTAGCCGTATTTTCGTCTATTTTAAAAAATTGCTCATCACAAGGAAAGCACTGGGGATGGGTTTGTGATAATGTAAAGCCCAAAGTAGATGAAATTGTATATAAAGATGCAAATTTAATTTTTATTAACTCAATGAAAGCATTCATAGATGCTTCTAATTTTACATTTAATGAATGTAAATATCATGATCATAACGTTAATCGAGAGAATATTAGGTGTAAGTCTCAATTATGGAATAAGAGCTGTATTGATTCTCTATCAGAAATGGCCTCAGAGAGTATTGGTGCTATAGTAACTTCACCACCATATTATGGTGTAGCCGATTATGTAAAATCACAGCGTCTCTCATATTTATGGTTTGATATAGATGAATTAGTTGAGGATAAATTAGGGTTCAGGGATTTCAATGCATTACGCTCAACAGAAATGGGTGCTAGAGCAAATAGATATAAAACCACTAGTCATTCAAAGTATATAGAGTTTATGGAAAAGTTCTTTGTTGAAAGCTTTAGATTACTTAAACCTAATGGATACATGTGTTTAGTGATAGGTGAATCTTCATCACGTGAAAGTACAATTGATAAATTAATTGAATTAGCTATCCTAAATGGATTTAGTTTAAACACACGTACTAACAGAAACATTAAATCGAATAGACGTAGATTAATGGCAAAAGTTAGAACGGAAGATATTTTATTCTTTTCAAAAGAATAACCTTGAGAGTTGGGGTAATTATTTAAAATGGCACATCAAAAAATTTGTGAGGGAGTATTTCAAGTTAAGGAAAAGGGAGATCCATCCATTGAGATAGAGGGTAAAAAATATATCCGCCTCATGGATTTTTTCTATATTGAAGTGCCAGCCGATGAACTTGAATTAGAGCAGGTGTCAAAACTTTGCCAGGCTCGTGTGAGTGAAAAAAGATGTTTTGAGGGCGCTAATAAAGATATTAAAAACTTATTTAATAAATTTTTATTAATGCATAAATCGAAAAGTATTTTGGAGGTAGGCGCGGGAACAAACCCAATTCTTACAGAAAATGAAGCGAAAGAAAATGAAATTATTTATATGACATCTGATGCTGATACTTATGAAGATATTTCATTTCATTTTGATGCAAAAACGGATCTTCCTTCTACTTCTTTTTTTGATGTCGTTATAGCTTTATTTGTACTTCACTTTCGATTTTATGAGCATCAAATTAGTCAGATTTTTAAGCATATTAAAGAAGATGGAATATTCTTGGCTAATGTTTATAATCGTACAAATGATGCCAGAAAGATTTTAGAAACAGACTTCATGAAAGCAGGATTCTACATAGAGTTTTTTGAAGATCCTAATAATACTTGCAGAGATCATTATTATTTGCTGGCATCGAAGAACCCCGCAATTATTATTACGAATAAAGAAATACTCTTTTCTTTAATTAAGTTAGAGTCAACTTGAAGAGTTTCTCCATTCTTCCATTAATTGGTCGATTGTAAAAAAGAGATCATCTCTAGTTTTATTATTATTTATTATTGTATCTGTAAGTTTTAATAATTCATCTACTTGTACTTCGCTTCGTGCATTTTTAAGGGTATGGAACTCATCTTCTGATAGAAAAGAGTCTTTCCCTTGGTTTGCTAACGTATTTAATCTTTCATATCTTGTATATTCTGGTGCTTTTACACCAATTAACTTGAAAGTTGGTTCACGTCTGTATAGTTGAATCTCCTCTTTGTAACGAATACCATCAACAATTATTGGGTAGTTCTGAGGCTGACTTAATCGGAACCTGGCTAGGGTATCATTTCCCAGTACGGAGAATATGGAATCACCTAACTTTTTAAGGTTATCTCGATTGGGCTCCATATCAAGATTTTTAGCTATTTCTCGAAGTAGGTCTGAATTTGAAGCAATAGAATATTTATATTTTTCATGTATATATTGAGCTACAGAAGATTTTCCAGAACGTATATGGCCAACTAAGCCAATTATTAATGGGTACATTTTATCATTACTGCAAAAGCTAGGTATAGGATAATTAAGAGTATAACTCTACGTCTTTCCCATGTGGTGGGTGGATGTTTTCTTTTTGTATTTTTTCTAGTCGCTTGCCAATGAAATGTATTAAGACCATAATATTCGTACGCTTTTGCTTGATAAAAGAAGAATAAAATAAAGATTAAGGCCAAATCGGCATATATTGTTGTTAAGGTTGTTGGGTTTGGTGGGATAACAAAAAAGATTATGATAGAGGCTATTAAACATATTGCTGATACAGAGCAATAGACAATAAAGCCACAAACAAAGTCTGAAAACTTATCAAAGGTATCTGAAGAAACAAAATTACTTGGACTTTTAAAGATATCTGTAATTAAATCCCATGTTAAAAAGATCCCGAAGATCATAATCATGAGAGAAGTTTCTGGTAAAGCTGAGACTTTAGTGATGTAGTCAGATACATTTTTTGTCTTATTATATTCAGAAAAGTCGACTTCAAGCGACTTGGCAAGGCTGTAATAAAGAGTAACTAATACAATCTCTAAAATAAATGTAATGAATTTAATAGTAAAGATCTGTTCTATATCATTAATATGAGCTTTAGCTTGTGATTTTGACCACATTATCCAACTAATTGAGATCATTAGTAATGCAAGTAGTATTTGCATAGCAACAGCTAAGAAATCGATTGTGACAGCTGATGAAATTGGAAAAACAGTCCAATTATCTGTTATTACGGTTAAGAACTCAGAAATAGTTTGTGCATGAAAAGAAATTACAAAAGCAAAAATCATTGCAATAAATGTTTTTTGCAAAATATTCTGATCTGATGTTTTTTCCATGTTTTTCCGAGTTTTGTAATAAATGTTAATTTTTATTTTTTATGACACCTGTCATGTCGTTCCATGACAGGTGTTGTGTCGTTTATGACAACTGATGTGTCGTTCAACGTTAATTCAACTTACCAGCTTAACGCACCACCAGTTTGGTAATCCGTTACACGCGTTTCAAAGAAGTTCTTCTCTTTACGCAAGTCCATCATCTCAGACATCCAGCCAAACGGGTTGGTTACACCGGCAAACTGCTCTGGTAAACCAAGCTGCGCTAAACGACGGTTACAGATGAACTTCAAGTACTCTTCCATCATGCTTGCGTTCATACCCAATACACCACGTGGCATGGTGTCACGCGCATATTCGATCTCAAGCATGGTGCCTTCAAGAATCATTTGAATCACTTCTTCCTGGAACTCGGCCGTCCACAAGTGCGGGTTCTCGATCTTGATCTGGTTGATCATGTCGATACCGAAGTTCAGGTGCATAGACTCATCACGCAAGATGTACTGGAATTGCTCGGCAACACCATTCATCTTGTTACGACGACCCATACTCAAGATTTGAGTAAAGCCACAGTAGAAGAAGATCCCTTCAAGTACACAGTAAAATGCGATCAGGTTACGAAGTAAACGTTGATCGTTTTCAGGTGTACCAGTGTTGAACGTCGGATCACTTAAAGATTGCGTATACTTCAAGCCCCAAGATGCTTTACGCGCAACACTTGGAATCTCGCGGTACATGTTGAAGACTTCGCCTTCGTCCATGCCCAAAGATTCGATACAGTACTGGTAAGCATGAGTATGAATCGCTTCTTCAAATGCCTGACGCAAGATGTACTGGCGGCATTCAGGGTTGGTAATGTGACGGTAAATCGCCAATACCAGGTTGTTTGCAACCAATGAGTCTGCAGTCGAGAAGAAACCTAAAGAACGCATGATGATGGTACGCTCATCTTCGGTTAAGCCATTTTCAGACTTCCAGAGCGCGATGTCATGGTTCATGTTGACTTCTTGCGGCATCCAGTGGTTTGCACACCCGTCAAGGTATTTCTGCCAAGCCCACTCGTATTTGAATGGAACAAGCTGGTTCAAGTCTGCACGACAGTTGATCATGGCTTTATCATCAACCTGAACGCGCTGAGCGCCCATTTCAAGTTCTTCCAGGCCAGGGGCAACGTCTAGGTGTTCTAGGGCTGCAGATGCTCGAGCCAGCGAATCGGCTGAATCTGTTGATCGCACGGTACTGGTTCCAGCGGGTTGTGCAGCTGCCACGCGCGGCGATGATTGCTCTGAATCAGATACCACTTGCGTATTAACCGTTTTTTGCGTGTCGATGGGCGCAGACTTGTGTTCAGGTGCAGTCGGTTTTTGCGAATCATCTTCAAAATCGTCCCAACTAAGGATAGACATATCAATTCTCTCTTCGTTGCTTTATATCTTTTATGAAGACATCTCAATCAAGAAGATGTCCTTACTATACACTCAATTTGTGTAAGCAAAATTAAGTTTTATTGATTGATTTTTTAAAAGTGACCAGTCGGCACTCGCAATCCCTAAGACTTATTTTGATTACGCTGTTGTCTACGTATTTTAAAAAACGCGTAAACGAGGGGGATATAAAACACTAGAAAGGCACAAATCAGCACTATCACACCAAATTGATAATTATGACTGAGATGGAACATGATCTATGCCTCTATAGATTTAAATCTTGCAAGGCCCTTCCAAAGTGAGAAGGGCGTATGCGGATTTAATTACTGACAAGCTTCACAGTCTGGGTTGTCGATCGAACAAGCCATTGGCACTGGTGCTGCTGTCGTAAAACCATCTTCTTCAACTGGAGTTTCTGGTTTTTTCTCTGCAACCGCCGCAGGTGCTGCTGCAACAACCGGAGCTTCAACCGATGCCGGTTTTACTGCATTGAGTGCACCGGTATTGATGGTTGATTTCTCGGCAGAGGTTGCACCTAAAGCTCGGAGGTAATAAGTGGTTTTAAGACCACGTAACCATGCCATCTTATAGGTGATGTCAAGTTTCTTACCGTTCGCGCCAGCAATGTACAAGTTCAATGACTGTGCTTGGTCGATCCATTTTTGACGACGTGAAGCAGCATCAACGATCCAGCGGGTATCCACTTCGAATGCAGTTGCGAAGATGGCTTTTAATTCCTCAGGAATACGCGCAATCTTCTGCACCGAACCTTCAAAGTGTTTCAGGTCATTCACCATCACGCTATCCCAAAGACCGCGCTCTTTTAATGCACGAACCAGGTAAGGGTTGATCACGGTGAATTCACCAGACAGGTTCGACTTCACATACAAGTTCTGGAAAGTCGGCTCAATTGATTGAGATACGCCACAAATGTTTGAAATGGTTGCAGTCGGTGCAATCGCCATCACATTCGAGTTACGCATACCGTCTTTTTGAACTTTGGCACGTAATGTGTCCCAGTCTAAACGTTGGGTACGATCCACTTCGAACATGCGTTCTGGACGTGATTTGGCAACGATTTCTAAAGAGTCGATTGGCAGGATGCCTTGATCCCACAATGAACCTTTGAATGTTGAGTAAGCACCACGTTCGATTGCAAGATCGCTTGACGTTTGAATTGCGTAGTAGCTGATTACTTCCATTGATTCGTCAGCAAAATCAACTGCTGCGTCAGAACCGTAAGCAAGATTCATTTCATACAATGCATCTTGGAAGCCCATGATCCCCATACCCACTGGGCGGTGTTTCATGTTTGAGTTTTTCGCTTGTGGTACCGCGTAGTAGTTAATGTCGATGACGTTATCGAGCATACGTACTGCTGTTTTGATGGTACGTGCAAGCTTCTCACGGTCTAACACACCACCTTGAACGTGTTGTACAAGGTTGATCGAACCGAGGTTACATACCGCGATTTCATCTTGGTTGGTGTTTAAGGTGATTTCTGTACACAAGTTCGATGAATGCACCACGCCCACGTGTTGCTGTGGTGAACGCAAGTTACATACATCTTTGAACGTGATCCACGGATGACCTGTTTCGAACAACATCGAAAGCATTTTGCGCCATAAATCTTTGGCACGTACTTTCTTGTGTAGCATGTTTTGTTCTTTTGCGACTGCTTCGTAGTGTGCATAACGCTCAGCAAATTCAGCACCGGTCAAGTCATGCAGGTCTGGTGTTTCAGAAGGGGTGAACAGGGTCCATTCCGCATCTTCAAATACACGTTGCATGAACAGGTCAGGAACCCAGTTTGCAGTGTTCATGTCATGGGTACGACGACGGTCATCACCGGTGTTTTTACGTAGCTCCAGGAATTCTTCAACATCCAAGTGCCAGGTTTCGAGGTACGCACAGACTGCACCTTTACGCTTACCACCCTGATTAACCGCAACCGCTGTATCATTCGCAACTTTAAGGAATGGCACAACACCTTGAGATTTACCGTTGGTGCCTTTGATATAAGAGTTCAAGGCACGTACAGGAGTCCAGTCATTACCTAAACCGCCTGCCCATTTTGATAGCATGGCGTTGTCACGCATTGCACCATAAATGTCATATAGGTCATCGCCGATGGTGGTTAAGTAACAGCTTGATAACTGTGGACGTAATGTCCCTGAGTTAAACAGGGTCGGTGTAGACGCCATGTAATCGAAGCTAGACAGCAAGTCATAGAATTCGATTGCGCGGTCTTCTTTATGTTCTTCGTTGAGTGCAAGACCCATTGATACACGCATAAAGAATAATTGTGGTAATTCGAAACGTACGCCATTCGAGTGAATGAAGTAACGGTCAAATAAGGTTTGCAGACCTAAATAGGTAAACTGGTTTGAGCGCTCAGGCTTGATCGCTGCGGCCAATTTTTCAAGGTCAAAGTCAAGCAGGTCAGCAGAAAGCAGATCAAGCTCAATACCTTTCTTGAGGAAGGTTTCTAAAGCATTGCCTTCTGGTGTATCTGAAGGTAGACCTAAGAATTCAAGACCTGTGCTTACCAATTCATTTGATAATAAACGTGCAGTCACATAAGTATAGTTTGGCTCTTGTTCGATACGGGTACGAGTCGCCATCATCATCGTGGTGGCGATGTCGCTTTCTTTTACGCCGTTATAGAGATTCTTTACGGTCTCATCCACGATCGCCTGAACATCGATCCCTTCTAGGCCTTCACTTGCCGTCTGGATGGTTGCAGTCAACGCATCAAGATCCAATGGCTGGAGCTGGCCATTGTTATCAGTAATCTGAAGGGTAGGGTGATGGTTCGCACCAGTTTGCTGACGGGCACTTGCGCGTTGGTCACGATAGATCACATAGGCACGGGCAACTTTTTGCTCGCCAGTACGCATCAGGGCCAGTTCAACCTGATCCTGAATTTCTTCGATATGAATCGTGCCACCCGAAGGTAAACGACGGTTAAATGTGTTCATAACCATTTCTGTCAATTGGGTGATGCGGTCATGGATACGACTAGAGTCGGTACCTTGTTGACCTTCAACAGCCAGAAATGCTTTCCCAATCGCAACAGAAATTTTCTCGGCATTAAATGGCGCAATCTCACCGGTGCGCTTAATGACCTGAAGTTGGCCAGGAGTAGAAGTGATGATGCTCATGTCAGCATAGCTCCATTATCATCTATTTTTATGTTCATTGACCGTTTGAATCGAGCAAAAAGCATGCCACGATGTTTGAGGGATAAACACAATACTTAGTGGTTAAAGTTTATTTTCAACACAAGATACGGGATTTTTAGTACTAGATCAATCCTTGACATTTTACTAATTTTTTTTTCATGTCTTAACTGCTGAATTCACAGGGACATAGCATAACAAAGCCATTAAAAAAGGCTTATAGATAACTCTGTGGATAAGTCAAAAAACAGACACTTAAATTGTTATAGGCGAAGAAAGAAACAAATTGTTTAAGATTGGCACAAAATCTATACTAAACATCCATCCTGAAGAAAAAACGCTTACAATTCTGAAAAATATATTAAAATTCATAATTTTAATAAAAAGATAACAAAACAGGGTAAGCGTGTATCAGTTTGGTGAACGGCTACTTGTTTACAATGTAAACGTGTGTATATTGCAATTCATAAACCAATGTATCTGTCAGATTTCATAGACAGATTCACTCAGATTTTAGGGGCAACAAATGAGCCAAGAAGAAAAGTTACCGAAGATTTTGATTGTTGAAGATGACGAGCGTTTAGCACGTTTAACACAAGAGTATTTGATTCGTAACGGTTTAGAAGTTGGTGTTGAAACTGATGGTAATCGTGCCATTCGTCGTATTATCAGCGAGCAGCCAGATTTAGTGGTTCTCGATGTGATGTTACCTGGTGCAGATGGCTTAACCGTTTGTCGTGAAGTACGTCCGCATTATCATCAACCGATCTTGATGTTAACTGCACGTACCGAAGATATGGATCAGGTACTGGGTCTGGAAATGGGTGCAGATGACTATGTTGCCAAGCCTGTTCAGCCACGCGTCCTGTTAGCGCGTATTCGTGCCTTATTACGTCGTACCGATAAAACGGTTGAAGATGAAGTCGCACAACGTATCGAGTTTGATGATCTTGTGATTGATAACGGTGGTCGTTCAGTGACTTTAAATGGTGATCTGGTTGATTTCACCAGCGCTGAATATGACTTGTTATGGTTACTTGCTTCAAATGCAGGCCGTATCTTGTCTCGTGAAGATATCTTCGAGCGTTTACGCGGTATTGAGTATGACGGTCAAGACCGTTCGATCGATGTGCGTATCTCGCGTATCCGTCCAAAAATCGGTGATGACCCAGAAAATCCAAAACGTATTAAAACAGTACGTAGTAAAGGTTATTTATTCGTTAAAGAAACCAACGGGATCTAAATCCCTGGAATCCTCCTTCTTTAAGGGGGATTCTTTCCTTTCTGCTAAGGACTTGTTTCTGCTAAGGACTTGCGTAGCAGGCTGCTCAAGCGGGGTTTTAATGAGCTTGGAATTATTTAGCTTATGGTAAGTCGAGTACTGAAAAACAGCATATTCTTGCGTATTTATGCTGGCTTGGTGGTTTTGGTGGTTGTGGTTGCCGCATTTTGTTATTTGCTGGTCCAGATTATCAACTACCAACGGGCACAGGAATATCGTGAATCTCTGACCGATGGCATTTCCTATGTCATTAGTGAGGGGGTATCTCGCCAGCCAGAAAAACAGCAGAAACTCGACTGGATTTCCGATGCTTCTGATTTGCTGGAATTGCCGATCTACTATGTGGATGCGGAGCGGGTCGAGTTATCGCGTACCGAGAAAAAACGCATTGCCGAGCAGAAGTCAGTAGTTCGTTACGATGCCAATAACGGCATTGGCTATATCATTATCGGTCTGAAAGACGATCCTAAACACTTCCTGTATATCAAAGTCGATAAAATTGGCGAACGCCAGATGAAAGCGCTGCCGATCTTTGTGCTGGATTATCTGATTTTCTATCCGGGGCAGGAACGCGAATATCTAGAGCGGATCAAAAAACATTTCTATTACCCGATTGAAATTGCCGATATTAAAGATATCAATCTGGATTCGGAGCAAATTGGTCGTTTACGTCAGGATCAAAGCATCCTGCTGTATAAAGACAGTGCAACCGTTCGTGGCACCACCATTTCAATTGTGTCTCCAATGCCTAATCACCCTGCGCAAGTATTGATTCTAGGTCCGGTACCGATGTTTAACTGGATGCCATTCCAGCTTTCCGCAGGTATTACCTTGTTCAGCCTGTTCTTACTGAGTCTGGGCGTTTATGGTCTGATTCTGCCGCTGGAACGTAAAATCCGTCAGGTGCGCCATGCCTTGAACAAGATGAAGTCAGGTGATTTGTCATTGCGTGTCCCGATTGAGGGAAGCGATGAAATGGCCAATCTGGCTTCCAGTTATAACAACATGTCAGACCATATTCAACGTCTGATTGAGGCGCAGCGTGAGTTGATGCGTGCGGTATCACATGAGCTCAGAACCCCTGTCGCGCGGATTCGTTTTGGTATGGAAATGCTGGCAGAGGAAGATGACTATAATTACCGTATCCAGCAAGTCGACATGATTGATAAGGATATTGAAGCACTCAATACCCTGATCGATGAAATCATGACTTATGCCAAACTGGAGCAGGGCACTCCTTCTCTGGATTTCGAAGAAATTGTACTGGTTGAAGTTTTGGATCAGGTGGCAATGGAAACCGAAGCGTTGAAGACGCAAAAGGAAATCGAGCTGATTGCACCGCCATTGGCGTTGCAGGTTGATGCAGAGCGTCGTTATCTACACCGTGTGGTGCAGAATCTGGTTGGAAATGCGGTACGCTACTGTGATCATAAGGTGCGCATTAGTGGCGGTATCCGTGCCGATGGTAATGCCTATGTCTGTGTTGAAGATGATGGGCCGGGGATTCCTGAGCAAGAACGTGCACGTATCTTTGAAGCCTTTGCGCGTCTGGATGATAGCCGTACCCGTGCTTCGGGTGGTTATGGCCTAGGCTTGTCGATTGTCAGTCGTATTGCGTACTGGTTTGGTGGCACGATTCAGGTGGATCAGAGTCCAAATCTGGGCGGTGCACGGTTTATCATGACCTGGCCGGCAAAACGTTATAAGCAAGGCTTGAAGAAATAATTAAAAAAGGAATGGCAAGTACCATTCCTTTTTTGTTTTAGCCCGATAAAAAAGCCAAGGCGTTAACTGCCTTGGCTCAATTGATCAGAACAGTACTGATCCATCTACCTGTATTTATTCATGTACCGAAGGGTCGGGTTCGATCAAGGATTTGCCTGAGCGAAGCGCCTGTAATGCGTCGGCATTGAAATCAATCAGGAGTGAATTATTCTTGATGTCGATTTTATAGCCCTGAATCAGTGCCTGATCTCCATTTAAGGTTTCGACTTTATAGCTGTCGGCAATATTGAGAATACTGTCTAAATTGGTGGTGGTGGCGGCAAAGTCCTCTCTAAAAACCTGGTAGATGTCTCTTAAATCAAAAATCGCGTTATCAGCATCTGGATGTTTTCGAACATAACTTTCTATATGACGCATTAGTAGTTGTGAAAAAAAGAAATAATCCGAGTCGTGTGTGTATTCTAGATGCATGTTTTTCTCCTTCTTTGCTTCTATTAGAATAACGATCTATTGCTAGAGCTGTGTATAAAGATAATTAAAGTATTTAGCTGAATTGCAACATATTATGTCGAAATGGCAACCCGGTTTCGATATTGTTATCTGGCTGGATCAATCGTCTGATCTGCCGGTTGGAATTATGATTCATTAAAATACTGCTTTCTGACCAGATAAAAATAATCCGTCGCAGGATATATACAACCTGCGGTTAAATTTTCAACACAGATTTGTAGCAATGCAATCATAGGGTTCATGTTGCCATATTTTTGTGCATTGAGCAGAAATGCAGAATGTCTTTGATGCGTTGATAAAGAAAAAAATGATCAATATAGGGTGTTTGATTAGATAATTCGATTTCTAGGGGTGAATTAAGCATGATCCCGTCTATATCCGTAACTTTATGGACAAAATCATCCGAAAGACTAAAGCGCTTCAACTAGCATGAGAAATTAGAAATCAGGTACAATTGGCGGGATTAATTTTGTGTTTGGTGTATTTGAAGGCCAATACATACATTCTTTGTTAAAAATAGGCCTGCCAGGAGTTATCCCCGCATGAGTGCCATTACTCCATACGATTGGGCAATTATTGCCTTCGTGATCGGCGTTACATTTCTTTGCGTTTTTATGCTCACTGTTCCCTTACTCCTAGGGGGTAAAGCATGGGGACGTGCGAAGCAAGAGCAGTTTGAGTCAGGTGTAGTTGGTGCGGGCGGTGCTCGTATCCGCTTGTCTGCCAAGTTCTATTTAGTTGCAATTTTCTTTGTGGTCTTCGATCTGGAAGCCCTCTATCTTTACGCTTGGTCAACTTCAGTTCGTGAAGTGGGTTGGGTGGGTTTTGCAACGGCTGCCGTATTTATTCTGGTTTTATTAATTGGTTTGATTTACGAACTTTCAACCGGTGCACTGAACTGGGCACCTTCTGATCGCCGTAAAGCTGCTGGTGTCAAAACCCATATCGGTTCGCCAAATATGAACATTGCTGACATTACCCGATTCAATAACATTGAAGAGTTGGTTGTCGATCCTACTGGTCATATTCCAGCACAGTCTTCTGGTCGTGTTAAATCTAAAACACCGACTACCTCAACATCTGAACAGGAGTAAGTCGGGATGAAATATACTTTAACCCGTGCGAATCCGGATGCCGATCAATATCCATTACAAGATCGTCAAATCGTCACTGATCCACTTGAGGAAGAAGTGAATAAAAGTGTGATGATGACGCGTCTAGAAGATGTGTTGCATACCGCAGTGAACTGGGGGCGTAAAAACTCTTTGTGGCCATTTAACTTTGGTACTTCATGCTGCTACGTTGAATATGCAACTACATTAACAGGCGTTCATGACTTGTCACGCTTTGGTGCCGAAGTAATTCGTGCTTCACCGCGTCAGGCAGACTTGATGATTGTTGCAGGAACCTGCTTTGTCAAAATGGCACCTGTCATTCAACGTTTGTATGAACAGATGCTTGAGCCTAAATGGGTCATTTCAATGGGTGCTTGTGCTAACTCAGGTGGTATGTACGACATCTATTCCGTGGTTCAGGGTGTAGACAAAATTATTCCTGTTGATGTGTACATCCCAGGTTGTCCGCCTCGTCCAGAAGCATTGATCCAAGCATTGATGTTACTTCAAGACCAAATTCAACTAGAGCGCCGTCCACTTTCAGCGGTTATTGGTGATGATCTTCAGCCTGTGTATAAGCCAAAGATGATGCCAGAACGTGACCGTAAAAATGCTGAACGTATTGCGGTGAAAAACTTACGCTCTATGGATGAAATTAAATAATTTTAACGATGAGTTTTTGACATGTCCCGTGATGGGTATGGTCATCGGAAAAATTTCCAGAATTTGTATTAAATAGGAAGCCAAGCCAATGGCTGAAACTGACATTGCTATGCCAGAATCAACGCCAGTTGATTCACGCCCAGCATTTGCAATCGTAGAAGAGCTCAAAACCAAATTTGGTGAGAACTTTTACGTGCAGGCGACTTTTGAAGAGTTTCCAACAGTCTGGGTTGAGCGCGCACGCGTGCAAGAAGTCCTCATGTTCCTCCGTAAAGTGGAACGTCCTTATGTCATGCTGTTTGACTTGTCTGCGGTAGATGAGCGTTTACGTGTTCACCGTGATGGTTTGCCAGCATCTGACTTTACTGTGTTCTATCATTTGTTATCGCTTGAGCGTAACAGTGACATCCGTATCAAAGTTGCGTTGAATGAAAATGATTTAAGCATTCCAACCGCAACCAATATCTGGCCAAACGCCAACTGGTACGAGCGTGAAGCTTACGATATGTTTGGTATCGATTTCGCCGGGCATCCAATGCTTCGTCGTATCTTGTTGCCAACCTATTGGGAAGGTCATCCGTTACGTAAAGAATATTCTGCCCGTGCGACAGAATATACGCCGTATATGCAAGACCAGGCAAAGCAGGATTTCGAACAAGAACACTTACGCTTTGTCCCTGAAGACTGGGGTCTAAAACGCGGTAATGATGACGAAGACTTCATGTTCCTGAACTTGGGTCCTAACCATCCATCTGCGCATGGTGCGTTCCGTGTGGTGTTACAGCTAGACGGTGAAGAAGTCAAAGACTGTGTGCCGGATATCGGTTATCACCACCGTGGGGTGGAAAAGATGGCTGAACGTCAAACCTGGCATTCATTCATTCCGTATACCGATCGTGTTGACTACCTCGGTGGTTGTGCGCAAAACATGCCATACGTGATGGCAGTTGAGCAAATGGCAGGAATTAAAGTCCCTGAACGTGCACAAGTCATTCGTGTGTTGTTGAACGAATTATTCCGTATCAATAACCACTTGTTGTTCTGTGGTACCGCGATTCAGGATGCCGGTGGTATGACACCAGTATTCTATATGTTCGCAGACCGTCAAAAAGTCTATGACATCGTTGAAGCGATTACCGGTTACCGTATGCATCCAGCATGGTTCCGTATCGGTGGTACAGCACACGACCTTCCAAACAACTGGCAAAAACTGGTGAAAGATTTGCTGGATTGGATGCCGAAGCGTTTGAACGAGTACTACACGGCTGCACTTAAAAACTCGGTATTTATTGGTCGTACGCGTAACGTTGCGCAATACGATGCTAAATCTGCGTTGGCTTGGGGTGTGACCGGTACAGGTTTACGTGCGACAGGTATTGATTTTGACGTTCGTAAATATCGTCCATACAGTGGTTATGAAAACTTCGACTTTGATATTCCAGTGGAATATGAAGGCGATGCATACGCACGTGTCCTGGTTCACTTCCGTGAAATCACTGAATCATTGAAAATTATTCAACAGTGCTTGGATAACATGCCATCTGGTCCATATAAAGCGGATCACCCATTGGCTGTTCCACCACCAAAAGACAAGACATTACAAGATATTGAAACCTTGATTACGCACTTCCTAAGCGTATCTTGGGGTCCTGTAATGCCAGCAGGCGAGTCTTCATTCATGACTGAAGTGGTGAAGGGTGCGAGTACCTATTACCTCACTTCTGACAAGTCAACCATGAGTTATCGTACGCGTATTCGTACGCCAACGTTCACGCATTTACAGCAAATGCCATCGGTGATTAACGGCAGTCTGGTGTCTGACTTGATCATTTATTTGGCGACCATTGACGTGGTTATGGCTGACGTGGATCGCTAGGGGTAAACGATTATGATGATTTTGACTGATAAAAAACCACGTGTGAATGTTGAAGGGATTTTGACTGCGGACGAAATCCATGAGATTGAACATCACATTGGTCACTATCCATACCCACGTGCAGCCTCTCTGGATGCGTTGAAGTGTGTACAGCGCCGTAATGGCTGGGTAGATGACGCACAAATGAATGCGATTGCACAATTGCTCAGCATGAGTGTGGCGGATCTGGAAGGCGTAGCAACGTTCTATAACCGTATCTACCGTCAACCTGTGGGTCGTCACGTGATTTTATTGTGTGACTCGATTGCATGCTTCTTGATGGGTGCGGAAACTTTGGCAGAAGCGTTCCAGCGCGAGTTGGGTATCCAGTATGGACAGACCACAGCAGATGGTCGTTTTACCTTGCTCCCGATTTGCTGTCTAGGCAACTGCGACAAAGGGCCAACCTTAATGATTGATGAAGATACTCACGGTTTAGTGGAAGTGTCATCAGTTAAACAGTTATTGGAGAAGTATGTATGAATACTGAACCAAAACCAATTTATGGCGACGGTAATCCAGAAACTCATCCGCTGACCTGGCGTTTGAGCAAACAGGATGCAGTACGTAATGCTGACGAGTACGAAACACTAGAAGGCTATGCCGGCTTTAAAAAAGCACTCGGCATGCCACCAAAAGATGTACTTGAAGTGATTAAAGCTGCGACAGTAAAAGGTCGTGGTGGTGCAGGTTTCCCGGCAGGGATCAAATGGTCATTGATGGCGCCAAATGATGGTGGTCCTCGCTATTTGATCTGTAATGCCGATGAAATGGAGCCGGGTACCTTTAAAGACCGTTTGTTGATGGAAAAACTTCCACATCAATTGATCGAAGGGATGCTGATTGCAGGTTATACCCTAGAGGCAACTCAAGGTTATATCTTCATCCGTGGCGAATATATCGAAGCAGCTCAATACTTAAATGAAGCATTAGAGCAAATCCGTGCTAAAGGTTACCTAGGCGAAAACATCCTCGGAACGGGCTGGAACTTTGATCTACACGTTCATACCGGTGCAGGCCGTTATATTTGCGGTGAAGAAACTGCATTGATTAACTCGCTTGAAGGCCGTCGTGCCAATCCGCGTACCAAGCCACCATTCCCGCAAGTTGCAGGTGCATGGGGCCGTCCAACGATTGTCAACAACGTTGAAACCTACAATAACTTGCCAGCCATCATGTTGCGTGGTCCTGAGTGGTATATCAACCTTTCAGCAGGTAAGTCGAAAGATCCAGGCACCAAGATTTATGGTGCATCAGGTAAAGTCAAATTCCCGGGTCTCTGGGAACTGCCATTCGGTACCACTGCGCGTGAAGTGATTGAAGAACATGCGGGCGGTATGCGTGACGGTTTGACCTTGAAAGCCTGGTTGCCGGGTGGTGCATCAACGGACTTCCTGGCCGCTGAACACATTGATCTACCAATGGATTCTGAAAGCATCATGAAAGCAGGTTCACGTTTAGGTACCTGTCTGTTGATGGTGGTTGATGAAACTCAATGTATGGTTTCTGCGACACGTAATTTAGAAGAATTCTTTGCGCGTGAATCATGTGGTTTCTGTACACCATGCCGTGATGGTTTACCTTGGGCAGTGAAAGCGCTTAAAGCACTGGAAACAGGCGAAGGTAAGAAAGAAGATATCGACCATTTACAAGAACTGACGCGTAAATTGTGGATCGGTAAAACTTTCTGTGCTCACGCACCAGGTGCGATGGAGCCGCTTATGGGCGCACTTAAATATTTCCGTAGCGAGTTTGAAGCAAAGGTTAAAACCCATGCTCCAGCTCTAGACGTAGAACAAGCTTAAGGAATTCGACTATGGCTACAATTCATGTCGATGGAAAATCGTATGAAGTTAACGGCTCAGAAAACTTGCTACAAGCATGTCTCAGCCTTGGCATCGACATCCCGTATTTTTGTTGGCACCCATCCTTAGGTTCTGTTGGTTCATGTCGTCAATGTGCGGTGACTCAGTATGCAAATCCTGAGGACACACGTGGACGCTTGGTGATGTCATGTATGACACCTGCTGCCGACAATACCTATATCTCGATTGAAGACAAAGAAGCAACGGATTTCCGTGCGTCGATCGTTGAATTCTTGATGACGAACCACCCACACGACTGCCCAGTCTGTGAAGAAGGTGGTCATTGTCATTTACAAGATATGACGGTGATGACTCAGCACGATCGTCGTCGCTATCGCTTTACCAAACGTACTCACTATAACCAAGAGTTAGGTTCGTTTATTGCGCATGAGATGAACCGTTGTATCGCTTGCTACCGTTGTGTGCGTTACTACAAAGATTATGCTGGCGGTACTGACTTTGGTGTTTATGCCAATGCTTCACGTGTGTATTTCGGTCGTCCAGAATCAGGCACTTTAGAATCCGAATTCTCGGGTAACCTGACTGAAGTATGTCCAACAGGTGTATTCACGGATAAGACGCATTCAGCACGCTACAACCGTAAATGGGATATGCAGTATGCGCCAAGCGTATGTCATGGCTGTTCTTCAGGTTGTAACATCTCTCCGGGTGAGCGTTATGGCGAAATCCGTCGTGTTGAAAACCGTTTCAACGGTTCAGTCAACCAATACTTCCTTTGTGACAAAGGCCGTTTTGGTACAGGCTATGTGAACCGTGCAGACCGTCCACGTCAACCGCAATTCCGCAATGCTGAAACGGTTGCAACTGTGAGTGTGGATCAGGCACTGGATCAGGTGATTGCCCAATTGCAAGGCAAGAAAGTGTTAGGTATTGGTTCACCACGCGCAAGCCTGGAATCAAACTACGCACTTCGCGAACTGGTTGGCCAAGACAACTATTCAACCGGTATGTCGCAAAAAGACCAGAATCTGGTGGAGTTAGCAGCATCAATCATGCAAACACAGGGCATCTATAACCCGAACATGCGTGAAATTGAAAGCTATGATGCCGTGTTGATCCTGGGTGAAGACTTAACTCAAACTGCGCCACGTATGGCTTTATCGGTTCGTCAAGCTGCGAAAAACAAAGCCAAAGAAATGGCTGCTGCAACACGTACCCCAGACTGGTTAGCTGAACCTGTTCAACGTATCGGTCAAGATGCAAAATCACCAATCTATATCCTTGCTGCAACGCAAACCCGTTTAGCGGATGTGGCAACAGGTGAAGTGGTTGCGTCTCCAAATGATATCGCACGTTTAGGTTTCGCGGTAGCTGCGGCGGTTAAAGGTGAAACGCTTTCTGGTTTGGCGGATGATGCCAAAGCATTTGCGCAAACCATTGCGGATACCTTGAAAGCAGCGAAAAAGCCATTGATTATCTCGGGTACCAGCTTACAAGATCCTGCCATCATGGAGGCTGCAGCTCAAGTTGCACAAAACCTTGGTGAACATGCAGGCTTGTCATTGACCGTTCCTGAAGTGAACTCAATGGGCTTGGCACTATTTGGCGGATTAAGCTTGGAGCAAGCATTTGCACAAGATTATGATGCTGTCGTTGTCATTGAAAATGACTTGACTCGTCGTTTACCTGTAGCGCAAGTGAAAGCTGCATTTGACAAGGCTGAAACTGTGATCGTACTCGATCATAGCGAAACTGAAACTTTGAAACTTGCAGATATCGTACTTTCAGCAGCAAGCTTTGCAGAGGGTGATGGTACTGTCGTGAGTCAAGAAGGCCGTGCACAACGTTTCTATCAAGTGTATGACCCAAGCTACTACAAGCCTGAATATGCGATCAAAGAATCTTGGCGCTGGTTACATGCCATTGAGACGGGTCTTAAAGGCAAAGCGGTAGACTGGACACTCCTTGATGATGTGATTGATGACATTGTGAAAAATGTTCCTGTGCTTGAAGCAATTCAAGATGTTGCACCGGATGCAGGCTATCGTATTCACGGTTTGAAGATTGCGCGTGAACCACGTCGTTACTCTGGCCGTACTGCAATGCGTGCGCCGTTATCGGTTCACGAACCGAAACAACCGACTGATCCTGATTCGGCATTAACTTTCTCGATGGAAGGTTATGTGGGGAATCAGACCGCATCGTCACTGGTCCCATTCGCATGGTCTGCGGGCTGGAACTCACCACAAGCCTGGAACAAATACCAGGATGAAGTGGGCGGTCACTTAAAAGGTGGTGATTCAGGTGTTCGTTTATTCGATCGTTTGGCAAAACGTCCTGCACGTAGCTATGTGGCGCCGTCAGCAGTTGTTGTGAATCCTGAAAGCTTCCGTCTTCTACCAATGCACCATATTTTTGGTTCTGGCGAATTCACCATTAAAACACCTGCGATGGAATCTCGTATTCCTGAAGCGATGTTTGCGGTGGGTGAGCAAGATGCGACCCGTTTAAATGTTCAGGATGGTCAACGTATTACCGTGCAAGCGGGCGAGACCAGCATCAGCTTACCTGTACAAGTGATTGAATATTTACCAACAGGTTATATCGGTTATCCAATTGGTCTGGCACCAACAGTTTCATTGGCAGAGCCAGTGTCTGTGGCGGTAGGAGTGTAATTCATGAATCAAGAAATTATACGTCAAACGCCACTTTGGGCTGAGAACTGGCCAATCGCTTATTCAGTGATTCAAGCCATTGTGATCTTGCTGGTGGTGGTTTTGGTTGCTGCGTTAATGTCATTTATTGAGCGTCGTCTTTTGGCATTATGGCAAGACCGTTACGGTCCAAACCGTGTTGGTCCGGGTGGTATGTTCCAGATCGTTGCCGACATGCTCAAGATCATGTTCAAAGAAGACTGGACACCAAAGTTTGCTGATAAGCTGACTTTCCGTTTAGCACCAGCAGTTGCAATGGCAACTGCGGTACTTTCGTTCATGGTGATTCCAGTAAGTCCTACACTGGGCGTTGCGGATATGAGTATCGGCCTATTGTTCTTTATGGCAATGGCGGGTATCGCAGTTTATGCAGTGCTATTTGGTGGTTGGGCGTCTAACAACAAATACTCATTACTCGGTGGTCTGCGTTCTGCTGCTCAAACCATTTCTTATGAAGTGTTCTTGGGTATCTCGTTGATGGGTGTGGTTGCGATTGCAGGCTCATTCAACATGCGTGAGATTGTTGAAGCACAACGTGATATGTGGTTCATCATTCCGCAATTCTTAGGCTTCCTGATCTTTGTGGTTGCGGGTGTTGCGGTTACGCACCGTCATCCATTTGACCAACCGGAAGCTGAGCAAGAATTGGCCGAAGGTTACCACGTAGAATACGGTGGGATGAAGTGGGGGATGTTCTTCGTTGCAGAATATGTCAACGTGGTCTTGATCTCTGCCTTGATCGTAACTTTATTCTTCGGCGGATGGCTTGCACCATTTAACCTGGAAATTCCATTTGTTCCACCATTATTCTGGTTCATTATCAAAACAGCATTCTTTGTAATGATGTTTGTCTTGGCACGTGGTTCGTTAATGCGTCCGCGTTATGACCAAGTGATGAACTTTGGTTGGAAAGTTTGTTTGCCATTGGCGTTGGTCAACTTGTTAGTGACTGGTGCTGTGATTCTGATGAATCAGGCCTAGGACAGCAGGGAGTACAAAATGTATAAAATTCTAGCTGGCTTCGGATCGATTGTACGTTCGTTATGGATGGTGTTCAGCCATGTAACGCGTAAACGTGACACGATCTTGTATCCAGAAGTACCAGGTGAACAAATTGCACCTCCACGCTATCGTGGTCGTATCGTGTTAACACGTGACCCGGATGGTGAAGAGCGTTGTGTGGCATGTAACCTTTGTGCGGTTGCTTGCCCAGTTGGCTGTATTTCATTGCAGAAAGCGGAAAAAGAAGATGGACGTTGGTATCCGGAATTTTTCCGTATTAACTTCTCACGCTGCATTTTCTGCGGTATGTGTGAAGAAGCATGCCCAACGACTGCCATTCAGATGACACCAGATTTCGAACTCGGTGAATATGTACGTCAAGACTTGGTCTATGAGAAAGAAAACTTACTCATCTCTGGACCGGGTAAATATCCTGACTACAACTTCTACCGTGTTACCGGTATGGCTGTGAGCGGTAAAGACAAAGGTCAGGCACAAAAAGAAAGTGCACCAGTTGATGTACGGAGCTTATTACCATGATGTGGCCATTTTATTTGATGGCACTCGTGGCCATTGTTTCGACAGTACGTGTTGTGACCAACACCAATCCTGTGCATGCATTATTAAGTTTGATCGTTTCTCTTCTTGCTGTTGCAGGCATTTTCATGATCGTAGGCGCGCCGTTTGCTGGTGCGCTTGAGATCATCGTGTATGCAGGTGCCATCATGGTCTTGTTCGTCTTCGTTGTCATGATGCTGAATCTTGGCCAGGATACGATTGAACAGGAAAGCAAATGGTTGACCTCAGATGCCTGGGCCTATCCTGCACTGATGAGCTTCTTGTTAGGTTTGATTCTGGTATGGATGTTAGGCGGTGAATACACCACAATTTCTGCGCCAATGGGTACAGAAGTTGTTGGCCCGAAAGCAGTCGGTCAAGCCCTATTTACTCACTATCTATTATTGGTAGAAGTTGCCGCGATGTTATTGCTTGCAGCACTGGTTGCAGCATTCCACTTAGGCAAACGTGAACCAGGTGCAGAAGAGGATAAAGAATAATGGGACACATCCCTTTAGAACATGGTTTGATCGTTGCAACCATCCTTTTTGCACTGGGTTTTTACGGTGTGATGGTGCGACGCAACCTATTATTTATGCTAATGAGCCTTGAAATCATGATGAATGCTGCTGCGTTGGCATTCGTTTTGGCAGGTAGTGTTTGGGCACAGCCAGATGGACAAGTCATGTTCATCCTGATTCTGACCCTTGCTGCAGCAGAGGCATGTATCGGTCTTGCGATCGTCCTTCAGTTTTATCATCGCTTCCATCATCTGGATGTGGATGCTGCTAGTGAGATGCGCGGATGAGTACATTATATTTAACCGTTTTATTCCCGCTCATTGGTTTTATCCTTTTAGCGGCAGGGCGTGACAAACTTTCTGAAAATGTCGCTGCTATTATTGGTGTCGGTTCAGTTGGTTTATCTGCGTTATTTGCTTTAATTGCCGGTCTTGCATTTACCAGCAGCGATCAAACCGTTTTTGTTCAGCATTTATGGACCTGGTTCAGTGTTGGCGGTTTTGAGCCAGGCATTAGCTTACATTTAGACGGCTTGTCATTATTGATGACCGGCATGATCACAGGTGTTGGTTTCCTGATTCACATCTTCGCATCATGGTATATGCGTGGTGAAGAAGGTTATGCGCGTTTCTTCTCTTATTTCAACCTGTTCGTTGCCAGCATGTTGTTGTTGGTACTCGGTGATAACCTGGCGTTATTATTCCTGGGTTGGGAAGGCGTAGGTCTGTGTTCATACCTGTTGATTGGTTTCTACTACTCAAATCCTGCAAATGGCTGGGCAGCAATCAAGGCATTCACCGTAACACGTGTGGGTGACGTTTTCTTACTGATTGCATTGTTCTTGCTTTATCAACAGTTTGGTACTTTGAATACACAGTACATTGTTGAAAATGCAGCGACCGTGATGACGCAAAGCTCATCATTGTCGATCTGGACCGCATTGATGTTGTTCTTGGGTGCAGCAGGTAAATCTGCGCAAATCCCATTACAAACCTGGTTAGCCGATGCGATGGCGGGTCCTACACCCGTATCTGCATTGATCCACGCTGCGACCATGGTAACAGCGGGTGTGTACTTATGCTGCCGTATGTTCTCTGTGATGGAAATGGCACCAGAAGTAATGCAGTTCATCTCGATTACGGGTGCAGTGACTTTGCTTGTGGCTGGTTTTGCCGCATTGGTTCAAACCGATATCAAACGTATTCTGGCTTACTCAACCATGAGTCAGCTCGGTTATATGTTTATGGCGGTGGGTGCTGAAGCGTACCAGGCAGGTTTATTCCACATGCTGGCTCACGCCTTCTTTAAAGCATTATTGTTCCTTTCTTCAGGTGCAGTGATTCTTGCATGTCATCACGAACAGAACATTTTCAAAATGGGTGGCTTGCGTCACAAGATCCCATTCGTATTCTGGTGTTTCGTGATCGGTGGTGGCGCATTGGCAGCACTTCCAATCGTAACCGTGGGCTTCTTCTCTAAAGATGCGATCTTGGGCGCGGTATATGCTCAATCGACCATTGCCAACCTTCCGCTTTACAATACCTTGTACTGGGTAGGTGTTGCGGGCGCATTCTTAACGTCGATCTATACCTTCCGCTTAATCTGGGTGGTGTTCTTCGGCGAAGAGAAAACCCATGCACATGCCATTCATGGTGTCACTTACTGGGGTCCGCTTGCGATTCTTGCTGCATTGTCAACAGGGATTGGTTACTTTCTACAAGCACCAGTTGCCAAGTTATTAACGACTGCAAATATTCCAAGTTTTGTGATTCCTGAAAGCTTAGAAGCTGCTGTTTCTCATGCCGAACACTTAGCAAGTGGTGTTGCACTTGTGGGTCTGGCTGTGGGTATCTTCTTGTTTGCCTTTGCGTATGGTGCAGTTAAATCATTTGCTCAAAGTTCTTTAGGTTCAGGTTTAGCACATATCTGCCGTACTGCATTCGGTTTCGATGCCTTGTATGACATCGTCTTTGTAAAACCTTATTTATTGATTGCGAAAATTTTAGGTCGTGATCCGGTTGACGGTTTATGGTTAGTGCTCCCTGCTATTGTGAAGGGCGGTAATAGCTTTACAAGTTCGCGTCAAACAGGTTCATTACGTGAATACGCATCAAGCATGTCACTCGGTGTAGTGGTGTTATTGATGATCTTGATCGTGATTCAGGTTGTGGGGAAATAAAATGGAAAACAATTTAATTTTACCCGCACTGATTTTAGTTCCTTTCATTGCTGGTTTTATTTGCTGGTTGGTTGATAAATTCGACCAGCACTTACCGCGCTGGATTGCCTTAATTGGTATGCTCATTACTTTTGGTTTGGGCATTGCACTTTGGCAAAGTGGTACATATAGCTACGAGTTGGGCGGTAAAGTCCCGACTTGGGCAGCTGAATTCCATCTTCCATGGATTCAGACTTTAGGTATTAGCATTCACTTGGCGGTGGATGGTTTATCTCTTCTTATGGTGTTGTTAACCGCATTACTCGGTGTACTTGCAGTTGGCTGTTCATGGGGTGAGATTCAGAAGAATGTTGGTTTCTTCCATTTAAACTTGCTTTGGAGTTTAGGTGGGGTCATCGGTGTATTCCTGGCGATTGACTTGTTCCTGTTCTTCTTCTTCTGGGAGATGATGCTGGTACCAATCTACTTCCTGATCGCGTTATGGGGTCATAAAGGTTCGAATGGTCGTTCACGTGTTTACGCTGCAACCAAATTCTTCCTCTATACCCAAATCGCTGGTTTGATCATGTTGATCGGTATCTTGGGCCTCGTGGTCTATGGCTATATGATGACAGGCATGATCGGTTTCGATTACAACTACCTCTTGGCGGTTGCGAACCACTTACCACCTGAAGTTGCTTATGCATTCATGCTGTGTTTCTTCATCGGCTTTGCGGTAAAATTACCGGTATTCCCATTACACGGCTGGTTGCCTGATGCGCATGCGCAAGCACCAACAGCAGGTTCTGTGGATTTAGCGGGTATCTTGATTAAGACAGCTGCCTACGGTTTGCTTCGTTTCGTTATTCCATTCTTCCCGGCAGCGTCAGCACAATTCGCTGATATCGCCATTATTCTGGGCTTGATTGGTATTTTCTACGGTGCATTCCTTGCTTACCAGCAAACCGATATGAAGCGCTTACTTGCGTATACGTCTATTTCGCACATGGGTTTCATCTTACTTGCAATCTACGCAGGTAATATCCTGACATTCCAGGGCCTCATGATCATGATGTTGGCACATGGCTTGTCATCTGCTGCGTTGTTCATTATGTCTGGTCAGGTGTATGAGCGTTTACACACACGTGATTTACGCTTAATGGGCGGTCTGCGTGGTCAGCTGCAATACTTGCCATTCTTCCTGATGTTCTTTGTAGCAGCATTGGTTGGTGTACCAGGTCTAGGTAACTTTATTGGTGAGTTCCTGATCTTGATGGGTTCATTCAAAGCTTATCCAGCTTTCACCATCATTGCAGCAGTGAGTTTGGTATTTGCTGGTCTTTACGGTCTGATCCTGATTCACAAAGCATTGTTTGGTGAGCCAAACCCAGAGCAAAAGCAACATTACAAAACTCCTCTGAAAGATTTATCAGTGCGTGAAGTTAGCATTTTGATGATCTGTGTGATCGGTCTGGTTTGGTTAGGTATTTACCCACAAACATTCCTGGATATGTCACATTCAAGTATGCAGTGGTTAGTAAATAGTTATATGCCAGTACAAGAAGTTGTTGAAACTGTTCAACAGGCTGCAACTCAACTTGAACATGTGGAGATGCAATAAACCATGAACTTCACAATTTCTTTTTCTGAGCTGATGCCTTTAGCTCCCGTGATGATTGTGGCACTGACCGCAATCGTCGTGATGTTGTTGACTGCGATTAAACGTAATCACAACCTCATTGCGACCACTTCGGTTGTCGGTTTAAACCTTGCTGCAATCTTTATTGCATACACCATGTTTACTGGGCACTTTGCCCCAGTCAACGTGATGGGCATGTTTATGGTTGATCCATTTACCATGCTCTATCAATTCCTGATTCTGATTGCTGCCTTGGCGTGCTGTACTTTGTCTCATGCGTATATCGAGACCTATAAGGAAAACCGCGAAGAACTTTACATCTTGCTGCTATCTTCAGTGGCCGGTGCAATGTTATTGGTGGCAAGTTCGCACTATGCAGCATTCTTCATCAGCCTGGAGTTGATGTCGATTCCTGTGTACGGCATGTTGGCATATACCTATCAACGTAGCCAGTCTTTGGAAGCGGGGATTAAATACCTGGTACTTTCAGCGACTGCGTCTGCAATGTTGTTGATGGGTATGGCTTATATCTATGCTTATACCGGTTCATTGTCATTCTATGACTCTGTTCAGGCATTGTTTACTGCTATCAAACAACCAATGGTGTTATTGGGCTTAGGCTTAATTATCTTTGCTGTGGCATTCAAACTTTCACTTGCGCCATTCCATAAATGGACGCCAGATGTGTATGCCGGTGCACCAGCGCCAATGGCTACCTTTTTGGCTACGGCTGCGAAAGTGGCAACGATCGGTTTATTTGTGCGTTACTTACTCACTTCGGGCGCGATCCTGATTGAGTCAATTGTGACAGTGATTACCATCATTGCAGTCTTGTCGATTGTGGTGGGTAACTTACTTGCAGTACGTCAAGTCAACTTGAAGCGTATCCTCGGTTATTCATCAATTGCACACTTTGGTTATTTGCTGATTGCTTTGATCAGCATGACTTATGCAAGCCTAGGTAGCGTAACGGTTTACGTGATTACCTATGTACTTACTACCATCGGTGCGTTCGGTGCAGTTGCATTGATGTCGAGCCCGTACAACAACGTGGATGAAGCACAAAGTCTTGCCGACTACCGTGGTTTGTTCTGGCGCCGTCCGATCTTGACTGCAACATTAACGGTAATGATGCTGTCTTTAGCGGGTATTCCATTAACTGCGGGCTTTATTGGTAAGTTCCTTGTAGTGATGGCTGCGGTCACCACTCAGCACTGGTTCCTGGCTGCCATGATCGTGGTAGGTAGTGGTATCGGTTTGTATTACTACTTGCGTGTGATGGTGGTGATGTATATGACACCACCAGATGTACCACGTATTGATGCCGATGCACACTGGGGAACTAAAGTGGGTGGTTTGATGGTGCTTGCTGCTGCATTACTGGTGTTCGTGATGGGTGTCTACCCAGATCCGATGATTAATCTGGCTTTGAAGGCTGAGATCTTGTCTCCATTGCACTTTATGTTGTCTCAACAACAGTAATCGTCTGATTTGTACAAAAAAGCCTCCAAAATTGGGGGCTTTTTTATTGCCGAGTAAAAAAACGCTTTATAATAGACAAAGATTAACATTACCTAGGTACTCACTCGTGTCGATTCAAGAAATTCGTCATCCGCTAATTCGCCATAAACTTGGTTTACTACGTCGTTCTGACATCAGTACCAAGAACTTTCGTGAATTAGCGCAAGAAGTCACGATGTTACTGACTTATGAAGCAACAAAGGATCTTCCTGTTGTTGAGCATGAAATTGATGGGTGGGCAGGGAAAGTCTCAACTCAGCGTATCGCAGGGAAGAAAATCACTATTGTACCGATCTTGCGTGCGGGTATTGGGATGCTGGAAGGCGTACTGAGCCTGATCCCAAGTGCCAAAGTGAGTGTTTTGGGTTTAGAGCGTGATGAAGCAACTTTAGAAGTTCGTACTTACTATAAAAAGTTAGTACCAGATGTTGCCAATCGCCTGGCCATGATTATTGATCCAATGCTGGCGACGGGTAATTCACTCATCGCTGCGATTGATGTATTGAAAGCCAGTGGCTGTAAAGATATTCGTGTTATGGTGCTGGTGGCTGCGCCAGAGGGTGTAGCTAAAGTTGAAGCGGCACATCCGGATGTTCGCATTTATACCGCCTCGATTGACCAAGGTTTAAATGAAGAAGGTTATATCGTTCCTGGTCTGGGTGATGCAGGCGATAAAATCTTTGGTAGTGTTCAAAAAGACTAATTTTTGACACATTCATAAAAAGAGACTTGATCTCAACCTGAAGCTGTTTTGGGGATCGATTGAAAGTCTCTTTTTTATTTTTATATACTGTCATCATCGCATTGAGAAAATAGGATAAATGTCATGAAGCAAGAATTCTATCAAGGCAAAATTAAACAATATAATCCAGACAAAGGCTTTGGTTTTATTGGGACTTCTGAAGGGGATGTATTTTTTCATATTTCCGAATATCCAGCGGATGCTGAGCCGAAAAGAAATGAAAAAGTAAAATTTATCGTGGTTGAAAATGACGGGAAGTACAAAGCGACCAAGATTGAACGTCTTGATCCGAATCCTGCCAAAACCAAGAAGACAAAAATTGCAGAGCATAATAATTCGATTACATCGGCATTATTGTCAAACTTCCGCCGTTAACTGCGCTTTATTTATTATTTCTTTGTTCAGTTATCCATTTAAATATGATGAGAAAAGAGGCTTTAGCGCCTCTTTTTTATTAAAATAGAGCTTATATAAAAATAGAGTATAGAGCATGATCCTTGAGGGGAAAATTAAAAAATATAATGCTGAGCGTGGTTTCGGTTTTATACAGGTAGAAGGAAGAACATCCGATATTTTCTTTCATATTTCTGATTTTCCGAAGAAGACGGGTGAGCCGAAACTTGGGGAAAGACTTAAATTTCTAGTGGTTGAAGAACGTGGAAAATTTAAAGCAGTCAATATTGTCAGGCTGGACTTAAAAGAAGCACGTTCTATTTCTGAAGTCACGGCAAATGAAAAATTGTCCGTATCCGCATTATCTGGCCGTAGTCGATCTCAGCCGAACAAAGGGCTAACCTTTACCATTGCAGGCTTGATTATAATTGCAATCTTAAGTGCTTTGGTTTTTCAAAAATATCAGTCCTACCAGCAATCAAAACAACTTAAAGCCGCACGATTGGCAGAGGAACAAAGCAGAATTATAGAACAACAGCGCAAAGCAATTGGTGAGTTACCGCAAGTAAAGCTGTCGGAAAAAACCACGAGGGCACTCGAACCTAGTCATGTCCAATCTGTTCAGAACGAATCATTCACTAAAGCAAATAACCAATTCCAGTGTGATGGACGAGAGCACTGTTCCCAAATGGGTTCTTATGAGGAAGCACTGTTCTTTTTAAGAAATTGTCCTAATACAAAAATGGATGGTGATGGGGACGGTATTCCTTGTGAACGTCAATTCGGACGTTAAATACGGAGCATAGGCAGTGATGGAGAGTACTGTTTAAATAACATATGTTGTTGAATAGACTAAAATTATGATAATAAACATAGAGTTGTTAAGGTAGCTCTTTAGACTCTGAGATAAATTTCAGAGATTGGTTCTTAATGTTAAAGTGATAAATAGTTATTACTTTATTAATGGTTTTTATTATCATTTGTTAATTATTCTTATATAATGTGATCAAATTTTTATCGGGGACTGATTACATGAAAAAGAATTTATTATTTTTATCTCTCATTGCATTACCGATGTTTGCCGTTGCTGAAGACAATACGGTTTTACCCACCATTGTCGTGAAGGCTGATTCACAAGCAACAGATGCAACAGGTAAGCTTAAAAAAGATGCCAGTTTAGGCATCCTTGGTGAGAAAGCTGTATTGGATACACCATTCAGTATCCAGTCCTATACCGAGCAGGCAATCAAGGATAAGCAGGCGGATTCGATCGCAGGTATTCTTAAAAATGATCCAAGTATTCGTACCACGACTAACAGTGGGCATTTAAACGAAAACTTTATGATTCGCGGCTTTGCGGTGACATGGGAAGATGCCAACATTAATGGTGCTTATGGTATGTCACCAAGTGGTCGTACACCGACTGATATTTTAAGTTCTGCCAGTGTATTGAAAGGTCCCAATGCGTTAATCGCAGGCATGGCACCAGGCGGGAGTATTGGTGGAGTCGTGATGGCAACAACCAAACGTGCGGATCGGGATCTGACCCAAGTCTCTGCGATGTACGAAGATGGTGGTTATTACAAATCAGGTTTTGATGTATCTCGCCGTTTTGGTGAAGACAACAAATTTGGTGCGCGTGTCAGTGCGACTTATGGACAAGGTGAACATATTGTTGACGGGCTAGAAGATGAAAATACGGCTGCGGTACTGGCACTCGACTATACGACCGATCAGGCCAAAATTAACTTTGATGCTTATTCGGTAAGAGATAAGCGTGATGGTGGTTCACCAGCAATGATCTCTTTTGCGACTTTAGGGCGTGTTTTACCCGCACCAGATGGAAAACTGAATTATTTCCCACATTTAGAAGGTATGCAAAGTGCTAATTATTTGGGCTTATCAGGAGAATATAAGCTACTACCGAATTTAAAAGTATTTGCTGGCGCTGGATTCAATGAGCGTGAATACCGTGGGCATTTATTTGGTACCCGTATGATTGTGGGTGACTATCCTATGAATCATCAGGGTATGGGCAATACCAGTCCATTGGTTGGCGCGAATGGTGATGCACTGGCACAATATTATCGTGTAGGCTCAAAAGAACATAACACCACCTTTAATGCAGGTTTGGAAGGTCAGATTTTTACCGGTGATATTTCTCATACGCTGGCATTTCGCACTGATTACCTGAAACGTAAATATAGCCAGCATAAAGGTCGTGGCGCAAAAGAAGTTTATTTCCCGACCAATATCTATAATCCAAGTAGCGAAGGGCATATGCCTGATACATGGCCAGAAATTGTTCCGACAGCAGATGATGTTTATGTCAGCTATAGTCTGAGTGACCAGATTTCCATGCTAGATGACAAATTACAGTTTATTTTAGGTGTGCGTTATCAAGATATGAATTTAAAAGCGCTCACCACCAATACCAAATTGAAAGATGATAAGTTATCTCCAAGTGCTGCCATTGTTATCAAACCTTTTGGTGAAGAAACTTCATTCTATGCGAGTTATGTGGAAGGTCTGGTTCGAGGTGCAACGGTATCTAATGAGGCAGATGCAAATTACAATAAAACATTTGCTCCATTTGAAAGTAAGCAATATGAAATTGGTGCGAAATATCAAGGGGACCATTGGTTACATACTTTAGCGCTGTATCAAATTAAAAAACCGAGCACGATGACGGATACAAGCTATCGTGATCTGAACAATGCCAATATTAAGCAAATCACAACGGATGGTGCAAAGACTGAATCAAAAGGTGTTGAGTACGGTTTCTCTGGTAAAGTGACGGAAGACTTAATCGTTTACGGTAATCTGGCCTATATTGATACTGAATATAAGAAAGGACTTTTAACGGGCGGAGTCGATATATCTGGCAATACCATTGAGGGTACACCAGAGATTACCGCAGGCGTTGGTGTAGATTACACCTTGCCCTATGTGGAAGGTTTAAGCGTGAATGCATTTGTGACTTATGTGGATGACCAATATTTAACTGCGAACAATAATTTAAAATTACCTGATTATACCTTGGTTGATTTAGGTGCGAAGTACGCAACTAAACTGGGTGGAGTAAATACAACTTTCCGTGCCAATGTAGATAATGTCGCTGATAAGAAATATTGGGATGGTGTGTTTACCAGTGGCTTTACTACAGTTGGCGCAGGCCGTACTTATAAACTCGGTGTGAGCTTCGATTTCTAAATTGAACTGTATAAAAAATGCTTCCAACTGGAAGCATTTTTTCTTTTAAAAAGCTAAACCTGAGCTTCACAGAATTGCAAAAAGGCTTTTAAGCCAGGACCTTGATATTTCTGACGATGTACCAGCATATACAGCGGACGGGTTAATTCCCAATAAGGGGTATCCAGAATCACCAACTGGCCTTTTTCCTGAAGCGGTTCAATTGCCAGTTTGGAGATACAGGACATGCCTAAACCACCGGCGACGATTTTTAAAATTGCTTCGTTATGGCCCAGGGTTAAACGGATATTGGCATCGGGTAAATCTTGTAAAATGGCATTATCAAATACTTCACGTGTGCCTGAACCTTCTTCACGCAAGATCCATTCCACTTCATGAAAATCTGCCGGTGTAATCGGGCGGTTGAGTTGTGCCAACGGATGCTCCGGCGCACAGCACACGGCCAGTTCATCATTACGCCAATGAATACATTGCAGTTGCGGTAAATGACAGGAACCTTCAATTAAGGCCAGATCAAGCTGGAACTGATTCACCGCTTCGATCATTTGACGGGTATTACCCACTTGCAATTGCAGATGTGCTTGTGGATGACGTTGCAGGAAATCGGCCATCAAATCAGGCATTAAATAGTCACTGATGGTGAGTGTCGCCCCGAGACGTAAATCAATGCTTTGCAACTCACCTTTGGCTGCCTGCTCAAAAGCATCGCAACGACCTAAAATTTCAAGGGCTTGAGGAAGTAGAAAGCGGCCTAAATCATTGAGTTGTAGGCGTTTCCCGAGACGGTCAAACAGTGGTGCACCCAGACCATCTTCTAAATCTGCTAAGGCCATACTTGCCGCACTTTGTGTGAGACGAACAGCATCACTCGCTTTGGTTACAGTTCCCTCTTGAGCGACCGCCACGAAAACAGCCAACTGGCGTAAAGTCATGCGCATGTTAAATAGCCTTAATGTTTTGAGTATCCATCATTTATTCGATCATGCTAACATGAGCCTACTGTTTCGTGCCACGTTCAAATCATGTCAATTGAAAAATTTAGCGTAGAAAAGGTTTTATCTGTACAGCGTTGGACTGACAATCTGTTTAGTTTTACCATGACCCGTCCAGCTCATTTTAAGTTCACCGCAGGGCAGTTTGCCCGGATTGGCTTAATGGTGAATGAAGAATTGGTGGTCCGTGCTTATTCTGTGGTGTCTTCCCCCTTTGATGAAACGCTAGAATTCTTTTCGATTGTGGTCCCTGATGGGGCATTTACCTCAAATCTGCAACATCTGAAAGTGGGTGATGAGCTGTATCTGGAAAAGATCTCCTATGGTTATTTAACCCTGGCTCGTTATCAGCAACCTTTGCCACAGGATTTATGGTTGTTGGGGACCGGGACGGGGCTAGCGCCGTTCTTATCGATGTTACAAGACTTTGAAACATGGAATAAATATCAGCAGATCAATCTGGTTTACAGCGTTCGTACTGAATCTGAGTTGGCTTATGTTGAGCGTATTCAGGAGATTGCAGCACTCTTTGGTGAAGGGCATACCGGCTTTAAGTTTATTCCGATTATTACCCGTGATCCAAATGCAGCCTTACATGATCGCTTACCAGTTTTGATTGGCAATGGTGAACTGGAAAAAGCAGCAGGACTCTCTTTTAACCGGGAAAGTAGTCATGTGATGTTATGTGGTAATCCGCAGATGGTGGAAGATACCAAGGAAGCCTTGAAGCAACGTGGTCTGATTATGAACCGCCGTGGTGAAGGCAATATTGCCGTGGAGAATTATTGGTAAAGTAAGGATTGAGTGATTCCAGCTTACTCAATAATAAGGAAAAACAATGGCATGGAAGAACAAGATAAAAAAAAGAGAATAGGCAAAGTACCTTATATGGCTTTTTTGTGGGTCTGCTGTTGATGCTTGTGCTGCTCATTTATAGCTACACGACGGTTTATGCAGGAGGCTGGGGCGATTTAAGCCGGAATATCATGCTAGGGCTAACTTTATTGGCTTTTGCTGTTTATTGCTTATTCTTTTTTATTTGTTCACTGTATCTTTGGGTTGTTTATCAGAAACAGCCCAACTTGGATTTATCTCTCACAAATTGGGCTATGGGACTACATGGCTTGGCAGTGGGGTTGATATTATTGTTTTTTGCAGGCAGCTAAAGCCATAAGAGCATAAATTAAATACCAAATTAATGGACAAACATATCCATAAATTCACGAATTTCCTGAATTGCGGTGTCTACATCGGTGGTTAGCCAAGTCGGTTCAAATAACCCGATATAGTGCTCCAGGCGTTCTTGGGGAACGACCAGACGGACTGGACAATCTTCTTCAAGCAGGCGCCAGGGTAAAATGGGTACTTCATTGTCGAGGAAAGGCTGTACATTACGAATATCAATGATCATGGCATTGATACAGTCAGGCAGGGGCATCACCGAAAACTCTTCTGTACGGCGACGAAAATATTCCAGATCTCCCCATTTCAGGATATAGCTTGGCTTATTAAATTCAATAATGCCAATCAAATGTTCATCGCGCGTGTGATGTAAAAAACATTGATGCGTAACATCAGTGTCCAAATCAAGAGAAACGCTTTGTTGGCTATAGAACATAAAGCAAAACATTTAAAAAACGGGACTGGATAGTATAGCTTATTTTTGTTGCCCGCTAAAGCCGACTATATTTTAAACAAAAAATAAAATAAAAAAAGTAGAGTTCTGCAACTGGCGCAACGATAGTCCGAAGCTTCTTCACACAATGCTACATAGGGGATTGCTAATATAAATATTGAAAAGTAATAAGGAAGAGGGCTGCTATCATGCATGATTTTAGTAAGCCACAACCCCATGTGGCGAGCAAAGAAGAAGTTACCAAAAAGAGAAGATTACCCGTTTATATTTTGATTCTAGTGGGAATCTTTCTGGTTGCATTACTTGTTTATATGGTTGCTGACCATTCGGCCAATCCAACTGCGCAAGTGATCTTGTCACAAATGCAGTCGGCAGTTCTGAATGCTTAGACAAGCATATTTTAAGACCGAGAATTAATTCTTCAAAAAGCTCATTGGTGTGAATCAATGAGCTTTTTTGCAATATTTTGCGCACTTTTTGTTGTATTAGTGCTGCCATTTATTGATTGGAAAATAGACAAAAATTAAGGTGGAAGCATCCATAAATCATGTTCTTAGTTCATAGAGCAAGCATGGGTGGTTTAGACCAAAACTGAAAAACACAACATAAGGATAACAACATGAATGATTTTTTTAATGACCCCTCCAACCGTGGAGGATTTGACGCAATGTATTATTGGGATCAATTTCACCCTATTTTAGCTGCAATCGTGATTCTGCTGGTGGGCTGGATTATCGCCTTGCTGATTGCTGCCGGCGTGAAAAAATTACTGCAAAAACTTGATACCAATCATAAATTGTCGTCTGCAACTGGCCGTACCCCAAATATTGAGAATCTTATTTCCAAGCTGGTGTTCTGGTTTATCATGATTCTGGCGGTCGTGGGTGCATTAAATGTTTTAAATATTAGTGGTGTAAGTGATCCATTCAGCAATATGGTCGGGCGTATTCTGGCCTTTATCCCGAATCTGTTTGCTGCAGTTGCAGTCGGCTTTATCGGCTGGATCGTTGCCCGTCTGGTACGTGCAGGCTTGACCAATGTTCTGGCAAGAACCCAGCTGGATGAGAAACTTAGTGGCGAGGTGGGTGTCAGTTCACTGAGCAGCAATATTGCCGAAATTTTCTACTGGTTGGTTTTATTACTGTTCTTGCCGATTGTACTGTCAATTCTGGGTTTAACAGGTCTACTGATTCCTGTACAGAACATGGTCAATGAAGCAGTGGCTTATTTACCGAATCTGTTTATTACAGGTGTGATTATCTTTGTCGGATATATTCTTGCGAAGATTGTCCGTGGCATTGTGGAAGGTCTCAGTAATAGCTTCGGTTTACAGGCTCAGGCTGAAAAAGTCGGTCTATTTAAAAATTCAAATGTCTCGAAATTTTTAGGATCGTTTGTTTTTGCGGTCATTATTATTACCACTTTAATTGTGGCATTTGAAGCATTGGGTATTGAGGCGATTTCGCAACCGGCAACCTCGATGCTGAATGAAATCATGCATGCAATTCCACAAATTATTGCAGCAGGCCTGATTCTAATCGTGGCTTATATCGTTTCACGTTTTGTTGGACGCTTGGTGGCTGAACTGATTTCAGGTGCAGGCGTTGATGAAATCCCGGCGAAACTCGATCTACAGCGTTTTCTAGGTCAAACACGTGTTTCTGACATTGTCGGTTATCTGATCGTTTTCTTCACCATGCTGTTTGCGGTGTCAGAAGCGGCGGACCGTTTGGGTCTGGAACAGGTGAGTGTGCTGATTGCCATGTTCATCCAGTTCGGTGCAAGTATCCTGCTGGGTGCGGTAATTCTGGTGATTGGCTTCTGGCTGGCGAATGTGGTTGCCAATGTGGTTCAGCGCGGCGAATATAATAGTTCACGCTGGTTAGGTAATCTGGTCCGTGTCTTAATTATGGGCCTTGTGATTGCGATGGGCTTAAGAGCAATGGGTATTGCCGATTCTATCGTCAATCTTGCATTTGGTTTAACCCTGGGTGCAGTTGCTGTCGCATTTGCTCTGGCGTTCGGTTTAGGTGGTCGCCAGCCAGCAGAGCGTCTGTTAAGTGATTTATTAGACAAGGCAAAAACAGAAGGGAAGCAACCGAACCCATTGCACAAAGATGATGCTGGATCAAACAATGTTATGACTCCAACGCCAGTGTCTCCAGTTAATCCTGTGAGTCCAACACCTGCTTCATCAACGAATCCTGTGAGTCCGACACCTACCTCACCAACGAATCCAGTGAGCCCAACACCAGTGTCACCAAATACTCCAGATAACTCAACTCCACCGACTCCACCATATTCGGATGAGTCGTAAAAAATAATCTTTGATTTTTTTTAGCAATTCGACCACTCTAAGCAGGGTGGTCGTTTTGTTTTTTATGAGTAGGAAGGCCTTTGGTTATAACCAGATCAGCAATATTAAGACATAAGCTTCTTAATATCGCCGAACGGGAAATGACCTAAATCCTGAGTGATGTCGAAAGTATGGATGGGGCATTTGAGGTGGTCGAAGTAAAATTTGGCCTAAAAAGCAATTCATTTATAGAGCAAGTCGCCCTAGTCTCTCAATAAAAAGTCGATAGGAGAACAGAATGAAGAGGCCAAATCGTGTATTTGCACCAGTTATTATTGCAGGTATTACTGTCGGTTTTTTGGCGAGTGCCTACAAATTTGTGGTGGCGAAATCAAGCCCAAGCAAAGACAAGTCAATGCAAAAAACACAGAAAATGCCTTCGTCAGAAGCCGCTAATTCTTCAGATGAACAACATTAAGTATGGTTTCATCTGAAAAAGCAGGTGGTTTGCGTCAAAACCCTATTTAAACGAATTGGGCTGCTGCCTGTGCAGATGACCATGCCCACTGGAAGTTATAACCGCCCAAGTGTCCGGTCACATCCAGTACTTCGCCAATAAAATAGAGACCTTTTTGTTTTTTACTTTCCATGGTTTTGGATGAAACTTCGCTGGTGTCGACACCACCAAGCGTTACCTCTGCGGTGCGATAACCTTCGGTTCCAGAAGGTTTAACCGAGAAGGCATGGAGTTGTGCTGCAATCTGTTCCAGTTGCAGGTCGCTGATATTGCCAATCGCAGTTTCACTTTGCTCTGCCCAGATCAATTGCTGCAATTCAAGTACGATACTTTTGGCGGTAAATTCACTAAGTAGGGTCCGTAGCAGCACCTTCGGTTGAGATTTTTTCTTGTCCTTGAAAAATTCAGCAAAGTCCTGACTTGGGAAGAAATCAATTTTAAAGCTTTCACCGACATGCCAGTAGTTGGAAAGTTGCAAGGAACTTGGGCCGCTAAGTCCGCGATGGGTAAACAGTAAGGCTTCGGTGAATTGATGACGTTCATTCATTAGCGTTGCATCCAGCGCATTACCACTTAGACGTGTCGTTACTTCTTTAAACTGGTCAGAAAAGGTAAACGGAACCAGACCTGCACGGGTCGGGTAAACATGATGCCCGAACTGCTGTGCCAGCTCATAGCCAAAGCCTGAACCGCCTAAAGTTGGGATAGACAAGCCGCCTGTGGCAACCACTAGCGATTCACACTGATAAGTCCCTTGACTGGTTTCAATGCTAAAACCAGACACTGCTTGAGCCTTGACTTGCAGGACTTCGCAATGTGTCTGAATCTGTACACGCTTGGCTTTCGCACATTCTGCCAGTAACAGTTCCAGGATTTCTTTTGATCCTTTCAAGGTAAACAGCTGACCGTGTTTGCGTTCTTCATATTCAATCCCGTATTCGCATACCAGACCAATAAAATCCCAGTTGGTATAACGGGTCAGGGCAGAAATGACGAAATGCGGATTTTCAGAAAGATAGTTCGCAGGTTCGACCTCCAGATTGGTAAAGTTGCATTTACCGCCACCAGACATCAAAATCTTCTTACCGACTTTATTGGCTTTTTCCAGCACAGCAACCGAGCGCCCACGTTTGCCTGCTTCTGCAGCCAACATCAAGCCTGATGCACCTGCACCTAAAACAACAACATCAACTTGATGAATCATGGGAGAAATACTCAAGAGCGGAAAAGCGGGCAATTATAAAAGATTTATGCAGCTTTTAGTATGTTTTCAACTTTCCTTGTAACCCCCCTGTGTGAATCGCCAGAATACGGGTATGTTCTGGGAAATGCTGCCTTTGAATCAGGTCAAACAGACCCATCATCATTTTGGCGGTATAGACCTGTTCCAAAGGAATTCGGTATTGCTGTTCAAACTGTTGCATAAAGTGCAGGAGTGCTGGACTGGTTTTGGCATAGCCACCACAACTATAGGCATCAGTTAAAGACCAGTTCTGTTTATTGGTCCATTGTTGAATGTCTTGTTTCAGAAAATCCCCTTTTAAGGCAGAAAAGCCCAGCACATGCTGTCGATCGGAACTGCTTTCGATCAGCCCGGCAATGGTTCCACCGGTGCCGACTGCACAGCAAATCACATCATAATTTTCGCGGTCATCTTCAGTTAAGATTTCCTGTGTTCCTTGTAGCGCCAGTGCATTGCTGCCTCCTTCAGGAATAATCAATGCTTGCGGATAGCGCTGTTGTAATTGATGTAAATACGCGGCTTCATGGCGCAGCCGATATTCGGCCCGACTCACAAAATGCAGATGCATACCCAAATCTTGTGCGGTTTGTAAGGTAGGGTTTAAGGCTTGCGAAGCCAACTCTTCACCCCGAATCATGCCAATACTTTGCAAACCGAAGTGCTGGGCAGCATAAGCGGTTGCTGCAATGTGGTTGGAGAATGCACCGCCAAAGGTCAGTACTTGTGTCAAACCTTGTTGCCGTGCGGCAAGCAGGTTGTATTTGAGCTTAAAAAACTTATTGCCTGAAATGTAGGGATGAATCTGGTCCAGACGCTTAATGGTCAGTTGGACCGTACCGGGAAGCACTAATGTTTGATAGGGAGTGGGGAAAGCGATGTGATCAAACATTTTCGAACAAGAGAAATAAATTTGACCACATTGTAAATGGATTTGATTGAGAATGTCAGTATCGTTTAGGAACTGGTATCTACCGAAGTAATCACCGACATCCCGGGACGTAAATTTTCTATGCCTTGCTGATTCGGATCTACGGTGATCCGCACCGCAATACGTTGTACCACCTTGGTGAAATTACCTGTCGCATTGTCAGGCTTCAACACACTGAATTCTGAGCCAGCTGCAGGCGAGATCTGTTCGACTTGCCCAGTAAACTTCTGATGATTCAGGGCGTCTACCGTGAAAGAGGCTTTTTGACCAATTTTCATATTGGCAATTTGGGTTTCTTTAAAGTTGGCAATCACCCAGGTTTGTTGCGGAATTAAATACAGCAATTGTGTACCCGCAGCAACGTACTGGCCCACGCGAGGATTGACTTCGCCGAGTTGACCATCCAGCGGTGCCACAATGGTACTGTAATCCTTGGTGGTATTGGCCTGATCCAATTGTGCCTGTGCACTATTGACCTGAGCCTTTAAGCCGGCTTGGGCCACTTGCGCTGTTTTTAAGGCTTCTTGCGCGACCTGAATGTTGGCTTGGGCCTGTTTCAGCAAGGCAAGGTTATTTTGTGCATCGGCTGCTGCTTTATCCTGCTCTGATTTTGATGCCGCACCACTATCGCCAAGTTGTTGGTAGCGTTTGAGTTGCGCAACGGATAAATCGTATTGTGCCTTGACCTGATCCATTTTGGCCTGCGCCGCAACCACATCGGCCTGACGCTGGGCAATGGCCTGCGTCTGGTTGGCCAGGCTATTTTGCGCCTGCTCTACACCAGAGACAGCTTGAGTCACTTTCTGGTCATAGGTGGTTGCATCAATATGCATGAGTACCTGACCCTGTTTGACATGATCAAAGTCCTTGACCAGCACATCCTTGATGTAACCATTAATCTGTGAGGAAAGAATGGTGGTTTTACCTTTCACATAGCTGTTGTCGGTCTGTTCAATCGCCGTGTGAAATGGCCCGATTCGCCATGCCCATAAAATAATCGTGATCCCGACAATAAGCACCAGCAGCATCCACCATAAGGTTGAACGCTTGGTCTTGATCAGCTTACTGGTTGGCGGTGGAGGAGGCGGTGGCATTTGAGCTACCGCTTCTGGCGCCTTTTCAGCTGGAACCGTCTGGTTTTGCCCGTTGTTCTGAGCATTGGTGTTTTCTGGTTTATCTTGTTCAGACATAATGTTTTCTCAATCAAATACCATCAGGGTTAACTGGCTGCTTGCAGATTTTTTCGGGTCATGTACTTGTTACGCACATATTTAAATAAGCCCCATAGCAGTAAAACCACAGCAAAAATGCCATTTAAGACAATCACATCGTTATAGGCGCGAACCTGTGCTTCGCGGGTTACCACTTTGTTCAGGTTTTGCAAGGCCTGATTATTTTGCATGACCGGATCATTGGTACTCGCCATGGCACTGCGCTGATAAGCCTGTAGGCGTTGGGCCACCAATGGGTCGGTCGGGTCAAGATTGCTGTTGATCTCGACTTTATAATCATAGGTATGGTGTTGCTGGTAGGTATTAAAAAATGATGAACCGACCAGACCACCAAAGTTTTGCGTCGCTGAGAACAGGACAATAAAGGTCACCACATATTGCGGCCCACGTTGCAAGGTCCGCATAAAGCCCATCAGCAGCAGTGGCCCAATAAAGACGCCACCGGCAAAGCTCACTAAAAACTGACTACGATAGAAATTGGCCGGGCGTACATCACTGGTCAGGTGATAATCCAGTGCACAGGCAATCAGAATCAGGATTTCAGCAAGGAATAAATTTAAAATTAATCGTTCACGGTGGAAGGTCAGGGCACTAAAAACCGAACCAGCAATGGTTCCGCAAAAGATCACCACATATAACGGCACGAACTGGTCTGGCCCCATGCCCATGGTCTTCAGGAAATTCACGGCCGCATAACTTTGCTCTGACATCAGCAGGCGTAATGCAAAAGCACTGACCACAAAACTGAGTAAATCACCCGCCGCCAGCCAACGGGTCATGATTAGAGGATTGGTCCGGTAATGTTCGTAGGTGAGACCCAACACAATCAGACAGAAGCCAACGATCAAGGTATAAGCCAGCCACGGACTATCGAACCACCATAGAATTGGTCCTTGGGTGAGCACGATACACAGACAGGCAAAGCCGGGTGCCAACAGGGCAAAGGTAAAGAAGTCCTGCTTCTCAAACACTTCCAGACGCAAGCTGCGTGGCAATTTGAGCGATACCACCATGGCAAAACAGCAAATGGCTAGACCCAGCTCAAAGGTATAAATCACATCCCACTGGTTTGCACTGAGGAGGAACGGTGAAATAATCCAGGCCAATGGCAATCCCAATTGCTGAAAGCCAAAAGCCAGATAAATGCCTTTGGCCATATCGGCCTTGCCAAAGGCCTGCATGGTGTAATACATGCCGAGCGAGCTGAGGGGAGCTGCGGCCAGACCCGCAATGAAACGGACAAAGAGCGCCATTTCATAGGTTTTGACAAAGATGTGCAGAATCAGTACGCCAATAAAAACCAGTAACCCGATTTCTGAAAACAGGCGCAGGCCATATTGCTGACGGGCCTTAAACAGGATCAGGTTTGAACTGACATTAGCCATGACATAGGCCGCAGGGAGCCAGGCCGCTTGTGAAGCGGTTAATCCATATTCCCCCTGAAAAATCGGTAAATTGGCAACAATAAAGCCATTACTGAGACTGGCAGCAATACAGATCAGCAGGCCAATAACAAAGTAGGCGAAACGTTTCGGGCGAGCATGTGCAATTGCTGCAGGCGAGCCCGGTAAGGTTGGACGCTCGTCTGCAGACCAATCCGGAGGAGTCTCTAGATAGCGAGGGTTTTTATCCATATTCTTCCTCGAACTACACTTTAATGCCGTTTAATAATAATTCTATTGCACGTTTCGCCAGCCGTAGCTGGTCGCTCGCCTGATGTCCCTGAAAGGAGGACCCCAAAATCGCGGTGATCATACCAAAATCTTGAGGGGTAAGATCAGCACGACATAACTGGTGTTGGATCGCCTGATCAATCAGCGGTTGTAATGCTTTATCGCGTCGTTCATAAATGTTTAGCATGATTGGGTCTTGGCGATCAATGATGCGCCAGTAATCAATCAGCACCACCAGCTGTGGAATCTGTTCGATATGACCTTCGATTAAACGGATAAAGCCATCATTAAAGACCCGTAATTCTTTGGCCTTCTGCTCCAGACGCGTGATAGCCCGTTCCAGCAAAGCTGCAATCAAGGCCTTACGATCAGCAAAATTACGATAAAAAGTTGCCCGTCCCACACCGGCATGATCAATGATGGCCTGTAAAGGCACATGAACCCCTTGCTTGCGGAAAATTTCCTCTGCGGCGTTGAGGAGTTCATCACGATTGTGAGCCGCCAATTGCTGACGTTTTGCCATGACCAAGACTCGTGGAAGATATAATGTGAATTAAACGGACATTTTTGTCCGAAGTAAATATGTAGCGAAAATTTATTTTGTTTATTTTCGGTAAAATCCATCGTAGAAGATATTTTTCCAAGTGCATACAGTGTTAAAAAATAAAGTGAAATGAATCATGAATAAAAATACAATCAGGTGAAGCATGCAAGGATTTGTACAGGGTTTTGCGAGAGGGATAAAACATCGTCCCTACCTGTCCGCAACTTTTAGTCTGGGGTTGCTGATCTATGCGGCATTGCACTTTTTTACCGACTGGAAATGGGCCACCTGTTTACAGTTAGGCTGGAATATTGCTATTTGGCTGTATTTGTTTCTGACCCTGAAAATGATGTGGCATCTAGATGCAACACACATTTTAAAACGTGCCCGGCAACAGGATGAAGGCAAGTGGGTGATTCTCACGGTGGTATTGATTGCGATTGTGGTCTGTTTTATTTCAATTGTGGTACAGCTCAGTCATGTGCCGAAAGATTTTCCTATTTTAAAAAGCGCACTGATTCTACTGACCATCGGCACGATATTTTCAACCTGGTTATTACTGCATACTTTATTTGCGATTCACTATGCCCATGACTATTATCTGGCCAAAAGCCGTCATGAAGAAGCAGGACTGGACTTTCCTAAAACAGATCAACCCGACTATCTGGATTTTATTTATTTCAGCTACATCATTGGTACCTCGGCTCAGACAGCAGATGTGTCGATTACCAGTTCCGCACTCAGACACTTAAATATTTTTCATTGTGTACTGGCCTTTATCTTTAATACCGTGATTCTGGCGGTCGCGATCAATGTCGCGGCAAGTTTAATCGGATTAAATTAATAACTTATTTTTATCAATAAGATTAAAATTGATCATTTTTATTTTTGATTGTAGCTGTCTATTGTAAAGAGAATCAGACACAGCAAGGATAAGAATATGAGCACCCAGCATCAAGTCAATCAACAGCAATATCAGAATAAATCTCAGGCCTATTTAACCAGTAGCGTGCATGCGCAGGGGATTGAATTTCAGAAAATGCAGCAGTTGATTCAGGCGCATCAATTTAAAACAGTACTGGATTTGGGCTGTGGCGGTGGGCATGTCAGTTATCAAGTTGCACCTTTCGTAGAGCAGGTGACTGCCTATGACTTAACGCCATCGATGGTCGAACTGGTGGCTCAGCAGGCCCAGCAAAAGGGCTTTGATCATGTCATGGCCGTACAAGGGGCTGCTGAGGCTTTGCCTTTTGCCGATCAAAGTTTTGATTGCGTCATTAGCCGTTATTCAGCGCATCACTGGCAGAACGTGGTACAGGCGATGGCGGAAATTCACCGTGTATTGGCGCCACAAGGCAAGGTGATTATGGTGGATATTTTAGGGCACTCGAATCCCGTCATGGATACCTTCTTCCAGACCATGGAAAGCATTCGCGATCCGAGTCATGTACGTAATTATAGTTTGGGAGAATGGGCACATTTTGCCGAATATGCGGGTTTCACCGTAGAAACTGTTGAAAAACAACATTTAGATTTGGAATTACAGAGCTGGACGGAACGGATGCAAACGCCTGAATATGCAGTCCAGACCATACGGCATTTACAACACAAAGTTTCCGATCAGACACGCCAATATTATCAGATTCAGGCCGATGGCTCATTTCGTAGTGAAGTGATGTATCTGGTTTTGAGTCGGGCTTAAGTTTTATATAAAAGGTATAGGCTCAAAAATATTGTATTCAAGCGTGAAAAATAAGAGGGCAACTCAAAATTTATCTATCACCTTGATCCCGTTTTTAAGTAAAATCATTGCTTGAAAATTATTCTAATCTAGAGGTTATCTTGGAATCGTTATTGATTTTAGGCTCAATTGCGTTGGCCTTAATGTTAGGGGCGATTAGCCCGGGCCCTACATTTATTTATGTGGCGAAGAATTCAATTGCGATTTCACGTAAACATGGCCTATTTACCGCTTTAGGTACAGGCACGGGTGCAGCCTTGTTTGGTTTGCTGGCAGTCATGGGCTTACAGGCAATTTTATTGGCAGTGCCTTCTGCGTATATCGCTTTAAAAGTATTCGGCGGCCTGTATTTGCTTTGGCTGGCCTATAAAATTATCAAGCATGCCAAAGAGCCAATGGAAGCAGTCAATGGTACTGTGAATCAGATGAGCTATGCACAAGCCTTTCGTTTAGGGCTGATTACCCAGCTCAGTAATCCGAAAATTGCCATTATCTTGGCCAGTATTTTCACGGCCTTATTACCGAAAGATATCCCAAGTTACTACTATGTGGTGTTACCGATGTTGTGCTTCTTTATTGACGCAGGTTGGTATTCGCTGGTGGCGGTTGCCTTGTCAGCAGAAGGGCCACGCAAAGTCTATTTAAAATCCAAATCCGTGTTTGACCGTATCGCAGGTGGCGTGATGACGCTGTTGGGATTAAAACTGATTTTTGGCATGAAATAATGCCATAGAAAAAGCGACCACGAAGGTCGCTTTTTATTGCCTAAAATCAGCGTATTCAGCTTAATCTTTAAAATGTATAGGCATCCATTGATAGCTCTTACCATCTGCTGAATAAATATGCCCAATCCCCGGGAAAGGTAAATGTGGTGCGGCAATGGTTTGTCCATTCTTGGCGAAATCAGCAAACTGTTTTAAACGGGTCGCCACTGCTTTTTTCGGATCAATATCGTATTCAATCGCAGTTTTAGGTTGATCAAATTGCACGGTATGTGAATGCACAATATCGCCAATAAAGACCACGCTTTCGCCTTTGCTTCTAAGTTCATAACTAAAGTGGCCTGGAGTATGTCCCGCCGTGTTAATGACTTTAAAACCCTGAATGTCATCACCAAGTTTATAAGTTTTAAAGCGTTGTTTGGCTTGGTAAGGTGCAATCGCCTGTTTAATTTGCTTCACCGTTGCTTCATAGCCCGCTTGTTTGTCTTTTGGAAGCTTGGCTGCTTGTTTGGGATCTAACCAGTAATTGGCTTCATCATTCGAGACATACACGGTTGCATTGGGAAAATTGGCAACGCCATCTTTACTGATGCCACAGACATGATCAGGGTGTAAATGGGTGAGTAAAATGGTATCGACCTGTTCTGGCTTGTAACCTGAAGCGATTAGATTTTTTAGGATAGAACCTAAATGTGGACCAAAACAACTGGCTGCGCCGCTATCGACGAGTACCAGCGATTTTCCTGTATTGACGAGGAAAGCATTGATGGAGGTTTGCACTCCTTTGTCTTGGTCTGCATAGTACTTTTTCAGAATCTGTTGTACTTGTTGCGGTGAAATATCTTTAAACAGGCTTGGTGACATAAAGTTAGTGCCATCGAGCAGGGCAGTGATTTGCACATCACCCACTTGGTGTTGATAGAAGCCTGCTACCTGTTTTTGTTGTTCAATGATCGGCAGGGTTTTGCTTGTTTCTGCATGGCTCAGTAAAGGGATGCTGTTCAAGAATGAGATAGAAAGAAGTAGGGCTGTTTTTTTCATTTATAGATATTCTCAAGTTTAGTTGAATTGTCTACTTTTTAGCACGGATATCTATTCTTTAAAAGGGAATAATCATTATCGAAGAAATACTATAATCTCCGATTGCTTTATTGTTTGTAGTTACGCTTGGGTTGGAAGAAAGGTACAGCCTGTATCTAGTTTGAGAGAATTTATTTGATTAAAAGTATTAACTATTATTTTGATTTTTTCCATTCAATAACGGCACAAATAGTCGTAATTGGCAGGATTAAAACAAATTGTAGATATAAAAAAGTCAGCAACCATTCGTGAGAAAATTGTGAAAGTAGCAATAAAAGAGGTGCCCATAATAAACTGGTAAAACAACCGTAAGCGATGGCTTGGTACAGATTTGCATTTACTAACTTATCTTTGAATAGATGTAAAAATAACTCACCTGTAATATAGGCAGGAATGTAGCCAACAACATATCCGACTGCGATCGCAATTAACATTAAGCAAAGCATAGGAATAACTATACTGGGTGTGATTAGACTTTGTAAAAAACGGATTGGATGGTCTAGATAAATCAAGATATGGAAACTGATTACAATGATAAATGTTCCAATAGTTGAACCATAACGTGTAAATGTGGTTGTTTCTGAGTTGTTTTTATTCATTTTGAGCTTTATTTGATTTATTTAAAAATAATATAAAAAGGCTTCCGAAGAAGCCCTTGATACTTTATGGATTAAGACACTTTATCGCCTGGTTTAGCGCCAGTTTCAGGTGAAATCACCCAAACACCTTCGCCATTACCAGCGGCAAGTACCATACCATTTGAGATACCAAAACGCATTTTACGCGGTGCGAGGTTAGCCACCATCACCACCAATTTGTCTTTTAGGTCTTCTGGCTGATAAAACTCACGAATACCGCTAAACACATTACGCGGTTCAGCTTCACCTACATCTAAAGTCAATTGCAGCAATTTATCAGAACCTTCAACAGTCGCAGCTTCCAATACTCTTGCCACACGAAGGTCAACCTTCATAAAGTCTTCAATACCAATGATGTCAGCTTCACCTACTTTAGGCTCAGGCTTCTTCTCGGCTTTCTTTTCTTTTTTCTTCTCAGCTTTTGGCGCTTCTGCCGCCGCAGCTAAAGAATCTTTAGATGCATCCACCATTGCAGCCACAGCTTTGGCATCAACACGTTGCATCAATGGTTGGAATTGAGCAATTTCGTGACCAAGCAAAATCTGCTGACGTGATGCAAAGTCAAAGCTTTCAAGTTGTAAGAAGGCTTGAACCTGTGCAGCAAGTGTTGGTAAGACTGGCGCCAAGTAAATCGCAAGTTGACGGAATAGGTTAATACCCACCGAACATACATCATGAACTTGTTGTTCCTGACCTTCTTGCTTGGCAAGTGCCCACGGTTTTTTCTCATCGATGTACTGATTTGCACGGTCAGCCAAAGCCATGATTTCACGGATTGCAGCTGAGAATTCACGTGCTTCATAGGCTTGCGCAATTGAATCGCCTGCATCAATAAAGCTTTGCACCAGTTCAGACTCTGTACATGTATCTGACAAAGTATTGTTGAAGTTGGTGTTAATGAATTTTGCACAACGGCTGGCAATATTCACCACTTTACCGACAAGGTCAGAATTCACTTTCTGAACGAAGTCATCCAAGTTTAAATCTGAATCTTCAACTTTGTCAGAAAGTTTAGATGCAAAGTAGTAACGTAAATATTCAGGATTTAAATGTTCTAAATAGGTTTCAGCTTTGATGAAGGTACCGCGAGATTTCGACATCTTCTGACCATTCACGGTCAAGAAACCATTTACGAATAAACCTGATGGGGTACGGTAGTTCGCACCTTCAAGCATTGCAGGCCAGAACAGCGCATGGAAGTAAACAATGTCTTTACCGATGAAGTGATAAACTTCTTTATCGCTGTCTTTTCTCCAGAAATCATCAAAGCTTAAATCTGGACGTTTGGTTTTGATGTAGTTTTCAAAACTTGACATATAGCCAATTGGTGCATCAACCCAAACGTAGAAATATTTGTTTGGCGCATCTGGAATTTCAAAACCGAAATAAGGCGCATCACGCGAAATATCCCAATCCGATAAACCTGCTTCAAACCATTCGTCTAATTTATTGGCAATTGAAACTGGCAGACGACCTTGATCACGCGTCCATTTCTGTAAGTATTCTGAGAAATTCGGAAGTTTAAAGAAATAATGATCCGATGATTTCTCAATCGGAGTTGCACCGCTCAAGGTTGAGCGAGGATTTTCTAATTCGATTGCATTATACGTTGTACCGCACACTTCACAGGCATCGCCGTATTGATCTTCCGCTTTACATTTCGGGCATGTGCCTTTAATGAAACGGTCAGACAGGAACATGCCTTTTTCAGGATCGAATAACTGGGTAACCGGACGAATTGCAATATTGCCTGCTTCACGGTTTTTAATATAAATCTCTTCTGAACGCGCTTTGTTTTCATCACTGTTGGTTGAATCATAGTGATCGAAATGTACGCCAAAACCATCAAAGTCACGGATATGTTCTTTCTGAACATTGGCAATTTGCTGTTCCGGGCTAATGCCATTGGCTTCAGCACGCAGCATGATCGCGGTACCGTGAGCATCATCCGCACATACATAAGTCACATCATGGCCCATTGCACGCATCGCACGAACCCAAATATCTGCTTGGATATAACCGAGTAAGTGACCCATATGGATAGGACCATTGGCATAAGGTAGGGCATTGGTGACTAAAATTTTACGCACGGATATTGTTCTCTCATTCGTATTTGCAAGGCAGATGATTTTACATGACTTGACCCCGACTTGCACAAGGGATTCAGTGAAATCTTTTCAAGCTAGGTTCGGAGGCAATTTTGACGGCTTTATACAGACTTCATTTGCTCTAGAATTAACAATATTACTTCTGGATGGACTTTATTTTTCATCATCTATGATCTTGTTCTATAGGTCATGTAAATTGAGTTGTTAGATTGGATATACTTGCTATTTGTGATCTTATTTGAAGACGATTATCTGAATTTATCTTATAATAAATTTTACAGGCTTGTTTTGTCATGTATTTGTGTAAGCAATTAATATTTATATTAAATAAAAAGAGAAATAGATGAAAAATTATCATGGCGAACAGACTTCTTTTGTCTGGTGGTGTATCCGTTCAGTGATTTCGGGCACAGTTGCAACGCTCAGTATCGTGTTTTTTGTTTGGGGATTTTTGATTTATGAGCAGACGTTTTCACCTCAAGAACTTTCTAATGGGGCTCTTAGAGGCGTTGCTGCAATCATCATGTTCACGCCAGTTTTAATTGGTTGGCATAGCTTTCTTTATTTTATTAGTTATTATTTTTTACGGCACTCTAAAAAAATTGTAGATATCTCTCAAATACTTAAAGGTTTAGGTCTTCTATTTTTGGGTTATGTTATGAGTAGTGTTGTTTTCTTAAGTTTTCAGAGCTTGGATTTGACTATATTTACAACTTTAATCCTCTCATTTGTATTTATGTTATTTCCATTAATATTAGGCTTTATTACTACGAATTGGATCGAAAGACTGTTAAGTAAATACTAATGAATTACTTTGATTGAACATCTATTTTAGAAAAGTATGCATCCCGAAGGATTACATACTTTGCATTTGCTTGACTGTGATGCTGTGCTTGGAGTTCTTTCTTAACGAAATGACTTTTCCTTTAGACAGGAAATGGATGAAATAGCTCTTTAAGCCATCCGTTTTCGGATCAAGGGTAATCTCAGCAAACATCGGCGTTTGCCAAAGCTCATCACTGCCCAATGTCCCTAACCATGCCTGTGCTTTTAACACCACAGTAAATTGATCTTTGATTTCAAGGTCAGTAATGCTCAGTTCGCTGCACCAATGTTCAGTTTTAGGAAACTCGGCTTTCGAAAATTTCCAGCAAATGGTCAGCGCTAAACTGCTTTCAACCGGCGCTTTATCATCACTGATGTGATCAATAACCGGAATTAACTGTTCAGCCAAATCCTTTTCAAAAGACAGAATCATATTCTGGATTCTTCTTTTACTTGAAACAATGTACTTCAAGCGTTTTTCTTGGGCCTGAAGTTCTTGTTGAATTTCTAGAAGTTCATTTTCATTCATATAGGCAATTTTGACGACAAGGTCTATGATTGAGATATTTTCAGCAGTATATCCGATCTATCTCCTTATATTGTTAATAGTTTTTAATACACATTTATTGGTTCTAAAAATGATCGAAACAGCCAGATTACGTCTCAGACAATGGCGAGCAGAGGATAATGAAGCCTTTGCGGCCATGAGTAGCAATCCTCAAGTAATGCAGTACTTTCCGAACCTGCTGACACGGGCAGAAAGTGATGCTTTGATTGAGCGCATGAAATCAATTATCGACACGCAAGGCTGGGGGTTCTGGGCGGTTGAGTTAAAACATAACCAGCAATTTATTGGCTTTACCGGGTTGCATAATCAACCGACACAATTCTCCTTTTCGCCTTGTGTGGAAATTGGATGGCGACTCGATCAGGCTTATTGGGGACAGGGTTATGCGCCTGAAGCTGCCCAAGCTGCGCTTGCATTTGCTTTTGAGCAGTTAAAGCTGGATAAAGTGGTGGCCTTTACTACCTTGGACAATGCGAAATCGCAAAGAGTCATGCATAAATTAAACATGAATAAAGTTGGTGAATTTCAGCATCCAGCTATAGCCAAAGATCATCCACTCAGTTGGCACGTGCTCTACGAGATATTACACAAGAATTTTGTTCGCTAGGCAGGATGTTATTCATTTATATGCTTTTTATATCTGATAATAAAATAATTTATTGTTCGGCAATAATTTGAATCTTCCTGTATTTCATTTGTTTCAATTTGCAGCGCTCAGCAAAAAATAGCGTTAAACGCGGTATAACTAAGATTGCTCCAAACAATATGTTTTTTACCTATAGTGAGGAAATACCATGACAAATGAAAAACTTGATGAATTAAAAAACCAAGCCGCTGAATTGGGCGATGACTTAAAACACAAAGCAAAAGAAACTCAGCTACAAGGTGAAAAGGCAATTGATGACTTAAAACATTCTGCCGCAGAACTGAAGTTAAAAGGCGAAAAAGCCGTCGATGATCTAAAGAAAGATGTTTCCGAAAAAAATGCTGAAGGTAAAGAGGCGGCTTCGAGCAAAGTGGATGATATCAAAGCAAAACTGGAAGATACCCAGCATGCGGTTCAAGACAAATTTGACCACTTGAAAGAAGAAGCTAGCCATAAACTGGATGATGCCAAAGCCAAAGCCGCTGAATTGAAAGATGAAGCGGCAGCAAAATTTGATGATCTTAAAGCTCAGGCCAGTCACAAGCTGGATGATTTAAAGAAAGCCGCAACGGATACCATCAATAAATTCAAAGGTTAATACGTTTGATCTGCGAATAGGATGAAAGACTTCCCCAAACATATCTACGCTATGTTTGGGGATTTTTTTATTTAAAGGGATTTAAAAATATCTGGGCGACATGAGATCGATTATCCAGTCTAGCGTTGTTCGATCTAAGCTTTTTCTAACAAAAAAAGTGTATTGTTGGGCAGAGAAATCTAAAGCAGAAAAGTTGCTATAAAAAATGAGAAATTATCTGCTTTGAGAGGAGCGTCAGTTGTTCAATACTGCTAAACTAAGCAAACTCAATGCTATGTTGATCTGTTTTTGGAGTAAACAAAATGTCGTGGCTTTCTTCCTTAAAATCTGTTTTTTCACCAGCGCAAGAAGTGAAGGAAGACGAGATTCAAACAGTTCTACAAAGTTATGTGTTACCGCATTCAGAAAATGCGCTCAAAGATCGCATTAGTCAGGTCAATGTACAAGGCCGCATTCTACAGCTGACCATCAATACCTTTCCCCAAGAAAAAGATCACTTGCAACAGATTCATGACGAACTTGCAGAAGCATTGGAAAAGTGTGGCATTCAGGAATTAAACCTACATATTATTCAGCAAAAACATGCGGCGCATGGTGAGGCAGGTCATAGCTGCTCATCCAAACCAAAAGCAGAAAATAGCAATTTACCGCCTGTGATGGATGCTTCACCAAAAGCAGAAGTAGATCCCAATAATCCGCCGATTCAAAAAGCTGCACCGCAACAGCGCGATGTGACAGCACATCCCCGTATTCAAAATGTGATTCTGGTGTCGTCGGGTAAAGGTGGTGTGGGTAAATCAACTACTACAGTAAACCTTGCATTGGCTTTACAGCAGCTCGGCTTAAAAGTTGGGGTGCTGGATGCCGATATTTATGGCCCAAGTATTCCAACCATGTTGGGCAATGCCGGCAAAACCCCACTGATTGAAAATGAACACTTTGTACCTTTAGATGCCTATGGCATGGCCGTACTGTCGATTGGTCATTTAATCGGTGAGCACAATACGCCTGTGGCATGGCGTGGACCAAAAGCCACCGGTGCATTGATGCAGTTGTTTAACCAGACTTTATGGCCTGATCTGGATGTACTGGTCATTGATATGCCACCGGGAACTGGCGATATTCAATTGACCTTGGCACAACGTATTCCGGTCACGGGTGCGGTGATTGTCACTACCCCACAAAATGTAGCCTTAATGGATGCGACCAAAGGCATTGAGCTATTCAATAAAGTGAATATTCCTGTGTTGGGTGTGATTGAAAATATGTCGACCCATATTTGCTCGAATTGCGGACATGAAGAGCAGATTTTTGGTACAGGCGGTGGCGATCAGTTGTCAACGCAATACCAGATTCCATTACTGGGACGCTTACCTTTAGATGCGAAAATCCGTGAGCATGCCGATCAGGGCACACCAAGTGTAATCGCGAAGGATGCCGCTGCCGAAAGCTATCTCAATATTGCACAAGCCGTGTTGCAACACATGGATAAGCTGCCGAAGCGTCAGAAAGACGATAAACGAATTTTCTAAGCCCACCGAAAACCCAACACGCAAATGTTGGGTTTTTGCTTTCTAATCGAAATCAAATTTTGATCTAGACCATTCCATAACTCACTTTTAAAAACAAAGTAGGTACGTAACTTGCTTTGTATAGACTTTCTTTTTTAAGACAGGTGAATGATGCAATTCAAATCTTTTATCGGTATTGCCACGCTATGTACGACGCTTTTTTTAGCTGCATGTAATGGTGATAGCAACTCAAATTCGACTCAACCTCAAGAACAAGCGAAACTCCAGCCGATCGTGATTCAGGGAGCATTACCTGTCGAGTCGGAAAAAATGGCGGCCCAGTTAGAGAATGCGACTGTAGAAATGATTGGGGAATGGAAGTTCTGGAAGGGCACCTATAAAGGTTATCCTGTGGTGATTTCCAAGACGCGTATGGGCATGAGTAATTCTGCTGCTGCCACTGCACTTGCAATTCAACATTACAAACCGATTGCGATTATCAATCAGGGCACAGCCGGTGGTCATGATCCAGACCTACATGTATTTGATATTGTATTAGGTAAATACACCACCAATATCGGTGCGTTTAAAACACCCAATAAACCCCTTGGTGGTGGTTCAAATGCTTTAGAGTGGAATGAAGCCTTTGATGTTTTACCTGATGATGAGTCTGATCCTGAGCCAATTGCGATCCGTAAATTTGAAGGTGACAAAGAACTCTTGCTTGCTGCTTACAAGGCAAAACCAAATTACAGCAAAGGACAAGTGGTGGAAGGTACGATTGGTTCGGCAGATACCTGGAATAACGAGCTTGATCGCATCAAGCAGTTCCATACGGTTTATGGTACTTCGGTAGAAGAGATGGAAGCAGCTTCAGTGGCCCAGATTGCCCATCAGTTCAATGTGCCATTCTTGGGGATCCGTGTGTTATCCAATAACATTACCAATAATGGTGCCTATGACCCTGCCACAGGTGAAGCATGTCAGGAATATGCACTCGATGTGGCAGAACAATATATGAAGGCCAAAGCCGCAGCGAAATAAGTATTCTTATTAAGAAGAAATCATTTAGATGGTTTCTTCTTTTCTCTCTTTCTCACGATTTTTCCAGCTCCGAATTACACTCCAACGCCAGAGTAAGTGTGTCGCCGCATAAAATAAAACCGCAAATAAAATTGCTTCAATCATCAGCCCTGAAACCAGGATCTTGGCAAGGCTAAAATCAATATGTCCATGCCCAAAATTTTTGATCCAGTTTAGAATCTGATGCAGAACACCAAGCAACATGTCTTTATTGATCATATTGACGTGATAAATCTTGCTACCGAACCAGAACCCTAAATAAAGAATCGGTACAACCGTAAAGGGGTTGGTTAACCATGCCATGCATAATCCAATCGGCAAGTTCACTTCAAACAGTAGCACGGTCAGGATAATAAACACGCTATGAAACGGAACCGGTAAAATGCCCCAGAAGGTGCCAATAAACATAGCTTTTGCAATAGAACGGCGATTTACATACCAAAGCAGTGGATTTAAGGTGCGTTCACCAAAAATCTTCATAAATTTTAGTCGAGCGACTTTTTCCGAAGAAGGTAGCCACTTATGAAAAAATTGCTTAGGCATAAATCATGTGGAGCGAATAAGAGATAGGAGGGGAAACAGCTTATAAAATAACATTAATTACTTAGCAAAAACTTAAAATCATGTCTCCATTTATCTGGGGGTAGCGGGGGTACTTATCAAGCCATCTCCATAATTTGAATCTTAAATACTCAGGCATCTGCCTGTGACTGTGCAGTTAGTACTACTTGAAATTTTAAAAACATAAATAAAATAAAAGCTTATAAAGATTTTCGTCATAAGTCCTTACAGTTGTTTTTTTGCTATAGCTGAGTAATTGGATTAATCTGAAAATCTCTCATAGTGAGGTCATTCAATGATTTCATGGTTTTTTATTGGTTTAGTAATCACCATTCTGCTGACACCAGGCCCAACTAATACCTTACTTGCATCTTCAGGGATTCAGGTCGGATTACGTAAATCTTTACTGCTTATTCCAGCGGAAGCGGTCGGCTATATTATTGCCATTACGGCTTGGGGCATGTTGATTGGTAAAGTATCGGCCACTTTTCCTTTATTACCCACGTTTTTGAAATTATTGAGTGCGACTTATATTATTTTTCTTGCCATCAAGTTATGGCGTACGGCGAATCAGGATGTGGTTTTAAATCAGCCGACCATTCGCCCCAAAGAACTCCTCTGCGCAACTTTGCTCAATCCTAAGGCTTTACTGTTTGCTTCAGCCATTTTCCCTGCTGCTGCCTGGAAAAGTCAGGACATTTATATGGCACACATGGGGACATTTGTGGCTTTAATTCTTCCGATTGCTTTATTCTGGATTTCAGTCGGTGCAATGCTGGCAAGCAAGAAGGTAAACTGGCTCTCTCAAGCGAAACTGCAACGTACCGCCTGTGTTGTGCTAGTCAGCTTTGCGATTCCAATTAGCTATTCAGCGCTCAACAATTTATAACATTCTCACCTCTATTGAAGCGAACGCATGAGAGGTGTTGTTTTCATTAATAGCATTTTAAGTTAAAGTACTCGCCAATTATTAACTTCGTCTTTGGATAAAAAGTCATGGCTATAAAATCTGATCGTTGGATTCGTGAAATGAGCGAAAAACACGGCATGATTGAACCTTATGCGGAAAATCAAGTTCGTTTTGATAAAAACGGTGAAAAGTTGATTTCTTACGGGGTATCGAGCTATGGCTATGATGTCCGTTGTGCGCGTGAGTTCAAAGTGTTTACCAATGTGCACTCAGCCATTGTTGACCCTAAGAACTTTGATGATAAAAGCTTTATCGATATCGAGTCTGATGTATGTATTATTCCGCCAAACTCGTTTGCCTTGGCACGGACCATTGAATATTTCCGTATTCCACGTAATGTATTAACCGTTTGCCTTGGCAAATCAACCTATGCACGTTGCGGCATTATTGTAAACGTAACCCCGTTAGAGCCAGAGTGGGAAGGTCACGTTACCCTAGAATTCTCGAATACAACCAACTTGCCAGCACGTATTTACGCAGGTGAGGGCGTTGCACAAATGTTGTTCTTTGAAAGTGATGAAGTATGTGAAACTTCATATAAAGATCGTGGTGGTAAATACCAAGGTCAAACTGGCGTGACTTTGCCAAAGACCTGATTATTAGATTTAAAAAAAAGCTCATCATATAAACTATGGTGAGCTTTTTTTTATGTGATGCATTTAAATAAGTTGTATATTTTTGGCCTAAAATGTTTAGATAAATTAAACTTGTATTTAATTTGTTTTAAAATATAATTAAAAAATGCTTTGTTTTATCGCCGTTCACAGTGCGGATATAAATTAGAAAACTGTGTGTAGTTGAGATAAAACATTATAAAAATAAACAAATATGGATGTTTTAAACATGGAGGTCGGTCATGCGACAGTTTAAATCTCTTCATTTAGCTATGCTTTTGTTAGGTAGTTCATACGTAAATTTTGCTTATGCCACAGCCGGTACATTAAAAAGCATGACGGATACGGAACTCTCTGCAACCACAGGCCAGGCATTGATGAGTTTTTCGTATATTGCTCCCACTGATCTGGCCAATAAAGAAGCGTTGCGAGATGGCGGAGACAAAACCATTGGTTTCTATACGTTGGGACTGGAAGCTGAAATGGAGTTGAACGTCAATATTAAAAAACTCCAGTTAGGTTGTGGTGGTACCAATGGAGCAGGTGGCTGTGATATCGATATTGATTACCTCAGTCTGAGTGGTTTAGGTAATTCTGAAACTTCTAATACCGATAGTGCGGCTGATCGTGCAGCACGTGCTGGCTCATCAGCGGTTTTAACCAATCCATTCATTGAGTTTGCAGTCAAGAATCCAGATAAAGCTTCAACCCGTCAAATTGTTGGACTAAATTTAAGTGCTGAGAAGGCTTTGGGTTTAATTACTTTCGGTCTTGAGAATGGACCCACTAAGACAGGTATTAACTCACTCAGTGGTTATATGGAAATTGCGGCCACGACTGGTCTGGCCAATGTAAATGGATTTGGAACAAGTCTGGTATCTGGGGAGCCAGACAGAAACACGTTAAATCAATCTGATGGTTATAATCCGATTACTGGCAAGATATGCTCTACACCTCTTCTTTGTATACCCACAATTGATTTTGAAACTACGGATTATGCGCTCAACCTTCGGGATAAAGCCACAGGCAGTAATATTTTAAAAGGGGATTTAGCTATAGGTCAGCAACCGATTACTGGAAAGCGGATTACCAGTGCGAATTTAACTGCTACAGCCGCGGTCCGTGATATTGATTTAAGTGGAAACATTGTAGCGAAGGCAATGGGACTGAATCTGGATAAACAGGTCACCGGTACGATTCAGAATTTGCTAGTTGATGTCGCGATCAGTGAAGATTTAGGTTATTTCCACAAGGCGAATCTAAATGGTACAGCGGCATCACTTTCTTTACAGTCACAGAATATCCAGTGGACCAATAACAAATCTGTTTCACAAAATGGATGGTGGCTTGAGTTTAGTAATCCAATCGATATTGGTTTCATTCAACCTGCATTTAATGTTGATATTCCTAAAGCGACACTTAATGAAGCATTCTCTCAGGTTTCTCAGTATCTGAACGATCATCCGATTGATTGTGGACTACTTGGTGCGGCAAATTGTCTTCTGGGGAATACAGTCCCTGTAGGGACGGTGAATTTAATCAATGCAATCCGACCACAAATGGCCCTAACGAATTTAGAGCTAGCGACTCAAAAATTTACCCCAAACTGTTATGGTACTTTAAAATTTTGCTAATTTAATCTAAAAAATAAGCAGCTTGGCTGCTTTTTATTTATATATTTTCATAGGTTAACTAAGAGATACCAATTAATTATCTTTAAAATACAATTCATTAGATGATGAGTTGAACGGATATATAGAACTTAAATCTTTATATTTGATTTTTTCACGTTATTCCACTTGATTCCCCCTTTATTGTCAAAAATCGCAGTAGCTTAGGACGCCTCTAAAACAAGGAGCTAGCCTTCATGTTTCTTCTGTCCCATCTAAAGTATGTCTAAAACTCTCCTTATGGTGATGTGGAAGGAGGCGCGTATGAAACAACACTTTATTTACATTGCAATATTTCAACTTGCTGTATGAGAAATGATCTATTTGATATTTAATATGATTATTTTTTTGTGATATTTTTTTACCTTTATGGGTCATTTTTGTCATATATTGTATATTATTTAACACTTTTCAGGGTTATAGTAGGTGTAGTTATAAAAGTAATTATTAGCTTACTAATTTTTTTGTCCCTTAATTTTAGGGCGGAAAATTGTTTAGAGCTAAGATTTAGAATCAAAAAAAAGGATTTTTATAATGAAAAAGAAAGGATTATCTACAATCTTTTTGGGGATGATCGGAGTTTTTGTTCATCCTGCTTATGCGACAACCAGTACGTTGAAAAGTATGACGGATACGGAACTGTCTGCAACCACAGGTCAGGCATTGATGAGCTTGTCGTATATTGCTCCTACTGATTTGGCTAATAAGGAAGCACAACGTTTTGGTGGAGACAAAACCATTGGTTTCTATAAATTGGGACTGGAAGCTGAAATGGAGTTGAACGTCAATATTAAAAAACTCCAGTTAGGTTGTGGTGGTACCAATGGAGCAGGTGGCTGTGATATCGATATTGATTACCTCAGTCTGAGTGGTTTAGGTAATTCTGAAACTTCTAATACCGATAGTGCGGCTGATCGTGCAGCACGTGCTGGCTCATCAGCGGTTTTAACCAATCCATTCATTGAGTTTGCAGTCAAGAATCCAGATAAAGCTTCAACCCGTCAAATTGTTGGATTAAATTTAAGTGCCGAGAAGGCTTTGGGTTTAATTACTTTCGGTCTTGAGAATGGACCTACTAAGACAGGTATTAACTCACTCAGTGGTTATATGGAAATTGCGGCCACGACTGGTCTGGCCAATGTAAATGGATTTGGAACAAGTCTGGTCTCAGGAGAAGCGGCCAAAGGAACCTTGAATCAATCCGACGGCTATAATCCGATTACAGGTAAGGTATGTAGTCTTCCCGCTCTCTGTGTTCCTACAATCAACTTTGAAACCTCATCTTATGCGCTCAACCTTCGGGATAAAGCCACAGGAAGTAATATTTTAAAAGGTGACTTGGTCTTGGGCCAACAACCCATTACAGGAAAGCGGATTACCAGTGCGAATTTAACTGCTACAGCCGCAGTCCGTGATATTGATTTAAGTGGAAATATTGTGGCAAAGGCAATTGGATTGAATTTGGATAGACAGGTCACCGGTACGATTCAAAATCTTATTGTAGATGTTGCAATCAGTGAAGATTTAGGTTATTTCCACAAGGCGAATCTAAATGGTACAGCGGCGTCACTTTCTTTACAGTCACAGAATATCCAGTGGAGTAATAATAAATCTGTTTCGCAAAATGGATGGTGGCTTGAGTTTAGTAATCCAATCGATATTGGGTTTATTCAACCTACATTGAATGTTGATATTCCTAAAGCGACGCTTAATGAAGCATTTTCACAAGTATCTCAATATTTGACCGATCATCCGATTAATTGTGGAACATTTGGGGTATTGAATTGTCTTTTTGGTGATACGATCCCAACAGGGACGGTGAATTTAATCAATGCAACCCGACCACAAATGGCCCTGACGAATTTAGAGCTAGCGACTCAAAAATTTACCCCGAACTGTTATGGTACTTTAAAATTTTGCTAATTTAACCTGAAAACATTAAGCAGCTTCGGCTGCTTTTTATTGGTCTAATGATTTATCGCACTTATATTCTACATATTGGTTTAAAGAAAAAAATAATAAAAATAGATAGATCCGTTGATAACCCAAAACTTAAATATTGGAGAGTTTCATCGGAAGTTACTTATTATTTAACAATAGATTGATTTATATTGATCGAGGGGAAAGGTAGATCTGTCGATTATACCTATTAATAAAACTTATGATGATCATGACTTCATCTAAGTTTTAGAACTTAAAGGGATTTCTATAATGAAAAATAGATATTCATCTATATTTTTTCTAGGGGTAATGAGTTGGTGTTGCAATGTGACTTATGCAGTTCCGCATACGTTGCAAAGTATGACTGATAGTGAAATGTCTGCAACAACAGGACAGGCATTGATGAGTTTGTCTTATGTGGCACCCACTGATTCGGCCAATCAGGAAGCAAAGCGTTTTGGTGGAGATAACACCATTGGCTTTTATAAACTCGGTTTAGAAGCTGAAATGGAACTGAACGTCAATATTAAAAAGCTTCAACTAGGCTGTGGCGGGAGTAATGGACCTGGCGGTTGTGATATTGATATTGATTACCTGAGTTTAAGTGGTCTAGGTAACTCTGCAACTTCTAATACGGACAGTGCTGGCGACAGAGCTGCCCGGGCAGGCTCTTCGGCGGTTTTAACCAATCCATTTATCGAGTTTGCAATCAAGAATCCAGATAAAGCATCGACACGTCAAATTGTCGGGCTGAATCTAAGTGCAGAAAAGGCCTTAGGTCTGATTACTTTTGGTCTGGAAAATGGTCCGGCTAAAAGTGGGATTAACTCATTGAGCGGATATATGCAGATTGCCGCAACAACAGGTATTGCCAATGTAAACGGGTTTGGAACAAGTCTAGTTGCAGGCGAGGCCGCGAAAGGCACGTTAAACCAGTCAGATGGTTATAATGCGATTACGGGGAGGGCTTGCTGTGTTTTAGGCATTCCGATTGGTTTTACGACAACAGCTTATGCGCTTAATTTAAGAGATAAAGCGACAGGGAGTAATATCTTAAAAGGAGATTTAATTTTAGGGCAGCAACCGATTACTGGCAAACGTATTACCAGTGCCAATCTGACTGCTACGGCCAAGGTCCGTGACATTGACCTGAGCGGTAAACTGAGTGCAAAAGCAGCAGGAATCATTAATCTAGATAATAAAGATGCGAGTGGTCTCATCAAAAACTTGACCGTCGATGTGGCGATTAATGAAGATCTAGGTTATTTCCACAAAGCCAACCTCAATGGTACAGCTGCCTCATTGTCTTTACAGTCACAGAATATCCAATGGACCAAGAACACCTCTATTTCTCAAAATGGCTGGTGGCTTGAGTTTACCAATCCGATCGATATTGGATTTATTCAGCCTACGCTAGCGGTAGATATTCCTAAAGCCACATTAAATGAAGCGTTTAAGCAAGTAAGTGATTTCTTGTATGATACGCCTGTCAAATGTGGCGGAATTATTGCAGAGAATTGTTTGCTTGGTAGTGCTATTCCAGTTGGTACAGTAGATTTAATCAATGCAACCCGTCCACAAATGGCCTTGACGAATTTGGAGTTAGCGACTCAAAAATTCACACCGAATTGTTATGGAACTTTAAAGTTCTGCTAGTTTGATACGAATAATGAATTAAGCAGCTTCGGCTGCTTTTGCTTTATGCACTCATCGGAAAAATGTAACATTTAGCCAGTTTGTTTTGCATTTGTGTAATTATTCGGCATAATAAATTGTGATGAGATAGACATGATTCGTCTATAGCTTGAGTGATGCTAGGAAGCAGTTTTTAAAATCACTCAGAAGGATGAAAGAAAAAATATAACGTAGGTGCGGAGCATCGGGTGATTAGGAAGGTCAAGATGGCTATACCCCATATGGATTCATTTCAAAAGACTGTTTTAGCAAGTTTTATTGGACTATGTATCAGTCAATCTACTTTTGCGTTACAAGAACTCTCAGATGAAGGTTTAAGCCAAACCACAGGTGAAGGGATCGCATTACTCCCACAAAACACTTATATGATTTTTCAGGGAGAAAAAAATACCACGACAGGGGCAGATTTACTGAATCGGCAATTAGATACCGGCTATATTAACTATGTTCCAGTTGGACCATTATCACTTGCTGCAACAGATACTAATAAAAGTGGTGGTGTAGATGCGGGAGACCGTGCAGTCGGTAAAGCCGATTTATTTTTATACGGATTGGCGCTCTCTGCCTCAAATCCAGGTCGTACAAGCAATAATAATGAACGGGTGGGTTTGAATACTGCGGGTACAGCAATTAATGCAATTAGTAGCTGGGGTTCAGCGAGTAACCCATGGATTGTAAAAGTTCAGTCGGAAGCCAATATTCCTACCTTTACACCAGATGGAAGTACGCCGAATACCGATACTGGACAAATCACCTACATGGCTTTAGAAGCGCCTTTGTATGAATATTATAATGATAATACGACAGGTGTCGGTGCCCCTACGGTAATTAAAACAGGGGCAGATCCAGTTGGTGTTAATGCTTATAATTTAAAATTAGGGCTATGGGCTGATGCATTTGTACGTAATCCCAATAAAGCTGATGGCGCAGCGGATCAGTTTCAGTATGGAAACAATGTAGGTTTAGTTGGTACCAGTATTGATCCTACCCGTGCAAATCGTCTGCGTTTACAAGGTATATGGAACGGTTTTAGTTTAAATGGCAGTAATTTAAAAATATTCCAGACTTTGAATGGTGCAGGAAGCACGGGGGGCTTAAGTCCTTTTTATAATAACACATTGGGTTTGGCAGGTGTTTTTCGTTTCAATAGCGGGGATGGTGCCAATTTAAAAGCGGGTATGGTTATAAATACACCTACCTCTACAAAAACAGATACTCTGCCTACGCTAAATGCGGGAGAAACTTGTACAGCCTGCGGCTCTGGAACAGACATCTGGACACCTCGTTATAGTCCGGGACAAACCAGTAACCCTGGTGCGGCTGGTGTGACCGAATATCGTATCCGTAGTCAGACCACTAAAATAACCTCAACAGGTAACTGGACCGCACCTACAGGTTTAAATGATCGTGTACTCCGCTTAAGTACCAGAGAAACAACAGATACAGCGAATTTATCAACACCTGCGATCCAAGGTGGCAATGCGCCTACTTTTGATGCCAATGAAGGGATTTTTATCTATAACCTGAATACCAATCTTGTATTAGGTAATTTATATCAGCCTGTAATTTTAGGTTCAGATGGCAAGAACTTTAGTCTGGAAGTTGCACGTATCCCAAATAAAGAAAGTATATATAAGAAAATCTATACTGATTACACAGGTGCTGATACAAGTTATAAAGGATCTACCTGTAACGTTTATCAATGTGGCAGCAATATCAGTTTGGGCGGTAAAACTTATCAAGGCTCAAATGCAACACATAGCAGTATTGGTATCGGTACTGTTTATAGTGATGATGGCGGTACAACCCTTCAGGCTTTCAAGGGAACTGACACACAGGATGCGGTGGGTATTTCTTTTGGTTCTTTAAAATCAGGCGCCGTCTCAAGAGAACGTTATTTTTATCAACTACAAAATCAGCAACGAACAAGCGTAGATTGTAGCGGATGGTTTTGTAGTGGCTATCGTTGGCAATATCGCACTGGCAGTGGCACCACTACAGGAAGTAATGGTGATTACGGCCTGCGATTTGATTCTACCAGCGGTGTAAACTGGGCTAATATTGATAGTACTGCACTGTATGACCCAACTGTTTTAAATGCTGGTTATACACGTCAAGATGCCGGAAATAGCAGTCAAAAATTTGTGGTTCCAACGACTGGAGCATTACCGGATGCCCGTTTTGAAGGTGGACGTTGGTATACAACCACACCAAATGCAGATATCAATACTTATAGATCTGGTTCACCAATCAATAATATGGGTTCGGCTGTGATAGATGGCGTCTTGATTCAGCATCTTAAAATTACGACAACTGGACTGTAAAAGGAGTAGAGCGATGAAAAAAATCACAACTTTACTTCTTGTATTAGCCACAACATTAACGCATGCCGAATTACAAAGTCTGGATAATGAGGCTTTGCAGGCTGTTGAAGGACAGGCAGGGGCGGATTTATCTCTCAAATTATCATTGAACCAGATTTATAACAGTACCACTGGAAAATATGAGTTTGATAATGGTCTGGGTGGTGTGTGTGAAAACTTGGCCTTTTGTCATCTTGGGATTTCAGTGAATAAACGTTTTGTCCGAAATGGCAATCAGCCTGTCAGTGATCCGACCCAAGCCAATCCGGCAAATAAAGTCTGGTTAGTCTTTAAAGGCATACAAGGCACCATTGATCTGCAAAAGTTAGGTCTGGATGGTGTTGACCTGATTTATAACGATGATGGTGGAGCTGCAAGAACTAAACCTGCAATGCAATTAAGCTTTGACCCAACCAAGCCAATTTTGATCCGTAACTTTGGTTTTAATGCCCTTGCCATCGAGCAAGATGATTTTACCAGTTACTATGATAGTAATGGAAAATTGGTCGAAGGGAATAATCCGACTACACCGCCAGCAAGTGGCTATGGCTATTTAAAAGCACCTACATACGCTGCAGATCATCCTTCCGTGTATGACCGTAATAAAGAAACGGGATTTATGGGGTTAAAAATGAATGGTAATTTGGCGATTCAAGGAAATGTAATGATGTTTTCTTGCGATGCAAGCCATCCACGTTGCTAATCGGATCTAAATTTCAAAGGATTGAAGCGATGAAAAAAAATAATGAAAATAGTCGGAATATAGGTTTTGCACTCAATACCTTAGCTGCAAGTATATTTTTTATTAGTCATTCTGCTTATGCATTACAAGCTTTGGATGATAGTGCTCTACGTAGTGTGAATGGACAAGATGGTGTCCATATTGAAACCACCTATGACAAAATTCATGTGGACCAGTTTTTTTGGCAAGATGATGCTGGGCGAGGCAGTTCTGATGCGGCGGGTACTACTTTAAAAGCAGTCGCTAACAATTTTAATATTCAGCAAAATGCTTTAGGCAATCCGCTTGGAACAACCTATAAGCTAAATACAGGAAGCAATGGTAATAAAACGGGATTGGACATCGAACTTTCCTCAAATCCATCTCTCATCACCATTGATTCATTTCAGATTTGTGACACCAACAGATGTAGTAGTGATATTGGTAATTTAGCAATTCAGACCACTTCACCATTAGATTTAAAGTTTAAAACGACGGACGGACTGTTTAGTAAAAGCAGCCAGGCTTCGTTAGAGTTAGGTCTTAAAAATGCCAATATTTATTTGGGACAGACCTCAAATAATGAGTTGAATCAACTGGTGCTGAAAAACCTGAATTTTAACTTTTTAGGTAAAGGCGTGATGTTTGTCGATTCTGTTGAAGGGATTAAGCTACAAACCAATAATGCATTACTTACTGGAAATGCAGCAAATGCTTCATTGACCCAGACGCCGACGACTGATTATGGTTATGTCGATTTTACCCGAGTTAAAGATACCGGCAATGTTACAGCTGGAACCTACGCAGATGGCGGTGTAGCGACCAATGCTGGATTAAATTTAGAGTTTTTGTTGAATAAAAAAGCAAATCCAGCTTCTCCTTATACACTGGATGCAACCAACACACCGTTAAATCAGCAAGCCAGTCCTGATAATAAGGCCAAAGGTTTAATTCGTGTCGGAGCCAATGGTCGTATGATCAATGGTTCTCTACAGTTGCGTGGTATCAATGCAAGTAATGCAGCGAATCCTGCTTATGGAAGCAGCTATGGCAATCCTGAGGGAACCAATATCCTCGGCAGCACCACTGGCGGAAATGCCATCATGGGGAAAACAGGTGTTGCATTCCGTATGAAGGCTGAATTTACCAAAGATAATGACTCGATGTTGGGGACTGATGGAAAGGCCACAACCTTAGAAATAGGTGGTGCAGGATTAAATACCTATGGTTTTGAATTCGGCAATTTAACGGGTTTACAGTTAGGCACCCGAGGCTCCTTTGATACAGGCAATGTCTATCTCAATCTGGTGGATGCCCGTTCAGTCTACTTACCAGCAAACTATGTTTTTCAAACTTCTAAATTTGGTAATGGCAGTTTCTTAACCCGAGATGTGGACTATACACAAAGTCTGCATACCCAAACAGGAACCACAAACCCTTATAGTCTGCTTGTGGCCATTCGTGGCGCAGAGTTTCAGGCAATTTCTCGACGCGGACGTTTCACCAACAGTGCAACCAGTAATCCTGAAAGTGGATATGCAGCAATTACCAATCATACGGATAATAACTGGGGTCTAGCATTACCTTTTTATAACCTGAATGCCAATATGGCCATGTATGGTACAAAAGTGAATGCCAATGAGGCATTCTATTTTGACAAAAATGGTGTGAAGCGTAGTGTAGGAAACAGTGGTGAAACGCCGAGATTAGGTTTTTCATTAGGTCTCAGTACCACAGGTGTAGATCGAGATAGCGCCTATAAGGCTTTAGGAAATAAAACCACTTCTATTCTGGTAATTGACGGTGCTCGAAACTATTACATGGGCTTGCGTAATATTGATATGTTGTTAAAAGGAACGGGAAGCCTCGGTCTTGAAAATGGCAGTTTCAATGCAACACTTAAAGATATGCTCATTGTGATGGCGGCAGAAGTTGCTGCGGGTTATTTACCTGGTGCAACCTATACAGGTGGCGTGTCACCTAATAATAACTTTGCACTGAGTAATGATGTGCTATTTGGTTTAAAACTTCGTATTGGAGGAGATATGAATCTGTCTCTTATTCCAAATAACGAATATAAAGCGGATGGTACAGGCAATGCCTTGAATATTGTTGGTGATCTTAAATTAAATGCAGCAAGCAATAACACAATACAAATTAGTGATCCTGTGGATGGTTCAACTTTAGGCCTAGATAATATTCAGGGTGATATTGCGTTTAATAACGCCATTAAGATCAGTCGAGATAGCTCAGGAGAAGGGGTAGCAAGCTTTAATGCCGGGCTGACCTTTAACCCAAATCGTACCACTGACGGTGTCTTTAGAACTCGAGATATTAACCTTTATGGGCCGAGTGGTGGTGCTCAGCGTTTAGGTGAAATGGCAATTACGGGTGGACGCTTAACCAGTCAATTTTCAATCATGCCTCGAAACTAAGATATTTGATGGCGTAACAGTAGATGCTTCTACTTATCTATCAAATGATAAATTGATTGTGTAACGAGTCGGTTATGTTAAGCTGTAGTATATATTTTAAACATTTGTCTATGGATGAGGACAATGAATAAAAACAAGAAACTAGCGTGTTTGTCATTAGTATTGTTAAGTCCATTAACAATGGCGATGCAACCGATGGATGATCAGAGTCTTTCAGCAACAACTGGACAAGACGGTTTGACTATTGGCGTACAGTCCAATGTCCAGTTTAATCAATTGGCAATCATTGATAATGACGGTCTACCGAGTGGTGGCTATACAGGGCGTGCTGGTCTGGTAATTGCAGGCGTAGCGGGTCAAGCTGTTGCCAGTCCAGTTAAAGTAACGGGATTGAATGGTAGTACTGAGACCACTTTCGGTTTAAAAGCAACGATCGATACGGATAAAGGTAATGCTTCAGCAAAGGGCGCTTTTGCTAATATTGATTTAACTTTTGATAATAGTATTACAGGACTTCGAATCTCACCTTTCTCTATCTATACCGCAGGATCAAGTTCACTTTCTAATTTAAATGGAAGTAGCTATACACGTAACTCCATCTTTACAGCAGGGACTTTACTGAAAAGTGATGTCAAAGAGCTGTTGCGGGTTGGAGGAATCGATATTGTTTTTGCAGCGAATAAACCCAGTATGAATATCCAGCTGGGTGCAGCACCGCAAGGTCATATGGTAATGTTTGATGGAGCAATTGAGTCCATTTGTGGATCAGGAAATGGCTGTAATATCATGCTGGTATCTGATTATGCAACACCAGGAAACTCTGCAACGCCGGCGGTTGGCGCAAGTTTTAATTTTAAATTGACAGGAAATAATGGTAATCCTTTTGGGCTTAAAGGTTTTTATGCTGGAGTTTATGGCCCTGAAGGGACTGATAAGGGGGGGCTTATTTTTGGCAATGCCGGCACAACAGACAAGTTTGATTTACAGCTAAACAATGTCCTGTTAGGTTCAAATGCAGCTCAACAGTCAGGTGTTTTTAATAATTTACCAAATGCTTCAATTGGTAATATTGGCATGACAGGTGCTTCGATCACAAATCTAAAAATGAAAGTCAGTGGCATGTAATGAAGTGTTTTTGGGTTTTCCCAAAGTGGCTTAGGCCGCTTTTTTTATTTAAATCTTAAGTACAAGCCTCAGCTCTGTTTTAAATATTGAAGGATATCTTCAAGCTGTTTGATCTTCTTCACGTGTGCCCACAGTTGTTGAGCTTCAGGATAGGCCTTGGTCATCATTCCTAACCATTGCTTATAACGTCCGACCATGCCAATTTCGGTCTTGTATTGACCGCTTAAGAAACGTAGCTGCAGTTCTACCAAGTCTTGCCAAGATAGCAGCGCATGATCCATATCCTGACGAATGCATAAGGTTAAATCTGGTGTAGTCACCGCACCGCGGCCAATCATTAAATCTTGGCAATGAGATTGTTCCAGACAGGCTTTTGCATGGGTATTGTTCCAGATTTCACCATTGGCAATGACATTGATTTTTAATGCTTTGGTAATCGGTTGAATCTTTTCCCAATAGGCTGGCGGGGTATAACCATCTGCCTTGGTGCGTGCATGTACGGTGAGCCAGCTGGCGCCTGCATCTTCAATGGCATGGGCATTGTCTAAGGTATGATTTTCATCAAGATAGCCCAAACGCATTTTGGCTGAAACAGGGATATGTGCTGGTACGGCATCACGAACGGCTTTGACCAACAGGTGTACGGTTTCCGGTTCATCCAGTAATACAGAACCGCCACGATGGCGGTTTACGGTTTTGGCCGGGCAACCAAAATTCAGGTCAATTGCAGGTGCACCCAGTTCAACCACTTTGGCTGCATTGGCTGCGAGCATCTCTGGATTGTTACCTAGAAACTGTACATGTACCGGGGTGCCAGCCGCAGTTTTGCCGCCATTTTTCAGTTCTGGACAAAAGCTGTAGTAGATATGATCGGGCTGAATGCTATCGGTAATACGGATAAACTCGGTCACGCACCAATCAAAACTGCCAACATGGGTGAGCACATCACGCATGATCGGATCAGTCAGACCTTCCATTGGAGCGAGTACAAGTTTCACGATTTTTACCTAGCGAAGCGAAAACAGCGTTATACGCATTTTTTGGTAAGATGTCTAGAAAATGATAGGGGGTTCTACACAAGTTGATGTTGGATGTTTACAGAGAAGTTTATCCATAAGTTTTCATCATCAAAGTTTTGCACATAAAGCTTAATTTTTTGTTGAGGATAAATATGGTCTGTTCCTAAAATGGATTCGCAGTCTTTATAGTTCGCTAGACCATAAAAATTTTCTCCAAATTTGACAATTACTCCTTGGGGATAAAAACAAACGATTTCTGAATCAATGCATTGGTTGATCTGAAATTTGGTCTTTAACCTATTCCATGCTTCTAAATATTGAGATATGGATTTACTCCAAAAGTTTAAAAAATTTTCCTTTGTCGTAATAGATAATTGTTCTAAACTTTCTGAAAAGCTTCCTTCTGGAAGGAAAAAATTAGATTGTTCATCGATAATAGCTGAATTTAAAATTACTGATGGTGTGAAACAAATTGCTCTTAAGCAGTAATATTCCTGATCTAATTCATACAGGACTATTACACCATCTCTATCTGTATTTTTATAGTAAGAGTACATGAGAGTCCATATTAGAACGTTTTATCAACGTCCTAATATCATTTCCAAAACAAATTTGCTGCCCATAAAACCAATCGCAAGCAGGACAAAACCGGTAATGGTAAAACGAATTGCTTTGCGTCCACGCCAGCCAAATTTGTAATGTCCGATCAATAATGCGCCATACAAGAACCATGAAATGATACTAAATGCAGTTTTATGTGCGAGATGTTGGGCAAAAAAGTTATCAATGGTAAAGAAACCGAACAATAATGCGGCAGTGAGTAGGCCAAATCCAGTAATGATCAGATCAAATAAAACAGATTCCATGACCTGAAAGGGCGGAAGTAAATTCACCCAGATGCGTCGTTTTTGTTTCTTTTTTAGTTCACGGTCCTGAAACCATAAAAGCACCGCATGGATGGTCGCCATCAGCAGTACGGCATAAGCTGCCAGTGACAGAATGATATGTAGGTCCAGACCAAAGCTATGTTGTTCAATCACCTGATTGGGTTGGCTAAATGCGAAGCCCAGAATTAAACCAAAGGCAGCTACAGGGGTGCCAATCAGGTTGAGAGGCAGGATCGGGCGAATCAGGCTCAGGATCAGACTCAGTGCCAACATCAGTCCGGAAGTGAAGGACATCAGGTTGAATACATCATAGTTCACCCCAATAGATGTCAGCATGTCTTGGGAAAGAACGGTCGCATGTAGCACCAGTCCTAAACCGACCATCAGGCCATAACACCAAAGATTTGGAGTACGTTTTGACATCAATCGAATAAACAAATACCAAAATGAACTGGTATAGGCGATAAGTGCCAAAATTGTGTAAACCAAGGGGAGACTGATCATGTCAAACCTTTTTTAGGAGGATGAATAATATTCGCCATATAAGATATAAATTCGCTTCGAACTACAGTATCCTATAGCATCTTATGCATAAATTTTCTATTTTAAGAAAGATTTTTTTGCAACTAGCCATTTTAAGCGGATTTCGCAATGTTTGATACCTTAACAGAACGACTCACACAGAGTTTAAGAAATGTTACTGGCTCAGGGCAGCTGACCGAAGACAATATTAAAGATACCCTGCGTGAAGTACGTATGGCACTTCTTGAAGCCGATGTCGCGTTACCTGTAACTCGTGAATTTATCGCGAAAGTTAAGGAAGAAGCGCTCGGTCAGGAAGTCATGACTCAGCTTTCTCCTGGTCAGGCATTTGTAAAGATTGTCTATGATGAACTCACCAAGATGATGGGTGAGGCTAATGAAACATTAGATTTAAGTGCAAAACCACCGGTGGTTGTACTGCTTGCCGGTTTGCAGGGCGCGGGTAAAACCACGACTGCTGCAAAATTGGCACGTTTCTTAAAAGAACGCCAAAAGAAAAAAGTGATGACCGTGTCTGCCGACGTATACCGTCCAGCAGCGATCAAGCAGTTAGAAACAGTATCGAATGAAGTCGGTGTCGGTTTCATCCCATCTGAAGCGTCTGAAAAGCCGATTGATATTGTCAATCGTGCGATTGAACAGGCCAAAATCCAGTTTGCTGATGTTCTGATTGTCGATACCGCAGGTCGTTTACATGTCGATGAAGACATGATGGACGAGATCAAGGCATTGCATGCGGCGGTGAAACCAACCGAGACTTTATTCGTTGTCGATGCAATGACTGGTCAGGATGCTGCCAATACTGCCAAAGCCTTTAATGATGCTTTAGCTTTAACGGGTGTGATTCTAACCAAAACCGATGGTGATGCACGCGGTGGTGCAGCACTTTCGGTTCGTGCCATTACCGGCAAGCCAATCAAGTTCTTGGGTATTGGTGAAAAACTGGATGCGCTTGAGCCATTCCATCCGGATCGTGTTGCACAACGTATCTTGGGGATGGGTGACGTCCTTTCTTTGGTCGAAGAAGTTGAACGTAAAATCGACAAAGAAAAAGCCGAGAAAATGGCGAAAAAACTGCAAAAAGGCGGTAACTTCAACTTTGAAGATATGCTGATGCAGTTTGAGCAAATGAGCAAAATGGGCGGCATGATGGGCTTCCTCGACAAATTACCAGGCATGAGCAATGCGGGTATTCAGGACGCAATTGAAAAAGCCAACCCTGAAAAACAAGTCAAGCGTATGGAAGCCATCATTCAGTCAATGACGATCAAGGAACGTCGTAATCCTGATCTGATTAATCCAAGTCGTAAAAAACGTATTGCTGCCGGCTGTGGTATGGACGTTGCTGAAGTGAATAAACTGATCAAGCAACAGGCACAAATGGCGAAAATGATGAAGAAATTTGCGAATCCATCAGGTATGAGCAAAATGCTGAAATCATTAGGTAATATGCAAAAACAATTCGGCGGTGGCGGTGGAATGGGCCCTTTATTTGGTAGTAATGACCAGAAAAAGTAAGTTCTATCGACTTTCTGAAAAGGCGCGTAATGCGCCTTTTTTTATACCTGCATTTTGAGTGGTATTGTATAAAATTGATACAAAATATCGATGTTAAGCATGATTGAAAAAGAGCAATATATTTCATAAGTTTATGTTTTTATTGAAAAATAGTGTTAAATATGTCACATAATTCAAAAAATAGCGTATTTATTCTGCATTGTGAACATGCCGATCCCGACCAGCATTGGTATGCCTGGTTAGAACACCAATTGAAAAGCGATGATTTGATCGTTGAGCGTGTATTTCTTGCCGATGCCAGTCATCCTGAAGCCGAGATTTGGCAAACCTGTCTGGAAGCGCAATTAAAAGGACTGAATGAGCGGAGTATTGTCGTGGCACATGGGCTGTCCTGTGTGGCGCTCTCAAGATTTTTAGCCAAGAAATTGCAGCACATGAGCATCAAGGCGGGGATTTTTATTGCGGGTTTTAATGACCCGATTGCTCAACGTCCAGAATTTAATGCTTTTATTCAGCAGGCCCAGTTTGAGAGTGGCATGCTGAGGGCCAATATTCAGCGAAGACTGGTGTTCTTTTCCAGTAATGATCCCGTGATCCCTGTGCCATTGACCTTTAAATTTTCAAACCTGCTGAATGCCCAACTGATTGAGGTCACTCAGGCAGGGCATTTCCGTGCGGAAGATGGTTTTAAGGAATTTCCACAGTTGTTGCAGGCACTTCAGACCTTGCTCAAAGCTGAATTGAGCTGAGCATAATGTTTTAAACCTTGTAACAGTAAATCGGATTCAACTTGAGGCTGATAATGATTAAGGAACTTGGCAAACAAAGCGGCATCGCCACCGGTTAAGATCAACTTTTTCGGGGATTGCTGCATGATTTGATCAATGGTACTGATCAGACCCAGCAGAATACCGTGATGGACTGCATCGACTGTGTTATGACCCGGTTTTAAATTATCAAAAGCAGAGTCTGGAATTTTGATCCCTTTGGTATTCTGGATCAGTGAATCCCGTTGCAGATATAAATTTGGCAGAATATAACCGCCCAAATGCTGTAATCCTTCCACCAGATCGATGGTCAGCGCTGTCCCGCAACCAATCACACAAAAGTTTTCGTCAGCTTTGGCCACGGCCAATACTTGCAGCCAACGGTCAATCCCGAGCTGGCTTGGCACATCGTAACCGCATCTCAGGCCGGCATACTCGGCATGCACTTTGGCAAAGATGATCGGGATATCCAGAATATCCAGAATCATCTGAATCCGCTGATTATTCTCTGAGTCCAGAACTGAAGAAATACCGACCTGGGTTAGCTTTTGATGACGAAAATGCTGGATTAAACCGAGCAACAGATCAGCAGGGGATTGCAGGTGTAATTCGGCTGCATGTTCAAGCACCTGATCGTTTTGCGTAATCCAGTATTTTAGGCGGGTATTACCAATATCAAGCCATAAACTTTTCATAGAATTTTCACTTCCTCAGATCGATGCGAGACGTAAACGGCCTTGATAAAATTGCTGGGTCTGATCGGTCTTGATCAATACCGCCCCTTCATTGGAAATCCCTTGGAATAGCCCTTGCACCTTGCCTAGAGTGTGTTCAAATTCAACTTGCTGATTGAGCCAGATAGCATGGTGGTTAAAACGCTCTGCCAGATTATAACTGCCATGCTCAAACCACTGGGCAGCCTGCTGGATTGCTGTGTAGAGCTCGGCAATTAAGCCGATTCGGTCAATCGGATCTAAACCGAGCATTTGTAATGAGGTAATTTGCTGGTCTGGATTTTCTACTGGTGGTGTGGTGAGGTTGATACCCACCCCAATAATCGCTTGATGGGCCGACAGCGGTTCGACCAGAATGCCGCCCCATTTACCTTGAGGACTATATAAATCGTTGGGCCATTTCACTTGTAGGTGAAGACCGTGTAAGCTCGGCATCTGTAGAATATTTAACGCAATTTCCAATGCCAGACGACCGTCGAGTGCTGTCTTGGTCTGGATCAGTGTGCTTAAATAAATGTTTCCTTCAGGAGAGGACCATGGTCGTTGATGTTGACCACGACCTTGGGTTTGCTGTGCACTACACACCAGTCCTGTGGTAATCCCTTTTTCTGCAATCTCACGCATATCATCATTGGTTGATGTCGTGGTGGTCTTGAGTAAGACCACTTCGGGAAACTGATTTTTTGCGTTCAATAACTGTTGAAGCTGGCGGGTTGCGAAATCATCCATCATTTTTACAAGTAGCGTGGTCATGTGTTTATGGAGTTAATCATATATTTGCTGATTGGTGCAATTGCCGGATTTGCTGCGGGGCTGTTTGGCGTGGGCGGTGGCCTAATTATTGTGCCAATTTTATATATTGTGTTCACGCAAATGAATTATGACCCGAATGTCATTATGCATATTGCAGTGGGCACATCATTAGCCACCATTATTGTGACCTCAATCAGTTCGGTAACAGCCCATCATAAGAAAGGTGCGGTGCTGTGGTCCGTGTTCCGTAATCTGGCACCGGGACTGGTAGCGGGTTCATTCTTAGGCGCCGGTATTGCCGACTTGATGTCAGGGCAGCATTTGCAACTGGTAATTGGCGTATTTGCGGTCTGGATGGCTTATAAGATGTTTAAAGGGGCCCATGCTGTGGTTGATCCAAATCGACACTTGCCATCCCCAGCGTTACAGCTGGCTGCAGGTGGTGGCATTGGTGTGGCATCGGCGATCTTTGGCATTGGCGGTGGCAGCTTAACCGTTCCTTATCTAAATCGTCATGGGGTGGTGATGCAAAAAGCCGTTGCAACCTCTGCTGCTTGTGGATTACCGATTGCTGTGGCGGGTGCTCTGGGCTTTATGTGGTTTGGAGCCAAAGAGCAGATTGACGTTCCCAATACCATTGGCTATGTCCATGTATACGCCTTTTTTGGCATTAGCGTTATGAGCTTTATTACCGCGAAATTTGGTGCCAAAGTTGCTCATCGCTTATCGCCCGCCATGTTGAAAAAATGCTTTGCAGGCTTACTGGTGGTGGTGGGCTGTTATTTCATCTACAAAGGGCTGATGTAGGTTTTAATTTATCTCTTTGGTTATGAACGTCAAGAATGGATGAACACGCTTATGTGCGTATTCATCCATGATTAAATTGCGATTGCTTTAATATAAATAATTTTTTTTGTGATTTATTTCATGAAACTAATGCTGGATCAGATGAATGGTTCATGACTCATCAAAAAGATAAATATTTGATACTTAACAGAGAAAAAATGATTTTTTAGTCTATTTTGAGAATGGATCGGTGTTTTTTCAGGACGATTGGCTTAAAAAGCAATAAAATTGTCAGACAATGATATAGAATTTATAGGGTGAGATCAGTTAAAACAAAAAAGCGTAAATAGCATTGGACAATGCGTATAACAAAGATAGTGAGGCGCTCATGAATCTCGAAGAGGCTGATAGTCTTTCTGAACAGATTGCAAAATATATTAGTGAACAAATTATTAGCGGCGAGCTGGTTGAAGGCGAACGTATTCAAGAGTTGCGCATTGCAAAAGAACTGGATGTCAGTCGCGGTTCTGTCCGTGAAGCATTGTTATTACTGGAACGTACCTATTTAATCGAAATTTTTCCACGACGTGGTGCGATTGTCTCGGAAATGTCGGCACAACAGGTCAAAGCGTTGTTTGATACCAATGTGATGGTACTCGGGCATATCGTGCAACGGATTAGCGAAACCTGGCGTGTCAATGAAGCAGAGCATTTACAAGCGTTACTCGATCAATTGGTGGAGTTCGTACGCGCTGGTGACATTGAAAAATTTTACGATGCGATTTTTAAATATTTAGCCGAACAACATGAAATGGTGGCAAATCCATACCTGATGCAATTTTATAAGGAACTGTTGCCGTCCTTGCGTCGTAGCTATTTTCTCACCCTGAATACCTCGCGTCGGGAGCTGCAAGAGTCATTTACCCTGTTTAAGCTGGTGATTGATGCTATTTTGATCCGAAAATCACAACAAGCCGCTTTATTTATGGAAGATTTTTGTCGACACTTGCGTAACCTTGTGTTGGAATCTCTGACACGTATGAAACAGATTGAATTGGCCTGGGCTAGACGCTCACGCCGCTAGTTAGGGCAGTATGCGTTTAAGTAGTTTAAAACTTTCAGGCTTTAAATCTTTCGCCGATAGTACAACATTAAATTTCAAGGCGAACCGAACTGCGGTTGTGGGGCCGAACGGTTGTGGTAAATCCAATGTCATTGATGCGATTCGCTGGGTTATGGGCGAGTCCAACGCACGTCAATTGCGTGGCGGTAGCATGCAGGATGTCATCTTTACCGGGACCGCCAAGCGTAAACCTGTTGGTGTCGCCAGTGTCGAACTTCGTTTTGACAATACCTATGGCAAATTGGGTGGGGCATATAACGCCTATAATGAGCTGGCCGTCCGTCGTCAGGTGACGCGTGAAGGCAAGTCTGAATACTTTTTGAATGGCACACGTTGCCGTCGTCGTGATATCACCGATATTTTCTTGGGGACCGGTTTAGGACCGCGCTCATATGCAGTGATTGAGCAAGGAATGATCAACCGTCTGGTGGATGCCAAGCCTGAAGAAATGCGGGTCTTTATTGAAGAAGCGGCTGGCGTATCTCGTTATCAGGCGCGTCGTCGCGAGACTTTGCAGCATTTAGAACATACTGAACAGAATCTGGCGCGTTTAGATGACATTGCTGCAGAACTGAAATCACAGCTGAGAAGTTTGAAGCGTCAAGCTGAAGCTGCGATTCAATACAAAACCTTAGTAGGCCAGATCCGTACTTTAAAAATTGAAATCCTGTCTTTTCAAGCCAATCAAAGTCAAAAATTACAGCAAGAATATACCGTTGAAATGACGGCATTGGGTGAAAATTTTAAGCTGGTGCGTTCCGAGTCACAGACCATTGAACATGATCTGGAAGCAACCAGTGCTTTATTCCAGCGTCTGATTCAGCAGTCTTCACCGTTGCAACAGGAGTGGCAACAGGCAGAGAAAAAACTGGCTGAGCTGAAAATGACACTGGAACAGAAGCAGAGTCTGTACCAGCAGAATAGCAGTAACCTGGTGCAGCTTGAGCAGCAAAAAGTCCAGACCAAAGAACGTTTACAGTTGTCTGAACTCCAGATCGAAACTTTATCTGCCCAGTTTGATGAGCAAAATCAAACATTGTTGGCATTAGAACAGCAAACACAAACGGCTGAACAAAATGTGAGTGATGTTCAGGCCCAGCACAAGCAGGCATTGCAGCAGTTTGAACAACTGAAAGCACAGGTTGACAAACAGCAACAGCAAAAATTGCAGATGGCTGCACAAATTGAGCAGCTTGCCAAAAATGTGCTGCGAATCGAACAGCAAAAGCAAACGCTACAATCGCAAAGTGGTCAGATCCGTGCGCAGGTTCAAGATGAAGAACAGGAGCAGCTTGAGCAATTGCAGCAACAACTGCATCTAGAGATGGTTGAACTGGAAGCAGCCATTGAAGAACTACAGCAAAATTTACAGGCACAACAAGAACAACAACAGCTGGATAAGGCGGATGTGCAGACACTTAAAACCGAAATACAGGTTTTACTGGCTGAACAAAAGAATTTGAATCAACTGGTGGCGAAACAAAGTCCAAATCAGCAGCAGAATACGCTTCGCTTGATGCAAAGCCTGCGTTTAACTGCGCAAGGTAAAAGCCATGCCAGTATCATTGAAAAGTTCTTAGCCAAATGGTTACAAGCGCATTTATTGGATGATGAGCAGTCATTTCAAGAAGGCGTGGCGCGTCAATTAAAGTCAGCGACGCAACAACGTATTCAAATTCAACATTTGACCTGTCTAAGTGACTGGATTGAAGCGCCACAGTCTTCACTCTGGGCCAGTGTGGCTGTAGCCGAAAATCTGGCAATCGCCTTAGCGCATCAAGCACAACTCCAACAGACACAGTCAATTTTAACGCTGGATGGTTATCATGTTGGCGCAGATTGGGTGATTGGTCTGCATTACGATGAAGATAGCCAAAGCGCACAAGGTATGCTCAGTCATCAGGTGCGTTTAGACGAAATAGCGCTGCAACTTGCGGAGAAACAGCCTAAGCTGCTTGAACTGGAACAGCAATTTTCTCAACAGCAGCAGCGCTTGCAACAGCAACAACAACAGTTACAGCAACAACTGCACAGTCTGAAACAAAAACAGAAAGAGCTGCAACAGCTGGATGTGCAAATTGCCAAATTGCAAAGTACTGCACAGGCTTTTGTGTTGCAGCAACAGCAATTGGCAGATCAACTCAAACAGCTGGATTTACAGCTTGAAGAAGATGCGATGCAGCGTGATGATCTGGAAATAGATTTGCATGCACTTGCACTCAAACTCGAAGCAGTATTGCCAAATTATAAAACCTTGCAGTTTCAGGTGGAAAACCTGAATGAGCAACTGGATGAGCAACAGCAACAACTGCTTCAGCAGCAACAGCAACGTGAAAGTCTGCGTCGCCAGACCTCTCAGGCCAATCAGCAAATTGAACTGTTAGAGAAAGATATTTCGTTCTTGAAAACGCAATATCATCAGATCATTGAACAAATTGAGCAGGCGAAAAAATTTGTTGATCCGATTCAGCTGGAATTGCCAAATTTAGAGTCACAATTTCAGCAGCAATTTCAGCAAACCGAAAAATTGCAAAAAAACTGGAATGAATGGCAACTGGAACTGAATCAGATTCAAGAGAAACAGCAGCAATTGACTGAACAGCGTCATCAAGCCCAGCAAAAAGATGAGCAGGTGCGTGAACAGTTAGAGCAAAAGCGTTTGGCTTGGCAGGCAGCCAAATCGGATCGTGAGCACTATCTGGAACAACTGAAAGAGTTGAATGCAGACGTTTTATCCGATTTGTCGATTGAAATCAAAGATCATCAGCAGAAACTGGAAAAGGCCCAGCAGCAGTTCGAAAAAATTGGTGCGGTCAATCTGGCAGCCTCACAAGAATATGAGGAGGTGTCGCAGCGTTTTGATGAGCTGAGTCATCAGATGCAGGACTTGCAAAATACGGTTGATCAACTGAAAGATGCCATGAAAAGCATTGATCAGGAAACCCGTAAGTTATTTATGAGCACTTTTGATCAGGTCAATCAAGAGATGCAAGTCCTCTTTCCTAAAGTCTTTAATGGCGGGGAAGCCAGCTTAAGTCTTGAGGATGACTGGCAATCTGGGGTGAAATTGATGGCACGCCCACCAGGTAAACGCAATAGTTCATTGGCGCTGTTGTCTGGTGGTGAAAAAACCTTGACCGCATTGGCGCTGGTGTTTGCAATCTTTAGATTAAACCCTGCACCATTCTGTGTTCTGGATGAAGTTGATGCCCCTCTGGATGATGCTAACGTGCAGCGATATTGTAATTTGGTAAAAGAGCTTTCTGAACAGGTGCAATTCATTTACATTACACATAATAAATTGGCGATGACAATGGCAACTGACTTACTGGGAGTGACCATGCCAGAGCCAGGCACATCAAAATTAGTGACTGTCGATTTAGAGCAGGCAAAAGAATACGGGTTAGTTGCGGAGTCATAGTATGGAAATGAATACAATAATAGGCATTGTTATCGCCGTTGTGATTATGCTCGTTGGTTTAATGATGCTGTTTAGAAAACCAAAACCGGTCGAGCCGTCATTAGAAGCGGATTTATATATTAATCCTGAAAGTCAGCAGCCTGTTATTCCTCGTCATGTACGAGATCAAGTTTTACCAGACGAAGTGGTCACCACAACTGAACGTGTTGAACCAAGCTTATATACAGATGCGGTTGCGGCAGAGACGCAGGTGCAAACAACAGGTGAGACTGCAAATACTGTAGAAAAAACAGAAGCTGTAGTTTCAACAGCAGAAGTGGCTAAAGAAGAAGCTGTTGAAGCAGTTGTAGACACTGAAACTGTTCAAAAAGATGAGACCGTGACTGCTGAAGCAGAAACAACAGTCGTCCCTGAAAATACAGAGACTACAGAGAAAGCTGAGGAAAATAAAACCGAAGCAGAACTGAGCTTGAATCCGAATATTGAAACGGTCGTCATTGAAGAGTTCGATGGCGAAAGTAATATTCTGGATGTGCATTTACATGAGCAGCAACGCTACGACGATGAGAGTGCTTTAGCCACCGCAGAGCAGATCATTGCCCTGAATGTTTATCCGAATCCGCGCCGTGCCTTGTCAGGTGATAAAGCACTCAAAGTCTTATTGAAATACGGTTTACGTTTCGGTGAAATGTCGTGCTTCCACCGTTATGAAAATACCGATGAACCAAGTGCCTTGATGTTCTCGGTATTGCGTATGACCGATAATGGCCCAGCGGGTTTTGATCTGGAAACCTTATCTGGCGAACAGGTGCAAGGTCTTGCATTCTTCCTGGCTTTACCCAATAGCAAAGCCGTTACCGGTTATGACATGATGACCAGTATTGCCGGTTTAATTGCGCGTGAAGTGGATGGTAAGGTTTATGATGAAAATAATCTGGAATTTACCCCGCAGTTAAAAGAACATTGGCGTCATCACGTGATTGATTATCGTCCAAATCAAGCAACAGCTTAATGAATCTTTTATAATAAATTCAGTGAAAAGTTATAGGGCGGTTTTTCCGCCCTTTTATATGGTGAAATTTAAATGGAACACAACTCAGTTATTGAGCAAATGCGTCAGTTGATTCAACTGATTGCAAAACATAATCATGCTTACTATGTGATGGATCAGCCTTCCATTTCAGACAGTGAATATGACCATTTATTTCATCAACTGAAAGCACTCGAACAACAATATCCAGACTGTATTCAGGCAGATACCCCGACCAATAAAGTGGGGGGACAAGCCTTATCAAAATTTGAAAGTGTTACCCATGCAGTACCGATGCTGTCATTGGGCAATGTCTTTAATCAGGAAGACCTGTTTGCTTTTGCCCGCCGTATTGATGAACGTTTACCGAATCAGAAAGTCCAGTATGAAGTAGAGCTGAAACTGGATGGTTTAGCGATTTCACTGTGGTATGAAAATGGGGTGTTGGTGCGTGGTGTGACTCGTGGCGATGGCGAGACGGGTGAAGACATTACCCAGAATGTCAAAACCATTCGCAACTTGCCAAAAGTATTATCTGGCCAGCATCAAGCCATTCCACAGTTTCTTGAGGTTCGTGGTGAAGTGTTGATGCCGAAGCAGGGCTTTGAAAAGCTCAACGCCGATCAGGAAGCCAAAGGCGATAAAACCTTTGCCAATCCACGTAATGCTGCAGCAGGTAGCTTAAGACAGCTTGATCCGAATATTGCAGCCTCACGCCCATTGGCGTTTTATGCCTATGGGATTGCGCAGTGTGTACCGAATCATGGACTTGAGACCATGCATGACAGTTTGCATTGGTTAACCCGATTTGGTTTTGAAATTGCAGAACGTCAATTCTTGTGTGCTTCAATTGAAGAGGTACAACAGCGCTATGAACAGATTCAACAAGAACGCCCAGACCTCAAGGTTGAAATTGATGGTATGGTGATTAAGGTGGACAGCCTTAAACAGCAGCAGCAACTCGGCTTTTTGAGTCGTGAACCGCGTTGGGCCACGGCTTATAAATTCCCTGCACAGGCCGCACTGACCAAAGTTGAAAATATTGACTGGCAAGTGGGTCGTACAGGAACATTGACACCGGTTGCACGTTTAGCACCTGTCTTTGTGGGTGGGGTAACGGTATCAAATGTGACCTTACACAATATTGGTGAAATTCATCGTTTAGATGTGCGCGTTGGCGATACCGTCAGTGTCTACCGTACTGGCGATGTGATTCCAAAAGTTGAGAAAGTCTGGGCAGAGTTCCGTCCTGTGGATGCCGAGATGGTACATCTTCCAGAAAATTGTCCCGTCTGTGACTCGCCTGTGGTGATGCCGGAAGGTGAGGCCTTGGCACGTTGTTCGGGCGGTTTGTATTGTGCAGCGCAGCGTATCGAGGCGATTCGTCATTTTGTTTCACGTAAAGCACTAGATATTGAAGGTTTAGGCGATCGTTGGGTGGAATCACTTTTGCATCTCGACTTGCTCAAAGATGTGGCTGATATTTATCATTTGCATGAACATCGCGCGACCTTATTGACCATCGAGAAAATGGGTGAGAAATCGGTTCAGAACCTGATTGATGCGATTGAAGCCAGCAAGAAAACCACGTTGGCACGCTTTATTTATGCCCTGGGGATCCGTGGAGTGGGTGAGACCACAGCGCGTATGCTGGCGAATACGTTCCAGACGCTTGAGGCTCTGAAATCAGCAGATATTGAAGCACTCAAGAAAACACCTGATGTCGGTGATATTACCGCAGAATGGATTGCTGATTTCTTTCAGGCACCGCATAACATTGAGGTACTGGATCGTTTAATGGCGGCGGGTATTCATTGGGATGCACCGACTGCACCAACGCGTCAACCATTGAATGGTGAGAGCTGGGTGGTGACTGGAACGCTGGAAAGCATGGGACGTGATGAGGCGACACAAAAGCTGCAAGCCTTAGGTGCCCGTGTCAGTGGCAGTGTGTCCAGTAAAACCAAATGTGTGGTTGCGGGCGAGAAAGCGGGTAGCAAGCTGGATAAAGCGCAGAAACTGGAAATTCGCGTAATGAATGAACAAGAGTTCTTAGAGTTCTTGCAACAGTATGAAGCATAGATTCTTGATTTAAATTTTGAATCAGTGTGAATTGATAAAAAGGCGGCATCAATGCCGCCTTTTTCTTGTATTAAATATATTTTTTCACAATGCCATCATCCAGCAATTGCTGGAAATGTTCACAGACACTTTCACGCACATCGCGATATTCAATGCCGAGTTCTTTGACGCTGCGTTGCGCATTAAAATAGATTGGATAACCCATATTCAATTTTACAAATTCACGTGAATGGCCGAGGACTGGCGCGACAAAAGCAAAGGCATTTTTTGGCACAGTAAAATGCGGGAAGGGAAACTTATAGCCAAACTTCTGAGTAAGTGCTTTGCCCATGTCCAATAAGCTGAGTGTGCCCCCACAAATGATATAACGGCCGTGTGCTTCCGGATTCAATGCAGCGGCGACATGGGCATCTGCCACATCACGTACATCAACAATGCCATTCCACATCGGTGGTACACCAAACAAGGTGGTGCCATTACCAAACTGTTGCAATACTTCAATACTGCCTGACTGACTCGCATCGGTGAGGGATGGCCCCATGACTAAAGCCGGGTTAATGCACACCAGATCCCAACGATCTTGCTGTTCTACCATTTCCCAGGCTTTGCGTTCGGCCATGACTTTGGAATAAGGATAGGGCTGATGTGTTTCGCTACTGGTGGTGTTCCAGTGATTTTCATCAAATTCATTATTGGCGGTATTTTGAATCTCAACTGCATCGCCATAGGTTGAGGCAATACTTGAGGTGAGTACCACACGTTTAACCGATTCAGTGCGATTAACGCTGTTTAAAACATTTTCTGTGCCTTTTACCGCCGGCTCAATAATGTCTTTGACTGCATCTTTATAGTTGGTGACCACGAACGGTGATGCAGTATGAATCACGATTTCACAATCTTTCATTGCTTCATCAAATGAACCTGTTTCAAGCAAATCTGCTTTGAAAAACTGGATGTGCCCAGATGATAGCTCTGCCAGATCATAGAGATGCTGAATCTTGTTTTTCTTTGATGGATCACGCACTGTGGCATGAACCGTATAACCTTGCTTGAGCAGGCGTTCAATAATCCAGCCTGCAATATAACCCGTCGCGCCAGTGACCAAAATCGGTTTACTTTTATCCATTGTGGTTTCCACATTATGTTTTTGTGATTGCTGTTATTTACCGAATTTTGCTTAAACAAACAACAGCTGGGCAGTCATTTTTTAGGTTTTTTTGATCAAAACTTCGGCGAAATAAGAAGCATTGCTAATCGTTACAAAAAATCAAACAAATGATTTTCAATAGAATTATCCATTTTTAAAGCAATAAATGATATGCAAAGGCTTATTTTATTTAGATAAATTCGGCTAACCAGAACTGTAAATGCGTATGTTTCTCATTTTAATTTTATAAAAATCATAAACTTACACACTTTTATTTTTGCAATTCCATTATAACTTGGCCATAATATTGTCATTCGATAGGAGTAAGTATTATGCGTGGCAATCCAGAAGTCATCGACTATTTAAATATGCTCATTGGCGGTGAATTGGCTGCTCGTGATCAATATTTAATTCATTCAAGAATGTACGAAGATTGGGGCCTGAACAAGATCTATGAGCGTATTGACCATGAAATGCAGGAAGAAGCATCTCATGCTGATGCCATTATTCGTCGTGTTCTGTTTCTTGGTGCTCAACCGAATATGAACCGTGAAGACATTAATGTCGGTAAAGATGTTGTCAGCTGCTTAAAGGCTGATTTAGCACTTGAATACCATGTCCGTGAAAAACTGGCAGTGGGTATTAAACTGTGTGAAGATAAAGGCGATTACATTAGCCGTGATATGTTGCGTCAGCAGCTTTCTGATACAGAAGAAGATCATACCTACTGGTTAGAAAAGCAATTACGTTTAATTGAATTGATCGGTTTGCAGAATTATATTCAATCACAAATCTAATTGAGCCGTTTGAATGTGTGCTGCAAAAGAGAACTTCATCTGAAGTTCTCTTTTTTTGTGAGGAAGAAATATAAAACTTAGAATTTTTTACTATAGTTCACAAATAAGCGGTCTTCACCAAAGTCATTGCCATGTTTGACATCATAGTCGATGCGGATGTACTGCAAAGCAAAGCCTTTGAGATACGGCTGTTGAAAGGCATAATTCACAATAATATTGGACTCGGTCTCATGGTTTTTCTCACCATTGGCTGCCTTAAAGTCATGTCCATAGACATATTTCACCATGGCATTCAGCCCAGGCATATAGTCCTTAAAATCATAGCCATACATCAGGTGATATGACTTTTCATTCTTTTTGAAGAAACCTGTGGCATTCCAGTTGATAAAATAGGTTTCAGGCAGGAAGCCGTCAGGTAAAGGATAAGCAGACTCCCCGATAATCTGTTGATAGCCCAAACCAAAAGACTGATTATCTAGTTTTAGCATTTCCAGAACACCAATATTTTGCGCATCAATATCAAAGTTGCTACCGTCATTTTTGGCATTGAAATATTTAAACTTGGAATTCAGGGTGAAGTCGGGTTGTTTCCAGGTATGCTCTAGCCCCACATAGTGTTTATTGTAGAGGTCTTCTAAATTGCCGAAGTAGTATTCGGCCTTTAATGAAGGTGTCAGTTGATAACGCAGATCCAGATAATTTAAGCCATCGGAATATTCAGTTTTGCCATTCGCGGTAAAAGAAAATTTACGGAAATCTTCTTCATTGCGGGACGATACTTTGGTGACACGGCCTATTTCGGCATAGAGCTGGTCAGAGAGCTGTGACTTTAAATTGGTACCCCAATAAGAAGCCAATAACTGGCGACTGGCATCTACTGCCGTTACAGGCAGATCCAGCCAGAGTTCACCGACACTGAGCAGGGTCTTGTCATAGCCCAGTTTCAGGGTCGCACCATATTTTAAATAATCAGAGGCTTGTGATTGGGTTTGGGTGTCAAAGGGTAACACCGTATCTGCCACATGCTTATCCTTGCTTAAACGTAGCGCATATTGCACTGAAGCATCTGCCCCGATGGTGACTGGCTTATCTGCGATTTGCAGTGGCGTATCCTGCATATTGGATTTGTAAAATAAAGACGCCGCTTGTGACCAGCTTCCCGTATCTTTCAGGCTTGGGTTGTCATAGTCGCGATTGATATAAGCATTTTTCAGGGTAAATTTCCATTCATCCTGAGTGGGCTGGGTCATCTCGGCAGCAAAAACCATTGGGCAAGCCAAGCCGCCCATTGCCAATAAGGTTGCAACCGTTAAGTGCGAAGGGGAAAAGTGCTGTAATAATTTCATAATCCATATCCGAAGTCAGTGCACCAGTCCTCGGTGCACAGGGTTTTATTGCTGAGTCAATGAAGGTTGGGAGTTAAAGCGGGTCGCGGGTTGAGCCGCAACAGAGACTTTTAAATTCACTAGGAAGATGGCGAGCGCGGCGATAATGCCGGGAATCGCGATGGCGAGAAAATTCATTTGATGGGGCAATTCAAAGGTGAGTAAAGCACCGGTTAACACAGGACCGATGATGGCACCAATTCGACCAATGCCTGAGGCCCAGCCCATACCGGTTGAACGTACTGCGGTGGGGTAGAATTGTGCAACAAAGGTATAGAGTAAGATTTGTGAGCCAATGGTTGCGGCACCAGCAATTGCAATCAGGCTATACAAGATAAATTGTGGGCTATTGAAACCCAGTAAGATCAGGGCAGCAGCGCCAATCACGAACATACTGGTAATCACGGGTTTTAAATGGAATTTATCCGCTAAGGCACCCCCGCCAATTGCACCGACCATGCCGCCAATATTCAATGCAAACAGGAACAGCATACTGGCACCTAAAGAATAGCCCGCCTGTAGCATCAGTTTCGGTAACCAGCTACCCAACGCATAGACCATTAACAGACACATAAAGAAGGCAATCCAGAACATAAAGGTGCTAAAGCTACGACCTTGCTGGAATAGGGCACGAACAGGGGCATCAGTCGTGGTACTTTCATTTAGAACCAGCGCTGAATTGTGGGTTAATTCAGTTTCAGGTGAAATTTTAGTGACAATCATTTTGGCTTGATCGTGATGATTCGATTTCACTAAGAAAGCCAATGATTCAGGCAGAAATTTCCAGATCACAGGCAACAGTAACAGCGGAATGCCTGCAATTAAAAACATGATCTGCCAGCCCATGTCTTTGACTAACCATGCACCCAGTAAGGCAGAACTCATGCCGCCAATGGCATAGCCGCTAAACATCAGTGCGACTAAGGTACTGCGGATTTTTTTCGGTGCATATTCGGTCATCAACGCGACAACGTTTGGCATCACACCACCAATGCCAAGTCCCGCGATAAAACGTAAAATGGCAAATTCAGTGGGGCTTTTTGCAAAAGCACCTAAGAAGGTAAAGCCACTGAATAAAGTGACGCAGATCAGAATGGTTTTTTTACGGCCCAGTTTGTCTGAGAGTGTGCCAAAAATCATGGCACCAAACATCATTCCGAACAACGCTGCACTGGCAAGCAATCCCGCTTGCACGGCAGTCAGTGACCATTGCTGCATCAGCAAGGGCAGTGCAACACCGTAAATGACCAGATCATAACCGTCAAAAATAATAATGATCAGGCACCAGATTAAAACCTTCCAGTGAAATGCGGTAAAACGGGCTTTATCAATAATGTCATTAATATTGACCTTGTTTGTGTCCATTGCTTCACCTCCAATTTGTGAAGTACAGGTTATTTTTTATTAAACTATTTTGTTATCGGAGCAGAGTCAAAAACCTAATTGATATATCTTTATGTCTTTAAAGTATTGTGATTTTTATTGGTTAAATATTTGAAAAATATTGTTTTTAATTTATGTTTTTATGCTGTGGTATAAGAGGGTGAATTAGTGTTAAATATTAAAATACGAGAATACTGGTTATTTTAAAGTGGTGTTTTTAAATATTTTTGGATCAATAATCATAAGTGAATAAATAAGGTTTTTATTCAATGATCGGGTTGTTTTATCAAGTGTTAAAATACAGAATAAAATTCGTTTTATCTTCGGATTAATTCTTTTTGAGTTTAAATTTTTAAATGCAAAAATCCAGAAAACGTCTAGCAAGAGCTGAGTTTTCTGGAAAAATAGAGCGTATGATTTAGAAAAGAAGCGTAATTTTGTTGTTAAGTCGAAGCTGCATGCTTGCTTGGCGTGAGAATCAGATGGGCAATTACCCCGATACAAATCCCCCAGAAGACTGAACTTAAGCCTAGAAAATGCATGCCAGAAGCGGTGGCGAGAAAAGTAATCAGTGCAGCATCACGGTGTTGAGGATTTTGCATGGCAGCGGTGATATTGGTTGCAATTGCGCCGAGTAAGGCGAGGCCAGCCAAAGCCGCAACCAGTTCTTTTGGCAGCAAACTGAATAACATCACAAGACTGCCTGCAAACAGTCCGCCGAGAATATAAAAAATCCCGTTGGCAATCCCTGCGATATAGCGTTTTTCTTTCAGTTCATGGGCATCCTTGCCCATACACAAGGCCGCTGTAATCGAGGCGAGGACGATGGTAATACCGCCAACACAGGCAACGGCTAAAGAAGCAATACTGGTAGCACTGATAATGGGTTTGGCAGGCGTGTCATAGCCGCTCAGTTTCATGATCGCCATACCCGGTAAAAACTGGCCGGTTAGGCTGACTAAAATGAGCGGAACAGCGAGGTTGAGTGTTGAGTTCCATGTCCATTCTGGGCTAATCCACTGTGGAATAGCTAAACTAAAACTCACATCAACCGGATTCATTTTGCCTAAAATGAGGCTTAATAAAACTCCAGCAGCTAACACCCAAATCATGGTGTAGCGCGGCATCAGCCTTTTAGCGACCAAGAACACAATCAACATGCTAAACACGATCAACGGCATATGATCTGAAGCAGTAAACAGATTGATGCCAAACTGGAACAGGATTCCCGCCATCATCCCTGCAGCAACATCTTGCGGAATCCATTTCAGTAGTTTGTCGAAACAGCCTGTAATCCCAATGAGAAAAATCACGATGGCGGAGGTGATATAGGCCGCGACTGCTTCATTCAGTGAAATGTCAGGAAATAGCGTCACCAATAAGGCGGTACCGGGCGCAGACCATGCGGTAATAACGGGTGTTTTATATTTTATCGAGAGATAAATCCCCGCCACCGCAGCACCGATGGAAATGCCCCAGATCCATGACACCATCATCTCGGTTGAGACATGGGCACGTTGCGCCGCTTGAAAGAAAATAATCAGTGGTCCTGAATAAGAAATCAGAACCGCAAGAAAACCCGCAACCGTGGCTGAAATGGACCAATCTTGTTTTAATGTTTTGAGTAAAGTTGTCATTAGGTGATGGCCTCCATGCACATCCGGTACTTTATCTAAAATGCAAAAGATCAGGATTAACCCTGATCTCCACCTCCCACGGGGATGACGCTGCCGGTGATATAAGAGGCATCATCGGAGGCAACGAAGACAATGGCTTTGACCTGTTCCTCAATACTGCCATAACGGCCCATGAAGGTGCGATCTATGGTTTGATCCACCACTTGTTGCATCCAGTCTTTTTCATTTTGACTGAGTGGACTGCTATTGCGCGGCACTTTACGTGGTGGGGCTTCGGTGCCGCCTGTGGCAATGGCATTGACGCGAATTCCATCTTTGGCATGTTCAAAGGCCAGCGATGCCGTCAGTGCATTAACGCCACCTTTGGCGGCAGAGTAGGGAATACGGTTAATCCCGCGAGTTGCAATCGATGACACATTGACAATCACACCAGCCTGTTGCTGAATCATTGTAGGCAAGACCGCTCGGCAGCACCATAATGTCGGAAACAACGAGCGATTCACTTCCTTGATAATTTCCTGTTCAGAGAATTCCTGAAAAGGTTTCATCCAGATTGCGCCCCCCACATTATTGATCAGCACATCGACCCGACCAAAATGTTGAATAGCTTTGGTAACCACAGTTTGTGCACCTGCAAAGCTTTCCAGATCGGCTTGAACCGTAATGGCCTCAGCACCTAAGGCTTTGACTTCAGCCAACACATCCTGCACATAATCGGAAAGGTCGGCCAGAACCAGTTGTGCACCTTCCGCCGCCAGTTGTAGCGCCACCCCACGACCAATGCCTTGAGCACTACCTGTGACAATCACCACTTTATCGCTAAATCTTTGCAGGTTTGACATGGATAACTTTCTCACCTTGAATTAGTTTGCTGAGAATTTCTCAAACAGGAAGTTGGCAGGTTTGATCTGTTCAGCATCTAACCAGCCACGGACAGCTTCGACCATCGGTACAGGACCGCACAGATAAATATCGACATCGCCGCTATTGAGCCATTCAGATTCAATATGGCCTGTGACATAGCCTTTACGCGCATGTTGACTGTCAGGATTTGCCACCACCGTTCGATATTCGAACCACGGGAATTTCGCCTGCAACTCATTCAGTTTTTCTAAAGCCACCAGATCAAAGTCGTTGGTCACGCCAAACACTAAACGTACAGGTTGGTTAGAACCTTTTTCTTCCAGCACCTGTAGCATCGAGATAAATGGGGCAATACCGGTACCACCTGCCAGCATCAGCACAGGTCGCGTTACATTGCGTAGATAAAAGCTACCGAAAGGACCGGTAAAGGTCATTTTATCGCCCGCTTGTGCGGTCTTGCTTAAGAAGTCGCTCATTTTGCCATTTGGGACATTACGCACCACAAAGCCCGTTAAGCGGTTGCCCGGTTTTGAGCTAAATGAATATGAACGGGTTTCACCTGTTTCAGGAATTGCGACATTGACATATTGTCCTGCAAGGAAGTGAATATCGGGCTGACCTTCATCCAGCTGGATGTCAAAAGTAATGGTCGAGTCTGATAGATTCTCAACCCGAGCCAATGTGCCTTGGAAAGCATGAATTTCAGTTTTGCAGACATCAGAAGAAGCTTGAATCTGGAATACGGCATCTGAACTTGGGCGGCATTGGCACGCCAGAATATAGCCTTGCTCCGCTTCTTCTGGGGTGAGGGCATCTTCGATATAGCTTTCTTCCGGCATGTCATAACTGCCATATTCGCAGAATGCACGGCAAGTACCACAGGCACCGTCACGGCAGTCCAACGGGATATTAATTTTTTGGCGATAAGCAGCATCGGACAGGGTTTCACCTTGAGCGACACTGATAAAACGTGTCACACCATCTTCAAATTGAAGTGCGATATTGTGGTTTGACATGGCATGTATCCTACAAAATATTTGAAACTTTTACCCTCAGCCAACAGTCCGTTTGGCTGAGGAGAGCTATTTTTTACAGGTGGTAGATATCAATCACTTGATTGATATAGTCATTTTTCAAAACCACATACTTGCTCAGGATTTTGGGCTGATCACCCGAACAATCGATCACATAACGTGACATGCCAAAGTAGCTATAGGTGCTTTTATAACGGAAGCTCAAGGTATTCCAGTTGAAGCGAACGGTGACTTTATCGCCGTCGCGTTCAATCACTTCAACATTGGCAATATTGTGGCAAGTACGGGTATCAGGCATGGTGGCAGAAGAGCGTTCGGTCTTGATCCGGAACACACGGTCTTCCAGTCCTTGACGATCTGGATAATAAATCAGCGAGATTTCAGACTGTGGATCCTGCGTGAGCTGGTCATTGTCATCCCATGCCGGCATCCAGAAACTGGCCTCAGTTGCATAGCAATTCAGCCAGTCATCCCATTGTTCATCATCTAAAAAGCGAGCCTCACGATAGAGAAACTGAGCAATATTTTCTAAAGTTAGGTTGTCTTGGGCACTCATGCTGTTTCTCCCTGATCAGCAATTTGTTTCTCTGATGAAATCGCATGTTTCATGGTTTTTAACCAATATTGATGTTGGGCAAGATAAAGTCCTTCATCTTCGGTTTTAATCCCACTGAGCATGGGTTTTAAACCAATTTCATTGGCAGCCTCATCAGGACCATAAATCCAGTGTTTGGAACCACGACACATGTCATTCCATTCCAGTGCGATCCCGGCATAACCGGCCTGACAGGCACGGAATTCTTCCAGGTCATCGGGAGTGGCCATGCCTGAGGCATTAAAGAAATCTTCGTATTGACGAATACGACGCGCACGTGCCTCTGGGGCTTCACCTTTTGGCGCAATACAGTAAATCGTGACTTCAGTGCGATCGACTGAGATAGGACGTAATACCCGAATTTGCGAACCGAACTGATCCATTAAATATACGTTTGGATACAGACACAGATTGCGCGAACGTTCAATCATCCATTTCGACATGGCTGCACCGTATTTCTCGGTATATTCATCTGCCTTCGGGAAGTTCGGGCGATCTTCTGGATTGGCCCATTGCGTCCATAGCAACATATGACCATTTTCAAAACCATAAGAACCACCGCCTTGCTTGCCCCAAGAACCTGCGCTCATGGCACGGATATTATCGGCAGCTTGGGTCTCTTTGCGGTGTTGTGTAGTGGCGGCATAGTTCCAGTGCACTGCCGAAACGTGATAACCATCAGCCCCATTTTCAGCCGTCAGTTTCCAGTTACCTTCATAGGTATAGGATGATGTGCCACGCAGTACTTCCAGACCATGCTCGGATTGATCAACAATCATGTCGATGATTTTGCTGGTTTCACCCAAGAATTCTTCAAGTGAGGGTACATCTGGATTGAGGCTACCGAACAAGAAACCTTTGTAGTTTTCAAAACGTGCGACTTTTTTCAGGTCATGTGAACCGTCCTGATTAAAGCAATCCGAATAACCTGCTTCACTGGGATCTTTCACTTTGAGGAGTTTGCCTGAGTTGTTAAAGGTCCAACCGTGGAAAGGGCAGGTATAGGTGGCTTTGTTACCGCGTTTATGACGGCAAAGTTGGGCACCACGATGCGAACAGGCATTAATCATGGCATTCAGTTCGCCGTTACGGTTGCGGGCGATGATGACAGGTTGACGACCAATGTGGGTGGTGTAGAAATCGTTGTTATTGGGAATTTGGCTTTCATGGGCCAGATACACCCAATTGCCTTCGAAAATGTATTTCATTTCAAGGTCAAATAGCGCTTGATCGGTAAACACTGAACGATGAAGTTTAAATTCACCCGTGTCGATATTATCGACCAGTAATTCATCAATGCGGTCAAGATGGCTGGTATTGATTACAGGAATACGTGGCATGTCCGTTCTCCGACTTTCCAAAACTGTGGAAGTCATCGAGTTGCGCTTAAAGCGTCTCGATATCCTAATAAGTTGAATGTAGCGAGTGTGGTGGCTTGAACCGATAAGGATGAATGTGGGCAGCTGGAATCTAGCGGAAGCGATTCATAACTTCATCGGTTTATCTCTTGTCTATACCTTAAAAGAATGAGTAAACTCTGTCTAAGACTGAATTTATATTTTTATATATCTTAAAGGTATGGAAACCTCATGGAATTACGTCATTTACGGTATTTTGTTGCGGTTGTTGAAGAACAGAGCTTCACCAAGGCCGCAGAAAAACTATTTATTGCTCAACCACCTTTGAGCCGGCAGATTCAAAATCTGGAAAGTGAGTTGGGTATTCAACTGTTCGAGCGCGGTAGTCGACCTCTACAAACCACACCTGCCGGACATTTCTTTTATCAGCATGCGATTAAACTTTTGTCTAATGCTGAAGAAATTAAAAGTATGGCGAAACGGATAGGACTGATTGAACGCAGTGTCACGATTGGTTTTGTCGGATCGTTGCTATATGGCCTATTGCCACGGATCATTTATTTATTCAGGCAACAGCAGCCGCATCTTAATATTCAACTGGTGGAAATGAGCACCACAGAACAAGTGCAAGCCTTAAAAGAAGGTCGCATTGATGTGGGCTTTGGTCGCTTAAGAATTAGTGACCCTGCGGTTAGGCGAATTTTATTGCGCAAGGAACGTCTGGTGGTGGCGGCGCATACCAGCCATCCGATTGCGCAGCGGACGGAAGGAGTCTATCTGGCTGATCTGATTGATGAAAAGATGTTTATGTATCCCACATCTCCAAAACCTAATTTTTCGACTCAACTGTTGAATATTTTTGCCGAGCATAGCCTGGTCCCCAAAAATATGCATGAGATACGGGAAATCCAGCTGGCTTTAGGTCTCGTGGCGGCAGGTGAAGGTTTATGTGTGATTCCTGCCAGTGCGGATACCATTCGTTTTCCCCATCTCAATTACATTCCAATTCTGGACAATGGAGCCGTCAGCCCCATCTTTCTGACCGCACGGGCAATGGATCGTAGTGAAGACCTACAGTTGTTATTTGATTGTGTTTATCAGGTCTATGATCTGGAAGGCATTCCTTATCAGCGCACTGTATTTACACTGGATCAGAATCCGATTGATGATTCCAATGGCATTGATTTTTAAGTAAGTATAAAAATGCCTAGACTTCAAATAGCTAGGCATATTATTACTCATTAAGCTGACTCAGAATCTTCAACGCAATTATTTGCTTTGTAAAGTTTTGAGATCTTTCAAGACTTGATCGGCATGAGTTTGCGTATTCACGCTGGTGTAGTGATACATCACCGCGCCTTGAGGATTAATCAAAAAACTCTCGCGTTTGGCAATTTTAGTAATACCCAGGTTTCGAACGATGCCAAATTTAGTTGCCAGTTCACCCTGATCATCTGCAAGAATTGGGAAGGGCAGGCCGAGTTTTTCCGAGAATTTTTGATGTGAGGCAACATCATCCAGACTGACCCCCAGCACCACAGCATTTGATTTGGTAAATTGAGGGTAGAGTGATTTAAATTGATTGGCTTCTTGGGTACAACCCGCCGTATTATCTTTTGGATAGAAATAGAGCACCACCCATTTGCCTTTATATTGGCTCAATGTATGCCATTTCCCACTCTGGTCTTGCAGTTTGAAATCCGGTGCGGATTTTCCAACCCATTCTTTTTGTGCAGTATCTTGTTTCGAAAATAAGGTATTTTGTGCACTAGTTAATGTGGGTGCGCCGAGTAAAAAAAGTGAGCTACATAAAACAAGAACTTTGGACTTTATCGTATTCATCATGTTGATCTCAAAGTGTAATAGCAGCTACTTTAGCAAATTTAGAGATTGGATGGGGTAGAAAATTCTTTACAGAGTTTTGATCTGCTTTATATATTTAAACCGAATGATCATTAAAAAAGAAAAGGAAAATCAATGGATGTTGGTGCAGTCCTGATTAAATTAAAAGCCAATAGCATGGCCGATGTCGAAGTCTGGCAACGTGAAATTCAACAACGTAAAGCCGAAGCGATTCAAACGCTGCAAGCTGAAGGAGTAACCGTTGAATCTTGGTTTCAACTTGAACTGAATGGCGACGATTATTTACTCGCCTATATGCGTGCTAAAGATATTGCGCATGCACAACAGGTTGCAAGAAACAGTGCCTTTGAGATTGATCAAGTCCATCGACAGTTCAAGCAGCATTGGGCGCAGGTGATTCCAGCGCAGCTTTTGGTAGATTTGGAAAATAATGAGCAGTGTTAATCAGGGTATACTGCATTGAAGTTTTTGGAAATGAGCAAGCACGTGACCTATAAGATTCTACTCATCACGGGATGGGGCGGTGGTGCCGAATTATTAAAACCTTTACATGAGGCTTTAGAACAAAAGAGACATCGCGTTGAACGGATTAATATCTTTAATGCGCTGGATGATGAGATATTGCAACAGCAGGTTGAACGTGCAGTGAAATTTGATGTGATTGTGGGATGGTCGCTTGGTGGACAACTGGCAACCTTACTGGCCAATCAAATCCAACAACAATATGCTGAACAGAAAGTTTTAATCACTTTAGCGTCGAATCCATGTTTTGTAGCACAAGCAGATTGGAGCACTGCTATGCCTGTGGAAACCTTTATGCAGTTCAAACAGTCATTTGAACAGGATGCGATTAGTACTTTAAAGCGTTTTGGCTTGTTGGTCTGTCAAGGTGCAAATTCTGCAAAGAAAGATTTCGTAGCGATGCAAAAATTGATTCGTCCACAACCGATTGCCTTGCTTCGGCAGGGATTAGAGTTGCTGGAGCAATTGAACTTGGTTGAGTGGTATGAAAATTATCAAGGTAGACAGTTGCATGTCTTTGCCGAGCATGATGCATTAGTTCCTTACCAAGTTGTACAAAAAACTAAAGATTTAGCTGCAAGTAATCTATCTGTTGTTTCGATTGATGGCGCTTCGCATGGTTTTCCGTGCTTTATGGTGGAGCAGACTGTGCAAATAATTGAAGATTTTATTCAGTAGACAGTTTAATCTTGCTTGAATTGAAAGTTCTCGCAATATATTTTAGATTTTGACAAGTTTAAGATAAAACCTATTTTATAGATCTAACGGAATCGTGCCGAGTACTCATCCATTTTCAGGATATGCCTTCGGCGACCTACTTTTCTTTCGGGAAAAGTAGGCAAAACCATTTGTCATCTGCAGAACCTGCTCACTTCTTTCATTTTTTCTTTTGATCAAGTGTACGAAGCCTTGTATTTTATTTATACCACGCAGGCTGCAGATGACATTTCCGAGTATCGAAAAGTGTGATCAGGCAAATGGTAAATTTTGAAATAGTAGCAAATGAGGTAAAGGATGACCGATTTATTTGATTTAGAACATATATGGCATCCCTATACTTCGATGTTGAATCCACTGCCAACTTTTAAAGTGAAACGTGCCTATGGTGCAACTATTGAACTGGAAGATGGTCGAACTTTGGTGGATGGCATGTCGTCATGGTGGTGTGCGATTCATGGTTATAACCATCCTGAACTGAACAAGGCCGTTGCTGATCAATTGCAGAACATGGCACATATCATGTTTGGCGGTTTGACTCATGAACCGGCGATTGAATTAGGTAAACTCTTATTAAAAATTACGCCGCCGAACTTAGATAAGATTTTCTATGCAGATTCAGGTTCGGTTGCCGTAGAAGTGGCTTTAAAAATGGCCGTGCAATATTGGACTGCGTTGAATCAACCCGAGAAAACCAATTTTATTACCACGCGCTCTGGCTATCATGGTGATACCTGGAATGCAATGTCTGTCTGTGATCCAGTCACGGGAATGCATCAGATTTTTGGTACTAGTTTACCCAATCGCATTTTTGTGCCTGCGCCCCAAAGCCGCTTCGATGCAGAATGGAATCCACAAGACATTCAGGAACTCAAGCAACAGATTGAACAGCATCATCACAGTATTGCAGCCCTCATTATCGAGCCAATTGTACAAGGTGCAGGCGGCATGCGTTTTTATCATCCTGAATATTTACGTCAGGCCAAAGCGTTGTGTGAGCAATACAATCTATTGTTAATCTTTGATGAAATTGCCACGGGATTTGGGCGCACAGGTAAAATGTTTGCGTGGGAACACGCACAGGTTGAACCCGATATCATGTGTATAGGTAAGGGCTTAACAGGCGGTTATATGACCCTGTCTGCGACCTTAACCACTAAACAAGTGGCTGAAACCATTAGTCGAGGGGAAGCAGGCGTATTTATGCATGGGCCAACCTTTATGGCGAATCCATTGGCGTGTGCAGTTGCTTTAAGAAGTACTCAATTATTAGTGGAACAGGATTGGCAAGCCAATATTCAACGAATTGAAAAGATTCTGGTTGAACAATTAACCGATTTAGCACAGCTTGACCACGTTGCGGATGTACGGGTTTTAGGGGCGATTGGCGTGGTTGAATTAACCAGCAATGTGGATATGAAAACCTTACAGCAACAGTTTGTTGAACGGGGGATTTGGGTACGACCATTTGGAAAATTGGTCTATATAATGCCACCGTATGTGATTAGCGATGATGAACTCCATTATTTATTAGCACAGATGAGTGAGGTGGTGAAAAATATGCAAGGAGTAAATGCCAATGTCCTTGCTTGATCATTATGCCGAGCAGCTTGAGCAACTCAAACAGCAAGGTAATTTTCGCCAATTTACTTCAAATCAACAGCAAGGACGATGGATCACCATTCAAGATCGAACCATGTTGAATCTGGCATCCAATGATTATTTAGGTCTTGCCGCTGATTTAACTTTAAGAGAAGAGTTTCTTGATACACTGAAAATCGAACGGTCGCTCTTTAGTTCATCTTCTTCACGCTTGCTCACAGGTAATTTTGCAGAATATGAACAGTTTGAAAATAGCCTAAGCAAAGCCTTTGGCCGTGCGGCCTTACTCTTTAATAGCGGCTACCACATGAATATCGGTATTTTGCCAGCCTTAGCTGATAGTAAAACCATGATTCTGGCCGATAAACTGGTGCATGCCAGTATGATTGATGGCATTCGATTATCAACTGCTCAATATGTACGTTATCGTCATAATGATTTGCAGCATCTGGAACAGTTATTGCAAAAGTATCATCAAGATGAGCAAATTGAACGCATTATTGTGGTGACCGAAAGTATTTTTAGTATGGATGGTGATGAAACGGATCTAGCTGCATTGGTACAGTTAAAGCAACGCTTTGCCAAAACCATGTTGTATGTCGATGAAGCTCATGCGATTGGCGTCAGGGGTAAGCAAGGTCTTGGTTGTGCTGAACAATATGGTGTATTGGATCAGATTGATTTCTTGGTGGGAACCTTTGGTAAAGCAATTGCCTCGGTAGGCGGCTATATCATTTGTGATTCAATCATCCGTGATTATCTGATCAATAAAATGCGGCCACTGATTTTTAGTACTGCGTTACCGCCGATCTCGATGGCATGGTCAGATTTCATGTTTAATAAAGTATTGAGCATGCAGCCACAGCGTCAGCACTTGGCTGAGATCAGTCAGTATTTACAACAGGCAGTGGTTGCCAAAGGTTTCTCTAGTCCTTCCAGCAGTCATATCATTCCAATTATTTTAGGCGAAAGCCAAGCGGCCATTGAAAAAGCACGCTATGTACAACAACAGGGTTTTTATGCCATGCCAGTACGCCCACCAACCGTGCCACAGAATAGTTCACGCTTGCGTATTTCCTTAACCTCTTTGGTGCAAAAAGCAGAGTTGGAGCAATTGGTGGAGTGTTTGTGAGCATCAATAAAACACTGGTTGCGCAACGTTTTGCCAAAGCAGGGCAAAGCTATGTCGAGCATGCTGTGGTACAGAAACAGATTAGTGCGCAATTATTTGAATATCTGAAAGCATATTATCCACACAACTTGGACTCAGTTCTTGAGATCGGTTGTGGTTCGGGTAATCTCACTCATTTGTTTCAGTCCCATTTTCAGGTTGAACAGCTGTTTTTAAACGATTTATATGAGGATGTCGAGCAGCATTTTTCAAGCGTTGACAAGATTAATTGGTTGATCGGTGATATTGAGCAACTAATGTTACCGCAATGTTTGGATGCAGTGATTTCCAGTTCTGCTTTGCAATGGATGATGGACCTGCCTGCGTTATTGCAACGGATTCATGGGACGTTAAACCCTCATGGATATTTCGGCTTTTCTACCTTTGGTCCTGATAATCTCACTGAAATTAAGCAACTGACAGGACAGGGTTTAAATTATGTCGATCGTGATGTGCTGCAACAGCAGTTGCAACAGCAAGGCTTTGAAGTGCTATTCATCGCGCAAGAACTGAAGCAGGTTTATTTTGATCATCCCAAATCGGTATTGCAGCATTTGAAAGCGACTGGGGTAACCGCAACAGCGAAATCACATCGCTGGACCAAGCAATCCTTGCAGAAGTTTTATGCAGATTATCAACAGTTTTATGATGAGCAGGGTTTCCGCCTGACTTATCATCCGATTTATGTGATTGCACGGAGAATAGCATGAGTGCAGCAATTTATTTTGTCAGCGGCATTGATACCGAAATTGGTAAAACCTATGCCACAGGCTATCTCGCCAAGCTTTGGACCGAACAAGGGCGACGAGTGATTACCCAGAAGCTGGTGCAGACGGGGAATGTTGATGTCTCGGAAGATATCGAAAAACACCGTGAAATTATGGGCAGTGGCTGGTTTCAGGAAGACCATGACAAGCTCACCATGCCTGAAATTTTTACTTATCCTGCCTCGCCGCATTTAGCCACCCGTCTGGATGGGCGTGATCTGAATTTTGCCAAGATTGAAGCTGCGACCAAAGAGCTGGCTCAGCGTTTTGAGGTGGTGTTGTTAGAAGGTGCGGGTGGTTTAATGGTGCCTTTAACCACAGAATTGCTGACCATCGATTATATCGCTCAGCATCAATTTCCTGTGATTTTGGTCACTTCTGGGCGTTTGGGGAGTATTAACCATACTTTGTTGAGTTTAGAGGCATTAAAGCAACGTGGTTTGAGTTTGCATGCTTTAGTGTATAACTTAAAGGATGAGTCGAAAGATCCGGTGATTTCTAAAGATACCGCAGATTATCTAAGAGCTTATCTGGCAAAGCATTTTCCTGATGCGCAATGGATTGAGTTGGAAAAGTTTAAATAATTTTAATTAGAATCAAAATAGTGGCTCTTCATGGAGTCGTGCCGAGTTTAAGCTAAGGTTTGGGATAAACCTGCGGTTCGCCCTACTTTGGTTTCGCCCAAAGTAGGCAAAGGCATTGTCATCCACAAAACCTGTTCTCTTTTTGTTCTTGTTTTTATTATCTCGCAGAAACAATATATTGCAAAATTCACGCAGGTTGTGGATGACGTTTCCGAGTATCATATTTCATGTGAAAGTTTCGCTTGTATAAAAGTAAGGCCTAAAATGAACAAGAAAAATAAATTAGTTCTATCCATTTTATTTGGATTTTTGATTCCAGTCTCAGCATCCTATGCTGCTGTACCGACAGATAAAACCATCATCAGTTGGATCACCAACTTACAAGATTCAAATGCCAATCCACCCCAAGCCATTCAGATCGATTCTACTGAAGCCGTAAAACTGATCTCAGGAGAAGAAGCTTATTTATCGGGTGTGAGTTTTGAAAATGCAGGGCGTAACTTTTGGGGAGGTTATGTATTAACCCGTCCAAAATTAAAGCAGGCGCGAATCTTGAAAGCGTTTGGTGGTCAATCGAATAGTTTTAAAGTGCATCCAACTGTTTATAAAGGTAAGCCGATTCAACTGATCGAAATTGAAAGCGCAGGCTCAGGACAGGGCACCGTAGAGTCGAGTAAAAGTCTGGTTTATTTAAATCAATGGACCAGTAAGCTGATTGCAGAGGTAGAGGAGTCTTCTTACGAAGGGCGTTATGATGATAAATCAGGAGCAGAAGACTGTCGTACTGGTCGAGATAATTCAGGCTATTTAAATGTGATGCCTTATTCACCTTATGTTATTCGAACCACCGTGACAGGGGATGCCTGCAACAATAAACCTCAAGGCTATAAAGTGAGTAGTAAGCTGATTCCGATTGTAATTAGTGAAATAAAATAAAAAAAGCTAACAAGCGAACTTGTTAGCACAGGAGTAAACTTGTCATTATTGAATGAATTTCTTATTTTTATTGTTTAGTTATTACTGACGATGCCAATTTTGGTGACATTGCTCTGTTGAGCGAGTGCCATCACCATGGCTATGTTTTTATATTCCGCCTGGGCATCAGGTTTAAACTTGATTTGATCCTGATCGGCTTTTTTGGCAACTGATTCAAATAAAACCTTTAGTGCCTGACGATCAGCCACTGCCTGATCATTCCAGAAAATATGCCCTTGCGCATCGACCCGCAGATTGATGGTCTCTGGTGGTTTTTGATCTGTTGGTGGCGGTGGCGTACCATTTGGCAAATTAATGTTAATCGCATTATTCGGAATCGGGATAGTGATAATGAACATAATCAACAGCACCAACATGACATCAATCAGCGGTGTCATGTTGACGTCGAGCATGACATCTTCTTCATCATTTTTTGAACCCACATTCATACCCATGTGTGATTCTCCTATTATGGTGTGGTCGCAGGTGGGGTCGTGACAAATGCAATTTTGCCAATACCCGCTTGCTGAGTTGTACTGATTACCTGATCAATCGCGTCGTAATGTGTCAGTTGATCGCCACGAATATGAACCTCAGGCTGCGGACGTTTTTGTGCTTCGGCCTGTAAGCGTGCAAGTAAGGTTTCCTTATTTGCAACATGTTGTTCATTCCAGAAAATATCACCCGTTTTATTCACTGAAAGCTGGATATTTTGTGGTGTGGTGGCATAAGGTGTATTTTTTTCTTCAGGCAGTTTTACTGGAACGGTGTGTGTGACCACTGGCACTGTAATTAAAAAGATAATCAGTAGTACCAGCATGATGTCGACTAACGGGGTGGTATTAATTGTTCCGATCACATCATCATCATTTTGATCTGAATTAATCATCATGCCCATAATGGTGTTCCTTATTTAGAATCACGGTTTGGATGGTTACTGTTTAAGTCACCGCTGAGGAGTACGGCATGTAGGTCCGAACCAAATGAGCGAACATTGTCCATAACCGCTTTATTACGACGGGTTAACCAGTTATAACCAAGTACAGCTGGAACAGCCACAGCGAGACCAATTGCGGTCATAATCAGTGCTTCACCCACAGGTCCAGCAACTTTATCAATCGATGCTTGGCCTGAAATACCGATCGCTGTAAGCGCATGATAAATCCCCCAAACTGTTCCAAATAAGCCGACAAATGGCGCGGTTGAACCCACAGTAGCAAGGAAGGCTAGACCATTGCTTAAGTGACTTTGTACTTTTTCGATTGCACGTTGGATTGAAATGGTCACCCATGTGTTGAAATCAATACGCTCTAATAAGGTACCGTCATGGTGTTTGGTCGAGCGGATGCCTTTTTCTGCAATATAACGATAGCTACTGTTTGCATTTAAACTATCGGCTGCACTATTTAAAGATTCCGCTTCCCAGAAATTACGCTCAGCTTCTGTAGCATGGCGCTTGATTTTACTTTGTTGAAATACTTTCGACAGAATGATGTACCACGTCCCAATCGACATCAGGACTAAAATAAACAAGGTTGATTTCGCGACTAAGTCACCTTCGCGCCACAGGGCTTCCAGGCCATAAGGATTATGGACTTTTTCAACAGTTGCAGGTAATGGTGGCGGGGTTGGTGTTGCTTGTGCTGTGGCATCAGTCGCTACAGTTGTTACCGCTGTGGTTTGCGTAGTTTCATCGGCCCACACGGTTGCAACGGGCAGTAAGGTACTTCCTGCAATCAGGCCAATTGCTGCGATTTGAGAAATACGTTTTGCTGTGTTTGTCATCTTTAAATTCTCCAAAAATTTGTTTGTTCGATACATTTAATTAGGAAAGCGTGAATGGATATTCGATTTCGTACCATTCTTGTTGTGGTACACCGTCTTTCATTGCTGCTTTAAAAGTACACAGGCTATACGCTTTAATAGCCGCCTTATCTAAGCTTTTACTGCCACTTGATTTTTTGACTTTTGAGTCAATGACTTTGCCTGAACCATCAACCAGTACACGAATACGCACCGTACCTTCTTCTTCATTCATCAAGGCTTCACGAGGATATTCAGGTTTTTGACAGCCCGCTTCGCCTTCAGAAACGCCGCGTGAAATTCCTGCCGGTTTAGCTGGAGCCGCAGGTGCGGCAGGCGCTGTTGGAGCAGCAACAGGACTTGGACTTGCTGCAGCAGGCGTAGGTGTTGGTGTAGCAACAGCCGTTTTGGTCGGTTGAGCTGGGGCTGGTTTTTGCACAGGTGTGACTTTCTCCACCTGTTTAGGTGGGTCAGGCATTTTGGCCACTTTTTCGACCATTTTCGGTGGCTCGGGTGGCTTTTCTTTAGGTTTTGGTTCCTCTGGTTTTGGAGGCGGTGGTGGTTTGATGTCCTGAATAATCTGTAGTTCTACAGGCTTATCGACAGGCTTGCTAAAGTCGGTCGCTAAACTTGTCATCAGAATATAGGCGATAATGAGATGTAGAAATAACACCAAACCAATACCAACAAGGCGTTTGGCAGGTTGATTTTCATTCTCAGAAAAGGGGATGCCCATAATTACTCCTGAAATTGTAATCATGAATTCATCGTCGTTTGGAGGAAGGGATCAATTAAAAATTGATACTGACCACTTTAATGTTCAATGAATCAGAGGATTACGGTGAACCACTACGACAGAACAGTAGTCATGCCATAGTGGCGAAACGTATTAAAATTTGTAGGTGCCTCTTAGGAAATATGCTCGACCTGTGACATCGCTATAGCGTGGGTCATAACCATATTGGAAGTTGTCTAATACATTCGATGCAGATGGTTCAGCATCAAATATATTTTTTATACCTGCAGTAAGTTCTAGATTTTTAAAGCCTTTATAGGTTCCTGAAATGTTGTAGAGGGTGTAGTCACTAACACGGTGATTGTCATATTTATCATCCCCCGTTTCATTCTGGTCTTTATAACCTCGATAGAATTCTTGCTCGAATACCATTTTCCAGTTTTCGTAGCTCCAATTTACATTTGCAACATGCTTCCAGCGTAAAATTGCAGGATCATCGTACTTGCCTGCATAGCCATCCCAAGTTCCGCCTTTTTCTTCTTGTCTGTCATAATTAATAATATAGGTACCATCAATTCCAAAGCCAAAGCGACCTGTTACGGTCATTGGGGAGAGATAATTGAGGGCAAGGTCAATCCCTTGAGTTTTAACCCCGCCCATATTGGTTAATGCACTATTGATATATTGGAGACGACCATCATCTCCACGAATGAAGCGATCTGCATATTTTTCCGGATCACCAAAGATCATGGCTTCACCAATACTATTAATCAGTCCATCGATTTTGATGTTGTAATAGTCGGCAGAGAAAACAAGATTCTTAATCGGCTCTACGACGAAACCAGCCGTGATCGAGGTAGATTCTTCCGGTTGCAAACCTTTAGTTCCACCTTGAGTACGATAAAACTGTGTATTACATTCGGTCTTATATTGATCTGAGATGGCTTGGCCATTTGGGCAAAGCACAGGATCATTGTATTTCGCTCCAGTATAGGTCTTACTCTGAGGTGCATTGATGTCATACAGACTTGGTGCACGGAAACCTGTACTATAAGATGTACGGAACATTAACTGTTTTAAAGGTTCCCAACGGAAGGCGACTTTGGGATTGAAAGTATCACCAAAATCACTGTATTTGTCATAACGGGCAGCAAGTTGGGCTTCTAGTGTTTTGGTAACGGGTATATGTAGCTCAGTAAAAACAGCTGTGATATCGCGTTTACCTTTACTTTCTGGTTTGTCTGGATCAATACCGCTCCCTGGAACTTGTTTTACAATTTCTGAGTTAACATTTGCTTTCCAGTCTTGAGAACTAAAGCTTCCCCCGAATGCAAAGCCAACATCACCAGCGGGAAGGGTATAAATTGGACGACTGACATTAAAGTCAAATGTCGTTGCCGTTAAGGTGCCTTTATTGGTATCTCCCTTAACTTCAAATGATTGCCATATATTTTGATCCGCACTTGGACCAAATGGATTCAGTTTCCCAGCATTTAAAGCAGCTTGTACTTGGCTCTGATTGAGGTAACCGCCAGCAAAACCATCTGTTGCTTCACTGCGTGCATAGGAAATCCCCGTGTTGATATCCCATCCATACGCTTCACCTTCCAAAGCAAGTAGTGCTCGATGTGATTCATTGACAGGATTAGATATACGATTTCCTGCCTGCGAACGTAAATAAAGTTCTAAAGGTTCGCCACTTAAACCACTGACAGCAGGGGTAATACCATTTCCTGGGTAATAAGGACTTGTTGAGGGAAGCGTAACCGAACGGCTGTAAACATCAGGGGCAATAGACGTTGTAACTTCGTTACGTGAATAAATATATTCACCAATAGCATTAAAATTGTCATTTAATTTGAACGTGCCGCGTCCGAGTGCAGAAATTGTTTCTGATTTTGGAACGATACCGATCAATGCTTGAGTATTTAGATAGCACAGTTCACCATCTGAAACGGTATTTGGAGCATTATTACATGCTGTACTTGCATAAGGGTTGCCAAGTTTTCCTGTTTTCGGATCACGAAAATTGGCTGGAAAACCATTGGCTGAACTGGCATCAATTCCTAATTCCGGAAGAAGCCCGCCTCGTTTACTGGCTTTACGATCTCTTGCCATAATGTCATTTGAACGGCGGTAATCAATGACGCCCATCACATTAAAACCTTGTTCCTCCAGATCTCCGTAGCCACCAAATATTGAGACATCCTGCTTATCACCGCCACTTTCTTCAGGCTGGATTAAACCCGCGCTAATATTTAATCCTTCAAAGGACTTTTTGGTAATAAAATTGATTACGCCTGCAATCGCATCTGCCCCATAAATTGCAGAAGCGCCATCACGGAGGATTTCGATACGATCAACCATCGCCATTGGAATAATATTCAAGTTGGTTGTTGATGTACTAAAAGGGCTATACGCTAAACGGCGACCATTCAATAAAATCAAAGTCTTGTCGGTACCTAAAGCACGTAAATTCGCTGATGAACCTTCGGTATTACTTGCTCCCACATTTTGGGCGGTTGCGAAACCAGCCTGGTTAGCACTCACTTTGGTTAACGCTTCTTCAACGGTGGTCACGCCTTGTTTAGCAAGGTCGTCGGCTTTGATAATGGTAATCGGCGAGGCACTTTGAGCTGCAACGCCTTTGATGGAAGATCCCGTCACGGCGACCTTAACCACCTTGGTGGGTTTTTCTTCAGTTGTTGAGTCCGCGTCGGCAGCATGTGCCATGGTTAGACACAGCATACTTAAACTCAAGGTGCTCAGTTTAAGTAGGGTTTTGCTCGTTTTTGACGTAGCGTTAGGTTGAGCGAAGTTGGCTTTTTTCATTGTTTATTGAACCCCTAATGGTTTGCCACTCTAAAATTAGATAAATCCGTTTTAGCAAGACCTGTGCCAAGCCCTATTTTTAGATTTCGCTTAATGTAGAATAAATTATGTAAAAGTGTTTTAGTTTTTATTTATAAGCTTTTCATATTTTTACCAATTATTAAAAACATAAAATAATAAAGAATGTGGGGTATTTGTCATAAAGTACCAATTAATGTGTTCTTCTCCTACGCATTAAAATGAATCATAACGTTTTATTTTTGCTTTTTTATAGTGCAAAAGCTTCTCTATCCACAGAAAACATGTATTTTATTAATATGATTTCATGGAAATGGGAATTAATATAAAAAAATATGATTTGGCAGAAAGTTACTTTTATTTAAGATGCCTGAAAACCGGAATGGCATTAAAATATTTATGGTCAAAAAATAAGCATTATTTTTTTATTGGAAAAGTGGCACGAAATTCGCTAGTTAATTTTTTTGTGATAAAGCATTCTTTCTTGGGATTAATTTTTTCCAAATGATAAATTTTTATTAAACAAATGATTTTATGATAAAAATTTTTCAAGGTTAATCTAAAGAAGAGAAATGGTTGTGGTGTTGAATGCTATGCGAAAGTCTAGTATTTATTAAAAAACGATGATGTGAGTATTAAGTTGAAGTCTATTTTTATTACGGTCACTGTTTTATCCAGTGTAGTTGCATGTATGCCCATGGTTTATGCAAAAACACCAGCTCAAGCTGACAAAGTACTCCGTGTTGCTTTTGAGGCGCCAGATGATGGTTTTGATATGGTTAAAACCTTCAACTACTATAGTGGAAATGTCGCTGATGTTATTTTTGAAAGACTGGTTCAATATGATTATCTGGCAGATCCCGTTAAACTAATGCCTGGAACTGCACAAAGTTTACCGGTCATTGAAAAAAATGGACAGGTGTATACCTTTAAAATAAAGTCAGGTATTTATTTTACGGATGATCCCGCATTTAAAGGTAAGCGCAGGGAGCTGGTGGCTGAAGACTATGTTTATTCCATTAAACGCATTTTAGATCCTAAAAATCATGCTTCATCATTTTCTTTTATTGATAATAAAATTGTCGGTGCCAATGCGCTGATTGAACAGGCAAAGAAAACTGGAAATTTTAATTATGATGCCAAGATTGAAGGGATCAAGGCACTCGATAAATATACGATTCAATTTACGCTGACGCAACCTGATTATAACTTTCCTTATATTCTGGCTTATAGTTCATTTGGGGCAACTGCACGTGAAGTGGTTGAATACTATAAAGATCGTTTGGCTATGCATCCTGTCGGTACGGGCCCTTATATGCTGAGTAAATATGTCCCTCGCAGCAAGATCGAACTGGTTGCCAATCCGGATTACCGGGGTTTTGTCTGGAACTTTAAATCGACGGGCACGGCTTGGGACAATCAACTGGTTAAGGAAATGAGCGGCAAGCAGATGCCACAAATCGGCAAGGTCAATATCAGTATTATTGAAGAAGAACAGTCGCGCTGGCTGGCATTTCAGTCCAAGCAGCTCGATTTTGACAAAGTCACCTCAAATGCGATTCCTAAAGTGCTTGATCACAACAATCAACTCAAGCCCGCCATAAAAAAACAGGGGATTCGCCTGTATGCCAATAAAGAGGCTGAGATTACTTATTCGATGTTGAATATGCGTGATCCGGTAGTCGGCGGGAAGAGTCTGGACAAAATTGCCTTAAGGCGAGCAATCGCAATGTCGTTTAATGTGAATGAATATATTCGCATATTACGAAAAGGCCAGGCAGTGAAGGCTGAAATGCTGGTTCCTGCAGGGATTAGTGGGCATAACCCCGATTACCGCAGTAGCATTGGCTACAATCCTGTATTGGCCAATAAACTGCTGGATCATTTCGGTTATAAAAAGGGTGCCGATGGTTATCGTAACCTACCTAATGGCAAAGCTTTAACCTTAAAAATCAATACTGAAAGTGGCTCATCTTCAGTAATGTATTCTGAATTATGGAAGAAAAATCTGGACGCAATCGGGATACGTGCTGATTTTAAAGTCAGTAATTTTGCCGATAACCTAAAAGCGGCCACGCAGTGTCAATATATGATGTGGAGTGGTGCATGGCATGCCGACTATCCTGAAGGGGAAAACTTCACTCAGTTACTTTATGGACCTAATGTTGGACGCGGTAATCAGTCCTGTTATCAATCTACTGCTTATGACAATTTATATAAGCAGGCCATGCAGCAACCACCTGAAAAACGCATACCATTCTATGAAAAAATGAGTCGCCAGATTGAGGCCGACAATACCTGGATTTTACAGGATACACGGATTCGCAACTGGTTGATTCAACCAGAAGTTCAGGGGTTTAAGGCTCATCCTATTATGAATACCAATTGGCAATACCTTGATATTGCTTCACCAAATCAAAAATAAGTGATGTGTATACGATGAAGCAAAATTTTAAAATTTCTATTTTGCGTGCAGGACTGGCACTGGTATTGGGGACGACCCTAGGTTCAGGTTTCAGCTCAGTACAAGCCAAAAACCCTGCCGATCCCAAAAAAGTCTTGCGTTATGCTTTTCCGGTGGCAGAAACGGGCTTTGATCCCGTGGCGACTCAAGATTTATATTCTGCCCATGTTTTATATTCTGTCTTTGAAACCCTCTATACCTATGACTATCTGGCATCTCCAGCAAAACTGGTTCCGAATACTGCGGTTGCCTTGCCCGAGGTCAGTGCAGATGGCCTGACCTATACCATCCGGCTAAAGAAAGGGATTTATTTTGCTGCTGATCCGGTATTTAAAGGCAAGCCCAGAGAGTTGACGGCAGCTGATTATGCCTATTCCTATAAGCGCTTACTGGACCCGAATTTACGCTCACCGAATAGTTGGTTATTTGAAGACAAAATTAACGGGATGGATGCTTTAATTCAACAGGCCAGTAAAACCGGAAAATTTAACTACGATCAGCCGATCAGCGGATTACAGACACCAGATCGTTATACCTTGGTGATTCGTCTGAAAGAACCGAATCATAATTTCCCTATGCTGCTTGCCCATCAACCGACAGGAGCAGTCGCCCGTGAAGTGATTGAACATTATCGGGATAAAACAACAGGCTATGCCATGGCGCATCCCGTCGGAACAGGCCCTTATGTGCTGGCACACTGGACGCCAGGTTCACGGATTATTTTGAAAGCCAACCCTGATTATCGCGGTTTTAACTGGAACTTTAAGGCAAACACACCAGACGAGCAGAAAATCGTCCAGCAGATGCAAGGCAAAAAAATGCCGCAGATCGGAGTGATTGATATTCGCGTCATTGAAGAATCACAATCAGGATGGCTTGCTTTTCAGAAAGACGGTCTGGATTTATTCACACTGGACGGTGAGTTACCTGCACAAGCCTTACAGCAAGATGGCAGCTTAAAGCCCGAGCTGGCCAAGAAAGGTATTCAATTGTCGCGTATACCGGATCCATCGATTGATTACTTGTACTGGAATATCCAGAATCCGGTGGTCGGTGGTTTTGGTAAAGATAAAATCGCCTTGCGCCGTGCCATGTCGATGGCCATTTCCAAAGATAAAATGATTACGATTCTGGCTAAAGGCAATGCTAAAAAACTGGAATCTCCGATTCCTTATGGGGTCGCGGGGCATGACCCTGAGTATAAAAGCAGTATTCCTTATTCGGTCAAGGCCGCAAATCTGTTACTGGATCGGTATCACTATAAAGTCGGGGCCGATGGCTGGCGCAGACTGCCTGATGGCAAGCCGCTGGTGATTGAGTTTATGCCATCCACCAGCAGTGCCCGTAGTATGCAAATGGCTGAACTACTCAAGAAAGACCTGAGCAATATCAAAATTAATATGGTATCCAAGCCCGTTCCTTTCGCGGAAGGTTTAAAGGTGGAAAAACAGTGTAAGACCATGTTTAAAGCCTCTGCCTGGATTGCCGACTATCCCGATGCCGATAATTTTATGCAGTTATTCTATGGCAATAATATTCATGCCACTAACCATACCTGCTTTAAATTACCAGAATATGACCGTTTATATGAACAATCCCTGAAACTGGACGATGGGCCTGAACGCGATATGTTATATCGCAAAATGTCACGTCTTTTAGAGTTTTACTCACCCGTACAATTCGTCTCGACCCGTTATCGGACTGTGGTCGCACAGCCTCGGGTGCTGGGCTATAAAAAGCATCCTATCTTGCCAGCCGAGTGGATGTACATTGATATACAAGATAAGAAATAACCAACACATTAAATTGGAGAGAAAGAATGGCGAAAAAAATATTGCAATTATCGAGTCTGGCTTTGTTATCCATGACGGCCATCGGCATGAGCCAGAATATCTGGGCTGAAAGAACCACCTTACCTATTTTAAAAACCGCGGCTAGTGCGCAATGGTGTGATGCCAACTTAGAAAAATTACAACAGCGTATTGCTCAACTTGAAAAACAAACAGTAAAACAGCAGTCTGATGCCGCACCAGTCTTGGCTGAGTGGGATCAACTGATGGCAAGCTTTGAAGATTTTGCCGGACCGATCAGCTTATATAGCAATGTTGATCCGGATGCGAAATTGCGTAAAGCTGCCGAAGACTGTGAAGTCAAATTGAACCAGCTACAAACTGAAATTTATCAGAATCCGAAACTGTATCAGCGCATTAAAAATACTGTGGCAGCAGATGCCATTGATCGTAAATATCGTCAGGACATCCTCGATGCCTTTGAAGATACCGGTGTGCAATTAGCCCCTGAGAAGCGAGCTCGGGTGAAAACGATTTTTGATGAATTGACCAAACTTTCGCAAGAGTTCTCCCGTAATATCCGTGATAATCCGGAAAAACTGGAGTTTACCCCTGCGGGATTAAAGGGCTTACCTGACAGTTATATTGCAGGGTTAAAGAAAAATGACAAAGGTAATTATTTATTAGGCTTTGAATATCCTGAATATCAGCCTTTCATGGAACTGGCAGACAGCGATGCTGCACGTAAGCGTTATCAAACCGCCTTTACCCGTCGTGGTACGGAAAAGAATCTGGTTTTACTGAAACAGATTATCGACTTGCGCTATGAACTGGCGCAGTTGTTTGGTCAGGCTAGTTATGCTGATCTGGCCTTAAAAAAACGCATGGCGAAAACACCAAAAACAGTGAATAGCTTCTTGACGGATGTACATAAAGTGGTGGCACCACTCGAGCAAAAAGAAGTAGAAGAACTACGTGCGTTTAAAGCTAAAACCTTAAACACGCCGATTGAAAAAACAGAAATTAATCGCTGGAATGTGGGGTATTGGAGTGAAAAGCTGCGTAAAGCTAAATACCAGATTGATCAGGAAAAACTGCGTGATTATTTTCCAACTTTAGCCGCGCAAAAATGGCTATTTGCGATTTCTTCAGATCTGTATGGCATCGAGTTTAAACCCGCCAAAGTTGATACATGGCAGGATGAAGTTGAATATTACGATGTGACAGACAAGAAAACCGGCGAAGTGCTGGGTGGCCTGTATATGGATAAATTCCCGCGTGAAGGCAAATATGGTCATGCAGCGGTGTGGGGCGTCTATGGGGGCAGCACTTTAAGCAAGCGTAAACCGATTTCTGTACTGGTGACCAACTTTAACCGCAAAGGTTTAAATAGTGATGAGCTTGAAACCTTTGTGCATGAGTTTGGTCATGCCTTACATGGCATCCTGTCGAAAACCCGTTATTCAGGCCAGTCAGGAACCTCGGTAGAGCGTGATTTTGTTGAAGCGCCTTCACAAATGTATGAGGAATGGGCTCGCCGCAAAGAGACCTTAGCTAAAGTGGCGGATTATTGTGATCCAGCTTGTCCACGTGTGGATGATGCCCTGATTGCCCGTTTGAAATCGGTCCATAATTATGGACGTGGTATGCGTTATGCACGTCAGACCCTGTATGCACAATACGACATGGCTTTGCATGGCGCCGATGCCTTGAAAGTCCGGCCGATGGATGTCTGGAAGAAAATGGAGTCAGTCACGGCATTAGGCTATGTACCCACTACCGAATTTCCAGGCCAGTTTGGGCATTTGATGGGCTATCAGGCTGGCTACTATGGTTATATGTGGTCTGAAGTACTGGCGCTGGACATGTTGTCGGCTTTTGGGGACAACTTGAACAATCCGGTAGTTGGCCAACGCTATCGCCAAGCCATTCTGTCACAAGGCAGCCAAAAGGATGCAGCCCAACTGGTGAAAGACTTCTTAGGTCGAGAGCCTGATAACAAAGCATTTTTTAATGAAATTACTGGTCAACGGGTCAAATAAGGATTTGCCATTATGCTTGCTTATGTCGTGCGTAGACTATGGCAAATGATCCCGACCATGTTGGGTGTTATTTTGCTGATTTTCTTTTTATTTAACTGGGTGGGGGGCGATCCTGCATACATTCTGGCAGGAAAGATGTCTAACCCGGAGCAAATCGAAAACATCCGTAAACAGTTGGGCGTAGATCAACCTTACTACGTACAGCTATGGATTTTTATCAAGCAGATTCTGAGCTTTGATTATGGTGTCAGCTGGAGTACCGGTGAATCGGTCTCACAGATTATTCTGACCCGTTTAGGGCCATCACTGACGTTATTGATTCCACTGACGATTTTACAAACCGTAATTTCAATTATCTTGGCTCTGGCGGTTGCTTCGGTACGTGGCTCGCTGACAGACCGTATGGTGATGATGCTGTGCACCATTGGTATGTCGATCAGTATTCTGGTGTATATCATTGTCTTCCAGTACGTTTTGGCTTATCAACTGAGCTGGTTTCCGGTGCAGGGCTGGAGTGATCATTTCAGTGAAAACCTGTTTCAATACGCCCTATTACCGATCCTGATTATGCTGGTGGTAAGTATTGCACCGACTTTACGGCTGTATCGCAGTTTTGTGCTGGATGAGATTCATCAGGATTATGTACGTACCGCCCGTGCCAAAGGTGTGGGCGAATCGCGTGTACTGGGTGTGCATGTGCTGCGTAACGCGTCCATCCCGATTGTGACCGAAGTCATGGCAAGTTTACCGGCTTTGTTAATTGGTGCCTTCCTGATTGAGCGTTTTTTTGGCATCCCGGGAATTGGACGGGAAATCATTATCGCAGTAGAGCGTAGCGATTTTCCGGTAATCAAGGCAATTACGGTCTATATCGCTGCAATGACCATGATTTTTAACCTGATCGCCGATCTGATTTATAAGCTCCTCGATCCTCGTGTTCAGTTGAAGTAGAGGAGAGCACAATGCTAAGTACAATTTTTAAAAGCAAAGCATCTTCTGATGAATCCATTGCTGCGACAGGATTATGGCAACTGGCATTAAAGCGACTGAAATCAGATCGTATTGCGGTAGTTTCCTTTATTGTGGTGCTGTTCTATTTCATCCTGCTGGCCTTATCCATGACCGGTGTGATTGCATCGGACTGGAATAAGGAAGTGGCGGTCAGTTATGCACCACCAACCTTTTTAGGCGCAGATGCCGATGCCTCGTCAACTGGGGAAGCGGCGAAGCTTAACGAAACGCTACCAGAAAATCCGGTAGACCCCTTAAAAGATGTCATCCGCCAGCTCAACAGCGAGATCCAGAATGAACAGCAAGGCGGTTATGTGGATCATTATGGTGTGGTTGATCCTTTGGCGGAAGATATGCAGCAAATTGATCAGCAACTGGGTGGGCATTTGCTTGAACAAAAGCAGGAGTTAAAAACCACCTTGCCATTTGGTGCCGATAAATGGGGGCAGGATATCTTATTAAAAACCATTAAAGGGGCGGAAACGTCGATTCTGGTCGGTTTATTGTCGGCGCTGCTGGCCGTGGTGATCGGGACTTTTCTGGGGGCGATTGCAGGTTATTTTGGCGGTTGGGTCGATGATATTCTGAACTGGTTTTACAACATTTTTACCTCGATTCCTTATTTGTTGCTGGTCCTGGCGATTGCCGCAGTACTCCAGCAAAAAGGCATTTTGTCGATTGTACTTATTCTCGGTTTGACGGGCTGGACTGGAGTATTTCGTCTGATTCGTGCCGAATATATGAAACACAAGTCGCGTGAATATGTGCTTGCTGCCAAGGCGATTGGTGTCAGTCATTTACGCCGTATGTTTGTGCATATCTTTCCTAATGTGAGTCATATTGCACTGGTACAGATTTCGATTCTGGTGGTGTCTTTTATCAAATCGGAAGTAATCCTTAGCTTCCTCGGTTTTGGTGTGCCTGTCGGTGTGGTGTCTTGGGGCAGTATGCTGAATGAAGCGCAAAGTGAACTGATTCTGGGGAAATGGTGGCAGCTGGCAGCCGCATCAATGGCAATGGCGATACTGGTCACGGCATTCTCGATGTTTACCGATGCTTTACGTGATGCACTAGATCCTAAGTTGAAATAGCGGAGAGAACAATATGCAACATCAGAATGAAATACCGCTATTACAGGTACAAGATCTTCGGGTCAGCTTTAAAGGCGAAAATAAACAGTGGATTGAAACCGTGAAAGGAATTTCATTTTCGATCCCTAAAAATAAAACCGTGGCTTTGGTGGGTGAGTCCGGCAGCGGTAAATCAGTGACCTCACTGGCGGTGATGGGGCTATTGCCAAAAGGTCAGAGCCAGATTGCAGAACGCAGCCAGATCAAGTTTGAAGGCAAGGATTTACTGCACCTGTCAGCAGGTGAAATCCGAAAGATTTGTGGTAAAGACATTGCCATGATTTTTCAGGAACCCATGTCCTCATTAAATCCGGTATTTACGGTTGGTGATCAGATTGCCGAAGTCCTACGTATTCATCTGGGTTTGCGGCGCAAGGAGGCCAGAGCCCGGGTATTGGAATTGCTCCGGGAGGTTGGTATTCCTGCACCTGAAACCAAGATTGATGCCTATCCCAGCCAGCTTTCGGGGGGACAGCAGCAACGGGTCATGATTGCGATGGCTATTGCCTGTGAACCGAAGCTTTTGATTGCGGATGAACCGACCACAGCGCTGGATGTCACCATTCAGAAACAGATCATTGATTTGCTAGAGTCATTACGACAACGTCACCAGATGTCGATGTTGTTTATTACCCATGATCTAGCACTGGTCGGGGAAATTGCCGATGAGGTGATTGTCATGCGGCATGGGGAAATTCGGGAATGTGGTCCGGTTGAGCAAGTGCTGGAACGGCCACAAGATGTCTATACCAAAGCTTTGCTGCATTGTCGTCCGCAGTTGGCTTCACGACCTTACCGCTTGCCTGTGACTAGTGACTTTATGAAACAGGAACATGGACAATGGGTTGAAGTGAGCCAGCGATCTGACCTGAATCTCAAACAACGTACTCGTGGTCTGAAGGGAGATGAACAGATTATTTTAGAGGTCAAAGACCTGAAAAAATCGTTTTATAGTCGTAAAGGCTTATGGGGACGAGAGGAGTTTCAGGCCGTGAAAGGGGTGTCCTTTCAACTGGCCAAAGGCAAAACATTGGGTTTGGTCGGTGAGTCGGGTTCAGGTAAAACCACCATCGGGTTGTTATTGATGCGTTTACACCAAGCAACCGGTGGCCAGGCATTGATTGGCGGTAAAGACATTCTGGCCATGAGTGAGAAAGAGTTTTGCCAGTATCAACGCAAGATCCAGATCATTTTCCAGAATCCTTATGCTTCACTTAATCCACGCTTTACCATCGGACAGATTTTATTGGAACCGATGCGAATTCATGGTATTGGTCAAAATGATGCGGAACGGAAAAAGATTGCTTTGGAATTACTGGAAAGAGTAAGTCTGCCAGTACAAGCTTATGACCGTTATCCACATGAGTTTTCTGGCGGGCAACGGCAACGGATAGCGATTGCACGTTGCTTGACTTTAAAACCTGAGATTTTGATTTGTGATGAATCGGTTTCTGCACTGGATGTATCGGTGCAGGCACAAGTATTGAATTTATTGCAGGATCTACAGGATGAGTTTGGATTGAGCTATATCTTTATTTCACATGATTTATCGGTGGTGAAATATATTTCAGATCAGGTGATGGTGATGAATCATGGTGAACTGGTTGAAATCGCCAATTCGGATCAACTGTATTTGCATCCACAGCATGAATATACCAAGAAACTATTGAATGCAATTCCGCAAGGGATTGCCCATCATTAAAATCAAGTCATAAAAAAACGCTCTAATAAGAGCGTTTTTTTATTTCAGATCTCAGGCTTAAAACTTTTTAAAGCCTTTGTTGAAACCAATGGTTTTACGACCATTGTTATTGTTGCTATTGCCGCTTGAACGTTGCTGTGATTGATCTTGTTCATCATCACGGCGCTGTTGACGTAAATATCCACCACGACGTGCAGCCATTGGCTTATCTGCCATACGTTCGGTACGACGTTTTGCCATGCCGAATAGACCGGTCCCTTGACGTGGTTTTAACTCGACTGATTTGGCTAAATTGTCGATATCGGTTTTATCCAGTTCCATCCAGCGACCGGTACGTAATTCACGCGGTAAAATCACCGTGCCGTAACGAGTACGTAACAAGCGGCTGACTTTCAGGCTTTGTGATTCAAAGATACGACGTACTTCGCGGTTACGACCTTCTTTTACCACCACTTGATACCAGCGGTTGATGCCGTCACCACCAATTTCAGAGAAAGATTCAAATTTCGCAGGGCCATCTTCAAGCTCAACACCTTTGAGCATGTTGTTGCGAATTTGCGGTGTCACTTCACCCATGACACGAACCGCGTATTCACGCTCAACTTCGTTTGAAGGGTGCATTAAACGGTTGGCAAGTTCACCATCATTGGTGAATAGCAACAGACCTGTACTGTTGATGTCCAGACGACCCACCATGACCCAGCGGTCATTGGCAATTTGAGGTAAATGATCAAATACGGTTGGGCGTTTTTCAGGGTCATTGCGTGAGCAAATTTCACCTTCTGGCTTATAGTAAATCAACACACGACGACGGATTTCGTCTTCAATCTGGAACTGTACTTTACGACCATCGATACGGAGTTCATCACCTGGTTCGATACGTTCACCGACCTGGGCAATACGACCATTGATGCTGACACGACCAGCAGCAATGACTTCCTCCATATAGCGACGCGAGCCGAGCCCGACTCTCGCTAAAACCTTTTGTAATTTTTCACTCATGACAGCACAACCTTAGACATAATGATCAACAGTTCACCTTCTCAAGACTTCGGCGCATGTGCATCGAGAGCCATGAATGCTTCCTTGGCGTTCTGCAGGGGAGGCAATTGACCTAGCGAAGCTAAACCAAAAGCATTTAAAAACTGGGGCGTTGTAATCAACAACGCAGGTCTTCCGGGTAAATCTCTGAAACCGGCTTCTTTAATCCAGTTCCAGTCAAAAAGTGTTCTTAAAATCTGGCTGTTATTAGAGACACCACGAATCTGCTCAATATCGGCACGGGTTACAGGTTGATGATAAGCAATCACTGCGACAGTTTCGAGTAATGAGGGTGATAACTTGGTCGGACGTTCCGGCCAGACTTGTGCAATGATATTGCGATATTTGGCGCGCACCTGAAAACGAAAGCCTTGCGCCGTTTCAATCAATTCAACCGAACGGCCATGCTGCAACATCGCCAGTTGCTGCACAAAGGTCCGTAATTGTTGTTTATTATATTGGTTTTGAAAGGCTTCTTTTAGACGGGCAATCGAAACTGGTGAGTCACTGGCGAACAGGATCGCTTCGATTTGTAATAAAACATCGTGATGAATGTCTTCAAGTGACAGGCTTTCATTTTGTTCTAACTGTTCTAAACTCATGCGGCAATTCCCTGAATGGTCAACGGAGCTTCAATACCAGTATGAATAATCTGGATTTTTTGCTGACGTGTGAGTTCAAGTACGGCCATAAAGGTCACCACCATCCCCATACGACCTTGCTGGGGATTTAATAATTCAATAAAACTCAACGCTTCACCTAATGCGAGCTGGCTTTCAATAAAGGCAATCCGTTCTTCTAGCAAGACGGGTTCCTGCGCGACCACATGCGTGACCGGTTCAGGGCGGTTAAATACACAAAATAATGCATCATGTAAGGCAGCGACATCATAGCCTTCATAAATCGGTGCAATATGCCCCAGACTGACATTGGCACTAAAGGTATCGCGTTCGAAGATCGGCATTTGTCCCAATCGTTCGGCAGCCTGTTTAATCCGTAAATAGGTTTCCAGACGGTCAATCAATTCCTGTTTTGGATCTTTTTCAAATTGATCGACAACAGCAGGTTTGGGCAATAACAGACGTGATTTCAGATCCGCCAGAAGCGCGGCCATCACCATATAATCCGCTGTCAGTTCGATATTCAACGATTTCATACTGTCCATATAAGACAGATACTGGGTGGCAATCGGTGAAATATCCACTTGTAATAGATCAAAGCCATTTTTTTGGATCAGGTAAATCAGGAAATCCAGCGGCCCTTCAAACTGTTCCAGTAAAATTTCAAACGCGGCAGGTGGAATATACAAATCTTCAGGTATGACTTCTTGCCACTCGTCAAGCACGCGAATGGAAGGAGTGGACTCCAAAGTTTGGGGGAGAATTTGGTTCATTACCGTTATAAGCCACGCGAATTTTCAAAAGCATGAAAAGATATAATTTTTGTGCAAGAAAGGCACATGCTACCAAGAGCACGCTCATTCTACTCGAAAACCCAAATTTAATAAATTGCTGACTTACAAAAACCTTAAACTTCTCAGGGTATTTTTCCTATTTATGTAGGATCAGCTAGGTCAGCTAAAAAACTTATGCTTAAATGAGCAGCGAAAATCATGTTTGCTTCTTAATTATAAATTGCCATGAAAAAATATTTAAAAACGCAACAAAATCCGTTTGGACAAAGTGTTGGCTTTGCCATTGATCATCAGCCCTGTCTACCCATTGAGCAAAATCTGACGGGGCAATACGTTCAACTGCTTCATATTGACGGTGAAATTTCCGATCAGGCTGCAACTGAAATCTGGCAGGCTGTAGAAACTGAGCCTGATGCGGCATGCTGGACCTATTTACCTTATTCTGCGCCAGAGAGCAAAACACAACTAAAACAAAGCTTAGATGATTTATTTGGCTTTCAGGGTTCCACCCATTTTCTGATTGAAGTGGATGGCAAAGTTCAGGGCTGGATTGCGCTATTGAACCCACGATTAAACTATGGAGCGATTGAAATCGGTAATGTGTACTACTCACATCAGATGAAAAAATCCAAAGCCTCGACGGAAACCATATTTTTATTGTTACAACAATGCTTCAAACAGGGCTTTAGACGGGTAGAGTGGAAATGTGATGACTGCAATGCACCCTCTAAAGCAGCGGCTTTACGCTTTGGTTTTCAATATGAGGGGCTATTCCGCCAAGACCGCATCACTAAAGGCCGTAACCGTAATACTGCATGGTTCTCAATCATTGATGAGGAGTGGCCGACACTGCAACAATGCTACTTACAGTGGTTAAATCCATCAAATTTTGATGCACAGGGATTCCAGAAACAGCGATTATCAGACTTTTTTGAAATCTGAGTTGTTGTTCGTCGTTTTAATGAGAAATATTGCGGTATATCACTTCAATGAAAAGAAAAATAATTGTTGGCCTGATGCTGACCTTACCGATTGTTCTGATCGGAAGTTTTTTTGTCTGGAACAATCCTTCTGTTCAAAAAGAACTGTTAAGGCAGTATTTAGGCAGATTGATCGTCAGCAAGATTAATCATCGCGCCAACCCGACGGCTTCGAAGTGGAAAATGGATATTCACGCCGTTAATTCCTACCCGAAGATTAGGGTGAAGATGAAATTACGAGGTGAAGGTCATAACCCGGTCAGCGCTGCGCAGCTTCAGCAGCAAAGCTGTATCTTTCTAAAAAACTTTCAGACGCTTAAACAAAGCACAAGAACCAAGGTGTATGGGCTTTTAATTGAAGATCGGCTGTCATTTGAAATCGAAATTTTTAATATGTCTGGCCAGAACATACAAAGTACCCAGCAAGTTCTGGCGCAATGTCCAAACTTTCCCTATGCCTAAGCTTGGGAGAAGAGAGCGGGTGTCAGTCCTTATTCAAAAGCACTGACATCACCGACACCACGACGCACAATTTCAGGATTCTCTCCTGACAGGTCGACAATACTGGTGGTTGATAAGGTCCCGAAACCACTGTCAATAAACACATCAATACGTTTACCCAACTGGTTTTCAATATCGTATGGATCATCCAGTGGGTCTTTCTGATCTGGCAAAATTAAAGTACTGGTCAGTAACGGTTCACCGAGTTCTTTTAATAAAGCTTGCGCAACAGGATTACTAGGAATACGCAGGCCAATGGTTTTTTTCTTCGGATGCATTAAACGTTTTGGTACTTCGCTGGTCGCCGGCAAAATAAACGTGGTGACAGCAGGTGTATTATTTTTTAATAAACGATACATGGCATTATCGACTTTGGCATAGGTCGCAATGTCAGAGAGGTCACAGCACATAATGGCATATTGATGCTTTGGCCCCAGACCACGAATTTGTGCAATACGTTCCATCGCATTTTTATTTCCGATCTGACAACCGATGGCGTAGGCCGCATCGGTCGGATAAATCACCACATCCCCAGCACGAATACGTTCCACTGCTTGTGTGATTAAGCGTGCCTGTGGATTTTCGGGATGAATATGTAAATGCAACATCTTTGAACTCCCTGATCTATATGGCTAATTTGAGTATGAAGCGGGTTGCGGTCAAGTTGCAAGCATTAGATGTGACAATTTTGTCCTTTAATCAAGGTCTTCACGTTTAAATTCATCGAGTTGTAACGGTCGGCCATGACGGGTACATAGACAGATGTAATGAATAAAATGCGCAGCATCGCGTGGTAACTTGGCTTCACCTGAAAAATAATCTTGTAGCTGAGCAAAGACATGATCTTTAAATTGCTGACCATTACCGCCATCGCCGGTCAAGTTATCTAAAGAGACACGGAACTTCCGGCCAAAAGCCTTTGCAAACAACCATTCAATGGCTTGTGGCTTGATTTCAACCTGCTCAAACAGCGCTTGTTGTTCAGCAGTTCGACCATCTGGCGCATACCAGTATCCCAGATCCGGGAGTAGGCGACGCTGTGCACCAGAGATGCTCCAGTGACTAATTTCATGCAGGGCACTATTAAAGAAACCGTGGGCAAACTGGATTCTTGCAGGCTGTCCATTTTCCGCCGGGAAATATTCTGGTTCAAAATCACCTTTAACTAGTGTGACATTATGGTGGGAAAACCAGTGATTAAAGTGTAAAATAAGCCAATCGACCTGTTCTGGTTCTGATGTTAACTTTTGCCAAGATGAGCGTTGCACTTGATCTGGCGTTAATGCAGGAGCAGAGGTTGAATGGGTGCTTACAAGTAATGAAGTTGTTACTTCAAGTTGCGGCTGCAACAGGTGCATTGCTTAATTTACCCCGAGTTCTGTCTAAAGAAGTGCAAAATTGTATCTTAATCTTTGACAGAGTACCGATGAATTTGTAGAATTGCCGCCTTAATTATGTCAGCAAATACCTTTCCGGCACAGATTGAGCCGTTTAAATGGGCTGAACAGGGCTTTACATGGTCAGGCACACTGCCATTGTCTCGCTTTGCTCGTATCGCTCGTGAAGCTGTTGGATCAATTAATGATCGATTGATCAACGTAGACTGTAAGCTATCAATGGATGCATATCATCGCATTGTATGGCTGGATGGACGTATTGAAACGAAAGTTCCAATGGAATGCCAGCGTTGTCTGGATACTGTTGAAACTGAACTTGTTTCAGATTTTCATTTGGCCTTGATCGATGATGAGTCACTGATAGAGCGCTTGGATGAGGATGCTGATTTCATCGTTTTAGGTGAAAGCGAGTCTTCGAAAAAAGGTGATTTTGATACACCTGCTTCGATTGATTTGCTCGCACTACTAGAAGATGAACTGTTATTGTTGATGCCTTTATCTCCCAAGCATGATGTTTGTGAGCATAAGCATCGACCTGCCATTCAGGACGTTGTCGAAGAGAAACGGGATAATCCGTTTGATGTTTTGGCAAGTTTGAAGGGTAAACTTAACTCATAATTTGTGATATAATGTTGAGTTAAGACAACTGAATTTGTTTCTGATCCATTTTTTCGATCTTTGTAAGGAGCCATCATGGCCGTTCAGCAAAACCGTAAAAGTCGCTCTCGCCGTGACATGCGCCGTTCACATGACGCTTTAACCGAGAATGCATTATCTGTAGACCAAACTACGGGTGAAACTCATCGTCGTCACCACGTGACTAAAGATGGTATCTACCGTGGTCGTCAATTATTCGCTAAAGCAGCTGATGCTGAATAATTGAACCATATGCATTAAGCGTTAGCTTAAAGTATAGAAAAAATGGGAGCGAAAGCTCCCTTTTTTGTTGTTTTTCGCAATTAAAAAACGATTTAATCAATGGTAAATTGCCGCATCGGAAAAGAGTCTGTTGTCATTCTCATGTAGAATCATGCATGTTGATGAAATTGGCGATAGACCATTTTAAGGATTTTTATATGTCGACTAAGCGACTTGAGCAGGCTGCTCAAGCAACAAAAACAGCATTTGTTTTTCCTGGTCAGGGTTCACAAAAAGCAGGTATGTTGGCTGAACTTGCAGAGCAATTTAGTGTCGTTCAAGACACATTTGCAGAAGCATCGGCAGCACTTGGTTTTGATCTTTGGCATATTGCCCAGAGCGGTGAAGGTTTAGACCAGACTGAAAACACCCAGCCTGTGTTATTAACTGCAAGTATTGCCTTATGGCGTGTGTGGTTAGAACTGGGTGGAATTGTGCCAAAGTACCTTGCTGGGCACTCTTTAGGGGAATACAGTGCGCTTGTTGCAGCAGAAGCCATGACTTTAGCTGATGCGGTTAAACTGGTTCATTTACGCGGTCAATTAATGCAGAGCGCTGTTCCTCAAGGCGAAGGCGCAATGGCAGCAATTCTTGGCTTGGCAGATGACAAAGTGGTTGAACTTTGTGAAAAGGTCTCTGCTGCGGGTCAAGGTTCTGTTGAAGCTGCAAATTACAATGCACAGGGACAGGTTGTGATTGCGGGTAGTGCTGCATTGGTTCAGCAAGTGATGGCTGAAGCAAAAGAGCAGTCAGGTAAAGCGATTGCATTGCCAGTTTCAGTGCCTTCACATTGTACCTTGATGAAGCCGGCAGCAGAAAAGTTTGCTGAAGCTTTGGAACAAACTGCCATTGAGCTACCATGCCTTCCTGTAATACAAAATGTCAACGCGGAAATCGCGACAGATGTTGCGCAGTTACGTCAGGCCTTAACAGCCCAATTGTACCAGTCGGTTCAATGGACACGGACCATGCAATATCTGCAAGATCAGGGAATCCAGTACATGGTTGAATGTGGACCAGGGACTGTGCTCAGCAATCTTGCCAAGCGATTACCGAACATAGAAAAAGCATTTGCCATTGATAGCAAAGCACGTATGGAAGATGCCCTAAACGCAGTGTTAGTGGCAGAAGGAAAAATTGCATGACACAACAACGAAAAGTTGCGTTAGTGACAGGAGCAAGCCGCGGTATTGGCGCTGCAATTGCACAGCAACTCATTCAAGACGGTTTTTTTGTGGTTGGCACCGCAACTTCTGAAGCAGGCGCGCAAAAGCTGACAGAAAGCTTTGCTGAACATGGTGCAGGTGCTGTACTCGATGTGCGTGATGGTGCTGCGATTGATGCACTGGTTTCAGATATCGAACAAAAATATGGTTCGGTGCTGGTATTGGTTAACAATGCAGGCATTACCAAAGATAATTTGTTGCTGCGTATGTCGGAAGATGACTGGGATGACATTCTCAATATTCATCTGAAAGCGGTATACCGCTTATCTAAGCGTGTATTGAAAGGCATGACCAAAGCACGTTTCGGCCGCATTATTAATATTAGTTCAGTGGTTGCTCATTTTGCCAATCCTGGACAAGCGAACTACTCGGCAGCGAAAGCAGGGATTGAAGCATTCAGTCGTAGCTTGGCAAAAGAGATGGGGAGCCGTCAGATTACAGTGAACAGTGTTGCACCTGGTTTCATTGCCACTGAAATGACTGATCAGTTAAGCGAAGAGATTCGTAAAAAAATGACTGATCAAGTAGCTTTAAATCGTCTAGGCGAACCTCAAGATATTGCTGATGCAGTGAGTTTCCTTGCCAGCGATAAGGCGAGTTACATTACTGGTACAGTTTTACACGTAAATGGTGGTCTATACATGGCCTAACTGGCGATGTATAAACTTTTAAAAATTTTTATATTCAATTAAACTAGTGGCAAATTAAAACGCCACAAGCAATGAGGAGAATTCCTGTGAGCGATATCGAACAACGCATCAAACAAGCTGTAGCTGAACAATTAGGTATGCGTGCTGAAGAGATTAAAAACGAAGCATCTTTCATGGATGACTTAGGTGCTGACTCTTTAGATTTGGTTGAACTTGTAATGTCTTTCGAAAACGATTTTGACATCACGATTCCAGATGAAGATTCAAATGAAATCACAACTGTTCAATCTGCAATCGATTACGTAACTAAGAAACTTGCTTAATCAGCTTGCATGATAAAAAAGCCACCGTCAGGTGGCTTTTTTATGGGCTATTGAACAAGAGCAGAAAATATCCTGAGTTTTAGTGGATATACATATATTTACAAGACCGCTTTAAATTGAAACTCGAGTGATTATTTTTTTCGGTATAACTAAAGTAAGTCTATTTTGACGATTTGAGATTAATAATTACAGAGGTAATAACAATGGGTCTTTTTGATTTTGTTAAAGGTATCGGTAAGAAAAATACAGCACCAGCAGAGCCACAAGCTGCGCCAGCAACACCAGCTGAACCATCAGCTCAAGAGATTGCAAATAAGTTATTAGGTTTGATTAAGAGTTTGGGTCTAGGGGTTGAAGGTTTGTCTGTGACCTATAATGGCAGTACAGATACCGCAACAATTAAAGGTCAGGTAAAAAGTCAGGCCGATAAAGAAAAGATCGTATTGGCGGTCGGAAACACAGATCATGTTGCGAAAGTGGATGATCAGATGACTGTGGAAACACCAGAACCAGAAAGTAAATTCTATACCGTGAAATCAGGCGATAACCTATCGAAGATTTCAAAAGAATATTATGGCGATCCGAACCAGTACAACAAGATTTTTGAAGCGAACCGTCCGTTACTTAAAAATGCCGATGACATTTTCCCGGGACAGGTTTTACGTATTCCACAGTAATCTGATGGAACTAAAAAAGGCGCTTGATGCGCCTTTTTTAGTGAAAATTTTTTGAAAAAACGACCGGTTTCTGCAGCGCTTAAAAGCGTTTTGGAATCTTTTGCCCATTGGGTACAGGGGTTTCTGCCCATTTCAGTACGCCAAACAACCAGGTTTCGGCATGTTGAACGGCAATTTTTAAAGAATCACCCAGTGCCAAACGTCCTGCAATGAAGCTTGCCAGAGAGCAACCTGAACCGTGATATTGACCTTCTAAGCGTGGACAGCGGCTTTCTGCAAGCATTTTTCCATCTGCATAAAGCACATTACGGATATGATCAGGTGTATCTTCATGGCCGCCTTTGACCAATACTGCTTTTGCACCTATTTCAAACAGTTTTTGCGTGGCTTGTTCAATATCTTCCAGACCGGTTAAAGCTCTTAATTCAACCGTATTGGGCGTGATTACCGTCGCTAAAGGAATCAATTCAACAAAGGCTTTGACTAATGTGGCTTGGTCACCCAATGAACCACCGCTATTTGCGACTAAAACAGGGTCTAGGACATAGAGATAGTCTGGATGGGCGCGCAAGAATTCAGCCAGTGCAGCAATATTATCAGTTGTGCCCAGCATGCCTGATTTTACACATTTAATCGGCAAGTCACCGACCACGGCATTGGCCTGTGCAAGGAGCAATTCTTTTGAAGTGGCTTCAAAGCCAAATACTTGTTGTGAGTTTTGGATGGTTAATGCGGTACAGGCAATGGCAGCATGCGCACCACTTTGTCCAATAGCTTCAATATCTGCCTGTAAGCCAGCCCCGCCAGATGGATCTAAACCTGAAAAACAAAGCACGGTCGGACGCACTGCAATTTCCTTTTAGTCTTCAATATACGGTAGTATAGGGAAGTTTCGAGAAACTCTCGACTCTGTTGTGTAAGGCTGCAAGAGATTGAACGAATGACGATCAAAAATATTCTCATCGATTTAGATGGGACGCTGACTGACCCTAAAACAGGAATTCATGGTTCAATTCGTTTTGCTTTGCAAAAGTTAGGTCAACCTTTGACTGATGACGTGGATCTGGACTGGACCATTGGCCCACCCTTAAAAGCATCTTTGGCAAAATTACTCAATACCCAGGATGATGAACTGGCTGAGCAGGCATTACTAGCTTACCGTGAGCGGTTTTCAGTGACAGGCTTATTTGAAAATGAAGTTTATCCTTCAGTCGCAGAAACACTGCAGCAATTACAGGCGGAAGGCTATCGATTATTTCTTGCCACCGCCAAGCCCGTGGTCTTTGCCAAACAAATTTTGGCTCATTTCAAGCTGGATCAATATTTTACCGCCATCTATGGCAGTGAGCTAACCGGTGAGCGGACCAATAAAGCGGACTTGATTGCCTATATTCTTGAGCAAGAACATCTCGATGCCCAGCAATGTATCATGGTGGGGGATCGTCAATATGACATTATGGGTGCACGTGCCAACGGGATTGAAACCATTGCCGTTAATTATGGTTATGGTCGGGCAGAGGAACTGGCTCAGGCACAGCCGGTAACGCAAATTTCTCAATTTAGCCAGCTCATTGAAACGGTGGCTGAACTGAATGCAGAACGTAAGGTTTCTTAAAATCCAGGTAGTAAAAAAAGCCTCGAAATATCGAGGCTTTTTTATGTCTAATCAGACATTATGTTTTAAGCGGTATTGCACCAGTTCTTCAATGCTGATCACGGTCAAGCCATGGGTTTGTGCATAAGCTAACACTTGAATACCTGACGCCATTGAACCATCCGGGTTGGTCAGTTCACATAATACGCCTGATGGTTTTAAACCTGCCAAACGCGCCAGATCAATCGTACCTTCGGTATGACCACGACGGGTCAGAACACCACCTTCACGTGCACGTAAAGGGAACACATGACCAGGACGGCTTAGATCACTCGCTACAGCCCCATCTTTGGTGGCTGCCAAAACGGTAGTGACGCGGTCTTTGGCCGATACACCTGTGGTTACACCTTGTGCTGCTTCAATGGTCACGGTAAACGCAGTTTTAAACTGGCTTGAGTTATCCACGACCATCGGTGGAAGTTCTAAATGATCTGCCAGCGCTTCAGTCAAACATAGGCATACAATACCTGAACCATCCCGGATCATTTGTGCCATGGTTTCAACAGTCAGTGTTTCGGCTGCAATAATCAGGTCAGCTTCATTTTCACGGTCGAAGTCATCCATCACCAACACAGGTTTGCCTTGGCGGATATCTTCTAAAGCTTGTTGAATACGTTGTTCAGCAGGGGAAAGGGCTGAGAAGAAAAGTTCGGGTTGAATTAAACTAGACATAATGAAACGCTCTCGTAAATAGGATACGGTTGAACATTTCAGGACTGATGTAAAAAATAAGCGTACACCAAAACAACGCAAAAGCGTGTTTCAGTGGTTTCGTCTTCTTTCATCCGGACTATACCGTCGGCTTTGGCATCTCACCAAATCTGCGAGTATATAAAAATATATACAGGCTCGTGGGCTGGGTAGGTCATTTGATTGTGTTGCCTAACTTACCACCGGTGGGGAATTTCACCCCGCCCTGAAGCGATGTACGTCGATTATAGCCAGATTTTTAAGTGAAAAGGCAACTTTTTATAGAATGTATCGTTCTATAAAAATGAAGAAAACTGCTGAGACTTGACGCTACTTTCTATCATGATCAGTGCAACTGGTAATCGATTTCAATTGAGCATAGACTGAAAAGATAAAACAACAATAATCTGGAGTAGGTTCTATCATGGAAAAGACAGATAAAATCGAGCTGGAACAGCTAGCACAACAATTACATCGGCCTGTCATGAGCCTGAAGGCATTTTCTCAATTAAACCCGCAAAAGCTGGCCTGGCTCAACCAACAATTACAACATACCCTAGAACATGAAGATCAGAAAATGAATCAGAGTTTGTATCAAACTCCTTTTTTTCTACGTTGGCTGTTCCGAGATAAAGCCTAGGGGGCAAGCTTATGACTCGACTCGCGGTACAGGCAGAGTTAATCAAATTGGCGCGTATCTTGAAGGTCACTGAAGCTGAATTAGCCTTTTTGCAGCCTTTGGCACCAGAAAATTTAAGACAATTCCGTTTTGCCATATTAGAACGATTACAAAATCAGCAGAAAAAACGCTTCCGTTATTTGGCTGCCTGGGTAAGCTGGTTGCCGCGCTGGATCAGTGTTTTTATGGTCAAACACTGCTTAGAGCCATTTATCGTGGCACAAATTGCCGTGTATTTATCGACAGAAAGTTCTTATCGCATCGTAAAGCATTTACCTGCCAAAACTGTAGCTGCTATCTCGGTGTATCTCGACCCACGCTTGGCAAGAGAATTGTTGGGCTATCTCACCACGCATCAGATTACGGAGATTACCCGAGTTCTACTGGAACAACGTGACTTTGTCACCATGGGGCGTTTCGTCAGTATGCTGTCCGATGCGGTATTACAAGATGTGGCGCAAGTGGTCGAGAGTGAAAGTGACTTGCTGGAAATTGCATTTTTTATTGAGTCACGCGAGCAAATTGACCATCTGGTGCATGTCTTACCGAAACAGCGGATCGAGAAAGCGTTATTGATTATTGGTGATCCGGCACAGCGTCTCATCTGGCCAAAAGTTTTGGCCTTGATGAGTTACATCAGTTATGGGTTGAAGCAGGAGCTGGGTGATCTGGCGGTTCTGCAAGGCGAGCCTGTAATCAATGCCATTATTCAGGCTGCGCAAGAAGATCAGTTGTGGGAAGATATGCTACCGGTGGTGGCTTGCCTGTCAGCACAAGCCCAGCATTTTGTTGCTAATTTGCCGGCCTTAAGACGGGTCGAGATTATCCAGAGTATTGTTGAGGCGGCTGACCGTTGTGATTTATGGACGGATATGCTGGTGATTGTCAATTATATGCAAGATGAGGCCAGAGACGTGGTCGCGCGCGCAATTGCACAAATTGATGAGCAGGTCCTGCACCATATTGCCTATGCTTCGTTGTTGCGTTCCCAGTGGGAAGTGACATTTGACATCATGCGACGCATGCCTGTCGCAAAGCAGCAGGAGTGCCATCGAATCCTTGATGGCTATATGCAGCAGTTAGATCCTGAGACCTATCAATATTTAGATACATTGCTGGAGCGTTACCAGATTCAGTCCGCTATGACCGGATCGGGAAGCTAAATTCAAGATGAGGGAAGTGTATCCCGAATAGGCAATAGCATTTCGAGCGCATGTTCATATCCGCGTTCGACCAGTTCATCCAGCTTATGCCAGTCAAACATGCCAATTCCCTCAATCGGCATACGAATGTGTAAATTCGCCCGTTCAATCGCTGCACTTTGAATCATGGTATCGCTGGCAAGGGTCGCAGTACGCATCAGGATCTCAGCCAGTCGTGGTGCGTGTAACAGCTTATCTTTAATAATTTTATTCCAGTTGAGCAGGGCACTCTAATCGGGTTCTTCCAGTCCGATACCGGGAACGCGAATATCATCATGCAAGCTGACATTGCTGGCAATAATGGTGCCTCTTTCCAGATTTTGCATGACATCGGTGGACAGGTTATTGATCACACCGCCATCGCAGAGCAGATTTTCATGCCAGGCCACAGGGGGTGCAACGCCTGGCACACTCATACTGGTGCCAACCCAGGTGGCAAGTTCCCCCTGATCATGAATGACCGCCTGTCCGGTGGTCAGATTGGTGGAGATGCAGTAATAGGTCTGTCTGAGTTCTTCAATCCGCCGTTGCCCAAAGATGGCATGCAGGCGGCTATGGAAACGTTGTCCCCGAATCAGGGAAACCCGAGGCATGGTGTAATCATTCAGATAGTTACGTGCCACAAAAGTCTCATAGGCGATATGGGTCATTTCGACACTATCAAAACCACATGCCACCAGCGCCGCAACAAATGCCCCCATACTGGTTCCACCGACAATATCAATCGGGATATGTAGCTGTTCCAGGGCACGAATCAAACCGATATGCGCGAATCCACGAGCACCGCCGCCACCCAGCACCAACCCAACCCCCTGACTGGAAATCTGTCGTGCTACCGCACAGATATCATTTTGCGCCCAGGGGTGGACAAAATAGTGGGCGCGGGCATGATAAAGCTGCTTCCATAATAGGGTGTGGGGAGAAGGATCACCTTCGGAACGCAGCAAAACCAGTTCGATCGGGCTTTGCCAGTCATGTTGACTGAGCACATACGAGAGTGGGGTTCGAGTCGGGGTTTGATTGGCTTCTGCCAGAATCAGAATTCGGTCCGCCTGATGTAAACAGCGTTTTGACCATTCATCTTCACTATTATCGGCAGCATACAGGACATAGCAATGTTTTTCTTCCAAGCTGGCAAGCCACTGCCTGAGCTGTAAATCTGCAGGGCTATAATCCAATGGGGTTTGACTAAAACCAGACCCAAACAGGGCATCGACATGGGCTGCTGACACCAAGCGAACATGCGGCCAGCGCTGTAAATGTTCAGTCAGTTTTTCTGCCAAATGGGTGGCAGGGATATGGGCCGAGACAGGAATAACAGAGAGCGTTCGGCTACTGCCCATGGCATGACTATGCTGCTGTTCGGATTGCGAGCGATGAATGATCAGCCGGGATAAAGCGAACAGGACTTTAGGATGCTGATGGATGAAATCCAAAAATTGTTGCTGTGGAATACCAATCAGTGCAGTGTCCCGAACTGCATTCACCGTACAATGATGTGGCTGATTGGAAATCACACCGGTTTCGCCAACCAGTTCATGACGGCCATAGTAAGTCAATACTCCCGTTGTGGTGGTGAGCTTGACCCGCCCATAAATCACAATATAAACATGATCGGCAATATCATGGGCACAGTACAGAGTTTGTCCGGTTTGTAGATGACGAATATGGCAAGCGGGAATCAAGCTCTCAAGTGTCGAACCATCCAATTCAGCAAAAAGGCTGACTTTGCTGAGAATATTAAGCATATCCATATTGATCAAATTATCGTTATTGTCTGTTTATTAAACAAAGCCTGGCGATGTTTTTCAAGTCTGTTTGCGTAAAATCAGGCTTGAGCTGAAGTAGGACAGCTTTTATGCGAATAGGGGAGGACGGTTTGGGGTGCCAATAAAAAAAGCCATGAGCAGCTTGATTCGCGGCTCATGGCTTTTTAGGAATCTTTTATGCTTTATGCAATTTGTACCGGAATACAGTTTGCGGTGTGATTCACGGTATTGTCCGGGTTTGCATATACCAGACGTGGTTTGTGAAGATTGGCTTCAACTTCAGTAAAATCACCAAAAGTTGCGATAATCACTAGATCACCCACATCAGCTTGATGGGCTGCGCCACCATTGACCGAGATAATGCCTGAGTCGTCTTCACCACGGATTGCATAAGTGGTGAAACGTTTGCCATTCGTAACGTTCCATACGTGGATTTCTTCGTATTCACGAATTCCTGCCAAGTCCATTAATACGCCATCAATTGCACAAGAACCTTCATAATGAAGCTCTGCATGCGTCACAACTGCACGGTGAATTTTACATTTTAATAAACGAGATAGCATGGCTAGCGTCTCCTGAGTAAGACCTAAGATGATTATCTTATGGTTGACTTGTCACGTTTTCCGCGGGCTAGGGGCGGTTTGATGCGCATTTTGCGCCTAAAAATGCAATATGGCAAGCGTGATTGATCAACAATTCAGTTTAAGCGGGTTTATAAGCATTAATTTGATTCATTGCCTGTGATACTTGTCCGTCAACCAGCATTTTCACTTTTGATAAGGCATGATCAATGGCTGCATCCATTAGAGCTTGTTCACTACTAGGCGCTTTGCCGAGCACATGACCAGAAACACGTTCTTTGGAACCTGGATGTCCAATGCCAATGCGTAAGCGATGGAAATTTGCACCGATATGCGGAACGATATCACGAAGACCATTATGTCCGCCGTGTCCGCCACCTGTTTTTAAACGGATGATGCCAGGGTCCATATCCAGTTCATCATGGGCAATTAAAATTGCTTCTGGTGCAACCTGATAAAATTTGGCAAAAGGGACAACACTTTGACCAGAACGGTTCATAAAAGTGGTGGGAAGTAATAGACGTACGTCGCGACCTTCAATTTGACCACGACCGCTGTATCCATGAAATTTAGGATCAGCTTTTAGGGAAATGCCATAACGGTCTGCAAGCTGTTCAACGAACCAGAAGCCTGCATTATGGCGGGTTTGGGCATATTCCTTTCCAGGGTTGCCCAAACCGACAATTAGCGAAATATTTGACACTAATTTACGCCTTTAACACTTATGCGCGTTTGAAGTCAGCGTGCATAGGTGTGTTTTTCGCTGGGTGACGTTGTAACGCTTGGATTTTAACGTTTTCAACTTTGTCACCGATTTTGATTTCGATCACTTCTTCGAAGAAAGCATTGTTTTCTAAAGCTTTAACGATTTCGCGAAGCTCTAAAGTGATTGCTACAGGCTCAGCGCTACCACCGTAGATGATTGCTGGAATTTGTGAAGCGTGACGAAGGCGGCGGCTCGAACCTTTCCCTTGTTGTGCGACTTCACGTGCTTGAGCGTTTAATACGAAGTTTGCCATGGGCATATCCTCAATGGAGTTTAATGAACTAAACTTGCGACCAGTTTAGTGATAGAAAAACCCTAGCGAGCTAGGGTTTAAGAAAAAAAGCTGGGCTATTATAGATAACTATCGAACATTGCGCTAATAGATTCTTCGTTGTTAATACGACGAATTGTTTCAGCAACCATGCTCGCAACCGAAACCTGGCGAATTTTGCCGAGGCTCAAGGCTTCATCTGAAAGTGGAATGGTGTCTGTAACAACCAGTTCATCAATCACAGAATTACGAAGGTTATCAATGGCTTTGCCAGATAAAACAGGGTGGGTTGCATAAGCAACAACACGACGAGCACCAAATTGTTTTAGTGCATCGGCAGCTTTGCAAAGCGTACCTGCTGTATCGACCATATCATCAACGATGACACAGTCACGATCTTTTACATCACCAATCAAATGCATCACTTGTGATTCATTTGCTTTTTGGCGACGTTTATCAATGATGGCTAAATCGATATCACCCATTTGCTTGGCAACAGCACGGGCACGAACAACACCACCAACGTCAGGTGAAACCACAACGAGGTTATGATGTTGTTGTTGACGTAAGTCAGCCAGTAGCGCTGGCGTACCGTAAATGTTGTCAACCGGGATATCAAAGAAGCCTTGAATTTGGTCTGCGTGTAAGTCAATCATGACTACACGGTCAATACCTACAGTTGTTAGCATGTCTGCAACAACTTTGGCAGTAATCGGTACACGTGCAGAACGTGGACGACGATCCTGACGGGCATAACCGAAGTAAGGAATGACGGCAGTGATACGACCAGCACTTGCGCGACGCAAAGCATCCGCCATCACCAAGATTTCCATCAGGTTATCATTGGTTGGGGCACAAGTAGATTGGACGATAAAAACGTCTTTACCACGAACATTTTCAGTAATTTCAACTGAAATTTCCCCATCAGAGAACTTGCTTACAGAAGCAGCACCGAGTGGGATATGTAAATGGCTTACGACTTTTTGGGCGAACTGTGGATGAGCACTTCCACTAAAAACGACAAGATTGGGCATGAAGCACCTGAGCGAGGGTTAAGCGAAGCTATGCTTCGACCGAGCGCAAGGGAAAAATTTTAATTTTTCCAACGGGTAATTTGGAAACAATCTATTATATGGCAGGGGCGGCTGGATTCGAACCAACGGATGCCGAGATCAAAACCCGGTGCCTTACCACTTGGCGACGCCCCTAATGCGGCAGAACTTTAATCGTTTTATAGGACAATGTCAATATATTTGAGCAAATATCGATACAAAACAAGTCTGTCTAAAGATATGGCAGGGGCGGCTGGATTCGAACCAACGGATGCCGAGATCAAAACCCGGTGCCTTACCACTTGGCGACGCCCCTAAATTCGATGATATGTAATGGCAGGGGCGGCTGGATTCGAACCAACGGATGCCGAGATCAAAACCCGGTGCCTTACCACTTGGCGACGCCCCTATTACATATACATCTACAGGTGAAAATTGGCAGGGGCGGCTGGATTCGAACCAACGGATGCCGAGATCAAAACCCGGTGCCTTACCACTTGGCGACGCCCCTAACGTGTAACTGAGAAATGTCTTAACGGAGACTCTGCTAAACTGTTGACCAAGTAAGATTTACAAGGCGAGTTTTGCAAAATTTGCGTTGTATCCATTTCACCGGTTACTTCAATAAAAACACAAGCACCTGTACCTGTAAGCTTTGCTCGACCAAACTGATCTAAATACTGCATTGCTTCTTCTACTTCAGGGTATAACTGTCGAGCCAGAGGTTCAAAGTTATTTCCAAAATTAGAAGGTTCTATCTGATAGGCGCAAAATTTAGTGATCTTAGAGTCTCTTGTCAATGTTTTTTGCGAAAAAAGCTGTTGAGTGCTGATAAAACAGTCAGGTTTCAGGATTATGAATTTTTTTTGAGCTAAGTCTATGAATGATAAATGTTCACCGATGCCTTCAGCCCAAGCATTGCGGCCAAAAACAAAGATAGGAACATCCGCACCCAGCTGTACACCATAGTCGGCGAGTTGTTGCTCGTTTAAGCCACATTGCCAGAGCTGGTTCAGCACAATCAGGGTGGTCGCGGCATTGGACGAACCGCCACCCAGCCCAGCACCCATCGGAATATTTTTTTCAATCCGGATATTCAGCCCACATGGTTTTTTGGCATGCGGACGTAATAACTGTGCAGCGCGATAGATTAAATTCTGTTCGAGTTGTACTTCTGCCAGACCTTCAATCTGAATATTTTCTTCCGCATGCGGTTCAAAAGTCATCCAGTCGTATAAATCAATCAACTGAAAAATGGTCTGTAATTCATGATAACCATTGTCACGACGACCGGTGATATGCAGAAACAAATTCAGCTTGGCGGGGGAAGGTGCTCTAATCATAAAAAATAATCTAAAAATTATCGGTTTTGAATCACCATTGTAATACGGTTTTCTTTACCGTCTGCAAGAGCTTGCTTCAACAAAAGCTTATTCGGAAGCGTTTGTGCATCGTTATAACTGAAATCTACAGTCCAGCCATCTTCAATCAGCTGTTTAAGACGATTTTGCTCATCTTTACTGACTTGAGCATTCTGGGTTGCGGGTTTGGCTTGAATCCAGTAGGCAAGATGCATAATCGGCGCTTGCCAACCGGTTGCTTTTTCCAGTAATTCTTCTGGTGTTGCGGCCGTAATCAAGCCTGTTTTAGCGCTATTTAAGGTGACCTGACCAGGTTTGCCCTCAATCTGGGTTTTACCTACGCCGAGGATACCGGTCAGCTCAATATCAAACTGATCCTGTTGCTGTACCCATGTAAAAAATGCACTGCCAGATTGTTGCGGTGTGCGGACACCGATTTTGCCTTGCAGGTTAAAATTATTTTCGTCTTGTAGTTGTGGTGAGGTAATCACTTTATTGGGCTGGCTCAGACTCTGACAACCGGTTAAAAACAAAATGCTACTGCTACACACGGCGAAGCATAATTTTGAAAACACGCGCATGGGTTTAACTCTTTTTTACAGTGATGGGTAAGATTAAGCTATCAAGCTGTTGTAATTGTGGGGCATTGGCATGTTTTTGTTTCAATTGCTGTAACACCTCGCTAAATTGCGTGAGTGCGCCTTGCATATACAAGGCTTTGGCATAGCGAATACCAATATTGACATTTTGACTGAGCGAATAGGCCTGACCAAGCACTTTGGCAGCCGTGTCAAAATCATTTTGTAAGAAAGCGATATAACCCAGAGTATCCAGAATCGATGCCTGTTCAGGTGCAAAATCCAGTGCCATCTCGGCGTATTTACGCGCCTCCTTGAGGCGGCGGTTTTGCAAAGCTAAGGTGTAGGCATATGCATTTAGATAAGTTGGGCTATTTGGCTCAAGCACCAGCAATTGCTTTAAGGTTTTGTCTAATTTGTCCCGATCTGTGTATGGGTCGAGTAACAGGACTTCGGCATAAATCAGTTCCGGATCATCCGGCAAGTTCTTGATGGCTTCATCCAGCAACGCCAAAGCGGCCTTTTTGTTATCCATTTTCTTCAGAATATCGGCCTGTGCCTGATAGAGGAAACTGGCATGTTGCGGATAGTTAACACGTTCCTGCGTCAGGAAGCGTAAGGCATCATTGAGCTGGTCCTGTTTCTCAAAAATCGCAATCATGTTGCGTCTGGAAACGATATACAGGCTACCATCGACCAGACGATAATAAGCCTTGGCTGTTTCATAATGCTGTTTGCGCTGGGCATTGATCGCCAGATAGTAATAGGCTTCATTTTGATATTTGGCGGATGAACGTAATTCCACCAGATATTGCTCGGCTTTTTCATATTGCTTCAGGTCAATGCTGGTCAAACCTGCAATAAACAGCGCTTCTTCGGCTTTGGGATGATCTTTAATGATATCTTCAAGTTTTTCTAAAGCTTGCTGCTGCTGGTTGATCTGAATGTAATAGCGTGCTTCGGCCAGACGAATATCAATATTGTTTTTGTTCTTGCGACTTGCTTTGGCAAACCATTTCTGTGTTTCTTCATCATCTTGCAAAGCCATGAGCAGATTGGCTTTCATTAAAATGAAACTGGTGGTTTTCGAGCGTTTTCTGAGTGCCCGATTAATATTTTTAAGCGCTTGTTCATACAAACCATCTTGCGCTTCTAAACCTGCAATCAAGGCCAGAATAGAGGGATTGTTACGCTCTTCGCTGGCACGCAGGGCATTTAACAGCACTTCGCGGTCTTGTGCCTGTTCGGGGGCAATCCCGGCTAAAATTTCTTCCAGATCGGCAGTCGGATCAATATTTAAAATTTTATCCAGGGTTTTTGCAGCCAGCTCGTACTCATGCGTTTTGAGCGCGATATGCGATAAATAGAATAACGCTGGTACATCTTTGGGTTCTTGCTCTACCCAATGGGTTGCAATGTCTAAGGCAGACTGTAAGTCATTATATTCTAAGGCTACATCTAAGGCGCGCTGCTTGATTGTGGTTGAATTACTACGAATTGCAAGCACGGTATAATTGTGTAGAGCAGTTGCAATATCATCATAAGCAAGAGAAAATTCAGCAATCATGCTTTGTTGTAAAGCATTTTCAAAGCTGCTATCTGCATACATGTCGTGTATTGCTTGTGCAGAGACATAAGAGCTCATGCTACCTAACAACAAGATTGTGGTAGAATACCGTCTAATCGTCTTGCCGCTAAAAAGGGTACGGCGATATAGCTGACGCAATTTTTATTGATCCAAAGTAATGCTTTTTATGACACCGATGTTGCACAATAACATAAATTTAGCGAAATGATGATCTGATATGTCTTTCTTTGCATTGGGTGTCAACCATCAAACAGCTTCTGTTGAACTTCGTGAACAAATTGCTTTCAATGCAGAGCGATTAGCTGCGCTATTGCTTGAACAAAACCAGAAGTCATCCTTGAATGACCTTGTGGTGGTGTCGACCTGCAACCGCACCGAAGTCTATGCCATGACAGAAGATGCCGAAAGTGTCCTCAATTGGCTGGCCCAAGTGAATAATATTGATGTAAAACAGTTAATTCATCATGTTTATCGTTACGAGAATGCTCAGGCTGTTACACATTTGATGCGGGTTGCCAGTGGTCTGGATTCGCTGATGCTAGGTGAACCACAGATTTTGGGGCAAGTAAAAAGTGCCTTGGCGCTGTCAAAAGAGGCAGAAACCGTTTCGCCTGAACTGAACAGTGTCTTTGAATATGCCTTTTATGCCGCCAAGCGGGTCCGTTCTGAAACCTCTGTCGGAAGTCATGCCGTTTCAATGGGTTATGCCGTTGCTCAGTTGGCATTACAAGTGTTTAGCCGTCCAGAAAAACTGACCGTAATGGTGGTGGCTGCGGGCGAGATGAACAGTTTAGTCGCTAAACATCTGGCTGAAATGGGGGTGGCAAAGATCCTGATCTGTAACCGTAGCCGTGAACGTGCCGATGTTCTGGCACAGGAAATTGCCCATCAGGTTGATGTTGAAATTATTCCTTTTACGGAACTTGCACAGAATTTGCATCGAGCAGATGTCATCTCGAGTTGTACAGGTAGTTTGCATCAAGTGATTGAATATTCAGATGTCAAAGCGGCATTGAAAAAACGTCGCTATCAACAGATGCTGATGGTCGATTTAGCGGTGCCACGTGATATTGATCCCAAAGTTGAATCACTGGATAACGTATATTTGTATGGCGTTGATGATTTGCAAAGTGTGATTGATGAAAATCTGGCACAACGTCGTCAGGCAGCGGTTGAAGCCGAGGTTATGGTCAATCAATTGGCTACCCAGTTGATGACCCAGCAAAAAGTCAAAGAGGCGAGTGGTACCATTCAGGCCTATCGTCAGCATAGTGAAGAAATCAGTCAGAAAGAATTGACGCATGCCTTAGAGTCATTACAGCATGGACATGCCGCAGAGCAGGTCTTACACGAGTTCGCGCATCGTTTAACCCAGAAGTTAATGCACCCGACTTCAATCTTGCTAAGAGAGGCCGCCAAAGCTGAAAATCCGGATTATTTCGAATGGCTACAGCAGCATTTACAAGACGTATTTGAGCACGAACGTAAACCGAGGCAGTAACGCTACGATACTAAGACAACAGTCGCAAACTAATCTGTTTGGTTAACTCATTCAGCTGTTGACGCAAATTGCGTGATTCAATCAAGGAAATCGGTGATTTAAGTTTTAAGCGCAGATATTTTTCTTGTAAACCCAATGCATATTCTTTGGCAAGTTTATCTGCAATTTCAGGTGCTTGAGTTAAAGACTGAATATTAGTGCGTTGCATGATATCAGCCAGTTCATGACTATAATTACTACATGCACCTAGCACATAATAGGTTGCCAGTTCCTGATCATCAGGCAATTCATCAAACACAATATTTAATACGGCTAAAATTTTTGCCAACAGTTCATCCTGATCAATCACCGCGCGTAATTCTTCAAAATGAATGTACAAGAAGGGATGGTGCATCAAAATCGCCACCGCGAAATCTTCATCTTTGGTCTGGATGTTAAAAGATAATGAAGCATCGTGGCTGACTTGGGGGGTAAAACGTTTGCCTAAACCCAGCTTTTCACGGAAAGATTGACTCAGCAAATAGCGGAATGAACCGTGCTTCGGCAACAAGTCGGTCAATTCACGCAGTTCACCCATCACCAGACTTTTACCCTCAGGCGTGCTGACGTCATGCTGGCCGGTTAAATGGGCAAACACAAAGTCGGATAACAGCGGTGCCTGTTGCAGTAATTTCTGGAAGTTTTCCAGACCCTCACGGCGGATCAGCGAGTCAGGATCATGCTCATTGGGCAAAACAAAGAATTTTAATTCACGGCCATCATTCAGTAGCGGCAGTGCAATTTCCAGCGTGCGTCGTGCGGCCTTTTGTCCTGCGGCATCCCCGTCAAAGGCAATGGTAATTCTAGAGTTTTGTTTAAATAACGTGGTTAAGTGATCGGCATTACTGGCTGTTCCAAGTGTTGCGACGGCGCCATTGATACCGTATTGCTGTAGCGCAATTACGTCCATATAGCCTTCCACCATCAACCAGTCATTTGCTTTCAGTTTACGGCCTTCATAGAGACCGTAAAGCAACTGGTTTTTATGGAACACTTCCGAGTCGGGTGAGTTGATATATTTCGGTTTAATCTCGTCATTGAGCGCACGACCACCAAAACCGACCACACGACCTTTATGATCGCGAATTGGGAAAATCACCCGTTCACGTAACAAGTCAAAATCCCGGCCACTGTCGCTTGAGCGAATCAGGCCGAGCTGTTTTAAGCCTTCAATATCTTGTGGAAAGGCTTTTTCGAGATGCTGCCAGTCTTCTGGTGCATAACCTAAACGCCAAAACTGGATGGTTTGTGCCGAGAGGCCACGTTGTCTGAAATAGTGTTGGGCTTTTTGACTATTCGGTAACTGGCGTTCATAAAACTGCGCCACATTCTCCAGCAGATCATACAGATTACCTTCCTGTACCTGCTCATCCATGTTGAATGAGGGATCAAACTGGGCAAACGGATCATCCATCACCCGATCCATATCGACAAAATGTCCATCGATAAATTCGTCGACTACAGGTGGTGCGACTGGATTTTCTTGTGCTGGTTTTACTGGCTGAGGTGTAGCGGCTTGTTGTGGACTGCGTTTATAAGAGAGTTTTTTATTGTCGTGATTATCTTTGGGGAGGTCGACACCGGTCTTGTTAGACAGCTCTTTCATCACATCGACAAAGTTACGGCCGTCGATATCCATCAGGAAACGGATGGCATTGCCATTGGCCTGACAACCAAAGCAGTGATAATACTGCTTGTCCCGATAGACGTGGAAAGACGGTGATTTTTCCTGATGAAATGGACAGCAGCCGGAGTAGGTACGGCCCGTCTTTTTTAACTTCACACGCTGACCGATCAAATCGACAATGTCGGTTCGATCCAGAATTTGATCAATCGTATGCTGTGGAATTGCCATGTGCGTTAAACCATTTCAGACAGAAAATAAAACATCGTTGCTCTGCAAAAATGTCAGCAATCATTGTTGCATAAAATAAAAAACAGGCAAGGGAGACTTGCCTGTTTGCTGTATCAGATGATTGCAAATTAGTTTGCAGCATCGTCCTCAGTCGTGGCTTTTGCTTCAGGCTTGTCTAACAGGCCAAAGCTTAAACGGTTTTTCCAGCTTGGTTTGTCTGTACTTGCTGCGGGTGCTTCCGGAGCAGCCACAGGTGCTGGCGCAACGGTTGCTTCAGTTTCAGGTTTATCCAGTAGGCCAAAACTTAAGCGGTTGGTTAAGCTGCGTTGTTCCGTATCGCTTTTGGCTTGTTCTTTCACCTGTACGGTTTTTGATTCACGTCCTAACAGACCTAAAGTGGCACGGTTGACCCAACTACCTTCTTTACGTGCTGCACGTAAATTCACTTCACCATTCGATTTAACTAAATTCGGATAGTTCAGCTTGAGAATTTCAACATATTGTTGAGAGGTCGCCTGATCACCTAATTTTTGATAGCTATATGCCAAAGTGGCTAAAGCTTCAGGGGTTTGCGGAGTTTGTGGGTAATGTTCAATCACCCATTGTGCGCGTTCAGCGGCAGCCAGCCATGCTTTACGTTCAATGTTGAAACGCGCTGCATTCATTTCACTTTCAGCCAGTTCCTGACCAATAAATTTCATGCGCTGTGCAGCATCTACAGAATACTGGCTACTTGGGAAACGACGGATCAGGTCAACAAAGTTCTGATACGCCACTTTGACATAGCTTACATCACGGTGTGATTGCTGTAGTGAAGTGTAACGAATCAGGCTGTCGTAATTCATTTCCATGTTGGCGACGCCACGCACGTAGTAAGCATAGTCAACATTCGGGTGTTGCGGGTTTAAACGAATAAAACGCTCTGCAAGCGCAATCGTCCCTTCATAATCTTTCTGTTTGAATTTCGCGTAGAGAAGCTCAAGCTGTGCCTGTTGGGTATATTGCCCCGTTGGATAATAGGTATCTAACGCTTCTAGTGATTTAACCGCATCAGTATATTGATTGCGTTCAAGTGATTTCTGCGCTTTTTCGAAATAAACTTGTTCACTTGATTGTGGTCCTTTATCAACCACTTCTTTCTTACTTGGATTGCTGCTACAGCCCACAAATGCAGACGCTACACCTAAAGATAGTGCAAGCACCGTAATTTTATAACGTGGTAGCGACATAAAAACTCCTCTGTTATTCTGGGCAATGAGCTACAATGGTGCTATTAAACCATTTTTGTACCGATCATCAAATGACTTCAGCACAATCTTCCAATTCAAACATCTCTGAAACAGATTTCTTACTCGAAGATTCTGTCGATGCAGATAATCATAATTCTGACTCAACTGCAACACGTTTATCGTTGCAAATTCAACTCGATGAAAACTATTTAGGGCAACGTATTGATCAGGTTGCCGCAATGGTGTGGAGCGAGTTTTCACGGGAAAAACTCAAGCAATGGATGAAAGACGGCCATCTGTTGGTAAATGGTAACATTGTCAAGCCAAAGTACCGCTGTGAAGGAAATGAGCTCCTTACACTTGAAGTTGAGCTTGAAGCGCAAACCTCAAGCCAGCCAGAAAACATTCCGTTAAATATTGTCTATGAAGATGACGACATTATCGTGATCAATAAAGAAGTTGGCATGGTGGTGCATCCGGGTGCAGGTAATCCATCTGGAACTTTGGTAAATGCATTGCTTTATCATGAACCAAAACTGGCCGAACTTTCTCGTGCCGGTCTGGTGCATCGTATCGATAAAGACACTAGTGGTTTACTGGTGGTGGCTAAAAATCTGGAAGCTCAGTTTTCACTCAGCAAGCAACTGGCAAAGAAAACAGTTTATCGTGTTTATGATCTGATTGCCTACGGCAATATCATCGCGGGTGGGACCATTGATGAGCCGATCAAACGTCATCCAGTGGATCGTATCAAAATGGCAATCTTGCCAGGCGGTCGTGATGCGGTGACACACTATAATGTGAAAGAGCGTTTCCGTGACTTTACCCGTGTTCAGGCTCAGCTTGAAACAGGTCGTACTCACCAGATTCGCGTCCATTTTAGTTATTTAGGCCATGGTCTGGTTGGAGATCCGGTATATATCAACCGTGTGCGTTTTCCTGCAGGTGCTTCAGAAAAGTTAAGTAATATGTTGCGTAACTTTAAGCGTCAGGCCTTACATGCAGCCAAACTGGGTCTGGTGCATCCGCGTACAGGCGAAGAAATGATGTTTGAGGCGCCGTGGCCGGAAGACTTCACGCAACTGGTTGAAGTGCTACGCAGTGAAAATGAAGCCTATTAATTGAAGCGCTAGCTCCCTCTAAGCCTTCCTCCTTAAAGGTGGAAGACTTTGGTGAATTTAATGCCTTACAGTGCTTTAAATTCCCTCTTCTTTTTTAGGCGAGAGTTAGGAATAGGTTAACGGTAGAAAAATAGCTCTGGAGATATTTATGGAATTTGTACAAGGTCTGCCTCAAGGTGTTTTTGTCGGCCAAACACGCATTGACCATCCAGACACAGTCGCAACGCCGAATCAGAGTTTGTCAGGGTTCAATCTGGCTTTGCATGTCAATGATGAGGCGCAGCGTGTTCAGCAACATCGTATGATTTTGCTGAATCAACTGAGTGAATTCGGTGTGGATAAAATCACCTGGATGACGCAAACCCACAGCACCATCTGTCATACCGTGAATGAGCAAATTCCATTTATTGCCCTTGAGGGCGATGGTCTGGTTACACAACGTGCCGGTCATGCCTTGATGATGATGACAGCTGATTGTCTGCCTGTAGTCTTGGGCAATGCTGAAGGGACTGAAGTTGCCAACCTGCATGCAGGCTGGCGCGGTTTGGCGGCAGGCATTGTGGAAAATACAATCGCTGAAATGCAGTCTCAGCCGAGTTGGGTATGGTTAGGCGCCGCTATTAGCCAGCCATGTTTTGAAGTCGGGGCAGAAGTCAAGGCTGCTTTCTGTGAGAAATATCCTGAACTGGCATCTGCATTTATGGCAGGGCAGATCGAGGGTAAATATCAGGCAGACCTGTATGCAATCGCTCGTTTTATCTTAAAGCGTTTGGGCGTGGAAACGGTGCTTGGTGGTGATCAGTGTTCGTATCAGCAAGCTGAGGATTACTTTTCCTATCGCCGTGATGCCAAAACCGGTCGCATGGCCAGCTTTGTATTTATGCAATAAATTGCCGGCATTGCATTGCCGATTGGCCTTGTCGCATTTAAAAATGTTAAACTTGATCTAATTCCTTGGTTTTTTAAATTTTCCATGTCTGTTATTGAGTTGAATTCTTCCCAGGTCAAAGTGTGTGTGGTCTATCACAGCCCTTATGGGCACACGGCCAAAGTTGCGCAATACATTGCTCAGGGCGCAGAGCAGGCAGGTGCCGAAGTGCATCTGTTGTCTGTGGCTGCACCGCAATGGGACTTGCTTGATCAGGCGGATGTGATTGTCATGGGCTGTCCAACTTATATGGGAAGCTTAACTTCTGCCTTGAAACAGTTTATGGAAGATTCCTCCAAACGCTGGTTGGCGCGTACTTGGCAAGGCAAACTGGCTGCCGGTTTTACCAATGGCGGTGGACTCAGCGGTGATAAGCTGGCCGTATTGCAGCAGATAAATTTATTTGCAATGCAGCATGGCATGTTATGGGCAGGTTTACCGTTTATGCCCACTGGGCGTGGTCAATCGGATATTAACCGGATGTCGAGTTTTTTAGGACTAATGACGCAATCTGACAATGCCAGTGTTGAAGTGACACCACCCGAAGGTGATCTGGAAACAGCACGCAAGTTTGGCCAATATCTGGCTGAATTAAGACTCAAACATGTGTAAGTTGAAGATCGAAATAAAAAAAACCTCCATCAATTGGAGGTTTTTTTTATTTGTGCAGGATACGTGCTTTATCACGCTGCCAGTCACGATCTTTTTCGGTCGCACGCTTATCATGTAATTGCTTACCTTTTACCAGGGCAATTTCAAGCTTGACCAGATGACCTTTCCAGTAACATGCCAATGGTACACATGAATAACCTTTTTGATTGACTGCACCGAGTAGCTTTTCCAGCTCACGGCGAGACAACAGCAACTTGCGGGTGCGGGTTGCTTCTGGAACCACATGTGTTGATGCAGACAGTAACGGCTGAATTTGTGAACCAAATAAATAAGCTTCACCATTTTTAAAAATGACATAGCTTTCCGTCAGGCTCATACGCCCAGCGCGTAGGGATTTTACTTCCCAGCCTTGGAGAGACATGCCTGCTTCAAATTTTTCTTCAATAAAGTAATCGTGGCGCGCTCTTTTATTTTGAGCAATCGTGCCACCATTATGTTTTTTTACAACTGTTGCTTGCGCCATAATTCAAACTTCCACAATTGCTTCTATTGTGCCGTAAAACGCAATCTTTTTCCAATGTTTAGGAATTTCGCGTTTAGGCTGAAGATTTGTTAAAATACGCACCTTATCTCATTCACTAGAGTACACCGCATGTCTAAAACACGTGTGATTTATCCGGGGACTTTCGATCCAATAACCAATGGACATGTTGATTTGGTTGCAAGAGCATCAAAAATGTTTGATGAAGTTGTGGTTGCCATTGCGATTGGTCATCATAAAAATCCGGTATTTAGTTTAGAAGAGCGTGTTGAATTGGCAAAAGCCTCACTCAGTCATTTGAACAATGTTGAGTTTGTAGGTTTTGATGGCTTACTGGTCAATTTTTTCCGTGAACAGCGTGCGACAGCTGTACTACGTGGTTTAAGAGCAATTTCAGATTTTGAATATGAATTTCAACTGGCCAATATGAATCGTCAGCTTGATCCACATTTTGAATCGGTATTTTTAACTCCATCTGAGCAATATTCATTTATTTCATCGACACTGGTGAGAGAAATTGCCCGTTTAAAAGGTGATGTAAACAAATTTGTGCCTGGCGTTGTGGTCGAGGCCTTTGAACGTAAACATCAACAAGGTTGGTAACGTGTCTTTATATATTACAGATGAATGCATTAACTGCGATGTCTGTGAACCTGTCTGTCCCAATGACGCCATTTATATGGGTGAGCTGATTTATGAGATTGATCCTGCACTGTGTACAGAGTGTATCGGACATCATGATCAGCCACAGTGTCAGTTATTTTGCCCGGTCGATTGTATTCCGCTAGATCCTCAGCATGTGGAATCGCATGATGAGTTGATGGAGAAATATAAAAAGCTGACTGCGCAAAAAAATGCAAGCAATTAACAGCGAACTTTGGTAAGATGCGCCACGAAGTGGGCCGGACGGTCGCTGCTGTGGAGGTCTCCGTGACTGAAGCAGGGGAGGAAAGTCCGGGCTTCAAAGGGCAAGGTGCCAGGTAACGCCTGGGCGGCGAAAGCCGACGGCAAGTGCAGCAGAGAGTAGACCGCCTCATTCGTGAGGTAAGGGTGAAAGGGTGCGGTAAGAGCGCACCGCGTGTCTGGTAACAGTTCACGGCAAGGTAAACCCCACCTGAAGCAAGACCAAATAGGAATCCTGAGGCACGGCCCGTGCTGGATTCGGGTAGGTCGCTTGAGCGTATGAGTGATTGTACGCCTAGAGGAATGATCGTCCTCGACAGAACCCGGCTTATAGGCCCACTTCTTAAATTTTTTGAAAATTGTGCTTGACGTGTGTAGCGAAAGTTAAGATAATGCGCCCACAGTTTTCGGCTATGTAGCTCAGTTGGTTAGAGCACCGCACTCATAATGCGGGGGTCACAAGTTCAAGTCTCGTCATAGCCACCATTTTATAGACCACGCTCCTGCGTGGTCTCTTTTTATCTGCTGTTTTTAAATAGATAACTCTAATCCGACTTTGACCCGATCTAAAACGATCAGTGTCCGATAAGTGCTGACATCCTGATTATCTGCAAAGTGCTTGCGTACCAACGCCTCAAAATGGGATAAGGTATCGGAAATCATAATGATAATAAAAGAAACGCCACCATTGACGAAATAACACTGCTGGATCTCATCGATATGGGCAAAATATTGTTTGGCCCGATCCATCACGATAGAACGGTCTTCCGCTAAACGCACTTCAATAATTGATGTAATTTTTTCGCCAAACTTTTTGGGATTGAGCACGGCACAATTTTTCTCAATCACCTGTTCTTGTTCAAGCCTGGCAATACGCCGCTGTACTGACGCTTGGGAGAGATTGACCAGTTCGGCTATTTTCCGATGCGACATTTTATTATCGTGTTGTAATTGTCTTAAAATTGCATAATCGAACTGATCCAATGAAATGTCTGACACGATTAAATCTCTCATCCTAAGAATAATAAAGAGTAATTTACTCATATTCTTGCATAAAATTGCAGAATTAAACGGAGATGTGTGAATTAAAATTGCATCTCTATATTACGGGGCATGGTCATGGTCGGACTGGATTCGCGACAAAGCATTGCATTTCTCGCTGCGACATTATCGTTGGTATCTGTTCAGATCGGAGCATCAGTGGCCAAAACCCTGTTTCCGGTTTTAGGCCCAGAAACAGTTGCGTTGGTTCGTCTTGGCATAGCCGCCATTCTTCTCTGTGTTATTTTCAGGCCGTGGCAATTGTTCTATCAGCAGACCAACTGGCGCAATCTGGTGATTTACGGCATGTTTATCAGTGGAATGAATGTTTTGGTTTATAAAGCTTTTGCTTATATGTCGGTTGGTATTGCAATTTCCATTGAAGTTCTCGGTCCGTTGACTGTTGCGATGTTAATGTCCAAGCGTAAGCAGGACCTGCTGTGGGCGGGGTGTGCATTGATTGGAATCGTCATATTGCCATTGGGAGGCGTTAACCAGAATTTTAGTTACCAAGGCATGGGGTTGGCATTGGCGGCGGCGATCTGCTGGGGGTTGTATATCATCTATGGACGACGAGTCGCTTCTGCCGGTGGCAGTTCTGTCGCCGTCGGAATGTTAGTGGCGGCGTTATGTGCGCTTCCAGTAGGTTTTCAGCATCTAGATTTAGTGGTGAGCTCCTATAAGGTTTTCTTTACCTGCGTATTTGTGTCCTTATTCTCAAGCATGATTCCTTTTTTGCTGGATATTGTGGCGATGAAAAGACTGGCTGCACATGTATTCGGGATGTTACTCAGCGCTTCACCTGCGATTAGCGCTGTAGCTGCATGGTGTATTTTGGGAGAAGCATTGAATCTTTACCAGATTCTGGCAATTATCATGATTATGGTGGCGTGCATTGGCTGTTCCTACGTGTCTTATCGGGAAAAACATTAAGCCGAAAAGAAGTATTCAGAGCAATATCGGCTGGAAGATGAGGTGGAAATTGCTATCAGAACAGACTTTGAGTTAAAAATATACAGTTGATAATATCTTTGTGCAAAAACCACGCATATGTCTTCTATTTTCAAGATCATAGACTTGACCCGTTGCACGTAACACTAGATAATGCGCACACAGTTTACGGCTATGTAGCTCAGTTGGTTAGAGCACCGCACTCATAATGCGGGGGTCACAAGTTCAAGTCTCGTCATAGCCACCATTTTAAAAACCACGCTCCTGCGTGGTTTCTTTTTATCTATATGATTTAAAAATAATTGACACGTATATAAGCCTGTAAATGATGTATTTACAGGCTTTATTTTTATAGGTGTTTTTCGATGGCGGCGAGCGTGTCAGCGCTGTCATAGAACGGTTTCAGGATCAGGGTAATGATCGGTTCGAGGACACCGTGCTGGTCTAAAGCGGCCACAACTTTGGGATAAAAACGCACTGCCTCATTCAGCAGGTCGGCCTCTTCCAGTCCAATGGCAGCAAAGACATCGGCCAGACTTTCATCTTTATAGAAATCATAAAAGACTTTGACGCCATAAAGGATTAAATCCTGTATGAATGCAGACTGGCGTAATTCTTTCCAGTATTCATAAATCATGACAAAGAATTCTTCCACATCCAGTGGCGTGACCTGTTTGGTATATTCTGATAAAGGTTTGGCTTTATTGTCATCCCAGACATTACGGGCCAGACTTTCCAGATCGTCATTAGACAGCAGACTAAGATCGGCCAGCTGTTCTTGAATAAACCGGGCAATACTTTCTTCAATTTTCTGTTCAATACGCTGTTGCTGGCGATGTGAAAAGCTTTTTAGTTTTTGTTGCCACTCATATTTACTTTCTGAAGTTCTATCGTCATCTGACTGAGTAAATAATTTAGGTAGTTTGTTCTGTAAGGTTGTGGTCGCAATGTATTGGCATAATTGCTGAATAGAAGGGCTTTCTTTTAGAAACTGGTTTAAATAATGACGGATATTTTCAAGTTCCAGAAACTTGGACAGCCACATTTCAAACTGGTGGTCTGAAAATACATCTTGTAACTGGGCGGATGACTGTAGCGAAAACACATGCAGTCTTTGTGCAATCTCGCCAATAAATTCCAGTAAGCCTGCACCCAGCTGCATTTCAAAAGCATAACGTTTGACCACAGCCTGAATCTGCGCTAATTCGACCACTTCTTTGAGTTGAATATTGGGTGCATGTTGCAGAAAGAGCTGGATAAATTGCTGGAAGAAATCAGCGGAAAGTTGTGTTGTAAGTTGATTTTTATAAAACTTAACTTGCTCAAGCAAAAGTGCTTGAGCAAGTAATTGTGACTTTTCAGAAACAATTTTTTCAGTCATTCGCGGTCCATCCGTTGACGATCGGGTAGCGTCGTTCACGACTGAAAGCACGTGAACTGATCCGCGGCCCAATCGCGCCCTGACGACGCTTGTATTCATTACGATCCACCAGACGAATTACTTTTTCGACCACATCGCTTTCATAACCTTTGGCAATGATATCGGCCTGGCTGAGATCTTCTTCTATATAAGCATACAAGATGGCATCAAGTACATCATAAGCAGGTAATGAATCCTGATCTTTTTGATCTGGACGGAGTTCTGCTGATGGTGGACGGCTAATCACACGTTCAGGAATAACCGGCGTTTCTTCCAGCGTGTTACGGTATTTGGCCAACTCAAATACAATGGTTTTGTAGACATCTTTAAGTACCGAGAAGCCACCGACCATATCACCATAAAGTGTACAGTAACCGACTGAAATCTCGGATTTGTTGCCTGTCGCAAGAACAAGGTTGCCAAATTTATTAGATAGGCCCATCAGCAGGGTACCACGGGTACGTGCCTGCAGGTTTTCTTCTGTCGCATCCGCAGGGGCATTGCCGAAGAATGGGAATAGGGTTTGCATGAAGCTATTCACGATTGGATGAATCTCGGCAATACCGAAAGTCACGCCCATACGACGCGCCTGCTCAGCCGCATCTTCAACACTCATTTGTGAAGTGTAGGTATACGGCATCATCACGGCCTGGACTTTGTCTGCTCCAATCGCATCAACAGCAATTGCCAAGGTTAATGCTGAATCGATCCCGCCAGATAAACCCAGAATAACCCCAGGGAAACCTGAGCGTTGTACATAGTCACGGGTTGCCATGACCAATGCTTGATAAATTTCAGCAAAGGTTTCTAAAGCTGGAACTGCTGCAGCTGTCTTGAACTGTTTTTGTTCTGCATCATATTCAGCAAAATGAACAGCTTCTTGGAAACTCGGTGCCTGTAATACCAGCTCACCGCTATTGTTGCTGACAAAGCTGGAACCATCAAAGATCAGGTCATCCTGTCCACCGACTTGGTTGACATAAACAATATTGAGGTGCAACTGTTTCGCCAATTCATTCAGGGTCTGAATACGGTGCTGTGGTTTACCCACTTCATAAGGCGAAGCATTGAGTACCAGCACGGTTTCAACATTGAGCTGGCTAAGCTGCTTCACCGTGTTGAGTGACCAGACATCTTCACAAATCAGGACGCCAAATTTATGACCGAGATATTCAAAAACAAGGTGCTGATGGCCTTCCTGGAAGTAACGTTTCTCGTCAAACACACCGTAATTTGGCAGGTTATGTTTGTTATAAATACCCAGTACCTGACCGTCTTTCATCACCGCAGCAGAATTATAACGATGACCATCTTCGGTCTGGTGTACAAAGCCAAATACCATCACGATGTCTTTGACTTCACTTAGCTGGGCAAAAGCTTTTTGAGTACGTTTTTGAAGATTTGGGCGAAGCACTAAATCTTCCGCAGGGTAACCGATGGTTGAAAGTTCTGGAAAGATGATCAAATCAGCCTGTTGTTGTTTCGCTAAATTTGCTTGCTCAATCATCTTTTGAGTATTTGAGTCAACATTGCCAATATGCGGAGAGAACTGAGCAAGGGCAATTTTAAAATTTTTCATTCAAACCTAATCCTAAGTCTTAACAAGTTTTGATACACAAGTTTTTGATTTATATAAGTATAGTTGTTAAAAACGATTGTATATCATGGCGCCAAACATTTTATATCTTAAAGAAAAATGACAAGTTTACTAATATATACTAAATGCGCATTTTTCTGCGTAAAAATAACGAGTTTTTCTGTATGAAAAAGCAACATTTCTCAATGTTTAGGTAGTTATGGTGCATGATTGTGAATAAATTGAATATAACCACATCAAGTTTTTTTAATGTCATCTTCGCCTATTGAGATGACACCCCGGTGACAAGTGCAATAAATTCTAAAATTTCTAATAAAAAGAGCGGCTTTGATAAAGCTATTAAATAATTCAAAAAAATGAGGAACAGCTGTACCTGATAAAAAATATATTTATTTCAGATGCTTGTTTGATTTTTGTATGTTTTATATACCGTTTATCGGGAATATCTTTGCTACACTTGAGTGTACATTTGTGCACTGCTATGATCCTGATTAATGTGAATGGCTATACACTTTGAGCTTACTCAAGTGTATTGCAACACTTAAATCAAGAGGTGGTTGATATGTCAGTTTTATTATTTCCAGTTATTGCGTTTGGTTTAGCAGTTGTGGTTGGTCGTATCGGTACGGTCATGTTCCGTGAACAAGAACCACAAGCTTAAATATCAGATTCTCTTTTAAATAACGTGAGGTAAGAGATTATGAGTTCAACGATTTTATTGCCAGTGATCGCTTTGGGTTTAGCGATAGGCTTTGGACGTATGGGTACCATTGTTAAGGATGCAATGCGTGTAGATTTTACAACAGATATGGATGTCGATTATGAACCTGCTAATGAAACTGGCAAAGGCACAGCTGCATAACACCCGTTGCGATGCTTTAACTTAAAAAGCCCTGTATAGAATGACAGGGCTTTTTTATTTTTTCAGAATAATATTGGGAATTTTCTTGAAGAAAATATCGCGTGCAATATCTCCCTGTTGTTCGATGTTGTAGCTGGAAAAGGCTTTATTGGGTTCAAATTGATATTGATAAGGATCGTATGTTTTAAAACTGAGATAGTAGCCAAGTTGCAGGACAGCACCTTTAAAAATGACATGGACCTGTTGCTGAAACTGTAAAACATGGGCCAGCTCATGAATAAAAATCCCTTGTAAGGAGGGAGAGCACTTTGAATAATCCGTACTAAAATATTTTTGATGTACAAATAAATTGCCATTTGGTGCCATAAATATATTTACGGGTTGCCAGGGCAAATAGGGAATATTAAAAACTTTGACCTGTGCATAATCAATCAGGTCACCAAACACAGGACGTGCAATTTCAACCTCGCCAGAGCTTAAGCTGCGATAGTGAAACTGATTCATTTTGAGATATACAATCAAGTTTGTAATGAACCAGTTATTTATTTGTCTTAGCGCCTGTTGAAGTGCTTTGATCATCTGAAATTCAAGTATGAAAATTGATAGGACGTATTGAATTCTAAAATAAAAAAACCTCAGTTAGAACTGAGGTTTTACCACAACCAGAATCACCACCGCAAATAAGATCAGGGTCGGCATCTCATTAAAGAAGCGCCAGAACTTATGTGTTTTGTAGTGGGCATTGCCAATCAGTTTTTTACGATAATAACCACACACTAGATGGTAAATCACCAGAAGACCGACCAGACCGACCTTGAGATAAAACCATAAGGCTTCATGATAATGCCGGGTTGCATCACCCCAGTCGACCAGAAAGTGGGCGGTAATTAATGTGGCAATCATGGACGGCCACATAATCCCGCGATACAACTTACGTTCCATCACTTCAAAGCGTTGATGACTGATGGCATCCTCACTCATGGCATGATAAACATAAAGGCGTGGTAAGTAGAACAAAGCAGCGAACCAGCAAACCACGGCAATAATATGTAATGCTTTTACCCACAAAAAAGCATCAGAAGGTGCATCCATCGATAATCCTGCTAAGCGGGATTATGCATCCCACTTCTTGAAAATAAGGCAGGCGTTTACACCGCCAAAGCCAAAACTGTTACTCATGACAGTATTCAGTTTTGCATCACGTTTTTCAAGTACAATATCGAAACCTTGTGCGCCTTCATCCAGCTCGGTTACGTTGATGTTCGGTGCAATAAAGTCATTTTGCATCATTAATACAGAATAAATCGCTTCCTGAACACCTGCAGCACCCAAGCTATGGCCAGTCATCGATTTGGTTGAGCTGAGTGGTGGAACCTGACCTTCACCAAATGCACGTTCCATTGCTTTCAGCTCGGTTACGTCACCTGCTGGTGTTGATGTACCGTGAGTATTGACATAGTCAATCTGCTCGACGCCATGCTGCTTTGCTTCATCCAGTGCCATGATGATACAGCGTGTTGCGCCTTCACCACTTGGTGCAACCATGTCAGCACCATCACTATTTGCTGCATAACCAATCACTTCGGCAAGGATATTGGCACCACGTGCCTGTGCGTGTTCAAGTGATTCAAGCACGACGAAACCGCCACCGCCAGCAATCACGAAACCGTCACGGTCTTTTGAATATGGGCGTGAAGCAGTTTCCGGGGTGTCATTATATTTTGAACACAATGCACCCATCGCATCAAACAGCAAGCTTTGTGACCAGTGATCTTCTTCACCACCACCCGCAAGCATGAGATCCTGTTTACCCAATTGAATCAGGTTGTAGGCATAACCAATTGCATCGGCAGAAGTTGCACATGCACTGGTAATCGAATGCGCCACACCTTGAAGTTTAAAGGCAACACCAACGTTTGCCGTAATGGTATTTGACATATTGCGCGGCACGAAGAAAGGACCAATTTTACGTGCACCTTTTTCTTCTAGCAGTTTGATCATTTCTGCAACAGAGGCAGTTGAGTTACCACCAGAACCACCAGCAATACCGTAGCGTGGATTATTTGCCAAATCTTCTTGTTTTAGTCCCGCATGCTCAACTGCTGCGACTGCCGCGTTATAGGCATACATGGCGCAAACGCCCATAAAACGTTTCAGTTTGCGGTCAATGCCATCAAAATCCTGTTCAGCTGCAGCGCTAACATGGCTCTTGAAATTCAGTTCTGCATAAGTTGGGTTTAAACGTGTGCCTGAGATTCCATTTTTTAAAGAATGAGTGACCTCTTCTAAAGAGTTACCGATACATGAGTTAATGCCCATACCAGTGATTACAACACGTTTCATTTACAGATCCCTTTTATGGTAATACTTAAGCCCTGTGCATCTCGCTATGAATACAAATCAGGAGAAAATAACGATTAGAATGGCTTATGAGTGAATGACACCATGATAGCAGAAAGGTTTTTTATTTCTTATGGCAAATCTTATGCCTATTTCCAGTTGTGTAAATATTCGTAAATATTGCAGTTCTGGTGACGAAACGTAATGAAAGTACACACATAAAAGTTGAGATAAATCTGCATTCAACCTAGTATTTACCTAGAAATTCACATATTACACAACAGAGGTTCTTGATGACAAAATCTAAAAACAAGCAATCTTCAGGTTTATTTGCACAAGCCTTTGGAGTGGCTAAAAAGCTCAGTTCTGAATTACAAAAATTTCAAGTAGCGCCGATTACATCTGGGGCGGAACTTGCAAATACTTCCAAGACGGTTGAAGGAAAAGCTCGTTTTAAAAGCCCTTTTGAAGTGGAAAAATATGAAAGTCCACAACAAATGTTACGTCAGCAATTTCCTAAACTTTCACATCAGTTTCTAGGTCGTCATTACACGCGCGTAAACAGTATCGCATCTTTCGTATCGCCTGATCTGGGAGAAAAAGCCTCTGACTATTTATTCCAGTGGCTGAACGAGTTCAGTTCGAATAGTTCCCTGACTGAAAAAATCCTTGAAGAAGCCGGGGTTAAGGACATTATCGAACTCACCAAAGATACAGGCCGTTCCCAACGTTTAAGTCAGGCCCTGATTGAGCAGAATAAATTATTGGCAGCTGTTCAGGGTGCGGTCACAGGGGCAACAGGTGTATGGGGTGCAGCCATCGATATTCCTGCTTCGATTGTTTTGACCTTGCGAACCATTTATCAGACAGGACGTTCCCATGGCTTCGATTTGTCGGAAGAGACTGATCAAGAGATTGTGGCGTTTATCTTTAAGGAAATTGACCTGAGTCTGGTGGCAGAAAAACAAACCCTGCTGGTGGCTTTAAAAGCCTTGAAGTCAATGCTGGAAACACATGACCTGCAACAGTTTCAGCAACTACTCGGATCGAATAATGATTTTGATTTGGTCAAGAAGTGGCTGGTAGATGAACAAGGACAATTTAAATTTGGCTGGTTAAACCGTGTTCCTCAAGTTTCCGTGGTCGGTAAGCTAACCCCTGTTGCCGGAGCTGTGTTGAGCGGTTTTTATAGCTGGAGACTGCTGGAAGATGTCGGGCACAAATCACAAGCTATTTTTGGTGCAGCGCGTTTCTATTTAAATGAGCACCCGGATGAAAATATTTCTCCACTGGAAGCCTACTATAAAGCCGAGACTTTATTGAAAAAGGCAGCACCGCGCTTATTAAATACAAGTGGGGAAGAGGTTAAGCAGGGTGTGATTTCAGATGCACCAAAAAATGATGTCATTAGCAGTGTTTCAATTCAGGCCAAAGATAGTGATGTTGCCAAAACGCCGGTTGATGAGAAGGTAGAGCAAGGAATTCAACAGCTTGCAGAACAGCATGTGACTGAACATGAACATACTGAACAGCAACCTGCGTTGAAGACAGAACAGGATCAGACTCTGGATGGGGAGGGGGCTGAGGTTGCCACTGAACAGAAGTCGGATAATGTAGAGCCTGCTGCTACGCAGACTACAGCTTCAGATGCGCCAAAGAATGATGTGATTGCCAAGGTTTCGATCCAGGCAAAAGACACGGATGCAGTCAAACCGCCAGTGGATGAAAAAGTAGAGGAAGGAATTCAACAACTTGCAGAGCAGCATGTGGTTGAGCATGAGCATACTGAACAGCAACCCGCATTGAAGGCAGAACAGGAAGATATTTTCGATGAAGCTGAAGCGCAAGTTGCGCCTGAGCAGAAATCAATTGATGTCGAACCTGCTTCAACAAAACATAGCTAATCATAGGCTGATGTCTTAGACATCAAAACATAACAAACCCAAGAAATGGTCAGCACTAACAATGTTGACCATTTTTACTTCTTAGCTTACAATTATGTGCCCTTAAAAAGAGGTCGTTTTCTTTTTTTAAGGTTGTTTAATAACGGGAGAATTGCCAAATGGCAACAACAAATCAGTTGATCCGTAAGGGTCGTACGACTTTGATTGAAAAATCAAAAGTTCCTGCGTTGAAGGCTTGTCCACAACGTCGTGGTGTATGTACACGTGTTTATACTACTACACCTAAAAAACCTAACTCAGCAATGCGTAAGGTTTGCCGTGTTCGCTTGACTTCAGGTTTTGAAGTATCTAGCTATATCGGTGGTGAAGGCCATAACCTACAAGAGCACAGTGTTGTTCTTATCCGTGGTGGTCGTGTTAAAGACTTACCAGGTGTACGTTACCATACCGTTCGTGGTTCTTTAGACTGTGCTGGCGTTAAAGATCGTAACCAGTCACGTTCTAAATACGGTGCTAAGCGTCCTAAGAAGTAATTCTAGGAAACTAGCCCAAGCAACCCTTTAGCGTTTCGCTTGTTTGAATTCTTCATAGATTTGTAATTCAAGCGACGTATAGTAAGGCCAGCGTCGTGTACATGACACTTGTACAAACTGCTGGATTATCCTGAAGTGTCATATTATTAGGTGTATTAAAATGCCAAGACGTCGCGTAGTCGCTGCTCGTGAGATCCTTCCAGATCCAAAATTTAGCAGCCAAACAATCGCTAAATTCATGAACCACGTAATGCAAGATGGTAAAAAATCTATTGCTGAAAGTATCGTTTACGGTGCTTTAGACCGCGTTCAAGAAAAAAACAAAGTAGACCCAGTTGAATTTTTCGAGACTACTCTTGAAAAAGTTCGTCCTATGGTTGAAGTAAAAGCACGCCGTGTTGGTGGTGCTACTTATCAAGTACCTATGGAAGTACGCCCATCCCGTCGTACTGCTCTAGCGATGCGTTGGTTAGTAGATGCTGCTGCTAAGCGTTCTGAAAAAACGATGGCTTTACGTCTTGCTGGTGAGTTGCTTGATGCAGCTGAAGGTAAAGGTGCAGCGATCAAAAAACGTGAAGACGTGCATCGTATGGCTGAAGCCAACAAAGCCTTCTCTCACTACCGTTTCTAAGCGGATAAAACAGTCCCTAATCAGGAGAATATTCATGCGTACTGCAGCTCGATTCAACATCGCTCTCTATCAAAGTGGAGGCTTTGCGGGTATTTAAGTTGCCTGCTTGGATATTCGTGCGCATCAATTTAATTGATGCGTCCTGTTTTAAATATAACATTTAGGAATGTAGACATCATGGCTCGCCAAACCCCAATTAGTAATTACCGTAACATCGGTATTTCTGCGCACATTGACGCAGGTAAAACAACTACAACAGAACGTATTTTGTTCTACACAGGTGTATCTCACAAAATCGGTGAAGTACACGACGGTGCAGCAACAATGGACTGGATGGAACAAGAGCAAGAGCGTGGTATTACAATTACCTCTGCTGCTACAACTTGTTTCTGGTCTGGTATGGCTAACCAATTCCAACAACACCGTATCAACGTAATTGATACACCGGGACACGTAGACTTCACAATCGAAGTTGAACGTTCTATGCGTGTTCTTGACGGTGCGTGCATGGTTTACTGTGCAGTTGGTGGCGTACAACCTCAGTCTGAAACTGTATGGCGTCAGGCAAACAAATATAAAGTGCCTCGTTTAGCATTCGTGAACAAGATGGACCGTACTGGTGCAAACTTCTTCCGTGCTGTTGAGCAAGTTAAAACGCGTTTAGGCGGTAATCCTGTACCTATCGTTGTGCCAATCGGCGCTGAAGATACATTTACAGGTGTAGTTGACCTTATCGAAATGAAAGCGATTATCTGGGATGAAGCATCTCAAGGTATGAAGTTCGAATACGGTGATATTCCTGCTGACCTCGTTGAAACTTCAAACGAATGGCGTACTAAGATGGTTGAAGCTGCGGCTGAAGCATCTGAAGAGTTAATGGACAAGTACCTGGAAGAAGGCGATCTTTCTAAAGAAGAAATTATCGCTGGCTTACGTGCTCGTACATTGGCATCTGAAATTCAAGTTATGCTTTGTGGTTCTGCGTTCAAGAACAAAGGTGTTCAACGTATGTTGGATGCTGTAATTCAATTCTTGCCTTCTCCAACAGAAGTTAAAGCAATTGAAGGTATCCTTGACGACAAAGATGAAACTAAAGCGTCTCGTGAAGCATCTGACGAAGCTCCGTTCTCTGCGCTTGCGTTCAAAATCATGAACGACAAGTTCGTAGGTAACTTAACATTCGTACGTGTTTACTCTGGTGTTCTTAAACAAGGTGATCCGGTTTATAACCCAGTTAAATCTAAGCGTGAACGTATCGGTCGTATCGTGCAAATGCATGCGAACGAACGTCAAGATCTTGATGAAATCCGTGCAGGTGATATCGCAGCGTGTGTAGGTCTTAAAGACGTTACTACGGGTGATACATTATGTGATGAGAAAAACATCATTACACTTGAGCGTATGGAATTCCCAGAGCCAGTAATTTCATTGGCTGTTGAACCAAAAACTAAAGCTGACCAAGAAAAAATGTCAATCGCTTTAGGTCGTTTGGCGAAAGAAGATCCATCGTTCCGCGTTCGTACAGACGAAGAATCTGGTCAAACAATTATTGCTGGTATGGGTGAACTTCACCTTGACATCATCGTTGACCGTATGAAGCGTGAGTTCAGCGTTGAAGCGAACATTGGTAAACCAATGGTTGCTTACCGTGAAACCATCAAAAAGTCTGTTGAACAAGAAGGTAAGTTTGTTCGTCAAACAGGTGGTAAAGGTAAATTCGGTCATGTATATGTTCGTTTAGAGCCTATGGATGTTGAAGAAGCTGGTAAAGAATACGAATTCGCTGAAGAAGTTGTCGGCGGTACTGTACCTAAAGAATTCTTTGGTGCGGTTGACAAAGGTATTCAAGAACGTATGAAGAATGGTGTATTGGCTGGTTACCCTGTTGTGGGTATCAAAGCGACATTATTCGACGGTTCTTACCACGATGTCGACTCTGATGAATTGTCGTTCAAAATGGCAGGTTCATACGCTTTCCGTGACGGTTTCATGAAAGCAGATCCTATCCTTCTTGAACCAATCATGAAAGTTGAAGTAGAAACTCCAGAAGACTACATGGGCGATATCATGGGTGACTTAAACCGTCGTCGTGGTATGGTTCAGGGTATGGACGATCTTCCTGGCGGAACAAAAGCAATTAAAGCAGAAGTTCCACTTGCTGAGATGTTCGGTTACGCGACCCAAATGCGTTCTATGTCTCAAGGTCGCGCGACTTACTCTATGGAATTCGCTAAATACGCTGAAACTCCACGTAACGTGGCGGAAGGCATCATCGCTAAGTTCCAAGCTGGCGGTAAAAAAGGTGACGACGAGTAATCTTTCGATTACTATATTACCCAACTAAAATTTAGTTAAAAAACCAAGTGCTCATGGGCGACCCTCATGAGCAGTTTATAAAGGAAGATCATCATGGCTAAAGCCAAGTTTGAACGTAATAAACCACACGTAAACGTGGGTACAATTGGTCACGTTGACCATGGTAAAACAACTTTAACTGCTGCGATTGCAACGATCTGTGCAAAAACTTACGGCGGTGAAGCGAAAGATTACTCACAAATCGAC
>NZ_BMDA01000005.1 GCF_014635545.1 Acinetobacter courvalinii
GGTGACAACGTAGAAATGTCAGTAGAGTTAATCCACCCGATCGCAATGGACCCAGGTCTACGTTTTGCGATCCGTGAAGGTGGTCGTACTGTAGGTGCTGGTGTTGTTGCTAAAGTAACTGCATAAGCCCAATACTGTGTTACACTCAAATCGGAAGCTTCGGCTTTCGATTTGCATAATAGGCTAGTAGTTCAATTGGTAGAGCGTCGGTCTCCAAAACCGAATGTTGGGGGTTCGAGTCCCTCCTGGCCTGCCACTTTTTTTTTATAAAAAAGCTTAATTCTGGCTGAGTTGTCATATAATAAGTCGCGAATTCTACGACGAGTAAAAAAATGTCGAATGATAAATCGCGTGACGCATTAAGCGACGCGCCAATCCCTCAAAGAAATAATGCTGCAGAAGTTGTAAGCGCTGGTACTCCACTTGATGTTGTCTTGTGGTTGATTGCTATCGTTTTATTGATCGGTTCAGCATTGGTAAATCAACATTTACCTGCCTATTGGGCGCCAGCAAATGATGTTTGGGTGCGCGTTGGGGTAATTTTGGCTTGTATCGTCGTCGCTTTAGGTTTATTATACGCCACCCATCAAGGCAAAGGCTTTGTGCGTTTGTTGCAAGATGCGCGAATTGAACTGCGTCGAGTGACCTGGCCAACAAAACAAGAGACGATCACGACTTCGTGGCAGGTGCTTTTGGTTGTAGTGGTTGCATCATTGGTTTTATGGTGTTTCGATTACGGGTTAGGTTGGTTTATTAAGTTAATTATCGGGTAAGAGTGCGATGAAACGTTGGTATATTATTCATGCCTATTCAGGTTTTGAAAAACAAGTGATGCGTTCACTTAATGACCGAATCCAGCGCAGCACTGTTGCTGATAGCTTTGGTGAAGTCCTTGTCCCTACTGAAGAAGTGGTGGAAATGAAGGATGGTAAGAAGCGTAAGTCTGAACGTAAATTCTTTCCAGGCTATGTATTAGTCGAAATGGAAATGAATGATGATACTTGGCACATCGTTAAAGAGTGTCCAAAGGTCCTTGGTTTTATTGGTGGTACACCAGAAAAACCGGCACCTATTTCACAACGTGAAGCTGATGCGATTCTTGCGCGTGTACGTAATACTGGTGAAGCACCACGTCCTAAGACGATGTTTGAACCAGGTGAAGAATTGCTCGTTGTTGACGGTCCGTTCACTGACTTTAAAGGAGTCGTGGAGGAAGTTCAATACGATAAGTCACGTTTGACGTTGACGATTAATGTATTTAATCGACCAACTCAGGTTGAACTCGAGTTTCGCCAAGTCGAAAAAACGATTTAACCTGTCTAGGTTGATAAGCGCCCGATCTGATCGGGCATTGTTGTTCAAACACTTCGGTGTTGTTTAATTTTTTGGGGAGCCTAGCGGCGTCTGTACCCAGAGGTAATTTTCAATGGCTAAGAAGATTGACGGCTATATCAAGCTGCAAGTTCCAGCTGGTAAAGCGAATCCATCTCCACCAATTGGTCCTGCTTTAGGTCAACGTGGTGTAAACATCATGGCATTCTGTAAAGAATTCAATGCTGCTACACAAAAACTTGAAGTTGGTTTGCCAATTCCTGTCGTGATCACTGTGTACAACGATAAGTCGTTCACTTTCATCATGAAAACTCCACCTGCATCTATTCTTCTTAAGAAAGCTGCTGGTATTCAAAAGGGTTCTTCTGTACCGAACAAAACTAAAGTTGGTAAGTTGACTCGTGCTCAGTTAGAAGAAATCGCGACTACTAAAGAACCAGACTTAACTGGTGCTGATTTAGACGCTCGTGTTCGTACCATCGCTGGTTCTGCACGTTCTATGGGCTTGGAAGTGGAGCTATAAGACATGGCAAAGTTAACTAAACGTCAAAAAGCCATTGCTGCTGCTGTAGAAGCAAACAAAGTTTACACTTTGGAAGAAGCAGTACAAGTTCTTAACAGCCTTCCAGCTGCGAAGTTCAAAGAATCTTTAGATATCGCTGTAAACCTTGGCGTAGATCCACGTAAATCTGATCAGGTTGTTCGTGGCGCGACGACTTTACCTGCAGGTACTGGTAAAACTGTACGTGTAGCTGTATTTGCTCAAGGTGCTGCTGCAGAAGCTGCGAAAGCTGCTGGTGCTGATATCGTTGGTTTTGATGACCTTGCTGAAAGCATTCAAGGTGGAAACCTTGATTTCGACGTAGTGATTGCTGCTCCTGATGCAATGCGCGTTGTTGGTAAGTTGGGTACAATTCTTGGTCCACGTGGCTTAATGCCAAACCCGAAAGTGGGTACAGTAACTCCTGATGTTGCTGGTGCGGTTAAGAATGCTAAATCTGGTCAAGCACGTTACCGTGTAGACAAAGCGGGTATCATCCACGCTGCGATCGGCCAACTTGGCTTTAGCGAAGAAGCTGTACGTCAAAACGTTGAAACTTTAATTGCAGACTTGAAAAAGTTAAAACCTGCAACGTCTAAAGGTGTATACGTTAAAAAGATCACTTTGAGCTCAACTATGGGTCCTGGTTTGATCGTTGACGTAAGCAACGTATCTAAGTAATTAGAAAGAATTTTAAAGCCTTAGGTTTTCTCTTTGAGAAAATCTAAGCAAACTTTGAATTGATAAATGAATATTTATCAGCGTCAAAGACCTCAGGCGAGAAATATTTTCGAATGTTTTTCTTAATCTATCAGCCTGAGTAGACGCGGTGGTGTGATTTGTTCCTCCTCCGCGTGTGAGTCTGAATAAGGCTTGCGAATTGGGAGTGTGCTCGCAAGAGTACATAAATCACCGTTAGGAGGTTTTACGATGGCTCTTCTTATCGAAGACAAAAAACAGATCGTTGCTGAAGTAACTGAAGTTGCTTCTACTGCGTTCGCTGCCGTTGTTGCTGACTACCAAGGTTTAACAGTTGAGCAATTAACTGCTCTTCGTGTTGAAGCTCGTAAACTAGGTGTTGCTACACGTGTTGTACGTAATACTTTGGCTAAACGTGCACTTCAAGATACGCCATTCGCGATCTTGAATGATGACCTTGTTGGTCCAACAATCTTAGCATTCTCAACTTCTGAAGATGACATGGGTGCAGCTGCACGCTTGTTCGAAGAATTTGCTAAAACTAACAAAGCATTTGAATTAAAGGCTGCTGCATTTGAAGGCAAACTTTATCAAGGTGCAGAAGTTAGCGTTATCGCAAACCTTCCGAACCAAGAAAAAGCGCTTACTATGCTTGCCTCTGTTCTTCAAGCTCCGATTTCGAAATTGGGTCGCTTACTTACAGCGCTTCAAGAGAAAAACGGATCAGAAGCTGCTTAAGCTTAAATCTACATTCACACCATTCAATATCCATTTGGAGTTACTCTCATGGCTTTAACTAACGAAGAAATCTTAAATGCAGTTGCTGAAAAAACAGTTCTTGAACTTGTTGAATTAATCTCTGCTTTCGAAGAGAAATTTAACGTATCTGCTGCTGCTGTAGCTGTTGCTGCTGCTCCAGGCGCTGGCGCTGCTGCTGAAGAACAAACTGAATTCAACGTTGAGTTGACTTCTTTCGGTGCTAACAAAGTTGCTGTAATTAAAGCAGTTCGTGAAGCTACTGGTCTTGGTCTTAAAGAAGCTAAAGATATGGTTGAAGGCGCTCCAGCTGTTCTTAAGGAAGGCGTTTCTAAAGAAGAAGGCGAAGAACTTAAGAAGAAGCTTGAAGAAGCTGGTGCTACAGTTACACTTAAGTAATTCTGTAGGGAGTCGGTTTTTTGATAATCGGCTCCAAAAATTGGCTGATGGCTCTTGGGTCATCAGCCTTTTTGCGTTACAATAATCGGCTCGTTTTTTGTTAGTTTTGCGTATAATCCGCGTATTATTTGAGCAAAATCAATAAAATCAAACGCTTACCAATATTTTTTTGCTTATAAAAATATTGTTAAGCGTTTTAATACCACTAAAAATTGCAGCATTTGTAAACAGTGGTGGCCATATCGGCCTGCGTAATTCCTTCTAAGCCCGTTCTGCAGGCGGGTTTAGTTTACTTTCCGAGGACTCCAGATGGCATACTCATATACCGAAAAGAAACGGATCCGTAAGAATTTTGGTAAATTGCCCCACGTAATGGAAGCACCGTACTTACTTTCGATTCAGGTCGATTCGTACCGTACATTCTTACAAGGCGGTAAAACACCAAAAAATCGCGAAGATATCGGTCTCCAAGCCGCATTTCGTTCAGTTTTTCCTATTGAAAGTTATTCTGGCAATGCTGCTTTAGAATTTGTTGAGTATAGTCTTGGTAAGCCTGAGTTTGACGTACGTGAATGTATTTTACGTGGTTCAACTTATGCAGCACCAATGCGCGTAAAAATTCGTTTGATCATTAAAGATCGTGAAACGAAATCAATTAAAGACGTTCGTGAACAAGAAGTTTACATGGGTGAAATGCCACTCATGACCGATAACGGTACATTCGTTATTAACGGTACTGAGCGTGTAATCGTATCTCAATTACACCGTTCACCTGGCGTATTCTTTGACCATGACAAGGGTAAAACCCACTCAAGCGGTAAAGTGTTGTATTCAGCACGTATTATTCCTTACCGTGGTTCATGGTTAGACTTTGAATTTGATGCAAAAGATTTAGTATTCGTACGTATTGACCGTCGTCGTAAGTTGCTTGCAACGGTGATTCTACGTGCCTTGAATTATACCAATGAACAAATTCTGAATTTGTTCTACGAAAAAGTACCTGTCTATCTTGACATGGGTAGCTATCAAATTGACCTCGTTCCAGATCGTTTACGCGGTGAAATGGCGCAATTTGATATCTTGGACAATGATGGTAAAACCATTGTTGAACAGGGTAAACGTATTAATGCACGTCACGTACGTCAAATGGAAGCTGCGAACTTAGCCAAGCTTTCTGTACCTGATGAATATTTATATGAGCGTATTACTGCTGAAGATATCACCCTGAAAAGTGGTGATGTAATTCCTGCGAATACCGTGCTTAGCCATGAAGTAATGGTGAAGTTGGCTGAAGGTGGTGTTAAACAATTTAACATCCTGTTCACCAATGACATCGATCGTGGTCCTTTCGTTGCAGATACATTACGTGCAGATACCACAACTGGCCGTGAAGAAGCGCTGGTTGAAATCTATAAAGTCATGCGTCCAGGCGAGCCGCCAACGAAAGAAGCTGCTGAAAACTTATTCAACAACCTGTTCTTCTCTTCTGAGCGTTATGACCTTTCTCCAGTGGGTCGTATGAAGTTCAACCGTCGTTTGGGTCGTCCTTACGAAGTGGGTACTGATCAGAAGTCACGTGAAGTTGAAGGTATTTTATCGCACGAAGATATCATTGATGTACTGCGTACATTGGTAGAAATCCGTAACGGTAAAGGTGAAGTCGACGATATCGACCACTTGGGTAACCGTCGTGTACGTTCTGTTGGTGAAATGACTGAAAACCAATTCCGTGTTGGTCTAGTTCGTGTTGAACGTGCTGTTAAAGAGCGTTTAAGCCAGGCAGAAACAGATAACTTGTCTCCACAAGATTTAATCAACGCGAAACCAGTTGCTGCTGCAATCAAAGAATTCTTTGGTTCAAGCCAGTTATCTCAGTTCATGGACCAAAACAACCCATTGTCTGAGATTACACACAAACGTCGTGTATCTGCGCTTGGTCCTGGTGGTTTGACACGTGAACGCGCGGGCTTCGAAGTACGTGACGTACATCAAACTCACTATGGCCGTGTATGTCCAATTGAAACGCCTGAAGGTCCAAACATTGGTTTGATCAACTCGCTTTCTGTTTATGCAAAAGCGAATGACTTCGGTTTCTTGGAAACACCATACCGTAAAGTTGTAGATGGTCGTGTAACTGATGATGTTGAATATTTATCTGCAATTGAAGAAGTGGGTACTGTCATTGCACAGGCCGATTCTGCAGTAGATAAAGATGGCAACTTGACTGAAGAAATGGTTTCTGTACGTCATCAAGGTGAATTCGTACGTATGTCGCCTGAGCGCGTCACACATATGGACGTTTCTGCACAGCAGGTTGTTTCTGTTGCAGCATCATTGATTCCATTCCTTGAACACGATGATGCGAACCGTGCATTAATGGGTTCGAACATGCAACGTCAGGCTGTTCCTACATTGCGTGCTGACAAGCCGCTTGTTGGTACCGGTATGGAAGCAAACGTAGCACGTGACTCAGGTGTGTGTGTGATCGCAAACCGTGGTGGTGCGATTGAATATGTTGATGCATCTCGTATCGTTATTCGTGTCAACGAAGATGAAATGATCGCGGGTGAAGCAGGTGTAGATATCTATAACCTGATCAAATACACACGTTCAAACCAGAACACCTGTATTAACCAGAATGTCATCGTGAATCTGGGCGACAAAGTTGCTCGTGGTGATATCTTGGCTGATGGTCCATCGACTGACATGGGTGAACTTGCGCTGGGTCAAAACATGCGCGTCGCGTTCATGACGTGGAACGGTTATAACTATGAAGACTCGATCTTACTTTCTGAGCGTGTACTTCAAGAAGACCGTTTAACCTCGATTCACATTCAGGAATTGTCATGTGTAGCACGTGATACCAAGTTAGGTGCAGAAGAAATTACTGCCGATATTCCTAACGTCGGTGAAGCTGCACTGTCTAAACTGGATGAGTCAGGTATTGTTTATATCGGTGCTGAAGTCACTGCGGGTGACATCCTTGTTGGTAAGGTAACGCCTAAAGGTGAGACTCAGTTAACACCTGAAGAAAAATTACTTCGCGCAATCTTTGGTGAAAAAGCAGCTGACGTTAAAGACTCTTCTTTACGCGTTCCATCTGGCACTAAAGGTACGGTGATTGACGTTCAAGTCTTCACTCGTGATGGTTTGGAAAAAGATGAACGTGCTCAAGCAATTGAGAAAGCTCAGCTTGATGCATACCGTAAAGACTTGAAAGAAGAATACAAAATCTTCGAAGAAGCAGCACGTGAACGTATTGTTCGTTTGTTGAAAGGTCAAGAATCTAACGGTGGTGGTTCAACTAAACGTGGCGATAAACTGACTGAAGACATATTGTCTGGTTTAGAGCTAGTTGATTTACTTGAAATCCAGCCAAATGATGAAGCAATCGCTGAACGTTTAACTCAGATTCAAGTGTTCTTGAAAGAGAAGAGCTACGAGATTGACGAGAAGTTTGCCGAGAAGAAGCGTAAACTTTCTACAGGTGATGAATTAACAACGGGTGTATTGAAAGTTGTTAAGGTTTACCTTGCGGTTAAACGTCGTATCCAGCCTGGTGATAAGATGGCGGGTCGTCACGGTAACAAGGGTGTTGTATCAAACATCTTGCCGGTTGAAGACATGCCACATGATGCCAATGGTGTACCAGTCGACATCGTATTGAACCCACTGGGTGTACCGTCACGTATGAACGTGGGTCAGATTCTCGAGACTCACTTGGGTATGGCGGCGAAAGGTCTTGGCGATAAGATCGAAAAAATGTTGAAAGAACAACGTACAGTGATTGAACTGCGTGAATTCTTAGACAAGATTTATAACAAGGTTGGTGGTGAGCAGGAAGAGCTGGATAGCTTGACTGACGCAGAAATCTTGGCGCTTTCAGGCAACTTACGCGCTGGTGTTCCATTGGCAACTCCAGTATTCGATGGTGCTGAAGAAAGCCAGATCAAAGACTTACTTGAATTGGCAGACATTTCACGTACCGGTCAAACAGTATTGTTTGATGGTCGTACCGGTGAACAGTTTGACCGTCCTGTAACTGTAGGTTACATGTACATGCTCAAATTGAACCACTTGGTTGATGACAAGATGCATGCGCGTTCAACTGGTTCTTACTCACTTGTAACGCAACAGCCGCTTGGTGGTAAAGCACAATTCGGTGGTCAGCGTTTCGGTGAGATGGAAGTATGGGCACTTGAAGCATACGGTGCAGCATATACCCTCCAAGAAATGCTTACCGTGAAGTCGGATGACGTCGAAGGCCGTACACGCATCTATAAGAATATTGTAGATGGTAACCATTATATGGATCCGGGTATGCCTGAATCGTTCAACGTATTGACCAAAGAGATCCGTTCTTTAGGTATCAACATTGAACTGAAAAATGGTGACTAAATCCCCCTCGATTCCCCTTTATTAAAGGGGGAAGTTCCCCTCTTTCTTAAAGAGGGGATAGGGAAGATTCCAAATTTCAGTAAAAACAATATTTGTGACCCAGTCGGGAGAGCCTAGCTCCCCGACACACGGAGAAAAAAATTGAAAGACTTGCTCGATATCATGCGTAAGAAAACGGATTCAGAAGGTCATGCACCTATTGAATTTGACCGTATCCGTATTGGTCTTGCGTCACCAGAGATGATTAAGTCATGGTCTCACGGTGAAGTTAAAAAGCCTGAAACCATTAACTACCGTACGTTTAAACCGGAACGTGACGGTTTGTTCTGTGCCAAAATCTTTGGTCCAGTAAAAGATTACGAATGCTTGTGTGGTAAATACAAGCGTATGAAATACAAAGGCGTCATTTGTGAAAAATGTGGCGTTGAAGTAACAACTGCTAAAGTTCGTCGTGAACGTATGGGTCACATCGAGCTTGCTTCTCCAGTTGCACACATCTGGTTCTTGAAATCATTACCGAGCCGTATCGGTTTACTTCTTGATATGACATTACGTGATATCGAGCGCGTATTGTATTTCGAATCTTATGTGGTTACTGATCCTGGTATGACTCCGTTTGAAAAGTATCAACTTTTAACAGACGAAGAATACTACAATGCCCTTGAAGAACACGGTGATGAATTCACTGCGAAAATGGGTGCAGAAGCAGTTCAGGACTTATTAAAAGATATCGATCTTGAAGCCGAGATTGCACGTTTACGTGAAGAAATTCCACAAACAACCTCTGAGACGAAACTTAAAAAAGCGTCTAAGCGTTTGAAATTGATGGAAGCTTTCAAAGATTCGAACAACAAGCCTGAATGGATGGTGATGAATGTACTCCCTGTACTTCCACCAGACTTACGTCCGCTTGTACCACTTGAAGGTGGTCGTTTCGCGACTTCAGACTTGAACGATTTATATCGTCGTGTGATCAACCGTAACAACCGTTTGAAGCGTCTTCTTGACCTTGCTGCGCCAGACATCATCGTACGTAACGAAAAACGTATGTTACAAGAGTCTGTTGATGCGTTGCTTGATAACGGTCGTCGTGGTCGTGCAATTACAGGTTCGAACAAACGTCCATTGAAATCTTTGGCAGACATGATCAAAGGTAAACAAGGTCGTTTCCGTCAAAACTTGCTCGGTAAGCGTGTTGACTATTCTGGCCGTTCGGTAATTACCGTAGGTCCTACTTTACGTCTTCACCAATGTGGTCTTCCGAAGAAGATGGCACTTGAATTGTTCAAGCCATTCATTTTCGCGAAACTACAAGCCTCTGGCCAAGCAACAACCATTAAAGCTGCGAAGAAAATGGTTGAGCGCGAGACGCCGGAAGTTTGGGACGTTCTAGCTTCTGTAATTCGTCAACATCCAGTGATGTTGAACCGTGCGCCAACTCTTCACCGTCTAGGTCTTCAAGCATTTGAACCTATCCTGATCGAAGGTAAGGCAATCCGTCTTCACCCACTCGTCTGTGCTGCGTTTAACGCCGACTTCGATGGTGACCAAATGGCGGTACACGTTCCATTGACCTTGGAAGCACAGCTTGAAGCACGTGCGTTGATGATGTCTACCAACAACATCTTGTCACCTGCAAACGGTGAGCCAATCATCGTTCCTTCTCAGGACGTTGTCTTGGGTCTTTACTACATCACACGTGATGCGGTAAATGCCAAAGGTGAAGGCATGGTGTTTGCGGATACTCACGAAGTTAACCGTGCGTTAGCAACGGGTAAAGTTGCGATCCATGCGCGTGTAAAAGTACGTGTACACCAAACTGTGATTGATGAAAACGGTAACCGTGAAAAGCAAACCATCATTGTTGATACAACACCTGGTCGTTGCTTGTTATGGGAAGTTGTTCCACAAGGTTTAAGCTTCGAATCGATCAACCTTGAGATGACCAAGAAAAACATCTCGAAGTTAATCAACTCTTGCTACCGTAAACTTGGTTTGAAAGATACTGTTATCTTCGCTGACCAATTGATGTATTTGGGCTTCCGTCAAGCGACGCGTTCAGGTGTATCTGTTGGTATGGAAGACATGTTGATTCCACCAACCAAGCATACGATTATCGATAAAGCGGAAACTGAAGTTCGTGAAATCGAACAACAGTTTGAGCAAGGTTTCGTAACTGCAGGTGAGCGTTATAACAAGGTTGTCGATATCTGGGCACGTACAAACGATCAGGTTGCGAAAGCGATGATGGATAACTTGTCTTATACCCTTGTGAAAAACAAACAAGGTGAAGACGAGAAACAGAAATCATTCAACTCGATCTATATGATGTCTGACTCGGGTGCCCGTGGTAGTGCGGCGCAGATCCGTCAGCTTGCTGGTATGCGTGGTTTGATGGCGAAGCCGGATGGCTCGATCATTGAGACCCCGATTAAAGCAAACTTCCGTGAAGGTTTGACGGTACTTCAGTACTTCATCTCGACACACGGTGCGCGTAAAGGTTTGGCCGATACCGCATTGAAAACTGCGAACTCTGGTTACTTGACACGTCGTCTTGTAGACGTAGCACAAGATTTGGTAATTACTGAATCTGACTGTGGTACAGCTGGCGGCCTAGTGATGACACCATTCATTCAAGGTGGAGACGTTATTGAACCATTACGCGATCGCGTATTGGGTCGTGTAACTGCTGAAGATGTACGTCGTGCATCTGATGATGAAGTGGTTCTTCCACGTGGTACCTTGATTGACGAGAAAATTGCTGCTCAGCTTGAAGAAGCGGGTGTCGATGAAGTTAAGGTACGTTCAGTTATCGCTTGTGAATCTACCTTCGGTGTATGTGCGCGTTGTTATGGTCGTGACCTTGCACGCGGTCACTTGGTGAACCCAGGTGAATCAGTGGGTGTAATGGCTGCACAGTCAATTGGTGAGCCAGGTACACAGTTAACGATGCGTACCTTCCACGTGGGTGGTGCTGCGAGCCGAACTTCTGCTGCAAACAGTGTTCAAGTACGTAACAAAGGTACTGTACGTTTCCACAACGTGAAAACTGTACAACATGCCAAAGGTCACCAAGTATCTGTTTCACGTTCAGGTGAAATTGGTATTGCGGATGATTTAGGTCGTGAGCGCGAGCGTTATAAGCTTCCTTACGGTGCAAGCATCTTGTTGAAAGATGGCGAAGCTGTAGAAGCTGGCGGTATCGTCGCGACTTGGGATCCACATACACATCCATTGGTCACAGAAGTTGCTGGTAAAGCGCGTTTCAGCCAGATTGCTGATGGCGTAACTGCAACATCGAAAACTGATGATGCAACGGGTATGACTACTGTTGAAATCTTGCCTGTAACAGCTCGTCCTGCTTCTGGTAAAGATTTACGTCCTGCAATCGTGTTGGATACAACCGATGGCGGCGAACAGTTCTACTTCTTGCCACAAAACACAATTGTAACTGTCCGTGATGGCGAAACGATTGGTGTGGGTGATGTCATTGGTCGTGTACCACAAGAAACTTCACGTACTCGTGATATTACCGGTGGTCTGCCGCGTGTAGCTGACTTGTTCGAAGCACGTAAGCCGAAAGAACATGCGATCCTTGCAGAAGTATCAGGTGTTGTCAGCTTCGGTAAAGAGACTAAAGGTAAGAACCGTTTAGTGATTACTCCGGATGATGGTTCTGAGATTTACGAAGAATTGATTCCAAAATGGCGTACTATTAACGTGTTCGAAGGTGAGCATGTCAACCGTGGTGAAACCATTTCTGATGGTCCACAAAACCCACATGACATCTTACGTTTGAAAGGCGAAGTGGCATTAACCAACTACATCGTGAACGAAGTTCAAGACGTTTACCGTCTCCAAGGTGTAAAAATCAACGATAAGCACATTGAAGTAGTTGTACGTCAAATGTTGCGTAAAGTTGATATCACTGATGGCGGTGATACAAGCTTCATCAAAGGTGAACAAGTGGATTACATCCGCGTTGTTCAAGAGAACCAAGCTGTCTTGGCTCAGAACAAGTTCCCTGCGAAGTTTGAACGTCAATTGATGGGTATTACCAAAGCGTCGCTTTCTACTGACTCGTTCATCTCTGCTGCATCGTTCCAGGAAACCACACGTGTGTTAACTGAAGCGGCTGTAACAGGTAAAGAAGATGATTTACGTGGCTTGAAAGAAAACGTTGTTGTGGGTCGCTTGATCCCAGCGGGTACAGGTCTTGCGTATCACCTAGAGCGTCGTCGTCAAGAAGCAGAAGCTGCTGAATTTGAACTTCACAATGACTTTAGTGAAGTTGACCAAGCATTTAGTCAAGCGTTGAACTCAGACCAGTTCTAAGTCTTAACCAATCAAAAAGGCACCTTCGGGTGCCTTTTTTTGTGGAAAAATGAAGCAGTTGTTACAAAAACGCATTACAGCATCAGTATTTGATTACTTAATCAAAGTAAACAGTTCATTAAACAATACTATCCTATGCACATCTGAGAGAGGAGATGTTCGAATGAAAAAAATGATGATGATTGCTGGTGTAGGTTTGATGTCAACCACCTTGTTTGTCGGTTGCCAAAATGCCAGCCCAGAAAGCAAACGTATCGGTTCTGCTGCGATTGGTGGTGGTGCAGGTGGTGCGGTAGGTAAGCACGTTGGTGGTAACCTTGGTGCTGGTCTTGGTGCTGCAATTGGTGCAGGTGTTGCTGCCAATGCTAAAGGTTCAAATAGTAAAAATACACGTAATAGCGCAATCGGTGCTGGATTAGGTGCTGTGATTGGTGGCGCGGTATTGGGTGGTGACTCAGGCGCTGCAGTCGGTGGCGCATTAGGTGGTAGTGCCGGCTCTGCTTATGGCGAGAAAAAAGGCAAGTACTAAGCCCGCGCCTAAATTTGTAGATGACTTGGGAGATGATCTGAATAATTCAATCAGATCATCTCTCTAACTATTATTTTATAAATGTTTCTTTCAGTGATAAAGTTTGATTGCTGCGCGCGCTTCAAGAAAAATTATAATGTCTTTAGTCGGCTTCATAACAAATGAATTCTGTTGAATAAATACCAAGTTTTTGATCAGGTGTATCAAGATTATTTCTATCCTTAATTATTTCAAAATCCTTTAGCCACCCGAGCTACCTGCCCCAAACACTGTCTTTACAAAATACTAATCGATTGGGACAGAGTGATAACACAATGTGATCAAATTCCCCATAAAAGAGGATTATGCTTTTGGGTAGAGCATAAGAGAAGTGAGTATAGGCATGAAAAAAACAATCGGTTTAGTTTCAACTTTGGTGTTATCGGCGGTAATGTTCACAGGCTGTCAAAATATGAGTGCCTCTGACCAGCGTATTGGTACCGCAGCGCTTGGTGGTGCTGTCGGTGGTGGTTTAGGTAACCACGTGGGCGGTGGTCTTGGTGCGGGCGTTGGTGCAGCTGCGGGTGCAGGTGTTGGTGCCAATGCAAAAGGCGCGAATAGCAGTTCTACAACCAGTAGCGCGATTGGTGCGGGTATCGGTTCTGTGGTAGGTAAAGCCATCTTTGGCGGTGACTCAGGCGCTGCGATTGGTGGTGCAATCGGCGGTGGTGCTGGTGCAGCCATTCAAGAGAAGAAAAGATAATGTCTGCGCAACAGATTTAAAAAATGCCTGCACGTGTTGCAGGCATTTTTATTGCTATGGTTTTAATGAGGCTTTGGGTTTTTTACGCCGGATATAAAGCACCTTTTCGACTTCGGCAATACGCGTGCCAGCATCATCCACAATATTTAAGCTGTAATGCCGTAAAACCGGTTGGTGATTTTCTGCCAGCTGCTTAATTTCGGTGATTTCATTGGCATTCAGCTGGATCTCGGCATAAACGGTATTGCGGCCTGGCGCAATAAAATTAATTGTGGCACTTTTATCCCAGACAATATATTTATTGCCCAGATGATGGATCAGAATCAACATATAAAAAGGATCGACCATCGAATATAAACTACCGCCAAAATGCGTTCCGACCAGATTGCGATTGCGTCTGGTGAGTGGCATTTTGACCCGAATGTAGTAGTCATCCAGATCAATGGTTTCAATCTCGATTCCCGCCCCACGATAAGGGGAGTAGTGATTCAGCAGAAATCTGGAAATTGCCGGAATGGTTCGAATTTTTCTGAAAAAGTCTTTCATGGTCAATTTTTTTTCTTGCAACTCTATTCATACTCCATAAGTATCATTTTTAGTGTATCGCTGGCAATGGCTGTTTTATCACCAGGCCGATAGAAAACAAAATGGGAAAGAATTATGCAAACACAAGTAAAAACAGTAACCACATCGGATCAGCAAACACTCTGTGTCAAAACATGGGGCGATGAGAAAAACACGGCTTTGGTGCTGGTACATGGCTATCCAGATAATCAGGAAGTCTGGGAGCCGATCATTGAGCAACTGGTCAATGACTATTATGTGGTGACCTATGATGTACGTGGTGCCGGCTTATCGTCTATTCCGAAACGGATTAAGGACTACCGTTTGCCACGCTTGTCACTGGATTTACAGGAAGTTGTTGATCAGGTGTTACCAAATCGTAATTTTCATATGGCAGCGCACGATTGGGGATCTTTACAGTCTTGGGAATCTGCAACTGAACCAAAACTCAAAGGCCGCTTGTTGTCCTATACCACGATTTCAGGCCCTTGTCTGGATCATGCCTCATTTTATCTACGGGAAAAATTTAAAGCTGCACCAAGCAATGTATTAAAAATGCTGACGAAATCCTGGTATATCGGGGCTTTTCATTTACCCCTGATTGCACCGACGGTATGGACCTTTTTTAGTCCTGAAAAATGGGGCAAGATTTTAAGTGGTTTAGAGAGAAAGCAAGATTTGCCATTAAATGCCAACATCGCCTCCGATGGCAAATACGGGATTAACCTGTATCGCGCCAACTTTATTCCGTCTTTAACCCGGCCACGCCAGCGTTATGCCCAGTGTCCCGTTCAGGCCATCGTGTTAAAGCGCGATGCTTTCGTTAGTCCCGAGTACATTACCGAGTCGATGCCAAAATGGGTTGAAAAGTTTGAATATACCGAACTGGATGCCAATCACTGGGCAGTGTTGAGTCAGCCCGAAAAAATTGCTGAACTGATCCGTCAGTTTGTCCAGCGTCAGGCGGCTTAAGGCTTTAGTGGAATTATTAAGCTAAAAATCACTTAAGATTAGCGATAATCAGGCGATATTTTCAGCTAGGTTTTTATGAATCTGCTAGAATGTCGCCTTTTCTTTGCTCCTAAATTTGTTCATGAATGCTGTCGTAATTGCGATTGCCGTGATGTTTATCCTGTCACTGGCACGAGTTTCTGTTGTTCTCACATTAGTGATTTCAGCCATTATTGGCGGCTTGGTCGCTGGTCTAAGCCTTTCTCAAACCGTCGAAGCATTTAATGCCGGCTTAGGTGATGGAGCTGAAGTTGCATTGGCTTATGCGGTGTTGGGTGCATTTGCATTGGCACTGTCCAAATCAGGATTGCCCGATTTGCTGGCGCATAAACTGATTGGGTTATTGGGGATGGAAGCAGGTAAAAATCAGCAGACCAAAGTGAAATATCTTTTGCTGACGATTTTACTGATTGCTGCGATTTTTTCTCAAAACCTGATTCCTGTCCACATTGCCTTTATTCCAGTCTTGGTTCCGCCTTTATTGAAAGTGATGAATCACTTGAAGCTGGATCGACGTGCGGCAGCATGTGTCATGACACTGGGTCTGGTCGGTACCTATATTTTCCTGCCTGTGGGCTTTGGTGCGATCTTCCTTGAACAGATTCTGATGGGCAATATCAACAAGATTGGCGCCGCTTATGGCTTGCATGTCGAGCGAGGCATGATGCCAATCGGTATGGCGATTCCAGTATTAGGCATGGTGATTGGTACGCTGGTTGCGGTATTTATCAGCTATCGTAAGCCACGCATCTATGTTGACCGTTCAATTACGCCAGTTAAAACGATTGATCTGGATAAACCGTTAAAAGTTACCACCCAAGCAGAATATGATCTCAAAGCCGATGCTGAAGAGCTGAAACATGAAGCAGAGAATGTGCCTTATATTTCCAAGAAAACCATGTTTATGGCGCTGCTCGCGATTGGTTTAACCTTGGTTGCACAGCTCTATTCAGGCTCGATGATTCTGGGTGGTCTGGTCGGTTTTGCCGTGCTGTCTGCTTCGGGCATTTTTAAATGGCAAGATGCCGATGATGTGTTTGTGCAGGGCATGCGCATGATGGCGCTGGTCGGCTTTATCATGATTTCTGCGGCAGGTTTTGCTTCAGTGATGACGCATACAGGCGACATTACGCATCTGGTCAATGGTGTAGTGCATATCATTGGGGATAATCATGCGCTTGCGGCATTGCTGATGCTCTTTATCGGTCTGTTTGTCACCATCGGGATTGGTTCATCGTTTTCAAGCGTACCTGTACTGGCGGTGATCTACGTGCCATTGTGCGTACAGTTTGGTTTTTCTCCTTTGGCAACCATTGCCCTGATTGGCACAGCCGCTGCTTTAGGTGATGCTGGTTCACCAGCCTCTGATTCAACCTTGGGGCCAACAGCAGGTCTGGGGGTTGATGGTCAACATGATCACATTTGGGATACGGTTGTGCCTACATTTATACATTTTAATATCCCGCTCCTTATTTTTGGCTGGATTGCAGCAATGGTTTTATAATCAGAAATGGCTCAGAAATGAGCCATTTTTTTGCTTTATAAAGTATGGCTTAAAACTAGAAATAATCATTAAATGACATTTTTTGTCTCTTTTTAAATCTGGTTTTATAATGGGTTTTTAATATTAAGTTATATATGATTATATTTTTAAATTTGGCTTAATTTATTTTTAAATCTGATAAAAATACTAGGTTTTATAGTCATTTAAGTTGATTAAAATAGTCTGAATTACTAATTATTACATATTTTAACAATTATATTTTATTAAGATTCAATGCATTATAAAGTAAATTAAAATAGTTGGAATTAATCTCTATTGCATAATGTAAATATGCGTGTTTATTATGTTGAACAAGAACATAAATTGTTAAAGAGGTTGTTTAAATGTTAAAGAAAGTTTTAGTTGTTGCTTTATTGGGGTTATCTTCAACTGCATTTGCAGGGGGTTTTCAGGTTAAATTTGGTGGAAGTGTAATTTCACCAACAGACGATACTGTGGTTGCGGGTGTTGGCACATTAAAAGCAGATCATGAATTTGCATTTACGCCATCGGTTGAATATTTCTTCGGTGATACGCCTTTTTCTGCTGAATTATTATTGGCGACACCGATTTCACATGACGTGTTATTAAATGGTGAAAAAGTAGCGAAGCTTAAACAATTGCCACCTACTGTGACTTTTAAATATAACTTTAAAAACTCAACCCGTTTCACACCCTATATTGGTGTGGGTGGCACAGCTTTTGTAACTTGGGATGAAGAAACAACAGGTGCTTTAGAAGGCGCAAAATTAAAAGTGAAAGAAGACTTTGGTTTTGCCGGCCAGGTCGGTTTTAACTTCCAGCCTGCTGATGCAAAAAACTGGGGGGTATTCTTTGATGCGCGTTATGCACAAATCAATCCTGAAGTAAAATTAAATGGTCAGAAGCTGACTGATCTAGATATTAATCCGATGGTATACACATTGGGTTATAGCTATAAGTTCTAAGCCGAACTTGCTCTTGAAAAGCCTCACCTTGTGGGGCTTTTTTATTTTTGCAATTCCAATATAAAACCGATACAGGCCTTACACAGAGAGTTTTGTATGCTGAAAAAATAATCTTAATAAAAGTGAGACCATCATCATGAAAAAACTAATGACTTCGATTTTATTGTTGATCCCCATGTTATTTTTATCCCAAGCGCATGCGGCCAGTTACTCCTGTAAGGCAGCTAAGTTGAAAGTCGAGCAGCAAATCTGTAATGAACGCAGTTTGAATGATGCGGATGTGAGAATGGCAACGACCTATCAGATTATTTTACATGCCTTGCCAATGGGCGGACGTGATGCTGAAAAAGACAGACAATTTCAGTGGTTAAAACAACGTAACTCATGTGGTGCCATTACGCCGTGTATCAAACGTGCTTATGCGCAACGTCAACAGCAGCTTGATCAGCTGTTACAGGAGCGAGTATTGAGTCGAGGTCCGTTCTAATTACCGTTTTGTATATTTTTTGCCTGAAAAATACGCTTCAAGGATTGAAAAATTCAAGATATACACCATTCATAAATCATTCCAAATAGATAAGCCTCACAGAAAGGAGTGATTTATGAGTGAACAAGTCGCACAAAATTATAGTTTCCAAGCTGAAGTTGCTCAGTTATTACATTTAGTGACGCATTCTCTGTATTCCAACCCTGAAATTTTCTTGCGTGAATTGATTTCAAATGCGTCTGATGCGTGCGATAAGTTACGTTTCGAAGGGATTAATCATCCTGAATATTATGAAAATGATCCAGACCTGCATGTTCGTGTCACTTTAGATAAAGACAATAAAACCCTCACCATTTCGGATAACGGGATTGGCTTAAGCCAGCAAGAAGCGATTGATAATCTGGGAACCATTGCCAAGTCGGGCACCAAAGACTTTATGTCTAAACTGACCGGTGATCAAAAAGCCGATGCGCAGTTGATCGGTCAGTTTGGTGTTGGTTTCTATTCAGGCTTTATTGTTGCGGACAAGATTACGGTGGAATCACGCCGTGCCGGTCTAGATGCAGCAGAAGGTGTGCGCTGGATTAGCGGCGGCACAGGTGAATTTGAAGTTCAAAGCATTGATAAAGCCACACGTGGTACAGACATCATCTTGCATTTACGTGATGATGCGCTTGAGTATCTAGAGTCGTGGAAAGTTAAACAAATTATCAATAAATATTCTGACCACATCAGCTTGCCTATCGAAATGCAAAAAGAAGTTTGGCAAGAGGACGAAGTCGCTGAAGGTGAAGAGGCTAAGGCTACAAGCGGCGGTAAGATGGTCAAGACCGATGAATGGGAAGCGATTAACTCGGCAAGCGCGCTATGGACGCGGAATAAGAGCGAAATCACCGATGAACAATACATCGAATTTTATAAAAACCTGAGCCACGATTTTGCTGAACCGTTGGCATGGGCACATAACCGCGTGGAAGGTAGTACCGAATATACGCAATTATTATATATCCCAAGTCAGGCCAAACAGGATTTATTCACCCGTGAAGCCAAGGCGGGCATCAAGCTCTATGTAAAACGTGTATTTATTCTGGATGAAGCGGATAACCTGATTCCGAATTACTTACGTTTCGTTCAAGGCGTGGTCGATAGCGCTGACTTACCGCTCAATGTCAGCCGTGAACTGTTACAAGAAAGCCGTGATGTGAAAACCATTCGTGAAGGCAATGCACGTCGTGTACTGACTTTACTCGATGGTTTGGCAAAATCTGAAGATGAAAAAGACCAAGAGAAATTCAAGACTTTCTATACCGAGTTTGGTTCAGTATTGAAAGAAGGTTTGGGTGAGGATACCGGTAACCGCGAACGGATCTTAAAGCTATTACGTTATGCGACTTCGACCAATGATGACATTTCAACCTCTTTTGCTGACTATAAAGCACGGATGAAAGAAGGTCAGAAGGCGATTTACTACGTCACCGCAGAAAACCTGACTGCAGCTAAGAATTCGCCACAGCTTGAAGTGTTCAAGAAGAAAGGCATTGAAGTTTTACTCATGGCGGACCGTGTCGATGAGTGGGCCATGAACTTCGTATTTGAGTTTGATGGTACGCCGCTTCAAAACGTATCGAAAGGTGCAGTTGACTTGGGCGACCTGCAAGATGCTGAAGAGAAAAAAGCCTTAGAGCAGGCAGCAGAGCAGTTTAAGCCGGTGGTCGAGCGTTTAAGTACGTCATTAAAAGACAAGACCAAAGAAGTGCGTGTCACGACACGTCTGGTTGATTCACCAGCCTGTCTGGTGACCAGTGAAGGGGAGCTGTCTCCACAATTGATTCGTATGTTGAAACAGGCGGGTCAAGCGGTTCCTGAGATTAAACCAACATTGGAAATTAACCCTGAGCATCCATTGGTGAAAAAACTGGAAAGTTCAGCGCAATTTGATGATCTCGCCAATGTGATCTTTGATCAGGCGGTGATTGCAGAAGGTGGTTTACCAGAAGATCCGGCAGCCTATGTCAAACGCATCAATAGCTTGTTATTAAAATAAGGCATTTGATCAAGAAACCTCTGCTTCGGCAGAGGTTTTTTTATTGCTATGGATAACCTTAAAGTTATCCACAACTGTGGCGATGTTTTCATCAGAAATGTGCTTCAAAGCTCATCTGGTAACTAAAATGATCCGCCTGTCTGGTGGCAGGGACATTTAAATAATTCAGATCATTTTGCATAAAAATCCAGTTGCGCCAGATGGGACGGCGCCAGGAAAAGTAGGGCCCCCATTCGTTAACGCGCAGTTCTCTATTTTCATATTCTCCTGTGCTGAAAATGCCATAACTCAGCTTATCCTGCGACAAGAAATGTAGTTGCTGGAAGGTGCGATTACTCCAGCTATAGTCGGTATCCTGAGTTTTGGAAACATTGAACTGGCTTGACAGTTGGTTTTGATGCTGAAGTTTTTGGGTCAGATCAAGATTGGTTTCGGCATAGTTTTTACTGCTGGAGCCATAACGGAAAATTTGCGCCGTATTGAGCTGTAATCCTAAAGGCAAAGCCCAATTCTTTTTGGCGAGAAACTGGATATAGATATCGGTATCTGAATTTGCACCCAGATCAAGATCGTTACTAAAAGGTAATAGGCTTGAAATGGTTGACCAGCTTGCACTGAGCGGATTTGCTGTCGCAAGCTTTTGCTGGCTGTGATGTTTGTTGTTTTTACCTAATTTTTTGACTGGTTGAGGCTGTTGAGCCCGTTGCCACAGGGTATCGGTGCCGAAAACCGCCATTAAGTCGTGTGCAAGTTGTGAATCATCTGCAGCAAGCTTATTTTCTTCTGTACAACTGAAGCTGGTTGTTGGTGAGTGGTAGGCTTGAACAAATGCTGTATCTCCTGAAACAGAAGGACGATTAAACGATCTGCTGACAGGTAAAAGCAGTGGAAATAAAGGCATCAGCAGATCCCCCAGACACAGGTTTCCTACAATCAAAAAATACACAACCACAGCGTATTGATGACGCATGCCATAAACAAGAACAATAAAAAAAGATGACGGTAACAAGCAAAGCTTAAGGATTTATTGAAAGAAATATTATTTTTTCAATAAAAAAAGCCCAAACAACGGAGCATTTGGGCTTTTCGAGGCTGGCCTGAAATTTAGAATAAGGTTTCCAGACGCACAAAGGTACTCACGTAATGGTTACGATCTTCACGGTGATCATTGAAATAGTTGAGATCACCTTGTACGTAGAACCATTCGCGCCACAGCGGTTGACGCCATGATACGAACGGTCCCCAGTTATTTAAACGCAAGTCACTGTTGTTGTAGTAACCGCCCGTGTAAATGCCGTAATTGAAGGTATTGTGGGCAAAGAACTGGTGTTGACGGAAAATACGGTTATCCCACCATAGATCATCATCCTGCTTATCGGCATAAGTTAAGCTGAACTGATTGGATAAGAAAGGCTGGTTTGGCCGCGCATGGATCAGTTCAAGATTGGTGCGTAAATAGTTTTCACTTTTACTGCCATAACGATAGATCTGTTCGGCATTAAAACGGAAATCATTGCGTAAATCCCAGTGTTTTTCGGCTCTTAAACGCGCATAAATATCCGTGCCTGAGCGCACACCAAGATCGGCATCGGTCTCAAAAGGTAATTTTTTGGAGAAATTTGACCAACGCAAGGCCAGCGAGCCATTACTATCACGGGTCTGCTTGGAGTCAAATTTTTTATCTGGGTCCTGATTGGGCTGATTATTGGTATTGCCGACATTATTCTTGAATTCATCATCCAAGGTGTCATCACCGAACACCACGCTGACCTTTTTCTCTAAGGTCGGTAATTTAATCTTACCGCGAATACGGGGCTTGACCTCATAATTATCATATTCATTCCAGTAATTATCCAGCATGACACGGATGGTTGCTGAGGCGGGTTTATCAGGATCGACTTCGCCAAACCAGTCATCAATTTTCACTGAAGTATTATCGGCCCATTCCCGAATACGACGCTGTTTTTTATCAAACCAGGTTTTATCTTCTGTTTCCGCGGTGGGAGGAACATTCACTTGGTCGGACTGCTCGGGGAAAATCGTCGGAGTGGCATCGACCAAACGGGGAATATAGTCCAGCGCATTTTCCGAATTGCTTTGCGAAGTTGTATTCGGCTGCTGATTTTGCTGTGAGGGAGTGGTTTCTGCTTGCGCTACATTGAACGTACCCATCGTCAATGCGAGCAAAGCAAAAACGATACGCGATGGTACCATTTGCTGTAAATTATTCATAATAAAGGCTTATATGTTGTTCTTGGTTTAACTTTTGATGATTTAATGCATAAAATCAAGCGGCTGTCACAAAAAGCAGCAATTTAACTGTACAAAAATGCTAAAGATCATAAGGATTTAGCGTAATAAACAGCCACCCTTCCAAGCTTCAGTCGATTTTGAATAGCTTGAAATGATGGATGAAATGAATGAGCGATTGAAAGGCGTTTAAGAGGATTCGACCGGCATGCTGTTTTCCAGTGCCTGATATAAATCGTGCACCGAAATCGGTTGCGGTAATCGGCTAATCACCTGACGAATCAACTGCCAGGTATAACCATCGCTGCGGTCTAATAATAAATAGGGATAGGCCTGATCTTCACTGGAAAGTTTTACCCGTTCCAAGCCATGAATGACCCGGATTTTCTGACGTTCCCGTAATAAAATCACAGGAGTAAAAAAGGTCGCAGAGGTTTCTTCAAATGGAATGAATTTTTGTGTATTGATAAATGACGCCGGGATATACGGATAAACGCGCTGATCACGTTGCCACACCAAGGTACCATTCATAATGCATTCATTGAACAGGCTTTCGTGCTGATGATAATGCTGTTTGAAATGGGACCAGCTGGTTTGATGAATCGAGCTGGTGCGGGTATGGCGCTGATCAGTATAGGCTTGCAGAATAGTAATGGCATATTCCACGTTATGGGTTCCCACCAGCACCACATAATGGGAAAACTGCCCTTGCGCATAGAGCTGTTCCGCGACAAAAACCTGCGCAGATTCCCAGATGGGTTGTGCTTCGTTTTCGGCTTTTAAATAGAGCCAGTCAATCTTAATATTCTGGTCAATCTCATTATGCAAATCGGCCCGATACAACGAGGGAAAGGTCCGTGCATCAATACGTTCCAGACGGCAGATCAGGCCATCCAGATTAAAATCATTCAAGGCTAAAGGCTGTGCTTTATTCAGGTGCGGTGAAGGCTTGGCACTGTGTCTAAAACCCGGTTTGATCCGGTTCTCGATAGGTACTGGCGCAGCTACGCTTTCTGGCACTGTTCTGATTTTATCTTGAATGATCGCATCGAGCTGGGATTGAAAGTTGGCGCTTTCTTGTTTGAGTCTTGCCAGTGCATCGTTTGAAGCCTGCTGGTCTTGATCCGATAGATGTTGATCCAGCGGTTGCAGAACCGGAATTAGATGCTGGAGTTCATGATCGGTTTTGATATATTCATGAGCATGATTTTGCAGCCACTGCAGGGCATCTGTTGATGAGTTTAGCCAAGGGCTTTTGAGAAAGGATAAGGCCGGCCGGATCACCCAGACTTGCCAGAGTTGTGCCTGACGTAACGCTGCCCAGCCCATATCTGCCGAAGCAAATAAGGCATTTTCTACCCGTCCCATGAAGTTATAGGTCCCGCGATAGGTCATGCTAAAACCATAGCTGGCTAAATCGTCAGCCGAAAATTCTTCATTCAGAATAAATTGCTTGAATGGTGTTACTTGTTGCTGAAATGCAGGATCGTCGCAAGATGCGCAAATATCTTTAATCCGTTGTTTGGCTTTTGCAATTTCAAAAAGTGATGTTTTCTCATTTTTGAGCCCATCGATGAGATGTTTGAGCTCATCCACCAAAAGTGCTTTCTCTAATACGTCCATCTGCTGTTTCCTTAGAGATAGGCTTGAGCCTGTTTTTTTAAATACTGAATTAGTGCAAATTTGACCGCTGTTTTAGACCGGCTTTATCAATTATTGTTGCTCAAGTATATGTTTGCCCCTATGACAAGCTGTGAGCTATCTGTCTATTCGACTGGCATTAAAAGCTCGATTAACGCGCGTAACGCTTGAATATACATCACAAAAGATTGTCACTTTATGACGATTATAGAAGAAAACCAGACAAAATCTATAGCTTAAAAAAGAGTAGAAAATCACATTCAGAGATTTTAAATCGAGATATAGATCATGGTTTGTCTTTGAAAGTAAAAACATTTTAAAAGAATGAATCGGATATCCAGATGATAAAGTAAAAAGACATCTATAAATTTATGGACGAGTTGTGACCAGCCTCACAGAAGCAGTGGTGAAAAGCACATTAAATAAAAAGCAGAAAAGTCATTCACATGAATGGGACGAATGAAGTCGGTTATAAATAATGAAAGGGGGAGATATAAATACTGATTTTTATTATTTGAGTTATCAGAAAGCTGCCTTAATCTTTTGATTAAAGCAGCTGAGTCTTATGATTAAGGCTTGATTTCACATTGCTCATCATTACATTGAGCTGCATCGTCCTGCTCAATCTGTTCAGAGGATGTAGATTGCGCCTGTTGCAAGGCTTGCAAGAAAATCTCACGTGGCTGTGCGCCAGACAGCGCCAGTTTTTGATCAAACACAAAGAATGGTACGCCAGTAACATTCAACTGTTCACGCGCAATTTTCTCATCGTGGCGAACGAAATCTGCCAGCTCATCGGAATCCAGTACATATTCGACTTCGGCATTATCCAGACCGATACGTGATGCAATTTCTTCCACCACTTCACGTTCGCCAATGGCCAGACCTTCGGTCATATAGGCATGGAAGAATGCCTCTTCCGCTTCATTGCCCAAGCCTTTACTTTGGGCAAGATGAATAATTCGATGTGCGTTGAAGCTGTTGCCCGAGTTGGCTTTTTGCCATTGGAAGTCGATGCCTTCAGCTGCTGCCATCGCTGCAACATTGCGCTCCATGTCTTCCATTTCCGCATAACTACGACCATATTTTTTGGCTAAACGTTCGGTATTCGATGTGTCATGCTTGGCTGGTGCATCTGGGTCCAGCTCAAAGCTATGCCAGTGAATTTCAAGCTCAATGCCTGCTTCTTCTGCGACATGTTCAAGACGTTTTTTACCGATATAACAAAAAGGGCAGACCACATCTGACCAAATATCTACACGCATGGCGTATCTCTTCAATTCTCGTTAAACAGATAATAGGGGCGGAGCCGATGAATTTAAAGCGATGAATATGTAATGCTGCGTTACGAGAACTGAAATAAAAATCATATAAAGGTTTGTCTTTTATCGATTAAACTAAGATTCAGAACATAAAAAAATATAATGAATTTGGAGGCAATATGCGCCGTTTTTTATTATTTTTCCTTGTGGTGGTCCTTGGCATCGGTTCTTTTTTTCTCTATCAACATCAATTACAGCAACGTGCTGCCAACAATAAACAGATGTTTGAAGTGGTGATGGCTGAGAAAATGCGTACACTTTATGATCAGGCACAAGACTGGACTACACCTGTACAACTGGATATTCATGACGATCGCTTATCTGGCGATTACAAGTTGATGTCAGAATTCCTGCTCAACTACTGGATGCAGAATGTTGAAGCGCGCAATCGTTATCTACGTGAACTTAAAGCTGCGAACTGGGATACTTTTCTAGATGTAGAACGACTAGATCAGGATCGAAAACAGGATTATAAAGAAACTGAACAGATGCTGGCGGATGTGCGTAAAGCATCCACTGAATATGAACATGCACGACAACAGATTCAGTCCAGTTCTATGGAACAGGCAAAAAGTCTGGCCATTCATAATGAAATGCGACAGTCCTTACAGGCAAAATTGGAAAGTAACCTGAAAGCGGATAAAGCGCATGATATTTTCCCGATCGAACAGCAGATTATTGAAAAAGCACAAGCCATGTTTGACATGCTGAAAAAACACCAATGGCAAAGAAAGGACAAAATGATTCTTTTCCGTGAAACAGCGCAGGTGAAAAAATTTAATACGCTGTATCAGGATGTGCTGAAGTTGAATAGCAAAATGGAGAAGATCAAGAAAAATAATGCAGAGGTATTGGAAGAAGAACTGTAATTAATATCGCTGACTCATACACATTGCACGCATAAAAGGCAGACGTTGAATATATGAATTTATGGCAGCTATTTCATAAAGTAAAACCTTTTGTTCTTCCCTATAAGTGGCTGGTTGCCGTGACCTTGCTGCTGACTTTGATTGGTGCTCTAACCGCACAGGTCAATGCGTTGACCTTGCAATATGCGGTTGATCAGATCAATGCGGTGGTTGAATCAGGACAGGGCTTGAGTGCAGGCTGGCATATTCTGGTCACCATTAGTGTGATTTTGTTGAGTAAAGAGATCATCAATATCTTTATTCAGTTTGGACAAAAGTTCTTTGGTGAGAGACTCCGCATCTTGATCTCACAAGATGTGGCGCAGTCGATTATCGTGAAATTTTTGCAATATCGGCTGGCTTTCTTTACCCAGGATGATAATCAGGCCGGAAAATTACAGACCCGTATTGATCGGGGGATTGGTTCGATCACCCGACTGGTACAGATTTTCTTTATCGAGATTTTCCCGCTGTTTAGTAGTGCCTTGATCGCCTTGGGTTTGATGTTCTATGCCAATGTCTGGATCGGTCTGGTGGCACTGTGTATTGTCCCGATTTATTTTTGGGTCACCTTTAAACAGGCGCAGAAACTCAGTGGCACGCGCCGTAATTTACGTGATGGGCGCGAGCGTAAAAGTCAGGGTATTTTGAGTATTATCAACTCGATCACTGTAATCAAATCCTTTAACCGTGAACAGATCGAAGCAGAAAAACAGCTGACGCTACAAAAACAGTTAACCGATCACCAGATGCGGACACGGCAACTTAGTTTTCTGTTCGAGGGCTTAAAAACCTTTATTGAACAGATCGGTGTGGTGTTTATTATCATCCTCACCGCCTATTTTGTGCTGGTCGGTGATATGAGCATCGGCATGATCATGTTTCATATTCTGCTATTTAACAATGTCTCTGCGCCGATCCGGTCCTTGCACCGGATCTATGATGAAGTCAATGACGCGATGATTTATGCAGAAAGCTTTTTCAAGATACTGGAAGCGGATGATGAGGTGGAGACGTCGGGCCAGTTAAAACCCTCGCCACTCACCGGCAAATTTGAGCTGAAACAGGTGAATTTTTCCTATCCCAATGGTTTTCATGCTTTGAAGGATATTAACCTGACCATCCAGCCCAACAAGATTACCGCTTTGGTTGGCTTATCGGGAGCGGGGAAATCTACCCTGATCAGTCTACTTGATAAGTTTTATCTGCCGCAATCGGGTGAAATTCTACTGAATGGCACCTCGTTAAATGATATCGATACCCAATATTTACGGGATCATATTGGTCTGGTATTGCAAAAAAATCATATTTTTCAGGGAACCATTGAGGAAAATATCCGTTATGGCAAGATGAATGCAACACAGGATGAAATTATTGCTGCCGCGAAGAAAGCCTCGATTCATGAGCAGATTCTGAAATTACCGCAGGCCTATCAGTCCGACGCCTTATTGCTTTCAGGTGGACAGCAGCAACGGATTGCGATTGCCCGTATGTTCCTGAAAAATCCCCCGATTATTTTTCTGGATGAGCCGACCGCAAGTCTGGACGCAATCGCAACTGAACAGATCAAACATAGTCTGGATGAGATTAAGCAAGGACGGACGGTTATTATTATTTCCCATAGTCTGTCACAGATTATTGATGCGGATTATACCTATGTCATGCAGGATGGCATGATCGTGGAGCATGGTGAGCATCATCAGCTGTACCAGCAACAAGGCGTGTATAAAAACATCTTTGATGCGATGGCCAAGAGCCTGAATATTGAAAAAATTTCCAAGACTTTTGAGGGGGATGATGAAGAGGAAACCCATAGTTAGTGGATTTTCATTCAGTTCAACATATTCTCGGCTAAATATCCTTGCGACGATTTGCAACAGAGCTAAAGAAATCCTCACAGTTGATGAGGATTTCTTTTAAAATTTTATTTACTTGCGACTTCGAAGAGTGGATTCAAGATTGCTTTCGCTTCAACAGAGTGATTTTTCTTGGAGTAAGGTTTGCCCATCAGTAACCCCGCTTTTGTCCACATAATGGTTTTATTGTTTAAATCAACAATGTGTACCACATACTGTTGCCCTTCCTGTGGAATATAGGCTGTTACCAGACCGCTACCAGCACCGACGGTTGCAAGGGTAACGCCTACACTTAAAGCGCCGGCGGCAAATTTCTTACCAAAAGACGCATCCGTACCTGTCACTGATGCAATAAATGCGTAATTGGATTGGGTTAAATCTTTAATTACCGCAACGTCTTGATCGCTTAGTTCAAGCAGATTACTCACCGGTTTTTTTTCTTTGGCATTTTTAAGAGCCAATGCCACCTGTTTATTAAAGCTTTGATTAAGATTGAGCAAAGCTTGCTGCTGTTGCTCTGACAAGGTTTTGTTTTCTAAAGAAACAAGTGGATAATTTTTAATTTCAGCACGTTTAGTTTCACTATCTAGGCGATAGTCATATTTCTTCAGTTGCTCTTCAGGCATAAGACCACACACAAAAGGCATGAAAGTATGACTGACTGTTACACCTTGTTCATTGAGCTGGCTGGAGAGCAGGGCAGCAAATTTCTGGGCAGTTAAGCGAGACTGTTCACCTTCAATCAGACTGGTGCCTAACTCACTTCGAATTAAACATCCATCCGAGATAACGGCAACCTGATTTGTTTTGATCAGCGTTTGGGTTTGATTGAGTTTATTTCGCTCTTCTGGAGAGATTTTAGTGGTTGCGCAGCCTGTGACAGAAAGACCAATTGCCAAACAACAGAGTAATTTTTTCATGTGTACTTTAGGAGGTTGAGTAAATTTTTGTAAAATTATGGATAAATAATGTATTTAAGTAAATAGTTATCATTATTATTTTTTAATAATTTAAATAGGTTTTTATTTTGGATGAAGCAGGGCGGATTTAAATTGAAATTTACCGTTTATCTGACCCTTACTGAATCCATTCTGACTTTGCTGTAGCCTATTTATATCTGCTTTTATTTAACTCACTATTTTCTTATGGATGAGGGATATTTGGAGCAAACGATGAATTTTCAAAAACAAGCAGCTTTGATCTCCCTGTTGATTGTTACAGGTACGCCAATCGCTTACGCGCAAGAGGGTGAGGTGACGGCATTACCGACAATTCGGGTCATGGCTGAATCCGAGCTGCGTGAAGAAGTTGGTTTCGTGCCTTATCAAGAAGATAAGCAAACTCGCCAAGCACTGCAGCATCGTGTCTATAAAATTCACAATGACATACAGAATGCAGGTGTGACTGCAAGTCCGACTACTGTGAATTATCAGCCTACGACAGCACAGCCGGATCTGTCCCAATATTCTCCGATTTTGCAGCAGTACATATTGGCTGTGGCATCAGGTTTTCAGTCTTCAGATCCGACCAATGGTCTTTTTAAAATGCTGGAGCCTTTGAATATTAACCGCGGTAATATTGACGGCATCCGCAATGGCACGATTAAAATCGATCTAGGTGATATTTTGAAATTGCAGCAACAGATTCGAGATGGATTAAATCCGCCATCGAACCCTTTACTGCCACGTTAAAAATTTGATCTTAGCAATAAAAAATCCCCGCATAGTGCGGGTTTTTTTTATTGGCATTATTCTAATCATAATAATGGAATTTAATGTATGATAATAATTATTAATAGTTTTTAAAAACAATGATATGAGCACTAGATTAATTGCACACTTAAAGAAGAAATGTGAAGCTGATGATAATGTAAAAATTTTACTTTCGCAGTGGGAATTTGATCAAAAGTTAGTAGGTAAAGCTTTAGAAAATATTGGGGGCTTTTACCCACATTTTAGCAATCATAATGCATCACATTCACAGCAAATTTTAGTGAACATTGAGCGTATTTTAGGTGATGATATTGATTTACTTAGTGCTACTGATACATGGTTAATTCTTGAAGCTGCGTATTGGCATGATGTTGGAATGTTAGTTGATGCAAAAAATGCCAAGGAAGTACATTCAAATCCTGATTTCAACTTTATGATTCAAACCATCGCAAATGAAAAAGGGCATGATCTTCAAAAATTTTGCCAAGCTTATGTGGAGAAAAACTGGTTATCAGCAATAGGTACTGTCGATCATCCCTTTGATGGTATAGAACAATACCGTCAATTAGTTGCTGAGTGGTTTAGACGTGGGCATGACAAGCGTGTTGGTAAAATTGTAGAAGATCCTTTTAAAGATTTAGGAATTACCTCACCAAGAACTGAACTTTTACCTAATCGGATTTATCGTTATTTAGGGCAAATTTGTGTTTCTCATGGGATGAATTTCGATACCTTGATGGATACAATTCCTTATAAACAAACTGGATTGGGTACAGAAGATTGTCATCCAAGATTTATAGGGTGTTTACTTCGCTTAGGTGATCTATTTGACCTTGATGATAATCGTTTTTGTCCTGTCATGGCTAAGCACGTCAGTAATATGCCCTCTGTAAGTAAACATCATCATGATAAGCATTTATCATTACGTGAGTTTCAGCTCGATAAGCGAACGGTAAAACTTGTCGCTGAGTGTCCCGATGAAATGTCTTATGTCGAAACTCAAAACTGGTTTGGCTGGATACGTGAAGAATTTCAAAATCAGATGTCCCAGTGGAATTTAATTGTACCAAGTTTAAAATTTGGTTCGCTTCCTACAATTGAGCAACTTGAAGTTAAAATGGAAGTCAAATATGAAAAAGGAGTAAGAAAAGAAAAAATTTTGTTAAATAACAAGCCAATGAAATTTACTATAGATGAAAAAAATGGAATGGAACTATTACAAGGAGCAAATTTATATAATAGTGATCTAAGTATTTATCGTGAACTAATGCAAAATGCTATTGATGCAACTATGCTGAGAATTTGGTTAGAAGAAGATCAAGAACTTTTAACTACATTACACCCTTATCATGAAGAATTTTTTAAATTATTAAAAAAATATCCAATTTCAGTAAGATTAGAAAAAAAATATCAGATAGAGAATACTTTAAATAGTATTTGGGAATTGTCAATTAATGATAATGGAATAGGTATATCTTTACATGATTTGAATTACATGAAGAGTATGGCAGGTTCAAATAAAAATGAAATAAAGAAAAAAATAATTAAGGAAATGCCATATTGGATGAGACCATCAGGTGAATTTGGTATAGGATTACATAGTGCATTTCTATTATTGAAAAATTTGCCTGATAATGATAATAAAATATCGTTTTCTACCAATAGTTATATAAGTAATGAAACTTTAAATATAGATATGTATTCTCCATTAGGAGAAAAGAAAGGATATTGTTTTATAACAAAAATTTCCTATGATCTTATGAGAAAGGATACAGGCACATCTTTAAAAATAAATTATAAATATGATTTTTTTAAAAATATAAAAGTACATGGATTTAAGGATGTAACAGATTATTGGAATTTAAGTTATTTAGAGAATAAATGGAAAAATATTTTGTTAGGAGAAATAATAAAAAAAATATCTGATACCCCATTTGTAAATTCTGAAAAAATTTACGAAGAAAATAATTATTTGTGGGATAGAAAGAAAGATATTTCTTTTAGGTTTAAGTTTTCCTTAGATCAATCTAATTCAGTTAACGCAAAATTCAAAAGACAATTAGCTAAATTTGATTATAGGTATGGAATTCATAGATTATTAAGGAGCTTACTTGTTGGTATACAATATGATTTAGATTGTTATGGGTATCAAGCAAAAGAAGTTTTGCAAGTAAATAGAGACTATTGGAAAAATGATTTTCTAGCTGTGATTAGAGAAAATATATTTAACCATTTGAATTTATATCTTTGTGAATTTGATAGCCCCGAAATTTCTATTATAAAAGTTTTAGTAAAAAATAAAAAATACAATTGGAGTTTTAGTATTGGATGTAGAAAATGGTTAGACTATGTAATAGATTTTAAAAAAGATAGAATGAGTTTTAATCAAATGATTCAGTTGGGTGAGGTTTATTTTTATGATGATTATTTTTTAGAGAGTAAAACTGTTGAAGATTTAAGGTTAAATGAGAAAAGAGTTGTTGGTGTAGATAGCATATCTAGCATAGTAGAAGTTTTTAAGATGATGTCTAGAGATTTGAAGGATTGTGGGTTATCTGTTTACGAATATTCGAATAGTAGAGTACGTTTAATTGCTTTAACTAATAAAAAAAGTAGTAAGTTGTTTAATGATAATAAAAAATGGAAAGAAATTTGTGATTTAAATAAAGTTGAAAATAATATGGAGGTGAAAATTGAAATAAATAAAAATTTAAATAATTTTTTTGAAAATTTTATTAATGATAAGATTGAAGGATTTGCTTTTTCTCGAAAATTTGGTTATGGATTCCCATGTGAAATAATTCACGAAAAATATAAGAATTTGTTTGTTGAAGATATTCTTATTAGCCCTTATCAACCATTAGGTGAGGAATATAGACTTACTGATTTAGAAAGCTTATCAAAAATTATTTATTATTATAAAATAAATGAAACAGATAAAAATTTTGAATGGTACTTTAAGAAATATCATGAATTTTTAAATGAAATAGATATTTTAATAGATGCAAATAATTTGCGAAACAAATTTATGAGATAAAGAAATCCCCACAAAGTGTGGGGATTTTATTTTATCTTAGTGTCGATTAAACACGTTCGATAATGGTCGCGATACCTTGACCAAGACCGATACACATGGTCGCCAGACCGATTTGTGTATCTTGTTGTTCCATCACGTTCAACAAGGTTGTAGTGATACGCGCACCAGAACAGCCCAATGGGTGACCCAATGCAATCGCACCACCATTCAAGTTGATGATGTCTTGTTTGTCATAAACACCTAGGCCTTTCATGACTGATAAGCCTTGAGCAGCAAATGCTTCGTTTAACTCGATGGTTTGGATATCCGCCATGGTTAAACCAGCACGCTTAAGCGCTTTTTGCGTTGCTGGTACTGGACCATAACCCATGATCGCAGCGTCACAACCTGCAATTGCCATTGAACGAATCACGGCACGTGGTTTTAAACCCAATGCTTGAGCACGTTCAGCAGACATAAGCAACATTGCAGATGCGCCGTCAGAAAGAGCAGAAGAAGTTGCTGCTGTTACTGAACCACCTTTAGGATCAAACACTGGTTTCAATGCTTGGAATGCTTCAAGATTCGCATCAGGACGAATCACTTCATCGATGTCGCAAAGGATTTTGAAGCCATTTGCATCATGACCTTCAACACCGACGATTTCGTTTTTGAAGCGACCTTCTTGAGTTGCAGCCCATGCACGACGGTGAGATTCAACACCAAACGTATCTTGCTCTTCACGAGAGATACCGTTCATACGACCTAACATTTCAGCGGTTAAGCCCATCATGTTCGATGCTTTGGCATAGTGTTTAGATGCTTCTGGGTTAAGGTCGATGCCGTGCATCATACCGACGTGGCCCATGTGCTCTACACCACCGATGATGAACACATCACCTTGGTTGGTTGCAATTTGAGCTGCAGCCGTGTGGATTGCTTGCATAGAAGAACCACAAAGACGGTTTACTGTTTGACCGCCAGCAGTTTTTGGAATATCAGCCAACAAACCAATATTACGAGCAATGTTCATACCTTGCTCTAAAGTCTGGTTTACACAGCCCCAGATTACATCTTCAACTTCGTTGGTATCAAACTGGTTACGAGCAACAAGTGCACGTACTAATTCAGCAGATAAACTGTCGGCACGTACATTGCGGAACATACCGTTACGTGATTTGCCCATGGCAGAACGAACGCCATCAACAATCACAACGTCACGTGGATTTAAAGTAGCCATTCACGTCGCTCCTTAACCGTAGAATTTTGTGTTGTTAGCAGCCATGTCACGCAACATTTGTGGCGCTTCATAAGCTTTACCTAAGTGTGCATATTTGTCGCAAAGCGCAACGTATTCAGCAACACCTGTTTGGTCGATGTAACGACATGGACCACCGCGGAATGGAGGGAAACCAACACCCATAATCATTGCCATGTCTGCTTCAGAAGCAGTTGCAACGATCTTGTCTTCTAGGCAACGAACAGTTTCGTTACAGAAAGCAAGCATCATACGGTCAATGATTTCCTGGTTATCAAACTCACGTTTTTCACCAGTCACGAATGGTGCAATGATGTCGTATGCTGTTGGATCAACAGTTTTCGCTTTCTTGCCTTTCTTATCTAACACGTATTTGTAGAAACCAACGTCGTTCTTTTGACCAAGACGTTTTGCTTCGTACATTGCTTCGATTGAACCTTTGTAGTCTGGCTTCATACGGTCAGGGAAACCTTCTGCCATCACTTCTGCGCCATGAACACCTGTATCGATACCGACAACGTCGATCAGGTATGCAGGGCCCATCGGCCAGCCGAATTTCGCCATCACATTGTCCACTTGCTGGAAATCCGCACCGTCTTTTACAAGCAGGTCAAATGCACCAAAGTAAGGGAACAATACACGGTTAACCAAGAAACCTGGGCAGTCGTTAACAACGATTGGTGTTTTACCCATTTTCTGAGCAAGAACAACGGTGGTTGCAATCGCTTCATCAGATGTTTTCTCACCACGAATGACTTCTACCAGTGGCATCATGTGTACCGGGTTGAAGAAGTGCATACCCACAAAGTTTTCAGGACGTTGTAATGCTTTCGCCAAACGTGTGATTGAAATCGTTGAGGTGTTAGACGCGATAATCGTGTTTTCACGAACATGCTTTTCAGTATCAGCAAGCACGATTTCTTTAACTTTAGGATTTTCAGTCACCGCTTCGATCACGATATCCACTTCTTTAAACTCGTCATAGCTTAAAGTTGGACGGATGCGAGCCAGTGTTTCACCCATTTGCGCAGGTTTCATTTTCTTGCGCTCAACTTGCTTGGTCAGCAAGCCATTCGCTTCTTTCATACCCAATGCAAGTTGTGGGTTACCAATGTCTTTCATGATGATTGGTGTGCTTTTGCTTGCCGCTTGGTAAGCAATACCACCACCCATGATACCAGCGCCTAGAACAGCGGCTTGGTTCACTGGATGAGCACCTTTTTCATATTTTTTCGCAGTTTTCTTCACCACTTGGTCATTGATGAATAAACCGATCAATGCGCCTGCCTGTGGCGTAATTGCTGCTTTTGCAAAACCTTGTGCTTCTGCTTTTAATGCATCATCACGGGTTGAGCTTGCGCCTGCTTGTAAAGAATCAAGCAATAATTTTGGCGCAGGGTATTGAGCCGGGTTTGCTTTCGCAAGTACCGCACCTTTCGCCGTATTGAACGCCATCATTTGTTCAAGTGGGTTCAATTTGATTGCGTCTAATTTTTCTTGACGCTTTGCTTTCCAGTTTAAACGGCCCGCAATGGCTTGTTTAACTAAATCAACCGCAGCTTCTTGTAATTTGTCAGCAGCAACAACCGCGTCTACAGCACCGTCTTTCAATGCAGCAGCTGGTTTTTTCGGGTTCGCCATTGCCATCCATTCAACGGCATTGTCGATACCGATTAAACGGCTTAAACGTACGCTACCACCGAAACCAGGATAAATACCCAATTTGATTTCTGGTAAGCCGACTTGCGCTTGTTCTGACATCACACGGTAGTCACACACCAAGCACATTTCAAAACCGCCACCTAGCGCTGTACCATTGATTGCAGCAACTTTAGGTAGATCTAAGTCTTCAAAGCTATTGAAGATTTCATGTACAGGCATAAGCCAATCAACAATCGCTTGCTCACCAGCAGCGAAGTTATCGCCAAACTCAGTAATGTCAGCACCAACGATGAAGGTTGATTTGCCAGAAGTTACGACTAAGCCTTTAATATCGTTATTGGCTTTCACTGCAGCAATTGCTGCTTGGAAGTCTTCGATGGTTGCACGGTTAAACTTATTAACCGACTCACCTTGTAAGTCAAAGCGGAATTCTGCAATTCCGTCCGCAAGCATTTGGACGGTAATGGCATTGCCAGCGTGGATCATGCCTGATCTCCCTTGTTGTGGAGGATTCTAAGTGGATGTCATAAAGCATATGTGCAGTTTGAGCACATAAAAAAGCTTCGCTAATCTTACGATAACTATATCCAAAAAGGACATAACAAGTTGTATCAAGCCGTGACGCTAGGGTCACCATTTGTTTTTGTTGCTCTATGTTTGAATTTATCTATTTGAAAAAAAATAATTTTTAAGTATTCTTGTTGGTATCTACTATGGCTTTTATGAGGCTTTATTTATCGTGTCGAAATGCCTGCGTTCTTTAAATATTCAACTGTTTTTAATGCTATGAATCAGTCCTATGGATGGGGAACTAACTCTATAAATTTTGACTTTAATCTAAAGATTGGAAATATCAAACAAGCATTTTTATTAAACAAAATAGGACATTTTATAAACACTGGACAGAAAGACTTGTCTATTTTTTTATCTTTAGATAAGCTTCATGTGATAAAAATGTTTAAGAACGTAAAATTATGTTAAAAATTAAAATTGTTGTATTGGCAATGCTTCCATTGATGTTGAGCGCATGTGGAGGAGGTGGTAGTTCAGGAAATGATTCCGGTCCAAAGAGTGACAATAATACAACTGTACCCATTCAGGAAAAAGTTACAGTAGATTTGTATCATGTAGATCCTGAAACTTTATCTGCGCAAAAATATGCGTATGTTGATAATGTGATTAAAGGAACAACCTACTATACACCGTTAAGTGAAGATGAGTTTTTGTTGACGGCAGATCAACTTTTTACAAACACTTGGGTTGACTCAGATACGAAAGCAATTACACCCTTAAAATTTTATTTTAGTGATGCTCCTAAAACAGGCTATTACCATACGTTTAAGAAGATAAATATCTCTGGTGAAAATGTTTTTGATCGCTTTTACCCTGGTTATAAAGTTATTTTTGATCAATGGGGGGCTAGTGGGTTTGAGGCGCAAACAGTCGGTCAAGCTTATCAAAGAACAGTACCCTTATATTTTCCTCAGGGATCTTATTGTTATCAAGTCCAAGATGAGATTGTTGATAAGCCATATATTACTTTTTCTAAAGAAGGTATGACTGGTGATAATTATGATGAGGTCTTGTCCTTGGTCGAAGCAGATTTCAAAGCAGCTGTGAAAGAAGCAGGGCATACTTATAAGATTTCGACAGGAAAATGGAATGACTATACCTGGCGTTATTATCGTGAATATGATGCTTATGGAGTCGTTTTTGGGGCAGTCCTCATTAATTTTAAAGGTGAACTTGTTATAGGTAAAATGAATCATTTTGAAGATACTCATCTGAGTAATATGATTACTGAGCAGCAAAAACGTTTGGCCACCCTCAATAAAGAAACAGACTCATATAACTATTATAATCAAAAAGCTTATGTTTCTGAGTTGGAAAAAGGTTGTTCGTGGTATAACGATATTGCAGCACAAACAATAGCGAAACTATAATTTTCAAATGTTTTAATAAAAAGCAAGGCACCTCCCTTGCTTTTTATATTTCTCTATTTCAGTAGCTTTTGTTAATATTGCTAAAATTTTTCCAGACACTCCCAAGCTTTGAAGCTAGCTTAGTTAAACCGAGAAGGGGTAACTATATGATTAAGTGGATCATATTAGCGATTTTTATCATTTCTGCATTGTATATCCAGCGTCGTGGGAAAGTGAAACATTCGTTTTATCGTCAGTTTTTTGACCATTCGACGATTCTTGCGCCGATTAACTTTTTAATGTACATGTTTTCCAAAGTGCCGAATCAGCCGTATATCGACACCCAGCATTTTAAGGATCTAAAAATCCTTGATGAAAACTGGGAAATGATTCGTGATGAAGCCAAAGCCTTGTATGACAAAGGCGGGATTAAAGCATCAAGTACTTACGATGACTTGGGCTTTAACTCGTTCTTTAAAACCGGCTGGAAACGTTTTTATTTGAAATGGTATGACTCTGCACATCCATCAGCAGCCGAGCTTTGCCCAAAAACAACCGCTTTATTAAAAACATTACCAACCATTAAAGCGGCGATGTTTACTGAACTTGCGCCAGATAGCCGTCTGGTACGTCACCGTGATCCATATGCAGGTTCATTGCGTTACCATTTGGGTTTGATCACACCAAATGATGACCGTTGCTTTATTGATGTAGATGGTGAACGTTATTCTTGGCGTGATGGTGAAAGTGTGGTGTTTGATGAAACCTATATCCACTATGCTGAAAATACCACGGATCAAAACCGTATCATTTTCTTTGCTGATGTTGAACGTCCATTAAAAACACGTTTTATGGAAAAGTTTAATCACTGGTTTGGGAAAAAGGTGATGACGGCGGCGAGTTCACCCAATGAAGCAGGTGACCAGACAGGTGGTTTAAATAAGGCATTTGGTTATATTTACCAGATCCGTATTAAAGCCAAAGCCTTGAAGAAGTCGAATCGTTCACTGTACTACTTCTTGAAATGGTTCATTATGCTAGGTTTGTTCTTCCTGATTTTTATTCGTCCTTATGTCTTTTAAGTTCGAATTAAATCAACGCCCGTAAGGGCGTTTTTTTATGGGGGATTGCGATAAGATATTTTGAATCCATCAATATTATTTGGAAGCTCATATGCAAGTATTCCGTTCCAAAATCGACTGGTGATTTTGGGGTATCGTGATCGCAACCTCAGGCTTATTGCTGCAATTTTTGTGGACCATGTATATCAAGAGAACGATGCAGGAATATCCTGAACATGCAGTAATTTATTTTTTTACTATTGCATTGTTGTGGTGGCCGATTCTAAATACGCGCTATATCGTGACAGAACAGCACTTAGTGATTCATTCAATGTTATTTAAGTGGCAGATCAACAGGTCAGACATTACCAAAATCTCAGAAAGTCATAACATCATTTCATCTGCTGCCTTATCTTTGGATCGTTTACGCATTGATTATCAGAAAATGGTGTGATAAGTCATATTCTGATTTCACCTAAAGATAAAGATGTTTTCTGCAAGCTATTACAGCAAGGACATGATAATGCATAGTTTAATAATTTTTTGCTTCAGATGAGCTAGATAAACTTGTTTTTTGAATGGAAATAATTTTTTAGTTGTACGGAATAGTATGACTTGGATAAAATTCAATATTTAAAACCATGAGAAAATATAATGAAAAAACAATTGTTGATTGGGTTAAGTTTTTTAAGCCTAGTGGCTTGTAGTGAAGAAAATGATGATCATTATGGAACTGTTGATCCAAAGAATAACGCTTTTTACAGTTATGATCTTGCAGCCGCAAATCAATCAAACAAACTGATAAAAAAAAGCTATCAGATCGATAAAAATAATGATCTTTTAATTGCTTACAATGAAAAACCTGTATTACAAACGGAAGCTCTTCGAAACTTTATAACAAGCAATGGTATCTCAACAATATTTCCGCCACAAAATACAGCGGGAGCTTATATGGTGGGTCGTAAAGCAATATTTAATGATCGTGTTTTAGAATATGAACCTTATAATTTAGAACAGAGAACAACATTTAAGCTCACTTATCAGCTTAAGAAGATTGACTTATCTGGCTTACAAGTTTCGGACGCCGTGCGATACTTTTTAAGCCAAGCGACAGCATCAACTCTGATAAATGATGCAACACTGGAAATTCTTCAAGCTTTATTATTTGCTAGTCAAGATAAATTCCCCTCAGGTGCAACATGTTGGCAGAAACAAGTTCAGTTGAGTACGCAAGATTATATTGAATCTTATCCGACACAAAATCTTGCGCACGTCAGCACGAGTAGTAATGTCCAAAATCAGGGAATCTGGCAAAATGCAGCATGGACAGCATTTCAACCCAGCACAGAGTTTAATTTAGCGAATACACGGATCCGTCATCAGGCTCGTGAATATTGGGGTTTTTACCATACTACAAGAGAAGTTCAAGTAGTTCCTTCCACAAATGAACTGGCCTGTGATTTATTTAACGAGTCTGCATTTAAGAGCGTGGACAAAGTATTAGGCAAGGTTCTTTAATCATCAATGTAATTTGAGTTATTCAATTGATAGATTTCAGCTCAATTGACTTGAAATTGATTTAGGCAGGCTACATCATCAAGATAATACTGATGATTAAAGCTGACTAGTGAATTCAAACGCTCGAGAACACATTGAAAAAATATTGGCGCATATGACCCAATTACCCGGTGTTTATAAAATGCTGGGTAAGGACGGCGAACTGCTATATGTGGGCAAAGCCAAAAACCTGAAAAACCGTGTCTCGAGCTATTTTGTAAAAACTATTGATCATCCGAAAACACAGGCTTTGGTGGCCCGTATTTATGATATTGAGTCGCTGGTGGTGCGCTCGGAAACGGAAGCATTATTACTCGAACAAAACCTGATTAAACTGCATCGTCCGCCCTACAATATTATGCTGCGGGATGATAAGTCTTATGTCTATATCTTTGTGTCTGCGGATAAACCTTATCCTCGGATTGCCAGTGGGCGAGGCAAGGGCAAGCACCAGATTGGCAAGTTCTTTGGGCCTTATCCCAGTGCCTATAGTGCCAGAGATACCTTACTGGTTTTACAAAAATTATTTAATGTACGTCAGTGTGAAAACAGCTATTTTTCACAACGCAAACGCCCGTGTCTGCAATACCAGATTAAACGATGTACTGCGCCGTGTGTGGGTCTGATTAGCCCCGAAGATTATAAAGAAGATGTCGATAACTCGATCCGCTTCTTGCAAGGCGATACCAAAGAACTGAATCAGGAACTGATCAGCAAAATGGAGCAGGCGGCAGAAGCGCTGGAATTTGAGAAAGCCGTGTTCTATCGCGATCGTTTGGGCTTATTGCGTGAAGTTCAGGCCCAGCAAGCAGTATTTAAAATTAAGGGCGAGGCCGATATTCTGGCGATTGCCTATCAGGCAGGGGTGACTTGTGTCCAGATCATGCATGTACGTAATGGACGGATGCTGGGCGGTAAAAGTTATTTCCCGGATATGCTGAGTGATGATCTGGGGCAGATGCTCAGTGATTTTATAGCGAATTTTTATTTTCAGGTGGCTGATGAAGTGCCGTCTGAACTGATTGTGAATATCGACATTCCTGACAAGGTTCAACTGGAAGAGGCGTTACAGCAAAGCTTTCATAAAAAGGTCCAGATCAAGCATAAAGTACGTGAAACCCGGGCGGAATGGCTTGAGCTGGCGCAAATGAATGTCCAGCATGCGATTAAAGGTAAGTTGAGTAGTCATCTGGAACTGAATGAGCGTTTTCATCAGCTAGAACAGGTGGTTGGCCGCCCGATTGACCGGATTGAATGTTTTGATATCAGTCATACCATGGGCGAAGCACCGATTGCTTCTTGTGTGGTGTTCGATCAGGGCGGTGCCAGAAAACGTGATTATCGCCAGTTTGCCATTCAGGATATTACCGGTGGTGATGATTATGCCGCCATGCGTCAAGCGCTGATCCGTCGTTATAAAAAGAATATGCTGCCAGACTTGCTATTGATTGACGGCGGTAAAGGGCAGTTGCATATGGCGATGGAGGTGATGCAGGAGCTGCAGCTGGATGCCTTTATGATTGGGGTGTCTAAAGGGGAAGGACGTAAACCTGGACTGGAAACGCTACATTTTACTGATGGCACCAAGATTCAATTGCCCGAAGATCATAAAGCCTTGCATCTGATTCAGCAGGTCCGCGATGAAGCCCATCGTTTTGCCATTACTAAACATCGTGCCAAGCGCGATAAACGTCGCAGCAGTTCAGTTCTGGAAGCAATTCCTGGCTTGGGGCCAAAACGTAGACGCGATCTGCTCACCCATTTTGGTGGTATTCAAGGGGTATTAAAAGCTTCCGAAAAAGACTTGATGCTTGTTCCTGGTTTGGGTGAAGTGCTGGCGCGAACAATTTATAAAATCTTGCATGAATAAAAGGGCCAATTGACTTAATCGTCCTGTTCAGACTGTGTCAATGATCATTCACAAATCACGAAAAACGTTCAAAGATAGGACGTTTTGAACATGAAGGAAAAATGATGTCATTGCTTCCGCTCTATCAGCAGGTTGAACAACAACAGTGGATTGATATCCCGTCAGGCTGGCTGCAAGGCCGTACCGTGTTTGGAGGACTGGTCGCAGGCATTCTGATCCAGAAAGCTTTAAGTATTGTACAAGATGCAGCAAAACAACTGCTGAGCTGTAATATCACGTTTGTGGGCCCGGTACAGCAAGGACAAGCCAATATTACCGCGGAAGTCTTACGTGAAGGCAAGTCGGTGACTACGCTGGAAGTGAGGTTATGGCAGAACGAGGCTGTACAAACGATCTTGATCGCCAGCTTTGGTTCAGCGCGCGAGTCCCGGATTCATGTTGAAAACTTGCCACAGGTGCCTGATTATCCAACGCCAGAGCAACTCGATAAAACCTTTTATATTGAAGGCTTAATGCCTGAATGTTTACAGCATTTTGAACTGTGCTGGGCTGAAGGCAGTTATCCAATGGCTGGCAGTAAAGTGCCTGATTTTGGTGGATGGAGCCGTTTTTCACCCGATTTGCACCAGAACCGTGCCATGCAGCTCCCTGATCTGTTTACCTTGATGGACGTGTGGCCGCCGGGGGTGTTGCCGATGTTTAAAATACCTGCACCGGCAAGTTCTTTATCTTGGCAGATTACCTATTTACATCCGGTGGCGGAGCAGGTGCAAGACTGGTTTAAGTATAAAGTTGTGACCGAGTATGCAGAACATGGTTATTCCACCGAATATGCTTATCTGTGGAACCGTGAAAACCGTTTAATTGCGGTGCTTAGACAAACAGTTGCGGTTTTTGCCTAGTCGACACTGCGGTGCATTTCGTATAAAGTTGCCTACACATGAATACAATCTCAGCACATCCTTTGTGCAAACTGCATTTGATGCGAACAACATGGCGGTGTTTATGAGCACAGGGCAAATCCTGAACATTCCTAATATCTTAACCTTGGCACGTATTGCCCTGATTCCCGTGTTTCTGGTGATTGCTTACTGGCCACCAGCAATTGGAATTGCTGAGCATCATGGGGGCATGGTGCGTCATATGGTACTGACGGCGATCTTTGTTCTGGCAGCTATAACCGACTGGTTTGATGGCTATCTGGCACGAACCCTGAATCAGACCTCGGCCTTTGGACGCTTTCTGGATCCGGTTGCTGACAAGTTAATGGTTGCAGCGGCTCTGATCGTTCTGGTGCAATGGCAACCGACCATTTCCATGGCCTTTGCTGCGATCGTGATTATTTCTCGGGAGATTACCGTATCTGCCTTACGTGAATGGATGGCGGAACTTGGTGCGCGTACCAGTGTTGCGGTTTCAACGGTCGGAAAATACAAAACCGCCTTTCAAATGATTGCGATCAGCGTATTCCTGTTGAACTGGAAACCTTTGGAGATCTGGGCCTATGCCTTGCTCTATGCTGCTGTCATCTTAACCTTATGGTCGATGTTTATTTACATGAAAGCTGCGTGGCCGTATTTAAAACAGCCTTAGAAGCTAAGTCCACCTAGCCGGCGCAAATTTAAAAAAAAATTAGAGAATAACTGCACTCACGATGCTTGATTGGACAAGCGTGAGTGCTTAAAACGATAAGTTGGGAATACATCAATGTCATCAGTATTATATTTATCTGACCAATTCTTACATCAATTGCAAGGCCAAAAATCCCACACGATTGATTGTCATGCGGTCAGTCAGTACAAGAAAAATTTGCAAGAAATCAGGCAGCGCAAGCAATGGAAAACCTCGGGAACGGGGGCACAATTCATGGGTGTCGCGAATTATAGCGAGCAAGAAGAGTTGGCGCATGTTTATCCTGTTGATGCGGTTTTAATAGATGAGCAGCATTTAATTTATGCAGCACAATTGCAGGATGGCTGTGCGATTTACATCAAATCACTCTTGGATCTACAGCAACCCGAAGCATTAATATTAAGGAATAATGAATTTATTATTCATCACATGGATTACGATGCGCAGAATAAAAGGCTAGTTTTATCAGCTAGTCCAGAGCATGCCTATGAACGTCATCTTTGTATTTTAGGTTTAGATTCTAATCGGATTCAATATGTTACAGAAGGTGATTGTCAGGATCAGCACCCATGTTTTGATCCACAAAATCCAGACATTATTTATTACGATAGTTGTGGTTTTGCCTATGATCAGCAAGGAAGTGTCAGTATCGGGCCTCGGGAAGTGTGTCGTTTGAATCTGCAAACAGGTGATCTGGAAACAATTATTGCCGACCCTCGTTATGATTGCTACAAACCAAAAATAGATGCGAAGGGACAGCTACATTTTTTAAAGCGACCTTATAAGAATCAACACTATCGTGGCAATTCTTTAAAAGATATTGTATCTGCGCCATTTAAAATTATTCGGGCAGTATTTGGCTGGTTGGATTTCTTTACCCAGCGCTATACAGGTGAATCCTTGAAATCAACCTCAGGTAGTAACCCTGCGAAATCGAGACAGAAATCAGAAGAAGAACTGTTTGTGGAAGGAAATTTGATTAAGGCACAAAAGGCAGTGCAGCAAAATCAAAATGCTGGAGAGAAATTTGCTGGCGTTATTCCACGTAGTTGGGAGCTGGTCCTGTATTCAAGCACAGGAGAGCAAAAAGTACTTAAACGAGGTGTATTGAGTTATAACTTGAATACTGAGGATACAGTTCTTTATTCAAATGGAAAGCACCTGATATCTATTGCAGCTGATCAGACTGAGACGATGTTGGTAGAAGCCAAGCTGATTCAAAAAATCATATGTTAATATACTTTTAACTGTAAAAGCCTTCAAACAAGAAGGCTTTTTTTATGGCATAAACATACATCAGGCAAGAAAAAAGCCCATAACAACGATGAGCTTAGTTCTCTGAGGAAAGTCATGCTCTTTTGGGAGAGTATGCTGAAGAACATAATCATCATATGAGAATTTATTGCTATTTACAACCGTGTAAAATGTAAAAGTTTTTTAATATTCTCAAACTGGCTGGCCGTGGCTCTCAGACAAGCTTACAAATTTATGTTCAATCTGATGGGCATTATTTTGCAAAATCTCAATCAACTTTTGGATGTTGATGAAGTCAAAACGGTTCTTCGAGGCCACCAGGGTCAGTGCAATCGGTGCTTCTTTACTGGAGAAACGGATAGGTACCGACAAACTACACAGTTGAGGATCAATTTCACCTTGAGATAAATAGAAGCCTTGTTTCTTGATTTTGCGCATATGTTGAATGAACTCTTCCTGGGTTTGCGCAAATCCGACTTGTGCCAATTCTTTTGAAAACTGCTGATAATAGGCCTGAATCCGTTGCTTGGATAAATGAGCGATCACGATTTTAGGTGAAGCGCCAATATACACCGGACGTGGACATCCCCGGCCAAAAGACAGTAATTCTGCATCCTTAAAGGTCTCATGATGCAGATCGATACAGTAATCATGATTTAAATAGGTGAGTAAACAACACAATTCGGTGCGTTCCACAATATCGCGCATAAACGGAATACTGATCTGAACCAGAGGATCAGTACTATGCGAAATATAGTCAAGTACTGCAATTTTAGAGCCAAGGGTATAGTCACCCGAGGTACCACTAATGCGCTTGAGTATATCGGCCGAGACCAGTTCTTTTAAATAACGATAGGCAGTGGGTTTAGAAAGACCAAGCTCATCACAAATGATATCGACATTGATAATCGGACGTGAAACTGAAAATAAATCCAGTACGGTGAGAATTTTACCAAAACTCGAAATTGCCATGATGCGTTGTCTACTCCTTGCCAAATAACGTGAAAACCGAACTTTTATTGCTTTATAACAGAAAAGGCTTAAGTGGGGTATGGGATTTTAAATTTGCTCAGCTTCGATCAGGAAATAGAGGCCGTTGTTGAGAAAATTCTGAAATATCAGCGTCATTATTTTAGATTAAAATTAAAAATTATCAAATAGTGATAATTTGTGTTGACTAATTCGCTTTGTTTTGAAAAAATTAGCAGCACAATGTCTTATTTGGATAATTATTTTTAGGGAAATCTCTCTAAACATACCAAGCACAAGCATTGTATATCACTCCCAATACCCAGTTTTATTCCTATCAATTGCCCTGATTTGAATTCTTCAGATCAGTCTGGACAAGTCGTCACCTATTTATTGATGTGATGAGGATCAAACTGACCCTGAATTGAGACATGTTCATGCTATTTAAACAGTTGTTGGCTTTTAGACCGAGTCGACTCGACATCATCTTTGCGTGCAAAACATTTGTAGCAGGTATGCTGGCATTGTTTATTTCGTTTGAACTGGACCTGATCAATCCGATGTGGTCGATTGGTACCGTGCTGATTATTGCCAATCCTTATTCAGGGATGGTGTCTTCCAAATGTGTGTACCGTTTAGTGGGAACCGTTGCGGGGGCAATCATTGCCTTATTGCTGACACCGCATTTTATTAATACGCCGTGGCTATTCACCATTATCCTGTCTTTATGGGTCGGTTTTGCCTTGTATGTGTCATTACTTGACCGCACGCCACGCAGTTATGTGTTCATGCTGGCGGGGTATTCCACGGCAATGATTGTATATAACGCGATTACGTATATCGATACCTATAATATTTTTGATATTGCCATGGCTCGGGTGCTGGAAATTTCTATTGGGGTGGTGGCCACCGCCGTGGTCTCAGCCACCTTTTTTCCGGTCCATGTCGGGGCCATGATCAAGCAGCGTGTCAATAAAACCCTGAATGATCTGGAAAATACCTTTGAGCGTTTGATTACCGCGCAGAAAGAACCAGAAAACTATACCCAGGTTTTATCGGTCATTACCCGCGATGCTTCCGATATTCATGCCTTGGCCGTGCATCTGGCTTATGAAAAAGGTGAGCTCAATGGCATGACCAAACCCTTGCAGGAAATGCTGCATCAGGTGTCTTTGGTGGTAGCGAATCTGGTGGCTTTGTCGCAACGGGTGAAACAGCTCGGGCAAATGCAATTGACCAGTCTGACCCCACATTTAGATCGGCTTCGTCAGGATACCTTGACCTTTTTAAAACAGGAACGGGGTTTAACACCAGCAGATTTACAAACATTGCCTGATAGTTTTGAACAGGACTTTGCTGAGTTGATGTCGATTGCAACGCCTGAACAGCAAATTGTACTGGCAGCCTTGAAAATGGATGTGCGTCATTTTATTGCCAATATGCTGGCGGTAAAACTGATCTGGCAACAGATCCAGCAGGGCAAAAAAGACATACCCGCTGAAATTACCTCGATCACTACCAAATATCCGAGTTTGCACCGCGATCATGGTATTGCGATTCGCGGTGGCATTAGTGCCGTGCTGATCACGTTTATTGTTACCGGTGCCTGGATTTTATCAGGCTGGAAAGCCGGCTTCATGATGGCGCAAATGGGTGCCATCACGGCCTGTATCCTGACCGCTCTGGATAATCCGGTGCCAGTGTTACGCATCTTTATCTGGGGCAGTATCGTTTCGGCAGGTCTGGTGTTTCTATATGCCTTTGGTATCTTCCCGCACGTCACTCACTTCTGGCAGTTGGCGCTGGTATTGTTCCCGGTGTTTCTGGTCGCCGTGACCATGATGGCAAACCAGATGCTGATGCCAATCGGTATGGTACTGGGCATTAACACCATGATGGGTTTGAACTTGCATAATCAATACACCATGGATGCCGTGTCTTATCTGGACAGTTCCTTTGCTATGGTCCTAGGGGTGATGGTGTCGCTGATTGTGATTGATCTGGTACGTGCGGTTTCTCCGGATACCAGTGCGACACGGATTCTGGCTTTGCATTATCAGGCCATGCGACAGGCATTACATCTGTCTTATGGCAGTGACTTCAAGATTCATTTACGTAGCATGCTGGATCGTGTCGGTGTATTGAATACCAAGATGGTACAAAATCCAGAAATTAAAACAGCGATTCAAAATGCTTTGGTGGAAAGTAGCTCGATTGTGGATCTGGTACGTTTACAGGAAATTAGCCAGAAATTGCCGCAACTGGCAGAACTGCAACAAGAATTGAATATGTTACAGCAACAACTGACCGCGTATTTTCAGGCACAAGAGAAGCAACTGTCGATTCATCATTTTCCAGCAGAGATCGTACAGCAAATCGCGCGTTTGCAGCATATCGCTCCACAGATTGAAGATGCTCAATTACGTCAACGACTACTGATTTCGCTGAATAATATCTGCGAAAGCATTGGTCATATTTCCACAGAACAGCGCTATTCAGACATGTATGGCTTAGGTGTATCTCATGGGTGAACTTAATCTTTATGGCATTTATATTCCGATTCTTTTGGTACAGGCCATTATTGCCTATGTATTGTTTAAGCTTGCAGGTCCATGGCTTGATCGGTTGATCAGTAAAGGCTGGATTGCACTGCCGAGTATTTTTAATTTGTGCTTTTACTTGGGACTCTTGCTGCTGGTGCACGGGTTATTTGTATGGTTCTGGGCTTAAGTGTTTTGAATAACGCATCTATGAAATTTAATGATTTAAAGATAAATGGTAAAGGTAATGAACATGAATGCATTTGATGTGAGAAAAGTCATACGTCCAATTGTATTACTTGTGGCGGTCCTGATCGCAGTATATACGGTGGTGCATTTATGGAATTACTACAATGCTGCACCGTGGACACGGGATGGCCGTATTCGTGGTGATGTGATTCAGGTGGCCTCCGATGTCAATGGGTTGGTCACCGAAGTGCTGGTACAGGACAACCAGAGCGTGAAAAAAGGTCAGGTGCTATTTAAAATTGATGTGGCACGTCAGGCGCTGGATGTGGAACAGGCCAAATCGGATTTAGCCAAAGCCAAAGCCGGTTTGGCGCAGGCACATGCCAATCTGGCAGGAGCAAAAGCCAGTCTGGTCAAAACTGAAGCCAATATGAAACTGGCGGAGAAAAATGCTGCGCGTTATGCCAGCTTGATGGATGGTGCCATTTCCAAGCAAGAACAGGATCAAGTCTTTGCGACACGTGATCAAGCGATTGCAGAGAAAGAGCAACTGACTGCCAATATCGAACAAGCCAATGCTGCGATCCAGCAACAACAGGCCTTGATTGAGGTGGCCAATAGCACGCTGCATTTGGCTCAGTTGAATTTGCATCGTTCTGAAGTGGTTGCACCTGCGGATGGTACCTTATCGAACTTTGATTTACGTGTCGGTAACTATGTTAAAGTCGGGCAAGCCGTGGCAGCATTGTTAGACCGTCAACAACTTTATGTGGTCGGTTATTTTGAAGAAACCAAACTCAACCGTATTCATGTCGGTGATGCTGCAACGGTACAACTGATGGGTGATCGTCAACAGATTCGTGGTCATGTGCAGGGGATCGCCTCAGGGATTGAAGACCGTGAGCGCTCTGGCAGCTCAAATTTATTGGCGAATGTGAATCCAACCTTTAGCTGGGTGCGTCTGGCGCAGCGTGTACCGGTAAAAATTGTACTGGATGAGCAGCCGCATAATCCATTGGCCTTTGTGTCGGGGCGTACTGCGACTGTGAGAATTATTGAAAAATAATCCATACGGTTCCCAAGTGGTGTAATTCATTTAAGAATGAGACAACAAAAAGCGGCATGGAACGCCGCTTAATGATAAAAATGATGGTTTTCGCTAAGGGGTAATCCCGGCAGGATCGCGATACCAGCTTTGAATTAATAATGCAGCGGCAAAGCTATCCGCAGATAAACGTTTGGCCTGACCTTTACTTTGATAAGATTCGAGTTCTTCTCTGGCTTCACGTGTGGTCAGACGTTCATCTACCATCCAGGTTTGAATATTGGTTTGATGACGTAAACGACGGGCGAATTTCCGTGCACGTGCCGACAGTTCAGATTCAGAGTCATCCATATTCAGCGGTAAGCCCACCAAAAATAAGGTCGGTTGCCATTCCTTGACGATCTTTAACAGTTTATCCCAGTCTGGAATACCATCTTTCATGGCAAATAAGGGCAGGGGATTGCTACTTTCAATCGTGGATTGTCCAATCGCCATCCCCATTTTCTGCGTACCAAAATCAAAGGCCATAATTGATTGAGCTGTTTGCATATCAGGCATGACCAATCTCGGATGCAAACCAGGTGCGGTCTACCCCAATTTTCTTGTAGGCGGCATCCCAACGGTCACCATAAGGCAGATTGAAAATCAGATCCATATCCGACTCACAGATCAACCAGTCACCGCGGGTAATTTCTTCTTCAAGCTGGTTTTTGCTCCAGCTGGCATAACCCAGGGCAATCTGATAGCGACCCACCCCTTCATTATGCGCGATCGCATCCAGAATATCCTTACTGGTGGTAATGCAGACGTTTTCGCCCACCGCAATCGACGAATGCCATGTCGGTTGACCGGTATGTAACACAAAACCTGCTTCCGGGCGTAATGGACCGCCCTGCAATACCGCATGCGGATGCACATTATCGGCATCAATTTCTAAATCATTGAGTAATTCTTTGATCTGTAATTCAGAAGGGCGATTGATGATAATACCTTGAGCGCCATCTTCGTCATGGCGAGCCACGTAAATGACCGTATTGGCAAAGAAGTCATCGGCCATGTCAGGTGGGGCGATGAGACAACGGTGAGTTAGATATTGTTTCGTCACCTAGGCGGTTCTCCCTCAATGTATGGTGCTGATCTATCTATATAGGTTCTTTTTATCAACATACAAGAGTTAATCGGATTTCGCCAATTATTTTCTCATATTTTATGCCTTGGCTCAGGCCGACTGAAATTTTAGCTGTCGTAACTGTCTGGCATGTTGCAAAGTGGTCTCACTAATTTCAACGCCGCCCGACATGCGCGCCAGCTCTAAAATACGTTGCTCTTCGCCCAGTTCGATAATGGTACTGCTGGCCGGATCGGTTTGTTGTTTCTTCACCAGCAGATGTTGGTCAGACTGTGCTGCAACCTGAGCCTGATGAGTGATACATAATAATTGGACGTGCTGGGCGAGATCCGCCAGTAAGCGTCCCACCACTTCAGCTGTGCCTCCACTGATCCCGACATCAATTTCATCAAATACCAGCACTTCAGCATCTGTTTTTTCTGCATTCATGACCTGCATGACCAGGGCAATACGTGACAACTCACCTCCGGATGCTACGCGCGCCAGTGGTTGTGGCGGAATGCCTTTATTGGCAGTAAATAAGAGCTGAATAAAGCTTAAGCCTTCTGCATTGGCAGGTTCTAAGGGTTCAAACTTAAACTCGAAGTGTGCTTCAGGCAGTGCCAATGGTTTGACCTGTTCGGTGAGCTGTTTCGCTAATGGAATCGCTGCTGCACGACGAATCTCATCTAAATGCTGGGCTTTTTGCATAAAGTCCTGATAGGAGACTTCAACCTGTTCCGCCAGTGTTTCTGGATCTTCCAACTGATGTAGCTGTTCTAATTCCTGTTGCCAGCTTTCATATTCCTGCTTGAGTAATTCGGGTTGGGTGCGATGCTTGCGGGCCAGACGATGGAATACCTCCAACGTCGCATTCAGTTGTTCCATCCGCTCCGGATCAAAGCTTTGACGATCAATAAACTGACGCAGGCTTGCCGTAGCATCATCGATTTCACTTTGGGCATTGAGCAAAGCATTATAGATATTGGCGAGCTGTTCACTACGACCCGCATGAGACTCCAGACGACGAATGATCGAGGCTACTTCCTGGGTAATATTCTGTTCCGCTTCATCTAACACATTCAGGCTATAGCTACAGTCCTGCATGATATGTTCATGGTGACTGAGACGATCAAACTCCTGTTCAATGTCCCGATAATCGGTTTGAACCACGTCTTCGAGTTCTTCAATCTGGGATTCGAGATTTTGTATTTTCTGAATGCGTGTTGCCTGTGCATCCAACGCTGCTTGATGCTGGCGGATATTCTTTTGCCAGGTACTATAGGCTTCACGAACAGCATTCGAGGGTTCAGCAAAATTGTGATAACGGTCCAGCCAGCGTTTCGGATAAGGTGGCTCTAATAACTGTTGCTGACTGTGCTGGCTATAGAGTTGTACCAGTAAACGGCCGATTTCCTTGAGTTCGGCTAAACTACTCGGACGGCCATTGATCCAGGCCTTGCTACGACCGGTGGCAAAAATCACACGTCTTAAATGGATTTCACCTGAATCATCATCCAGTTCATGTTCGGCGAGCCATTGTGCTTCGGCACTGTCCGCCTGATAGCTAAATACGGCAGTCACATCGGCTTTGTCAGCGCCATAGCGGACATAGTTGGTATCGGTACGTTCACCCAGACATGCAGATAGCGCATCTAACAATAATGATTTGCCCGCGCCAGTTTCACCGGTCAATACATTGAAGCCTTGTTCAATATCTAAAGCCAAATGGTCGGCGAGTGCAAAATTAATTAAAGTTAAATGGGTGAGCATAAACGCATCCAATGCACAGAATCTTTTGCTTAAAGATAGAGAAGTTTTAAAGTTGCTACAAGAGTTGAATGGTGGAATTTCCTGATTTACTGTGCGGATAGAGGGTTATTTTGTGATGTGTTTGACCTCTTGGCTTTTTCTTCAACATTTATAGCGGGGGAGCTCAGGTTTTGCGTTGAGCAGATCCAATTTGTTTGTCCGACGCTATGTACAGTATATGAGTTATATATGATGCAAGGACTTATGCTCAGGTAAATATTATTAATGTTTGCTGTTCCTCGCCACTCGTAGCATATGAGCCATATATGGCGCAAGGTCTTGCGCTCAGGCAAAGTTTCACTTTGCTTATCTTCGCCACTCACAGCATAGCTGCTCGACTTGCGCCCAGACAAAGCGTTGCTTTACCTTCCTTCACTCACAGCACAGCTGTTCGTCTTGCGCTCAGGCAAAGTTTCACTTTGCTTATCTTCGCTCAGGTATGAAAATTGCTATGTTTAGCCCAGAAAATGGATTGATTAGTTGTCACGGCACAATTAAACTACGTCCAGCATAACCTAATATAAATGCGGCATTATTTGGAGAGTACGCATGAGTTCAGTGCAGTTTGATCATGTAACGGTCATTAAGAAATCGAATGTGTATTTTGGCGGGGCATGTATTAGTCACACCGTACAATTTGAAGATGGTACAAAAAAGACTTTAGGTGTAATTTTACCCACTGAACAGCCTTTAACTTTTGAAACACACGTGCCAGAGCGTATGGAAATTATTTCTGGCGAATGTCGTGTAAAAATCGCAGATAGTACAGAAAGTGAATTATTCCGTGCAGGGCAATCATTCTATGTCCCTGGCAATAGTACCTTCCTGATTGAAGCAGACGATGTCCTCGACTATGTCTGTCATTTAGAAGGCTAACCTATTCCTTTCTAAATCGAGTACACTAGAGCCAATAGAAATCCTGTAAAGTCATTTTGCAGGATTTTTTTATTAGGTAATCTTGCGGAGCTATAATCGCTCCTCACCTGTAAAGTCACTTTGCAGGATTCTTATTTTTCAATATTCCTAACACTCTTTTTTATACAAAAGAGAACGTGCTAAACGAGGTCGTTCATGGCAAAACCTGAATATTATTATGGCGTTCATTCGGTAGAGTCATTGTTGGAGTTAGAGCCTGAACGCGTTTTGACTTTATTTACATTAAAAGGTCGAGATGACCAGCGTTTGCAAAAGATCTTGCAACTGGCCGAACCTTTCGGGATCAGTATTCAAAAAGCCAGTCGCGACAGTCTGGAAAAACTGGCAGGTTTACCCTTCCATCAAGGGGTGGTTGCTGCGGTGCGCCCACATCCGACCTTGAATGAAAAAGATCTGGATGAACTCATGCAGCAGTCTCCAGATGCGTTGTTACTGGCGCTTGATCAGGTGACTGACCCGCACAATCTTGGCGCGTGTATCCGTACCGCGGCAGCGATGGGGGTGCAGGCAGTGATAGTGCCACGTGACCGTTCAGCTAGTCTGACACCGACAGCACGTAAGGTTGCCGCGGGTGGGGCCGAGAAAGTTAAGTTTATTCAAGTGACCAATCTGGCAAGAACTTTGGCACATCTGAAAGACAGCACGCATACCCGTGTAATTGGGACCATGCTGGATGAAAAAGCATTACCGATTCATCAGTGTGATTTTAAAGGTCCTGTGGTGATTGTGATGGGTGCTGAAGATACCGGTTTAAGACCGATTACCCAGTCACAATGTGATCATACCGTGTATATCCCGATGGCGGGTGACTTGCAAAGTTTAAATGTCAGCGTGGCAACAGGTATGGCATTATATGAAGCCTGCCGTCAACGTGGTGTATAATTTAAGCTCATATTGTTCTATGTAAGCCCAGATGACTGCTCGTACGCAAGGCTATTTCTTTATCCTGATCACCATGTGTATCTGGGGCGGATTTACCATTTTTTCCCGCCTCAACGCACATTGGCATGTCAGTGTCTGGGATCTGGTGGCCATGCGTTTTGCCATTGCTTCCCTGATTTTATTGCCAGTTTTGATCTATAAAAAAGATCTCGCTTTTTTATGGAATCCGCGACCCGTGATTTTGGCGCTGATTGGCGGACTCGTATATTGCCTTACGGTGTATAGCGCCTTTTTACATGCACCCGCTGCCCATGCAGCCATTTTCCTGAATGGCTGTATTCCGCTGTGTACCGCCGTCGCTGCCTATATCTTGTTTAGACAGCCTTTTGATAAGCATACTTGGGCCAGTCTGATCATCATGATGAGTGCATTGCTGCTGATGAGCTATTTGATGCTGCATGATCAAGCCTCAGGATTAGGTGTCGGGGATCTACTTCTATTTGTCAGTGCAATCTGGTGGGGGATTTTCACGGTTTTGCTGAAACAGTGGAAGCTCTCAGCCTGGCACGCAACCGCAGGTGTGGTGATCTGGTCTGCAATTATCTATCTCCCTATTTATCTTCTATTTATTCCCAAGCATTTCCATGAAGCAACGCCTGCACATTTATTGATTCAGGGGCTTTTTCATGGTGTGCTGGTGGTTATTGTGGCAACCCTGACTTATGTGGCAGCCATTGAGCGATTAGGGGCATTTAAAACAGGCAGTATTGTCACCTTGGCCCCCTTCATTGCTGCGCTTATTGCCGTGCCTTTACTCAATGAGCCGTTGAATGCTGCGATTGTGTGTGGCCTGATCGGGATGGGAATCGGTGCATTGCAGCCATGGCGCTGGTTGCGTAAAGATAGTCTGGCTGCACAATTAGCCCGGCAGAAACAAGGTTAGAAGGCGTGTTCTGCACGTTGTAAATAACTCAAGTGCAATGGTTTCAGTTGTTGATGCAGATGTTCCAATAAACCATCATTGACGACAATATCATTGGCAAGCTGTTGTTTTTGCGCACGGGGCATTTGTGCCGCAATGATTTTACGGATCTGTTCTTCGCTTTGTCCATCACGTTGACTGGCCCGTTGTAGCTGGGTTTGTTCATCAGCATCCACCAGTAAGGTATGGTGTGTGAGTTGATGCTGATTGGTTTCAAAAAGTAAGGGTGAAACCAAAATTACATAAGGACTTTCAGCCTGTTGTAATTGCTGGATGATGGACTGGCGAATGGCGGGGTGGGTGATTTTTTCCAGCGTTTGACGGGCTTCCGGAAACTGGAAAATATGCTCACGTAGTGCTCTGCGATCTAAATTGCCGTCTTCCAATAAGACCCAGTCACCAAAGGCTTGCTGTATTGCCTGTAATGCAGGCTGGCCTGGCTCAACCACTTCTCTGGCCACAACGTCGGCATCGACTACGCTAATACCTTGAGATTCAAACCATTGGGTCGCAGCTGATTTCCCACTACCAATACCGCCTGTAATCCCCAAGATAAAACCCATATTAACCACCTAAATAAACTTTCATGATTTGATCACCCCATAAAAAGGCGATCCAGCCTGCAATTGCAATATAAGGGCCAAATGCAAATGGCTGATTTTCACCACGCATTTTCAGCAGAATAATACCAATAATCGCACCGACCATTGAAGAGAGTAGCACGATTAAAGGCAGCAGCATTGGTCCCATCCATGCACCTAAGGCGGCTAACAGTTTAAAGTCGCCATGGCCCATGCCTTCTTTATCTTTGAGTAATTTGTAAATATAGTACACGATCCAGAGACACAGGAAGCCAATGATATAACCCCAGATCGCCAGACTGGCCGAGGTATAAATGGCATAACTATTAATTCCTAAACCTAAGGCAGCGAGGGGAAGGGTAAAGCGATCGGGTAGCAATTGGGTATCAAAATCAATAAAAGTCAGAGTGATCAAAACCCAGGTCAACACTAAACCGAAGAGCATTTGTAGGGTTGGGCCATAGACCGCAACGACCACCAGCGAGCACAGCATGGTCAATAGTTCAATCAGCGGATAACGGATACTGATCGGATTGTGGCAGCTGCCACATTTACCCCGCAGCGCTAACCAGCTAATCACAGGAATATTCTGGTACCAGCGAATAGGAGCGTCACACTTGGGACAAGTCGAAGCGGGTTGACTCAGTGTCAGTTTGCTTTGGTCAATTATCGGCTGTTCAGGATGCAGGAGCATCTGGCATTCCTGCTGCCACTCTTGTTCCATCATCTTGGGTGTGCGGAAGATGACAACATTTAAGAAACTGCCGATACATAAACTCAAAAGCCCAACTGCAAGATACAGTGCAGTCGGGTTTTCGATAAAATAAGAAAGTAACGATTGCATTTAAACCCCAGATTACCCAACCACAGAACCCATTTGGAAGATCGGTAGATACATGGCAACAACCAAGCCACCGACTAAAATACCCAGTATAGCCATGATTAGCGGTTCCATCATAGAGGTTAAACCATCTACGGCATTGTCGACTTCATTTTCATAATGGGTGGCAACCTTATCCAGCATGCTGTCTAAGGCACCTGATTCTTCACCAATCGCGACCATTTGAATGGCCATTGAAGGGAAGCGGTTCGAAACTCGCATGGCGAACTGCAGTTGCTGACCTGTGGCAACATCTTCGCGAATTTTCATGACCGCTTCTTCATAAATCACGTTATTGGTTGCTCCCGCCGTTGATTCTAATGCATCAATCAGTGGGACACCTGCAGCAAACGTCGTGGCTAAGGTACGGCTATAGCGCGCAATAATGGCTTTATAAACCAGATCGCCAAAAATAGGCGCTTTCAAAGCCATTTTATCGAGCAGATCGCGGAATTTCTTGCTGCGCTTTTTCGCTTCCAGAAAGGCAGCAATAATGGCACCAATCACGATAATCAGGATAAACCAATACTCTTGCATCCATTTGGACATGTTCACCACCATTTTGGTGAATGCCGGAAGATCTGCGCCAAAAGAACTGAACAAGTCTTGGAATACGGGTACCACTTTGACCATCAGAATAATGGTCACAATCACAGCCACCACAATCACCGTAGCCGGGTATTTCATGGCCTTTTTAATTTTCTGTTTGAGCAGTTCACTTTTCTCTTTATAGATCGCAACGCGGTCTAACATGGTTTCGAGTGCACCTGATTGTTCACCCGACTCCACCAGCGAGCAGAACAGATTATCAAAATATTGCGGGTATTTTTTTAAGGCGCCAGCAAAAGTATTACCGCCTTCAACCTCGCCTTTGATCCCCAACACCACTTCACGCATAGAGGGATTTTCCAAGCCTTCGGCCACGATTTCAAAGCCCTGTACCAGTGGTACACCTGCTTTCATCATGGTGGCCAATTGACGGGTGAAAATGGTGATATCCAGCGTGGTCACTTTTTTCTTCATCAGGCCTTCAAGAATATTCTTGCGTTTTTCCCGAATATTCTTAATGGTGACCCCTTGTTTACGTAAGGTGACTTTCGCCAAAGCCATATTACGTGCCGGTAATTCCCCTTTAATTTTTGCCCCTTTCCGGTCAACCCCTTCATAAGCAAAAGTTGGCATCATTTGCGCTTTTTTAGCTGCCATGATTATTAATCCTTTTTATTGATTTTATTCACTTGTTACGCGGTTAATTTCTTGCAAAGAGGTAATTCCTTGCATCACTTTTTTTAAACCTGAACGGCGTAAATTATTAAAACCTGCTTGTTCGGATGCCGCTGCAATCTGTAAGGCATTGCCGTCTTCCATAATAATTCTGGAAATTTCTGGCGTAACTTTCATGACTTCATAGACGCCGACACGGCCTTTATAACCTTCACGACATTCGGCACAGCCCACCGGTTGAAAAATCCTGAAATCGGGATCGGCCATATCCTGTTCAGTAAAGCCAAGCTCTAACAGGCTCTGTTTTGGAATATCAATCGGTGCCTTACATTGCGAGCATAAGCGACGTGCCAGACGTTGTGCAATCACCAGATTGACCGAAGTGGCAATGTTGAAGGACGGCACGCCCATATTGCGCAAACGGGTCAAGGTTTCAGGGGCACTGTTGGTATGCAGTGTCGACATCACCATATGACCGGTTTGTGCGGCTTTAATGGCAATTTCTGCGGTTTCCAGATCCCGGATCTCACCGACCATGATGATGTCTGGATCCTGACGTAAGAATGCTTTCAATGCAGCAGAGAAGGTCAGTCCGGTTTTAGGATTGACGTTGACCTGATTAATGCCTTCCAGATTGATTTCGACCGGATCTTCGGCAGTAGAAATGTTGGTGTCTTCAGTATTGAGGATATTCAAACCGGTATACAAAGACACGGTTTTACCAGAACCGGTTGGGCCGGTAATCAGTAGCATGCCTTGAGGCTTATCCAGCGCTTCCATAAATAAGGCTTTTTGCTCGTCCTCGTAACCCAGCGCTTCAATCCCGAGCATGGCACTGGATGGATCAAGAATACGTAGCACCAGCTTCTCGCCAAACAGTGTAGGTAGTGAGTTGACACGGAAGTCGATGGCTTTGGTTTTGGATAGCTTTAATTTAATACGGCCATCTTGAGGCATCCGTTTTTCTGAAATGTCCATTTGCGACATGACCTTTAAACGGGAGGCGAGACGGGTTGCCATTTGTAAGGGCGGCGTGGCAATTTGACGCAGTACTCCATCTACACGGTAACGCACCCGATACATCTTTTCATAAGGCTCAAAATGTAAATCAGATGCACCCATACGAATCGCATCAATGAGGAGCTTGTTGATATATTTAACAATTGGGGATTCGTCGCCTTGTGGTGCATCCTCTTCTTCTTGGTTTGGATCTTGGTTTACATCGATATCTAAATCAAAATCTTCACTCTCTCCAAAGTCGAAACTGCCTGAATCGCCAAATTGCTGTTCAATCAGTTTTTCGAGTTTGGTGTGCTCAACAATAATCGGTTCGATATTGAGCTTGGTGTTAAAGCGAATGGCATCCAGCGCTTCAATATTGGTTGGATTGCTGGTCGCAACGTATAAAATCTGACCCCGCTGCAGCAGGGGCGCGACTCTGTGTTTCTGAATCAGTTTGTTGTCGGCCAGATCACGCGGTAACAGGGCGGTATCGTATACGGCCAGATCAAATAACGGCTCACCAAATTCGGCTGCAATGGTTTCAGCAATGGTGAGTGGTGATAAACGATGATGTTCAATCAAATGTGCGACGATATCTTGTCGTGCTTTTTTAGCTGTATCAATCGCTGTTTGCATGGTTGTTGCAGACAGATGACTGTCTTCAACTAACCGTCGAATAAACCCCGAAAACTTTGGAGACGTATGTAATCCTGACATCTGTCCGCCTTATGACAATAAATGTTTATAATATGTATCCTAAAAATTATACTTTTGTTAGGCAAAAATGCCACTAGCTAAAGTGTCGTTTTTGCCTTGGTTCATCGTTAAACTTTGAACTGATCGAGTTTTTTTACAAATTAATTTTATCTAATACGTTCATTTCTAAACTGATCCGATACTTTTGCCCGCCACCAGCCTGTTGTTTTTAAATAAATATAACAAGCGACTAGCGCGTAAACTGTAACCAGGCTGAGATGAAGATAAATTTTAAATTGATTTAGATCTAAACAATAGAAAAAAACTGAATTTTATAAAAATCCGTGTAAAATATGCAGCATTTTTGAAAATTAACAGTAGGCGGGCGAAGGATGTCGAATTCAACCATTACCCCTTGGGTTGTTGGCAATTGGAAGATGAATCCAATGCATGCGAATGCTTTCCAACTAATAGAAGAATTTAAGCAGTTATTACAGCAGGACAATATTGCTGCTGAGCAATGCCATATTGGTGTCGCACCAACCAGCATTGTCCTGACTGGGGTTCAGGCTCAGTTAAAAGATGCAGCCAGAGCCGTATATACCGTGGCTCAGGATCTTTCGCGTGTAGCTGGCACGGGTGCCTACACAGGTGAAGTCAGTGCGGAACTGTTAAAAGACAGTCAGATTGAATATGTATTGATTGGACATTCTGAGCGCCGTGAGTTATTCGGTGACAATGTCGAAATATTAAAAGCAAAGCTGCAAAATGCCTTAAGCGCTGGTTTAACTGTGATTTATTGCGTCGGTGAAAGCTTGGAGCAACGCGAGCAGGGTGCAGCAGAGCAGGTGGTATTACAACAGATTTGTGACATTGCAGCGGTGGTAAAAGCTGAACAATGGCAAAATATTGTGGTAGCGTATGAACCGATCTGGGCTATCGGGACGGGTAAAACCGCGTCACCCGCAGATGCCCAGGCGATGCATGCAAAAATCCGTGAAGGCTTAAAGCAGATTACGGCATTTGGCGCCACGACTGCGATCTTGTACGGTGGTAGCGTGAAAGCTGAAAATGCGGTTGAATTGGCGGCATGTCCAGATATTAATGGTGCTTTGGTAGGCGGTGCGTCTTTAAATGCACAATCTTTTTACCAAATCGCAAAAGCATTTGCGCAAAGCAAATAACGAGGAAGAGAGATGTATAGTTTTATACTCGTTGTCCACATCATTCTGGCAATTTTGATTATTGCTTTGGTGCTGGTACAACAAGGTAAAGGTGCAGAAGCAGGCGCATCATTTGGTGGTGGCGGTGCTGCAACCGTATTTGGTGCTTCAGGCGCAGGCAACTTTTTAACTCGTCTGACCGCGATTTTTACTGCACTGTTTTTTGTCACCAGTTTGACACTCGCTGTGTTTGCCAAGAAACAAACCACAGATGCCTATAGTTTGAAATCTGTTCAAACGACGACATCTGCGCCGGCAACATCGCCTGAAACTTCATCAAATGCACCTAAAACGGCTGAATAAGTCGATTTAGGACTTTCCTTTTTGTATTGAAAGGAATAGAATGCGTCCCACAAACTGCGGTGGTGGTGGAATTGGTAGACACGCTACCTTGAGGTGGTAGTGCTTTCGGGCGTGGGGGTTCAAGTCCCCCCTTCCGCACCAAACTTAATAACCAGTTAAGTTCGGTGTATGCAGTGTTTGTGTTGTTGCGGGATGGAGCAGTCTGGTAGCTCGTCGGGCTCATAACCCGAAGGTCGTTGGTTCAAATCCAGCTCCCGCTACCATTTGATTAAGGTGCAACTTAATCAGACGGATATGAAGAAAACTTAGATTGACTTTTTTTCATATTTGTATATAATTTTTGCACGTTGATGCGGGATGGAGCAGTCTGGTAGCTCGTCGGGCTCATAACCCGAAGGTCGTTGGTTCAAATCCAGCTCCCGCTACCAAGTTTCTAAAAAGAGGCTCACAATAAGGTGGGCCTTTTTGCACAGTGGGCTAAGCTTTTCTGTGTAACATAGGGGCGATTTACGCCCTTTTTTATTGGTTGTTTAGCTATCGTGTAGTTGTTCGACATCAATTGGTCAAATAGTCGTGCTTCACTATACGGTTAAGATTGATTGGCTCGTATAAGAGCGACGAGAGTACATGAAATTATCAAATAAATCACAAGCATTGCATGATCTTATTGCGCCAGCTGTAGCTGCGTGTGGTGTAGATCTGTGGGGGATTGAATTCCTGCCACAAGGTAAGCGTTCTTTACTACGTATTTATATCGATAAAGCGGTAGATGAGAGTGCTGAACCTGTCCTCAATGAAGATGGTGAAGTTGAACTCGGGCGTGGTATTGGCGTTCAGGATTGTGTTCTGGTAACACAACAAGTGGGTGCAATGCTTGATGTCCATGATCCAATTTCCGGTGAGTATGCTTTAGAGGTGTCATCACCAGGTTGGGATCGTCCATTTTTCCAACTTAATCAATTACCTGCCTATATCGGGCAACAAGTGGCTTTACGATTAATTGCTGCTGTCGAGAACCGTCGCAAATTTCAGGCAAAATTACTGGCTGTAGACTTGGAAAATGAACTAATTCAGGTCGAAGTTGAAGGTAATCATGTGCTTGAAATTGATAGTAATAATATTGATAAAGCAAATTTAATCTATCAAGACTAATATTAACTTAATTTTATAAGAAATCGGTAGGTGACTTATGGGCCGCGAAATTCTTACCGTTGCAGAAACGGTTAGTAATGAAAAAGGTGTTAGTCGTGAAGCGATCTTCCAAGCGTTAGAGCAAGCACTTGTTGCGGCAACGAAGAAAAAGTTTTACGAAGGCACACATTCTGAAGAAGCTCAACTCCGTGTTGAGATTGATCGTAAAACTGGTGATTACCGTACCTTCCGTCAATGGACGGTGGTTGCGGATGAAGATCATGAAATGCCAGCATGCCAAGATGCAATTTCTGATGTAGACCCTGCGAAGTGGTCAATCGGTGATGTGCGTGAACTTGAAGTTGAATCAATCGAGTTTGGTCGTATTGCTGCGCAAATCGCTAAGCAAGTAATCGTACAGAAGATTCGTGAAGCAGAGCGCGCATTGGTTGCGGATGCATATGAATCTAAAGTCGGTGAGTTGATTTACGGTGAAGTGAAAAAGCAAACCAAAGATGGCTTTATCATTGATCTGGGTGACAACGCTGAAGCTTACTTGGCGCGTGAAGAAACCATTCACAAAGAAATTTTACGCCCTAAACAGCGTATCAATGCGATTTTGTACAATGTAAACCGTGAAGGCCGTGGTGCACAATTATTATTGTCTCGCGCACGCCCTGAAATGCTGATTGCATTGATGAAGAAAGAAATTCCAGAAATTTCTGAAGAAATCATCGAAATTAAAGCAGCAGCGCGTCAACCGGGTGTTCGTGCTAAAATTGCAGTGAAAACCAATGACCATCGTATTGACCCAGTAGGTGCATGTATTGGTATGCGTGGTACACGTATCCAGGCGGTACAGCAAGAGTTGAACGGTGAGCGTATTGATGTGGTGGTGTGGTCTGATGATCCGGCACAATATATCGCCAGTGCGTTAGAGCCAGCTGATGTATCAGGTATTGTCCTTGATGAAGATGCACGTAGTGCGGACATCATCTTCGCAACCAATGATCAGTTAGCGCGTGCCATTGGTTCGCAAGGGCAAAATGTTCGTTTAGCATCGGAATTGACGGGTTATAAACTCGACATGATGTTAGAAGAGGAGTATCGTGCTCGTCAGCAAAATGAAGCACAGCAATATTTAGACATGTTTATTACACGTCTTGATATTGAAGAAGACCTGGCAATGGCATTGGTCGAAATGGGCTTCACTTCATTAGAAGAAATTGCTTACGTTCCGGCTGAAACATTTGACGAAATCGAGCTTGAAGCTGATTTGGTTGAATTGCTACAGAGTCGTGCGAAAGAAGCTGCTTTGACGGATGCATTGAAACAGCAAGAAAATATTCAAGAGCCAAGTGCAGAACTTCTCGGTATGGAAGGTATGACAACCGAGATTGCATATGCATTGGCGGCGCGTGGTGTGGTTACTGTTGATGATTTGGCAGACCAGGCAACTGACGATATTTCTGATATCGAAGGTTTAGGTCATGACAAAGCGGGTCAATTAATCATGAAAGCACGTGAATCATGGTTTAACTAGGAGATAATAGATGACGGACAAGTCGATTCAAGAGTTAGCACTCAGCGTAGAACGTCCTGTAGAGAAACTCCTGGAACAGGTTCGCGAAGCAGGCTTACCACAGCGTAAAGCAGATGACATTATTACCACTGAACAGCAAGATACTTTGGTCAATCACTTGAAAAAAGTACATGGTCAGGAAAGTGGTAACACAGGAAAGATTGCGTTGAAACGTAAAACAACGAGTACTGCTAAAGTTACCAGTACTTCTGGTAAAGCAAAAAGCATTAATGTTGAAGTTCGCAAGAAACAGGTTTTTGCCAAGCCAAATCCAGAGTTACTTGCAGCTGAAGCAAAAGCGCGTGTAGAAGCAGATGCGAAAGTCCGTGCTGAACAAAAAGTACGTGATGAAGCAGATCAAAAAGCTCGTCATAGCGCTGAACAAAAAGCCAATGCAACATTAGAAGCCATGCGTGCAGCGCATACTTCTGATAGTTCAGGTCAAAACACTGCGAAAGCAGCGGTTGTGGTGAAAAAGCGTAATAGCGACAAGGTGATTAAAGCGCCAGTGGTTCGCCCGACTGAAACACCAGAACAGAAAAAAGCACGTGAAGAGCAAACTGCTCAGTTGAAAGCGACTGAAGAAGCAGTACGTCGTAAAGCTGCTGAAGAAGCGCAGCAACGTACGCTTGAGCAAATGCGTCAGATGGCATCAAAATATTCAAATGATGATGCAACTGCAACCATTCGTGTAATTGATGATTCACCTTTAGCTGCCGGTCTTGTTGGTCAGGCCTATGAAGATTCCTTCAACAAGGAAGACCGTGAAATCAAACGCGGTGGGGCGACTGCAAATACACGTGGTGGTAAGAAAGGCGGACGTGGTGGCGATGCTCAGTCTGAGCAAAGCTTCAGCAAGAGCCATCACAAGCGCGGCTTGAAAACCAGCCAAGCCAACAAGCATGGTTTTGAAAAGCCTGTGAAGAAACAGGTTTATGATGTCGAGATCGGTGAGAAAATCATTGTTGCTGATCTTGCACAGAAAATGGCTGTTAAAGTTCGTGAAGTCATCAAGACCCTTATGAAAATGGGTGAGCTTGTGACTCAGAATCAGGCGATTGATCAAGATACTGCGGTACTTGTGGTTGAAGAATTGGGTCACAACCCGGTATTGGTTTCTGATACACAAGCAGAAGATAACTTACTGGTTGCAGCTGAAGAAGCACGTGGTGAGCAAACAACTCGTCCGCCAGTGGTGACGATCATGGGTCACGTTGACCATGGTAAAACCTCATTACTGGATCGTATCCGTCGCTCTAAAGTGGCAGCGGGCGAAGCGGGTGGTATTACTCAGCATATTGGTGCTTACCATGTTGAAACAGAGAAAGGCATTATTACTTTCCTAGATACACCGGGACACGCAGCGTTTACCTCTATGCGTGCACGTGGTGCGAAAGCAACTGATATCGTGGTCCTTGTTGTTGCTGCTGATGATGGTGTCATGCCACAAACAGCTGAAGCGATTGACCATGCGCGTGCTGCGGGTACGCCGATCATCGTTGCAATCAACAAAATGGATAAAGAATCAGCTGATCCAGATCGCGTATTAAACGAATTGACCACCAAAGGTATCGTACCTGAAGAGTGGGGCGGTGATGTTCCAATCGCGAAAGTATCTGCACATTCTGGTGAAGGTATTGATGGTTTACTTGACCTGATCCTGATCCAGTCTGAATTGATGGAGCTTAAAGCGTCTGCTGAAGGTGCGGCACAAGGTGTTGTAATTGAAGCACGTGTTGATAAAGGCCGTGGTGCAGTCACCTCGATCCTGGTACAGAACGGTACATTGAACATTGGTGACCTGGTATTGGCCGGTTCATCGTATGGTCGTGTACGTGCCATGTCAGATGAAAATGGTCAACGTATCACTTCTGCAGGTCCATCAATTCCTGTAGAAATTTTAGGTTTACCAGAAGCGCCAATGGCGGGTGATGAAGTTCTTGTGGTGAATGACGAGAAGAAAGCACGTGAAGTTGCTGATGCTCGTGCAGACCGTGAACGTCAAAAACGTCTTGAGCGTGCAAGCTCGATGCGTCTTGAAAACATCATGGCGTCAATGGGCAAGAAAGATGTTCCAACCGTTAACGTGGTACTCAAAACTGACGTACGCGGTACTTTGGAAGCATTGCATGTTGCACTTGATGAGCTTGCAACTGATGAAGTGAAAGTCCGTGTAATCGGTTCTGGTGTTGGTGCAATCACCGAATCAGACGTTACTTTGGCTGAATCTTCGGAAGCAGTATTGTTAGGCTTCAACGTACGTGCGGACAATACAGCACGTCAAAAAGCTGACCAAGATGGTATCGATATTCGTTACTACAGCATCATCTATCAATTGATTGATGATGTAAAAGCTGCAATGAGCGGTAAGCTTGCACCTGAACACCGTGAGACAATCCTGGGTGTTGCTGAAGTGCGTGAAGTGTTCCACTCAAGCAAGTTTGGTGCAGCAGCAGGCTGTATGGTTCTTGAGGGTGTGTTACACCGTAACAAGCCAATTCGCGTATTGCGTGATGACGTGGTTGTGTTCCAAGGCGAGCTTGAATCTCTTCGTCGCTATAAAGAAGTGGTTGAAGAAGTTCGTGCCGGTATGGAATGTGGTCTTGCAGTCAAAGGCTATAAAGACATCAAGGCACAAGACAAGATCGAAGTGTATGATGTTCAATTGATTAAACGGAGTCTTTAATGGCGGGTAGCCAACGCTTAAAGCGCATGGCGGATTCGGTACAGCGTGAGTTGTCCGAGCTGATCCGTCAGGAGCTTAAAGATCCACGTCTGGGTGGTCTGGTGACCATCTCAGCCGTGAAAGTCAGTGCAGATATGGGATATGCAGAAGTATATGTCACTGTAATGGGCCGTGAACTGGGCGATGACCAAAGTGAAGCTGCAAATAAAGAAACCTTGGATGTCTTGAATAAAGCATCGGGTTTCCTGCGTCATGAGTTGAGTCGTCGTATCAAGACACGGATTACGCCAAGATTGCGTTTCCATTACGATAAGACCAATGCCTATGGTAACTATATGTTTGGTCTGATTGCTGAAGCGGTTAAAGATCTGCCTGAACAAGAGCAAGATGAACAGAAGTAAATAGATATAAAAAAAGCCACCTTCGGGTGGCTTTTTATATTTTTGATTATCTACATGAAAATATTTAATTTTTTATAAAAATAAATGCTCTTATTTGCTCAAGAAATACTGCTTGTCGGATTGATATATTGGATTCTTGACTCTATTTGAATGGAGTATTAGTGTTAAGTTGTGATTAAAAAACAAACAAAATATTGCATTATTTTTAGATAAATTTAAATCTGACTTCTATATCAATATTTAGAATCTTGTGTTGGTGGTGACAAATAAGATGAATTGATTGTCTTGTAGAATCTTTGGTTTTCTGACTCGCTACTATTAATAATAAATTCTAATTATTTGACTTAACGGAGATTATGAAATGAATGATACAAGAAAGTGGAAAGAACCAAACCCTAGTCTTGATAAAGATAAAGACATAGATAAGCATAAAGATAAGGTCATTCCAAATGAGACGACACAGGTCGATGCAAAAGCAGTAATCACTCCAAAAAATGCGAAAAGCATCTTTTTGCAGGCCATAGCTACAGATAAGCCATTCTTCACTAATCCGACTCATCCACCTCTGGTGGTTCCACCTGGTCATATCTTCTATTGGGCCTCGGCCACCTCCCCGCTTTGGACTGATAACAAGGATACCTCCTCTAATCGTCCTCTTTATGGTTGGGATTTTGAGCCATATGAACAAGTTGTCACTTGGCTTCGACGTGCGCAACTTATGGGGCTGTGTAGTTTGGGTAATGGAGAGTATTCAGCGGTTGGTTATGAGGAGAAATTTGACCAGTCTAAAGGTGGAACTTGGTATTACATAAACGACAGTGGAACAACGAGATATTATTATTGGTATATGAACGATAACTTTAATTACTACAGCGATAATGCTGGTGTTGCAAACATGACTTTTATCGTCATGCCATATTAGCTAAGTTATAAGTAGGTTTTTATATATCTGCGTAATTTAGCTTTATAAAGAAATACTAATCTGGTTGAAGCCATGAGTTTACTGGTGGGGTTTATGATAAGTGGCTCATAGAAATTTAAAATAATAAAAATCATTTGTTATGGTTTTAAAATTATGAATGCATAAAAAAGCCACCTTCGGGTGGCTTTTTTATGCTCAGAATAAAAAGGACTTAATCTTTCTTCAATGGATGGCGACGGTAGCGTTGCCAAGGAAGTGGGCGATTTAAGGCTTCTGGTACCTCACCACTGGTTGAGCGTAAGCGTAAGTGGATGGCTGCCTGAGCCATCAAATTGGCGGATACGGGTGCAGTGATAAAGGCAAACAGGGTAATCAAAAGCTCGGCAAAACCAAAACGGCCTTGTGTCGCCCAGAAAATCATTGCCGCAATCAGGAAGCTACCCAGCCCTAAGGTACTGGATTTAGTCGGTGCATGGAGACGCATAAACAAGTCTGGCAGGCGGATCATGCCGATCGAACCGACCAGCATAAAGAAGGCGCCAAACACCACGAAGAATGAAATAATAATCTCAACAATCAGTTGCATGATGACGCTCCTTAATCAATCACGTGACCAGTAGTGAAATAGCGGGCGAGGGCAGCGGTCGAAACAAAGCCCAGCATTGCCACCAGAAGCGCACCTTCAAATAGATTGGTGCTGACCCAATAAATGCCCAACACGACGATTAAACAGGTGGCATTCAGGAACAGGGTATCTAGGGCCAGCAGTCGATCAATGACCGAAGGACCTGCAATCAGACGGATCAGGCACATAAACATCGAGATGGTAATTGCAATTAAGCCAATACCCAATGCATAAGGGAGAATAGTCATTTGGTTGCTCCTTCTGCTGCAATCTTCACGTCAAAGATTTCGATTAAAGGCATTTCATAACGCTTTTTAATGTCCTGAATATCAAGCTCGGCATTATCGGTACTGAGCGCATGCACCAGAATATCGCCACGCTCCTGATCAATCCCCGCTGAAACCGTACCGGGCGTAGTAGTAATGATCATGGCCAGCAAGGTGTTGACCTGCTCGTGTTCGGTTTCCAGAGGAACGCGATACCATTTCGGATGCAGTTGATCCATAGGGCCAAGTACCATTTTAGCAACGCGGAAATTAGAGATCACGATATCCCAAAGCACCACAAAAAACAGTTTAATGGCAGGCATCCACTGAATATGTGGAGTTCTGTCAATAAAGGGACTGACCAGACGCGCAATCCCGATGGCCAGAATCACCGCAATTAAAAGATCGGTTACATCCAGACTGTGAGCCAGCATCAGCCAGCTCACAAAAATCAGCACAGACACAAAGGGATGCGGAAACCAACGGTCAAGCAAAGATAATTTTTGCATCAGTGTTCCTCCATTGGTTTTAACTGCGTGCTATTCGGAATGGTCGGTGCTTCCAAAACCTGCCCAGCGATTTGACGCTGCTTGTATTCAGAAATATGCTCACCTTGCAGGGTTGGCTTGGAAATAATATCCGGAATCAACAGAGCATTATGATCTTCGACTTCACCGCCATATTTGGTTTCAGGTAAATAACTCGGATCATAAGGCTGGACACTGATCGGACGACCCTGCGCATCATTTTTCAGAATGGTCTGGTTATACAGGGCATGGTTCTGGATTTGCTGTGCCGTGGCTGTGGTATAGCTTTGGATAGGCGCAGCAAAGACTACATAGGCCATCAAGCTGGCCAGTAGAATATAGATGGCCTTGTCATTGCGTTTGGGTGCAACTTCAGGCAAAGCCTGATATTCAGCATAAGCAGCTTCTTTCTGGTCTTGTTCCGGTGGTGTTGCACGCCAGAACAGAATAAAACCTACCCGCGTCAGCGCGATAATGCTGAGCAAGCTGACGATCAGGATCACCGCAATGATCCAGCCCTGATAAGGCGTTTCAGCTGTGGCTTGTAAAATAAAGACTTTGCCCAAGAAACCACTGAACGGTGGTAAACCTGCCAGCATTAATGCAATGATGAAAAAGCTGAAGGCAGCGGCTTTTTCCTGCTTGATTTTAGGTGCAACTTTTAGATGATCTTTGAAAGCACCCCGCTGTGAAGTGATCCAGCCACAGAACAGATAGAATGCTGCCCCGATCAAGGTACTGTGTACCAGATAATACAGTGCCGCTGCCCAAGCTTCGGTATTGAACATGGCAATCGCGATCAGCAGGGTACCTATTGACGATAACACCATAAAGCCGACAAAACGACGTAAGCGTTCTGCACCAATTGCACCGACCACCCCATACAATGAAGTAATCAAGCCAATAATCAGCAGGCAGTTCTTGAGAATACTCTGGGCCATGACATCATCAAACACGGTCCCGTTGACCCGTAAGATCGCATAGATACCGACTTTAGTCATGATAGTGAACAGTGCGGCAACGGGGGTGCTGGCAACGGCATAGGTTTTTGGCAACCAGAAGCCGACAGGCAGCATGGCAGCTTTAATACCAAATACCACAAACAGTAAAAAACCGCCTGCAATTGCAAGTTTATGCTGATCACCATCCAGAGTCGGAACCAGACGCCCGACATCGGCCATATTCAGGCTACCCACACTGCCATAGATCATGCCTAAGCCGATCAGGAACAGGGCAGAGGCGAGCAGGTTAATGGTGACGTAGTGAATCCCCAGTTGAAACCGTGGACGGCCCTGACCATGTAACAGCAGCACATAAGATGCCATCAACAGGATTTCAAAGAATACGAATAAGTTAAACAAGTCGCCGGTGAGGAAGGCGCCCGCGATTCCCATCAGCAGGAAATGCACCATGGTATGGAAATAGCGTCCACGCGTGTCCCAGTTATCACTTGCAAACCAGATCACCGGTACCGCAAGCACGTAAGTCAGCACCAGCATAAAGGCAGAAAGTTGGTCCAGTACCAGTACAATGCCAAAAGGTGCAGACCATTCACTGAGTTGATATACCGTGATCTGTCCTGTGCTGGCAATCCCCAGATAGCTCACCGCGGTGATGAGCCCCAGAATTGCTGAGCCCAGACTGATGCCGCGACGCCAAGGCTGGCGCCAATCTTGTTTTAACGAGCCTGAACCCGGGTTGCCGAGTAAGATCAATATAAAACTGGTAAAAGCCGGAATTAAGATACTGATAATCGGAGCATGAGCGTGCCAGAAATTATAAAAATCAAACATTATGGCTCATCCTCACGTGGGTCATAAGTCAAGGTGGGTTCTTCTTTGGAGTCGACATGATCAGTACCTGATTCATAGCGGCTACGTAAGGCAAGTTGCACAATAAATGCTGTGGTTGCAAAGCCAATGACAATGGCAGTCAAGACCAGTGCCTGCGGCAATGGATCAGTGACTTTAGTGGCTTGCGTCAAGACAGCAGGGGCATTGATTTGCAAGCGCCCCATTGCGAACAGGAACAGGTTGACTGCATAACCGATCATGGCAAGGCCAAGCACAACAGGAAAGGTTCTGGCACGCAGAATCAAATAAATACCTGTTGCGGTCAGTAAACCAATCCCTGAAGCGAGTAAAAATTCAATACTAACCATTTTCTTTATCTCCACTTGGGATCGGGCCTGACATACTGGAGTGACGTGAGTCCCCCAAGACCGAGATCAATAACATGGTGGCCCCTACAACAGTGATATAAACCCCTGTATCAAAGGCAACTGCCGATGCAAGATGCATTTTTCCGAGTAACGGTGCTTCTACATAAATATGCGCACTGGTCAGGAACGGGCGTGCCCAGAACCAGGCTGCAATACCGGTTAAACCGGCAATTGTTAAGCCTGAACCAATCCATAACTCATACAGACGGCCTGATTTGGCTTTGATCATCTGTTCGGTCTGGTCTTGTCCCAGCACGATGTACTGGATCACCAAGGCCATTGAGGTAATCAAGCCCGCGATGAAGCCGCCACCCGGCAGGTTGTGACCACGCATGAAAATATACACACTAACGACAAGCGCGAGTGGCAAGATCCATGACGCGGTAATACGTAGCATTAGTGGAGAAGGGTTGAAGCGATAAGTCAGGCCTTGGGTCATGGTGGTACCATGCGCACGCATGCCATCCATCAAGCACAGCGCACCAATGGCTGCGATACCCAATACCGTGATTTCACCGAAGGTATCGAAGCCACGGAAATCCACCAGAATCACGTTCACCACATTTGATCCACCGCCAAGTGGAATCGCCTGTTGCATGAAGAACCATGAAATTGAATTGTGGTCGCGGGTCAGTAGCAGCCATGTAATCCAGCCAATACCCAAACCACCTACGATGGCCAGGGTTGCATCTCTCCAGCGGCGTGAACGACTCGATTCGTATGGTGTCAGTTGTGGCAGTAATGACAAGCTCATGAGCAGTAAAACCGTGGTCACGACATCTACCGTAATTTGCGTTAATGCCAGGTCAGGTGCAGACAGGGTCACGAACACCATGGTCACCACTAAACCAACCGCACCACTGATCAGTACTGCCTTGATTCGTTCATGATGGAACCACAGCATCATCCAGCAACCAGAGAACAACGTGAGCCATAACACGATCGCCACCCACGGCGCATGGGTCAGTTCTCGTGTCCCTGTGGTCAGTCCCTGATTCAACAGCGGCAGTGCCACCATGACAATACTAAACAGGACGATCCAGAGCAGATAGCTTTGCAGAGAACCATTTTCTGTGGTCTGCTTCATGCGGCGACTGCTAAGCAGTAAATGTTTCAGGAACAGATCGAACAGGATTCGGCCCTGAAATTTACCCAGATGCGGATCAAGGTCGATCTTGCGAATACGACCATCTTTTGCCAGTGCGAAATAGAACAGTGTCCCGCCAATCAAGGCAATCACACTCATCAGTAGCGGTGCATTCACCCCATGCCAAATCGCCAGATGCACACCTTCAAATTCAGGTTGAGCCAGACTGGCACGTGTCACGCTATTCACTAGGGTGCCTGCGAGCAGGGCAGGGAGGATGCCGACCAAGATACACAAAGTCGCAAGGATGATTGCAGGTAAGCGCATACCTAATGGTGGTTCATGCGCATCTTTATTTGGAACCTGTTTACCCAGCGGACCATCAAAGAACACACCATGAACCAGACGAATCGAATAACTCACTGCAAAAATACCGGCCAAGGTCGCAATGATCGCCGAGATCACCATGACTGGACCAGATAGATTCGCTAGTAACTCGGTAAAGAACATCTCTTTAGAGATGAAACCATTGGTGAGGGGCACGCCTGCCATAGACGCCGCCGTGATCATGGTCAAAGTTGCAGTGAATGGAAGTAGTTGCCAGACACCACTGAGCTTACGCAAGTCACGGGTGCCGGTTTCGTGGTCGATAATCCCTGCAATCATGAACAATGCCGCTTTAAAGGTGGCATGGTTGATGATATGGAATACTGCCGCTGCAACGGCAAGCGGTGAACCAATACCGAGCAGGCAGACAATCAAACCTAAATGGCTGATAGTCGAATAGGCCAGAAGTCCTTTCAGGTCTTCTTTGAAAATTGCAAAACCTGCGGCCATACACAAGGTGAATAGACCGACAAAGGTCACGATGTTGTGGTATAGCGCAGCACCGATAAAAATAGGCGCTAAACGGGCCAGCAGGAAAATCCCTGCCTTGACCATTGTTGCCGAATGCAGATAAGCCGAAACAGGCGTAGGTGCCGCCATGGCATTGGGTAACCAGAAGTGAAACGGGAACTGCGCACTTTTGGTAAAAGCCCCAAGTAAGATCAGCAATAAGGTCGGAACAAATAGCTCATGTTGCTGAATGGTATCTTTCATCAGCACCAGTTGGTCGATCTGATAAGTTCCGGTGATCTGACCCAGTAAGACAAAGCCCCCCAGCATTGCCAAACCACCCATTCCTGTAATGGTAAGTGCCATACGGGCACCACGCTGGGCCGCATCATACTGACTCCAGTAACCGACCAGCAGGAAAGAGGAAATACTGGTTAACTCCCAAAACACCAATAACAGGATCAGGTTGTTGGAGAGCGAAATCCCCAGCATGGCTGCCATAAACAGCATTAATAATTGATAGAGTTTACTGAGCGAGTTTTTCGGGCTGAGATAATAATAGGCATAAATATAAATGAGTGTGCCGATACCGCTAATCAGCAGACCAAACAATAAACCTAATGCATCCAGGCGAAAACTAAGATTGATCCCAAGCTGCGGAAGCCAGTCCCAGCTTTGTTGCAGGGTATTGCCCTGAAGAACCGTTTCTGCCTGAGTAAGAAGTAAAATAAAACAGCTAAGGCTGATGCCAATCGCCCCAAGTGCCGTCACGCCCCGTGAAATACGTTGCAATTGTGAGACAAGGGTGGTGCCGAGTATGAGCGGTAATAGGATAATAATCGGTAGCACACTGGTATCCATGTCGATGATTTAGGTCGAGACCTAAGGGTGAATTTTTTTCAAGACTTACAGGCACTCAAAGAGAATACCAAAAACTTTAAATCTTGAAGCCCAATCAAGTTAACGGAGGCAGCAAGTTGTATTGCACAACTTGAAAATAAAAAATGAGATTTATTTTACTATAAAACATCAATAAAAATCTGATGTTATTACATGAAAATAACAACACTTTTTGTTCTAAAGCACAGCCTTTTCCAGTGTGGGCAATCGATTAAAGCGGGCTCTCCTGCGGGGTGTCATCGATCTTGAGCAAGTGAATTAAATCGCTCTTTTCCTGTTCATTCAGACCCTGAATCTGATGAAATAACTCATCGACTTTGTTCGATAAAGGATCAGCCTGCAGGACATTTTGCTGTTCGACTGAACTCATCTCTTGTGTTTGTGCCAGCTCTTGATACAGGTCGGAAAGCTGCTGTTGGGAGGCTTCCAGATCAATTTCATAAATGCCTTTCTGATCCAGTTTCAGGCATTGATATTGCGCTGCATGCTCAAGTAAGGCATCACGGTTGCCTGTGCTAATAATTTGCAGGCGAGGGAATGCCTGATGTAAGCGGGCCAGAATCTCAGCACACATATGTTGGTCGAGCTGGTGATCAATCTGGTCAATAAGCAAAATGCCTTCACCTTCCAGACAGGGATTAAAACAGTGCTGGTTCAATAGACACAATCGTCGGCTAATATCGCCCACCAGTGCAATCCAGGCTTTCATTGAGGCAGACAGCAGTTGAAAGGGCAGGGTCTGTTCCTGATAGCGCACCATTAACTGCAGTTTGGGTACGTATTGAATATAAATATCATTCAGTTCGGGAAAAACGGTTTGCAGACTGCTTTTCAAGGCATACAAATTCGGTGCAGACAGCTGTTTAGGATGATTGACCAGTTCCTGCTGCAATTCTTGCAAAATTTCTGACTGGTTTTGCTGATTAAAATCATTGCCCATTAAACGCCGGACTATGTGAGCCGAATGCGCATTCTCTACATCACTGATTTCACGCAACCATTCAAAAAAACGTGCAAAAGTGGTGTAAGGAATTGCAGTCAGATCATAGGCAGCAATCTCCTGCAAAGTCCCCGGTGTATTCTTACTTTGTAAATTAATATCTTGTACAAAGCGTTCAGCCGGATAGTAGGCAATCAGCGGCAAGCCGAGGAGCGGGTCCTGCTGATTGGTTTTCTGATACAGCGTAACCAGCTGGTCGAGTTGCTGGGTTTCCACCTGACTGATGCCAACACCTTGGGCATTAAAGGTTTTATACAACTTCCACATGCAGGTCTGGGTATCGGCGATCTGGGCGGTGCTACTTTCCGGTAAGGCCGCATTCAGCTCGCTGCTCATGCGGACATGCATCTGGATTTTGGCTTGTAATCTATTTAACAGGATGTCCTGATCGGCAATCACCACCCCTGCAGTACGTATATCTTTATAACGTGCAGAAAACCAGGTCAGGCTTTGGTAGATATTTTTTAAAATGGTGCTTTTACCGGTGGCCTGATCACCCAAAATCAGGGTGATGGGCTGCTGTTCAGGATAGAAATCGACTTTCAGATCCCGAAACATGCCGATATGTTTAAAAAGAACCGATTCAAGTTGCATAAGCTGACCTCAATCTTGAGCGCTTTAACCTGCGGACTGACGAAGACTTGCGGGCGCTCGCTGTTTTAATTGTTGTATTAAGTCGTATAAATGATGAATATTTAAACTTACTTTAGCACGCGTGCAGGCCACGTAAAGTAGTCTTAACTCTTCATCTGTAATTTTATGTTCCATTCCATTTATTTTAAACTGGTAGTCATCTTCGATATGAACACGGTTCCACTCCAGTCCTTTGGCTTTATGGGCCGTCGAGATGACATAATCTGCCTGCTCAATCGGCGTGATTTTTGCCAGTGCCCGTTTTAGTGGATCGGTACCATGATCATCGACCAGCTTGACTAAAGGCTTGATATCACTGCCATCATTGGTTTCACAATACTCATGCACATCATGCCATGAATTAAACCAAGCCAGTTCAGGCACGTCGGTGATGCGTTTACCTTGTTTCAGCAAACTGGCAGCATCGACAAAGCGGCTGAGTTTTTGATGATCGGCTTGCAGGCTGACTTTATCCCCATGCACCAGACCCGAAAGCAGTAACTCCATGGCACGGGCATTGGTCCGGCACAGGATCGCATCCCGCATTTTGGTGTGTGGCTTGTTGACGACACTCGATTTAACATTGGGATTACCGAGTAAGGGCACGGTTTCATTCAATGCGCCCAGCAAGCTATTGGCCACATCGGCAATCGCGTCACCAAAACGGAACGAGGTGGTGAGACGACTTTCTGGTAAGGGCATTTGCTGCATGGCATTGATTGCACCACGCCATGCATAGATTTGCTGATGGGCATCACCGACATAAATCACCTGAGTGCTTTTTTGACGGAGCAAAATGCCCAGCATCAATGGATCGGCATCCTGTGCTTCATCAAACAGCACATAGTCTGCAGGAATATTCGGTTCCGATAAGGCCCATAGTTTCAGGTAAATATCATGCCCAATGCCCGCCTGATGATTGGGATCAATCGATTCCAGCCAACGACGTTCTACCGCAGGGTAGAGGTGTTGCTGTAAAGCTTCTATGTCATCCAGATGTAACCAGCTCGGTGCCTGAATATGACGTGGGGCCGGATATTGGGAACTGGTCGAACAAAAATAGCTGACCGCATTGGCCACCAGACTGGCCAGACGGCTGGGCATCAGGACATATTTTTCATAACGTCCACCCATCAAGCGGCGCAGCGTAATGGGCTCCAGACGATATTCTTTGGCAATAAAACTTGGGCTGAGACGGGGTAGACGTAACTTGTCGGTGACTCCACGTGGAACACTGCGAAATGCCAGTGAGTGGAAGGTGCGGCAGTTTACGTTGCCATGAAATTTATTTTGTGCTTCTGAAGCAATCGCCTTGTTAAAGGCCAGATACATACCACGCCGTTCAGGCATAGCATCACTGATCATTTGCAAAGTCGTGGTTTTACCTGTGCCAGCATACGCAATCACTTTAAAAGACTGGCCTAAACGGGCATTGTCTATGGCAATAGCTTGCTCATAGGTGGCTTTTGGTTTTTCTATATTTGACACAGGCTCTATTTACGCTTCTTGACTACGGTTCGCTTTTTCAACTAAACCAGACAAACCTTGGCGACGTGCCAGCTCATCCAGTACCACTTGCGGATCAAGGTCGAAATAACCCAGCATCACAATACTGTGGAACCAGAGATCGGCGACTTCATAAACCAGATCGTGTTTATTTTCCAGTGAGGCATGTACTGCATAATCTTTGGCAGCGATAATGCTTTCGACACTTTCCTCACCGACTTTTTCTAAAATTTTATTGATGCCTTTTTTGTACAGGCTAGCCACATAAGAGTTGTCGGCTTTGGCATGCTTACGCTCCTGCATGAGGCGGCCGAGATAAGCAAGCACATCCACCTGTTCATTTTGCACCTGATCATGCGCTTCAACTTTTGCCGATGCGCCATAAATCGCCGTCGGATCTTTGAGTTGGGCATCTACGATTTCCCAGCCTTGTGGGGTGAGTTTGCGATAGAAGCACGATTCACGGCCGGTGTGACAGGCAATGCCACCATGCTGTTCAATTTGTAGAATGATGACATCGGCATCGCAATCGAGACGAATTTCATGCACGGTTTGAAAGTGCCCTGACTCTTCGCCTTTGTGCCAGAGTTTTTGACGTGAACGCGAGTAATACACCGCCTGATTTTTTTCCGCAGTCAGTTGTAATGCCTCACGATTCATCCACGCAACCATTAACACTCGACCTGTTTGATGATGTTGTGCAATGGCAGGAACAAGACCATTGGAATCAAATTTAACTTCATCTAACCAGTTTGACATGAGTGAAAATCCATTGGGTGGAAAGCAGCTAGTGTAGCGTTTGTGGCTGGGGTTGGCTATGCTTGCAGGCTAAAAAATCGCGGATAGGGCATTAAAGAGTGTTCGATATTTCAATCAGATTCTGATCCGGATCACGGAAATAAATCGAAAGGATTTTTCCCATTGCACCTGTTCTTTGTACAGGACCTTCAATGATTTCAATCTGCTGGGCCTGAAGATGTGCAATCACCTCATTGAGTGGCGTTTCCGCAATAAAACATAAATCAGCTGAACCTGGCGTTGGGTGAAGAGCTTTAGGTTCAAACGCTTTGCCTGCTTGATGCAGGTTAATTTTTTGATGACCAAATTGTAGCGCCTTGCGGTTGTCACCGAAAACAATGATTTCAAAATTCAGGGCTGATTGATAGAACTTACACGTTGTCTCAATATCGGCAACGGTCAGAACCAGATGGTCTAAATGACTAATTTTCATATTTCACTACACTTATTCATATTCAGGAACTGGTGCATGGGGATGCTCAAAAGCCTGCTTTGATCCAGCATAATGTGCCACCTGCTGGTAATCCAGTTGTTGAAACAGTCCTGTCTTTAAGCCTGAAATGGTGAAGGCCATTTCTTTACGAAAATAGGGGATTTGATACAGCCAGGGGAAAGTCAGATCGCGTATGCCACCTGCCCACCAATGATCGGATTGATACAATGGCGTTAATAATCGGCTGAGAAACTGGTAGAACCGGGTCGAAGAACGACGATGTTGATGGTAGTGTTGCCAGAGCATGGACCAGTCAGTTTGCTGATGAGGGGTTGCAGCCTGTAAGGATTGAGAAAAAGCCCAGGCATCCAGTAAAGCCATATTGGCCCCTTGTCCCAGTTGTGGACTCATGGCATGGGCAGCATCACCGATCACGCCGATTCGCCCTTGTCCAAATTGTGACATCACCACATCCCGGTATTGAGCGGAAAGCCATTGCGGTTGATTCTGTTCATTCGTCAAAAGCTGTTTGAGCCAGTCTCCAACCTCAGGCCAACGATCGCCGACTTGCTGTAACCATTGCTGTTTTGCCGATTCATCTTTTAGAAAAGCATCCAGTTGCGCGGTCGGCAGACTCCAGAACACACTGGACAATCGTTGTTGTGGAGCAGACGGGATGGCACCTGTGGGCAGCACGCCCATCATGATTTGGGAACGGTCATAAAATTGATGCAAAATTTCAGGATTTAAGTTTGGGCATTCTGGCACGATGCTCCACGCCGCACCCCAGGGATATGCCTGATCCACTTTGACCCATGCTTGGGGGCGTAACTGGCTACGGGCACCATTGGCAATCAGGACGGCATCAAAATGTTGATCAAATTTCTGTTGCTGATGTGTACCGAATAGCCGAACTGCATGGGCACTTTCCTGAATCGAGTCGATTGAGTGATTCATCTGCCAAGTGACATGACTAGAGTATTCAGCCAGCTTTTGGGTGAGGACGTGACATAAAGTTGCGCGATGAATGCCGAGTCCATACAGATTGCTGCCCGCTTGATGATAATGACTATTTACCAACAGTCGTTTATCTGCAAGCTGGCCTTCTAAACCAGTCACTCTGGCACCTAATTGAAGTGCATGCTCCAGTACCCCTAAATGCTCAAAGACGGCTAAACCTGCGGGTTGTAAAAGTAAGCCTGCACCAACTGGCGAAAGCGTCTCAACTTGCTCGAATAGGGTGACGTGATGGCCTTCGCGTGCCAGCAGAATGGCGCTTGCCAAGCCAGCTGTGCCCGCACCGATAATAGCAAAATGAGGTAATTTCATTATTTATTCTTTTCAGACTGTTATCAGATCATTTCATCATGATCTTAACTGATCCCGGTCAGTTTGAAAAATGAATCCTGAGGCATAAAAAATCCCTTGTCTAAGCAAGGGATCTGAACCTTATTTCATGATGCGCCACAGGGCAATCAGACTACTCAGTACAATCAGAACAATGGAAATAAACCACGGTGTAATAATCGCAATCGTCAGTAAAATCAGCATGCTGCTGCCAAACATCCAGCTACGTCTTTGCTGATGCTGCATTTGCAAACGCATTTGCTGGATTTCACGCAGTTGTTTGTCATGCCACGCCGACTGATTTTTTAAACCATTCAGACTGTCGATCAGCAGGCTTGGAATATCTTGTGCACCCAATAGCAGATCTGGAATTTGCTGACCCAGTTCTTTCATGTTCTTGACCGGGTTCATATTGGCCTTGACCCATTCGGTTAGAATCGGTTTGGCCAGTTTCCAGATATCCAGTTGCGGGTAAAGATCTGTTCCCAGACCTTCAACATGCACCAGTGTCTTGAGCAAGAGCATGAGTTGCGGTGGAATTTCCAGATGGAAACGACGTGCAATATCCATGACCTGAATCAGGATACCGGCGAAATCCAGTTGGTCCATCGGCTTTGAAACCATTGGCCCGACTGTACGGCGCATTTCACGCGATAAGGCATCCTGATCGGTGCCTGGCGGAATCCAGCCGGCCTGATGCACGATCTGGATCAGTTGCATAAAGTTGCTGTTCATCACGGCCAGCAACATACGTGCAACGGTCATTTGGTCATGCTTGGACAGCTCACCCATGATGGCACAGTCCAGCGCAATAAAGCGTGGATTGCTTGGGTTAATAGTCTCGACAAAGACATTGCCCGGATGCATGTCCGCATGGAAGAAGTTGTCGCGGAACACCTGGGTGAAGAAAATGGTCAGGCCTTTTTCTGCCAGATCGGCGCGATCCATGCCTAAACGGTCAAAGGTCGCGATGTCCGAGATCGGCACGCCGGTAATCCGTTCCGCCACCATCACATCTTTACTGTCCATATAGACTTCAGGCACGTACATCATGCTTGAACCGGTAAAGTAGTGACGCATACGTCGGGTATTGTCGGCTTCCAGACTCAGGTCCAGTTCATTTAAAATGATCTGGCGATAATCTTGAATGATTTCAGATAAATGTAAGGCACGGGCCGCTTCCAGACGGTTTTCCAGCCAGTCGCCTAACCAGGCCAGAATTTCAAAATCTTGCAGAATCTGACTGCGAATATCCGGGCGCGTAACTTTCACTACCACTTCGCGACCATCATGTAACGCCGCTGTATGCACCTGTGCAATTGATGCCGCAGCAAGCGGCTGTTCATCAAAGCGGGAGAACAGGGTGGTGACATCCGCTTTCAGTGATTCCTGAATTCGCTGTTTTGCCAGTTGCGTGTCATAGGGCTTAACCTGATCTTGTAATAATACCAGTTGCGATAAGACTTCTGGTGGAATCAGGTCGCGGCGTGTAGACAGCAGCTGTCCCAGCTTAATTGCCAGCGGCCCCATGTCTTCAAGTGCTTCTTTCAGTTTAAGCGGATTCTTCTTTTCACGACTCGACCAGGCCGCAGGATGCATTTTAATGATATTTAAGGCATGACGTGCTTTAACCGGTAATTCTTCCGCAGGGAACAGGGTATCAAGGCGATAGTGTGCTGCGATACGCCAGAGTTCATGTAACCGTTTAACATGCGGAATCATATAAAGTCTTACCTAGTCTTATGTGGGTTGCTTTGGTGAATTAACTTGAGTATTGAGCTGTTGAAGCTTGGCTTCCAGACGATCAATTTCCTGATTGAGTTGGCGGGTCTCTCGGTTGAGGTCATCCATTTGCCAACGTGGGGCAAATAAACCGCTGTCTTCTTTTAAGGCATCTTCAACAAAAAATAAATGGCTTTGCAGGGAGCGTTTTAACTGTTTCGGTGCAAGTTGCACTTTACCCAACTCATGTGCCAGTTGTGGACCGATCCATGGCGATAAATGCGCTGCCAGATCAGGCTCGGCCTGCTGCATGATTTTTTGAATATCCTGCAACAGGTGATAATCACCTTGCAATGGAATATTGCCAATCTGATCCATGTCGCTAAGCAGTAATTTAACCAGCTCAACAGTATTTTCAACATGCAAGGTTGCAGTGGCATCCTTGAAGGTCTGTTGAGGATCAAAAGGGCGCTGTTCAAAAATAGAAGGGCTTTGACTTTGTCCCATCACGGTCGGTTCGAGACGAACTCTATTCTCATCAAAAAACACATCAACCGAGAGTTGTGGGCTATCGATCACAACACGTAATAATTGACCTTGTAGCTGATTGAGCTGCATGCGGGTAATCGCATCCAGATCAATCACATGATGAATGATACGTTCGACTGCACCGAGTGCTAAAATCGACCACATATCTTAAACCTTAAAGTTTGAATCCACGATGAACCGCAACAATACCACCAGTTAAGTTGTGGTAGTCACAGCTTTGGAATCCGGCATTTTCCATCATCCCTTTCAGGGTACGCTGGTCCGGGTGCATACGAATCGATTCAGCCAGATATTTATAGCTTTCCGAGTCATTGGCCACCAGTTTACCCATGATCGGCAAGGCGGTGAATGAATATAGGTCATACAGTTTTGAGAATGGCTCAAACACGGGCTTGGAAAACTCAAGAATCAATAAGCGGCCGCCTGGCTTAAGCACGCGGTACATGGCTTGTAACGCAGCATCTTTATCAGTCACATTACGCAGACCAAAGCTGATGGTGACCAAGTCAAAACTGTTGTCTGCAAATGGCTCTAAAGTTTCAGCATTGGCCAGTACGAAATCAACATTGGTACAGCCAGCATCAATCAGACGGTCACGGCCGACATTGAGCATCGATTCGTTGATGTCTGACAGAACCACATGACCCTGCGGTCCAACTTCACGGCTGAAGACTTTGGCCAAATCACCTGTACCACCGGCAATATCCAGTACGTGCTGACCACGACGAACGCCTGACATGTTAATCGCAAAGCGTTTCCAGAGACGGTGAATACCAAATGACATCAAGTCATTCATGATGTCGTATTTGCTGGCAACGGAATGGAACACTTCGGCAACTTTTTGTGCCTTGTCATCACTACTCACGGTTTGATAACCGAAGTGTGTAGTTGCACCAACGTTGCCGGTATTGGCACCACGCGGCAAATTATATTTTGGGATTGAAGCTGTTGAGGTCGGTGCAGCATCTGGTTGTAAAGACTGTTGCTGACCTTGTGGGGTGCCTTGTGGCAGTGGCGTGTTTAAGAAAGGGCTGACTTTGTCTGAACTTGGGTTTTGCTCAACTTCTGGGGTAGGCTGTTGGTTTTCGTTAGACATTGTTTTCTCCTAAACTTTCGCTCTAGCGGCACGAATCAGCAAGCATGATGACAGATTTTGTATCTTTTTACAGGGTTTCGCATGTAATTGATATGAATAATATACAGAAAGTCACTTTCTCAAAAGGGTTTTAATTTTTCTTAAGATTTGAAAAGACTCATTTTTCTATTTCAGCCATAGGCAGGATGGCTGAAATAGAAGCAGACTTATCCTAGTCACGAAATGGATTTGGATGTCCTGCATGAACTTTATCAATGATTTCCCGCTCTTTTTCGCTAAAGGTTTTGATAAAGCTTGCCGCAGATTTCATCGGTTTCATCGCAGCAAAACCTTCCTGAATAAACTCATACATGCCATCAAACTGGTATTTATGCGCGATGCCTTTGCACATTTTAAAGGCCGCATACATCATGGTTGAACGCATATATTTATCCAGTGTCACGCCTAATTCATCCAGAAGCTGCAGTTGTTCATAGCGTGCCTCGCCCTGATCCAGTTTAATCAAGGTCTGGCGCATGATTTCATCGGTCAAAGGGGTTTCGAGCGGATAATCTTCCAGCAATTGCTGGGCAACTTGCTCATCGAGTCGTGTTGCAAGCACGGCCAGGCTGACGGATTTGGTCCCTGTTTTAATCGCATTTTCAGGCAGCAGGCTTTCGGCTTTATGGGCATATTTGAGCAGGCGTTCGATTTGTTGCGCCATGGCATCAAAGTCTGGCCCGCCATATAAGCGATTTAAAAAGTACGCTGCCATAAGCTGGTTTTTGGGTTCGGCAAAGAATTCGGCATGTGTCTCGGCAATCCGTGCTTTCATCCATGCCTGTACTTCATGCAATCGCTGCGCAACCGCTGGATTCTGGTGGTAATTCAAAGATTGATATTCTAATAAAAGTTGATCAAATGCAGCGAGTTTTGACATGTTCGAACTCAAAGAAAATAAAACGATAAAATCATAGGCATCATCATAACGGAGAACCATGACAGCATAAACTTTAAATGCTTAATAATTGGTCAGTATGGCCGTGTCGTGGCAGTCAACATAAACTGTACACGGGTTTTTGCATGAACATTTATAGTTTGAACGATACCTATTTTAATTTTAATAATGAGCCAGTTAGAGCAGCACATGAGTAAACAACAACCGACATTTGAATTGCGTGATGAAGATGAACTCTCTTTGGACCTGATCGAGGCGCAATATGCCTTAAAAGAAAGCCGCGACAAAAAGAATGCTAAAAGTGTACTGGTTCTGGTCAGTGGCATTGAGCTGGCAGGTAAAGGAGAGGCGGTTAAACAGTTACGTGAATGGCTGGATCCACGCTATTTACGAGTCAAGGCAGATGCACCGCAGTTTTTAACCAATAACCAGCCATTTTGGCAGTCCTATAGCCGCTTTATCCCGGCTGAAGGGCAGATCGTGGTGATGTTTGGTAACTGGTATAGCGATTTGCTCACCACGGCGATGCATGTATCCAAGCCCCTGAATGAACAACTATTTGATGGCTATATTGAACAAATGCGGGCTTTTGAGCATGATTTGCAGAATAATCATGTCCATATTGTCAAAGTCTGGTTTGATTTATCCTGGAAATCACTGCAAAAACGCTTAGACCAGATCGATGCTTCGGAACAGCGCTGGCATAAATTACACGGACTGGATTGGCGTAATAAAAAACAATACGATACCTTGCAGGGCTTGAGCCAGCGCTTTACCGATGACTGGTTTGTGATTGATGGCGAAGACGAAAAGTTGCGTGATCAAAGTTTTGCCCAGTATCTTCTGCAAACCTTACGGGAGTTGCCTGAACACCAGACCAAAGTGAGTCAGAAGTGGCAACAGGCCGAGATTCCCCAGCACTTGCAGGAACCAGCGCAAGCCAGCCTGGAAAAACAGGACTATAAAGCAGAACTGCGTAAACTGAGCAAGAAAGTGGCAGAAAAGCTACGTTTTGATGAACGTAAAGTCGTGATCTGCTTTGAAGGTATGGATGCGGCAGGTAAGGGTGGAGCAATCAAACGCATCGTCAAAAAACTCGATCCGAGAGAATATGAAATCCATACCATTGCAGCGCCGGAACGTTATGAATTGCGCCGACCTTATTTGTGGCGTTTCTGGAATAGATTGAATGATAGCGGCAAGATCACCATTTTTGACCGGACCTGGTATGGGCGGGTACTGGTTGAACGCATTGAAGGTTTTGCCTCTACAGTAGAATGGCAGCGTGCCTATAACGAAATTAACCGTTTTGAAGAAAATCTGGTGGATAGCCAGACTGTGATCGTCAAAATCTGGCTAGCGATTAGTAAAGAGGAGCAGGCGCTCCGCTTCAAGGCACGTGAACAGACACCGCATAAACGTTTTAAGATCACCGAAGAAGACTGGCGTAACCGTGAGAAATGGGATGATTATCTCAAGGCAGCGGCGGATATGTTGGAACGGACCGATACCGATTATGCACCATGGTATGTGATTGCAACGGATGATAAATATTCAGCGCGAATTCAGGTTTTAAAGGCGATTTTGCAACAACTGAAGGCGGATTAATCCGCCTTTCAGCTAACTTCAATTAATTGTTATTTACCAATTGGGCGCTATAGCTGCGATGTTGGCGGAATACGATCAGTGTCGCGATTAAACTGGTGATCGCGGCAAACATCAGCCAGAAAGCAGGCATGCTCTTATTGCCTGAGCTCTGTACCAGATAGGTGGCGATCATGGGCGTAAGCCCGCCAAAAATCGAGGTGGCAAAGCTATAAGCCACCGAGAACCCTGCAATACGTACCGAACTCGGCATCATTTCAGCCAGTGAAACCACCAGCGCACCGTTGTAGAAGCTATACAGTAATGAGAACCACAATAACACCATCAGCATATGCGACAGGCTAATGGTCTGGGTGAGCCAGTTGAGTAAAGGATAAGCACTGATAAAGATCAACAAGGTGGTTGTGATTAAAAGCGGTTTTCGACCAAATTTATCGGAAAGATGACCGCCAATCGGTAACAGTATAAAGTTGCTGAGCCCAACCATAATGGTGGCGATCAAGCTTTCGGTACGGGTTAAATGTAGTACCTCTTTACCGTAGGTCGGGGTATAGACGGTAATGAAGTAGAACATGGTGGTCGTGGTTGCAACCATACACACACCAGCCAGCACGATTTTCCAGTTGGCTGCCAAGGTAGTTAGAATTTGTCGGGTACTTGGATGCTCTTTACGCGAGGCAAAGGCTTCTGTTTCAGCCAGTGACTTCCGTAGCCAGAAAATAAAGGGAATGATGGCACAGCCGACAAAGAAGGGGATTCGCCATGCCCAAGCATCGACCTGGGCCTTGGTAAAGACCAGACTGACGATATAACCCAATACGGCGGCAAAAATTACCGCGACTTGCTGACTGGCAGATTGCCAGCTGGTGATAAAACCACGGTTATGCGGCTCGGCAATTTCGGACAGATACACCGAGACCCCACCCAGTTCTACCCCAGCCGAAAAACCTTGCGCAAGGCGTCCGGCAAAAATCAGGACAGTGGCTGCAAAGCCGATACTGGCATAGCTGGGGGTAAAGGCAATGATTAACGAGCCAAATGCCATAATGCTCAAGGTCACCATCAGGCCTTTACGGCGGCCGATCCGGTCGACATAGGGACCCAGTACCAGTGCGCCAATCGGACGCATCAGAAAACTGACCGCAAATACCAGAAAGGTTTTCATCAGTGCGGCATAACTGCTGTCGGAATGGAAGAATGTCTCGCCGATGGCCTGGGCATAAAGACCGAACAGGAAGAAGTCGTATTGTTCAAGGAAGTTCCCGATGGTCACATTAAAAATGGCACGGACACGAGAGGGGGATTGGCTGGTTTGCACAACGACGCTCCATCATCTAATTATCTTCGAGATGTGGAGATTAAAAATACAATCTTTATGAAAGCTTAAAAAATTAAGTGAATATTAACGTAATTGTGGTGTTTTTTTATGGATCTGTTGGCCTGATGTAACCCAGCGCATCCAGGTGAGCAATAGACATGAAAGCTAATAAGCCGGATTCGGAACATTTTTTAATTCTATTTTGAAGCACTTAATTTCATTCATCAAACAGCAGGTATGCGAACCGCTACCTGCTGCCATAGAACTTACGCTACGATGGTGGTCCGGCTTTTCTGCTGAATCCGCTTGGCAAGGTTATAGCAATCCTGCACATGCGCTTCAGTGATTTTGCGCATCATGAAATAGCCCAGACTGGCCGCGACCAGTTGGCCGCCCAAGGGAATAAATTTAGTCACCTGTTTGGTGGCAATTTTAGTGAAAAAGCCATTAAACGACTTTTTCATCGCGGTACGTGCCACCACGAAGCCTGAAAACTCGAATCCGCGTTTACGTAATTCATCCCAGTGAACTTTTTTGGTTTGAGGGTCATACACACTGATATGTTCGGGTGCCAAACCAAAGCGGGCATTAATATCCGGAATGATCTGGGTCAGCATGCCCAGGTCGACCACCACATCAAAGAATGGAATCGGTACAATCGCTGCACCTGCTGACCAATATGCACGCTTTTTAGCCATTTCTAAACATTCATCACGGATCTGTTCCAAGTTTAAGCTTGGGTCAATCGAATCAGGAATTTTTTCAATTTTCATAAAGTTATACCTAAAGTCTATCCCTTGATAGTACATTCAATACGATTGAATGGTGAATTTCAAAACAATTTTTTTGTTGGATTGTGTATTTAACGTGACTTCATGATATGAAGTTGGATGTTGTATAGTGAGCATTATGGACGGTTTCGTGCAACAAAATGATCATTTTTTGATGAGGTTATATTAATACATGGGTATTCATGTTATTCAAAGTCAACGCCTTGAAGTGTTATTGCAAGGTGTGATGGCATCAATTACCCAACCCGGCGATTCCCCTTTTCAGGTGTTTAAAACCCAGCATTTTATTGTTCCGAGTCCTGCACAACAACAATGGCTGACGCAGAAAATTGCGGAACAGCAAGGCATGACTGCCAATTATCAGTTTCATCAACGTATCCGTGGTTTCCAATGGTATGCCTATCAGCAGGTGCTTGAAAATAAAGAGCAGGTGCGCAAGGCCAATATTCCTCGATTAATTTTAAAATGGCGTATTCATCAAGCCTTACAACCCTTTATCCGTGCTGATCAACTCGATCTCGCCACAGATCATCCTCTCTATTCGATTGTGCAGCGCATTTATGACAGTGCGGCCCAATTACCGCAGGGCACAGAAAAACAGTTAAAAAAGCAGAGCATGCTGTATTGGGTAGCGGAACAGGTGTCACACCTGTTTAATAACTACATGATTTATCGTGGTCATTGTCAAAAAGGCTGTCGTAGTGAATGCAGTTGCTCAAGTAACTGGCTCTCCACCTGGGGGCAGAATAAAGCACTGGATATTGAACAGCTGATTGCCAAGACGGATCAGCAGACCTCAGCCTTTAGCTTAAACCAGACCGAGCAACTGGAAGCATGGCAGCGCTGGTTATGGCAAAACTATTTCCATGATGACTTTATCGAAATGCAGGGGATTGATGCTGATTTCTGGCAGACCTTAGCGCATGCGCAGACCCGGGACAAAGCGCTGGCACAGTTACCGAATCAGGTGATTGTTTTTACCGTGCTGGATTTGCCACCCAGCCAGCTGCAGTTTTTACGCCGTTTAGGTCAATATCTGGATGTGGTGATTTTGCACTATAACCCGTCACAGGAATATTGGGCGGATAGCGTCGATCCACTATGGAAACAACGTTATGATCTTGGGGTAAAAGAGCGGTTTATTGCCAAGCATCCCCAAGCAAATGATGCGGAAATTGCTGCTTTCTTTGAGCGCTTTAGTTTAGGGTTTAATGCCTTGAATCGTGAATCTCGCCATCCTTTACTGACCCGTTTAGGCAAGCAGGCACGCGATCACTTCTCCCTGTTATCGCAACTGGCAACTGGTGAGGAAGGCAAATGGATTGATGCCTTTGAGGATTATTTCCCAGAGACGCTACTGGGCAAAATCCAGTCGGATATTTTCTATCTGGCTGAACCTGTCCCTGAGCAATATGAGCTGGCGGCTGAAGATCATTCTATCCAGTTTCACGTCTGTCATTCCAGCTTGAGACAACTCGAAGTGTTAAAGGAGCAACTGCTACATTGGTTGTCACAAGCGGATACGACGCCGCGCCGTCCAAGTGATGTTCTGGTTCTGACCCCGAATCTGACCGAGCTTGAGCCGCTGATTCGTAGTGTGTTTCCTTCCGTGCCGAATGATCATGATGTGTTTTTACCGGTTAAGATTGCGGGTGTGGCGCAGCTGGATGCACTCAATGCCTGGCGGGCAGTCTTGGGGCGTTTGCAACTGACGCAAACCCGAATGACCCAAGATGATTTTGCGGACTGGCTGAACCTGTCGGCAACCCAACAGCGTTATGGACTAGATTATCACCAGGCACAACGTATCCTGAGCTTATTAAATGAAGCCGGTTTTAAACGCGGTCTGGATGAAGAACATCTCAAGCATAGTTTAAGTGCCGATGATCAGGACTACCGTTATAGCTTTAAATTTGCTTTAGACCGTCTAGCTTTAGGTATTGCCGTACCTGCTCATGTAATGGTGCAACAAACTTTAAGCTATGCACTGGTCCAGCCGAGTGATTTTGAGCTGATTGGCATCCTGATTCAGATTTATCAGGATTTGTCGCTGCGACGTCACTGGCTGGTGGCGCATGAGCAGGGGCAGCGCTTGCCGGTAGTCACCTGGCTCAAACGCCTGAAAGCAGATGTTCAGGAATTTGAGCAGGCCGATATCGTTGCTTTAAAGGCGGTGCGTGAGATTATCCAGAAGCAGGAGCGTATGCTGACGCTGGCCAGTTATTATGAAGAGATGGAAAGCCAGTTACGTCAGATTTCTTTGCCCTTGCCTTATATTATTGAAGAAATTCAACGCACGCTGGAAAGCCAGTCAGCGCAGGTTGAACCTACCGGACAAATTACCTTTAGCCAGATCGGTCAGATTCGTCCGATTCCTTATCGGCTGATTGTGATGCTGAATCTGGATACCGGAAAGTTTCCAAATCGGGATAGTCATATTCCCTTTGATCTGATGGATGTCTTACGTCAGCAATTGGGGGACCGTTCCCGTCTGGAAGATGATCAGGGTGCCTTTCTGGATGCTGTGTTGCTGGCACAGGAACAATTATGGCTGTTCTATAATGGCTTTGATGTGAGTGATGGGGAAGTGCGGGAGCCATCCAGTGTGTTACAGCATTTCCGTGAGCATTTGGCACTGATTATAAAGCCACCCCTTTCTAAATCTCTCCCCGAGGGAGAGTCTTTATTGGGTGAGATTTCTCTCAGCCCAGCTTTAAACAAGGGCGATTCTGGGAGGGTGGCGGATTTGTCTAAGGAATTTGCAGCCTTGCAACTTCTGACACAGCTTTATCCCTTGTACCATATTCATCGCTTACAGCCCTTTGATCCATTAGGTTTTATGGCAGAACAGCGACATAAGCGTTTTCAGGATCAGTGGTTTAAGGTTGCTGCACAGATTCAACAGGACAAAGGCGACCGGGCAGCTTGGGTCAATACGGCTTATCCGGTTGAGAATAATGAGATGCTGATTCTGGATGGCCAGCAATGGATTCAGGATGTCACTTTTCCTGCGCGTTTGTACTTGAAAACTCTGGGTGTAGAAAACCTGAGTTCAACAGAACTCGTTGATCAAAGCGAGCCATTATTGCTGGATGGTTTAGGGAAATATGCCATTCGCCATTTCCTGCAACAGCAGGAGGCCAATCCTTCACCTCAGCTATTACAGGATCAGTTACCTGTTGGCAAAGTCCAGCAAAGTGCCTGGCAGCAAAGCTGTCTGGAACAACAGCGTTTACTGGAGCGCTTGCAGCAACATGCCGCAGCGCCCACTGTAACGACCCAGCGCGTTTGGCGTGTATCCAAACATTTACAGATCGGGTGTACCACCCCGAAACAGATCGGTCAGGACTGGATTAGTCTGGATGCCTCCAGTGCCCGAGCCAAGCGTCTTGCCAAAGTCTGGCTGGAATACCTGTTATGGCTAACGGTACTGGATCACGAGACTGCCGCTGAAAAACGCCGTATTGTGGTGTTTAGTGATCAGACCGTGATTTGTGAAGGCTTAAGTTCTCAGCAAGCACGCACTTATCTGCAAGACTGGCTGGAACTGTGGCAGCATGCCCAGCAACAGCCTGTGGTGCTACCTGCAGCCTTGATGTTAAAGCCACTGGAAAAAGGCAAACAGCATGAATGGTTTGAGCTGGATTCGAAACAGATTTTAGTCGAGGACAGTCAAAAGCAGCTACTGAAAGACTGGAATGATACTGGCGACTTTTCCGGCTTTGATATGAGCCAGAATGAAGCCTGCAAGTTACATCGGGACTGGCAGTTTATTTTGCAGGAACAGGATGCTGCAGCATTATTACAATATGCTTGTGATCACTATTCCTATAGGCTGTATCAGCCAGTGTTTGAATTTTTACGAGTGGAGTAAGGCATGAACGCGCGCTACCCTGTGTCTTTTCAACCGATTCGTGATATTCAGTTCGAAGGCCTGCATCTGATTGAAGCTTCGGCGGGAACAGGCAAAACCTATACCTTGTCCAGTTTAATGGTACGGATTTTCTTAGAAAAATATCTGCCGAATCAGGTGATTGCCACCACCTTTACCCGTGCTGCTGCTGCCGAATTAAAAAGCCGTATCCGTTTACGTTTGGTCGAGATGCAACAGTATCTGGAACCACTGCGGACGGTGCTGGAGCAGGATATCCAAGTTTTGGCTGCACAAGAGTCAGACCCGCTTAAACAGCAGGTTTTGCAGACTTTTGCACCGCGTATTGCCTATGCCTGCGAACGCTTGAAACTGGTGATTGACCAGCTGGATGAACTGTTTGTCGGGACGCTGGACAGCTTTAGCCAGAAGCTGCTCAGAGAGTTTGCTTTTGAAAGTGGCAAGATCGAAGCGGCGCAGATTACCGATGATGCAAAAAGCTATACCCGTCAATTGATTCATGATGTGTTGCGTGAGTGGATTCAAGCTCAACCGCAACAGGTGATTGATACACTTTATAGTGTAGGTGGTCTGAAAAGTGTGGATCATTTTGTATCCATGGTCGAAAGCTCCCTGAATTTTAGTTCGGCTCAGTTCAAGTTGCCGGCCATGCCCGAGATTGAGCTGGCCCAACTGCAGCAGTGGCAACAGCAAGCTGAACAGATTCAGCTGGAGGCGCTTGCGGATTATTTTGATCTGGATGGTGTGCATTATGCGCATATCAATGGCAGCTCTTTCCGTAATCATGCTTTCAACAAGCTGTTTACCGTGCATTGTCCAGCCCTATTAAATGCCTTGAAACAAGCATCACCGTTACAGGTGTTTGATACTTATTTTGAGGCTGATCGCGATGCCATGTTCAAGTTTTTAGACAAGCTCGACAGCCAGAAAATTTTTAAGAAATGTCCTGCAGACATTAGTGATGGTTTTTACCAGCATCCTGCGATCATACAGCTACAGACACTCTGTCAGGCCCTACAACAGACACAGCAGCAATTTGAGCAGTTGCAGGTGTATCTAAAGGCCTATCTGTGTATTGAAGTCAGAAAAAGGTTGCCTCAGGTTTTACAGCAAAAGGGTGAAACCACATTTTCCCAGCAAATTAAAACCTTATCCGAAGCTTTAAAAGGCGAGCAGGGACAACATTTCGCGGTATTTGTACAGGCCCGTTATCCGCTGATTCTGGTGGATGAGTTTCAGGATACCAATCAGGATCAGGATGACATGCTGGCCAGTATCTGGCGACATCCGCAGCGCTATCAGAAGGGCTGTATGATCATGGTGGGAGATCGTAAACAGGCGATTTATGGTTTCCGTGGTGGGGATATGCTGACTTTCCTGAATGCCCATCAGGATATTATGGCGAAGCAGGGCTGCGTCTATAAACTAATTCATAACCATCGTTCAGTAAAAGAACTGGTAGAAGTGGTGGATGTGCTGTTCCAGCGGCAGATTGACTTTGGTGAGCAGGTGCTTTATGACCCGATTCAGGCAGGGTCACGTCCACATCCTGCCCTGATTGAAAATAACCAGATCAATCCTGCACCATTACGCTGGTTACAGCTACAGGATGGCAATGAGCAAGCGACCCAAGTGGCCTGGAAAATACAGACCCTGCTCAATCAGGCCCATGCCGCAGAATTATATTTGGAGGATGAACATCCTAAAGCCATTTGCGAAGATGATATTGCGGTCCTTTCCCGTAGCCATCGCCAGCTGGATGAAGTGCAATACGTACTGGAGCGTTTGGGTATTCGCGTCAATCGTCCTTCCAAACGCAGTGTGTTTGATTCAGCCATTGCACAAGATGTCGGGGCATTGTTGACTGCCATTCTTCATCCTTATGATGAAGCCAAATTAAAACGTGCTTTACTCAGTCGTTTATTCGGTTTTGACTTAAGCCGCTTGTTGGCACTGGAACAGAGTGCAGCAGGCTTGAGCGCATATATCCAGCAGCTGGATGAAATACGGGAAATGTGGCTCAATCAGGGTTTTCTGGCGGCATGGCAACGTTGTCTCAACCAGTTTGGTATCTGGCAGCAACTGGTGGCAACACAAAGCAAGGACAATGAGCGTGCAGTCGTCAATTTACGCCATCTCACCGATATTCTGAGTCAGCACAGCGAACATGTGCAAGGCATACAGAACCTGTATCATTGGTATCTCAAGCAACTACATTCACCCAGTGACCGTGAATGGGAGCTCGAACATAAACTGTCCAGTGAAGCCGGTGTGCAGTTGATGACGATTCACCAGTCCAAGGGGCTGGAATATAAAATCGTGTTTCTGCTCGGTGCCAATAAAGCCTTTTCGGAAATGCAGAAAAGTTTAAATTTTTCCACTGCCGAGATTCAGCATCCGGAAACTGGACAGGTCCGCACACAACGGGTGGTTGCTGTCGCCGATAAAAACTTTCTGCAGCAGGCTGAACTGGATCAGCATCAGCAACGCGCGCTGGCTGAGCAAAACCGCTTATGGTATGTGGCGCTGACCCGTGCCAGCCATCGGGTCTATGCAGTATTTGAACCTGAGAAAGGCGATAAAAACAAGTTTTCCGGACTGGCATTCTGGAAGAACCAAGGCGATGCTTTCCAGCATCCTTGCTGCGCAGATGAGGCTTTGGTACTGGAACGGCCTTATGCCGCCTACCAGCAGCAAGGTAAACAGAAGTTCCCGCTTGCTGCCCAGCCCTTACCGGAGCAACGCTTTTACGCACGTGGCAAGACCAGTTTCAGTTATCTGGCACAGCATCTCAAGCATAAGGCCAATCGTGTTGATCGCTTGGCGAATATCGATGCCGACTTTGAACAGGCCGAAGATGAACTGCATCTTGCCAATAGCCAAGCCTTAGCGAGCTCTCAACCGATCGCCTGGATTAAACAGTATTTTCCGAAAGGCACGCTGGCTGGCAACTTTCTGCATGAAATCTTCGAGCAGATTGATTTTCAGCGTCCGGAAACGTGGATTGAGGAAATTCGCCGCCGTTTTAAAAATACTTATCAAAGTTTATGGGTCGAATTGCTTGAACAGTATCAGCAGCAGTTTCCGGAGCAGACGCAGCCAGAACAGCAACTGTATGAATGGATCGCTGGCTGGTTGCAGGATGTACTGGTGACGCCCCTCAATCAGGGCTTTCAATTAAAGCAACTGCTTGCGGGACAATATCTGTCGGAATGTCCTTTCTATCTGGCATTGTCGGATCGGGTACTGGCCATGCAGCGTGTACAGCAACTGTTTGAAGAGTACGGCATCCACATGCCCGAACTGCTTGAGGCCCGGTCTGCCCGCTATCTGAATGGTTCCATCGATCTGGTTTACTTTGATGGTCAGCGCTACCATATCGCCGATTATAAAAGTAATTATTTAGGCACGGCCCAAGCCGATTATCAACATGAGCAGATCGCAGAAAGTATGTCGCTTTCCAGCTACTGGCTACAAGCGGCTTTATATCTGGTGGCGTTGCATCGCTATCTCGGAGTGAAGTTGCAGAATTACAGCATTGAGCAGCATTTGGGTGGTGCATCTTACTTGTATTTACGGGGCATGAACGGGCAAGCACAACAGGGCTGTCTGTACTGGAAACCTGAAGACGAATTTATCTTGCGTTTAGACGCCATTCTTGGATATTTCTCTGAGGATAAAGCCGGAAAAATGGTGTAGATAAAATGTGTGAATTTAAATTAAACAAAAGCTTAACTTGTGGATAAGACTGTTTATAACCTTGTGGACAAGCGTGTGGGTAAGTTTGAGGATAACTCTGTGGAAAAGCATGTGGATGATCAGTCTGAGCAAATCACCTGGTTGAATATGTGGAGTCAGTACCTGACACAGGCAACCTTTTCTCAATCTGCCCAATCAGTGGGGGCTGCGCAAATATTACAGCAACTGGTTGAAGCCAGCTTGCAAGGCGACAGTTGTATTGAAGTCAATCCATTACAGCTTGAAGTGCTTGGTGACCTGGCCGTTTCGAGTGAGGCTGCTACCAGTCAGGTGGCGCCGTGCGTCTACGATCAGCAGGGCTTGGCATTATACCGATATTGGCAACTAGAGCAACGCCTCGCGGAACAGATTTGTCGATTAAAGCGACAAACGATTCAAACCCTTCAGGCGGCGGATTATCACGACCTGCTCAGTGATGAGCATCAGCAGAATGCCTTGAAAATGGTGTTGCAACAAGGCTTGAGCGTTATTACTGGCGGTCCGGGGACAGGTAAAACCTATACCTTGGCACGTATTATTGCAGCCCTGAACCAGATGATTCCTGATATTCGTATTGCTATGGCGGCGCCTACGGGGAAGGCTGCCCAACGCATGCAGGAAGCCTTACAGAACTCGTTTAATGATCCGAAGCTGTTGGCATCGGGGCTGATTAGCGATGAATTACGTCATCAAAATACCCAGACCTTGCATCGATTACTGGGCATGGGCAATCGGCAGATTCCACGTTTTAACCAGAAACAGCCTTTACCCTATGATGTGATTGTGGTCGATGAAGCCTCCATGCTGGATTTAAATCTGGCGACTGCTTTGTTTGAAGCCGTGCCTGATTATTGCCGTCTCATTTTATTGGGAGATGCCAATCAGCTGGCTTCGGTGGATGTGGGTTCGGTCTTGGCAGATTTACAGCAAGTCGCTGCATTGGCCGAGAATCGGGTGCAACTGCAAACCAGTCGCCGTTTCTCCGGGGAGGCCAAGATTGGACAACTGGCAAGATTTATTCAGGCCCAGCAACATCAGACCGATGTGGATGCTGTATTGGAAAATCTGGAACGCCAGATCGTCGCTGCAACCGCCTTGCAACCCGTTGCATTGTCTAAAGACATGTCTGACCTGATTCAACTAGAATATCTACCCGAACAGCATGAGACGGATATTAGCAGTGCCCAGCAGAAACTGATGTATGGCTTTCAAGGCTATATAGATGCGCTAAAGCTGTATATAAAGGCAGACGAACCCGAGCAATATATTCAACAGGTAATACAGCGCTTTGATGATTATCGGATTTTAACCGCGATCCGGCACGGACAATTGGGGATTGAACAGTTAAATCGTCATGCCGAACAATGGCTAAACCAGCAACTCAGACAGATTGCTGTAGGGGACTGGTATATCGGGCGTCCAGTAATGATGACCTATAATGATTACCAGCTTGGTATTTCCAATGGCGATATCGGGATTTGCTTTAAACACAGATCCCAGCCACAACAATTTGAAGTCTTTTTTCCTAGCCTGAATAAATGGATCGCGGCGCATCGCTTACCGCGTAACATGCAGACTGCTTTTGCCTTGACCATTCATAAATCGCAAGGTTCCGAATTTACCCATACCGCGATTGTACTGGATGCCAGTGCGGAGAAATTGCTGAGTCAGGAATTGATCTATACTGCAGTGACCCGGGCCAAAAAAGTGGTCAGTATTCTGGCTGATTCGAAGGCTCTGTTACAGGCGCTTACCACCCGCACAGTACGCCGTAGTGGTTTAGTGCAAAAGATCAATTTGCTTATATTGTGAACTTTTACTTCAAAATATAAGCGTTTGTAAGTAAAAGCTTACAAGGATTCGAGATATTGTCGCTAGAGCAAATGAGTGCTTTTTGAGATTATGTACCCACAAAGAGCCTGGCATGGAATGCGAGGTAAATCGCAAAAATATAATAATAACGTCGTGATGACAGCGAACTTACAGTGAAGTAAGTGATAAGAGAGGAAACTTACAGCCGCTAAGCCTTGTAGTTTTGGGAGAGACTACAGGGCTTTTTTATTTTCGCGATTCAGCACGACATATTTATCAACCTTCAGATCTGGCCGTCCTATGATTCAAAACGTGAATATTCATGTTTTTGTCACTTTATGCAGGTTTAATTTAGTCTGATAAAAACAAGAAATGAGAATTCTGTTGTAGAACAATTTTTTGTTATTATTAAGTTAAATGTTATACAGACTTGTACGTTTTTTCTTACACAGAGATAAGAAAAATGCTATTTTTCTCCACAATTGATTCTGACAGAATAGTCAGTATAGAAACAACACACATGCGATAACAAAGAATAAGTAAGAACATGATGTGGATAAAACATTCAGAGGGTATGAATGTGAAAGGAGAAGAAGAGTTAATAATAAAAACAAAGCAAAATGATAATAATAAAATCTCAGCGCAAAAGCCCAAGTTGAAACTTGGGCTTTTTTGTTTTGATCTGTTTAATTTAAAAGTTAAACCAGATCCGCCTCAGTACGATCTGTCGCAAATAGCGATCGACGCTGGTTTTTCGGAATTTTCGGGCAATTGCTAGAGATCTGGTATAGCGTTTTTGCCAGTGCAGGCAGATGTGTCCCTACGACTGATTTACCAGTGGTAAGCAGCGATACGCTAATGTCACGTTCAGGGTCCGCCCAACATAAAATATTGGAGAAGCCGATATGACCGAAGGCCTGTCCTGTCATTGGCCCAAATAAGCCAACTGGGTTGCTGCCCAGCATTGGCCCCAGCGCATAGCGCATCGGTGCCAGCAGAGTTCGATCCAGACTGACTCCCGAAGTCGGCAAGGTGGAACGGAATACGGTTTTGGCACTCATGATCTGCTTGCCTTGGTACTCACCACCACTCAGCAACATTTCAAAGAAACGGCCCGCCTGTTCAGCACTGGTATAGATGTTGCCCGCGGGACAAATGGTGTCCATAAAGCGTCGATCATTGGTGACATCCACCGCCAGTTGCAGACCGCCGCCTAATACGTGATTGAGGTAGTAGTCGGTGCCCAGACTTGGATGAATGCCGGTGGCATAGTTGAGGGCAACATCGTCACGATATTCAGGTTTTAAACCGTAGTTGAAATAGTCCAGTCCCATCGGTTTTTCGATATGCTCGGCGAGAAACTCACGAACACTTTGCCCTGTGACCCGCTGAACAATTTCACCCAGAATATAACCGGCAGTGACAGCATGATAGGCAAGGTGGGTACCCGAAGGGGATACCGGTTTTGCAGCATACAGCAGCTTTAAGATGTCTTGCTGGTTAAATAGCAGTTCTGGCGTAACTTCCTGATCAATACGTGGAATGCCGCCACGATGGGAAAGTAAATGGAAAATGGTGGCGCGGCGTTTGCCATTGACGCCATATTCAGGAATGTAATAGCTAATCGGATCAAGCAAATTCAGCTCGCCACGCTCATCCAGCATATGAATTAACATTGCCGTCACCATTTTCGAGGCAGAAAACAGGCAGACAGGCGTATCGGGTGTGGCAATCTTGGCATCTGCTGTCAAGCCCTCAGCGGAGTTGCCTTGCGCATAACCAATGCTACGATTAAGTAGAATCTGTCCCTGACGGCGTAAACATAAGGTGATGAGTGGATAATTCCCCGTTTTATATAAAGATTCAACACTGTTCCAGATTTTTTGAAGCTGTCTTTCGGTCATGCCACCCAAGTCCGCTGACACTTCATCTTTGCTACGAATTACCTGATTAAGGTCATCTGGCACGTAGCAGGTATTGGTCGATAAAATTTTCACGCATCCCTCGCAATTTTTCATTTTCTTTTTTGTCTGCCATCAATCTAAACAGAGCAAGGCTAGTGTGCCTATTTTGTACAATGCTGTCAGCTGCCGAAATGCCGGCGAACATAAAACAATTTTGCAATATAGCGATAGATCACTTAAAATAGCGCCTTGCTGTAGTGATGCACGGCAGTCAGTTGGTTCCAACTGATCAATATCATTTTATTTTTTAAGCATCTCGGAGAAATCGAATGGCTTTAACTAACGCAGATCGCGCAGAGATCATCGCTAAATTTGCTCGTGCTGAAAACGACACTGGTTCACCTGAAGTACAAGTTGCTTTATTGTCTGCGCAAATCAACGATTTGCAAGGTCACTTTAAAGAACACAAACACGACCATCACAGCCGTCGTGGTTTGATCCGTATGGTAAACCAACGTCGTAAATTACTTGACTACTTAAACGGTAAAGATCACGGTCGTTATGTTGCTTTGATCGGCGCATTAGGTTTACGTCGTTAATTCGATTTTACTTTGTTTTCGCTATTTCGCATGTTGCAATGCCTTATCGCTGAAAAGAGAGTTTCACCTAATTTCCGTTAGGTGAGTTTAGAAGGGGCGCTTGTTCGCTCCTTCTTTGTGTTTAAATTTATTTAAAAATTTTGATCTAGTGCGATGGCTTCTAAGCTTTGTCATTTATCCACACGCTAGTGGTGGTCTGAATGCCAAACCTTAGGGGTCTCACTAGAATAAAACTAGGAAAATATAATACATGTCAATGTTTAATATCATTCGTAAAGAATTCCAATTCGGTCAACATCAAGTTGTTTTAGAAACGGGTCGTGTTGCACGTCAAGCCAATACCGTGTTAGTGACCATGGGTGGCGTAACTGTTCTGGTTGCAGTGGTTGCCCAACCTAAAGCAAAAGCGGGTCAAGACTTTTTCCCGTTGACTGTTAACTACCAAGAAAAACAATATGCTGCTGGTCGTATCCCAGGTGGTTACGGTAAGCGTGAAGGCCGTGCCTCAGAAGCTGAAACGTTGATTTCACGTCTGATCGACCGTCCAATCCGTCCGTTGTTCCCGGAAGGTTACTTCAACGAAATTCAAGTTACAGCAACTGTTGTTTCTTCTGACAAAACCATGGATGCCGATATTGCTGCAATGCTCGGTACTTCTGCTGCATTGTCAATTGCCGGTACCCCATTCCGTGGTCCAATCGGCGGTGCGCGTGTTGGTTTAATCAACGGTGAATATGTTCTTAACCCGAACTTTGAACAACTTGCTCAATCTGACCTTGACCTTGTGGTTGCGGGTACTGAATCTGCAGTATTGATGGTTGAATCTGAAGCGAAAGAGCTTTCAGAAGACCAGATGCTTGGTGCTGTTCTATTCGGTCATGACGAAATGCAAATCGCAATTCAAGCGATTAAAGAATTTGCTGCTGCTGCGGGCGCAGTTGAATCAACTTGGGTTGCTCCAAGCAAAAACGAAGTGCTTCTTGAGCAATTAAAAGCAGCTTTCGAAGTGAAGATTTCTGAAGCATATACCATTGCAGTCAAACAAGACCGTTATGCGGCACTTGATGCACTTTATGCAGAAGCAGTTGCTCAGTTCGTTCCTGAAAATGATGAAACGGGTATTGCTGACGAAGTTAATGAATTATTTGAAGACCTTAAATACCGTACCGTACGTGACAACATCTTGTCAGGTAAGCCACGTATTGATGGTCGTGATACCAAAACTGTTCGTGGTATCGACGTACAAGTAGGCGTATTAGACCGTGCACACGGTTCTGCATTATTTACACGTGGTGAAACTCAGGCGTTGGTTACAACCACTTTGGGTAACACGCGTGATGCGTTGATGGTGGATACCCTTGCGGGTACCAAAACTGACAACTTCATGTTGCACTATAACTTCCCAGCATATTCTGTCGGTGAAACCGGTCGTGAATCTGGTCCTAAGCGCCGTGAAATCGGTCATGGCCGTTTAGCTCGTCGTGGTGTTCAAGCCGTTCTTCCAGCAGCTGACCGCTTCCCGTACGTGATTCGTATCGTTTCTGACATCACTGAATCTAACGGTTCATCTTCAATGGCTTCTGTATGTGGTGCTTCATTATCACTTATGGATGCAGGTGTTCCGCTTAAAGCACCAGTTGCAGGTATTGCAATGGGCTTGGTGAAAGAAGGCGAGCGTTTTGCAGTTCTTTCTGACATCTTGGGTGATGAAGATCACTTAGGTGATATGGACTTTAAAGTTGCCGGTTCTGCAAACGGTATTACTGCACTTCAAATGGATATCAAGATCGAAGGTATCACTGAAGAAATCATGGAAGTTGCATTAAACCAGGCATTTGCGGGCCGTATGCACATCCTCAATGAAATGAATAAAGTCATTTCACGTGCGCGTGCTGAAATCAGTGCCAATGCGCCAACATTTGAAGTGATTAACATCAATCCAGACAAGATCCGTGATGTGATTGGTAAAGGTGGTGCTACGATTCGTGCCATCACAGAAGAAACCAAAGCTGCGATTGATATCGAAGACAATGGTACCGTGCGCGTATTTGGTGAAACTAAAGCTGCTGCGCGTGCTGCGATTGCAAAAATCCAGGCACTTACTGCAGAAGTTGAACCAGGCAAGATCTACGACGGTAAAGTCATCCGTATCGTTGAATTTGGTGCGTTCGTTAATATCATGCCAGGTACTGATGGCTTGCTTCACATTTCGCAAATCTCGAATGAGCGTATTGCCAACGTGACTGACGTATTGAAAGAAGGTCAGGAATTGAAAGTACAGGTTGCTGATGTCGACAACCGTGGTCGTATCAAGTTGACAATGAAAGATATTGAGCAAGCATAAGCTAGCGTAGTCTTTTGACTCAAAAAGCGCATTGTGTAAACAATGCGCTTTTTTTATTAACTAGATGATTCTTATGAACATAATTTTTAAACATTTTAGGCATAAGCTGTAGAAATTATGAACATAAGTGGCTTTTATATTAGACATTAGTCTAATATTTTAAATGTGAGCCCTACAACTAACGTAGAATTCCCCAAATTTCCGTGCCTGCCGTATTTATGTGGTTTTAGATAGACAGTCGGAAGTCTATTTGTTCATCTCAATATGAAGGAATATTGCACATGCTTGTCGATCATGTAGCCGCAGGTCAAGATGACCAACAACCTCCCAAAAAACCAAAGTTCTATCAAATTCTCTATGTACAAGTGATCTTCGCAATTGTTGCGGGGATACTACTCGGTCATTTCTTTCCAGAGTTTGGTGAAAGCTTGAAGCCACTGGGCGAAGCCTTCATTAAAATGGTGAAAATGATTATTGCCCCGGTGATTTTCCTGACCGTTGTCACAGGGATCGCGGGCATGAAAAACATTGGAAGTGTTGGACGGGTGACCGGGAAGGCAATGATTTACTTCCTGACTTTTTCAACCTTAGCTTTGATTGTTGGTCTGATTGTCGGAAATGTGATTGAACCAGGTCATGGTTTAAATATTGATCCAAGTACCTTACACAGTACCAAAGTTGACGAATATGCAGCCAAAGCGCATGAGTCTTCAATCACCGGCTTCTTAATGAATATTATCCCGGATACCTTGGTCAGCCCATTCGTATCGGGACAGATTCTTCAAGTGCTATTCGTTGCCGTATTATTTGGTTTGGCTTTGGCAAAATCAGGTGATTTAGGTCGTCCAGTCACAGACTTTCTTCAACAACTGACCAATCCAGTTTTCACCTTGGTGGGAATGTTGATGAAGTTTGCGCCGATTGGTGCATTTGGTGCCATGGCCTTTACCATTGGTGCGTACGGGATTAGTTCGATTGGTAATCTGATGTTGCTGATCGCGACCTTCTATATTACCGCATTACTGTTTGTGATCGTCATTCTGGGCGCTGTTGCACGCTATAACGGTTTCTCGATTATTGACCTGATCCGTTATATTAAAGATGAACTCTGGTTGGTACTCGGGACCAGTTCATCTGAAGCCGCATTACCTTCATTGATGGCGAAAATGGAAAAGGCAGGCTGTGAGAAATCAGTGGTCGGTCTGGTAATTCCGACAGGCTATTCCTTCAATCTGGATGGCACTAATATTTACATGACCTTGGCAGCCTTGTTTATCGCGCAGGCCTGTAATATCGAATTGACGCTGACTCAGCAGATCACCATTCTATTGGTGGCGATGTTGAGCTCTAAAGGTGCAGCAGGGATCACTGGTGCAGGCTTCATTACCTTGGCAGCGACACTTTCAGTGGTACCTGCAATTCCAGTCGCAGGGATGGCACTGATTCTAGGGATTGACCGTTTCATGTCTGAATGTCGTGCATTAACCAACCTGGTCGGAAATGCATGTGCAACGATCGTGGTTGCGAAATGGGATAAGGCATTAGATAAAGAACAACTTGATCTGGCGTTAAAGCACGGGATCGTTAAAGAAGATGCATAATCTTTGATCTGTTCAAAAAGCCTCCTCGTGAGGCTTTTTTTATGGCATGGCAACCCGGTGGTTTGAATAGCGATAGCTTTTTATGACGCTTCATGGCAGCATTTCAATAGCTATCCAAATTCATCTTGTCCTATGCAGCTTTATTATTTTTATCGTCATAACAGCGAAAATACAATTTTTATTAGTACAGAACAACAAGCAGAACATGCGCTAGAATTTTTGTGGGTCGATAGTTTAAGACAGGATCTGGTCAATCATACCGAGACCTGGCAAAGTGATATTTGTCGGCATACGGGATTGGTCTTGAACGAATTTCATATGCGCGACTTACTCAATATCGAGCATCCTTGTGCTTTTGATACCGTAGAAGAATATGACCTGCTGGTGTTCCGTAAACTCATTAGCCCAGATGACCAGATTCTTGAAAGCGAGAATGTGCTGGAATCCCATGAGAGCGTATTTGGACTTGCCACCACACCGATGAGTTTTATCTTGACCCCTACGATTTTGGTCAGTGTCAGGGAGCAGGGCAATCAGGCAGTAGAGAGTTATATTCAGCGTATTCAGACCATTATGGGACGTCCGATCGCCGAGCAGAATAAACCGCGTAAATTGCCTGCCACACCCGCAGATCTGTGCTTGCGTTTACTGAATAGCATGATTGATGGTTATCTGAATCTACGGACTCCGCTCACCCGTCGGGTGGAATATTGGCAACAGCAATTGTTACAGGGCAATCGTCGTTTTAAGCAATGGCATCAGTTATTTCATGAAGACATGGCATTCCAGCAAATCGAAAATTTATGTGAGGAACAGATTGAAACCTTGCAGGAGTTTAGAGATGAGCTGGTGGATAATTATCATCATGTCGTGGGTGAGCATAAACATAAGGCACAAGATATCTTGCTGGTACGTTTGAATGATCTGATGAGCCATGTCGAGCGGGTACAGAAACATAGCTTACGCTTGCGTAATGCGATTCAGTCGGCTATCGATTTGCACTTTTCTGCGATTGCCAACCAGACCAATGAAAACATGCGTATCTTGGCGATTATCACCGCTATTTTTGCACCATTGACCTTGTTAACGGGTATCTATGGGATGAACTTCGAGTTTATTCCTGGACTGAAATCACCGGTCGGGTTCTGGATCATGCTGGGCGTGATGCTGATGAGTACGGTATTGCTGCTGTATTATTTCTATCGTCAGCATCTGGTTGGGCGCGGTGAACGGAGTGTAATTGATTTGCTGGCACAGCAGCATAAGCAGCGTAATCTGAATCTGCTATGGTTTCTGGACTATGAACCGATTAAGCAAACGTTGAAAGAAGTGGAGAAAATGACCAAGTTAAAATAGTTTGAACTTGGTCATACTAAATCCTTTAATGAAAATGTTTGAGCTGTTTACGTAGTTGTTGCACTTCATCAATTAAATCCAGCATCACGGCCACAGCTGACAGGCTGGCATCAAAGTCGCGTTGCAGGCGATAGGCACGTCTGGCACGGCTGACATCTTCACCAATAAACTGATAGCTTTGTGGGTCGACAGAGATTTGCAAAATATCATAATCAATCAGCTTGAGGACCCAGTCGGTACTTTGACCGCATGCTTCGGCAAAGTGTTCAAGATCAAGTGCCAATTGTTCATCAATGATTTCAACTTGGCAGTGACCGTCATATTGAATTTCTTTGTATTGAATCGTTGTCATGATCTTACTCCTTATGAGGCACGAGGTTTGAATGCAGCAAAGGCTTCGGCAAATTGTTGATAAGCCTGTTGCTCTTGCTCACTGTGCGCTGGCGGTAAAACAATATTGATAATCAGGTATAGATGTCCCGCAGTCTTGTTGGGAATGCCTTTCTCTTTTAAACGTAATTGCTGCCCGTTCTTTGCGTTTTTCGGCAAGTTGACCTTGAGTTGTCCCGCAGGGGTATTGACCTCGATACCTTGTCCCAAACCCGCTTCCCAAGGACTGACGTCAATGGTTTGATAGACGTCAGCGCCTTCGACCCGAATCCGGTCAGTCTCCTTATACTGAATTTCGATATAAAGATCGCCATTTGCACCGCCATTGATACCACTCTGGCCTTGACCATTGAGACGGATTTGCTGACCTTCCTTCATGCCTTTTGGAATTTTAACTTCCAAGGTTTTACGTTGTACTTCAGGTTCACCATAGACATTATAAGTCGGAATTTGTAGCGTGATTTGCTGGGTTGATCCGTGATAGGCAATCTCTAAATCGACCTGAATACTGGCATGTTGATCTTCGCCACGATAGCTACGCTGTTGGCGTTGAGAGCGTTGTTGCCCGCCGCCAAAGCCTGAGCCGAAACGACCAAACAGGTCTTCAAAGCCACTAAAATCTGCCCCTTCTCCTGAACTCTGGCGATAGAACTGCGCACCATCGAAACCGCTTTGGTTAGCTTGACCAAAGTTGGAAAAACCTTGTGGATGATCCAGCATCTGATCATATTCGGCTTTTTTGCTGCTATCGCTTAAGGTGTCATAGGCGACATTAATCGCCTGCATTTTGGCTTCCGCATCGGCTTCTTTACTAATGTCAGGATGATATTTACGCGCCAGTTTTCGATAGGCTTTTTTGATTTCATCTGCTGAGGCATCTCTGGAAACACCTAGCTCTTCATAATAATTTTTTGCCATGATCTTTAAATATAATAATGTTGTGTTTCTTTCATTATGAAACGAATCCAAGAGATTTCAATGGATTCGATTGTATAAGACTTGTTCTGTTTGAATCAGAAAAGAGCGTGTAAATAATTTTATTTGGCTTGGTTGAACGTCTAGATAAAGGTTTCGATCAGACCATACAGTGCAATCAAGACCAGCAAGGCACCGCATAAGCCGAGGATTTTTGGATAAACACTGCTTTGTGATAAGCGACGGAAGAACAGATACACCAAAGATAAGGTCAGGAAATCCAGAATAATCCAGGTCACCGTCAACAGACTGAGACTAAAATTGATATTGGGTGAAATTGAAATAAACTGCGGGAAAAATGCCGAAAAGAAAATAATATCTTTGGGATTGGAGATGCCGACCAGAAAGCCTTTGTTAAAACCGCCATTTTGTGCCGATACGGTTTGAATCGCAGTAGGATGCGGCGCCTGAATGACTTCTTTAATAATGCTATAACCGAGATAGGCAATATAAAGGCAACCTAGTACCCGAATGGCTTTCAGGTAGTTTTCATCAATAATCAGAAAGCCTTTGAGAATAAGCACTGAGATAAAAATCAGGATTAAAGAGGCAAAGTTGGTTCCAAAGATGGTCTGTAAAGCTTTTTTATAACCGCCTTTGAGTCCGGCACTGGCCACCAGAATCATGACAGGCCCCGGCGTGGCGATCAGTACCACCACACTCACAATAAACAGTACATATTCGAAGTAATTCATAGCGTAATCATAAGGTCGGTATTATAAGGAGATTTGAACATTGTTTTATCGGGTAGACCTTAATACAAAATAAAAAAAGACGGAAGCCCGTCTTTTTTTATTTTCAACATTGAATGAATTAACTTAAATGTTCACCAAATAAAGCCAAGGCTTCTTCTGCCGTAAATTCATAGCGTGTATTACAGAATTGGCAATCCATCTGGATCGGATTTTGTGCTTCTAAAGTTTCATGCACTGCATCTACACCAATCTGAATCAGGGCATTGGCACAGCGCTCTTTTGAACAGGTACAACCAAACTTTAACTGCTCAACTTCAGGCAAACGCACTTCTTCTTCGTTATACAAACGATAGAGGATTTCATTGGCTGACAGGTCGGTCAGTTCTTCCGGTTTCAAGGTTTCAGTGAGCATGGTCAGACGAGGCCATAGGTCTTCGTCGACCAGTTTTTGCTCTTCTTCATCATTCCGAGGAAGCAACTGAATCAATAAGCCACCTGAACGTTTGCTGTTGGTCGCCAAGACAATATGCGTCGGAATCTGCGCCGATAAATCGTAATATTGGGTCAAACAGCCAGCCAAGGTCGGTTGATCAAGCGGTACGATCCCTTGATAGCGTTCGCCGTGTTCAGGTTCAATATTAATGAACAGAACCGGATTGGTTAAGGCTGCCAGTACCGTACGGCTATCATGGCCTTCGACAAATCTTGGATCTTCTTCATAATCAGCCAAGGCACGGACTTCACCCAAATGGTTACATTCAGCCATGGCCCATTTAAAGGTACCGCTTGCCTGAATCTGTAAGCTAATACGACCACGGATTTTCAGTGTGCTGGCAAGTAATGCAGTCGCACTTAACATTTCGCCCAACAGGCTTTGTACTGCAGGCATATATTCGCGTTGCGCCAAAATGGTTTGTAATGCTTCTTCCAGATGCACCACTTCACCGCGAACAGGGCAGTCCTCAATAAAAAAGCGTTGGCGTAAATCAGACATATTTTTCTCCAGTATCCCGCACAGGGAAAACAAAGCAATGCGCTGCTTTGAAAAGCACTGAGGGCTTTATAAAAAGGTGCATGTATGCAGTCAATAATGGTGTCAGTTTGCTAAAACTCAAGATGTTTCATTGAGTGAATTTGCATCACTTTGTGTGTTTTGATCACTGCGCGTGCGATCTGGCTGCAAAGTTTTTGTGTTTTCAAATAAATACTCAAGTTCTGCAATTGCACTCGGATAATATTCAATAACCTCTTGCTGTTCCTGTACCCAATGTTGCTGGATCAGCAGCAGCTCATCCTGTTGCTTAAAACGCTCTATCTGCATTTGTGCATCAAGATTTGACAGCCCCGTTTCAAGCAACGCCTGCTGGGCCATCTCCAGTGAAGCGGCATAAGTTTCACGCCAGATATATTGAATGCCTAAAGCATTGAGCAAATGCGCATGATGACGGTCGCGTGCCCGCACAAACAGGGTTAGGTCCGGATGATTCAAGCGCAGATAACGTGCCAGATTCATACTGTCTTCAACATCATCAATGGCGAGGATCAGGAGTTTGCAATATTCGATTCCGGCAGCACGTAAGTTCTCAACCTGGGTCACATCGGCATCAAAAAACCGATGTCCATATTGTTCAATAAAATCAGCATCCGGCTGGTTGCTGTCAATCACGCTAAAGTGTTTGCCCTGTGCATGTAAAGCGCGAGCAATCACTTGTCCAAAGCGTCCAAAACCGACAATCAGAATCGGATGTTGCGGCACATCTTCAGGTGCAACAGGTACTTTTTTCTGCAATCGTGGCAAAATTTCTGTATCAAACAGCCAGTACAGCAGCGGCGTCAATAACATCGAGCCGAAGACGATGAGCAAGGCAGGCTGTAATAAGGCCTTGCCAAGTAAATTTTCACTTTCTGCCAGTTTGAGCAAGATAAAGCTCAGTTCACCACTTTGTGCCAAGGTGATGGCAAACAGGGTACTGAGTCGGGCATGACGTTGTTGATAATAACGGATGGCTGCAATCACACCGGACTTGATCAGGATCAGCCCAAAGATTGAACCCAAGATCAGTAAAGGGGTTTGCATTAAGGCCTCTAATGAAAGGCCTAAACCCATCGCCAGAAAAAACAACCCGATGGCCGCATCTTTAAAAGGTGCAAGAATACGTTCAACTTCAGCTTTAAATTCGGTTTCTGCCAGTAATAAGCCTGCCAAAAATGCACCAATCAAGACATGAATATTTAAAACATCCATAATCAGAATGACCGAAACAATAATCAGGGCACTCAGCACAGGGATGAGTTGAATACTGTTTTTTTGTGCTAAAAAGCGGAAGGCTGGACGCACCAGATAGCGACTGGCGAGAAACAGACCTGAAATCGTGGCAATGATTGCTGCAAAATAAGCAATCCCGTGTCTTGTCGATGCAGTATCTTCCAGCAAAGGAAACAGCGCAATCAGAATCACGGTAATAAAAACCTGAAATTGCAGTGTGGCCAAACAGGCTTGTCCCAACGGGTTATGCAGTTGCTGTTTGTTCTGTAGCAGTTGCTGCACTAAAGTCACTGCGGAGAGTGCCAGTGCAAAGCCAAGAATGAGACTGCTCTGCAACTGGTGAAACAGCAGGAAAGCTGCACCAGCTAAAAGCGGGATGGTGACTGCAAGTTGTAGTCCCGTACTTTTAAGGATAGTTTTACGTTCCAGCCACAGTTGTACAGGTCGAAAGCTTAGACCTAGAAACAGCATGACCGCCATCATGCCTAGATTGAGCAGTGACTGGATCAGTTGAGGATCTTCAATCAGCCCAGAAACATGTGTACCGAGTACAAGCCCTGCGATGAGATAACCTAAAACTGTTGTGCCCAGGTAGCGCTTGGCCAAGGGTACAAAAATTAAAGTCGCAGCCAGTAAAAAAATAATGGGGAGCAGTAAGGACATCGAATGCCTCAATTTTTCTATTCTGTTTAGACGAACCCAAATGAGTAAAGCTTAAAAAGACCAATCCGTGATGGGGCTTTGATAAGGTGCGCCTAAACTAGCTTAACTAAACTCTTGTGGATCAACATCAATGGAAAGCCTGAGTTGATGCTGTCGTGGTAAATGTACCACTTGTTGCCACCATTGACGCAAATAAAAGTGCAGTTTTGCCCGATCGGTAGATAAAATCACCATGTGCGCACGATAACGGCCTGCTTTACGCTCCATAGGAGCAGGGATTGGCCCCCAGATATCAACCAGATCACCCGCCATGCTCCTGAGTTGCTGGGCAATCTCGGCCAGAAAGTGTTGGCTATAGTCGCGATCTTTCGATTCCACCCGAACCAGTACCGTATAACGATAAGGCGGCAGCATGGCAATTTTGCGATCAGCCAGCATTTGTTTGGCGACGGTACGATAATCATGCTCAATCAGCGTGGTTAGCATTGGATGGTCAGGACGTAAACTTTGTAAATAGACACTGCCTTTATGCTCACCACGTCCAGCACGTCCGGCCACCTGCACAATCAATTGAGCTGTCCGTTCAGGCGCACGCGGATCAGCACTGAGCAGGCCTGCATCAATATCAAGAATCGCAACCAGCGTCACATGCGGGAAATGATGGCCTTTCGCCAGCATTTGCGTGCCCAGCAAGATACTCGGCTTGTTTTGCTGGATCCGGTCATAAATTTTCTGCCAGCTACCGACCCGGCTGGTACTGTCGCGGTCAACCCGTATCACTTCATTGTGCGGGAACAATTCCTGTAAATGTTCCTCAAGCTTCGCCGTTCCTGCCCCAATGGTTTTCAAACTCTGTTTCTGGCATGCCGGACAATGGTCTGGCAGGCGGTTGATGGTTCCGCAATGATGACAATGCAAATAGTGGTAAGGCTGTGAATGCAGGGTAAAGTGTGCATCACAATGTGGACAGTTGGCTTGCCAGCCGCAGCTTTCACACATCAGGATCGGCGCATAACCGCGTCGGTTTAAAAAGATCAGGACTTGTTCTTTGCGCTCTAAGGTCTGCTTGATTTGCTGAATCAAGGTCTGGCTGAGGCCATGCTGCTTTTTTGCAATCTTTAAATCCACCACATGCATTTTCGGTAAAACCGCCACGCCTGCACGTTGATTCAGTTCAAGCAGTTCCAGCTTTCCAGATTCAACCAGATGATAGCTATCGATACTTGGCGTTGCAGAGCCAAGTATCACCGGACAGTTCTGCAAATGTCCGCGATATAAGGCGACATCACGGGTATGGTAACGGAAGCCTTCTTGCTGTTTATACGAGAGGTCATGTTCTTCATCCAGGATGATCAGCCCCAGATTGGGCAATGGAGTATAAATTGCAGAGCGTGTCCCAATAATGATCGAGGCTTTGCCGGTTTGTGCATGTTGCCATGCCTGTAGCCGTTTTGAGTCATTCAGCCCTGAATGCAGTAAGGCAATATCACAATGAAAGCGTGACTTAAACCGTGAAACGGTTTGCGGGGTGAGGCCAATTTCCGGTACCAGCACCAGTACTTGTTTCCCTTGTTTTAATACCTCATGCATCACTTGCAGATAAACTTCAGTTTTGCCGCTGCCCGTCAAACCATCGAGTAAAAAAGCCTGATAATGATGCTGTGCCTTGAGAATATGTTGAATGGCTTTTTTCTGGTCTTCATTCGGTGTTAAGGGAACTTGAGCCAGTTGCACCGGTGTTGGGGTAAAATCATGCGGCTCCAGACAGCACTCAACCAGGCCTTTCTTTTCCAGTGCTTTCAGGGTCGAGGTTTCCACCCCGCTCAGGTTTAAGACATTTTCAGTGGTGCCATACGGATGCAGTTTTAATACCTGATAGGCGTCATATTGTTTTTGCGAACGTTTTAATAATGAGGCTGGGTCATCATGGGGTATGATTTTCCATAGATGAAACAGGATATCTAAGGCACGACCTTGTCTGAGTAAAGTGGGTAAGGCACTTTGCATGACCTCGCCAATCGGAAATTGATAATATTGGGCGGACCATGTCAACAAAGTTAAAACTTGTTGGTCTAAAATCGCGTCCTGATCGAGTAATTCCGTGATGGCTTTAAGTTTGAACTGACCGGTAAATACTTCGTCCGGATTGACTTTTTCAGTGATGATCCCGACCAGGTTTTGCCGCCCAAATGAAATCGCAACACGCGCGCCAACCTGTGCCTGAGCGTATTGCGCTGCGCTCACCGTATAATCAAAGGTGTCATACAGATACACCGGTATGGCAACGCGAATACGGTAAACAACAGTGCTAGAATTTTGGGTCGGCATATCGGCTTCATTCATATAAAGTGTATGTTGATATTTTCAGCCTTTTAAGTTGTATGATCGCTTAAAACAACTTAAATAAGGCATGACGGCATCTCATAGAATTATGCTAAAGTGCTATGCGTTATATCGATGAATTTCATGTGGAACCACATTCCTCAGGCCATACACGGATGCACTTAACAACGACTATTTTGGGACAATTAGAACAGAACCATGCCTGCTTATCAATTTACTGCGCTTGATGCCTCTGGAAAGCAACAAAAAGGTGTGCTGGAAGGGGATTCCGCACGCCAGATTCGCCAACAGTTGCGCGATAAAGCCTGGACCCCGATCGCGGTCGATGCAGTCGAGCAAAAAGACAAACAGCAACAGCGTTCGTGGTTTAAAAAAAGCTTTAGTGCCTATGATCTGGCATTGATGACACGTCAACTCTCGGTATTGGTGGCGGCTGGGATTCCGCTGGAAGAAGCCCTGCGTGCCGTCAGTAAACAAAGTGAAAAAGCGCATGTCCGAAATCTATTGATTGCGGTACGTTCCAAAGTTCTGGAAGGGCATTCACTGGCAAAAGCGATGCAGCAGTCAGGACGCTTTCCCGAACTATATATTGCAACAGTGGCGGCAGGCGAACGTTCAGGTCATCTGGATCTGATTCTGGATCAGTTATCGGACTACACTGAAAACCGTTTTGCCATGCAGAAGAAAGTTCAGGGTGCGATGATTTATCCGATTGTACTGATGTTAATGTCTTTCGGCATTGTGATGGGCTTGATGACCTATGTGGTGCCTGAAATCGTCAAGACCTTTGAACAAAGTAAAGAAGCTTTGCCTTGGATTACGGTTGCCTTGATGAAGGCCAGTGCCTTTATCCGGCATACCTGGATCGGCATGCTCATTCTTGCCGTCGTATTCATTATTTTATTTACCCGGTTTTTAAGAACGACGGCAGGACATTATGCATTTGACCGATTAACGCTCAGATTGCCACTATTTGGTAAACTTTCGCGTGGTATAAATGCAGCACGTTTTGCCAGTACCTTATCCATTTTGACCCGCTCAGGTGTACCTTTGGTGGAAGCCTTACGTATTGGCGCCGAAGTCAGTAATAACTGGGTCATTCGTGATGCCATTGAAGTGGCGATGGAGCGTGTAACAGAAGGGGGGAATTTGGCAACACAACTGGAACGTTGCGGTTATTTCCCGCCGATGATGGTACAAATGATCCGAAGTGGAGAAGCTTCTGGTGAACTGGATCGTATGTTGGATCGTGCATCGACCATGCAGGACCGTGAGGTGACCACCTTTATTTCTACGTTACTAGCCTTGCTTGAACCCTTGATGCTGATTTTTATGGCAGCAATTGTATTGGTGATTGTGATTGCGGTAATGTTGCCAATTATTAATATGAACAATATGATCTGATGAGTGACATGAAAGAGATGAATATGAATAATTCAATGAATAAGCACAATGTTGAACAAAGCTTGAATCCTTGCACTCAAAGCATAGCTTCTGGTCTTGCGGAATCGTGTGACTCAGAGCATAGCTCTTCGTCTTGCGCTCGGACAAAGTTCCACTTTGTTAACCCTCGCTCAGGATTTACCCTCATTGAGGTGATGGTGGTTATTGTAATTTTAGGTGTTCTCGCTGCACTGATCGTTCCGAACGTGATGGGGCGTGGTGAAAAGGCTAAAGTGGATACCACCAGCATTACCTTAAAGGGTGTTGCGGGTGCACTGGATCAATATAAGTTAGATAATGGCCGTTACCCATCCATGCAAGATGGTGGTTTAGATGCATTGGTAAACCAGCCAGCCACAGCGAAAAACTGGTTACCCGGTGGTTATGTGAAAGGTGGTTATCCAAAAGACAGCTGGGAAAATGATTTACAGTATGTGATTCCAGGCCGTGAAGGTCGTCCATTTGATTTATATTCGTTTGGTGCGGATGGTAAAGAAGGTGGTGAAGGCAACGATGCCGATATTTATTATCAGCCTTAATCGTTAGATAAAAATATCACTTCACTTTTGAGTTATTAAATCGAGAGTGAAGTGATAATGTTTCTTAATTCGTAATTAATCTATAAGTTGTTGAAAAATAAAAATAGAATAAAATATTGAATATGTGAGAGTTATAATAAGAATTATTCCCATATTTAATAGTTACAAGAAAAAGAAATTATGCAGAAAAATAGACTGTTTCTTTAGATCAAAGCTTTGCATAATAAATCAGACCTTTGAACAGAAGTGTGAGAAATCAGATGAAAGCATTTTTTATGTTGGATGAACTGAATCAGTTTCATTGGGCAATGCTTAAATCTGTATTGCTCATTTTAGCGTTATTGCCGATGAGTGAAGGTGCATTGACCTTATGGCAAGTCACTGAGGGCAGTAGCCAGATTATGATTGGTTTCTTTGCATTAAGCATGTTCAGTGCGTGGTTAGTGCTGTGCTTTTTAAGTGCTTTAAAAACTACGCTCTGGCATCGGGCTGACCTGATTTCTAAATATGAGCAATTTTTATTTAAGGCTTATCGTTATATTCCGATGCTATTTTTATCCAGTCTAGTGGCCTATTTAAGCCTACAATTCTCAATTAGCTTTTAAATCATTTAAAACTGAAGCGTTAAAAACGTAGATTTAAAATCTACGTTTTTTATTGTCTGAGCTTAGCCAGCCTAAACAAACAAAAAGCTAATTTTGCGTAGGATAGGCAAGACCAGCAGTAGAACAAGAAAAGCAATTAGCCAGAAAATTCCCCAGACAGAAAACCAGATATCAGCGAAAATTATTCTAATCCCATGCGACGTATCATACTCATGCACGACACCATCAAGGCAATGATGATCGACAGGTACAAAGCTAAAACAACTACGGCATACTGATTTGGAATCTGTTAAAAACCAAAAGAAAACTTTTTGAAATTTGGTATTTTTTACTTCCTAAAGCGACCAACGCCAATGCCTGATCAAAAGATGAAATATCCTGATTAAATAGTTCCAGGTATTGTTGAAGAGATGTTGGTGCATTAATTGACCTAAACCTATACGGCTTTATAAAGCGCATAATTCATTAAACAGGCAGGGTTAGAATGAGGAGTAAAAAATAAGCATCTTTATTTAAAAATAGAGATCCTCTATATTCCCTAGGACTTGGAAAACCGCAGAGAATAACTAGATGCAACAAATTGAATGGAATGATTTTACTAAAGTTGAATTACGTGTCGGTCGGATTATACAGGCTGAGGTATTTAAACAGGCGCGTAAACCCGCCTATATCTTGCAGGTCGATTTTGGTGAGGAATTAGGCATCCGAAAATCCAGTGCACAAATTACCAAACTTTATCAGCCTGAAGACTTGATCGGAAAACTGGTGGTGGCTGTGGTGAACTTTCCGAAGAAACAGATTGGTCCGATTCAATCAGAATGTCTGGTCACAGGTTTTCATAATGCGGAAGGAGAGGTGGCGCTTTGCGTCCCAGAGTTTGAGGTTCCTCTGGGCACAAAGTTATTGTGATTTATCGACGAGATTTAAACGAAATATCGACTTTACGTGGACGGTAAATCCAGCCAATGATCAATAACAGCACTGAGAAAATCAGGATTGGATAATCACTTAAGCGGTTATACAAGGTTTGTCCCTGCATGGCAGGCAGTTCACCTCGAAGCACAGCTTCCTCATCCATTGGCGCCTGTTTTACAATATGACCATTCTGGTCGATAAATGCTGTCACACCGGTATTGGTGGCACGAATAAACCAGCGGCCATTTTCCTTGGCGCGCATTTGTACCATTTGCAAATGTTGCCAAGGTCCAGCAGTGCCTGTAAACCAGGCATCATTGGATACCGTGATGAGAAAGTCACTATCCGATGCATTACGGCGGGTCAGGTTGGGATAAGCCACCTCATAGCAAATGGCGGCTGCCAGTGCATGGCCTTTAACGGCTAAGGGCTTCTGATTGGCTTCACCACGAGTAAAACCGCTCATGCTGACATCGTTCTGCATTGCAGGCAGAACCCATTTCAGCATGCCAGATAGTGGAATATATTCGCCAAATGGTACCAGACGCTGCTTTTTATACAGACCATGCGAATCGCTGCCTGAGGCCATAATACTGTTGTAATACAACGGCTCACCGACCTGCTGTGACTTGGCCATATCCCAATAGGGAATGCCGGTCACCCAGGCGCTGCCTGTTTTTTTGGCTTGAGCAGCCATCGCATCCAGAAATTCCGGAATATCGGTCTGAAACATTGGAATGGAGGATTCCGGCCAGACAATCAGGTCACGGCCCCATTCAGCGCGGGTCAGGTTGGCATAAATTTCTAACGTCTTGATCTGGTATTCAGTCAACCATTTCAGGTCTTGGGGAATATTGCCCTGAATTAAAGACACACTCAGGGGCTTGGCGGCTTTGGGTTGGACGAACTGAATCAATCCAGCACCCCATGCACCTAAAACTAGAACTGCGGAAGGCACCGCCCAAAACCAGCGACGATTTAAAATCTCCACTAGGGCACAGGCCAGTACAATCACCACGAAAGAAACTGCATACACACCAAACAGTGGTGCATAACCATCTAATAGACGTTCAGTAAAGGCATAACCAGCGAATAACCACGGGAAACCAGTGAACACCCAGGTCTTGGCCCACTCAAACAGCACCCATAGGGGTGCAAATGTAAGCGGTGTCTCGGGGAAAAAACGACGATACAGCCAGGTTTGAAATGCCGTAAACAAGCCCATTGCCGCCGCCATAAAGGCAATCATCAACACGCTTAAAAAGGCATTGGTATCGCCATAGGTATGGATGGAGGTATAGAGCCAGAACGCACCGACAAACCATAAACCAAAGCCATAGGCCCAACCGAGCGCAAAGGCCTGACGGGGGCTACGCTGACGTAATACGGCATACAGTAATGCAGGCGATAAAATTGCCAGCCACCAGAAATAGTAAGGGGCGAGCGCCAAACTAAAGATTGCACCCGAAATGAGTGCAATCAACAGTGGAAAAATAAAAGGGAGCTGTTTTTGTGGTTGAGACGAATTTAACAGCTTCTCAAAATAGGTTCTCATTGACGGACAGCTCGAATCAGATGAATAGTGCGTGCATCTGCTTCAATAATGGTAAATTGCCAATCGCCAAGTTCAATGGTTTGACCTTGTAAATCGCTCACTAAACCAATTTCTTGCAGCAGTAAACCGCCCATAGTTTCAACTTCATCGTCAGAAAAATCTGCATTTAAAATAGTGTTGAAATGTTCGATTGGTGTAAGTGCCTGCACAATCCACGTATTTGCTGTGGTTGGGTCATTATCTGGAACGATATATAACGCTTCTTCATCAGCAATATCATGTTCATCTTCGATTTCGCCGACAATCTCTTCAAGAATATCTTCAAGGGTGACGAGACCAGAGGTTGAGCCATATTCATCAATTACGATGGCAATATGGGTTTGCGTATTTTTCAACATACGCAGCACCTGATCTGAACGTGCACTCTCAGGTACAAATACAGGTTGGCGCATCAGTGAACGAATATCAACTTTGACATTACGCTCAGTTAAAAAAGGTAACAGGTCTTTCGCTAACAGGATGCCCACTACATTATCACTTTGATCCGCTGAGAATACCGGGAAGCGCGAATGTGCAGAGTCGATCAGTACATGCAGAATATCAAGTAATTGATCGTCTTCCTGCAAGCTGATGATCGCTGTACGCGGTGTCATGACTTCTCGAATCTTTGTTGCTGGCAGGTCAAGAACACCCTCAAGCATGGCAACAGTATCTGGCTCTAAAAAGCGACGTGAGTCTTGAACTAACTTGAGTAATTCATCGCGGGTTTCAGGTGCGGTACCTAACCATTTTCTTAAGCCACGCATACCCCACGACGGACTGGATTCCTCGACCATGATCTTTCCTAAAGACTCTCTATATCAACTAGTTGATTTTCATCATACCGAAGATAAAGCGGATATGCATCAACAATACTATGTAAAAAACGTACAGTTTTCCAAAACAAGCCGGATGATTTTTATATGAACAGTTTATGCTAAAATGTGAAAATTCGAATATTTGAGTTTTATGATGTCTGAACAACCAAAACTTCCCGCTGTTCAAATCAATACGCGAGGTTTACGTTGCCCTGAACCTGTGATGATGTTGCATCAAGCCATTCGCAAAGCCAAGTCAGGTGATGTGGTTGAAGTGCTTGCCACAGACCCGTCAACCTCATGGGATATTCCAAAATTCTGTATGCATCTTGGGCATGAGTTATTGCTCAAAGAAGAAAACCTGGATGAAAACAGCAATACTGAATACCGCTATCTGGTGCAGAAAGGTTAAGTTTTATTTTTGTCTTTTAAATTGCATGGCATATAAAAAAAATCCGAGTCTAAACTCGGATTTTTTGTTTTTGAATTACATATTTGGATATGAGAAGCGACTAAAGCTTCGCAAGGTGAGACCCACCAAGACAGCGTCTTAGTGGGTCGCAAGGAATTACATATTTGGATAGTTCGGACCACCGCCGCCTTCCGGCGTTACCCAAGTAATGTTCTGTGATGGGTCTTTAATATCACAGGTCTTACAATGAACACAGTTGGCTGCATTGATCTGGAAGCGTTTAGAACCGTCATCATTTTCCATGATTTCATAAACACCCGCAGGGCAGTAGCGTTGCGCTGGTTCATCCCATTTTGGTAGGTTAACGTTCACTGGAATTGAAGGATCAGTCAATTTCAAATGAGCTGGCTGATTTTCTTCATGTACCGTATTGGATACGAAAACTGAAGATAAACGGTCAAAGGTAAGCTTGCCATCCGGTTTTGGATAGTTTGGCTTAAATGTTGATGCATCTACCGTTTTCAGTGCAGCAAAGTCTTGTTTAAGATCATGCAAGGTGAATGGCACTTTAAGGATGTTTTGATCGATAAAGTTAAACGCGCCACCAATCCACTGACCAAACTTGTGCATGGCAGGGCCAAAGTTGCGTGAGTTATATAACTCTTCTTTTAACCAAGAATTGTTATATTTATCGGTATAAGAGGTGAGCTCTTTGTCGAAATGATCGTCGCCTTCAAGCACACGTGCAATCGCCAGATCGCCACCTTTGGCAACACCCGCAGCAATTGCTTCGAATACTGCTTCACCGCACAACATACCTGACTTCATTGCAGTGTGTGAGCCTTTGATTTTTGAGAAGTTCAAGAAACCGGCATCATCACCAATCAAGCAACCGCCTGGGAAAGTGAGTTTAGGCAATGCATTAAAGCCACCTTTTACAACAGCACGTGCACCGTAAGAGATACGTTTGCCACCTTCAAGGAATTGCTTGATGGTTGGGTGGGTTTTCCAGCGTTGCATTTCCATGAATGGATACATGTGCGGATTTTCATAGGATAAGTCCACGATCATGCCCAGAGTGACCTGGTTGTTTTCAGCGTGGTATAACCACCAGCCACCCGATGAACCGGTTTCAGACAATGGCCAGCCGGCACCGTGCATAACCAAGCCTGGCTTATGTTTAGCCGGATCGATTTCCCAGAGTTCTTTGATCCCGATACCGTAGTGTTGCGGATCAGCATCTTTATCAAGGTTATATTTTGCAATCAGGCGTTTACCGAGGTGACCACGGCAGCCTTCAGCGAATAAGGTGTATTTGGCATGAAGTTCATAGCCAGGTGTGAAATTATGTGTTGGCTCACCATTTTTGCCAATGCCCATATCACCTGTTTGAATGCCTTTTACGGTACCGTCTTCATGGTACAGAATCTCGGATGCAGCAAAGCCTGGGAAAATTGAAACTTCCAGCTCTTCTGCTTTCTGGCCTAACCAGCGCACGACATTACCGAGGGAAATCACATAGTTTCCTTCGTTGTGCATTGATTTTGGAACCATCCAATACGGCATTTTTTGTGCTTTGGTATCAGACAATAAGAAGTAGGTTTCATCACCCGTTACAGGAACATTGAGTGGCGCACCTTCTTCTTTCCAGTTTGGAAATAGTTCATTGATAGCACGTGGTTCAAGTACAGCACCTGAAAGGATATGCGCACCAACTTCGGAGCCTTTTTCAACAACACATACAGAAAGGTCAGGTAGGTTGTTTTCAATCGCTAATTGACGAATTTTAATCGCAGCAGATAAACCAGCAGGTCCTGCGCCTACGATCACTACGTCAAACTCCATCGCTTCACGTTCGATGTGTTCCATGTAGGACTCCTCATATTTTTAAGGGTGGCAACCGTAATATTGCGATTCGGCGCTGCCATGAGTGTTCTTAATTGCCAAACACAAATGATACTATTGTGCTTGCAAACGTTTGGGATAGTATAGTTTTAAACCTTGATCTCGCCAATTGGCTGAGCGGTCATATTTTCTCGTCAGCAAGGCATAAACTATGATAAATGAAAATGATTCTCCACAAAACTCTTTAGAAAATCAGGGAAAAGTCATGTTTTCTGATGATAAAAACTTAATGAACATTGCACAATACTTAAATGATGTACAGCAAAGTCACAAAAGGTCAATTCCGCCTTTAGAGCAGTGGCATCCAAAGCATTGTGGCAAAATGGATTTACGCATAAAAGCCAATGGAGAATGGTGGCACGAAGGTCAATTGATCAAACGTCAGGCTCTGCTGGATCTGTTCAGTAGGGTATTGTGGAAAGAAGACGGCAAATTCTACCTCAAAACCCCGGTGGAACAGATTGAAATCGAAGTTGAAGACGAACCATTACTGATCAATCAGGTGGATCAGGTCGAAATTGAAGGCAAGACCTACCTGCAATTGATAACACCTAATCAGGACGTGATGATCGTGGATGAGCAGCATCCGATTTTTATGCGTGAATATGCAGGGGAGTTACGGCCGTATGTGCATGTGCGTTTTGGCATGAATGCCTTGATCCAGCGGCAGAGTTTTTATCATCTCGTCAACTATGGGACTTTGTCTGAAAATGCACAGGGCGAAACGGTTTTAACGCTAAAAAGTGGTGATTTAGTCTTGCATTTGAGCCCCTGAGGTTTAAGCTTAAACGAGTAAATAAACCAGTGTCCATGTGCAATATGACAGCCGTTCAATCCATGCCTCTTTTACTTGATCCTATGCCACATGCATCTGCTGATGCACCCATTGGGGTTTTTGACTCAGGTATTGGCGGATTATCGGTTGCACAGGAGATTGCAAGACATTTGCCCAATGAACGTATTCTGTACTATGCCGATACGGCGCATGTGCCCTATGGCGCACGTTCAGATCAGGAAATCCGTCAACTGACAGCTCAGGCAATCGAATGGCTCTACCGTCAGGGCTGTAAAATTGCCGTGGTGGCATGCAATACTGCCTCTGCTTTTAGTCTGGATTATTTACGTGATCACTATGGAGAGCGGTTTCCGATCGTGGGACTGGTGCCTGCATTGAAGCCCGCCGTCATTCAAACACAATCCAAAGTGGTGGCTGTGCTGGCGACACCTGCAACCTTCCGTGGACAGCTAATTAAAGATGTGATGGCAAACTTTGCCCAGCCTGCGGGCGTCAAAGTGTTGACCGTGACCAGTCTGGAACTGGTGCCATTTGTTGAGGCTGGACAGCAGATGAGTCCGGCTTGTCTCGACGTACTACAACAAATTTTGCAACCTGTAGTGGAACAGGGGGCTGACTTTCTGGTCTTGGGCTGTACTCATTATCCTTTCCTGAAAGATGCGATTCGTCAGGTTTTTGCTGAAAAATTAAAATTAATTGATTCTGGACAAGCAGTTGCGCGACAAACTGCCTATCTTTTAATTAAAAATGGGTTATTATGTGACAAATTGCGTCATAACATTACCCGTATTCAATGTTATGTCAGTGGTAACAATGCGCGAGAACTAGAACCTGTTCTTCAGCACCTTATACCAGAACAATTAACATGGAAGATTCAAAATCTGGCCGAGATTGAGATAGGAAATCACTAAATCGAGCCATATTGATATATTTATTGGGGTTAGTTGTTAATAAAAATCAAGATAGATACTTGATATTATTGATCAATGAATTGGGGCCTGACCTATGCAAGATACTCGTTATCAAGTCTTTATTTCTACCTCTGGCAATGAAATGCAGCCAGAGCGAGCGGTTCTGGCACAAACATTAGTTGGAATGGGATTTCTGTCATGGGGGCTGGAACAACGCACCCCGCTCAGTACCTCGATTGCCCGTCGGCAAATTGACGATTGTGATTATGTGGTGATTTTGCTGGGGAGCCAATATGGCGAGCAATCGGTTTCAGGTGTGGGCTATATGCATCTGGAATATATTTATGCCATGACCAAACAAAAGCCTGTGGTTGTATTTATGCATGAAGACCCCGAGTCGCGTGATGTTAAATTGCATGATCACAAGCCAGAACTGAAAGAAAAATTCAAAGAATTTAGAAAACAGCTCCAACACGAAGTGGATCAGGTGTTTTGTTATCGTACCTTAAGAGATCTGGAGCTGGCGGTACGTTCCAGTATGCCGCAGATGCTCGAACGTTACCCGGTGGTGGGTTGGGTACGTCCACAAAACACACAGGTACTGCGTGATGAAATTGACGCATTACGTGCCAAGGTGAAACAGCTGGAAACTGAACTGGGTAATCGTGAAGCGGACCCGCTGACCAATGTACCTAAAGTTTCCATGCATGAACTCTATTCATTTGAATACCGTATGCATGCCTATCAGGATGGTAACTTCAAGGAAGTCAAACCCCATCGCAAGATGACCTGGGCGCAATTGCTGAATGTGCTCGGCTCAGCCTTTGTGATTCCGACTCCGGAAGAATATTTTTCCAAGCGCATCAATGAATACCTGAATGAAACCGGTCTGGACGACGCACGTCAGGAAATGCCAAGGGCGCATGCCGTATCTCGTGCCCAAGTCAATATTCGTGCCTTGCATGAAATCAAATTACAAATGCGTCAAAATGAATGGATTATGCCAACAGGGCGAGATGATCGACAGCGCATGTTGTGGCAGCTCACTGCAAAAGGACAAAAACTACTGGAAAGTAATATGCTGGATAGCAATCGGGTTTTCCAATTTAAAACCATGCACTAATCCAATTTATAAAACGTGACTAAAACTGCTAAAGTAATTGTATGAACTCAATAAAAAGCGGATGCGGTCTATGTTAGCGACACAAAAACCAAAAGTGACTGTGATTCTGGCCAATTTAGGCACGCCCGATGCAGCCACTGTGCCAGCAGTACGACGTTTCCTGAAACAGTTTTTATCTGATAGCCGTGTGATTGAGATCCCCAAATTATTATGGTGGATCATTCTGCACCTCTTTGTTTTGACCTTCCGTCCAAAACGTGTGGCTGAAGCTTATGCTTCGGTCTGGTCCAATGATTCACCGATGCGTGAAATTGTGCTGGAACAAACCCTGCTGGTTAAACAGCGCCTGCAAGAAGAAAATCACCAGTTTGATCTGACGGTTGTTCCAGCCATGACCTATGGTCAGCCCGGTATCCATGATGTGCTGGCGCAACTGGCAAAGGACCCACAAGAACATGTGATTTTATTGCCGTTGTTCCCGCAATATTCAGCGACTTCGACAGCACCACTCTATGATGCCTTTGCCAGATGGATTCCACAGCAACGTCATTTACCTGGCCTGACCATGATCAAGGATTACTATCAACATCCTTTATTTATTCAGGCACTGGCAGATAGCGTGCTGCACTATCAGGGACAGCATGGCAAAGCTGAAAAACTATTGATGTCCTTTCACGGGATTCCTCAACCGTATGCCGATAAAGGTGATCCCTATGCTGACCGCTGCCGAATCACAGCACGTCTGGTGGCAGAAGCATTACATTTGAAAGAAGATGAATGGGCGATCAGCTTCCAGTCACGTTTCGGCAAGCAGGAATGGGTCAAGCCTTATACCGATCAGTTGTTACAGCAATGGGGTGAGCAAAAAGTCCAATCGGTACAGGTGATTAGTCCAGCCTTTTCAGCAGATTGTCTGGAAACCTTAGAAGAGCTGGCCATGCAGAACAAGGAAATTTTCCAGCATGCGGGTGGTGGCGACTATGCCTATATTCCAGCCTTGAATGCGGATCAGGCCCATATAGATTTGCTTGCCAGTCTGGTTCAGGCTAATCTTGATGCACTTACCCATACCTTAGCCCATCGTTAAATCGACGCTTTATTTCGCCAGAGGTTGCTATGCTCCAAGTCAAAATTGTCCCCGTTACTGCATTTGCCCAAAACTGCTCAATCTTGTGGGACAGTGAAAGTAAAGAAGCGGTTTTGATTGATGCAGGTGGCGATGCTGCGGTACTGAAAAAAGAAGTGGAAGCTTTGGATTTAAATGTGAAAGCGCTGTGGTTGACACACGGACATCTTGATCATGCTGGTGCAGTTGGCGAACTGGCTGAAACATGGCAGATTCCGGTGATTGGCCCGCATAAGGAAGACCAGTTCTGGCTCGACATGATTCAGGAGGTCTCGGCCCGTTATGGCTTTCCAATTCCACAGCCAGTCAAGGTCGATCAATGGTTGGAAGGCGGTGAAGTCTTAAAGCTGGGTGATGATGAGTTCGAGGTGCGTTTTGCTCCTGGGCATACCCCCGGTCATGTGATGTTCTATAACGCCAAACATGGATTGTTGTGGACAGGTGATGTGTTGTTTAAAGGCTCGATTGGCCGGACCGATTTCCCAAAAGGCAACCACCAGCAGTTGCTTGATTCGATCCAGCGCGAATGCTTTAGCTTGCCGGATGAGACCCAGTTTATTTCAGGTCATGGCCCCATCAGTACCATTGGCTATGAAAAGCAATACAATCCTTTTGTGGCCAGTAAAGCAGGCTAATCGGATGTTTTCGCTGGTGTATACAAGAGGGCTTGTACACCAGCCTTTATACCGGGTGTCATCATGACTGCCCCTTTGAAGTGCGTAAAAATAGAATGATCATTACCGAAATTTAGTCAAAACTCACAATTATCGAACAATATCGTGGGCTGGGTAGGTCTACAAAGCGATTATTTTTATTTAGAATCAAATGTGAAACGCTTTATTGATGTTGAATTAACTGTTTAATTTCACCTGATGAATACCAATTGGAGACGATTTCATGCAATGGACTAAACCTGCTTTTACCGATGTACGTATTGGTTTTGAAGTGACGATGTACTTTGAAGTACGTTAATCATTCAGATTCAAATTCAAGATGAGCCCTAGTTATGTCTAGGGCTTATCTTTTTCTAACAAGAAATTAACTTATGTATATTCATGTTCTAGGTTCAGCTGCGGGTGGGGGATTTCCGCAGTGGAATTGTAATTGTCCAAACTGTCATGGCGTACGTAACGGTACCATACAGGCCAAGGCGCGGACCCAATCCTCAATCGCGGTTTCCGAGAATGGCATCGATTGGGTACTGCTGAATGCCTCGCCCGATATCCGTCAGCAATTATTTGATTTCAAGGCGGCGCAGCCTGCGCGCAAGTTGCGTGATACTGGCATTCGTGATGTGATCCTGATGGACAGTCAGCTGGATCACACCACCGGACTGCTGACTCTACGTGAAGGCTGTCCAATCAAGGTCTGGTGTACCGAGATGGTCTATCAGGATCTGACCACAGGTTTCCCGGTATTTAATATGTTGAAGCACTGGAATGGCGGTCTGCAATATCAGCAAATCAATCCGAAACAGGCCTTTAAGATTGCAGGTTTTGAACATCTGGAGTTTATTCCGCTGGTGATTCAGAGTGCAGCACCGCCGTATTCTCCGCATCGTCACGATCCACATGACGGTGACAATATTGCGCTGATCATTCGCGACCATCAAACGCAAAAACAGTTGTTCTATGCACCGGGTCTCGGAAAGATTGATGAGCAGGTCATGCAGATCATGCGCGATTCAGATTGTGTCATGATTGATGGTACGCTGTGGACAGATGATGAAATGCAGCAGACGGGTGTCGGCAGCAAAACAGGACGTGAGATGGGACATTTATATATTAGTGGCGAGGGTGGTTCATTGTCTTATCTGAATCAGCTCAGCCGTCCTAAAAAAGTGCTGATTCATATCAACAATACCAACCCGATTTTAGATGAAAACTCGGCTCAATGTGCTGAACTCAAGGCTCACGGTGTGGAAGTGGCTTTTGATGGCATGCAGATTGAACTTTGAGGTGAATGATGATGTCCACTGATGTATTAAGTGTTGAACAGTTTAAGCAGGCCATTCTGGATAAAGGACAGTACTACCATATTTATCATCCTTTTCATGTGATGATGTATGAGGGTAAAGCGACCCAGCAGCAAATTCAGGCCTGGGTGGCCAACCGTTATTATTACCAAATCAATATTCCATTGAAAGATGCCGCGATCATGGCCAACTGTCCAGACCAGCGTGTGCGTCAGGAATGGATTCAGCGCATGCTGGATCAGGATGGTGAATATCCTGATGGTGGTGGACGCGAAGCATGGTTACGTTTGGCCGAAGCCGTTGGCCTGACCCGTGAACAGGTGATTTCAGAAGAACTGGTGCTGCCTGGTGTGCGTTTTGCCGTAGATGCCTATGTCAATTTTGCCCGTCGTGCCACATGGCGTGAAGCTGCCAGTAGTTCCCTGACCGAACTGTTTGCGCCACAGATTCACCAGTCCCGTCTTGACTCATGGCCACAGCATTATCCGTGGATCGATGATCAGGGCTATGACTATTTCCGTTCGCGCTTAAGTCAGGCACGTCGTGATGTGGAGCATGGTCTCAGTATTACGCTGGACTCGTTTACCACCTATGAACAGCAGCAGCGCATGCTGGAAATTCTGCAGTTCAAGCTGGATATTCTATGGAGTATTCTGGATGCACTGACTCTGGCCTATGTGCATCAGCAGGCGCCGTATCATACCGTGACCACACAACCAGTCTGGCATAAGGGGTTATTCCGTGAGTAATGCAGCATTTGATTTAAACCTGATTCCGACTTGGCGACAAGGCTACCGTTTTCAGTTTGAGCCTGCACAAAATGCCTTTGTGATTTTATATCCGGAAGGCATGATCAAGCTGAATGACAGTGCGGGAGCAATTGGACAGCACATCGACGGACAACAGAGTGTGGCTGCCATTGTGGGGCTGCTGAAACAGCAGTTTGGTGACATTGCAGAAATCGAGCAGGATGTGGTCGATTATATGCAGGTTGCACAGCAACAATACTGGATTGATTTGCGATGACCGCAGGCGTTGGTTTACCGCTCTGGCTTTTGGCGGAGTTGACCTACCGTTGTCCCTTGCAATGCCCGTATTGTTCGAATCCGCTGGATTATGCCCAGCATAAAAATGAACTGAGCACGCAACAATGGTGTGATGTGTTTGATCAGGCACGGCAAATGGGCGCGGTGCAACTGGGTTTTTCTGGCGGTGAACCGCTGGTGCGGCAAGATCTGGAACAACTGGTTGCGCATGCGCATCAGCAAGGTTTTTATACCAACTTAATCACCTCGGGTATGGGTCTGAACGAGCAACGTATTGCCCAACTTAAACAGGCTGGTCTGGATCATATCCAGATCAGTTTTCAGGCCAGTGATCCTGTGGTGAATGATGCCTTGGCCGGGTCAAAACATGCCTTTGAACAGAAATATGAGATGTGCCGTCTGGTCAAGCAATATGACTATCCGATGGTACTGAATTTCGTGATTCATCGACATAATATCGACCAGATTGAACAGATTATTGAGCTGTGTCTGGAGCTGAATGCCGATACGGTTGAACTGGCGATCTGTCAGTTTTATGGCTGGGCTTTTTTAAACCGTCAGGGCTTATTACCGACTCAGGAACAGTTGACCCGTGCCGAACAGGTAACCAATGCCTATCGAGAAAAGCTGCGCCAGCAGAATCATCCGTGTAAGTTGATCTTTGTGGTTCCTGATTATTATGAGGAGCGACCAAAAGCCTGCATGAATGGCTGGGGCAAGATTTTCTTTACCGTAACCCCTGATGGCACGGCATTGCCTTGTCATGCAGCACGCCAGCTCCCGCTCGTATTTCCCAATGTGCGTGACCAATCTTTATCGGAGATCTGGTACACATCCACGGGTTTTAACCATTTCCGTGGCGATGCATGGATGCCGGAAAGTTGCCGAAACTGCCCAGACAAACAGCGCGACTTTGGCGGCTGCCGTTGTCAGGCCTATATGCTCACCGGTGATGCGGCCAATGCCGATCCGGTGTGTGGTAAATCTGAGTATCACCATCTGATTGAACAGGCGCGTAGCGAGAGTGAGCAGGCTGCATCTCTTGAACAACTGGTATTTCGCAATAGTAAAAATTCAAAACGTTTGGCGCTTCAGCAAAAAATTCCTGTACAAAGCATTACGGGTGAATCTTCCTCATGACGCTTGGCCTGAATCATCACAATGTTGCAGTTTTCGATGGACATAATGATCTGCTGACACGTTTGTGGCTCAGCGATCAGGCGGACTCTGTACAGGCTTTTATCCATGAACAGTTGTCTGGGCAACTGGATTTAAAGCGCTGCCAGCAAGCTGGCTTTGCAGGTGGCATGTTTGCGATTTTTCTTCCGCCGTTTGCCTATGTAAAACAGCATCATCCCGCCAAATTATTTGATCACCATGCGGATGATTTTACCCAACCGCAAATTGAGCAGATTTGTCTGGCGCAACTCGAGCTGGCACAGCAGATGGTGCAAGCTTCCGAGCAGATTCGACTATGTACCTCGGTGCAACAGATACAAGATTGTCGGGCTCAAGGTCAACTGGCGGTAGTGCTGCATATGGAAGGGGCAGAAGCCCTACAGAATAATCCAGACTTACTCGATATTTTTTATCAGGCTGGCCTGCGGAGTGTCGGTCCTCTCTGGAACAGGGTCAGCCGATTTGGCCATGGCTTAAATGCGCGTTTCCCGCATTCGCCTGACACAGGTGCAGGCCTGACTCCTCAAGGCAAAGCGTTGGTTAAACGCTGTGCTGACAAGAAAATGCTGGTGGATGTATCGCATATGAACGAACGGGCATTTTGGGACACGGCAGAGATTTTGCAGCAACCCATTGTAGCCACCCATTCCAATGCACATGCTTTATGTCCCCAAGCGCGTAATCTCACTGATCCACAACTTCAGGCAATTGCTGAGACTGGGGGCATGGTCGGAGTCAATTTTGATGTGGCCTTTTTACGCGCTGACGGACAGCGCAATGCGGACACGCCACTTACACTCATTCTCGATCATCTGGAATATATGATGGATCGTCTTGGGGAAGACCATGTCGGTCTGGGTTCAGATTTTGATGGTGCCTTGATCAGTAGCGAACTGCAGGATGTGACGGGTTTGCCCCTGCTCATTGCCGCCATGCAACAGCGTCATTATTCTGCTGAGCTGATTGAGAAAATTTGCTGGAACAACTGGCTCAAGGTAATGTACCGAATCTGGACTTAGCGGCAAAGCAGAAGATGATTAATCTTCATAATCATCTTCATGGCGTTTGAGGTCTGCTTGCGGTGCATCTTGCGTTGGTAATTTATATTCATCACTGGCCCAGGCACCGAGATCAATCATCTTGCAACGTTCTGAGCAGAATGGACGAAATGCATTACCTTCCCAAGTGCTGGTTTCTCCACAACGCGGGCAGGGGAATGTACGTGGCATAGAAAATTCCTAAAACAAAGAGGGTTTGTTGACATTTCAACCATGCATTGCGTTATTAGCTAAAACGACATAAACAAGGCATGAAACGTAGACAATGGCGATTCCCTTGTCAAGTTTCATAACGAAGTTTAGGGAGGTTTTAGCCATAACCCTATGGGACAGGAGCATTTTTTGCTGCTACTGTGTTATGCCTTATTCATTTAGAATAGCTAAACTTCATAAGTCATGCCTTGTATCAGCTAAAAAATGCTCTCTGTCGCAAGCATTTGTGAAATGTTAACAAACCCTAAATAGATTAGGCAAAAGTAAGGTGACTTGTTAGACTTATGCCGATTTCTAGATAGTTTGATGAGATTATGTCGATTCGTCAATTTCAAGCACAACGTATGCAAGCCCCTCGTGATTTTAAGGCCATTCCTCACACACCAGTTTGCGTGGAAATCGGCGCAGGCAAAGGTAAACATGCCTTGTTATTTACGGGACAAAACCCGCAGACCACGTTGTATGCAATTGAGCGAACCAAAGAAAAATTTTTGGCGATGCAAAAGCAGCATCAACTGGAACCGCGGGATTATTTAAACCCGGTTCATGCCGATGCTTTGCCTTGGGTGGTGCACGCCTTGTTTCCGGCCCAGGTACAACAATTTTTTATTCTTTATCCAAATCCAGAACCGCATAATCCGGCGCAGCGCTGGCTCAATATGCCATTTTTCGAATTCCTGCTTTCACGCCTGCAACCGAATGGAATCATTACCTTAGCCAGTAATATTCCCGAATATATTGATGAAGCAGAGCAACAGCTGCTTGAAGTGTGGAAATTACCTTATGAAAAACAAAAAATTGCAGCGGACTCGGCCCGTACCCATTTTGAAATCAAATATCTGGAACGTGGCGAACTTTGCCAGCAATTGATCATTGGCAAGCCAGAAGGTTACGCAACCCGTTTTGATGATTTTGCACCGTTGCAAGGTCAAAATGCCCAAGAGAACCGCGATGCCTAAGCGGGTTGCCATTATTGGTGCAGGCCCAGCAGGTTTGATGGCTGCCGAGGTGCTGAGTCAGTATGATTATGAAATTGACGTGTTTGAGCAGAAACCTTCGGCAGCACGCAAGTTTCTAATGGCAGGTAAAACCGGATTAAATATCTCTCATGCTGAGCCTGTCGAGCAGTTTATCCAGCGTTATGATCAACCTGAATGGTTAGGTCCATGGGTCAGGCAATGCGATGCTCAATGGATTCAGAGCTGGATGCAAGGTCTGGGCATCGAGTCCTATGTCGGCAGCTCAGGACGTGTCTTTCCTGTAGAAATGAAAGCTGCACCGTTATTGCGTGCCTGGCTGAAACGTTTAATGGCTGATGGCGTGAAGTTTCACTATCGCCATCGTTGTGTGGATTTATCCAGTAATCAACTTACTCTGGAAAACCAGACGCAACGTTTTCATGCCACTTATGATGCGATTGTATTGGCCTGTGGTGCAGTGTCATGGTCGCAATTGGGCAGTGATGGTGCGTGGCAACAATGGCTCTCAAAAAATGAGATCGAGCCTTTTCAGACCAGTAATGCCGGTGTTTTGAAAACATGGTCGCCGTTTATGCAGGATTGCTTTGGTCAGCCATTAAAACGCGTCAACGCTTGGGTAACCCCTGATCAGCAAACCCATGGCGATATCATCATTACCCACTATGGTTTTGAGAGTGGTGTCATTTATAAACTGGGACGTGATCTCAGAGCACAGCTTGCCCAACAGCAGCATTTACAATTGCATCTGGACTTATTGCCCGATGTCAGTATTGATCAATTAGAAAAGAAGCTACAGGGCAATAAAAAGCAATCCTTGACCAATCTTTGGCGTAAAGCAGGATTGGACCATGTTAAAATTAATCTGTTGCGGGAAATCGTCGAAAAAAGCTTGTGGTCAGATGCCAGGCAAATGGCACAGCAGATCAAACAGCTCAGTATTCCTTTGGCAGGCTTTCGCCCGATTGAAGAGGCGATTAGCTGTGCAGGTGGGGTAAAGCAAGAGGTGTTATCTCCACAACTACAATTGCAATCTAACCCTTATGTATTTTGCTGTGGCGAAATGCTGGATTGGGATGCACCAACAGGGGGCTATTTGCTAACGGCTTGTTTTGCGACCGGAAGAGCAGCAGCAGCAGGGGTCAATGCATTGATCCGCGAGTAAAATAAGCGATATGACTTAAATAAAAACAAACTCAATCAAATTGTTAAGAGGGTATATGAATATTCAACCAACAGTGGAAACACAAAATAACGAGATCATCAAACCATTTCAGCCCAAGCAAATATTCAGCTTGTTTTTTCAACCGAAAAGGTTTTTTTCTCAGTCTAAAAGCTATCATCATCAAAGCATTATCGTGATTGCCTATCTAATTGGTATGGTCAGCGTGATGGATCGAATCGATCAGCATCTTTTACGGGCCGAGACCTCCAATAGAACGGGTTTTTTGAGTTCAGCTGCCGACACTTGGTCAGGTTACTGGTTATGGGTATTAGGCATGGGGATTATTTCTGCTGCATTTGCATGGCTGATTCAAGGCTGGTGGTATAAGAAAAGACTGCAGTTTTCAGGCGCCAAGGAGGCGGATCCACAACTTGCCCGACATGTATTTGTATTACAATCTTTAGTCTTTGTACTGCCGATTGTACTTACCACTGTCATTCAAACGTTTTTATATCCAAATTATTTAGAGGCCTACCATTACTCTACCGTGTTAGGTCTTATTCCGGTGCCATTTTTATTCTGGTCTTGTTGGGTCAGTTATCGCGGGGCGACCGAGGTATTTAAAACTAATGGCTGGGCAAAACTGTGGTTCTTAGGCCTGCCGATTCTGTTCTATATTTTAATCATTGGTGCATTTACGGCCCTCATCAGTTGATTTTAAAAGGGTTGTCTGATTTCCACTAAAATCCCGTCATATTTCCTGAGCAGATTTGCCTTGTGATCCGGCATTTAAAAATGCTAGTTTTGAATAAAAGTTCATCAGGAATAGGGAAATGTCTCAAGCTTCACCGGTGTATCGCGGCAGTTGTTTATGTGATGGGATTCATTATGAGATTCATGGCGACATTGGCGAGATCATACAGTGCCATTGCCAGCGTTGCCGTAAGGCCAATGGTACGGCCTATGCCACCAATGCGCCAATTAGCAGTGCAGCGTTTAAAATTGTACAAGGTGAAGCGCTGGTTAAAAAGTTTGCTGCCTCTGGCGTGTACCGCTGGTTCTGTAGCGAATGTGGCTCTCCACTGATCAGTTCACGGGATGCACAGCCTGAGCTGTATCGCTTAAGAATCGGGACGCTGGATACGCCATTACAGCAAAAACCAAGCATGCATATTTTTGCTGCATCGAAAGCAGAGTGGGACTGTATCGCTGATGATTTACCGCAATATGCTGAACGTCCTTAAACTGGATGTAATGTTGCAATGATTTTTGAAACCTCAGATTTAGAGCCCAATGACATCTACCGACTCTTAGTCGGTGGAATTTCACCTCGGCCGATCGCCTGGATTAGCACCGTCTCTGCGGATGGCGTAGCCAATATTGCACCTTATTCATTTTTTAATGTGGCCAGCTGTAATCCACCTATTTTATGGTATTCACAGGTCAATCCCAGAAATGGGCAGGATAAAGATACGATTCGTAATCTGATGGATACCCGAGAGTGCGTGGTGCATATCGTGAATTCACAATTGCTGGAACAGATGAATTTATCCTGTGCTTTATTGCCTGCAATGCAAAGTGAATTTGAGTTTGCCGGGATTGAGTCCGAACCCAGTCATTCAGTTGCCGCGTTATCTGTCAAACATGCACCGATTCATTATGAATGTCAGTTAAGGGAAGTGTTGCAACTGAGTACGCTACCATCGGGTGGTACGGTGGCTTTGCTGGATGTGAAAGCAATCTATGTCGATGACCGACTCTGGGATGGACAGATGATTGACCAGCAACAACTGGATAGTGTCGGGAAAATGGGAGGCGATTTTTATAGTTTAAGCACCGATTTACGAAAACTTGCCCGACCTGTTGTCACAGCAGCAGATGAGCCAAAAAAAGGCGGTTAATGACCGCCTTTTTTTGCAGATAAAACCTGATTTTCCAGGTTTAGATCTTTTTGTTATTTTGAATCCTTACTTTTCATATTGGTACGGGCATCCCAGCCACGCATAATCTCGGTTACGGCATGGTTCAGTACAGTGCCTGATACCCCGTCCCGTGCTTGTACGGATAGGCCGAGTAAAAAACAATATAAACTTGTTGCGTAAGCACAGACATCCGTATCGACTGCTAATTCACCTGCATCTACAGCACGTTGAACACATTGTGTAAATCTTTCGCGAGTTTTCAGGCGATGCTGGGTTAAATATTGTTGAATATGGATATTTTCGGGGGAACAGGTCGCGGTTGAAAGGACCAATAAGCAGCCTTTGGGATGACTGGACTCAGTTTGCATTTTTGCTGACTGGCGTAGAGTGCGTTCAATCGCTTCTCTGGGTGCAAGATTTTCATCGCAGAGGCTTTGAGTCACCTGACCATGCGTTGCGATGTAATGCTCAATTACTTCTCGAAACAACGCTTCTTTTGAGCCAAAGGCTGCATAGAAACTTGGTGCCTTAATTCCACCGGCAATGTTGGATTTCAATAAAGAGAGTGAAGTCGAATCATAGCCATATTCCCAAAATAAAAGCATCGCTTGTTCAATCGCCTGATTACGATCAAAGGTACGTGGCCGGCCCATTTGCGCCATTAAGAACTCCTCTTACTCATGAGATCTATACTAGTCGATACAAAAGTCATTGACAAGGTTGAAAGGTCGACTTACATTTGTATCGATCGATACATATATTGGGATTTAGAATCGACACTTAATAGGTTTAGATCATTGTGAATAGCTATTCATGCGCCTATCCACCGCTGAATCTCCGTGTTAAGCCTAAAACAGGAATTTCATTATGAAGGTACTTACAGGTAAAGTTGCTTTGGTTACGGGAGGAAGTCGGGGTATTGGCGCTGCGATTGCCCGAAGCTTAGCCGCACAAGGTGCAGATGTGGCAATCACTTATCATCGTGCAAAAGATCAGGCACTAGCAGTTGTCGAGCAGATTCAGGCCTTAGACCAGCGTGCAGAAATGATTGTGGCCGATGCCGCTGATGCAGCACAGGTCATTGCTGCGGTGGATCTTACGGTGGAACAGTTTGGTCGCCTAGATATTTTAGTCAACAATGCAGGTAACTTCTTGGTCGGAGAAATTGATCAGCTCACACTTGAGGATTATGACCGCACCATGTCGGTTAACTTGCGAGCAGTGTTTGCAGCGACCATGCAGGCGAGCAAATATCTGCCTGAGGGTGGGCGTGTTATTTCGATTGGGAGTTGCCTGGCTCCAAGAGCAGGACGAAGTGGCATCAGTTTATATGCCGCCAGTAAAGCTGCCTTGGTTGGGTTAACCAAGGGAGTAGCACGTGATCTTGGCAAGCGCAATATTACGGTCAACCTGATTCATCCCGGCCCGACAGATACGGATATGAATCCTGCAGATGATCCACGTGCCGATGCGACGCGGGCGAGCTTGGCAATAGCAGATTATGGTCGTCCTGAGGATATTGCTGCCACTGTGCTGCATTTAGCTGGTGAAGGGGGGCGCTATATTACAGGCGCAGAGATCGCAGTAGATGGCGGTTATAACGCTTAAAAACATAATTAGAAAAAGATCGTGATTGAGTACAGGCAAAAAAAAAGGAGGTTGAACACCTCCTTTTTATTATTTGGCAGTTAAAGCCTTACCGTCGAACTTGACCCCATCCCAGCCATGTTGCATAAACTGACGGATATTCTGGTGGTCAGTGGCTTCAGGGGTTGCCAACACAGAGGCATAATGTTCTGCGAATAAACTGAGCGTGTCGGCCTGATTTAAGCCTTCAATTTGTGCAAAGCTGAGCACTTTGGCACTGCCTTGGTTTTCAGTCGCAGCATTGGATTGCGCGCCGTTCTGGAATGCAGTCGGGGTATGCTGATAACGAGCTTCGATAAATGCCAATACATCCGCAAACTTTGCCGAGCCATCTTTCAGTTGTGCCAATAAGCTTTGAGCCATTTCAAAATTCCATGTTGATTGAATCAATAGCAGCATCATAACATTGAAAATGCAGAAGAGAAGATGATCGAACTCTGAACTGGACGTTGCTGTATGCGCAGTTTATGCTCAAAGCAGTCATTAATCTGTTGAATAATAATGCATAAACACCAGTTTAAATTGCCCCTGCATAAGCCATTGTTGCGCTTTCTTGCTCCAATTTTAAGTTGCCGTTTCCTATTGCAGCTGCGCCGTATGATCATGCGCATAATGCCGTTTATGCCTTTGCAGAGTCGGGTCAGCAATATTGTGTATTTGTCATGGCTGGTGGATGTTGAACAGGTACGTCAGCGCTATCCGAAATATGTACCCCTATGGGAAAAACATGGAAAAACCATTTTTACCATTTTGACCTATCAGCATCATCATTTTGGCTTTGCTTTTCTTGGCCCTTTACGGACATTTATACCTTCACCTCGACAAAGTAACTGGCGTTTTTATCTGGATGAATCCTATCCCAAGACCGTGATTTTTGAGCAGGTGGTGGTTGATCAGGCACTGTATGTGATGGGTGGACGTCTTGCCAGTGATGTGATGCCAGCACAATATGCTTCGCTGTTTCAACATCAAATGGATGAGCAACAGCAGCGTATTCACACCGAAATTAAGGTTGATGAGGATTATTCCCTGATCAGTGATGTGCAGCTCACCAAGGAAAAGCAGTTACCGGCCGCATGGCAAACGTTATTTTCTTCATGGGATGAAGCTGTTCGATTTTTGGTTGATCAAGACCATGCATGGGCAGAATGGGCCGATCAACCAGCCCGAATCTCACAAGGGAAGATCCGGATGCCATTTCAGTTCCAGCAGATTGAGGCCGCCAAAATTTGTTCGTTACAAGTTCCGCGAATATTGCAGCAATGGGGTTTAAGCGCTGATACAGAAGCCTTTGCTGTGGTGGTCCCTGACTTAGATTTTTATGTGGTTGGGGAAAAATTTTTAACTGGCACTGGCTAAACTGTGGATAACTCGATGTTTATACACAGTGCGATTCTGCTTAAAAACAGCGGTTGAGTTGCCTAAAAAATATGTTATTTTAGAGCAAAGGAGATGGCATTCCTCCTATTACAAACCGCCAGAATGGCTAATGATGCCTACGTTACCCTGAACAGGGGACGTAGGTTCGTGCGTGCTCTGTTCCCATTTTTGGAGTTCGCCCATGAAACATCTTCAGAATAATCTTTACAAATCCATGTCTTATCATTCTTTCGCTCCAACCTTGTTCTTGGGGTAAATCATGTACTATCCATTACTTTCAATCGCTTTAGGCTCGGTATTAGGTGCTTGGTTACGCTGGTTTTTGGGCTTAAAACTCAATCCTATATTCCCGACTATTCCTTTGGGAACAGTGACTGTTAATTTTGTCGGTGGCTTTATTATTGGTTTTGCCATTTCATATTTTTCTCAAAGCTCATTGAGTCCCAATTACAAGCTGTTTGTGATTACAGGTTTTTGTGGCGCGCTTACGACATTTTCGACTTTTTCTGCCGAGATCATTGCCTTATTGCAAAGTGGTAAATTGGGCTATGCCTGTGCCGCGATCATGATTCATGTGCTTGGATCGCTATTGTTTACGATTTTAGGTATGAGCCTGCATCAATGGCTCAGTGCTGCATAGTTGGGGAGTCATTGTAATGCATGGATTTTTAATCAGCTTTTATACCGCGCAAAATCGTTCCTATCAGGGACAGCCGATCAGCGAGTGGTTGCTGACTGTGGCAAAACAGATGAATTTAGGTGGCGCGACGGTCTTGGCGGGATTGGAAGGTGTTGATCATCAAGGTCTATTTCATTCGGCCAGTTTCTTTGAATTGGCGGATCGACCGGTACAGATTCAATTTGCGGTTACAGAAGAGCAGGCGACCGAGTTATTGAGCTATCTCAATGCTAAAGAGATTTCACTGTTCTATGTGAAAACACCGATTGAGTTCGGGGTGGTGGGACAGCAAAAGACAGACTCCTAAAGCTGGAATCAAGACATAAAAAAAGAAGTCTAAGTGGAGGAGAGTTAACCTTAGACTTCTAATGCTTTCAGCTTAATGGGTGAAACTTAAATTAAAATTAAGCTTTGCGGTTAAAACGTGCAAAGCGTTTATTAAAGCTTGCAACACGACCTTCATTGCTGGCCTGACGTTGCTCACCGGTATAAAACGGATGGGACGCACTTGAAATATCCAGGGTCACGTAGGGATAAACTTTGCCTTGATATTCCTTGGTCTGTTTGGTTTGCAGGGTACTGCCAATTAAAAAGTAGGCATCTGCATTGGTATCGTGGAATAAGACTTGTTGATAAGCAGGGTGGATATCTTTACGCATGTTGAATGACTCCTATTGTTAATAGAAATGTTATAACATAACAATATATGAAGTCAATTCATGTCTTTTCAAGTCAGTTGTATATAAATTGATTAAAGTAGATAGCCTTCTGACTTGTTGCAACAAATCAGAAGGTAACAGACAGATTAATTTGGCACTAATTCTTCAAATAAATCATTGAGATTGTCATGTACTTTGAGATGAATCAGGTTCCAGTAATGTCCGGAAATGGTTCGGTTGACCATAAGCGTATCTGGTGAAGGTTTAAACACATCCCAGTATTTCAGCGATTTTTTCACCAGTAACATACCGTCATGATGTGATGAGTTTTCGGCAAAATCATAATTGGTGGTTAGTGGACGCAATAGAATTTCAATCCATTGGGTATACAGCTCGGTTGGGAACTTGTGTTTTTCGGCAATGGAATGCAGTTCTGCCAGTAAGTCTTCAACTTGGGCAATATTTTCCTGACGCGCCGCATTCACCAGCGCCTTAAAGTGCTGAACGATTTCAGGCGATAAGGTTTTGACGCTGCCGTAGTCGTAAATAATCACACTGCCATCTTCACGAAAAGCAAAATTGCCCGGATGTGGGTCACAGTGGAAGCGTTTTAAGAAAAACATTTCCTGTCCCAAGGCACGGATCAGGCGGCGTCCAATCTGATTGCGAGTCTCGACTGACCATGTACTTGCGGTTTCGATGGATTCACCCTGTTCCAGACTCAGGGTCAGGACGCGACGAGAGGAATAGTCTTTATAAACGGCTGGAATAATCACCTGAGAATCAAGCTTTTCATGGAAGGTTTTAAAGACTTCCAGATTTTGTGCCTCGATTTCATAATTCAATTCGGCTGAAAGACTGTCCTGAATTTCTTGAAACAGTTGATCTTGCAGTTTCTTGTCGATTTTTAAGACGCCCATCAATCGTAAAGCCAGACGCACTTGTTTTAAGTCGCTTTCACAGGCCTGATCGACACCCGGATACTGCACCTTGACTACAACGGCTTGCCCATTTGGCAATACTGCACGATGCACTTGTCCGATTGACGCGGCAGCAAAAGGTTCTGTTTCAAAAGAGCTAAAAATCTGCTTTAACGGTTTGCCGAGTTCTTTTTCAACCTGTTGCTGAATCGCGGAAAAAGGCATTGCAGGGGCCTGACGTTGCAGCTTGGCAATGGCCTTAGCGACTTCTGGTGGAAAAATATCCTTATATTGCGAGGCGATTTGCCCGACCTTCATCACCGCGCCTTTCATTTCTCCGAGGGTATCGGCAATCTGTAAACCGATGTCCTGAAACAGCTGGCTACGTGCTGCATTTTTCTGTTCTTCATCGGCGGTAAAATTGCGGATCGAATTCGCTACGCTTTTACTGGCAATACTTGCGGTCATACCAGCCAGTTTGAGAAAACGCTTACTGGGAGAGCTTGCATGTTTTGCCATCAGGACTTGACCTCATACGATCTAGTTTTAAAGTGATGCCTTGATCATAGGTGACAAAACTTAAATTGCCTATAACAAAATGTTAAGTGATGTAAGCATGTATAAGCGAGCTGTTATCCGTACTTTAACTGGGTGAAGGTGATAGGGGCTAAGCAAAGCGTTTTATCAGGTTGTCACCTGCATATCTACTTGCCGTATTCTGCCTATGAATAAAAAAAATATTTAAAATCAGGACAGGCCAAGTCAAATTCGGGGGGCATCCATGCCCCGAGTATTGCTTGATTGGATGAAGACGATTCGCTAGGAAACGGGAAGGGACATCTTGGCCAAACGTTTATTATTGAGGTACAAACGGCTGATCAGTAAGACACAGGCAATGCTTAACCCGATAATCAAACCTAACCAGACACCTGCCACGCCCCAAGAGGTGTAGCGGGCAAGATATAAACCAATCGGGAAGGCAATCACCCAATATGCCATTAAGGTAATCCACATTGGCGCTTGCGTGTCCTGCATGCCGCGTAGGCAACCTGTCGCACTGACTTGCCACGCATCCATCAACTGATAAGCCATGGCAAACCAGAGCAGATACATGGCCACAGGAATCACATCCACATCCGTGGTGTAGATTGCCACGATATAAGGGCGTGCCAGAGCAATCAGCGTCATTGTCAAAGCTGCAAAAATGGTGGCACTGATCAGTCCTACGGTTTGAACCTGACGCATGGCGTGCCAGTTCTGTTCGCCGTAATACATGCCGACACGAATGGTTAAGGCAATCGCCAAAGACAGCGGAATCATAAATAATTGTGAAGTGACTGAAATCGCAATCTGATGTGCTGCAATGGCATTTTCACCCAATGGGCTGAGTACAATTGCGCCTGTACTAAAGATACTGACTTCAAAGAACACCGCCAGACCAATGGGCAAGCCCAGTTTTAAAATACGTTTGATCCAGACCGGATCAAGTTTTTCCCATTTTGTAAAAATAGGCGCCTGCTTATAGGCTTTGGCTTTGGAGACATAGATGGCCAGTGTAATAAACATCAGCCATTGCAAGATAGCTGTTGCAAAACCGCAACCTGCACTGCCGAGTGCCGGAATTGGCCCGAAGCCATACATAAAAATAAAGTTGAGCGGAATCAGAACCAGCAGGGCGATCAGGCTGATAGCAGTGACAGGGCGTGGATGGCCCAAGGCTTCAGAGTAACTGCGTAATGCGGCATACATCATCACTGCTGGCATACCAAAGCCGATGGCATGTAAAAACAGGCTGGCTTTGGGTAATAAACTCTCAGGTACACCAAATAACGGCAAAAACTGGGGCATGCACTGCAGGATCAACATCGCCACAACGCCCAGAATCACGGCAACCCATAACGACTGGCGGGCAATGGTCGGTATTTTCTCCGGTGTTTTTGCACCCCGTGCTTCAGCGACCAAGGGCGTGGTTGCCAGCATGATGCCTGCAAATAACAGCATAATGGGAATCCATAGACCAACGCCTACAGCAATCGCCGCCAGATCAGTTGCCGAAAGATGCCCGGCCATAATGGTATCAATCAAACCTAATCCTGCCTGGGCAAACTGGGTGATCAGGATTGGAAACATCAAATGAAATAGCTGTTTGAGTTCAAACCGCTTGGTTGTGACATGGGACACAAAAAATACTCTTATTAAAATGAGGAAGAATCAGCGTTGCAGGGTCAATAACACCCCAATAAAAATCACAATACTGCCGAGCAGGCGTTGCCAGTTAATCGGTGTTTTTTCTGTACCTAACCAGCCAAAATGATCAATAAACATCGAGATCACCAGTTGCCCGAAAATCACTAAACCTGAAAACGTTAATAATCCGAGTTTGGGAGCAGTATAAATGCTCAAACTAATCGCATAAACCCCAAGAAAGCCGCCGAGCCATAGAAACCAGGGAATTTGTGAAATTTCACTTAAACTGGGTTTACTGGCACTTTGAAAACACACCAGCAGCGCCAGCACAATGGTGCCAATGAGAAAAGACAATAGCGCCGCTTGCAGGGGAGAATTCAGATACTCTCGAAGTTGTGTATTGATTGCGGTTTGAAAGGCCATGGCAATACCAATGCCTAGAGTCAGGGGAAGAATAAACAGTAACTGGCTAGAAATTTTCATCATATTATCGGTCTAATTGTTGTTGGTTGTCCCCAGTCTAACTGAATACGTAGATGATGATAAGCCGAACGGGCGAGTCATGTTAAAATGGCGGGGTTCTGTCATTGAGCTGCGATTTTGAGTCATTTAAACCCTGCAAATATTCCACTTTCCCTGTATATCCATATGCCGTGGTGTGTACGTAAATGTCCTTATTGTGACTTTAACTCCCATGCGGTGCCTGATGGTCAGTTGTCATTGGAACTGGAACAGCAATATCTGGCTGCCTTGGTGGCAGATTTTGAAACTCAGATTGAAATGGCACAAGGCAGATCGATTCACAGTGTCTTTATTGGTGGTGGAACTCCTTCGCTGATTTCTGCATCAGGCTATCAATGGCTATTTGAACAACTGAAAGCGCGTTTGGCATTTGAAGAAGATTGTGAAATTACCTTGGAAGCCAATCCGGGGACCGTGGAGCATGATCCATTTGCGGATTATCTGGCGGTGGGGATTAATCGTTTATCCTTGGGCGTACAAAGTTTTGATCCCGAGCATTTACAGCGTTTAGGACGGATTCATACCGCCAATAATGCACTGGATGCGATTCAGCAGGCACGCCAGGCAGGCTTTGAGCGCGTAAATGTGGACTTGATGCACGGTTTACCTCAGCAAACAGAACAACAGGCCTTAACCGATCTTCAATTGGCGGTAGAGCATGGTGCAACGCATATTAGCTGGTATCAGCTGACCATTGAGCCCAACACGGTGTTCTTCCGTACCCAGCCTGTATTGCCACAAGACGAGGTGTTAGAGCAGATTCAGGAGAAAGGTGAGGCGTATTTGAAAGCCAATGGTTATGTCAATTATGAAGTTTCGGCCTGGCGTAAGGAGAAGCCATCGGCACATAATCTGAATTATTGGCAATTTGGTGATTATCTGGCGATTGGAGCCGGCGCGCATGGCAAGGTCACGCGTCCTGACGGGATTTACCGTTTCCAGAAAACCCGCTTACCTAAAGATTATTTAGCCAAAGTCCCTGCTGAACATGTGCAAATGAAACGCATTGAAGCTGATGAATTGCCTTTTGAATTTATGATGAACGCATTGCGTTTAAATGAAGGTGTAGCGACCGAGTCGTATACCCAGCGCACAGGACTTGCGTTGCAAGATTTGAATGAGACATTGCTTGACTTGCGTGAGAAAAAACTTCTCATCGCTGATCAGAACAGAATTGCCTGTACCGAGCAGGGACATATCTTTTTAAATTCGGTGCTGGAAAGATTTTTATAGTTTAAAAATTATGTGTGCTTTGGGCAGGGAGGCTTAAAGCACTAGTTTTGGTTTTTGTCATCGTTTGGAAAGATATCAATGACAAAATAAAAAAGCCTCATCAAATGATGAGGCTTTTTCGAATCTGGTGGGTCGTCCGCGACTCGAACGCGGGACCAACGGATTAAAAGTCCGCTGCTCTACCAACTGAGCTAACGACCCTGAGCGAGGAGAAGTAAAACAACGTTTTACCTGAGCGCAAGAGAAAATCTATGATTTTCTGTAGCTTAACCTCTTACAGGCGTTTGTAAAATACATTTCACAAACTCTCAAAACATTAGATGGTGGGTCGTCCGCGACTCGAACGCGGGACCAACGGATTAAAAGTCCGCTGCTCTACCAACTGAGCTAACGACCCTAAGCAAGTATTTCAACTGGCTTCGCAAGAAAAACTAATGAGTTCTAAATGCGTCTTCGTTTTGATGTTGCGTATTCTAGCAAGTTATTCAGCTAACACAAGAGGAAATTTAAAAACATGTGCATGATTGTTTATAAAAAGCACGATTTCCTCTTATTTAGCTAAAAAATAAACTAGAAACGGTATTGATAGCTTTGAATATTGTCAAAGATCTCAGTATTTACATCACAGTAGCTGCTTGCACCAGGCAATAACACCAGTAAACGTTCAGAGGTTTTGCTCGGATCGAACGAATCTTCTTTCAGTTTATTTTTCTGGTATTTGAATGTACCGGTGGTTTCAACCTTTTCCTGAACGCGCAAGAACACCGGAATGGCATAGGAAGGTAAACATTTTTTAAATACATTCACCATTTCGCTTAAATCTGCATCATTCAGCGCTGCACCATCCACCAAGGTGATGGCTGCCATACCAGCACGGCCATTGGTATTTGGAATTTCTACGCCATAAACCACGGCTTCTGCGATTTTTTCATATTCACAGACCATGTTTTCAACTTCAGTGGTCGATACGTTTTCGCCTTTCCAGCGGAAGGTGTCGCCGAGGCGGTCCACAAACTGGGCATGACGGAAGCCGATATCACGGACCAGGTCACCGGTATTGAAGTATGAGTCGCCTTGGGTGAACACATCTTTCATGATCACAGACTTGTTCTTTTCAGGGTCGGTATAACCATCAAAAGGTGAGCGGCTGGTGATCTTGCCAATTAACAGGCCAACTTCACCGGTTTTGACTTTCTTGCAATAGCCTTTTTTGTCGCGGACCAGTTCGTTCTTTTCTTTATCGAACTCAACGATGGCATAAGGCGTAGGAGAAAAGCCGACGGTATTGTCAAAGTTAAAGATATTGCTGAAACCGACATTACCTTCGCTTGACGCATACAGTTCAAGTACTTCTTCAACCCCGAAACGCTCTTTGAACTTGCCCCAGATATTTGGGCGCATGCCATTGCCAATCATTTTGGTCACGCGATGTGCACGGTCCAGTTCAGTTGCTGGTGCATCAATCAGGTAACGGCACAGCTCACCGACATAACCGATCGCAGAAGCATTGAATTTCTGTACATCTTTCCAGAAGGCACTGGTTGAATATTTACGACGTACTGCCAGTGTCGCACTGCCTGCAATCACACCACACCAGCACACCACCACACCTGTGGCATGGTAAAGCGGTAGGGTGACATACATCACATCATCTTTACCAAGATTGAGAATGTGACCATAGGTACCGTATGCCAGTGTCCAGCGACTGTGCGTGAAAATCACCGCTTTTGGCAAACCCGTGGTGCCTGAGGTATAGATATAGAACAGGCCATCTTTACCCGTCACGGTACGTGTGGTGGACGGGTTAAATTTCGGGAACTGGTCAATTTGCAGGGCAAGATTGACGTAGCCTTCTGGTGCTGTGCCCGCATTTTTACGGGTTTCCTGATCAGCAAACCAGTGGAAACGGTCTTGAGCAACTTTTAAATCCTGACGTGCTTCATCGATTGCAGCACGGACTTCTTCACCGGCAATCACTGCAATCGGATTGACCAGATTAATGCTATGCGCGAGTACCTTACCCACTTGTGAGGTATTGACCAGTGCAACGGTGACCCCAATTTTGGCTAAAGCCACAATGCAGGCAATCAATTCAGGACGGTTCTCAACCATCACTGCAATCACATCACCTTTTTTTGCACCCAGAGATAAATAGTAATGGGCAATCTGGTTGGCCCACTCATTTAAAGCCTGATAGCTGTAGCTTTGATCTTCAAATAACAGAGCGATGCCTTGAGGGTTACGCTTGACTGCTTTTTCAAAGGCAATACCTAAACCAGCAGGAGAAGATGGCGTTCGTAAATATGCCTGTTTAAGACCATTAAGGATATGAGGTACTTTAGTGATGAAGTTTGGAAGTCGAGTAGCGACATCACCAAGGGTAATAATATCGGTCTGCGTAGTTTGGCTCATATCAATCCTGTTTATTTTTCGATCAATCCAAAAATGGCTATCCGTAAGAACACAACCATTCACACCATTGTCGTTGATGCTGTTTTGTAATGGTAAGTTCCTAGAGCAATCAACCTAATTTGACAAAATAACAAAAAAGCCTAGTCACCGAAATGACTAGGCTTAGCCTTATTGAGTGCAATTTAGCAAATTATTCATTGCTAGCTGCAGCCTTTTTCGGTGGACGTCCACGTGGACGGCGCGGGCGGCTTGATTTTTCTTTCTCTGCTTTTGCAGCTTCATCTTCTGATTCCGCTTCGGTTGCAGCTGTTGCCTGTTCTGCTTTTTCAGCAGCTTGAGCTTTCTCAGCAGCTTTGCTCGCAGCTTCAGGCTTGGCCTCAGCTTTAGCCGCTGGTGCTTTCACCGCTTCAACCGGTGCTACTTCTGCCGGAGCAGCCACTGCTTCTTGAGCAAGTTCTAGAGGTTGTTGCTCTGGCGCTGCAACCACAGTTTCTTCTGCTGGCTTAGCGACTTCTTCTGTTTTCACTTCTTCTTTCGATTCAGTATTTTCAACAGGAGCAGGCGTCGCGTTTGAAGCAATATGCGCTTCTTTGGCTTGCTCTGCAGCAAGTTTGGCTAAACGACGACGTTCACGCGGGTCATTTGCAACTCGAACAGTAGCAGCTTCAGGTGGTGTTAATGCTAGCACTGGCGCTGGTTCAGCTTCTTCCGTTACTTTTTTGCTTGGAAGTTCGGCATCACGTGTTACCGGACGCTTTTCTTCTTCAACCACGGTGTCTACCACTAGCGTGCTGGCATATTGCTCGGCAAACTTTTGCAGGGCACGGTTAAACGTAGTGATTAAACCAAATTGCTCAATCAGGATAGTACAGTCTTCACCATAAACATGGCGAATCAGGCTACCGACCGTGTATTGACCCAGCGCTGGAATCTGCGATGGTGCAATTTTTGGTGCCGCTGCTTTCTGCGGTGCTTGAGCACCACGTTGACGACGACGAGAACGTGGGTCATTGCTGGCACGTTTTACCGGTGCTTGGGCTGCTTCTTCAGCAGTTGCAGCAGGTGCTTCTTTCGCAACCACTGGTTCTGCTTGAGCCGCAGGTTTGCTCTCGGTTTTTTCTACAACAGCAGGCACAACTTCCGCTTTTGCGGCAGGTGCAGTCGCTTGTTGTGGATTCAGTGCCACGATCTCACTTTGACCTTGATCAATGTTCACGATCAATGCCGTGTTCATTGGCTCTGGACGTGGTGCATCCACCACATCAACTTTAACCTGTTGCGGGTTCGCAGGCGCTGCAGTTGCAGCGTCATTCAACACGCTTTGGTCACGATGACGGTTTGGTCGGTTCGGACGTTGCTGGTTACGGTCACGACGTGGTAATGGCGCATTGTCATTCGCTTGCGCAGCCTCGTGATGTTGCTGCTGGTTTTGAGGCTCTTGCGACTGCTGACGTTTTTGTTGACGTTTCAGTTCGCGTTGCTCTTGGCGCTGTTCCTGACGTGACAGTTGAACCACTTCTTCATGCACTTGATTTTGTTGTTCATGTGCATGCGCGTGTTGTTCACGTTGCTCTTTGTGCTTGCGTTTCTTCTGGTTTTGATTTGGACGATGTGGTTTTTCGTCTTTCTCAAACGTTTCACGCGGTTCCTGTTTCACAGGATTCTGTGAAATATAGGCATTGTTTGCCGCTGGTGCAGCAGTTTCAGTGGTAACAGATGCAACAGGTGCAACAGGTGCATTGACCTGTCCAAACTGGCCACGGCTTACTGCGCCATTGTTGACCATTTGCTCAATCGCAGCTGCCGCATTTTGTGCCGAGCGCGATTGATCTGTAGTTTGTGCCTGTTTTTGAACAAACAGGTTTTCTAACCATGCACAAGGACTTGCTGACTTTTGCGCAACAGCCTGTTGAGTTTGTTTTGCTTGCGCAGCCTGTTGCTGAGCAGCTTTCTTCTGTGGCGCAGCTGCTTGATTTTGTGCAGGTGCATGGTGATGCTCTGCATCTTCCAGATGCCAGTCAGAAGACTCGTAACCGAGTTCTTTTTCACTTGAACGGGTTGCTTCAGTACGTTCATAACTAGACGGTGCAAAACCATCCGGATTGAACTGGATTTGATAGTGTGGTGTTTCCAAGTGCGGGTGCGGTAATACCGTAACACGAACATTTGAGGTTTGTTCCAAGTACACCAGGCTGTGACGCTTTTCATTCAATAAGAATGCTGCGATTTCAACAGGCACTTCAACTTGAACTTCACCTTGACGTTCGCGTAATGCAATTTCTTCTACCTTACGCATGATCGAAAGTGACAATGAACGTAAGTCACGCACCATACCGGTACCATGACAGCGTGGGCACACGTAACCTGTTGCTTCTTCTAAAGAAGGGCGTAAACGTTGACGGCTCATTTCCATCAGGCCAAAACGTGACAGTTGACCGAACTGGATACGTGCACGGTCGCTTTGCGTTGCTTCACGTAATTTGGCTTCAACCATACGCTGGTTACGGTCTTTGGTCATGTCGATGAAATCGATGACCACTAAACCACCGATATCGCGTAAACGCAGTTGACGTGCGATTTCTTCGGCTGCTTCCAGGTTGGTGTTGAGTGCTGTTTCTTCAACATCGTGACCGCGAGTTGATTTCGCCGAGTTAATATCAATCGATACCAAAGCTTCGGTCTGGTCAATCACGATTGAACCGCCAGAAGGAAGTTTGACTTCACGCTCATAGGCAGTCTGGATCTGGCTTTCAATGCCGAAGTGAGCAAATAAAGGCTCATTCATGGTGTAGGTTTTTAATTTGTCGAGCTGACGTGGCATCACTGCTTTTACGAAGTTATAGGCTTCGTTGTAGGCTTGCTCACTATCAATCAGGATTTCAGCAACATCATCACGTAAATAATCACGAATGGCACGTGTCACCACGCCTGCTTCCTGATGAACCAGCATTGGTGATGGACCTGAACTTGCCGAACCCTGGATTTGTGCCCACAGGTCAAGTAAGTGTTGCAAGTCAAGTTGCAGTTCTTCCTGAGTACGGCCAATCCCAGCGGTACGAACGATGACGCTCATGCCACGCGGCACATTTAAAGAGGCTAAAATTTCTTTCAGTTCTTCACGGACAGAACCTGAAATCTGACGGCTGATACCGCCACCTTTCGGGTTGTTCGGCATAAGCACTAAATAACGGCCTGCCAGCGAAATGAAAGTCGATAGGGCAGCACCTTTGTTGCCACGCTCTTCTTTTTCAACCTGAACCAGTAATTCAGTGCCTTCAGTGATCAATTCACGAATATTTGAAGTTTGACGAGGGTCAGCTTTGAAATACGAGTTTGCAATTTCCCGCATAGATAAAAAGCCTTGACGCTGTGCGCCGTACTCAACGAAAACCGCCTCTAAAGAGGGCTCAACGCGAGTGACATGACCTTTATAAATATTTGATTTTTTTTGTTCGCGAGTACGATTCTCTAAGTCGAAATCGTAAAGACGATTACCAGTGATAAGTGCAACGCGAACTTCTTCGGCGTGGGTTGCATTAATCAACATACGTTTCATGGGTGTGACACCTAATAGTGATGCACACAAACAATAAGCCCAATATTTTTGAGCAAACATCTCATTGGCACGATCAAGACTCAGAAGCAACGTTGTGTAGCAAGCTCTGAAACCACTGGCTGTAAGTATCCAGCTGGAGGCTTTGATCCGGTTATTTCGATGTTAGCAATACTGCTTCAATCTTGAATCCGTTGATATTTCATGGCATGTCTGACATCTGTGAAATATCACTAGATCCGACATAATCAAAGTTTCCTGTACGCTTCACTGGCGGGTGAGCGGTGCATTGGATGGTGACTTTCACTGTCATTAAGCATTGAAGTCGATCCATCTGGAAGTCTTGATACGGAATGATCATCGTATCTCTGCTTGGCAGTTCCAATGCATCAACGCTTTAGCCTGAATGCGACATCAGGGAGCAAATTGTCTGATGTGGATCAGTTTACGTTTAATAACCAGCAAATTGCTGGCGACATATTTTTTCTGAACAAACTGTATGTGCTGATGCACAATTAAACGCAACAGTTTGCCATTTTGCCGATATAATAAGCCTTCGGCGTCGGCATAATTCTTTAGGACCTATCCGAGTTATTGGTGAATATCTCATCGATTTAAAATTTTATCTAAATAAAATTTCTGATTTGATGCTCACTTACGGTGGTATCCGTGCGCTGAATATACCAAACCTTGCAGCATCTGCCTATGGGCTAAGTTTAGGTTTCTTGTGAAATAACTTAGCTAAATGATCATTTTTTAATCATATTTAGCAAATCTTGGATTAATCGAGCGTATGAATTCTACACAACAATGGCAAAGTGTCACTTGGTTTGACGTGGATGAGCATCAAGACGGGCAGCGAATAGATAATTTTTTATTTACCCGATTAAAAGGTGTTCCAAAAAGTCGCATCTACCGTTTGATTCGTGAAGGACAAGTACGCGTAAACAAAAAAAGAATAAAAGCAGAAACACGTTTGAACATTGGCGACCAGATTCGTGTCGCACCAATCCGTTATGAACAGAAGGATGAAACGGCTGCACCTGTCAGCGATAGCGTCGCGCAAAGCCTGTTGAGCCGAGTGGTGTATGAAGATGAAGGCTTGCTGGTAATCAATAAGCCTTCGGGTATTGCCGTACATGGCGGCAGTGGTGTGGCCTATGGCCTGATTGAAGCCTTACGGGCGGCGACAGGCAAAAAATATCTGGAACTGATTCACCGGATTGACCGTGATACCTCCGGTCTGGTGATGGTCAGTAAAAAGCGCAGTACCTTAAAATTGCTACAGGACCTACTACGCGAACATAAGATCCAGAAAACCTATGCCGCTATTGTTAAAGGTCAGGTCAGTCTGGATCGCCAAATGATTGATGCGCCTTTATTGCGTTATGAGCTGGCCAATGGCGAGCGTCGTGTCCGTGTGACTTCTGAAGGTAAGCCAAGTAAGACTGACTGGAAAGTGGTTGAGCGTTTTAAAACAGCCACTCTGGTTCATGCTTCACCTTTATCAGGCCGTACCCATCAAATCCGGGTACATGGTTTAAGTATTGGTCATCCTTTGGTGGGGGACGATAAATATGGACACAATACGGTGTATAACGGCCCGGCAGCACGCCGTTTGTGCCTGCATGCCATGCGTCTGGAAATTCCGAATTATCCAGTGATTGAAGCTCCGATGCCTGAAGATATACAGCAGGTGATTGACGAATTGAGAAAGCAGAAATGAAGCAGAAGATTGAACTCGTCATTTTCGATTGGGATGGTACCCTGTTCGACTCGGTGGGCCAGATTGTGGCGAGTTTGCAATATGCAGCGCAGCAATTCGAACAGCCACTGACGGATGAAGCCGCGAAAAGCATTATTGGTCTGGGTTTACCTGAAGTGATGCAGATCCTGTTTCCGCAAATCCCGCATTTGCATCAGGAGCTTTTGCAATGTTATGCCGATCATTATGTGGCAAACTCGAAAGGCGATGTCTGGTTTAATGGGGTCGCTGAGCTATTGATGGATTTAAAGCAGCAAGGTCTTAAGCTTGCGGTCGCGACCGGTAAAAGCCGTAAGGGGCTGGATCGTGTATTGGCGCAAACCAATAGTCATGCACTATTCGATATTACCCGTGCCGCGAGTGAAACCAAGTCCAAGCCAGATCCACTGATGTTGCAGGAAATTCTGGCCGAGATGGATGTGGCAGCTGAACGTGCGATTATGGTTGGGGATACCAGTTACGATCTGGAAATGGCACAAAATCTGGATATGCCACGTATCGGGGTCAGTTATGGTGTGCACAGTATTGAAACGTTACAGCAATATCAGCCATTAACCATTGCCCATCATGTGCAGGACTTGCATCATTATTTACAAAGCTTGCTCAAGGTTGCTGATTTAACCGAAAGTTAATTCACTGAAGATCAAATGACAAAATGAGGGGAGAGTTCGCTTTCCCGTCATCCATAATAACAATAGGGACTATATGAGCCGCTCGATCCGTTTGCTCAATCTATTACAACTACTCCGAGAATATCGCTATCCGGTCACTGCACAGGTATTGGCGGAGCGACTGCAGATTAGTCAGCGCAGTGTCTATCGGGACATTGAGACATTACGCGCCCAAGGTGTGAGTATTGATGCAGCAGCAGGGCTGGGGTTTCAGCTCAAAGAAGATTTCCTGTTACCGCCAATGAGCTTGAATGAAACCGAGATCGAGGCCATCTTTCTGGCCTTAAACTGGTTGAGTGAAATTCCTGATCTGGCTTTAAAATCGGCTTCCACGTCGGTTCTGGCCAAGCTCAATGCAGTATTGCCTGAACATTGCCGACATTTACTTCAACACACCACCTTACGTTCCATCAATGCCTGGCTTCCTGTAGATGCACAACTGGTGGAGCAGGTACGTCTGGCCATCCGCCAGCAAGTCAAAATTGTGGTGGATTATGCCGATGAGCAGCAGTGTATCAGTTCCCGTACTGTGTGGCCTTTTGCCCTAGGGTATTTTAATGATCGGATTGTACTGGCCGCATGGTGCGAGTTGCGACAGAGTTTTCGGCACTTCCGGATTGACCGTATCCGGCAGCTCAGCCTGAGTCAGGAGCTTTATCCGCAATTCAAGCAGCAACTATTTCAACAATGGTGGAGGCAAGAGGTATGTTCGACTACTGACAGAAACTGACAATCCAAACAATTACATTGAAATAAGAATAACTCACTAAGGACATATCAATATGGCACTTAAACTTTATACCAATAATTTCTCACGTGGCGTTGTAGTGGACTGGTTGCTGATTGAACTAGGTGTGCAATGTGAGCGCATCGAAGTGGCCTTTGAAACTGAAATGAAAGCGCCTGAGTACTTAAAAATCAATCCCTTTGGCAAAGTCCCTGTATTGGTGGACGATGATATTGTGGTCTATGAGCTGGATGCGATCTGTGCCTATCTGGCCGATAAGTTCGCAGACAAAGGTTTGGCACCTGCACTCAATGATCCAAAACGCGGTCTTTATTATCGCTGGCTGTTCTTTATTTCAGGGCCTTGGGAAGCTGCTTCAACCAATAAAATGCTAGGTGTGGAGGTCAAGCCAGATCAGAAAGGATCTGTCGGATATGGAGACTATCAGGATGCCTACAATGCCTTTGTACAAGGCCTGAGTGAAGCTGATCCGTATTTATGTGGAAAGCAGTTCACCGCTGCGGATGTAACTGTTGCCGCGATGCTGTTCTGGCAGCTCAAGATGGGAGAGGTTGAATCTCATCCTGCAATTGAACGCTATCTGGACAATATTAAGCAGCGTCCGAGCTATCAAAAGTTTGCTGCCTTTTTTAGCAATGTTTAAGATTTCATCACTATACAAAGCCGACTTGTTCGGCTTTTTTATTTTGTCATACCGATGAATCTTCAATCCAAGACAGAAAAACGTGTTGCAAAAACGTCTGGTTTAACCTTTCACTACAATTGTCACTGAGCCTTATTAGTTCAGTAAAATTGTGTTGACTCAGCTCTAGAAAATCAGCATAACTGAATACCTTATGTTAGGATCAAGGTCCGATTATGCTGTGATGAAATGTGCTCGCTCTAGTCAAAAAATCATGATGATTTAAAACGCGATAACATTGAAAACACGCCGTAATCTCAGGGATATAACATAATGGACCTCATGCGATTAGATTCCACCACAGAAGAAGTACATGAAAGATAAGCCGACATTAACCTATCAATTGCCGACACAATCTTGCTTGAGTCATACTTGGGTGAAACCGCCGTTTCCACATGAGGCTTCTGATCATTGCGGCATAGACCGGTTCTATAATTTGCAGAAACCGTTAACCCCGTTTGATCGTAAAGGGCTATTAAAGTGGCTGGCGACCCGTCAGTCCTATACCTGGAATGTTGATCGTGTTCATGAGTCCAATTTACGCAACCAAATGCTGGAACTGCCCCAAAACCGACCGCATGCCGACTTAAATGACTGGCAAATCTGGTTTGTGGGACACGCCACAATTTTAATTCAAATCGGCCCTTATAATTTCCTCACCGATCCGGTCTGGTCGGAATATGCCAGTCCGAAACAGGGCAATGGACCACGCCGTGTCTGTCCCGCAGGTATTGCGCTGGAACATCTTCCGACCATTCACGGGGTCTTGCTCAGTCATAATCATTATGACCATATGGATCTGGCGACGCTGGATTGGTTACATCAGAAATTTGAAATGCCGATTTATACCGGTTTAGGCAATGGCTATTATCTGCCGAAACATCTGCATGTGATTGAAATGGACTGGTGGCAGGAAATTCCGTTCCATGATGAGTTAAAGATTGCCTATACGCCTGCACAACATACTTCCGGACGAGGCGTGCGCGATCAGAATCGTGCCTTGTGGGGCGGTTTTTCTGTGCTTGCCAAGACTGGGCACTGTTTTTTTGCAGGGGATACCGGTTATTCAGGGCATTTCAAGCAAATCCATGAGCGCTATGGCGATGCCAGAATTGCCTTATTACCGATCGGGGCTTATGAACCGCGGATGTTGATGCGTTATGTGCATATGAATCCACAAGATGCCTTTCATGCACATTTAGACTTGCATGCGCATCGCTCACTGGCAATTCATTATCGTACCTTCCAGTTGACAGATGAAGAGCGCGATTCGCCTGAACATGAATTGCAGCATGCCATGAAATCTTCTTCGAAACTGGTCAATCCTTTCTATTGCATTCGCGAAGGTCACTTTTTAAGGGCTTAGCATCAGCCTCGGCATTCAGGCACCAGATTGCGATCAGTGAAAGACTGGCTAGTGCAATATTCATGACCACAGGATTAAACGCTTGGTAAAGCTGATTCGGATCAATGAATAGAATAAAAATAAATAACCCGGTCAAACTCACGATACTGAGCCAGTGTAAACAGGGATGTTTGATGAACAAAAACAGAACACCAAAAATGACTTCACTGATTCCGGATAGCATGACTAACCATCCTATATAGAAATGAGCTATCGGTAATTGTTGCCAAATGGCTTGTTCAGTCGGTGACTGAAAAATCAATTTAGGAATTAGGCCTTGATAGATCCAAAGCAAGGCGATCATCGACTGACAAAATTTTAAAATCCTGTAGATGGTCGGGTGACGCTGCTTCATCTCAAGACATCATCCTGAAGGAAATGTTGCTGAATATCCGCAGTCACCACATAACATTGTTCAGTTTTACCAAACAGATCATAGCGATTTAATGCAATGCGCCGATAAGCAAAATCACGGAGGGTTTTAGGAACAAGGCGGGCATATTTTAAGCTGCTATAAGGAAAATCCAGTCGCTGAATAATGCGCAAGAAGGCCGTCGACTCTGTATAACATTGACCTTTTTCCAGCAATAGCATGGTTTCAAAATGATCGGTCGGGAAGTGGTAATGCTTTAACAATTGCTGCCCTAGACTGGATTGTACCGACACCAGTTTGAATTGACAGCGTCGATCATGTTTGATCATAAAATCTGCCCAGGCTGAACAAAGTACACATACCGCATCGAACAGAATGATGTTATGGTTTTGAATCAGGTGTTGTAAAGGTTGTGACATATTTATTCTTCTTATCCAGTGTTGAATAAATTGTCCCTCAAAGGCAATAAAAAGCCATCCGAAGATGGCTTTTTATTAAGTATTTCCTAGCTTACAGAAAGCTTGGTAAATGACGCGCCGGATCAGTTTCACGCGCAGCTTGTGCATCAGCAACGGTCATGCCCAATGCTTTCGCAACCCCTTCACCATAGGCTGGGTGGCAAGCATAGCAATTACGGATATGACGATACTTGATGAAGTCGAGCGCATCGCCCATGGCACGCGCTGTATTGCCAAATAACGCGTCTTGTTGCTCTGGTGTCATCAGTTCGAACAAGGCACGTGGTTGACTGAAGTAATCATTGTCATCTTCACGGTAATCCCAGAAATCGGCATCACCATTAATTTTTAATGGTGGCTCTTTATACTGAGCTTGCTCTTGCCACTGACCGAAGCTGTTTGGCTCGTAGTGCGGTAAACCCCCATAGTTGGCATCGATACGGCCTTGACCGTCGCGGTGATTACTATGTACAGGGCAGCGTGCCGCATTGACTGGAATTTGCTGGTAGTTCACACCTAAACGGTAGCGTTGTGCATCGGCATAGTTGAATAAACGCGCCTGCAACATACGGTCGGGTGAAGCACTGATCCCTGGCACCAGATTGCTTGGTGCAAAAGCAGATTGCTCTACATCAAGGAAGAAGTTTTCAGGATTACGGTTCAGTTCAAACTCACCCACTTCAATTAATGGATAATCGCCGTGAGGCCATACTTTGGTTAAATCAAACGGATGATATGGGACTTTTTCCGCATCTTGTTCTGGCATAACCTGAACAAAAAGGGTCCATTTTGGATAGTCTTTACGTTCAATGGCATCGAATAAATCACGTTGATGACTTTCACGATCCTGACCCACCAGCTCGCCGGCTTCTGCATCCGTCAGATTTTGAATACCTTGTTGGGTTCTGAAGTGGAATTTCACCCAGAAACGCTCATTGGCGGCATTAATGAAACTATAGGTATGGCTACTGAAGCCATGCATATGACGGTAGCTTGAAGGGATACCACGGTCTGACATGACGATGGTGACCTGGTGTAATGCTTCTGGCAATAATGTCCAGAAATCCCAGTTATTAGTGGCACTACGCAGGTTAGTTTTCGGGTCACGTTTGACCGCTTTGTTTAAATCCGGGAATTTACGTGGATCACGCAAGAAGAAGACCGGGGTGTTATTCCCGACCATATCCCAGTTACCTTCTTCGGTATAGAATTTCAGGGCAAAACCACGAATATCACGTTCCGCATCTGCTGCACCACGTTCACCGGCAACGGTGGTAAAACGGGCAAACATTTCAGTTTTTTTGCCGATTTCGCTAAAGATTTTAGCGCGGGTATATTGGGTAATATCATGGGTAACGGTGAAAGTACCAAATGCACCAGAACCTTTAGCATGCATGCGGCGCTCAGGAATCACTTCACGGACAAAGTTGGCAAGTTTTTCGTTTAGCCATAAGTCCTGGGCTAATAATGGTCCTCGCGCACCCGCGGTCATACTGTTCTGGTTATCGACAACTGGCGCACCAAAATCAGTGGTAAGGTGGCTATAAGGACATTTTTTTTCGTCTTGGCTCATGTTCTATCTCCATCAAGAGGACCTGTAAGTGAGGTCATCTCAATCATTTGACCGTTCAAAGATATGAATGCTTCGCTGGGACATATACAAATTGGGTATCAAAATTTCAGATGCCTAAGTAAGATTTGCAATGAATCAGTTCAGCCTTTGTATTTTTACTCTAGGTTGATGAAAGCTTTTTTTCCAATGGATTAAAGTTGATGTCATAAATGCTTTATTCGATTGAAGCTGTTTATAGCTTAAGCTTGAGCTGAGTGTTTGTAGATATAAAAATTGTTAAAAAAACAAGAAAGCTTATGAAAAATATAAGTTTTATTATGATTTGTTGTTGGTATTTCAATGAATGCACGGCCTCGAAACAAGAAATGAAAATGGCAATAGTTAAGGCAGCAATTGGAGCAATGGCCTGTTGCAGTTATGTAAAATAGCATTTAGCCGCAAAAAAAATTGCATATTCATCAAGACTTGCGTGCTCATGCTTAAGTGAATTTTCGGATTGAGAGAACTGAATCAGGTGATTGGGTTGAAAATATGTAAGTGAACATGATTTTAATGCAAGGCATGCTATGTTTGAGTTCTTTCTTGATGAGATAAAAAACAATGAAAAAAATAGTCACCAGTCTTGGTTTATCTTTAACTGTACTGACAGGTTGTACGGCCATGCCGCAGGATACTGAACTTAAAGCCAATCAAGCCATACCCTTGACCGTTGAGTTTGTGGGAGCAGGCAACTATGCGGTGCAGCCGCAACAGGGCACAATCAGCTTATATGCAGTGGAAAGTCGTATGGCCGATGTGCCTGCGACATTGATAGAGAAAAAGACAGTGCAAGTCTCTCAAGTCCCTTTTCGGGTTGAATTTATCATTCCAGCAGACCATCGTCAGCGTATTCAGCCACAGGTCCGTGATGATGCCGAAGTGAGCTATTATGTGACCTGGCAATCCGATGCCAAGAATTTAACGGGTAAAGACGCCATTGTAATTGATTATGACCGTCAATTTCCGAAGGTGAGTCTGGGGCAAGGAAAGCAACAGGTTTATTTAAAATAAGCTGACTTATCCATAAAAAAGAGCGACGCTTGCCAGAAGGTCGCTCTTTTTTTATAGGCAGTGTATATATTGTTTACACACTGACCAGTCGATTCGATTTCACCATATCGGCGAGGCCATGGGTTCTGAAATAGTGTTCCAGCCAACTTTTAATCACCAGCGGATTATTCATTTTCAGCACATCTTCCAGCAGTTTTTTGGCGTCGCTCATTGGCACATGGCAAATGGCTTTGCGGACACGCAAAATATTGCTGGAACTCATCGAGAGCGTGTTGAAGCCCATTGCCATCAATAAAATCGCAGACAATGGATCACCCGCCATTTCACCACAGACACTGACCGGTTTTTGATGGGTGTGGCAGTCTTCAGCCAGACGTTTCAAGGCCCGTAGAATCGATGGGTGGAAGTGTGAATAGACGTTGGCAACATGTGGATTATTACGATCCACCGCCAGTAAGTACTGGGTTAAATCGTTCGAGCCCACCGAGAAGAAATCGACCAGTTCGGCAAACTCATCAATTTGCAGTAGCACGCTCGGAACTTCCACCATGATCCCGATTTTCGGCTTGGTGATCTTGACCTGCTCTTCTTCCTGTACCGCCACCCAGTCACGCTCAAGCAGATATAGCACTTCTTCCACTTCACTGACACTGGTCACCATCGGCAGCAGGATATGCAGGTTATTCAGGCCAATACTGGCTTTGAGCATGGCACGGATTTGCGCAGAGAAAATCTCGGGATGATCCAGTGTAAAACGCAGTCCACGCCAGCCCAGCGCCGAGTTTTCTTCTTCAATACTGAAATACGGCAAGTCTTTATCCGCCCCAATATCCAGGGTACGCATAATCACCGGTTTATTGGCAAAATGGCTGAGCTGTTGACGATAGATGGCACGTTGTTCTTCTTCGCCGGGGAAGCGCTCACGTAGCATGAAGGGAATCTCGCTACGGTATAAGCCTACACCTTTGGCACCGCGCTGAACGCCACGCACCACATCAATCATTAAACCGGTATTGACGAATAACGGGATAGAGATGCCATCAGGCGTGATCGCATCTTTGGTTTCATATTGCTTTAGATCTTTGGCGATCTGTTCTTCTTCTTTCTGGACTTCTTTATAACGTTGGCGTAAGCGACGCGGTGGATTGACAAAGACACGACCTTGATAGGCATCGACAATCATTTCAATGTCATCCAGTGTGGTGATTGGTAACTCGGTTACACCGACTACAGTTGGAATGCCCAAGGCACGTGCCACAATCACCATATGCGAATTGGCAGCGCCTTCAGAAGTGACAATCGCCGCAATATTATCCACTGGTAATTCTACCAACGCGGCGGTACTGATTTCTTCACCAATCAAAATACTGTCAGGGCTGAGTTCACGATGGCTGGAATCCGCTTCCTGCAAGCAGGCTAGAATGCGACGGCCCAGATCTTTCAGATCAGAAACACGTTCACGCAGGTAGTCATCTTCCATTTGCGCAAATAGCGCCACATGCTTGTCGATGACTTTACGTACTGCGCCCTGGGCCCAGCTTCCAGCACGAATATGGTCTTTAATTTCATTGGGTAAGGCATTTTCATCCAGCATGCGTAAGAACACGCTAAATAACGCGCGTTCTTCCGACATGAGGGAGTCTTGCATTTTTTCATCTAAAGACTGAATTTCCTGACGAACCGAGGCAATGGCCTGATCCAGTAAATCCAGTTCTTCGCTGATATCTTCTGCTTCACGATCTGGAATTGCAGCCAGATCGGCAGGCGGGTAGAGCACGATGGCACGGCCCAGTGCAATACCACCGGCCCCTGAAACGCCCTGAAAGGTCTTATAGGTTGAACCGGTGCTTGGCTTGCGGAATACATCAATATTACCGACCGCATGGGCATGGGCGATCACACCAGAAAGCTGTGCACATAGCGTTACTAAAAAGGATTCGGCAGCTTCGCTAAAGTCCTGGGATTCCTTATTCTGAACCACCAGTACGCCCATTACCTTACGGCGATACATCACCGGAACGCCAAGGAATGAGTTAAACAGCTCTTCGCCAGTTTCTGGTAAATAGGCGAAACGGTCATGCTTTGGCGCATTATCGAGATTCACGATCTCTTCGCGTTGCCCGACCAGACCAACCAGACCTTCACCAATATTCAGGGAAACATTGCCGACGGCTTCAGGTTTGAGGCCTTTGGATGCCATCAGCACATAGCGGCGATTGCGTTCATCCAGTAAATAAATCGAGCAGACATCCACATGCATGGCTTCGGCCACATGATTGACCATAATGTCCAAAGAATCATGCAAACTGACGGACGCATTGATTTCTTGCACAATGCGTCTAAGGGTGTCGAGCTGCATGTTTGACATGGATGTTTACTCCAGTTTATTGAATCGTTATAGGCCTAGTTATAACAGCTCTCTTGTCAAAAATCATTGCTTAAAATGATGATTTTATGACAATTAACGCTGAGGTAGTTGTAAACATAATTCCATCATGGCTTTACGGTAAACATCACGTTTGAAGTTGACCACTTGACCCAATGGGTACCAGTAACTCACCCATTGCCATTCATCGAACTCGGGTGGGTCTGACAGGTTTAACTGAATATGATGAGGCGAGGCCGTTAACTTCAGTAAAAACCATTTTTGCTTTTGTCCAATACATACCGGATCTGAATCTGACCGAATGTACCGATGTGGCAAACGATAACGCAGCCAACCTTTTGTTTGCGCTATAATCTGGACGTGTTCGGGCAATAAACCGACTTCTTCTCTCAGTTCACGAAAAAGTGCCTGTTCAGGGGTTTCACCAAATTGGATCCCTCCTTGTGGAAATTGCCAAGCATTGTGACCAATGCGTTTTGCCCATAAAACCTGTCCATCATCGTTTGCCAAAATGATCCCGACGTTGGGTCGGAAACCTTCTGAGTCGATCATTTGGCTACCTAAATTTTATCTATATCGTTGACTTTGATCTCGGGGACAGACTATCTTCCATGTCCAACTCGAAAAAGGTCAAAGTAAAATGTTTAAATTGCTATGATCTTAACGAATTTTTAGTGACTTACGGAAATAGATTTACGTTTTTTTTCTTTAATTTGCATTTAAATGAGCATTTATATGAAATTGGCTTTGTTTGATTTAGATCATACCCTGTTAAATACCGATTCTGACCATTCCTGGGGTGAATTTCTGGTCAGTGAAGCGTTGGTTGATCCAGTTCATCATCGTCAAATGAATGACAAGTTTTATGAAGACTATAAAGCGGGGCAACTGGATCCGATTGCCTATAATGAATTTGTGTTTGAATTTCTTACCCAACATGAAAATGCCTATTTAACTGAATTACATCAGTTGTTTATGCAAAAGGTTATCCGTCCACAAATGCGTCCAAAAGGATTTGAGGCGATTAAAAAGCATCAGGATTTAGGGCATGCCATTGTAGGGATTACCGCGACCAGTGATTTTATTACCGCGCCGATTTTCCGGGAATTTGGTATTACCGAAATTATTGCCACCAGTGCTGAAGTCGTTGAGGGTAAATACACAGGCAAGGTCACTGGAATCCCGTGTTATCAACAAGGCAAGCTAGCACGTCTGGATCAATGGCTGGCTGGACGTACGGTGGCTGAGTCTTGGGCTTATTCAGATTCGATCAATGACCGTTTCTTACTGGAATACGCGACCCATGCGATTGCAGTCAATCCAGATGATCGTTTAGAAAAACTGGCGCAAGCGCAGGCTTGGGACATTCAAGACTGGTCAATCTAAATCCTCCTTAGCGGTGTCTATTTTGAAGACAATAAAAAACCTCCTAGCCATGGAGGTTTTTTTATATTACGAATGTTTCTACAGCAAAGGATGGATTACTTATCCTACCTGCATCATCCGAATCAGCTCCTCAGCCGCCTTAGACTGGATACGGGCTGGATGCCAGACCATACCCAACTGACGTTGCATATCCAGCTGTAAATCCAGTTGTTTTAAATCCTGATTGACCAGTGTCTTGGGCAAAACAGACCAGCCTAAACCGATCGAAACCAACATGCGGATGGATTCTAACGGATTGTTGCTCATGGTGATTTTAGGTTTGAGGTTGTTCTTTTCAAATTCTGCCAAGGTAATCTGGCTGGTATAGGTTTGTGCGGCTGGCAATAAGCTCGGGTAAGCAATCAGGTCTTCGAGCTTGAGCTGGGTTTGCTGTGCCAAGGGATGGAAGGGGGCGGCCACAAATACCAACGGATCATTCCAGATGGTGACATAGTTGAGCCGATCATCCCCAACTGGAGGTAGGGTTAAAAAGGCCAGTTCCAGTTCACCTGCCAGCACCTGTTCATGCGCCTGTTCAGAATCGACAAAATGCACATCGAGAGTGACTTGGGGAAAATGCTGCACAAAGTTTTTAAGTGGCTCGGCCAGATGATGTAAACCGATATGGTGACTGGTGCCAATCTTGAGACGTCCTTGTACCTGCGCCTGCTCATGGCTCAAGGTATGGTGAATCTCTCCCAGATTATTCAGCCAGCTTTGAACTTTGGGCAAAAGCGAGTGTGCCGCATGGGTCGGTTGAATGCCCCGGCCTGCGGATTCAAAGAGCTTGACGCCAAAGTAGTCTTCAAGACTATGAATCCGTTTGGTCACTGCAGGCTGGGTAATAAATAATTGTTCTGCTGCAATAGAAATGGAACCGGTTTCCATCACTTTTACAAATGCTTCAAAAGCTGCGAGGTTCATACACGCCTATCCAGAGGGAGATTTTAAATTGGTTTTATGTGCAATTTTTTTGAATTAGAAATAATTCCAGACTTTCTCATGAAAGAAAAAAGCGAAGGCTTGTACGGTCGGTTCGATTAAACTCAACGTTGCCGCCATCATCAGATTCCCTGTAATGACATAGGCAACCATCATTGCCACACTAATATGCATAATGTAATAACTCAAGGTTTTTTTCAAAGTCCGCCGATTGTTGAGTACAAATTGTTGGATATTGGCCATTGTCGTCACCCGAATAAATCTCTATTTAATTAAATAATAATCATTATCATTTAAAATGTAAAAAAGAAATTTCAATTTATGACGATTGTTTTTATAAATAGAATGAAGATTCACTTAAATTTGATCAAAAAAACCATATTAACGTTAAGATAAGACCGGATCAGATTGATTTGGCATGCTTTTCATTGAACAAGCACAAACTTGAACTTGGCAGAAATTTATCATTCCAAAAAGTTTGTTAATTTATAAAAATGATAAATTAGATTTATGTGAAGTGGTTGCTATAATCAATTCAAGATAAAAAATACCCAGTCCGATGGCAAGCACGATGGAGAGCGACGACATGGCAGGCAAAACTTTGTACGACAAATTGTGGGATGACCATTTAGTAAAACAACGTGATGATGGTTCTAGCCTGATTTATATTGATCGTCATTTATTGCATGAAGTCACCAGTCCTCAGGCATTTGAAGGCTTACAACTTGCCGGACGCCAACCGTGGCGTTTAAGTGCCAACGTCGCAACGCCTGACCATAACGTACCGACCTCTAAAAAAGAGCGTGAACAGGGGATTGCCGGCATTGAGGATGATACCTCGCGTATCCAGGTTCAGACGTTAGACGATAACTGTAAAACATTTAATATCGTTGAATTCGGTATTAATGATATCCGTCAAGGCATCGCCCATGTGGTTGGCCCAGAGCAGGGTTTGACTTTACCGGGCATGACCGTCGTGTGTGGTGACTCGCATACCGCAACGCATGGTGCCTTTGGTTGCTTGGCACATGGTATAGGGACTTCAGAAGTTGAGCATGTCTTGGCAACGCAATGCTTGGTACAGAAGAAGTCGAAAAACATGTTGGTGCGTGTCGATGGCGTATTGGGCAAGGGCGTAACCTCTAAAGACGTGGTCTTGGCGATTATCGGCAAAATTGGTACTGCAGGCGGTACAGGTTATGCCATCGAGTTTGGTGGTCAGGTATTCCGTGACATGTCAATCGAAGGCCGTATGACGGTATGTAATATGGCGATTGAAGCGGGCGCACGTGTGGGCATGGTAGCTGTTGATGACAAAACCATTGCCTATGTCAAAGACCGTAACTATGCACCAACAGGCGAACAGTGGGATCAGGCGGTTGAGTACTGGAATACTTTGCATTCAGACGAAGATGCCGTATTTGATGCGGTAGTGGTATTGAATGGTGCCGAGATTGAACCGCAAGTGTCTTGGGGCACCTCACCGGAGATGGTGATCCCGGTGACACAAGCCGTGCCGACTTTAGAGCAAGCTAAAGATGAGGTACAACGCAATGACTGGACCCGTGCTTATCAATATATGGGTTTAACCGCTGGACAAGCCTTGGCTGATATCCAGTTGGATCGCGTCTTTATCGGTTCGTGTACCAATTCGCGGATTGAAGATATCCGTGCGGCTGCCGACGTGGTAAAAGGACGTAAAGTGGCGGCGAGTATCAAGCAGGCCATGATCGTCCCGGGTTCTGGCTTGGTGAAACAGCAGGCGGAACAAGAAGGTTTGGATCAGATTTTCTTGGAAGCAGGCTTTGAATGGCGTGAACCTGGTTGTTCAATGTGCTTAGCGATGAATGCTGATAAATTGCAACCGGGTGAGCATTGTGCCTCGACTTCAAACCGTAACTTTGAAGGCCGTCAGGGCAATGGTGGACGTACGCATTTGGTCAGTCCGGCCATGGCGGCTGCGGCAGCAATCGCAGGCCATTTTGTTGATGTTCGGACATTTTAATTAAAGCCTTTATACCCCCTCATCCCAACCTTCTCCCAAAGGGAGAAGGAATTTCCTCTCCTTTAAGGAGAGGGTTAGGGAGAGGTTACAGATTTTCTAGGGAACAATCATGAAAAAATATACTGTAGAGCAAGGTATTGTTGCACCTTTAGATCGTGCCAATGTCGATACCGACTTGATTATTCCAAAACAGTTTTTGAAATCAATCAAACGGACAGGTTTTGGTGACAATTTATTTGATGAATTGCGTTATCTGGATGAAGGCTATTTGGGGCAGGACATTAGCAAGCGTCCAAAAAATCCTGATTTCGTGTTAAACAAGCCGCGTTATCAAGGTTCGAGCATCTTATTGGCACGGACCAATTTCGGTTGTGGCTCAAGTCGTGAGCATGCGCCGTGGGCATTGAGTGAATATGGCTTCCGTACCGTGATTGCGCCAAGCTTTGCCGATATTTTCTTTAATAACTGCTTTAAAAATGGCATGTTGCCTGTGATCTTGTCTGAACAGATTGTGGATCAGTTATTTAAGGAATGTGCTGAAACCGAAGGGTATCAGTTAACCATTGATCTGGATGCACAGGAAGTTCGTACGCCATCAGGTCAGGCATTTAAATTTGAAGTTGATCCATTCCGTAAACATTGTTTATTGAATGGTCTGGATGATATCGGCTTAACCTTACAGGTTGCAGACGATATTCGTGCCTATGAAGCGAAAGCCAAACAGGCGCGTCCTTGGGTGTTTCAGGACATTCAGGCTTAAGTTGAGTGGACGAAATTACACTTCGTCTTGGACATTTTTAACATAGCCATAGCGCAGACATTGAACTCTTGTTAACATGCTAGCGACTAATTTTTTGCTTCCATGTTAACAAGGCATGAGGACTGGGCTTGAATAATGAGAAGAAGACTCGCTCGCAGTATTTTACTGTGTCTATGTGTTGGTACGACCTTAACCGCGTGTCAAAATGCACCGAACGTGGTCGATCAGGTTCGTATTGCACAGAACATGCTGGAAAGTAAGGCGGACAACACAACTTTATATTGTTCGGGCGTTGAGAATTGTGAGTTTGAACGAATTGGAGATATTGCCGTGATCGATGCAAAGACTCACCGGATCAGCCAGCAGGCGATGGGACGGGGGATTGTACGATTGCATGGTTCGGTATTCAGCCGAAAACAGCAGGTGTATTTAAGTGTACCTGCCAAGCAATATGAAGTGGTTATTCGTTTCTATCCTATTTCTCCAGATCGCGCAGAAACTTTCCATGTCATTCATGCATTCAAACCGCATGTGCGCTATACCTTTAAAATGTATCGAGACAGAACACATCGCTCATCGGGCAGTTTACTCAACGTTTCTGTACCTGATCCGCTATGTGTAGATTTACAGCAAGAGCAACATACCATTCGCCGTTTCTGTCGTCCTTTTGACGTGAGTACAGGTCTGGGCGAGTTTGTTGAGAAAAAGGTTTAATCGGCTCGCAGTGGCAATACTGCTTATATGAAAACTGGAAAAGTAGATGTCTAAACATATTTTAATTTTAGCGGGTGATGGCATTGGTCCTGAAATCGTAGCTGCAGCAGAACAGGTTTTAACCAAGGTCAATGATAAATTTAATCTAGGTTTGACATGGGAACATGGTTTACTGGGTGGCTCAGCCATTGATGCACATGGCGAGCCGTATCCGGCTGTGACCAGTGAACAGGCAAAACAAGCCGATGCCATTCTACTGGGGGCGGTGGGTGGACCTAAATGGGACACGATCGAGCGCGCAATCCGTCCTGAACGCGGTTTATTGAAAATCCGTAGTGAATTAAATTTATTCGCCAACCTGCGTCCAGCCATTCTATATCCGCAATTGGCCGATGCTTCGAGTTTAAAGCCAGAAATTGTTGCAGGTCTGGATATTCTCATCGTTCGTGAATTAACGGGCGGGATTTATTTTGGTCAGCCGCGTGGTATTCGTGAACTGGAAAATGGTGAGAAACAGGGTTATAACACTGACGTTTACTCAGAAAGCGAAATCAAGCGTATTGCTAAGGTTGCTTTTGAACTGGCGGGATTACGCGGCGGCAAAGTATGTTCGGTCGATAAAGCCAACGTACTTGAAGTGACTGAGTTGTGGAAGCAAACGGTGACTGATTTACAGCAAGCCCACTATTCAAATATCCAGTTATCGCACATGTATGTGGATAATGCTGCGATGCAGCTGGTGCGTGCACCAAAGCAATTTGATGTCATCGTTACCGGTAATCTGTTCGGCGATATTTTGTCTGACGAAGCAGCAATGTTGACGGGATCAATCGGCATGTTGCCTTCGGCTTCTCTAGATGAAAATGGCAAAGGCATGTATGAACCGTGCCATGGCTCTGCACCTGATATCGCAGGACAGAACATTGCCAATCCATTGGCGACGGTACTGTCCGTTGCGATGATGTTGCGTTATACCTTCCGTGAAGAAGCCGCTGCTAAGGCAATTGAAGATGCCGTTGGTCAGGTGCTGGATCAAGGTTTACGTACTGCTGACATTATGTCTGAAGGCATGACCAAAGTGGGTACGGATGCGATGGGTGCAGCGGTTGTTTCAGCGCTGAACTAAGCGGTATTGAAAGTAAAAACGCAGCAATGGCTGCGTTTTTTTATTGTGGAAATTAGCAGGCCTTACCTTCATAACGGATAGCACGGGCGATTTGCTGCTGATCCAGCTCGAAAATAATATGACAATAGAAATTTACGTCATAAGATTGCTGACTGGTTGAGATCGATCCTAATCGTACCGAGCCACTGGTCGGTGAACTCGGATCTCCATAAGCCTGTGCAACGGGGACCGGGATATTGATGGGGCGCAGCACAGTAAACACTAGGCTCTCTTTGCTTCGCTGGGGTTGTTTTAAGGTCTGGAAGCCTAAACTTCGCAAGTTCAGGTTCTGCTGGATCTGGTCGGCGGATTGGCCCACATAGGGCTGTAAATAGTCTTGCAGTTGCACGGATCGCCATCCTGGGGTTGCACATCCTGATAAGCCCAGCATGAAAGCAGTCAGATAGAGTTTATAATTTGCCATGTTATTTTCCTGAATGATTCGGCATCCTTTCTGTTCTCATCATAGCGTGGATAAAGACAAAAATGTACAAACTTGTCTACTTTTGGGTAATATTAAACAGCGTCAAAATATGCTTAGATGGGCCCGAAAGTTAAAAGATGTGGAAAGTTTCATGCACAGGTTGATATTCGGATTGATAGGTAGTGTGATGGCGACACTAAGTTATGCGGATAATTGTGATAAAACACGTGATGGTTATGATGATGTTTTCTGTACCAATAAAGTCTATCTGAGTGCAGATACGGACTTAAATAAAAACTATCAGCTATTACGCAAATACCTGAATGAAACCCAACAAAAAATTTTGAAGAAATCCCAACTGGCATGGATCCGTTATCGCGATGTCGAGTGTAGTGAGGACCTGAAGAGCGTGGCGAATATTCAATGTCGTTTAAGCATGACCCAAGAGCGCAACAACTGGCTACAAGAGCGCCTGCGTGAATGTGAAGCGGGCGCATGTAAGACCACGCGTCTGAGTGAATAAACAAATCCCCGGATATAAAAAAAGCCACATCAAATGTGGCTTTTTTGCATTCACTAATCTGACTTAGCGTGCACGATAAGTGATACGACCCTTGGTTAAATCATAAGGTGTCATTTCAACTTTTACACTGTCACCTGTCAAAATACGAATATAGTGTTTACGCATTTTACCAGAAATGTGAGCAATAACTTCGTGACCGTTTTCTAAACGTACACGGAACATCGTATTAGGAAGCGTTTCGGTGACAACGCCTTCGAACTCAATGAGTTCCTCTTTATTGGCCATAGCCTACCTGATGATCAAATTGGGAAGGCGCAAATTATAGTCAATTTATTTAAAATTTACAAGATCAAGTCGCGGTAAGGCTGTCACATATTAACCGAAAGAAACTGTCGGACAATTTAGGATTTTTTTTAACAAAATAAGCAGAATATTGTTGTCAGTTTGGTCAATCAACGTTAATCTAAAATTGTTGTTCATTGTCATAATAACGTATCTACAGGGAAGGGCACTGCGTGGGTCAGCTAACAGATGCATCAGTTGTATTGCGCTTTGGTTATCAGGCAATTCGTAAAGCAGGATTACCAACCGAAGAGATTTTAACAAAAGCCGGCGTGGCACTAAATCAGGTTGATACCAATGCGAGAACGCCCCTGAGTGCACAAAATGCCTTCTGGATTGCGGCACAGGACGTGAGTAAGGATCCGGATATCGGATTGCACCTAGGCGAGCATTTGCCTTTGTACCGTGGTCAGGTGATTGAACACCTTTTTATCAGTAGTGAAACTTTTGGTGAAGGATTAAAGCGCGCTTTAGCCTACCAGCGTCTGATTAGTGATGCCTTTGATGCCAAGCTGATTATTGAAGATGGCCGCTGCTATTTGACCAATGGCGAACAGTTCTGGCCGGATAATTTGGTCAATCGCCATTTTTCCGAATGTGCCATGTCCGGCATTTTACGTTTCTTTAAATTTATTACCGAAGGGCAGTTTGAGCCAATCTACATTGATTTTAATTTCAGTGAAGGTGCTGCTGATGATGAATATTTCAGGGTCTATGGTTGCCCAGTCAGCTTAGGACAAAAAGAAACACGTCTTTATTTTGATGCTGCCGTGCTGGACTATCCATTGTGGCAAGCTGAGCCAGAATTATTGCAATTGCATGAGCAACTGGCGATTGAAAAATTACAGGAACTGGCGCGATACGATCTGGTCGGTGAAGTGCGCCGTGCCATTGGCTCAACCTTGGAAAGTGGTGAAACGACACTAGAAACGGTTGCGGCACAATTGAATATCACGCCGCGTCGCTTAAGAACGCAATTGAGTGAAGCCAATACCAGCTTCCAGCAAATTCTTTCTGACTATCGCTGTCGTCTGGCGAAAAAACTTTTGGCGAATACCAGTGAAAGTGTGGAACGTATTGTGTATTTAACCGGTTTTTCTGAGCCAAGTACGTTCTATCGGGCGTTTAAGCGTTGGACCAATGAAACTCCTGTTGAATATCGTAAGCGTAAACAGCGTTAATTTCTTTAAAATGAAAAAAGCCTGATCAAATCGATCAGGCTTTTTTATTTGTTCATGGATTTTGAATTAATCCGGTAAATTGAGCCACTGCGGGCCTAAAGGCATGTTCGGTAATTCAAACTCATCTGGATAATAGGCCTGAATAAAATAAAGACCATCGGAAGGGGCGGTAATTCCGGCAGCAGTACGGTCTTCTGCAGCAAACATGGTATCGATATGATCGATGTCATACATGCCTTGACCGATTTCAAGCAGGCAGCCCATGATGTTGCGTACCATATGATGTAAAAAACCATCTGCCTGAATGTCGAGTACCAGATAACGGCCATGCTCAAACAGGCGACAATGCTTGACGTGACGTACCGGTTGATTTGACTGACAGGCTGCCGCACGGAAGGTTTCGAAATTATGGGTGCCTTCAAACTTGGATGCAGCCGTAATCATTTTCTGGACATCAAGCGTTTGATAGAGATGCGTAACTTGCTTGTACAGCAACGCCGGGCGAGTCGGGGCGTTATACACCACATAACGATAACGACGTGCCACCGCCTTAAAACGCGCATGGAAATTTTCATCCATGCATTTAATCCACTGAATCGAAATATCTTTGGGTAGTTGACTGTTGGCCCCACGAATCCAGCCTTGTTCCGGACGGATCGCGTCGGTATCAAAATGCGCCACCATATTGGTTGCATGCACACCGGCATCGGTACGGCCCGCGCCATGCAACACGATCGGTTGATTGGCAATACGACTCAGCACTTTTTCAATGGTTTCCTGCACAGTGACAACGCCAGCCTGTTGGGTTTGCCAACCACGGTATTGAGTACCGCAAAATTCAATACCTATTGCATAACGTTGCATGTTCTCACCTCAATATTAGTGTTGCTGCCAATGTTCGAACCATTGTTCGTGGGTCGGGTATTTTAAATACATTTGCAGGGCTTTTGCATATAAATCGGCATGGCTATGGCAATCATTGACCAAAACTTTGGCAGATTGAATCCATGAACTGACGGCATAACGCTGATCCAGCTGCCCGAAGGTAACCTGTGTACTAATAATCGGCAGACATTGCTGCTGATAAAGTGTTTCGAATAACCCAAGGATTTCATCATTGACGGCAATATTGCCTGTTCCGAAACCTTGTAAAACCAGAAAATTGGGTGGCGCAAGCGCAAGATTTTTTAACTGCGTGACCAGTTGTTCTTTGGCAATCGGCTGTAACATCAGATTGAGTATGTTCAGTTGCGCTGCTTTTTCGATATGGTCATTGTGGATCACAAAAGCATCAGCGGTGGTCTGGCAACTTTGTTCTGCCTTGATCCCGACAAAAGCATCCAGCTCGGTGGTATGGGCTTTTAGCGTGGTTTGGGCATGGAAGATTTGTTGATGAAAGGCCAGATAAACACCGCTTGGTAGGCTCAGTACCTGCTCTAGGGCCAGGTATAAATTGCCGATTGCATCGGTAAATTCACGGGTATCGTTACCTTCAATATTCAGTAATGGATATTGACTGCCGGTAATAATGGCATGGCAAGAATGGCCTAAGAAGCGTGCCAGTGTGGCTGCCGCATAACTGAGCGTATCGGTTCCGTGAATAATCACGAAATGCTGGAAGCTATTCAGTTGGAGTTGCTGGATTTGTTGGACCAGTTGCAGCCAGTCGGATGCTGTGCAGGCGCTGCTATCTTTAATACTGGGTGCAGCGAAGCATTCGACCTGTAAATGCGGTGGGATCACCTTGCCGAGTAGCGGTAAAAAGTCCTGTTCCGGCATTGGCATTAACGGTTCGCCAATACAGCCAAAAGTCCCACCCATATAGATTAAAGCGATTTTTTTCATCATAAAAAAAGCAGTCTTAGAGACTGCTTATATTAGACTGATCAAATTCAGGAAGCTATTTTATTCAGTAAAATTTCTGAACGTTGTTGTTGCTCTGCATTCAATGTTGACGTGTTTTTTAACAGTTCACGGGCAGACTGGTAAGCGCCCAGTTCAATATACTGTTCAGCCAGTTCCAGATTTAACTGTGCTTCATCCAGTTGTTGCAAATCCGGGAAGGATTGCATCAATGGATCATGACTTGCTGAAGCTTGAGCCGGTGCTGGCGTAAATTCAACTTTAGGCTCGACAACAGGTGCGGGCGCTACAGCGTCAAATGAAAATTCAGTCTTTTCAATAGGAGCTTTTTCTTCAACTTGCTCCTGAGACGGTTCAAAACTGAAATCAAGGCTTGGTGCTGTTTCTGTACTTTGCGGTTTAGCTTCAGGCTGATTTGGAACAACTTCTAAATCCGCAAAGTTAAAGTCTAATTCAGGTTTAGTGTCTTCAACTTTGGCTTGTTCAGTCTGCGCTGGGGTGGAATTCAGGTCAAAAGAAAACTCAAGCGGCTGCTGCTGTTTTGCTTCAGGTGTTTCAACAGGTGCAGGGGTAGGTTCAACCGTTTGCTTTTGTTCAAACGAAAAGTTGAAATCTAGGGGCTGTACTTCAGGCGCTGGCTCTACAGGTTTGGCTTCTTCTGCAGGCGCGTTATATTCAGATTGTAAATCATCAAAAGACTGCGCTGCCGGTGTTTGCACTAAAGCATCAAAATCAGCGCTATTGTTCTGAGCGACGGGTTCAGCTGCTGTAGGCGTCTGATGAAAACTGGTCGCGTTAAATTCGATTGAATCGGGCTGTTTATTTTGTAGATATTCGCGATGTTTGATTTCAGCGGCTTGCACAATATCTTCAAGTTTCAGTGCATGCAGATGTTTGATCAGTTGATCAATTGCAAAATCATCTTTCTGTTTGAGATGAATCTCCAGCAAAAACAGATACAGCTCATGTTGAGAGTTATCTTGTTTCAAAGACTGATTGATTTGTGCCTCAGCAGCTTGAAAATTACCACTTTGAATATTTCTTTCAAGCTGTTGGCGCAGGCTTTCAGAAATTGCAGTGCTAACTTGAGGGGCAAGTTCCTGTTCTTCCCGAACGAGTGTTGTACGTGAAGCAGTTTTGGTGGCAGCTTTTTTCGGTGTTTTGGCTGTACCTTTCTTTGGTGCAGCATTGGCCTGATTACTTTCACGTTTTTTTAAAAAGATCGCGACCACCAGCACAATGACCAGTAGCACGATGATGATATTTGACATGATCTTTACCCCTTAAAGATAGCGCCGCTTTTATGCAAATTTATGAGAATCTTCTCGTTACCTAGCGTGTTGGCTTTTTAGTTTCCTGCTGCGCTTTCAACTGATCCTGTAATTCGGCAAGCCGGGCATTTAACAGCTGAATACGTTGTTCCTTTTGATGCAGTGCCAGTTCTAACTGGGTAACGTTTCTTTGTAATGTAACGGTTTTTTCTCGTGCTGTCATAACTTTTAATGACAAGTCTGCACTGGTTTTTTGTTGTAATGTGTCTTTTTTGGCACTTCCCGTACTTGAATCTTGATGACTTTCAGCAACTAAGGACATTTCTGCCTGCTGTAAGCGATATTTGGCTTTAGCCGCGGCAGGGCGCTGCGTTTGTGCTGCAATCTGATTGATATTTTTAGGCTGCTGAGTGGCAGTGGCGCTGACATTAAAATTCAAATGTGAGCCTTGTCTAAGCCGGTTTGCATTCCCGCCAATAAAGGCATGTTCATTCTGCGCCTTGATTTGATGCATCACCTGAGCAACAGGTTGTTGGGTCTGCCCCGCAATACGTTGTGCAATACTCCATAGCGATTCATTGCGTTGTACCACATGTTGTTGTGCAGTCTCCGTAGAGGGCATTGGCGTATTCTGCACAGGTGCTTTTTGCTTAACCGGTGTGGAACCTTCTTTGGCCTGATAGTGGGCCTTGGTTTTCTCTGCATCTTCAACCGACTTTAATGCCGTATTTTTGAACTCATTTTCCGGCTGAATAGTTGATGTTGCGACTGGAGAGCTTTGGGCTGTTTGAACATTGTCCTGTTTAAGAGCAGTAACTTCGGCTGCTTTCTCTAATTTCTCTGCTTTGGGCTCTATATTTGATGCTGTTTGCTGAAGTGGTGCTGCTACAGAGGGATCTGCATTGACAGGCGTGGCAACTGATATGACGGCTGCATTGTCCAGTTCAGAAGAAGATTGTTTTTTTAATGCAGGCGGTAAGGCAAAGGGTGCATTTAACAGGGTTTCCTGTTTAGCCCCGGGTTGTGCCGTACTGTCTGCAACATTGAAACGGGTACTTTCAGGCAGGTTTAAGGCTATATCTTTTTCGCTGACGATAAATTTGGGTGTCAGTGATTTTTCATTATTACTTTTTGCGCTGAGCGGTGGTGCTTTGACTGCCTGACGCATGGACTGGCGTATATGTTTTAAATGAGAAGCGCCGCCTTCCTGTATTTTGATAATAATGTTCAGTTCAGCATCGGTCATTGGGCGGGAAGAGGTGATGACAATGACACCTTCGCCCTGATTATTGCGGCGTGTAAAAAAGTTCAGATTTGAAGGCGGCTGATGTGCAGCGCCAATCATCAATAAGTCCTCTGGTGTCGCCAGACTGACATCAAATTTCGAGTTGAGATCGGCCTGATGAAAACTCATTTCCGCATACAGTAATTCACCTGGCGCAGACTGGATTTGCAATGGATCAAGTGTAATGGCATAAAGATGTTGCGAAGAAATTATGGTTAAAATGGCAATTTTTAATTTGTTATAAACAGTCATCTCGATCCATGAAAAAGTGATGTGATGGTCAGAAAAAAAGTATACATTACCGTGATGTAAATGAATTGTAAATTCTTCATTTTTCATCAGCATAAAAAAGCCGATCAAATGTGATCGGCTTTTGATTTTCCGGGATTTTTGCTTAAGCGTTCTTGTATTCAACCAGGATACGAAGCATACGACGCAACGGCTCTGCAGCGCCCCAGAGTAACTGGTCACCAACCGTGAATGCACCGAGATATTCTTTACCCATATTCAGCTTGCGTAAACGGCCGACTGGCACAGTTAAAGTTCCTGTGACTGCAACTGGAGTAAGATCAGTCATAGAAGCTTCACGAGTATTCGGAACCACTTTTGCCCATTGGCTCGAGTTGCGAATCATATCTTCGATCTCGTCCAGTGCCACATCTTTTTTCAGTTTCAAGGTAATCGCTTGAGAGTGACAACGCATCGCACCGATACGGACACAGTGCCCATCGATTGGAACAATTTGCTGGTTACCGAGGATCTTATTGGTTTCAACCTGACCTTTCCATTCTTCTTTTGATTGACCACTTTCGAGCTGTTTGTCGATATATGGAATCAATGAACCTGCCAATGGCACGCCGAAGTTTGCTTTCGGAAAACCTTCGCCACGTTGCAAGTCAGCAATTTGACGATCAATATCCAGAATCGCAGATTTAGGATCATCCAGTAAGTCTTTGGTATTGTTATACAGATAGCCCATACCAGTGATCAGTTCACGCATGTTTTGCGCGCCTGCGCCCGATGCTGCCTGATAGGTCATTGAGGTTGCCCACTCCACCAGATTGTTCTGGAACAATGAACCCAAGCCCATCAACATCAATGAAACCGTACAGTTACCACCAACGAAAGTTTTAGTGCCATTCACTAAACCATCTTTGATTACGTTCAAGTTCACTGGATCAAGAACGATGATTGCATCATCTGCCATACGTAAAGTAGAGGCTGCATCAATCCAGTAGCCATCCCAACCTTCAGCTTTGAGTTTCGGGAAAACTTCAGATGTGTAATCACCACCTTGACAGGTCAAAATGACATCCATTTGCTTCAGACTGTTAATGTCCGTTGCATCCATAAGTGCTGGGGCAGTCTTACCACCAAATGCAGGTGCTTCACCACCTGCATTACTGGTAGAGAAATAGAATGGCTCAATATGAGCAAAATCATTCTCTTCAACCATACGTTGCATCAGGACAGAACCAACCATCCCACGCCAACCGACCAGACCTACTTTCATGTCATTGTGCCTCGGTATGTAAAAAATTTTAAAGGGGTTTGAGTGTATCAAAAGCGTCCACAACTGCAAGCTTTAGCGAACTAAAACAGTCAGTTTATTGAGTGGAATATCTTGTTTATATTAGAGAGAAAATTGATAAAGCGACAGCTTTATTGTAAATCTATGCTATCCCTAAGAGAAAAATGAACATGATGTGGATTCAGATTTGCGCAGCAGTGGTGATATGGCTTTCCTTTTGGTCATTAATCCCGAGAGATGAATGGTGGATTCGGGGCGCGGATTTTCCCAGATTACAGATCTTGGCATTGGGGATCGTGACTGCCGGGGCAATGTTATTTGGTCTGTCGGACTGGACCTTGAGCACCGAGCTGTTTTTTCTTGGCTTAATGGCTGCGATTGCCTATCAGCTCAAAATGGTGCTGCCTTATACGCCGTTATGGAAAAAGCAGGTACAACAAGTCAAACAGGCGGACTTAAAGCCAGAACAGCAAATTTCATTACTGGTCGCCAACGTACTGACTCCCAATCATCAATATCATCTTTTGCTGGAGCATATTGAGAAATTAAAGCCTGATGTGGTGTTGACGCTTGAATCCAATGCTGCCTGGCAACAGGCGCTTAGCCAGATTGAGCCAGACTATCCGTTTCGGGTCCCTGTACCGTTGGAAAATCTGTATGGCATGCATCTGTACAGTCGCTTGCCGTTAAAAGATACCGAAGTGAAGTTTATCTTAAGTGATGAAATTCCTTCGATTCATACCTGCCTGACCTTGAAGTCGGGGATACAGGTCAAATTATATTGTTTACATCCGAAGCCGCCGAGTCCTACTGAGGCCAAAGATTCGACTTTAAGAGATGCCGAGTTATTGCTTGTGGGTGATCAGATCAAAGATCTGGACCAGAGCTGTATTGTGATGGGTGATCTGAATGATGTGGCCTGGTCGCGAACAACACGTTTGTTCCAGCGTATTAGCGGCTTGCTCGATCCGCGGGTTGGGCGCTATTTTATGAATACTTTCCATGCCAACTATCCTTTACTACGTTGGTCACTGGATCATATCTTTCATAGTACCGATTTTGGTTTAGTTAAAATGAAACGTTTGTCCCATATCGGTTCAGATCATTTTCCAATTTATGTGGTGTTGCAAACAGGTCTTCGCTTTGAACAGCAACAACAATCACTGCAACAGACGGCCGAAGATGAACAGGAAGCCCAAGAGGCCATACAGGAAGGCATAGAGAAGGCCGAAGAAGAGGAAAAAGTCGTGATTGATCCATTGGCTCAACCGCATAAATAGCAATGCGATTGTGTTGAAACGATGCAATTCTTTTTAATTTCAGCGCGTTGCTAAAACCTATGATTTTAAACTTTAGCTAATCAATGTACGTTATTTCGTACATGGATTTAAGTTTGTAACGAATAGCCCTACAGGTACAAAAGATTTATTCTAAATACATCAGCACAAGGACGCAGGAATGGATTTCCGATTAAGGATAAGCAGCGCTGAGATGGAACAGTCATCATGGATATGATGCATGCGATGGACGCAACCCAATAAAAATAACGTGAAAGCACAACCTCATTTGCCCGAGTTTTGCAGGATGCAAGGCTCGGGTTTTAATTTTTTATTTATTCAGATGCTTTATTTTTCTCTCCTGCCGATATTTCAGTATCAGGGTGCGGTGGTTCAATACGTTCAGGTTTTTTAGGTACCAGTTTTTTATAAATAGGCACAGTGATCTGCGCGGCTTCACATTTTTCCCATGCCAGGTCAATGCTCGGTAAGTCTGTAGCATAAAAAGCATTATAGTTAACGATCAAGGGCAGTTCAGTTTCAGCAAAACTTAGATCCAGCTCATAGCGGCGGGTTTCATAAGGGCGCAAGACCTGGATTTCATCCTGATCTATCGGACATCTCAATGATTGTCCATGAAACATGATGGTTTCACCGACCTGAAATTCAATTGGACGGCAAAGTGGGACACGCTGATAGATATAATCGGAGGTCGTGTTACTAATTTCAATCTGTAAAGGAGCCATCGCCAAGGGCTGAAGCGAATTGACGGGGAACGGCTGTTTGGTTTTAGCATCAATAAAACCCATCGTGCGTTGTATGCCTTTACAGCTACTTTGACTCTCTTTCGGGATCGCGATGAGGTACTCATAACGCTCATCCTTATCTCCGGTTGATGGATTGGAAATCCCGCCATTATTTCCACCCGGCAAAGGTTTCAGCGTTCCCGAACCACTTCCTCCCAAGCTGACATTGGCCGCAGAAAAATTTTCACCACATGCGGTCAATGCCAGGGCGGAAACTAAAAAAATGCTTGGGAAAAGTATTGTTTTCATTTTTATTGATCCTTAAAGAGATAAGGTACTTGCAGTTTTATCTGGTGATCATATTGATACACACCAAAACGGAACTGATAGGTCGCATCTGCTTGGTTCTGGTCATGTTCGCAATAATGGATGGCAGCATTTAATAATTGTTTTGCCATGTCTTGCCAAAGGTCGAGACTGAGTTGTCGAAGTGCTTCCACCGACTGGGCAGTCAGTTTCTCGGCATGGACGGCCTGTTCCAGATGAGTAAACGGTTTTTCACTGATAAAGTTATCAATTCCTGCTGCTAAATGGTCAGTTAGGTTGGCAGAGAAGAGCGCCTTACTCTCTTGCATTTGATTATCCGGTGTAAAGCTATTTTGCTGCAAAACCACCTGCTGGTCTTGTTGTTCAACCACACCTAAACGTTGCAGTTCAAAAAGAATCGAACGCGGATGCTTTTCGGTCGAGATATGCTTAACCAGGGCTTCAAAGCTATCTGTTTCACCAGAAACCGGAATCTGATGGGGAAGATCCAGTGCAATCCAGCGTGCAATGACACGGGCGGGGACGCTAATGGCAAAATTGGGCGCCTCGCTGGAATTTTGAGTGGCCTGTTGCCGAAACGCACTGACATCCTTACGGTGTAGACCGGATAGTAAACTGACCGCTGAATCGGTTTTATTCTGTTGAATCCGGTCGAGTTCTGCGAGTGCCTGTTGATAAAAGATGGGCTTCAAGGCAGCAACAAAGTCGGTATAGCCTACCCCTGAATGAATTAACCAGCGCGCAATATGCTGCATCATTGGAAAAATGCTTTCCAAAGTGGTTTCTGCCTGCTGGGCAATGATGCCCTGGGTATTGTCGGCAGATAATTCGTTTTCGGTCATGAGCGGATGGGTTGGTTTTACCATTAAAGCACCTGAAGAGTTGAAGCAGGATCAGTGATTGACTAATCCGGTATTAGCTATAGCTGGACGTGGGAAATGATTCAGCGCCAGTATTGTCGATATTAAAATGAGTAAATGACACACTGATGGAGATATCCAGACTCTCGACACAATGCCACCAGCCGAGAGGAATAAATAAAGCTTCACCCGGTTCCAGAATGCATTCGATTTTGCTGCTTAAGGCAAAGTCTGGAAACGATTCTGTGATATCGGGTTGATAAGGATTGGCAACTTTGCTGAATACTGCGACATCATTATATAAATTGGCAACTTGTAGCGCCGGAATTAAGGTGACTTTTTTACGGCCGTAAATTTGAACCAGAATATTATTGGTCAAATCATGGTGTAGAGGGGTAAAAGCACCTTTCGGCCCAAACCAGATAAAGCTGCGGTCATAGACCTGACGATGATCTGTATAGCCATGAAAATGATCAATATCCTGAAATAATGCGGCTAAACTGGACTGGCTGGCTTTGGCATTATTGGCCGTCATGTAAAAATTATTCGAGTGAGGGGTGTGTTCAATTAAATCGACAAATTCCCGCATCAACATCTTAGTTTTATGTTGCACCGAGTTGCGTTCAAATAAGGGATCCTGTTCACGGTTAAACTGTACTTCTATTTCCTGATTTCCCACCGTTTTTTTGAAATACTGCGGTGACCACTTGTGTAATGCAGGCCAATGATCGATTGAACCTGTGAGCACCACAGCTAAGTTCCGGCTGTAATAGGCTTGAATGAATTGCGCGAATGAGGGAAGCGCGATACGGCTCAAGGACTGATAGTCAGGATTTAAACGGGCAAAATGGTCGAGCGTGTGGAGCAACCAGTTTCTTTTCTGCACTAAAAAATGCTGTTCTTGAGCGATTTGAAAATAAGGATGCTGTTTTAACTGCACCAGCTCGAGGGCGATATCAATTTCACTTAAGCCCTGTTGTTGCAAGCTTTGATAAATATAGGTTTGATCTGCTCCATTCAACACCGCCTGTGCCAGCCATTTTTTTTGCTGGGGATTAAAAGCGCTGCTTAGTTGTTCCTGTTTTTCTAATGCGATCTGTTCGAGTTGATGATAGTGCTGTGGTTCCAGCGACGTCTGGGGTGCAACATTTTTGTCCAGATCAATTAAGCCTTCACGTCGCAAAATCCTGACGAGATCATTGGGATGACAGCCGCGTTCTAAATTTTCTTCTAGCCACTGCTGCCATTCTTGAGGTAAGGCATTGAGTTGTCTGGCTAAGTTTTCTTGTGTGTCCATACATTCAGCCCATCAATAAATTATTTTTGACCTTTCGTTATTAATTTACGCACAAATATATTTGCACTCAAGCAAAAAAGTGTTAAATTTTCACATCTATGAATATGTGAAAAAATCACACAGAGGGTAAAATAATGAAAAATATATGGACACAATTCGCACTGAGCATGACTTGTGCAGTACTAGTCGGCTGTGGCTCGGATCATGATTCCGATTCAACACCAACGCCTACACCGACTCCAACGCCTACACCGACTCCAACGCCTACACCGACCCCAACACCGACCCCAACACCGACTCCAACGCCTACACCAACACCAACACCTACACCGACTCCAACTCCTACACCGACCCCAGTCGTGGCTGACCGCTTTGTTGGTTCATGGTTAAGCGGCTTTTGTCATGAAGGTGCACGAACAAACTTAACTGTTTATAAAACTTCAGATAATAGTGTTCGCTTTACCACTGAAAAACGTCAGTTTGAAAAAGAAGATTGTACTGGGGCTGTGATCAAAACCTATAGTGTAGCTTCGGATGATGCTTTGCTCACCGAGATTGCCGCGACAGAAAGCAGTGGTACAACTACAGCAAACCGGGTGAAATATATTGATCGATATCGTCCGAATGGTATTGCTGCCGCCTATGGCTTTAAAGGTGAGGGGATGTGTGATGTACCCGCAACGGCAACCATCAAGGATATTCAAGCTTATATGGATGGCATTGATCCATCGAGGGCCGTAACCTGCTATACCCGTACCAATGTTGAGGGCTATAGCTTATTTAAACCGACTGTAAAAAAAGCCACCGCAAGCTATCGCCTGTTAGACAACCAGAGCTCTCTCGAGAATTTCCTGATGCAAGCCAATGAGCAGGGGCATCAGGGCTTTGCCTTAGTCAGTCACTCTCTGGATGTAAAAAAGCCCAATAGTGATTTCCCTGAACCTAAGAATTTATATATTAAAAATAATGCTTCGACCGATAGCTATAGCTATAAAATCGCTGATGTCACCACCAATGTGGTAGCTAATGTTTATCTGTTCTGGTTAGCTGAAATTAAAAAACAAGGTGTTGCAGGCTTCGCGTATAAGTCATCTCTGGGTGAGTCACCACGCAATACTTATAAATATTTATTTGTTAAAAATGACAAAAAACCAGCGACTTATAGTTATGACAACCGCTTCTTGACCGATACCAGCCGCGCTAATATTCTGACCGTATTTAACCAGCTCGGGGCTCAGGGCTGTAAGCTAATTTATGCGGGCAGTACCTTTACCTATAATGGTACAACCAATGGCACGTTTTATGTACCCACCTGTGTAAACAGCAGTACTCATAACGGTACTTATAGTTATCGCTATTTTGAAATGCCAAAAACCAGCGCGGGATTCTATGAGGACAATCCAACCAAGTTAGACCTGTTACTCAAACAGCAGGCCGCGGAAGGCTATCACCTGATTGATAAGGATAATGCAATTGCGTTCTTTAATACCAAAGGCTATTTATTTGAACGTGATAGCAGCAGCACAAGCAATATTGAATCCAAGGTCTTTAACGAAGATGCAATTTATAAACTCGATCTCGCGAGCGAGGTACAAAACCGATTACAAGATCAGGGTAATCTAGGCTGGTTTATCAATGTGAAATTAGGCTCGGTTTATAGTAATAACCCAACCTATTACGATTTAAGTTCAGGCGTGATTTTCCCGAATTAAGTCTTATTGTTCTATTAAAGAAAGAGCCGATTCATGTATATGGATTGGCTCTTTGTTGCTTAGTAGATTTTTTCGTAGCCTTCGGCTCTGGTTTTAAAACGGCGGTGGAACCACATCCATTGCGTCGGTGCGATACGTAATTGAGCTTCAATAATCTGATTGACCCGAATCGCATCACCCACTTCATTTTCGCTTGGCATATTGTCCACCATCGGTTCAATCAGTACTTTGTATTGTGGATTACGGACATCACCGTAGCGATAAAAATACAGCGGAATTGCAACCGCTTTTGAAATTTTGAGTAAACGGCGATGTGCCGTGACCGTTGCTGCGGGGACACCAAAGAACGGGGCCATGACACCTTGTTTCAAACCGAAATCCTGATCCGGGCTATACCAGATGGCGCCACCGTCTTTAAGGCGACGGATCAAGCCGCGCATATCATCATGATCGATCTGGTGCTGATAAATGGTGGCACGGCAACGATAAATCAGCATATCCAGCATAGGATTGTTTTGTGGTCGATACACCACATCCGGCTCAAAATACTGGGCACAGATATAACCGCCGGCATCAAGCAAGGTACTGTGCGTCCCCAGTAACAGGATGCCTTTGCCTTGAGCCTTTGCTTCAGTGATATGTTCTAAACCTTCAATGCTATGACGACCCTTAAACCATTGCGGGCAGTACCAGGCATTTAGGGTTTCAAACACCCCCAGCATCATATCAACAAAAACCTGCTTGGCCTGAGCTTCGACTTCCGCAGGTGACCATTCTGGAAAACAAAGTTCCAGATTTCGAAGGGTGGTTTTACGGCGTGACTTGAGCAGATGCCAGAATAATCCTGCTAAGCCATGGGCCAAGCGCCACTGGATTGCCCACGGGAGAATGGCCAATAACATAAGGAAAAAAATGGCGATCCAGATTTTCCAATATTTGGGTAATAGAAATTCCCATTGAAATTCGCCAGGAATATAAGACTGCTTTTGACTCATAAACTTAGTAGAGTAAATAATGTTGAATTTTGGAGCAGTGTAACATGAAGTGCACCTGAGAATATGCCCACACGCTTTGGTTCGGCTGCTACTCGACGGAAAATGAATGAGAGTTTTTTGCTTGTTGTACTGCTGTAATACAATGAGCTCATACCTGACTTAATTAAGATTAAGCCCCATACAACAAAAAAAGGTGAAGGATGATGAATATTCAGGAAATATCACAAGGAAAGAAAGTCGATGCTCAGCAAATGATCGAGTTTTATGATCAGCTAGAGGAAATAGACTGTGCATTGATGTATGGTCGCTGGAAAGGATATGAGGTCATCACTGGGCATCCAATGAATGGTCTGTTAGCGCAGGCAAACTGGTATGGAAAATTATTGATAGATCAGGAAACGGTCTATCCCCTAGTGTTGCTGAATACCAAAAAAACAGCGTTATTTTTCATTGATCCCAAGTGGCTGCCTTTAAATCTGGATTTTAAATTTTTGAAAAAAAATGCCAAGTCTCTGGCTGGTGGCTTGAAACTTCTAAAAACCAAAGACAGTAAGGCCCGTTTAAGGATGACTGAGTTTCGAGGGAAAATATCAGCCACGATGATTTATGATGAAAAGCCGATACACGATGTGTTTCGAAAAATAGATGAAAATACCGTATTGGGCTGGATGGATCTGAAACAGCAGCCCCAGCCTTATTTCTTTATTCTGCAACGCGATGAGAACAGCTCGCTTGGTTTTGAGTGAGTTCATGTTCTATCAGAATTTACCTGTTGCGAATTGAAGCTTAGGTCAAATTGTACCTACACTTTTAAATCTAAAAGATAAAGCGCATGCTTTTATCGATAGGCTAATCATTATTTCGATCAGGAGATCAGGGTGAAAACGATAAACATCATTCAGGGAGATATTACTCAGATTGCCGTAGATGCGATTGTAAATGCAGCGAATACTTCATTGCTTGGCGGTGGTGGCGTGGATGGCGCAATTCATCGAAAAGGCGGCGCAGCGATTTTGGCAGATTGTCAAAAAATAAGGGCAAAACAGGGCGGCTGTGCGGTTGGTGAAGCGGTTATGACCACTGCTGGAAATCTGCCTGCAAAATATGTCATTCATACCGTTGGACCCACTTGGGTCGATGGACAGCACGATGAAGCGTTATTGTTGGAAAATGCGTATCGGAATAGTTTTAAACTGGCTGAAAATTTGCACCTACAAAGTGTGGCATTTCCAAATATTTCCACAGGAATTTATCGTTTTCCTAAACAGCAGGCTGCTCAAATTGCGTTAAAAACAATTGCTGAGCAATTAAAACAAAGTCAGTTTATAACAGACGTCATTTTTGTCTGCTTTGATGATGAGAATTTTAATATTTATCAGTCATTAAAAGAGAATTTTAAGATATAACCTCCGATTTGATTTTAAATAGAGCATCTATCCCGAACAGATAGATGCTCACTGGTTATTTAATTGCCTTTGCTGAGATTTTCCAGCTCATCCCAACGTTCCAGCTTTTCTAGCAATAACTCGTCAATTTCTGCGAGACGCTGGCTGGCCTGAGTCGCTGCATTGGCATCGCTGACAAACCATGAACCATCAGCCAGTTTCTCTGATAAGGTGGCTTGTTCAGTCTCTAATGCTTCAATTTCAGCAGGCAACTGTTCAAGCGCACGCTGATCTTTATAGCTGAGTTTTACTTTCTTCGGTGCAGTAGCGTTTGCAGCTGCGGCAGCCGCTTCAGCTTTGGCTTGTGCCTTTTTCACATCACTTTTCTGATCAACGACTTTCTGGTCTGGACGTTGTTCTAGATAGTCCTGATAGCCACCGATATATTCATCAATATTACCTTTGCCATCAAATACCCAGGTTGAGGTCACAACGTTATCCATAAAGGCACGGTCATGCGAGATCAGCAGCAAGGTGCCTTTGTATTCCGATAACATTTCTTCCAGCAACTCAAGCGTCACCATATCCAGGTCATTGGTTGGCTCATCCATCACGATCAGGTTGGATGGCTTGAGTAACAATTTTGCGAGAAGAATACGGTTGCGTTCACCACCAGAAAGCGCTTTAACAGGGGTGCGGGCACGTTCTGGAGAGAACAGGAAATCTTGTAAATAGCTATAGATATGACGGCGGTTACCATTGACATCGACGAAGTCTGAGCCTTCTGAAACGTTGGCCATCACGGTCTTTTCCAGATCAAGCGCATTACGTAACTGGTCAAAATAGGCGATTTCAAGCTGAGTACCAGTCTTGACTGAACCGCCATGTTCGATTTCACCCAGAATGGCTTTGATCAAGGTGGTTTTACCGACACCGTTGTCACCGACCAGACCGATGCGGTCGCCACGCAACACGATGGCAGAGAAATCTTTAATCAGGGCTTTGCTGTCGTAACTCACACTCAGGTTTTCAATTTCAAACACTAGCTTACCAGAGCGATTGGCTTCCTGGGTTGCCATGCTGACCTTGCCTTGTTGTGAACGACGTGCCTTAGACTGTTCACGCAAGTCTTTCAAGGCACGGACACGACCTTCGTTACGGGTACGACGTGCTTTAATACCTTGACGAATCCAGGCTTCTTCTTCAGCTAACTTTTTATCGAATAGAGCATTCTGCTTTTCTTCTGCTTCCATTTGCTGTGCTTTGAGGTCGAGATAACGTGAATAGTTACCTTCGTAGCTCCGCAAAATACCACGGTCCAGCTCGACAATACGGGTTGCGATACTGTCAACAAATGAACGGTCATGCGAGATAAATAGTAGGGTCAGATTATTCTGATCCAGTAAGAATTTTTCGAGCCATTCGATACTTTCGACATCGAGGTGGTTAGTGGGCTCGTCCAGTAACAGGACATCGGGTTGAGTCAGTAAAGCACGCGCCAACAGTACGCGACGTTTACGTCCGCCTGATAAATCTGCCAAGTCAGCATTCGGATCAAGTCCCATTTTACTGAGAATCGAGTTGACCTTGTTTTCGAGCGCCCAGCCATCGAGTTGATCGAGTTTGTGCTGCAGCATGCCCATACGGTCACAGGCTTCCATATCGCCCAGTACGCAGGCATCGCTGGCTTCATGATATTCTTTTAAGACATTGGCAGCTTCGCCAGCACCCTCGGCCACGATATCTGCAACTTTACCTGAGTCCATCGGGACGTCTTGGGCTAACATTGAAACAGTTAAACCGTTTTGAATGGAAACTTCGCCGTTATCCGGTAACAGGCTTCCCTCAATCAGTTTTAATAAAGTAGACTTACCTTCGCCATTACGACCAATTAAACAGACTCGTTCGCCACGTTCCAGGTTAAAGTTCGCGCCGTCGAGTAAGGCAGGTCCGCCAAATGCGAGATGGACATCCCTTAAAGTAATATAGGCCATAATGTTTCCTAAAAGTTCAGATGAGGTCTGAAATGACTAAACCACAAAATTTTGATGATCACGCGTCATTTTCCGCACCCATTGAAGATTTGCAAGTCCGAATTGCATTTTTAGATGATTTAGTTGAACAATTGAATCAACAACTGGCACTTCAGACCCAAGAAATAGCCGATCTAAAAAAACAGATGCAACTGTTATATCGTCGGGTTGAATCGTCGGATTTATCGGACGGGATTGCGCCTTTTGATCCGATGAGTGATAAACCGCCGCATTATTAAGCGATTTGCCATCATAAAATACCTGTTGAATAGAGATTCAAGAATCAGAGATGTATTTATTGTGTATTTCTGGCATTCATCATATTTTAAACTTTAGAAAAATAAGGTTAGATAACTGCGATCTCTTCAAGTTTGAATGATAAATCAAAGTCTTGAAAGTCGACTGTAAGGAAAGCTTGCCTTTTGGATTCAAGTTATGTAACGCTAATAAAAGGACATTTTGGGCAACTTTATGAGTAATATTGGAATTTGGATCACAGTTGCGATTGTACTGTTTGTACTTGGCTCGATTTTTGGCTTACGTGTCAGTCCCCGAGAAAAAGCATTGGGCATGATGCGCGATCAGGCACGAAAAATGGGTTTGCATCCACGTTTAATCGCCGCACCAGAATGGACGAAAATTCCAATGGCATCAGAAAAGCGTGCCAGCATGGTGGCTTATTATAGTGTCCTGATTCCAGATGCCCGCCTGCCGCTTATGCGCGCAAGAGTGGTGGATGGCAAGCTTCAGGTCGTGCAAGGTGATCAGAAATTTAATGATTTAACCATTGCATTAACAGGAGTTTATGCTATTGATATGCAGGCAAACTGTGTTGGGCTATATTGGGATGAAGAAACTGACTTAAAAGCCACACAGCTTGAACAGATAAAAACTTATTTACATGAATTGGCTCAACGCTAATTTATTGATTGAACACAGGAAAAACGATTTATTATGGCGAAAACTCCACGCTCTGCTTCAGAAAGCACAGCAGCTTCCGCGTCTGCTGCAAAGAAACGTGCCTTAGTGATTGTGGAGTCGCCTGCAAAAGCGAAAACAATTAATAAATATTTAGGCTCACAGTTTGTGGTGAAGTCATCGGTCGGTCATGTCCGTGATTTACCGACAGGCGGCGGAGCGAAGTCTAGCGAAAAGAAGCCGGCAACGCGTGTCAAGCTGACTGAACAGCAAAAAGCGGAAAAAGCCCAATCTGCACTGATTAACCGTATGGGTGTTGATCCGGAACATGACTGGATCGCCCATTATGAAGTGCTGCCGGGCAAAGAACATGTGGTTGCCGAACTGAAAAAACTTGCCAAAGATGCCGATGCTATCTATCTCGCAACGGATTTGGATAGAGAAGGGGAAGCGATTGCCTGGCATTTAAGAGAAGTAATTGGTGGAGATGACAGTCGTTACCATCGTGTGGTCTTTAACGAGATTACCCAAAATGCCATTCAGGAAGCGTTTAAACAGCCAACACGTCTCGATTTGAACCGTGTCAATGCACAACAGGCACGTCGTTTCCTTGACCGTGTGGTGGGCTTTATGGTGTCGCCATTGCTGTGGGAAAAGATTGCCCGTGGCTTATCGGCAGGCCGTGTACAATCGGTTGCAGTCAAACTGGTGGTCGAGCGTGAACGTGAAATCCGGGCCTTTATCCCGGAAGAATACTGGCAGGTATTTGCAGATACCTTGTCGAAGAAAGATGACATTCGTCTGGAAGCTGTGAAACAAGCCGGTAAGACGCTTAAGCTCAAGAATAAAGCTGAAACCGATGCGTTATTGAACGTATTAAAAGATGCTGAATATAAGGTGGCATTACGCGAAGATAAACCGACCAAGGTGAATCCAAGTGCACCGTATATCACCTCGACCCTGCAGCAGGCAGCAAGTACCCGTCTAGGTTTCTCGGTGAAGAAAACCATGATGCTGGCACAGCGTTTGTATGAAGGTGGTTTTATTACCTATATGCGTACCGACTCAACCTTCTTGAGTGATGACGCGGTGAATATGGTGCGTAATCATATTCAGCAAAATTTTGGTGAAAAATATGTGCCGGCCAAGCCAAACCGTTATGGCAATAAAGCAGGCGCGCAAGAAGCGCATGAAGCGATTCGTCCATCCGATGTTGGATTGACGGGTGACAAACTTGCAGGTGTTGAGCGTGATGCTCAGCGTTTATATGATTTGATCTGGCGTCAATTTGTCGCTTGTCAAATGACACCAGCAGAATATTTATCTTCGACGTTGACCGTTGAAGCGGCAAATGTTGAGTTAAAGGCCAAAGGCCGTACTCTAGTCTTTGATGGTTTTACCCGTGTGCGTGGTGCAAACAAATCAGATGATGATGTGTTGCTGCCAGCAGTGAAAGTCGGCGAAGTGCTCAAGTTAGAAAAGCTTGATCCAAGCCAGCACTTTACCAAACCACCTGCACGTTTTACCGAAGCATCTTTAGTTAAAGAACTTGAGAAAAAAGGCATTGGCCGTCCATCGACCTATGCTGCCATTATCTCAACCATTCAAGAACGTGGTTATGTGAAACTGGAAAACCGTCGTCTCTTTGCCGAGAAGATGGGTGAGATCGTGACGGATCGTCTGGATGAAAGTTTTAATAACCTGATGAACTATGCTTTCACTGCAGATTTAGAAGGTCAGTTAGACCGTGTTGCGACAGGTGAGCGTAACTGGAAAGAGCTATTAGACACCTTCTACGGTGACTTTAAAAAGCGTTTGACCAATGCACAGGGCGAAAGCGGCATGCGCCGTAACCAGCCGGTTGAAGTGCCAGATGTACCATGTCCTGAATGTGCGCGCCCAATGCAGGTACGTACCGGAACAACAGGCGTATTCCTGGGATGTTCAGGTTATAACCTGCCACCAAAAGAGCGTTGTAAGGGTACACTGAATCTAACACCAGTCGAGTCTTTAGCTGCATTGTCGGATGATGATGGTGCTGAAACCGCTGACTTGATGTCGAAACATCGTTGTCCTAAATGTGGTACGGCGATGGACAGCTATGTGGTTGACGGGGGGCGTAAATTACATGTCTGTGGTAATAACCCAGATTGTGATGGCTACGAAGTCGAAGAAGGTGAATTCAAGATCAAGGGCTATGATGGCCCAACCATTCCATGTGATAAATGTGATGGTGAAATGCAGTTGAAAACTGGCCGTTTTGGTCCGTATTTTGCCTGCTCAAGCTGCGACAATACCCGTAAGGTCTTGAAGAGTGGTCAGCCAGCACCTCCACGTGTTGATCCGATCAAAATGGAACACTTGCGCTCAACCAAGCATGATGATTTCTTTGTGTTGCGTGATGGCGCGGCTGGTTTATTCCTGGCTGCAAGTAAATTCCCGAAAATTCGTGAAACACGCGCGCCGAAAGTAGCCGAATTACGAAGTGTTGCGGAACAGCTTGATCCGAAGTATCAATTCCTGCTGCAAGCGCCAGATGTTGATCCTGAAGGCAATCCAACCGTGGTGAAATTTAGTCGTAAGAACCAGTCACAATATGTGGGTTCTGAAACGGCTGAAGGCAAACAAACCAAGTGGAGTCTGGTGTTCCAAGACGGAAAATGGGTAGAAGGCTAAATATTCAGATTTAAAAAAATGCTAGCACTTGCTAGCATTTTTTATCGCATCAAGAAAAACAAGAAATATATTTTTATTGGGGAAATGATATGTGGAAAAATATTCGGGTCGCGATTTTGCTGGTCGTGTTGCTGGTGGTCGCCGTGAATGCCTATCGTGATCAGAATCAGGACTGGAATCAACCGATTCATATTTTATTGCATCCGATTAATGCTGATGGTTTAGCGACCACACAACAGTATATTCAACAATTACAGCAAGATGACTTTGCTGAGGTGAAACAGTATTTAGAGAAAAATAGCCAGCAGTATCGCGGACAAAGCAGCTATTTCATGATTCAGATTGGACGCGAGTTACAGCAAGTACCTCCAAAGATGTCTGAACAGCCGAGTATCTTGAACAATATCTTGTGGAGCCTGAAATTCAGATTCTATGCATGGGAACAGCATCAATCGGGAGATGGTTCACCAAGCTTGACGCTATATCTGAATTATTATGATCCGAAGCAGAGCAGGGAATTGAAGCATTCGACTGCGCTGGAGCGTGGACGAATCGGCTCGGTCAATTTATTTGCTTCACCCAAACAGGCTGCACAGAACAATGTGGTGTTGGTACATGAATTACTACACGGGTTTGGCGCGACAGATAAATATAATTTGAATAATGGCGAACCGATTTTCCCGATTGGCTATGCCCAAGCCGATCAGCAGCCTTTATATCCACAAACTGAAGCTGAAATTATGGGAGGAAGAATTCCCTTATCCGAACATAAAAGTAAAATGCCCAATGACCTGAATGAAACGGTAATCAGTATTTTAACGGCCAGGGAAGTGGGGTGGATCAAGTAAATTGTGGATAAGTTTAGATTTATCCATAGCATTCAACAGAACGCTCAAAAATATGAAATAAAACACAAGTTTTCTGACATTCCATCATTAATTTTCAACATGCCTTATACAGAATTTTGTGACGAACAGGCCCAATATAGGCATATAACATTGAAGATAAAAGAGTAAATAATGATGAAAACAGTGGGTAACGATCTGATTCGCAATCAGCTACACGCTGATCGTAAATGGTATCTGTTATTGGGCGTGTTACTGGTTATTTTTGGCTTGGTTCTTTTAGCTGCGCTACCATTCGCCACCTTGTCTGCGGTACTGTTATTTGGTGTCTTGATGATGCTGGGCGGCGTTTTGCATTTTATTGCCGCATTTACCGTCTTTAAAGGCGGTACGCGCTGGTTGTGGGCTTTATTTGGTGTGCTGTACTTGGTGGCGGGTTATTTTGCCTTTACCACACCGGTGATCACTGCGGTAGTGCTCACCAGCTTTCTGGCGATTGCCCTGATTATTGCGGGGATTATCCGCACTGTGAATGCATTTATCCTGAGACCGGTTTCTGGTTGGGGCTGGGTGCTGTTTTCAGGCATATTAACCTTACTTACCGGGATTTTAATCCTTTCATCACCGGATTCACCGTTCTGGGTGTTGGGAATGTTCTTGGCAATTGATATTTTATTCCAGGGAATTAATTACCTGACCTTTGCGGGAGCGATCAAACAGTTGCCGCATAGCTCAACCACCGCCTAACTCATTCGCTAAAATTGTAGGGCGTGCCTTTTGCACGCCCTTTTTTGTTTTGTAGCGAGAAACATTTGCATGGCTTTAGTCTGTTAAAATATCGATTCGTTTGTAACTGACCGATTGTATGACGCTTGCCAAGCTAATTGATGAACTGAATCCACAACAGAAACAGGCTGCCACCACGACTGCACAAAATTGTCTGGTTCTGGCAGGAGCGGGATGTGGTAAAACCAAGACCATTGTGGCGAGATCGGCATATTTAATTGATCAGGGTTTGCCTGCACAGCAGATCCAGATTCTGACCTTTACCCGTCGGGCTGCAAGTGAAATTGTCACCCGTGTCGAGCAGCATATGGGTGCACAGGCCAAAGGTTTGCGTGCATCCACCTTCCATACCTTTTGCATGTATTTGTTACGTCGTAATCCGCGCGCTTTTGGTCTGACCCAGTTCAGCATTATTGACCGTGATGATCAGTTGCTGATGTTCCGTTTACTGCGCGGCAAGGATAAGGGCAATGTATTGCCAAAAGCAGCTGAATTATGTGATCTGTATTCATATGCCCGTAATACCAAGACCAAACTCTCTGACGCCTTATTAGAGCAGTTACCGCAAGCAGTGGAGTACAAGGTGCAAATTGCGGAACTGATGCAAGCCTATGAACAACGTAAGCAAGAACGCAATTTTCTCGATTATGATGACATCTTGTCGATTGTCGCGGTGCATTTGCAAAACTCAGCTGAATTGGTGCAATGGGTTACCGGCTTCTGTTCAGCACTACTGGTCGATGAAATGCAGGACACCAATCCGTTGCAATGGGCGTTATTGCAACCCTTAGTCGGTAAGGTCAAACTGTTTTGTGTCGGCGATGATGCACAATCGATTTATGGCTTTCGTGGGGCGGATTTTGAAAATATCCACCATTTTAGGGAACGTGTCCCTGATGCCCAAGTGCTGACGCTGGAAATGAATTATCGTTCCACGCAGGGGATTCTGGATTTATCTAACTGGTTGCTGGCGCAAAGTCCGATTGAGTATGGCAAGCATCTGCAAGCCTATCGCGGTAAAGGTTTAAAGCCTCAGTTGCATATCCTGAGTAATGAGTTTGAAGAAGCCAACTGGATTATTCAGGATTTAAATCGTCGGCATATGCAGGGCGCGGCATGGGCAGAGCATATGGTGCTGTTGCGTTCGGGTTTTAGTGGGCGTTATCTGGAAGGGGCCTTGATTGCCGCCAACATTCCCTACCGTTTTATTGGTGGGGTGAAACTGCTGGAATCGGCGCATGTTAAAGATGTGCTGAGTCTACTCCGTGTTAGTGTTAATCCGCAGGACGATCTGGCATGGATGCGTTTCTTGACGCTCTGGGATGGTGTCGGTGATGTCGGTGCCAGTAAATTAGCTCAGGAACTGATCCAGCTACCTAATATTGAGGCGCGTTGCCAGCGTTTAGAGCGTCATGGCAAAGTACCGCAACAAGCCATCCTGATCCTGATGCAGCTGGATGTGTTGCAGCAACATGTCGAAGCCTGCATTGGGCTGGCGCTGGATGCCTTGAATGAACAACTGGAAAATAACTATAAAACCAAAGACTGGACCCGCCGTGTCAAAGATTTTGATCTGGTCAAGCAACTGGCACGTAAACACAGTTCGCTTGGAGAGTTTCTGGAGGAATATGTACTCGATCCAATTTCGGTCTCGGAAATTGATAAAACCCCAGATCAGGACTTGGTAACATTGATTACCATCCATTCGGCTAAAGGTGCCGAGCAAAAAGTCTGTTATGTACCGCATGTCTCGCCAACGCAGTATCCGCATGCACGGGCACAGGGCGATTTTGACGATGTGGAAGAAGAACGCCGTGTGTTGTATGTGGCCTTGACCCGTGCCGAGAATGAACTCATTTTGACAAAACAGAATTTAAATCTATGGGCTCATGATCAATATGATGAGCTCGGTCGCAAAATAGAAAGTTATTTTCTCAATGATTTACCTCAACATTTAGTCGATACCCAGATTCACCGTGATATTCCGCGTGCTTATGGGCAAGCCAGTCGCTCGCGTTCGACTGCAATCAATTTAGGTTTTGGGATCGATTTGGATTAAACTACCCAGATTCAATTTATTTTGATTCACCGATTTGAGGGTGAATCATGTTTTAGGTTTTAGCATGAAAATTTTAGTTCGTAATTTAGATCGTAGCGTGACCGATGCAGAAGTGCTCGACTTGTTTAAAGCTTATGGCAAAGTCGAGTCTTGTGTGGTGGTCAAAGATGCTGAAACAGGAAAATCCAAAGGCTTTGGTTTTGTTGAAATGCCGAATCCACGTGAAGCGGTCAAAGCAGTGAAAGATTTAAATACCTTGAAAGTAAAAAACTATGGCATCCGTGTGAAAATTGCGGAAGATCAAGCTTAATTCTGTATGTTAAAGCAATATACCGCTTTATCGGTTTTTGCTCCCAATGCCGGGCGAATTGCGCAAGGTCAGAAAACCTTGGAAGTTCGCTCATGGCATCCTGAGGCATTGCCTATAAAAGATGTAGTAATTGTCGAGAATCAAAACTTTCTGTTGCAGGATGGCGATGAAGAATCGTTGCCTTAGTCGATATAGAAGCCGTCCATGCATGGCGAGTGGATGAAGTTGAAGCAGCTTGCGCCTCATATTGGGCTGAAGGCTATTTCGCTTGGATGATTGCGAATATCCGTCCATTCGACCAACCTATTCAAGTCATGGCTAAGCGAAAACTTTATCTGCTCGAGTTGGGCATCGAGTCACTTGTCTTCGCCTTATTTACCCCATGTTTGTCCCCAACCCTGACAAGGGTTGATAAAATAGCCATAGATATTGGTGATTTCTTGTTGGTCGATTAAGCCATTATGATCCTGATCGAGTGCTTTAAAAATCTTTATGCGTTTACGGTCGAGCGGGAAAAATTGTTTTTGCCAAGAAACAGGTTGATCTTTTAGGTCAATGAGTTTTGTCCATTCATTTTGATCAATCATTTGATCTCGGTTGAGATCGTAATCGGCATAGAGCTTTTCCCAGTCCAAACCGGCAGGTTCACAGCTATAACTCATTGAAATCGCCATACAGCATATTAAGCTCAGGATGGCTTGTTGAATATGACGCATGAGCGGGCTCAAAAGATATTGATTTTATCATTAAAGCATTTAATCTTAAGCTATCCAAGTGGAAGGATTTTGAAGGAAAAATATTATGTCCCGTGTTGCTCGTTATCATGCAGATCGTACCAATCAGAAACTATATTTCGCCCGTCTCGCATGTCAACAAGCTGAGCAAACAGAACATATTCAACAAGCACAGGCTTATCGTGAAGCTGCTGTTTTCCATTTGCATGGGGCAATATTGGCATTTTTGCAAGAACTGGTACGTTATTATCGCCTGAATGACTTGCAGCCGACCTTTAAGTCGATTGAAGAACATATGGCGGATAAAGGGCAGGTCTCTCCAGAGATTCAGGTATTACAACAACTGGCTAAAGACGGTTTTGTGGCTGAATTGAAACGTGCCTATCGGATGTGTCAGTATGCACCCGAGCCCTCTGCACCAGAACCTGAAAATGAAACCTCTTCTAATTTGATTATCAAGGTGACGCAAAGCCCACAGGCATGGTTGCCCGATGCCAAAATCTTACGTGAATGGCATCGTGAATTAAGTCACTTAATTGATGGTTTTCGTAATGAAATGGTGGAGTTCTAAGTCGAAACTTTAAGACGACTTGAAATCTATTCCCTCAGCACTTATATAAATAAGACGTGAGAGCGCAAAGTGCCAAATACTTTGCCACCATGTTGAAACATGGAGAAAATTTATGTCAATGCAACAGTTAAAAGAATTATTTGGTAATCAGGAAGCAATTCTTGAATTGGTTCAACTCGAAGGTGGTGAGCTTGCTTTGCGCAATGCGGGTTCTGAAAATGAGCCTTTGGTCAAAATCCAGTTTAGTGATGAGGTGAAGGCCATCCTCGGAGACCAGACGCCAGCCGTCGCACAGCATATGATTCAGGCAGCCTTGTTCGGATTGCTAGAAAAGCAGATGAATCAATGGCAAGCCGAAGTGCTGGACGAGCAACCTAGCCATTTCAGCTAATCCTGAAAAATAAAAAAGCGTACTCAAGGTACGCTTTTTCGTTTAAAGCAGTTTGTTAATGGGCTTCGGTCTGATGAGCGAGTTCAATCTGATTGAGGATATGATGGCTCATATTCTTGGCCATTTCCTCTTTGGCATAGAATACTTCTCCAATATTTTCCTCACGGATAATCACGGCTTCTTCTTTGCTTTCTGCACAGATCAGGACCTGAATTTCAGGATTAAGTTGTTTGGAAATATCCACGATACGATGAATATCCAGAATATCCATTGGTGAGATCACTAACAGGCGTGCATGCTGAATGTGTGCCTGAATCAAGACATTCGGTTCGGTGGCTTCACCGCTGACCGCTGCTCTGCCTTGGGCACGTAGTTTTTCAACAATTTCCCGGTTTTCTTCAGCAATCACCACTTTGATGTTTTGCTGCATCAGATTTTCACTGATACGACGACCCACCCCCCCATAGCCGATAATCACTACCTGATCGCGCAGGTAAGCCTGATCAACCTCATCCGGGAGCATTGCCAGTGGGTCACCACTACGTTCCAGTAAACGTGCCAAATGCGAGCGCTCACGAATCCAGCGCTGTACGGGCTCGATCGCAGAGAACACAAATGAGTTCAGCGTAATTGAGAATAATGCGCCTGCAAGAATCAGGTTTTGTGCATCCGGTGTCAGTAAACCGAGTGATAAACCCAGTGTCGCCAGAATGAAAGAGAATTCCCCAATCTGGGCCAGACTTGCACCTACCGTTAAAGCAGTATTAATCGGGTAGCGGAAGAACAGCACCAAAGCCATTGCAGCCAAGGTTTTACCCACCATAATGATGGCAACCACCGCTAAAATCTTTAATGGGGCTTCGACCAAGATACTTGGATCGAATAACATACCCACGGAAACGAAAAATAGAATCGAGAAGATTTCACGGAGGGGCAGGGTTTCTTCTTCGGCACGATGGCTAAAGTCCGATTCTTTAACCACCATCCCGGCAAAGAATGCGCCCAATGCCATGGATACGCCAAATACCGCATATGAACCATAAGCAATCGATACCGCAGCTGCTACTACAGTCAGGGTAAATAGTTCACGGGAGCCTAGACGTGCCACAAATTGCATGATCATCGGCACAAGACGTTTACCAATAATCAGCATGAAGGCAATAAAGCCCGTCACTTTAAGCAGGGTGATCCCGATCGTGACCCAGATGCTTTGTGAAGTATCGGTACCTGGAAGGGCTTGTCCGCCCAGCAATACCGCCGTTGCAGGGAGAAGTACCAGTGCTAACACCATCACTAGGTCTTCGACCAAAAGCCAGCCGACGGCAATTTTTCCATTCACCGAATCGAGCAGGCCACGATCTCCTAGCGCCTTGAGTAAGACCACTGTACTGGCACAGGACAAGCTTAAACCGAAGATCAACGCTGAACCGAAGCTCCAGCCCCAATACATGGACACCGCAACGCCGAGTAAGGTTGCCACGGCAATTTGTAAAATCGCACCTGGTAAGGCAATGCGGCGAACCTGTAATAAATCTTTGAGGGAGAAATGCATCCCCACACCGAACATCAGGAACATGACACCGAGTTCGGCCAGCTGATTGGCCAGCTGGATATCACCCACAACACCGGGCGTATTTGGACTAATAATAATACCGGCAACAAGATAGCCGATTAAAGGGGGGAGGCGTAGACGTGCTGCGATATAGCCAAAAATAAGGGCCATACCAAAACCGACAGCAAGTAATATAATTAAATCAACATCATGTGGCATCGGGGCTCCTTAATCGTTGCGGTTAAGGTAGAAATAAATGAGCATAAAACATGCCAAGAAAACAGCGAATAAATTGTAACAACTAAAATCGAATTTGTTGATGATAATTTTTTTAATTATCAAAAAAAATTATGTAAGAGATTTATTCATGTGTTTTTTTAGTTATACCGCGTTTTTCAGGCAAAAAAAACGACTTCAAAAGAAGCCGTTTTTTTAAAGAACTAAAATTATTTAATTTTAGCTTCTTTGAAGATGACGTGTTGACGGATTTTTGGATCAAATTTTTTGATTTCCATTTTTTCCGGCATAGTACGTTTGTTCTTAGTAGTGGTATAGAAATAACCTGTACCAGCTGTAGAAACGAGGCGAATCTTATCACGCATTGTTCAGACTCCTTAGATCTTTTGACCTTGAGCACGGAGATCAGCAACAACTTTCTCGATACCCAATTTATCAATAATACGCATACCTTTAGTGGTTAAACGAAGACGTACAAAACGCTTTTCGCTTTCTAACCAAAAACGGTGGTGGTGCAGGTTCGGCTCGAACCGGCGTTTGGTTTTGTTGTTTGCGTGCGACACGTTGTTACCAACGATAGGACGCTTGCCGGTAACTTGGCAAACCTTAGACATGGTGAACTCCATTGCTAGTTTATACAGCACAATTTCGTGCAACTAGCCATTCAAGTAAACGGATGAAATCATTCAAGGGGCGTTTTATACCAAAAATACGATTAAAAGACAAGCGAATTTGGTAAAAACAAGACATGATCTGGTGTGATAGATCATGCCTTAACCAGCTTAACGAAATAGTGTTTTTAAAAGCAGTTTGTGTGTCGCTTTATTATACGGTGGCAGAATGAATTTTAAACTGTAAAGTTTAGGGCTGACCGGATTCGACATCATTGAGCGTTCATGTGAGAAGCTAAAGAAACCTTCCTTGCCATGATATTTGCCCATGCCCGATGCGCCAATGCCGCCAAATGGCAAGTCATCTTGAGCCACGTGGGTCAGGGTCTGGTTGATTCCGAAGTGTCCTGAATGCGTGCGACCTGCGACATAATCGGCACGTGCACTATCTGTATCAAAATAATAGAAAGCCAGTGGGCGAGGGCGACTATTAATAAACTGTAGGGCTTCGTCAATATGCTCGTATTCCAGAATAGGAAGAATTGGACCAAAGATCTCGTTCTTCATAATCTCCATTTCTGTGGTCACACCGGTTAATAGGGTCGGTGCAATTTTACGAACCTCGGTTAGAGACTCATTCTTGGCATTGAGCTCAACAATATTGGCGCCTTGTTCACGGGCATCTTCCAGATAGCCTTGCAGGCGATTGTACTGCTTGTCATTGATAATAGAAGTATAGTCATTATTATCACGCAAGCTTGGATACATGGTGGTGACAAAGTCATTATAGTGCTTGGTGAACTCGGCCGTTTTGCCCTTAGGCAGGAACATATAATCAGGGGCAACACAGGTTTGGCCGGCATTCCAGAGTTTACCGACCGCAATCCGCTGTGCCACATCACGAATGTTCATGGCGGAATGCACCAGCGCAGGGGATTTGCCACCTAATTCTAAAATCACAGGGACAAGATTCTCTGCCGCCGCAGCCATGACAGTTTTCCCTACAGAGGTTGAACCGGTGAAAATCATTTTGTCAAAAGCCAGATGACTGAAAGCATCTGAAATAACTCCACCACCATTTACCACAGCCACCAGTTCCTGCGGAAATGCTTCTGAAAGGGCATTTTCCAGTACATAACCAAAGTGTGAGGATGCACTCGAGATTTTGATCATGGCATGGTTACCCGCTGCCAGGGCGCAGATCAGTGGACCCAGTGAAAGGAGCAGAGGATAGTTCCATGGTGCAATAATGCCGACTACACCTAAAGGTTGATATTCTACCCAGCCTTTCGCTGGTTGGTGTAACATGCTGATATGGCGTTTGGACGGTTTCATCCATTCGGTTAGGTTCTTGCTGTAATATTTGATATGTTCCAGACAAGTCAGAACTTCGCCAATCTTGGTTTCCATCACGGCACGGTTGCCGTAATCCTGATTAATTGCGTTAGCAAATTGATCTTGATATTTTACCAGGATATTTTTAAGTCGGGCTAAGCGATCAAGACGTTCTTTGGCGCTTGGCACAGGATGGCGTTGGTAAGCTGCTTTTTGCTGCTCAAGCAAATCATGTAGCCGTTGTACATCAACATGAGGTGTCATAGCGGTTGTTTTTGTTTGACTGTTCATAGGAGTGGACCAAAAGAAAGCTTATTATTTTTTAATTTTTAGAGTAAATACTCTAAAGTGTCAAGTCGCTTTATAGGTTTGTTTTATAACCTATTGATAATGTTATAGATGGTTAAACTCAATGTCACACGCTAAACCGAACAAAACAAAAGATCGAATTTTGCAAATCAGTTTGCAGTTGTTTAATGAGCGTGGAGAGCGTTCGGTCACCACCAATCACATTGCGGCTGAACTGGGGATTAGTCCCGGTAACCTGTATTATCATTTCCGCAATAAACAGGAAATTATCAAGGAACTGGCACAGCAGTATCAGGCTGAAACCTTGGAAATGCTGGCTTTGCCGACCGATCGTCCGTTGAATGCCAATGACAAGATCAGCTACTTTCAGGTGCTGAGTAATCAGTTGTGGGCCTATCGTTTTATTCACCGCGATGTGTATCATCTGGTGGAAAATAATGAAGACTTTAGAAAAATCTATCCGCGTTTTGCGGGGCAGGTGATGCAGCAGGGCCAAAAAATCTATCGCGCTTTCGTGGATGCCGGCCTGATGAAGATGACCGATTCGGAAATCGAAGCCTTAATTATTAACCTGTGGATTGTGCTGACCAACTGGACTAACTTCTTATATATGTCTGGTCATATCAGTGATAACAATCGCCTTGAAGAAAAATGGGTATGGCAGGCTTTGCGTCAGATGGTGTTTCTGGAAGGTCCGTATTTGATGGGGGAAAGCCGCCAGACTTATGAACAATTATTGAAATCATTGGGTCCATCCGACCTGTTTGCCAGCTTATCTAATCTTAAAAATGACGACGAGTGAGCCTTAGCTATTTAGTCAGGGGCAAAAAAGGGTTAGAATGCCCGGCTTGATTTTAATTTGATTCGAATAAGTGATATTAACCAAATGAACACGACTACAGCCCACACAGCGCGATTACTGATTACTTGTGAAGACAAGCCGGGGATCGTGCAAGCCGTATCGAGCTTTTTGTATCATCAGGGAGCAAACATTACCGCACTTGATCAGTACGCAACAGAAGCTCAGGGCGGGCGTTACTTCATGCGTGTTGAATTTGAACTTGATAATTTGCCATCTCGTAAAGAAGCGCTTATGCAGACTTTTGCTGTAAATGTGGCTGAACGTTATGAAATGCAATGGAAAATGAATTTCGTTGGCGAGTTGAAAAAAGTCGGTATTCTGGTGTCGAAAGTTGACCATGCTTTACTAGAACTGTTATGGCGTCATGCGCGTGGTTCATTACCATGTGAAATTACCCAAGTGATTTCAAACCATCCAGATTTGCGTGAAGCGGTTGAAAACTTCGGTATTCCTTTCCATGTTGTCCCAGTAAATAAAGACAATAAAGCTGAAGCGTATGCTCAGATTGATGAAATGATGCAAGGTAACGATTTATTGGTGTTGGCGCGTTACATGCAGATTCTCAGCGAAGACTTTGTTGCGAAATGGGAAATGAAGATTATCAATATTCACCATTCATTCCTGCCTGCTTTCGTGGGTGCAAATCCATATAAGCAAGCCTATGAGAAAGGCGTGAAACTGATTGGTGCAACAGCACACTATGTGACGGCTGATCTCGATCAAGGCCCGATCATTGAGCAGGACGTTGAACGTGTGAGCCATGACTATAACGTTGAACAGCTGCGTGAGTTAGGTGAAGACGTTGAACGTAATGTCTTGGCACGTGCGGTGAAATGGCATTTAGAAGACCGTATTATTGTAGATGGCAATAAAACCGTAGTGTTCTAAGAAACGCTATCCTGCCGTTGTATAAAAAGAACATGCCGTCAGGCATGTTTTTTTATGCCTATTTTTCAAAGCTTAGCAAATATACAAGAAAAAATGGTTGCAAATGAAAACACTTCTCATTTATTATTACGGCACTTTCATTGTTCTATCCGATGAGTGAAATCGCTTTTTTGAAAGCCTCACCATCTATATAGGTACTTAGATTCTTATGAGTCAATCTCCTGCTACATTCAACACGCCACACCCGATGAAAAAGAAAATCATCACTGCCTTAGTTGCGGTTGTGATTGGACATGTAGGAGTTCTGTGGGCGGTTAGCCACATGAAAACGATGGAGCTTAAGCCCGTCGAGAAAGAGCCGTTAAAAGTACGTTTTTTAACAATTAAAGAAGATGTACCACCACCGCCACCTCCTCCTGCAAAAGTAGAGCCGATCAAGCCTAAAGTAGAGTCTAAACCTGTAGAGAAGAAGGTAGAGCCAAAACCTGTTGAAAAGCCAAAAGTTATTGCCCAGAAAGTACAGAAGGTAGAACCAAAGGTGATTCAACAAGATGATACGCAAGAGAAATTAAAGAAACAGCAAGAGTTGGAAAAGCAGAGATTAGAGCAGCTCCAGCGGGAACAAACGTTAAAAGAGCAACAGGCTCGTGAACAGGCGTTGAAAGAACAGCAAGCCCGTGAACAAGCGCTTAGAAATCAAAGAGCAGAAGAGGAGGCCCGAAAGAGTCAGCCTGCTGCGCCTGGTGAAGTGTCTTGGTCTAGAAAACCTGCGCCTGCTTATAAAGATTCGGATTTAGAGGGTAGTGAGCGGACAATTATTGTACATATTGAAGCTGAACCCTCAGGCAAAATTTTGAATGTAACGGTAAAAAAATCAACAGGATTACCGAAATTAGATGACATCGTACTCAAAGCAGTACGAAGAGCGAAATTTAAACCAACTAAAGATGGGCGAGCTATTAATGGGGATCTCCCATTAGAGCTGGTGAAGAGTTCCTCTTAGCCTTTTGTAGCAGATTAAATCAGGAGTTCGTATATGAACTTTTCAGTTTATTGGCAACATGCAGATGCAGTAAGTAAGACACTGTATTTCATCCTATTAGCAATGTCGATTGCAACGTGGACTATTTTCATTCTGCGCATTTTAGGAACACGCCAGTTAAAACAACAGGCTTATAATCAACTGGTGCAAGCTTTGGCTGCGCTAAAATCAAAGTTACAGCCTTTATCGTTTGAACAACGTAAAGCTGTCGCTGAACAAGCATTACTTCGCCAGATCTCTGCTGAGAAATCTCAAGCAGAAAAAGGGGTATCCGTACTTGGAACAATCGCTTCATTGGCACCGTTTGTGGGTTTGTTCGGTACAGTATGGGGAATTTTCCATGCGCTTGTTGCGGTAGGTAAAAGCGGACAGGCTGGTTTGGCTCAGGTAGCAACACCGGTCGGTGAAGCCTTGATTATGACCGGTCTAGGCCTAGCCGTCGCGATTCCTGCAGTGATGGCGTATAACATCTGTGTACGTTTCAATCGTGGCCTGGCACATGATTTACAAGATCAGGCACATAGCCTGTTAATCGATACCATGTTGCAGCAAGAAACAGCGGCAAAAACAGAAACTAAAGCGACTCAACAAAGTTTAGTTGGAGGTCAAGCTTAAAATGGGCTTTCAATTGGGTGAAGACCACGACAGTGGCATGAATGAGATGAATCTCATTCCTCTGATCGACATTATGTTGGTATTGATGATTATCTTTTTAGTCACAGCAACGGTTGCTAACCCATCAATTCCATTAAGTTTACCAAAAACAACGGCTGAAATTGTTGATCCGCCACCAAAAGCAATCACTATTAGTATTAATGACAAAGGTGAAGTGGCTTGGGATGCACAAATCATTAGCCTGGATGAGCTAGAGAAGCGTTTCCAAGAAGCGGGTCAGGCACAGACAAAACCGACGGTGCAGTTACGTGCAGATAAAGAATCAAAATATGATACGGTTGCACAAGTCATGTCGCGTGCCAGTGAAGCCGGCTTAAGTGATATTGCGTTTGTAAGTGAAAACTAAAGTGTGATCGTAATAAAAAAGCAACTCGGTGAGTTGCTTTTTTTATGTCTATTCATCTTTAAGCAGGTCAAGATACTTAGCGCGGAGTTTAGACAGCTTAGGAGGAATACTGAAGTTGCAGTAACCTTGAGACGGGTTACGGGCAAAGAAGTTCTGGTGATATTCCTCAGCCGGGTAAAACGTCGGTACCGGACTGAGCTCAGTCACAATATTCAGCCCTTCATCTTCCAGACTTTGAATGACCTGTTCAGCTTGCTGCTTTTGCTCATTATCGAAGTAATAAATCACAGAGCGATATTGGGTGCCAATATCATTACCCTGACGGTTTAATGTGGTTGGATCATGAGTGGTAAAGAATACATTCAACAATTGGGTATAGCTGATCTGCTGTTCATCAAAATCAATCAGGATGACTTCGGCATGTTGTGTATTGCCCTGACAGACCTGCTCGTAGCTTGGGTTTTGGGTAATGCCGCCGGCATAGCCACTCACCACTTTTTCCACACCTTTCAGTTGTAGAAATACGGCTTCTACACACCAAAAGCATCCACCACCTAACATTGCCTGTTGCATATAACTCCCCGATTTTTAATTTTAAGCATGCCACTAACTTAAACGAACTACCCAAAAAGTAAAAGCCCGTGTTTGAAACGAGCTTTTACTTTTTATAGTAATCGCGTTAAGGAAGCGGCTGGATGACTGTTACGAAGCTGACCAGTACTTTGCCTGATGCATCCATAAATTTAAGCTCATGGCCTTTCAGTTCATAATTGGTGGTACTGGCCAAAGCATTTGCATATTGGCGAGAAAGGGCACTGTTGTCCTTGCCGATACATGCCATCATGGTTGAAGCAATTGGGCCTAGGCGTAAGATTGAACCTTGGCTTTCAAAAGTCCCCTGAATCTGGTTACAGCCATCTGCACCAAAGAAACGCTTGCCTTGAGCATCGAACTGAATGGCTGGATGTTTGCCAGAAAGATCATTGCTTTTAATCTCCACACCATTGATATGGGTGGCGATCCAGTTACGGTTATAAAGACCGATGCTTTCTTTCTGAGAAGCGTTTGGTGAAGTCTGGAGAGATTCTGTGGCTGCACAACCCGTCATTGCTACGGCAATTGCCAAAGTACATGTTGTTAAAAAAGGCTTTAACATAAGATTTTAAATCCGAATCATTGTGTTTCTATAAGTGTTTATTAAAAGAAAACAACATGGAGTAGCGCAGGATATTCAGTATCCTTTTGTAAATGTTCAGATACTTTTAATGAAATTAGTGGAAAAATCACTCAACTTTCGGCAAGCCTGCGCGAATTACATCCGAAAAATACTCGCTACTTTTATTGGACTGCTGATCGTACTGTTCAGCACGTGGGTTGATATGTGCCAGACGATACCATTCATTGATGCTGTAATTCTGGTTAAGTGCTTTCAGGTCGTAAAGATAGTTGGGCAAATACCCTGAAGCCAGTAAGCGATAATCTTTCGGTAATTTTTGTGGGTTAATGGCCTGAACCATATCAAATACCAGCGTAGTGCAGTTACTGGTTAGGGTGTTGTACCATTTTGCTTCACCGCGGAGCTCATCAGCCTGCTTCAGATATTCAATAAACAGCGCTTTGCGCTCGGCTGCAGGCATTTTGACCGGAAATAAATACACCTGTTCATGACGAATATTACTGCGTGTATACACAATATCTTTTTCATCTGAAGCGACTAGGCTGAGTTCATATTTACGAAAAAAACCGCCAATCGCAGAAAAATCTTCGCCTTTCTCTTTGCGGATCTCAATCGAAAATACCAAAGGCTTTTGATCGGCAAAATCAAAGCTGACCAGTGTATGGGCTATCTGTGGCCCCATCCAGTAAGAAGTGATGACATTGATCCCGGTAATTTTGTTCAGATCAATGTTTCGGTCTTCCCAGCGAATGTCATACGTCCCGTCCGCATGCCAGTCAAAGTTACGGACCTTGTGCAAGCTAACCAGATCGCCTTGTTTGCTATAGCTGAGCTGTTCGGCAACTTCTGGATTCCAGTCACGGTCTTGTCTGGCTTCGATAGAGAAATACCAAAACAGTGAGCAGGCAAAGGCAACGCAATAAATAATGATATCAGTACGGCGGCTGATGAGATGACCGCTGAAATATACACCCAGCAGGCTCAGTGCAAACAGGCTCCAGAGTACAATTGTCACCCGGCTAAAGAAGGTGCCGAGCGGTTGTTGAATCCAGAGCGCAAGGCAAAGCCAGACACTGGAAAGAACCACGCATAAGGTGAATAGACCGTGTAAAAGTCCGATCCCTAAGGCAATAAAAAACTCACGTGATCCTATGTTATGCATGGCAACTGCGATCCATTATTATTTTTGGTAGGTCGCAAACTCGAAAGCGACACCAGACTTCTCATCGCGATGTTGTTCTGAGTTTACTTTGTGAAAATCCTCAGAGAGTTCTGGATAATGTGCATCGCCTTGAACATCAAGTTCCACATGGGTTAACTCTAGGCGATCAGCAATACTAAGGGTTTGAGTAAAAATCTCTCCACCCCCAATAATAAATAAAGAGGCTTTTTCAGCGTGTTGTGCATCTGTAAGTGCGCCGTTTAATGCCTCTTCGATGCTGTGTGCAACTTTAACCCCTTCAAACTGCCAAGACGGATCACGGGTAATCACCCAGTTGACACGATTGGGAAGGGCACGACCCATAGATTCAAGGGTTTTACGACCCATGATCACCACACCACCTTGTGTGATCGCCTTGAAGTGCTTGAGATCAGCCGAGATATGCCACGGCAAAGCATTGCCTTTGCCGATACAGCGATTTTTATCCATCGCAACTACGTGAACAACTTCAGTGCCTTGCCATGCCATTTTATATTCTCTCTAATCTTTTAAACTGCAACGGGTGCTTTAATTGCTGGATGTGACTCATAGCCAACAATTTCAATATCTTCAAATTTAAAATCAAAAATATCGGTAATTTCCGGATTTAACTTTAATTCACAGAGTGGCAATGGTTCGCGAGAAAGCTGTAATTGGGCCTGCTCAAAATGGTTGGCATATAAATGCGTGTCGCCACCTGTCCAGACAAAATCACCGACCCCTAAACCGCACACTTGCGCAATCATATGGGTCAGTAAGGCATAGCTGGCAATATTGAAGGGTACGCCTAAGAATACATCGGCACTGCGTTGGTACAGCTGGCAGGATAATTTGTTATCTTGGACAAAAAACTGGAACAGGGTGTGACAAGGCGGCAAAGCAACTTTACCTGCTTCATTCGGATTCCAGCCAGACACGATCAAACGACGTGAGTTTGGATTGGTCTTGATTTCATTCACCAGCCATTTGATCTGGTCAAAACCATCTTGCTGATAGCTGCCATCTGCATTCTGGGTTGCGCCAAAGTTACGCCATTGGTGACCATAAACAGGGCCAAGTTCGCCTTCTGGACGGCCAAAGCGCGCCGTTTGCTCAGCCGTTGCCCATTCATCCCAGATCGTGACTTTGTTGTCTTTGAGGTATTGAACGTTGGTATCGCCTTTGAGGAACCAGAGCAGCTCGATCACGATGGAACGGAAATGTACTTTTTTGGTGGTCAGTAATGGAAAACCTTGTGAAAGATCAAAGCGCATCTGATGACCGAATACTGAACGTGTTCCTGTTCCTGTACGGTCACCTTTGTCGCCGCCATTGTCGAGGATATGTTGTAAAAGGTCTAAATATGTACGCATCGTCATTCCTATCGCAGATTTTGCTCGGGCTCATCTTAGCAGAATTTATGTAATAAATAAGGGGGGCAGTTAAGCGTCATTAACTGTCGTGGTACAGACTTTGTTCTCTATTTTAATTTAGCTGCTTGTTTTATATTAAGTTCTATAAATAACGACAGAGACAATCAACAAAATGAATCTTCAAGCCGAGCATTTACCGCATACTTTACATCCATACCTAGAAAAAATTTCAGCCACTATTCTGCCAACAGTTACGATGCAACTCACAGCAAGTGATAACTTAAGCTTATGGCAAAGTAAGATTGGGGGAGATCCGTATTTACCTTTGGATAGCGCTTATCCAGTCGATTCTAATGGCAATCCGTTGGCCTTGTTGGCGCAGTTTAATTTTGCTGAAATTCCAAGTTTACCCAATTTTCCAGACCAGGGAATTTTGCAGTTTTATATTGCAGCCGATGATTTGTATGGAATGAATTTCGATGATCAACAGCAGCAATCGGACTTTAAGGTCTTATATTTTGAGCAGGTGATTGCAGATCCATCGCAATTAAAACAGGATTTTTCCGAGCTTGAGTTCAATGAAGACACTTATTTGCCATTTACGGGACAATATTCGATTGAATTTAACCTCACTTCTCAGCCCATTAGCCTCGGTGATTTTGCCTTTGCACCGAAGATTTTAGGGGTTGAAGAGCTTTACGATTTTGAAGATCGATTCGAAGGTGGCGATTTCGAAGATGATTTTATTGAACCTTATGATGAAGTTGCTTCCGCAAGTGGACACCGTTTAGGTGGTTATCCTTATTTTACCCAAACTGATCCACGCCATTATAACGAAAAGGTGCAAGATTATATTTTACTTTTCCAGCTGGATACCGATGATGCCGAAAACGAAATTATGTGGGGCGATTCAGGTGTGGGGAATTTCTTTATCCATCCGGAAGATTTAAAGAATAGAGACTTTTCTAAAGTGCTATACAATTGGGATTGTTGTTAAATAAAAAAAGCGGATGAATTGCCATCCGCTTTTTTCTCGTTTTTGAATCTTATTCAGTCACAAAAGTTACTTTGCCGTCTGCTAAAGATTTAACACGAGCTAAGGACTCAACGCGGTAGCCTTTTTCAAGCAATACGTCGCGACCCGGCTGGAATGATTTTTCAATCACAATACCAACGCCAACCACTTCTGCGTTAGCCTGATGAATTAGGTCAATAAGACCTAAAGCTGCCTGACCATTGGCAAGGAAGTCATCAATCACTAGCGCTTTATCGCTTGAGCTGATGTGCTTGTTCGAAATCGCAATGGTGCTTTCAGTTTGTTTGGTAAACGAGAACACTTTAGAACGGTAAAGGTCGTCTTTGAGTGTTAATGACTGGTATTTACGGGCGAAAATAACAGGAACGCCAAGTTCTAAACCTGCCATGATTGCAGGTGCAATACCTGAAGCTTCGATGGTAATAATTTTAGTAATACCTGCATCTTTAAAGCGAGCGGCAAACTCTTTACCAATCAGCTGCATTAACACAGGATCGATTTGGTGGTTTAAGAAAGCGTCAACTTTCAACACCTGATCAGATAGAACGATACCTTCATTTAAGATTTTCTGTTCTAAAGCGTACACGGGAGAATCCTCTAAACGGATGCTTGTTCAAGCAAAGGCATATTTTAAAAAGCATCAAAAAAAATGCAAGCCAAAATTGACCAGTTGCTTAGTTTGTTTTACCCGAATAACCAGTTAATAACAGTCCGTAAGACGATTTTCCATCATTATGCGCCATTTTTACTGGCAGATAGTCAAGTTTTGGCGCTAACCAGAACACGGTATTACGTTCAGGTTTATCATGCTGCATGACCACTTTAATGGCATCGAATGTCCCATAAGGGGTCTTGATACTTTCAGTACCCTGTTTAACAAAACGACGTTCATCCAAAGCTTTGGCATCTGCAATCAAGTATTTGCTTTTCAGATAATTATTTTTCAAATCTTCACGAATTTGCAATTCGGCATTCAACTCATCCAGCGCGCCCGCCTGCCATGCAAATGAACGGCTCTGGTCATCCTTTTTGGTATTCACCACTTTACTGCTTGGGTTGAAATTAATATTCATTGTATTGTTGTGAATCAGGATCTTGCTGCTACGGCTGAAATTTTGTGAGGTAATTTTGTTATTGGCAAAATTAAACTGGCTGGTTTCAGAGGCAGACGCAATCGCACCAGCTTTGGCATTGAACTTATAGGTCCAGTTATTGCCTTGTTGGGAAAGGGTACGTGTTGCAGAACCCAGATTTTTATTGTTGTAGCTAAACTGATAGCTAGCCTGGAAAGGTGCCATCGCCAATGCATGACTAGATAAGCTTGCACTTAAAATGGCCGCAGAGGTAATACCCGCTACTTTCAAAAATTTCTTTGTCATAACATTCTATCCTCTGAGTGATCTGGATAAGTTAATCACTCATTTCAAACTACGATTGAACACTATTATGCTGCTAGATTGTGAAGAAAAGATCAGGCTTTTTACTAAGCGCTTGTTAATTTTTCGTATAAATCATGAAGTTGTGTATAGGCGTGGTATGGGTTATGGTGCAACATACCACCGAATAATCAATTTGTTACTGCTTAGGGTCTTTTTGCTGAATCGGGGTGACTTCAGTATCTTCCAGCCCATCTTCATCAAAGTCGTCATCGTTTGATGGCGACAGAATTGCAGCCAGATTAACATTGCCCCAGACGATTAACTCTGCTGGACGAACCCGGGCTCGGTTTACATGCACTTTGCTCAGCGTTTCGATAATACTGGCTTTCTTGCCAAGCCAGCGATTCAGGTCCAGATAAAGCAATTCATCCTTGACCTTGACGATATCAAAATGTTCCAGGATTTTACCTAGAGGATCTTCTTCACGAAATTTCTGGTAATACCAGATGGCAATATAAAAGCCCCATTTCTGAAAAATATTCTTGAATTTTGCTTCAATGACCTGAGTATTGCTGATCTGTTCAAACACCATCAGTTGTACGTTTTGATTCATTTCCATCTGAATCAATTTCAAGTCGACCGAGAGCGTGGTATGTAAGCCCTTTACATCTAGTGTGGTATATAAGCGTAACCAGCCATCATATAAATCGGCATGTAGGTCTTGCATCATGTCGACATTTTCTGTGACATAACGCTCCATGGTGGCATTCACAAAAACTTGTGAAAGCGAAAATTCTCTTTCTTCTTCGATGAATTCTTCTGCTTTTTGGTAAACTTTACGTAGACGTTTAAAAACGGACGAGATTAGCGTTTGCATAAAAGTTGTTCCAGAAAGTGAATTGATAGGTCATGCAATACCACGATCTTTGTATTAACTAAAAAATAAAAATAAATTTCTAACTTGCAGTGTAGCAAAATTAATTGCTACATTTTCATAAAATGATGTTATGGAAACACTGTAACTATAAGTGGATCACATTTTTGTAAATTTTTGAATATTGTTTGGGTTTTTATACGGTTATCACCGTTGGGGATGAGGCATTTTTGCCGCTTGAATCGCATGTGGAATAAAATAAATTTTCGTTCAGCGCTGTCTGGTTATTGGTGGCAAGATCCGCTTTTTGTAGGGGCGGTTGCTTTGGCGATGCTGTTGCATGGTGCTGTGCTGGCTATTCATTTTACCATGCCATCGCCTGCAGATACCTCAACCAAAGAAATTGCAGTCACTGTGCGTCCCAGTGCGGATAAAGTCAAAGAGGCGGATTTTCTGGCCCAGGCGGATCAACAGGGTTCGGGTGATTTCCGTCAAGCGCATCGTATGGCCAGTGATATGCCAGCGCCCATGCAGGCTGATGCGACAACAGGCGAGTCTACACTAGAAAGTCTGGAAAAAGTTCAGCAGAAACGTGAGCTCAAGTTTGAAGAAAAAGTATTAATGACAGTTTTAAGCTGGCAAAAACAGGCAGAACAAAGCGAACGTAAAAAGACTTTGGATGAGTTACAAAGCCAGTTTCAGGCCAAGGCCGCGATGGTAGCGAGCTTGGAAGCACAATATTTACAACGGCAGCAAAATTTTAGCCGCAAACAACGCATTAAAACGGTTGATGGCATTCAAGCCAAACAAGATGCATCCGCTGCCTATCTGGATAAGTTCCGTCAAAAAGTCGAATTGTATGGCAACCGTTATTATCCGGATGAGGCAAAGCAGCAACGTTTAGCCGGAGAAGTGCGTTTAATGGTGATTCTGAATGCGGAGGGCGGGATTCGGGCGATTCGTTTAATCGAAAGTTCGGGGCATTCCATTTTGGATGAAGCTGCTAAAGCGTCAGTGCGCCGTGGTGCACCATTTGGAGCATTTGATGCAGCGATGAAAAAGGATATTTCGGAGTTGCGAATTATACGGACTTGGCGTTTTGACCCCGTCGATGCAGAGTTTGAAGTGCATTGAAGTCAGGTATATTTTCTGATTGGAATTTATGATGATTAAAAACCAAATTAAATATATATAAAAATCAAATGATTATGTTTTTTAGTGAATTTTTTATAATTTAAATTAATTAAAAACAATAGTTTAAATTTATTTGTCAATTATTGAATTGATAATAAAAACAATTATCATTTGCGGTGTCTTTTTGTTAAATCTCCTTTTTGAAAATGAATGCATCCTTCTTTAAATTTTCGGGGGGAAGGATATGCATGTTTTCAAATGCACTTCCCTTTATAAGGACATATTTCATGCACCAAGATCCGACTTTGAGCCTGTTTAAAGCGCACCCGCTTGTATTGGCGATGGCAACAATTATTTTTCCATCATTGGCTTTTGCAGAAAGTAAACCATCTAATGACACTGCACAGTTGCCAACGATTACAGTCAAAGCTGAACAAAGTGATCGGGCAAAGACCGAAGGAACTGGAAGTTACACAGCTAAAAGTACCAATACTGCGACTAAATTTGATTTGTCTTTGAGAGATACTCCTCAAGCTGTGAAAGTTTATACACGTGAATATTTGGATGACCGAAATATTGATTCTTTTCAAGATTTCATGAGTAATGTCACGGGAGTAACTGTTTCTCGTACAGATGAGCGTCAAAGTTATTTTGCCCGTGGCTTTCAGGTGGATTATCACCTGATCGATGGCATGCCAAGTACATCATCACTTGCAGAAGGTGATTTGGATTTGGGAATCTATGATCGCGTTGAAGTCGTCAAAGGAGCCAATGGCTTAAACTCGGGCGCAGGTAACCCTTCGATGGGAATAAATATGGTACGTAAACGTGCCAATGCCAAAGAATTCACAGGTAATGTGAATGCATCTGTTGGGTCATGGAATCGCTATACTAGTTCTGCGGATCTTTCGAATGCATTAAATGCAGATGGTTCTTTACGTGGGCGAGTTTATATAAAGCACTCAGATGAAGACTCCTTCATGGATTTCTTCTCAAGAGAACGTAATATTGTTTATGGTGCAATTGACTATGATGTTACGGATAAAACAAATTTATCCTTTGCAGCGACCTATCAAGAATTAAATCGTGATGGAATACGTTGGGGAGGCTTACCTGCTTTTTATAATGATGGGACGCGGACCAAATTTGATCGCTCTCTAACAGTGAGTTCAGACTGGACGTACTGGAATGTTAATACAACAGCAGTTTTTGCTGGCTTAAAACAGAATCTTTTTAATGATGTAAATTTAAATATTGCCTATTCCTTTCAGCGAAATGATAAAGAAACCGCCTTACTTTATATTGATGGCAAGGTTGATAAGGCAACTAATAAAAGTCTAGGTTCTGTTTCAGTGTATTCGTCAGATGCTCGTAATGATGAAAATAACATTGATATGTATATATCAGCACCTTTCACCATTGCAGATCGTAAGCAAGAAATTATATTGGGTGGTTCATGGAATAAAAGTGAATTGGTCAATAGTCGTTATGGAACCATTCAAGGAAAGGACAAAGGAACAAATGATCTGGATATTGATAAATGGAAACAACTCGATTTTTCCGATATGAATACCAAGTTGCTTACTCCTATTACCAATCCACAGAAATTGCCAGGTAATACAACGACTCAAACAGGTGTTTATATTGCAGGTAAATTCCAAGTGCTTGATCCATTAAAAGTGGTGGCAGGAGCAAGACTGTCGAACTGGGAATATGAGTCTGAAGATGGTAAGGGGAATCGTGAATTCAAAGATCAAGTCACGCCTTATGTAGGGCTTGTCTATGATTTTGCTCAAGATCATTCTTTCTATGCAAGTTATACCGATATTTTTAAACCGCAAAATCGTCGTGATGTAAATGCGAATTACATTGATCCGATTATTGGTCGAAATTATGACACAGGTATAAAAAGTGAATGGTTTGGTGGCCGCCTAAATACTGCGCTTTCTATATTCAGAATTGAACAAAGTAATTTTGCTGAGGAGCTCTCAGGCGTAACCGTTATTGGTGTTAAACCTGATGAAAAAGCATATAGAGCTGTTGATGGGGTTGTTAGTAAAGGGGTTGAGCTTGAAATTGATGGTGAAATAAACCAGAACTGGGGCGTGAATTTTGGTATCGCAAACTTTGAAGCCAAAGATGCTAAAGATCAGAAAGTAGCAGTCAATAGTGCTCGTACCACATCAAATTTATTTGTTAAATATAAAGCGGAACAATGGAATGCAGGCTTTGGTGTAAATTATAGAGGAAAAACTTATACGGGAACTGGTGCCAGTTTGATTGAGCAAGATGAGGTTTTCTTGCTGAGTGCAATGTTGGGTTATAAAGTTGATCAAAATATCAGTGTGCAACTTAACTTAGATAATTTATTAGACAAAGAATATTATGATGGTATTGGTGCAAATAGTATGAACTATGGAGCGCCACGGAATGCAACATTGACTTTCCGCTACCAATTCTAAAATTGAATCAATAAAAAAACGGCTAGATTCAGCCGTTTTTATGCGGTTTGTGGATAAGTTTGTATTTATTCACAATTCCTTTTGACTGGAATAGGCTCGTTCAATCTTACAGATTTCAACGCTAAAGTCCTGATACCATTTTTGTTGACCCAAGCGCTGGGCTACTTGATGTTCTGCATCTTGTTGCCAACGTTGAATATCTTCAAGGCTATGCCAATAAGACAGGGCAATTTCAAAACCATTTTCACTGCATGCTTCAAACTTGGCACAGTTAAACTGGCTCAAGGCTTTATGTCTGAGCATTTGGGCCATGTCTGAATACGTTGCATCAAGTTGTTTGATCGTGGCTTTAAAAATAACGATATACATAGGACCTTGGATTAGCTTTCATCGGCTTGGTAAGGATTGGCGATTCCCAGTTTTTTCAGAATCTCGATTTCCAAAGCTTCCATCTCTTCAGCTTCAGCTTCGCTGGTCTCATGGTCATAACCGAGTAAATGTAAAACGCCGTGGACCAGTAAATGATTGAAATGATCATTTGGTGTTTTTTGCTGTTCAGCGGCTTCTTGTAAAACCACAGGAATACAAATCACCAAATCTCCTAAAGGCTCTGCATCGAGTAAGCTGAGCATTTCCTCTGGGATGTCACTGGGGAAAGACAGCACATTGGTCGGTTTGTCTTTTTCACGATATTGCAGGTTGAGTTCATGGCTTTCTGCGATGTCGACACAGGCAATTCCGATTTCGCAATTGACATCGAAACCGACATGACGCAGTGCAGTTTCGATATTTTTTTTGATTTGCCCACGTTTGAGTGGCAATTCAGCAGCTTGAAAGTCTTGTTGAAGACTTAAATTGATTTTCAAAATAGATCCTTAGATATAAATTAGATCTACGAACTTAGATTGAGTCTAAGAAATGTAGATAAAGATCATGGTGGAATCTTGCCACATTCTCATCCATTTGCTGGATAAGCCTTCGGCGCGACCTACTTTTGTTTTGGCAAAAGTAGGCAAAACCTGATTTTACATTTATTGTAACGTTAGATCCGCATCCTTCATTCACAGCATAGCTGTTCATCTTGCGCTCAGACAAAGCATAGCTTTGTTTATCTTCGCTCAGGTTGCGAATGACAGCTCCCAGTATCGAATTAGATTAATATTATTTAATGCTGGGCATCAGCTTTCTCATCATTTTCTGCAATCAGTGCTTCTTGTTTGGCTTTGCGTTCGGCGCGGGCTTCTGCTGACAAGCGTTGCTGCTCATTATCCCAACCTTCGTAAGCTTCAACAATTTTTTGTACCAGTTGATGGCGCACCACATCACGTGAGTGGAAACGGGTGATATGAATTTCGTGCACATTTTCCAGTACACGTAAGGCTTGTGCCAAACCGGATTGCTGGCCGCGTGGCAAGTCAACCTGAGTCACGTCACCGGTGATCACGGCACGAGAGCCAAAACCTAAACGGGTCAGGAACATCTTCATCTGTTCAGGGGTGGTGTTTTGCGCTTCATCCAAAATCACGAAAGAATGATTCAGGGTGCGTCCACGCATGTAGGCGAGGGGAGCAACTTCAATCACTTGACGTTCAATCAGTTTGGCTACTTTTTCAAAACCCAGCATTTCATACAGGGCATCGTAAAGCGGACGCAAGTACGGGTCGATTTTCTGGGTCAGATCGCCGGGTAAAAAACCCAGCTTTTCACCTGCTTCAACCGCTGGGCGAACCAGCAAGATGCGCTGAATCTCATTGCGTTCCAGCATATCAACCGCAGCAGCAACCGCCAGATAGGTCTTACCTGTCCCGGCAGGGCCGATACCGAATGAGATATCACTTTGTAAAATGCGTTGTACGTAACGTTTTTGATTGGCACCACGTGGGTTGATTCGCCCTTTGCGGGTCTGCAACCAAACACTGTCAAGGCCAGTATGTTCCTGTTCTGAATCATCCATGAGTTCACGGTCGGTCTGTGAACCCTGGATCATCAAATGAATGACATCGGCACTGATTTGTGAGGAAATTTCTGATTCTTGATAGAGCCGTTGCAATAGTGCTTCGGCTCTTTCGACCGCTTCTATATCACCATCGAGATAAAAGGCATCGCCACGGTGAGTAATTTTGACATCTAAACGTTGTTCGATTTGTTTTAAATGCCCGTTATACGCACCGAGCATGCTTTTTAAGCGTTCCAATTGAATCTCAGGGAACGTTACTGTACGTCGAATCGCTGCAGTCAAGATAAACCCTTTTTGTTGCTTTGTAGGAATAACCCTTACATTACGCCACGTCAGGTTCAAGATTCAAGAGTTCTCCGTAAACTAAATTTAAAGTTTTGATTTCGGTGATCTCGATCTCTGCGAAACGACCAACCCACGCGGCATCACCGATAAAGGTGACTAAACGTGTATTGTCTGCGGTACCGATTAAAACATTCGGGTCTTTATCCGACACTTTTTCAATCAGCACGCGTTCAATTTTACCGAGCATGGCATCAGTTTTATCGATACTCGATTTCTTAATCACTTCCTGAACTTGCGCAAGTCGATCTTTTTTCACTTGCTCAGGTGTGCTATCCGGTAAGTCCGATGCAGGGGTGCCCGGACGTTTTGAATAAACAAAGCTATAAGAGTGATCGAAATCTAAATCTTTAATGAATTGCAAGGTTTCAGCAAAGTGTTCATCTGTTTCCCCCGGGAAACCGATAATGAAGTCACTGGATAAATGCATATCTGGACGTACTTTGCGTAGCTTGGCAATTTTATCAATGTACACATCAATGGTGTGGTTACGTTTCATGGCTTGCAGTACATCGTTCGAACCACTTTGTACTGGCAAATGTAGATGCGAAACCATTTGCGGTAAATCACGGTAGCACTGAATCAGATCATCTGAAAATTCAAGCGGGTGAGAGGTGGTGTAGCGTAGACGACCGATTCCTGGAATCTCTGCAACCAAGCGCAATAATTCAGGGAAGGTACAGATGCCACCCTCGAAGGTTTCACCGCGGTAACCATTCACGTTTTGACCGAGCAAGCTGATTTCACGAACCCCTTTTTCAGCTAAACCGGCAATTTCAGCCAGCACGTCATCCAGAGGACGAGACACTTCTTCACCGCGTGTATAAGGAACCACACAGAAAGAACAGTATTTAGAACAGCCTTCCATGATAGAGACAAATGCCTTAAAGCCTTCGACACGTGGTTCAGGCAGGAAGTCGAATTTTTCGATATCCGGGAAAGAAATATCCACCAGTTTGATTTTTTCTTTCTTTGGCTTTTCTACTTGCTCGTTATGCTGATCCAGCATTTGTGGCAAACGGTGCAAGGTTTGCGGGCCAAAGACCATGTCGACATAGGGTGCGCGTTTTTGAATGTTGTCGCCTTCTTGAGAGGCAACACAACCACCGACACCAATCACCAGATCCGGATTTTTTTCTTTAAGTTTGCGCCAGCGGCCTAAACCACTGAAGACCTTTTCTTGGGCTTTTTCACGAATCGAACAGGTATTCATCAGCAGAATATCCGCATCATTCGGGTTGTCAGTGAGCACATAACCGTGTGAATCACCTAATAAATCTGCCATACGATGACTGTCATACTCATTCATCTGACACCCTTGAGTTTCAATATATAACTTCTTAATTGAAACATCAGCGGTGTGCATGGGCTGGGTAACAGTGTTTTCTGAGGCAGCTTTTACAGCACTGGGAATGAATGTTTGAACCGTCATGCAGGCTCCTAAACAAGGTGGATTTAAATAAACCGCGGATTATAGCAGTATTTTTGCTTGTGCGCAGAGAATAAAAAACTGACAAAAATGGACAGTTTGTGAATAAAATTGTGTGAATTTTAATGAATATGAATCAGTAATTTACATAACACAACAATAGTGAGAAGCTAGACTTATTACACTATGTAAGCAGGCAAAATTGGGCATAGATATTGATGAAGATGAAAAAGCAGTGTGATTTAATAACAACAGGAAGACGTAAATCGAATAATAAGAACAGTTTCCGTCGTTTTATTGCCATGAGTGGAATGATTGCCTGTTCATCGGTCTATGCTTTGGATGAACAATTCAATGACGCCCTACGTGCTGCCAGCTCAGGTAACACGGCTTTGCTCGATCAATACCAATATTCAATGCAGAATGATGCATTGGGTTATTATCCAGAATACTGGAAACTGAATACTAATCTCGGCTTCCAGCCTGCCACCTCGATTATCAGTTTTGCTCAGCGTTATCCGCAATCCGCAATGGCTGAGAAACTCGCGGCCGATTATGTCGAAGAAAAAGTCAAACAGGCCAGCTTCGCCGATGCCAAGCCCGTACTCAGTTATGTCACCAATCCTGATCAGGAAGAAAGTTGTGCGGTAGCACAAGTGCGTGCCAAGACGGGCGATAGTCTGGTTTTTGCTGAATATAAAGACATCTGGCTGACCACCAGTACCCAACCTGAATCGTGTAATGGCTTGGGTCGTTTGATGCTGTCTAGCCCGTTAATGAGTACTCAAGATCGTCAGCAACGTTTGTGGGGACAATTGCGCGCAGGTCAATCTGGCCCAGCAATTGCGACAGCTCAAACCATGGGCTTGAATCTTTCGCTGGCTCAGTTTAACCAGATTCAGGCCAATCCATTGGGCTATTTATGGAGTGCCCCTAAGTCCAACGATGCCGATTATGCTTATCTGATTTTTGCGCTCGGTCGTGTTGCCGATAGTGACTTAACCAATGCTTTAGGTAATGTGCAACGTGTTGTTCAGGATGTGCCTCAACCTGTACAGAAATATCTTTACCGCACCATTGGCTATGTCGGTGGTACCACTGTGATGAAAAACGGTTTTAACCGTGAAGTGCTTAATGCTTTCGATCAGAGTTATGGTTATCCATTTAGCCCGGAAGAAGCTGAAATCTACGCGCGTCAAGCGATTCGTTTCGGGGCCTGGGAAAGTCTGATTCGTGCCATTGATGCGATGTCGGTAACCCAAAAACAGGAAGATCGCTGGCAGTACTGGTTAGCACGTGCCTCTGAGCAACGTTCCGATGGTGGTTCCAAGCAGGCGGCTCAGCAGATTTATCGTAAACTGGCACAAGGTGGCGACGATTATCATAATTTGTTAGCCAAAGACCGTATCGGTGAACGCTATAACCATCAGCCTTATAATGAACAGCCGAGCGCTCAAGATACCCAGCGTCTAAACCAGAATATTCATTTTCGACGTGCCTTTGCGTTAAGAAATATCAATGCACCTGCAAACTATACCAACCGTGAATGGAACTGGGCCGTACGACAGGCTTATTTGCAACATGATGATGGTTTGTTGCTTGCTGCAGCAAAACGTGCGCATGACATGGGCTGGTATGATCGTGCCATTTATGCGGCTGACCGGACCACCTCTCGTCATAACGATACCTATCGTTATGCAACACCGCACCGCAGCAATGTCACCAGTCATAGTTACAATGCTGGTATTGATCCCGCTTGGGCATATGGTTTAATGCGCCAGGAAAGTCGTTTTGTGACCTCTGCACGTTCCAATGTCGGTGCAGGTGGCTTAATGCAGATTATGCCAAACACAGCAAAACTGATTGCACGCCAAATGGGTGAAACCTATAACCCTGCGGCATTAAGTGAAATGAATACCAATATTCGTTACGGTACCTATTACCTTTCTATGATCCAGAGTCAATTGAGTGGCAGTTCGGTACTGGCAACGGCAGGCTATAACGCTGGTCCGAATCGTGCCCGTCGTTGGCAGCCGGATAATCAGACCATGGCCGCAGATCAGTACACCGAAACCATTCCATTACTGGAAACACGTGACTATGTGAAACATGTCATGACCAATGCCACGCACTATGGTGTGGTATTGGGACAGGGCGCACAGTCGTTAGAAAAACGCATGAGTACTATACCTGTGCGCAATAGTCCTTAAACACACGAAGATGTTTAATTGAGATAATGAAGTTTTTGCATTTGATGAAAGCCGTCGACTTATTAAAAGGGAAGTGGATGAAAGCGATACAGGCATTGTTCTGTTATCTGGCCTTATCATTCGCTGCACCGTTATATGCAGCTGATAAACAGGATGTTGCCGGTTATGTCATGCATGTACAAATGACGCCTGCTGCCTGCGCATTTGATTCATCAAGACAAAAACAACGTAAATGTCTGGAAGGCTATTCGCTGACCATTGCAAGTTTGCTGCCTGAAGTGCCATTAAACCGGGATTGCTCGACCAAGACTTCTGCGAGATTGTCACCGTTACAAGCGAAAGTGGTTGCACGGGTTATGCCGGATGAAAATGCTCGGGTACAACTATGGCAGGATGTGGGCGGCTGTATGCCAATGAATGCCAGCCAATATTTTAGAACCATTATTAATTTCGCTGAACGCCTGAAAATACCGGCTGACTTGACCAGTCCAAATACCATTGAAGTACAAAAAGAAAGTCTGAGACAGCAATTTACCAAGCTCAATCCATCGTTGCCGCCAAATGGCATCCGCTTCACCTGCCAATCTTCAAAATTTAATTCGGTTTTGACGGAAATTCGGGTTTGTTATCAGAAAAATGGTCAATATAAACAATGTGCTAGCCATATTGTGACGGGCTGCCCAAGTGAGTTTACGATTAAAGGCAGTTATTAGGCTTTTACCTAGTTTGATTTGTATTTTCTATTAGACTTTCGTTGAAATTCATTCTCTTTTACATGCATATGCATTCGCTTTAGAGTACAATCTTTGCCGTTTATGATAATTCGGTTGAATAACAATAACGTTCAATCGTGCTAACGCATCTCATTGGAGAATATCACATGAAGCAACCCGTTCGTGTTGCCGTTACAGGCGCTGCTGGTCAAATTGGTTATAGCTTATTATTCCGTATCGCAAGCGGCGAAATGTTAGGTAAAGATCAACCAGTCATTTTACAATTGCTTGAAGTTCCTTTTGAGAAAGCTCAACAAGCGCTTAAAGGCGTGATGATGGAACTTGATGACTGTGCTTTCCCGTTATTGGCAGGCATGATCGGGACTGATGATCCTAAAGTTGCATTTAAAGATGCTGATTACGCGTTATTAGTTGGTTCACGTCCACGTGGTCCAGGTATGGAACGTGCTGACTTATTAAAAGTAAATGGCGAAATCTTCATTGGCCAAGGCCAAGCATTGAACGAAGTTGCAAGCCGTGACGTTAAAGTATTGGTTGTGGGTAACCCTGCGAACACCAATGCTTACATCGCAATGAAATCTGCTCCAGATCTTCCTGCTAAAAACTTCACAGCAATGTTGCGTCTTGACCACAACCGTGCGTTGACTCAACTTGCTCAAAAAGCAGGTGTTGCAGTTTCTGACATCGAAAACATGACTGTTTGGGGTAACCACTCTCCAACTATGTATGCTGACTACCGTTTCGCAACAGCAAATGGCGTAAGCTTAAAAGACAAAATCAACGATGCGGCTTGGAACAAAGATGTGTTCCTTCCAACTGTTGGTAAACGTGGTGCTGCGATTATCGAAGCGCGTGGTTTGTCTTCAGCTGCTTCAGCTGCGAATGCTGCAATTGACCATATGCGTGACTGGGCGTTGGGTACTAACGGCAAATGGGTCACTATGGGTATTCCATCTGATGGTTCTTATGGTATTCCTGAAGGCGTAATGTTCGGTTTTCCTGTAACCACTGAAAACGGTGAATACAAAATCGTTCAAGGTTTAGAAATCGACGAATTCAGCCGTGAGCGTATCAACTTCACGCTGAACGAGCTTGAAGAAGAACGTGCAGCGATTGCTGACATGGTTAAATAATTTATCAGTTTGATAAATTGAAAAAAGCACTCTCTATAGAGTGCTTTTTTTATACATGAATCACAAAAAACAACAAGAAAATATAGACATACCTAAGCATATCTGCTGGGTTTGCTGATAAATTATTTTGATCGGAAGCACTTATGGAGAATAACAATGTTTGAACAACAACCCACACTGGAACTTTTATTTGAGCAACTTGGGCTTGGGGCAGATGATGCTGCAATTGAAAGTTTTGTGAAAACGCATCAGCTCGGTGCTGATCAGAAATTGCATGAAGCCGAGTTCTGGAGTGCGGGTCAGCGAGATTTTCTAAAAAGTCACTGGGACAAAGATGATGACTGGGCCATTGTAATTGATGAGCTGAATCAGCAGTTGCATGTAGACAGTACCAAGTCATGATTCGATAAAAATAAAGCTCACATCAGTGAGCTTTATTGCGTAATAGGGTACTAAACCAGTCTTCTTTACGGACTTCAACAAAAGCGGGGTGAAGCTGTAGTAATTCCAGATCATGCTCTAGGCAAGACACATACTTTTTCAACCAGTGTCGTGTTAAGGCCTGTTCTTGCTTAACGGCAGATGCATAAGCCAAAAAGAAATAAATATCCAGATGCTCATGATGTGCCAGCGGTTTCAAGATCTGCTGAGTAATGAGGGCAAAACGTTGCTCTTTGGTCAGCTCGAAATAAATCATATAAGCTTTGGCTAAAGTCAACGACAGGTTGAGATACAGGCTTAATGGCATTTCCTCATATTCAATACGTGCCTGTTCAAGCAATACGATTGCTTCTTGCAAGAAATGCAACTGTTCCTGACGTACATGACTTATTACAACCAGCTGTAAACGCAGGTCTGCACGCTCTAAAGCAAGTTCAGGACTATTGTTCTCTAAAAAGAGTTGGTCAGTTTCACCAATGCGTGCAATGACTTGTTTAGTTTCGTTCGACATGTATTGATCCAGAATCGTCAGTTATGCCTAGGTATATAAGGCTGTTTTTAGCAATTTAAAGGGCTTAGCCCTGATTCCAGATTGAGCTTCCGCTACGTAACCATGCAGTAATCGACAGGCGCTGTTGTTTTGAACGTAGAACCTCATGTAATAAATCGCTCTGGAAAATCGCCAGACGATTAGGTGAGGGCTGGATAATATGCCATTGACCATTTTTATCCTGCAAACGTAATTGGCCGCCCCAGTCCTCTTGCCAGCTTTCATGCACATAGAATACGGTGGAAATCATCCGGTCATTTTTTTGTTGCGGATTGTCACGATGCAAAGCATAAAATTCACCGGCGTTATAGCAGGCAAAATGTGCTTCTACTTCTTTGATGCCGAGATAAAAGGCCTGATTTAAAGTTTGTGATAATACTTCTAAGGCCTTGAGATGCTGTTGGGCAATCGGTAACTGACCATCAATCCACAGGATATGGTCACTCCGGATATGACTGACCACACCATTTTGTACTCCCGCTGCTCTGAATTCCGCAAGATGAGAGGTGCATTCATGAACAAGAGAGTGTACATATTCATGTGAATAGACATCATCAATCACGGCAAAGCCAAATTCATTTAAATCATCCAGAATTTGCTCTAAATTCCATGATTCAGCAAGAGAGGTTGGTTGCATGGCACTCCAGTTTAGGATGGGTTGGATTAAAGTGCGATTTTAGACGATCACATCAACGCTAAAGAATAGTTGAGGGGTCGCTGATATTTCAACCATGCCTTGCGTTATAAGCTAAAACGACATAAACGAGGCATGGAACGTAGGCAATGGCGATCCCCTTGTCAAGTTTCATAACGAAGTTTAGGGCAGTTTTAGCTATAACCCTGAGCAAAAGCAAAGCATTGCTTTGATTGCAGTGCAAGGCGAAGCTCAAGGACTGCGACATTTTTTGCTGCTTCGGCGTTATGCTTTTCTTATTTAGAATGCTAAATTTCGAAAACCATGCCTTGTATCAGCTAAAAAATGTCAACAGTCGCAATGAGAGCTAGGGCTCGCAAGGTGAAATGTCATCGGCCCCTATTTTCATGTTAAACTACCTGCTGAATTGAGGAATAAATTGTCAACATGAATTACCGTCACCATTTCCATGCGGGTAACTTTGCCGATGTGATGAAGCATGTACTTTTGCTTCAACTGCTTGCTCGCTTAAATACGAAAGATAAACCTTATCGATATATTGATACCCATGGTGGTGCCGGTAAATATGATTTATCGACTTCTGAAGCACAAAAATCAGGTGAATTCTTAACGGGTATCCATCGCTTGGTCAAACTTGACGATTCGATTAAACGAAATGCACCGGAAGGTGTAAAACAATATCTTAAAATTGTTGAAGATATGCGTGCAGCTTCGGGCAAAGGTGCTTATCCAGGATCACCTTGGTTTGCGCTTGAAGGCATGCGTGAAACAGATAAAGCGACTGTGTTTGAAATGCAGCGTGACGTGTTTCAGCAATTATATTTTAATATTCGCGATAAACGTGCCGGCCTGCATGAGCGTGATTTTTATGAAGGTCTGATGGGGGTCATTCCACCAAAAGAAAAGCGTGGATTGGTCATGATTGACCCACCTTACGAAATCGAGCGTAAAGATTTCCCACAGCTGGTTGAATTACTGCAAACCGCTCATAAAAAATGGCCAACAGGGGTATTCGCTGTTTGGTATCCAATCAAAGATCGCGCGATGATTGACCGTTTTGAAAAGAAAATGTTGAAAACCGGTATTCGCCGTCAATTGATTTGTGAAATTTGTGTATGGCCAGATGACACACCAGTCGGTTTGAATGGTTGTGGTTTGTTGGTGATCAATCCACCTTGGAAATTCTCGGAAGATGCGGATCAGGCATTACAATGGTTATTTCCACATTTGCGTATGAGTGAAAATGGTGGACATGCTGCAGTGCGTTGGTTGGTGGGTGAATAACCCATCAACGTCCAAATATTCTTGAGGAATTGAAAATAATGACAAATTCTCTTAAACCTGATTCTGATTTAAATAAAGATGCCCATTCTTTTGATGGCATCACTTTTGAAGTAGAAGAAGAAGAGCATACGCACGAAGGACAAAAAGTGAAACGTCGTGGCATTTATTTGTGGCCGAATTTAATTACAACGGCTGCACTTCTTTCTGGTTTCTACTCAATTATTGCCAGTATGAATGGCAATTTTAACCAGGCAATCTATGCCATTTTCCTGGCTGCATTACTTGATGGTTTGGATGGACGCGTGGCACGTGCAATTGGTGCGCAAAGTGCATTTGGTGAACAATACGACTCACTTTCTGACTTATTGGCTTTTGGTGTGGCGCCTGCAATCTTGATGTATAGCTGGAGCTTGCATGACCTTGGGCGTATTGGTTTAGCCTGTTGCTTTATCTATACCGCTTGTGCAGCTTTCCGTCTAGCGCGTTTCAATGTACAGATTGGTGTAGTGGATAAGCGTTATTTTATCGGAATTGCCAGTCCGCTTGCTGCCGTTACCGTGATTTCATTAGTATGGGTTGGTCGTGATTTCCCGTTTATCTTTGATTTAAGAGATATTGTGATTCAGGTGATTAATTCGGTGGTCATGGTCGCAGTCGGTTTACTGATGATTTCGAACATCAAATACTATTCATTTAAACAAATGGATCGTAAACGTGTACCTTTTGTCGTGATGTTGCCTGTGGTCTTGATTTTTGCTGCAATCACGTACAACATTCCTGTAGGGATCTTGATTGTATGTATTCTCTATGTGCTTTCAGGCTTTGTAACGACTTTGTTTGCTAAAAAGAATGATGAAAAAATAACAACCTAAAATTCAGGAGGTTCAGTATGCCAATATTGATGAGTAATAATCAATTAAAGCAGCTGAACCTCAATAAGTCAGATGCTTTAACTTTTTACCCGCCTAAGGGATTATTTAAAATTGTTTATCAGGCCCTGATCCTGCCGAATTTGCCTGAGCCATTTCATTATTTCAATTTTATTAGCCTGATTGGGCAACCCCGTATTCCGATTTGCTATAACGCCAGTGCCATTACTACAACCGCGATTGATACGGCTACTGTTCTGGTCAGTAGCAGCGCATCCACGGTGGGGCATCTGAAAAGCTATAGTGCAAAAGAACAATGCCAGTTAGAAGTAGATCGCTATCAGTTTCTTGATGTTGATCATATTCAGGCCGATTTTCCTCATTATTATTTTAAACGGAATGATGAAGAACTCAGTTGTCAGCTCAAAGTGAAGATATGCACAGATATTGAAAATCACTCGGCTCTGCAATGGGGGGTGGCAGATTACTGGTATGTTTCTTGCCAATGTGAGGGTGAAATTGTCTATAAAAAACAAAAATACCAAATTGAAGCGCGAGGTGTCTTAAAACATGCCCGGGCGATTTATTTTCCTTTTATCGCTTTTCATTTTTTCACCTATCAAATTATTCAGATTCATCCTGATTTGCAAATCATCATGTCTGAACTCAGAAACCAATGGAATAACATTGTCTTTTCACGGATAGAAATACAAACAAAAGAGATCAATGTTGTCTATGAACATCAAGTCGTTCTGGATATCACCCGTGTATATCCGAAAGTCAAAACACCGAATGGGCGGGAAATGTATTTGCCACGAGAGTTTATTTGGCAGTACCAAGAAAAAGATGAAGTGATTTTCCAGTTACAAGCCAAAAGTCGGGGAGATTATAAGTTTGGTCTTGCTGCCGGATATGTAGGCAGCTTTCATTACCAGCTATTATGGAAAAATAAAAATTATGAAGGCACTGGATACTGTGAATATATCGATTGCAGACCATTACATTGGCAGGAAAAAAATAAAACCGAGCAAATAATCGACCAAATTCCGCATTTTCAGCCTTATTTGTGTAAAAAATAGACGCTTGGTTAAATTATTTAAATAAAAATAGAAAAGGGTGTTGCATTGGGTTAGGAATGCTGTAGAATGCACATCCATCGGCGGTGATGCAGATAAAAACTTGTTGATAAACAAGGATTTGGCTAAAATGGTTAGATTCTTGGATTGGTTGATAAGTTTGCTAAATATCTAAATTACCTGT
>NZ_BMDA01000006.1 GCF_014635545.1 Acinetobacter courvalinii
AAGCTGACCAATACTAATTGCTCGTGAGGCTTGACTATACAACACCCAAACAGTTGTTGTATTCAAGATAAATTCAATACATAACTTGATTTAGTGTAGAAACTGGTTACAATACGACTCAATTAAACTAATCCGTTAATAACTCTTTCGGTACTAAGTGGCAAAAAACGTAAGACCACCCAAAACCAAAACAGTTTGCTGGCGACAATAGCAAGAGTGAACCACCTGATCCCTTCCCGAACTCAGAAGTGAAACCTCTTAGCGCTGATGGTAGTGTGGCACTTGCCATGTGAGAGTAAGTCATCGCCAGCTTTTAAATTAGAAACACCCCTAACCTAACGGTTGGGGGTGTTTTTTATTGGCGTAGAGAAAAATAATGCTGTCTAAGAGCTTATTCTTGACTCAATTCTTTCAAGATAGCTTCATTGAACTGTGGAATATCATCTGGGCAGCGTGAGGTGATAAGAGGCCAGTCATTGGTATTACAACGATGTACCGCTTCATCCACCCAGTGTGCGCCTGCATTTTCTAGGTCCAGACGAATGCTTTTATAGGACGTTAGATTTTTATCCTTAATCCGTTCTGCATTGATGAGTGTCCAAGGCGCATGACAGATTGCGGCAATCGGCTTGTTTTGATCGGTAAAATATTGAATGATGGCATGGGCTTTTTCATTGAGCCGTAAGGTATCGGCATTGACGGTACCGCCAGGAATAATCAAAATATCGTAATCTTCTACAGAAACCTGATCCAATGAGGCTTGTGGTGTATAACTTGGACCAAGTGCCTTATCACCTTTTACTGTCTGCACAGCATCAAAGCTTTCTGCAGCATGGATGACTTCAATACCTTTGCCTTTTAAAAATTCGAGTGGCTGAATCAGCTCATCATGTTCAACGCCTGCGTTAGATGTGATGATTAATGCTTTTTTACCCATGGTTACGACCTCAAAATCATTTTTATTTTAGGGTAACAAGCTAAAAACATGAAAAATGTAGGGCTTTCTGGGGCAGATTGTATCTTGCGGGATACGATGTCAATTTCTGTTACATGCTTCACATAGATAAAAAGAAGCCCCATCATCCTGACGGGGCTTCTTCGTATTCCGCTTATGTCGTTGATATCCTATTAACGACCACGTCCTGTGTGTTTTATTATTCTCAATGAGACTTCCTGTTTCTCTATGCTTCATATATTAACGATTAAGCTGGGTTGGATATAGACGTAAATCTACCTGATCAACGTACGCTTAGGCGTACAATTAAGCGATATGATACTTCTGTAGTTTACTCATTAACGCTGACAAGCCTTTCACTTCAAACTCATTGGCTTCAAACGTTTCTTCTTTGTTACGTTTAAAAATATCACGGATTTCAAGAACCGCATTGCTGTCCACCAAGCCGATATAGGTCGCGACCTGACGGAGTTGATCAATCGAGCGAGAGCCATTGGTTGCACCATAGCCCACATAAGCTGCAGGTTTACCTTGCCATTCCTTAGCCACGTAATCCAATGCATTTTTGAGTGCTGGACTGTAGCCATGATTATATTCAGGGCTAATCAAGATAAATGCATCAGCTGCGGCAATTTTATCGGCCCATTGTTGTTGTTTAGGTTGGTCATAAACACCTGTCGCCGGAGGATGTGCGCCTGCAAAGATAGGTAAGGCCCATTCTTTCAGATCGATAATCTCGGTCTGAATATCATTTAATGAAAGTTCATTGATGGCCTGATCGACCCAATTGGCGATTTTAATGGCTGTGCGACCTTCGCGGATGCTACCGACGATAATGTAAATGAGCATATTGATCTTCCTGTGTTATTGCTTTGAATCGAAAATAAATGTCTTTTAATGATCTTATACTTTTATTCAGGGTTAAAAAAAGCTCTCATTTGAGAGCTTTTATGTTACATCAATTTAATGCCTTGCTGTCCAGCAGGGGTGACCTTAAAGATTTCCACTTCAAAGGTAATATTTTTGCCTGCCAGTGGATGATTAAAATCGATTTCAGTGGTGTCATCATTGACCGATTTTACAATTCCAAATAAGGTGGCTTTGGCCTTATCTTCAAATTCAATCATATGACCAACGATTGGACGCTGTTCAAACTTAACGGTATCGAAGATCTGGATATTTTCAGCATTCCAGGGGCCAAAAGCATCTTCAGGTGGTAAATGTACAGTACGACGATCGCCTGCACGTAAACCAAATAAAGCTTTTTCAAAGCCAGGTAACAGGTTACCGTCGCCAATCACCAGACTGACAGGTTCTTCACGGCTACGGGTATTGTCGATCTCAACACCATTTTCGATTGAAACCGAAAAGTGCAAGTCAACTTTTGAACCGTCCTGAATACGAATTTCTTCGTTTGGGTGAATAATTTCGTTCATCTTATCTATCCGCATTTTGGTTGCGTTTCTTCTCGAGGAAGAAGGTATCGATTAGCAGTAAAATCGTTCCCAAAGTAATGGCACTATCTGCAAGGTTAAATGCCGGGAAATGGCTGTTCTGGTAATAGACATGGATAAAATCGACCACATAGCCCAGACTGACACGGTCAATCAGGTTGCCAATGGCTCCACCGAGAATCAACGCAATTGCCATAGGCAAAATGATCATTTTCTTTGGCATGCGCATTAGCCAGAACACAAAAATAATCGACACAATGCCCGCAAGAGAGGTAAACAGATAACGTTGCCAGCCACCCGCATCAGATAGAAAGCTAAATGCTGCGCCATGATTGTGAAGTAATGTCCAGTTTAAAAAAGGCAGAACCGGAACAGGATCAGCATAATTTAAATGCGAACTTGCAATCCATTTGGTCCATTGATCCAGCACAATGGCAAGAACAGAAAGTCCAAGCCACATGAAGTTGTGCGGGTAAAACTGGAATAAGCCTTTTTTTGCGGGGCTTGTTTGCACAGAATTATGCATATTTTCTCACTTCGCCACTGCCAGTGACATTGATAATACAACGAGCGCATAAACCAGCATGACCAACGTGTGTATTTACATCTGGCAGCACATGCCAGCAGCGTACACATTTTTCACCATCCGCCGCTGAAACCTGAACACGTAACCCGGCAAGGTCAGTGCTTTCACCTTGTTCAGCATACGGATGCACAATGACTTGAGAGGTGATCAAGACAAAGCGTAATTCATCAGCCAATTGGTTCAACAATTTCTGTAATGCTTCATCTGCCCAAAGTTCAACTTTTGCAGATAAGTTACTGCCAATCAGTTTAGCGTTACGTGCTGCTTCAATCTGTTTATTTACTGCTGATTTTACGCTAATCAATGTTTGCCAATCTGCTTCAGACAGTAAGTTTGCTGTTGATGCGGTTGGAATGTCATACCATTCAGCGGTAAACACATATTTTTCAGTTTGTTCTGGGATTAAAGGCCATGCTTCTTGTGCGGTAAAGCTGAGAATTGGTGCCATCCAGCGAACAAAGGCCTGAACGATATGGTACAGCGCGGTTTGGGCAGAATGACGTGCTTGTGAATCTGCCTTGGTGGTGTATTGACGATCTTTGATGATGTCGAGATAGAACCCACCCAAATCGTTGATACAGAAGTTGGTGAGGGCATTGGTCACAATATGGAAATTCATCTCTTCATAGGCTTGCTGAATGGTTTTTTGAACCTCAGCAGCACGTTGCAGGATGTATTGGTCTAATGCAATCAACTGGTCCACTGGCAGCGCATCCGTAGATGGCTTGAAGCCATTCAGGTTCGCCAGCAAGAAACGTAAGGTGTTACGGATACGACGGTAACCATCTGAAGCACGGCTAAAGATTTCTTTACCGGCCGTCATTTCATAACGGTAGTCTGCAGAAGCGATCCAGAAGCGTAAGCCATCTGCACCCATATCTTTAATAATGTCTTGTGGGGTAATGATATTACCTAATGATTTAGACATTTTACGGCCTTTCTCATCGACCACAAAACCGTGGGTGAGCAAGCCTTTATATGGCGCGCGTTCATTGATGGCAATTGAGGTCAGCAATGAAGACTGGAACCAGCCACGGTGTTGATCTGAACCTTCAAGATACAAGTCAGCAGGATCTTGCAGGTCTTCACGTTCACGTAGCACCGCATAGTGGGTTGTGCCAGAGTCGAACCAGACATCCAGTGTGTCACGGATTGCATTGTAGTTTTCGGCATCTGCACCAATGAAGTCACTTGCTTCACGGTTATACCAGCCGTCAATCCCTTCCTGTTCGATCAGCTTAGCCACTTCTTCAATCAGTTCAGGCGTGCGCGGATGCAATTCATTGGTATCTTTATGAACGAAGAACGGGATTGGCACACCCCAGGTCCGTTGACGTGAGATACACCAGTCAGGACGACCTTCAATCATGGATTGGATACGGCTTTGACCCCAATCAGGCACAAACTCAATGTCATTTTCAATCGCGTTTAATGCATTTTGGCGTAGACCATTGGCATCCATGCTGATAAACCATTGTGGTGTCGCACGGAAGATAATTGGTGTTTTGTGACGCCAGCAATGCGGATAGCTATGCTTGATTGGCTGATGCGCCCATAAACGACCGACTGCACCCAATGCTTCAATAATTTGAGGATTGGCTTTATAGATGTGTTCGCCTGCAAAAATTGGCGCAGTAGGTAAATATACACCATTGCCGCCTACAGGATTTTCAACTTTCAATTGATAGAGCAAGCCGACTTTGTAATCGTCTACACCGTGGCCCGGTGCGGTATGGACTGCACCTGTACCACTGGTTGCAATCACGTGTTCGCCTAAAATCACAGGCACTTGGCGATCAGTTAACAGCGGATGTTGCAATAAAAGATTTTCGATTGCCGCGCCTTTGAAATCAGCGAGTACAACTGGGTTTTCAAGCTTATAGCGCTCGATTGCCGATTCGACCAGATCTTTGGCCAGAATAAAGTTTTGCGTACCCCGGTCAGTGGTCACCTGTACCAATTGATAGTCGATATCCGCGTGTAGCGCGACTGCTTGGTTGGCAGGCAAGGTCCATGGCGTTGTGGTCCAGATCACGATATCAGTCGCATCTTTCACCTCGACATTCAAACGCGTGCTGAGATCGTTCAGATCAACCACGGTAAAGCCGACATCAATGGCATCTGATTTTTTATCTTCGTATTCAACTTCAGCTTCAGCCAGCGAAGAACCACAGTCCATACACCAGTTCACTGGTTTTAAACCCGGCTCAATATGACCTGCCTTGGCAATTGCACCAAGCGCACGTACGATATCTGCTTCTTGTTTGAAGTTCATGGTGAGGTATGGATTGTCCCAGTCACCAAACACGCCCATACGCACAAAGTCTTTTTTCTGTAATTCGACTTGAGTGTATGCATATTCACGGCAAGCTTTACGGAAGGTTGATGCATCAACCTTGACGCCGACCTTACCAACTTTTTCTTCTACTTTCAGTTCGATTGGCAGACCGTGACAGTCCCAACCTGGCACATAAGGTGCGTCAAAGCCATCTAAAATACGGCTTTTGATAATGATATCTTTTAAGACTTTATTGACTGCATGGCCTAAATGAATTTGACCATTGGCATAGGGAGGGCCGTCATGAAGGACATATTTTTTCTTGCCAATACGCGATGCACGAATCTGCTGATAAATGTTGTCGGCATACCACTCTTCTAACCATTTGGCTTCACGCACAGCCAAGTTTGCCTTCATGGCAAATTCAGTCGCTGGCAAATTGAGTGTGGCTTTATAATCCACTGCATTTTCAGGAGTTTGCTTATCGCTCATGCAAGTTTTCTTCCAGTTTGATCAGTTTGTAAACTGACATGTATTACAAATGAAAATTAAATTTAAAAAGGAAATTCTGCTGTGCTGCTACGATAATCTCGCAACTTTTGCACATCATCATTAATTCCGGTTTTGAGGGCTTCAAGCGAAGGGTAATTCAGCTCACCATGTAAATAGTGAAGGAAGGTTACCCGCATCAATAAGCCATACAGATTAGCAGAAACATCAGGGAAATGTACCTCTAATCGCCATTCTGGCTGGTCTTGTTTGATGGCTGGGCGTGTTCCCACATGACCTGCACCAAACAAACTATCAGCTTGATAGCCAGAGATGCCATTAAGGGCAGGATCTGCATGTTTTATTTTTGCTGTAAGAGAGGCATCTTCACACACCACATCGACCGCATAAATCCCGTTTAAGCACGGTTTATGACGGTTTAAACGCACATTAATCGTTGGGAAATCAAGGGTGCGACCAATCTGGTCACCATACTGGACACGGCCAGTGATGCTATATGGACGTCCCAGTAATTTTGCCGCTAAAGCCAGATCACCTGCTTGTAGGACCTGACGAATACGGGTTGAACTGACCCGTTCACCGTTTAAGGCAATGGTATTTAAATTGGTGACATCAAAGCCATAGTTGCGTAGAAATTCGCTGTTGCCTTGGCGGTCTTTACCAAAATGGAAGTCATCTCCCAGTACAAGGCTTTGCGCATTCAGTTTTAATTTGAGTAGGTCTGCAAATTCTGTGGCATTTAGACTTCTAAAATATTGGTTAAATTTCGCAACTGCAATGTAGTCTACGCCCAGCTCGGTTAAATATTCTACTTTTTCACGTAATGAGCTAATGCGTGGCGGAGCATCATAACCTTTAAAAAATTCAAGCGGTTGCGGCTCAAAAATCATCACTAATGTTTTTAAGCCTTGCGCAGAAGCCAACGTTTTGAGTTGAGCAATCATCGCTTGATGGCCGAGATGGACACCATCAAAATTGCCAATGGTTACCGCAGTCGGCGGTAACTGAAAATCTGGCGATAATGCGTTGAGACGAAGCAACTTCATGGGCGTTAAATACAGTGATTTTTGCAAAGGCTATATATTGCCATATTCTCAGCGTTTCGTCTTGTTGTTGTGTTTTTACACAGAAAATTTTCAATATTTAGAGGTTTTATATCAGTTAAATTGATTCATTAAATAAAAATAAATCAATTTTTCTTATTTAATGATTAAACTAAAATAGCTGCATAGTCGCTTGATATCGAGATAGAGATGAGAAAGCCGTTTTATCAGCTAGAGCAGAGCACCGATGTAATACGCCATTTTACCCCGAACTGGTTTACTGCCACCATGGGCACAGGGGTTGTGGCGATGATTTTAACACAGCTGCCTTTTGCTTCATCTCTTTTGTTTATGCTTGCGACGAAATTGTGGCAATTCAACATTCTGTTATTTACTACTTTTACTGTGTTGTATGGCTTACGCTGGATCTTATTTCCGACTGAAGCCAAGCAGATTTTTAGCCATCCCAATATGAGTCTGTTTTTGGGTGCGATACCCATGGGTTTAGCCACGATTGCCAATGGTTTTCTCAGTTTCGGTACCCATTTATATGGTGATATCGCCATACAAATTGCAACTTACCTTTGGTATATCGATGTTGTTCTTGCTGTAGTAATTGCTTGGTTGGTGCCATTCTGTATGTTTAGTTGTCAGGACCATCAACTGCAACGCATGACCGCCGTCTGGCTGTTGCCGATTGTGGCATGTGAAGTTGCTGCCAGCTCTGCGGGCTTGTTATTGCAACATTTAGCAGCCGATCAGCATGCCTTGACCATCTTGATCACAGGCTATGTATTATGGGGCATTTCTGTGTTACCTGCATTTGCAATTTTAACTATCCTGATGTTACGTCTGGCATTGCATCAGTTGCCTGAGAAAGAAGTGGCGATTTCTAGCTGGTTATGTTTAGGTCCGATCGGGACAGGGGCGTTAGCATTACTATTACTCGGCGAGCAGGCGCCACGGATCATGCAAGCGATGGGCTTTGAAGGTTTGGCAACGTTATTACCTGCTTTAGGCATCGTAGCGAGTCTGGTGTTATTAGGCTTCGGTTTATGGTGGTTTGGTATCGCGATTTTGACTACATTACGCCATATGCGCACTGGCATTCCATTTAACCTAGGCTGGTGGGGCCTCACGTTCCCGTTCGGTGTATTTATTTTGGCGATCTTTAATTTAGCGCATCAGTTACATATTGATTTTTTACAGTATGTTGCCGTGGTTCTCAGTCTGCTGCTGGTCGGATTATGGGCCTTGGTGATGAAGAAAACGCTGGCAGGTGCCTATAGTGGTCAGTTATTTTTCTCTCCCTGTTTGGTCGCCTTACAGCAGAAGATGCAATAATATCGAGGTGTGCTAAAGCACACCTTTTTTGTGTCTCTATTTTGATTTGAACGAGTCTTTTTATGAATGCTGATGTTGCTCTGATTATGGCTTTGCCGAGCGAGTCCAAAGGTTTGTTTGAGCAGGCAGGCATAGAAGTCCATTACAGTGGAATTGGCAAAATTAATGCGGCATTCAAAGCCTTTGAGGTGATTCAAAAGACAGGGTGCAAAACATTGATTAATTTAGGCAGTGCCGGAAGTTCGTACTTTGATGCACATAGTCTAGTTGAAGTCACCACGTTCGTGCAGCGTGATATGGATGTCTCCCCACTCGGTTTTGCAGTTGGTGTCACGCCAATGGATGACGAGATTCCTGCTGACATCCATGCCCAGCCGCATTTTGAGTCTTTACCAAAAGGAATTTGTGGCACGGGTGATTCGTTTGAAACAGGCTTACCGAAAGTCAGCTGTAATCTGGTTGATATGGAAGGCTATGCCTTAGCTAAAGTCTGTCAGAAACTGGGGGTACGTTTGATTTCCGTTAAATATATTACTGATGGTGCCAATGATACGGCTCATTTAGAGTGGGAAGAAAACCTGTTACTAGGCGCACAAAAATTATTGGCGTTGTATCAGGCGCATTTTTAAGTACAAAGGTTTAATGCCGTAGTATGTATGGGTGGGCTTTTGTTTATCGGTAGATTGTTGAAATTAAAAATTACTTTAGTTTGCAAGCTGGTTACGCATAAGAGATTTATGTTAAATGAAGAGTGAATGAGAAAGTGATCTAAAAAATAAGAAAGTTTAGCTTTTATTCAAAGATATCTTAAAATTTAATCGTATTTATAAGGGAAATAGGATGAGTAAGAAAGATTGGATATTACAGACTAAAGAAATTCGTAGGTCTTTTAATAATGCAACTTGGATACCATTAAGAGCATCACAGAATAGTACTCATGGGGATATTAGAAATATCGGATACATTGAAGATTACTTCGGGTGCGGTACAGTTGCTTTTCCTGAAAAGCATATGAGTTTAGCTGACAGCTTAAGTTGGAGTGACATAGGAATAGGTTGTGAGACAACTCCATATGCCTATGATGATGGATATTATAAAACGGTTGAAGAGTATCAATACAATGATAAACAACCTATAGGGACTCATTTAGTATTTAGCTATACACATCCTTTAACACACAAGCGTGAATGGATAATTAACCCTGATTTAATCATGGCACTACAGCTAGTGAAGGAGGGAAATATTTGGGTAAGTCCGTTGGAAAATTTTACTCCCGTAATTAAGGAGATATTTGATGAAAATAATGATCATGTACTTATCGAAATTAAAAAAGAATTTTTAATAGACTATCTTGCTGCTAGAAATCTAAACCTGCGAATTTCATATTACCGACAAAGAGTTGAGAATGTAGAAAGTCTAGAAACCAGCCCTTATAAGGATCTTGAAGATAAAAATGAAGAGATTGAAGGCGGTAGATTCGAACTTTTAATCCGCGATCTTGAAAGTGTTTATGGCGGTACATGGGCGTCCATGCGAGTGTGGAGAACTGATATTGATAATGAAGAAGATGCTCCTGTAATGGGAGAAGAGAATGATGAAAATACAGCATATGAACAAAGAGGGGGCTATACAGGAGGATATTCAGGTGTAAGAGTCGAGGGAGAATTTTTCAAAGATGAATGGATAAAGCATAACGGGAAAAGTATCAGAATAAGAAATGACCAAGATGACAATTTACCTAGCTTTATTATTGAAACAGATGGACGAAGAATAACCTCTGATAAATTAAATGATGAATCTATTGGACGTTGGCTTTGGTTTAGATCTTCTGTAATTAATGAACTACTTACGTATAGAGGTTTTTCTTTAAATTGGTATACACAGGAAACAGGGGCTATAAATTCTTCCTCAGGTTATAGAACACATTTTGGTTTAAATGTAGCCGATTATATAACAGTATATGCTTATGATATTGCTCGACTAAAACCTTGGGAACAACATGTTTGGTTAAGTCATAATGTAGTGCCTGATGGTAAAGTATCAGCTGAGTTAATGTTGTCTCAAGTAGAAGCTAATCCAGCTAAAACCCATGCTCCAGAAATAAAATTATTTGAACTGGCAAAGGTATTAGAGCAAAATTTTTATGAAAAATATAAGTTAGAAATTTTTTTACATAAAGTTGATGCAGATACCTTCTTTAAGAATATTTCTCGATTTGCTAGTAAAGATGAACCATCCTTATTGCGATTAGCAAAAGAGCTAGCTCGCTTTTTTTCAGAACGTTTAAATAAAAAAGCTCTCAAACAGCTTTCCAATCATAAATTAAAAAATGATCTAGGCTCAAATAAACTTTTTGAAAGTATTTTGGCGGATAAAGTAGGTGAGGATAAAGCTCGTCAAATGTTTGGCATAATTGCTGGTATATACGATATGAGGAATGGAGATGCACATATAGCAGGATCTAAAATTAGTGATGCCATTAAATTAGCTGAAGTTGATGATGATCAATCATATCTTAGACAAGGTCAGCAGCTTATTGATAATCTTGCTAAATCTATATATTTCATAATTAGAAAGTTATTTGATGAATAAAAATCCTACATTTTCCCCAATTTAAAAAAGTAGAATACTTTTGAATAATCACCTTAACCATTTGGCAAGAAAAAAAGCGACTAACACCGTCGCTTTTTTCGTTTATTTCAATCGCTAAAACAAGGCTTGTGAAGAAAATTTAACGTGGCAACACGCCGTATAACATCACATGCACAGTATGCTCGATGCTGCGTTGAAACATACTACGATTACGCAAGGTTTTTCCTGTTACCATTTCAATCTGGGTCGAGAAATCCGCGTAATTCTGTGTAATGGCCCAGATATTCAGAATCAACAGTTCTGGATCAATCTCTGCCGACAATTTACCTTGTTCTTGCCAAGTTTGAATGACTTTAGCTTTACGCTTAAACAGTTTTTTTAACGGACCTTTCAAGATCGGCAAAATATGAGGTGCACCTTGAATAATCTCGAGTGCAAATAAACGTGAAGCCTTTGGCTGGTCACGTGAACTTTCGATTTTTTGAATTAAATAATGCGTCAGTGCTTCTGTCGGTTCAAGTTCTGACTCCAAAGTCTGTAAAGGCGCCAGCCATTTTTGCAGAACCGTGGTCAGCACTTCCACATACAGTGACTCTTTATTTTCATAGTAGTAGAAAATATTAGATTTATGCATATTTGCGAGCTGTGCAATCTCATCCAGACTTGCGCCACTAAACCCATAGACGGAAAAAACATCCAGGGCAGCATTCAGCAGTTGATTGCGCTTTTGTGTACTTTTTTTCTGTTCCATCTGCGAGCTTGATTCAAAAAATGTCATTGACATTGTAAGATAAATTGCCGGATTTGTGCACAGTCACAGAATTTTTTTATCGAAAAAATTATACTTTTTGGGCCAAAATTAGGGATGTGTTTGATAATTATTGAAATCTAAAAAAGGTCATACATATTTTGTAAATAATTCATCTGTTGGTCATCAATTGGAATCCTTATTTTTGATGATTTGACGCATTTTTTAGAAAAAGTGAAACGGTTTTAGGTGGCTAAAACCGCATCAAGAACTTGTTGTTCAAGTTGTGCAAAAGCAATACTCTTTTTACGTGGACGTGGCAGATTCACCTGAAAATTATGCGCAATATGGCCCTGATCCAGAAGGATAATTCGATCTGCTAGCTGGACAGCTTCACTTACATCATGTGTCACCAGAATGGCGGTAAAACCTTGTTCCTTCCAGAGACGTTCAATCAGGTTTTGCATTTCCAAACGGGTCAGGGCATCTAAGGCGCCTAAAGGTTCATCCAGAAGCAAGATACGAGGAGAATGCGAGAGCGCACGTGCCAGTGCGGCACGTTGACGTTGCCCCCCTGAGAGTTGTGCAGGCCATTGCGAGGCTTTCTCTTTTAAGCCGACTTTTTCCAGTAAGGTTGCTGCGAGTTGGTGCTGTTCTTTAGGTAGTCCCAGTTGCACATTTTGCAGCACGCTTTTCCATGGCAGCAGGCGAGGGTCCTGAAACATCACCCGAATGTCTGCATTGGTGATACCTTCACGAAAATGACGGGCGGACTGGAATTTAATTTCACCATAACTGGCTTTTTCGAGTTGGGCAATCAGACGAAGCAGGGTACTTTTACCACAGCCACTACGTCCGACGACCGCAACAAATTCACCTGCCTGAATATGCAAATCAAGATCTTCCAGAACCTTGACCTTACCATAAAACTTATATAGTTGCTCAATCAAAATATCTGCGCCATTGGCAGGTGCCTGAGCTGTTTCTGGTTCAGTCACAGGTTGCACCAGATTGTTGTCATAGAAATTTAGATTTAAATTACTCATCTTTATCTCCCTTTTATTTCTGGTAGCCTGCATGCCAGCGTAATAAATAACGTTCTAAACCTTGAGCCAAGACATCGGCCAATTTGCCCAGCAGTGCGTAGAGTAAAATACCGACCAGAACAATATCAGTCTGTAAAAATTCCCGTGCATTCATGGTCATATAGCCGATTCCTGATTGTGCAGAAATTGTTTCGGCCACAATCAAAAGGACCCAGACCAGTCCTAAAGAGAAACGCAGACCGACCAGTATGGAAGGCATGGCACCAGGTAAAATGATGTCTTTATACAACTGCCAGCGGCTTAGCCCATAACTTTTACCCATCTCGATCAGCTGGGGATCGACGGAACGGATGCCGTGATAGGTATTGATGTAGATCGGGAAAAATACGCCTACCGCAACCAGAAACAGTTTGGCCGTTTCATCAATTCCGAACCATAAAATTACTAATGGAATCAGCGCCAATGCCGGAATGTTACGGATCATTTGTAAAGTGGTATCAAGCAAGGTTGAAGCAATACGCGATGAGCCGTTAAGTAGCCCTAAAATCAGCCCCAAGCCACCGCCAATCAGTAAACCCAGCAAAGCGCGACCCGCACTGACTTTAACATGCTGCCAAAGTTCACCACTGAGCAGTAAGTGCCAGAACGCACTTATCACAGCACTTGGAGCGGGTAATACTCGGCTTTGTAACAGGCCCGAACTCGAAGCAGCTTGCCAAACCAGCACCAGTAACACTGGAAATAGCCAAGGCAATAAACTGCTGCCTATTTTTTGTGTTCCACGTGAAACATTATTGACGGAAACTTTGCTATTCATGCAGTCTCCTTGGCTAAGGGCTTAGCTTCCTTGACCTCCGGCACGTAGTTATTGGCAATAATTTCACCAAATGGTCCGGTTAAATGTGGCTGTGCCAGTTTCTCGCGGGTTTTAAGGGGTAATAATGGGAACACCAGTTCAGCAAAACGGATCGATTCTTCCAGATGTGGATAGCCCGAGAAAATAAAGGTATCGATACCTAAATCGGCATATTCCTGAATACGTGCCGCGACCGTTTCAGGATCACCGACCAAAGCGGTTCCTGCGCCGCCACGGACCAGCCCAATGCCTGCCCAGAGGTTCGGTGAAACTTCAAGTTGGTCTTTACGTCCGCCGTGAAGGGCAGCCATACGCTGCTGGCCAACAGAATCCATTTGCGCAAATTTTTTCTGTGCTGCGGCAATGGTGGCATCATCTAGATATTGAATCAGCTCATCTGCTGCTGCCCAGGCCTGTTCATTGGTCTCACGCACAATCACATGTAAGCGGATCCCATAATTCAGGGTACGCCCTTTGGCCGCTGCTTTGGCACGCAAATATTCGACCTTTTCTTTCACTGCAGCAGGAGGTTCACCCCAGGTTAAATAAGTATCGACCTGTTCCGCCGCCAATTCGGTTGCCGCTTCTGATGAACCGCCAAACCACAGTGGAGGATAAGGTTGCTGTACAGGCGGGTAGAGCAGTTTGGCGTCATCGACACTGAGGCGTTCGCCGTGAAAGGTAAACGATTCGCCGGTATGTGAGCGGGTCAGGATTTCACGCCAGATTTTGACATATTCAGAGGCAGTCTGATAACGGGTACTGTGATCTTCATAGAGACCATCACCCTTGAGTTCTTGCTCGTCACCGCCCGTCACCAGATTAAGCAGAATACGGCCATTGGAAAGACGGTCGAAGGTGGCAGCCATCCGTGCAGCAAGTGCCGGGGTGGTAATGCCAGGACGTAGCGCCACCAGGAATTTCAGCTGGTTGGTGGCATCAATCAGGCTGGCAGCGGTGATCCACGGATCTTCACAAGAGCGACCAGTCGGAATCAGGACACCGGCATAACCGAGATTGTCTACCGCTACGGCAATCTGTTTCATATAAGCATGATCGACCTGACGAGCGCCCTTGCTGGTGCCAAGATAACGACTGTCACCATGAGTGGGAATAAACCAGAAAATATTCATGTCGATGTTCCTTATGAAAATGAAATCAATGTTTATTGGGCAGACCAGACACTGTGCTGAATATCAATCTGCACAGGAATGAGTTGCTCTTGTTTAAATAAATCGGCAATTTGTTGCTGACTCTTTATGACCTCTGCTGTGAGGATGTGCACAGGCGATGGTTTTGGTCGTTTGTCTAAAACACGTTGCGCCACAGGAAGGCTCAGCCCCGTACTTTGTGCATAAATCTGTAGTGCCTGATCTTGGTGCTGCACAATCCACTGATCTGCAATGTTGATGCTCTTAATCAGCTTTGGCGCAGAATCAGGATGCTTTTGAATAAAATCAGGATTACCAATATAAAAAGAATAAGTGGTTGGAAAAGCAGAGCCATCGACCAAGGTTTTGGTATGGCCTTGCAGTTCTGCTGTACCTAAGTAGGGTTCCCAAATTGCCCACGCATCAACGGCCTGTTTGTCAAAAGCTGCGCGTGCATCGGCAGGAGGTAACCAGATCGGTTGAATGTCTTGCCAAGATAGACCCGCTTTCTGCAAGGTTTTTGCCAAAAGTTCGTGTGCACTGGAACCTTTTTGAACTGCGACACGTTTGCCTTTTAAGTCTTGCAGGGTGCTGATTTTATCGTTGGCATGTACTAAAACAGCCTGTCCCGTCGGCGCAACCACTTCATAAGCCACATAGCTCAATGGTTTAGCCGCGGCCTGAGCAAAGATCGGTGGCGTATTGCCGACATAACCAAAATCAACTGCCCCGACTGCAAGTGCTTCAAGCATCTGTGGGCCAGCAGGGAATTCACGCCATTCAATTTTGGCATTCGGAAATTCTTGCTCAAATAGCTTTTGTTGTTTTGCAACCAACAAACTGAGAGAAGATTTCTGGAAACCGATCGAGAGTGTTTTTACCGCTGTATTTTCAGTTGTTGAAGGTGCTTTCTCCGTATGCTGTTCGGGTTTCTGGCAACCACTCAGCGAAAATGTAGAGATCAGCACACCCAGAACAGAAACTTTAGATAACAACTTCATGATGATCCTCAATTATTTAACTTCGTTCTTCAATAAGGCATCTTGGATCACAAGCTGCTTTGGAATCAGTTTCTGGGCAAAAAATGCATCGGCTACATATTGCTGTTCTTTGGCAACCTTTTCGGAAATAGGCTGAACTCCAAAGCCCATACGCGAAATTGATGTTTTTAAAATATCGAATTCAAGTGCGGTGGGTTTTTCTAACAGTTTTGCAGCATCGTCTGGATGCGTTTTGACCCAGTCCGTGGTTTGATTAAGCGTGGTGACTACGGTATTTAGCACTTGCGGATGATTTTGTGCGAATTGGCGATCAGATAGATAGAATTGATGGTTACTGACCAGATGTTCGCCATTGGCAATGACACGTGCATGAATCTGATGTTCAGCTGCAGCAAGGAATGGATCCCAGATCACCCATGCATCGACAGCACCTTTTTCAAAGGCAGCACGTGCATCTGAAGGCGGAAGGTAAACGGGCTGGATATCACTTAAGGTCAGATTATTTTCTTCCAGCAATTTAAGTAATAGGTAATGCACGTTGGAACCTTTATTCAATGCAATACGTTTGCCTTTTAAATCCTGAATCGATTGAATTGGCGAATCTTTTTGCACAATCAAGGCTTCTGCAGATGGGGCAGCGGGCTGATTGGCCACATAGACCAGATTGGGATTGGCAGCCTGGGCAAAGATCGGTGGTGCTTCACCGGCCTCACCCAAGACCACACTTCCGACGTTTAAACCTTCCAATAACTGGGGTCCGGCTGGGAATTCAACCCATTTCACCTGTACACCCTGAGCAGCAAGCGTTTTTTCTAATTCACCTTTTGCTTTGACAATCGGCAAGATGCCATACTTTTGAAAGCCGATATTTAATGTGGTGGTTTCTTGTTTTTTGGTGCTTTGCTGCTCAGGTTTTTTGGCACAGCCTGCAACACCCATCAAACTGGCAAGACTTGCCGCGATGAGGGTATATGTTGTCCATGAGCGATGGTTTGAAATAGCCATGATGGTTGTGCTCCCCGAAAAATCAAAAGATTTAAATAGATGAGCAACTAAGCTAAAACTTTTTTTATTGCATAAAAAATAACAAATCGGGCTTTGTTTATGAGGAAAAGTGCAAAATACAAGATTGCATAACCTTATCCATAAATGGAATAAGAATTAAAAAATGAAATATATTAAGTTTTTGTTTTTAATTGAATTTTTATTATTTTATCGGTTGGTGAATTTATTCTTCATACAGACTTAAGCAGAGATAATGATGATGAAGAGAGATCTTTATCAAAAATAAACATATCTCTTCACCATGCTGAATGCTTAGTGCAGTCTCTTTTTAAATACCAGAGAATTACGTTGATAGTTATATAACTCCTGACGCGCATTCGGTAAATCATCGACGCTGGCAGGGACAAAGCCCTGTTCTAGAAACCAGTGCGCGGTTCGGGTGGTGAGTACGAAGAGCTGTTGAATACCTTGTTGTTTGGCTTTGCTTTCCAGAAATTGTAAAATCTGGCTACCGCGATTGGATTTACGATAGCTTGAATCCACAGCCACGCAGGCAATTTCAGCAGAACGGATTTCATCTGATCCGGCCGGAATCGGGTATAGGGCTGCACAGGCCAGGATCATACCGTCCCGTTCAATCACCGCAAACTGTTCAATTTCACTTTCCAGACGTTCGCGCGAGCGATATACCAGAATACCTTCCTGCTCCAGTGGACGTAACAGGTTAATTAAACCGCCGACGTCATTGATATTGGCAATGCGGACTTCTTCATAGTGTGCATCAGTAATCAGGGTACCGACACCATCACGGGTGAATAGCTCTTCAATCAGGGCACCATCATAGGCATATGAAATCAGATGCACACGATGCACTCCCGATAAAGAGGCCTGTTGCGCCTGTTTGAGATGGAGCGCGAATTCTGGATATTGTTGCTGGTTCTGTTGAATATAGGGTTCCAGCTGATGCGGATTTAACTCACGCAATAACTGGTGCTGCGTATCCATTAAACCTTGTCTTTCACCCAGGAAAATCAGTTTATCGGCTTTTAATGCAATCGCGGTCTTGGTCGCCACTTCTTCTGCCAGTAAATTAAAGACTTCCCCTGTGGTTGAATAGCCGGTTGGCCCTAGCAGGACAATATTATGGTTATCCAGATGACGCTGAATGGCATCAGTATCCACCGAACGGACTTCACCCGTAAGCTGGAAGTCGATACCATCACGAATCCCGTAAGGTTTGGCGGTGACAAAATTACCAGACACCACATCAATGCGAGCGCCGTACATTGGTGAATTGGCCAGACCCATCGAGAGTAGGGCTTCAATTTCCAAACGGATTGAACCCACCGCATTCATGACGCCACGTAATGATTCGCGGGTGGTAATGCGATGGTTCTGGTGAAATGGCGTGTCAATATTGCGATCAAGCAGATTCTGGTTGATTTGCGGGCGTGCGCCGTAAACCAGAATCAGTCGGATGCCCAGAGAGTGCAACAGGGCAATATCATGAATAATATGCTGAAAATTTTCGTGCTGAACTGCTTCACCGGCAAACATCAGGATAAAGGTTTTATCACGATGGGCGTTAATATACGGTGCGGAATGGCGAAACCAGTGTACATAATCTTGGGTTGTACTATGTAACGTTTCAGTCATTTGGGTCGCCATGTGAATCTCAGAGATGTACCAATTGATCTGATTTTAACGAAAAAAAAGAAAAGATAAATCACTTCCTAAACCAACAACCCAACTTTTAGCGGTCAAGCGATTGGGGCTGCGCCTAGAAACCCATAATACGGATAATGCTGTTATCTTCCGAATTGACCAAAATATAGTCGTTGTTGATTTTGTACCATTGCTCGTTACGGCTAGGTCGAGGAAGATTATTATCTTTATAATCGACTTTATAACCGTTGCCACGATAGTGCTGTGGCATGACATAACCTGCCTGCCAGCGATGTTGCTTTAAGCGCTCGACACCACGTTCTTCACGCATACGGCGCTCACGTTGACGATTTTCACCATCTGGACGATCAAAGCCACGACCATTTTGCCAGCCGCCACCGCGCGAATCCTCATCACGATCGTGCGGACCTGCAAAACTCCCCATGCTACTGAACAGGGTGGTTGAACCTAAAACCAAGATAATGAAAAATTTTTTCATGATGCACCTTATTGACTTCGGATGTCTCTCATGTGAACTACTGTACGTTAAAAATGCAGAGAAACTGTGAAGATCAATTCATTATTGTTTTAAAACAATGAAGAGTTTTCACTCATTTCTCTGAAAAAACAGTTTTAACCTCAGGGTCCAATGTTATTTAGAATTATTGTAAGGATGAAATTAAGCTTGGGCGTCAATACTTTGCCCGTTCATGTCCAGACTATCGTCACCCATCAGGTACAGGTAGGCTGGCATAATGCTATCTGGTGTTGGAAGAACTTTTGGATCTTCTTCGGGATAGGCCTTGGCACGCATCGCGGTACGTGTACCCCCTGGATTGATGCAGTTAAATCGGATATTCGGATAGGTATTTTCAGCGGCAAAGATCTTGCTCATGGCTTCAGTGGCTACTTTAGAGACCGAATAGGCACCCCATAAGGCACGGGCTTCACGGCCCACACTGGAGCTGGTAAATACCACAGAGGCGTGTTCAGATTTCTGTAGCAACGGCAATAAAGCTTGGGTAAGGGCAAAAGGCGCACGTAAATTGACTGCCATGACATCATCCCAGACATCGACCGGATACTCTGCCAGTTCAACACGGTCACCGAGCATGCCTGCGTTATGCAAGATACCATCAAGGCGGCCGAATTGCTGTTCCAGCGTATTGACCAGAAGCTCGTAGTCATGCGTTGAAGCAGTGGAAAGCTGCAAAGGTAAGATTGCAGGTTGAGGCGCACCTAAACCTTCAATTTCGTCATAGATCACTTCAAGTTTATTCAGGGTACGGCCGTGTAATACAACGGTTGCACCATGAAGGGCATAACTCATCGCAGCAGCACGTCCAATACCATCACCGGCACCGGTGATCAGGATAATACGGTCTTTCAGCAAATCTGGACGAGGTTGATATTCTGAATATTTCATTGTTATGCCTCCTGTTTTTATCGTTAATAATTAACCCATCATACCCTGATTTTCTGACAAAACAGTGATTTTCTGTTTGAGCAGCTGGTGTAATTCGGGGATGGTGTGAATAATGGCATCGGCCTGCCAGGCCGCCAGATCATCACGTGTTTCTACAGGCAAATAACCATAGGCCGCCAGAATGGTATACATGTCTGCATTACGGCCTGCATCAATATCACGTGGATGATCGCCGACATAAATGATGTCTTTGGCATCAAGATTAAGCTTTTTGGCCGCCAGATACATCGGTTCCGGATCGGGTTTGGTATGGCTGACATCTTCCGGGCAAACCAGCACAGCGCAACGATCGGTCAGGTTTAAGGCCGCGAGTAAAAGCTCGCTTAAGCCACGAGGCTTATTGGTCACAATACCCCACGGGATATCGTGGGCTTCCAGTTCTTCCAGTAAAGGATACATGCCTTCAAACAGGTTGGTGTCGACTACAATATTGTCACCATAGACATCTAAAAAGCGCTGGCGATGTCCTAAAAATACAGGATCGGTAATCTCTAATTCGGGATAGACCAGTTTTACCATGGCACGTGCGCCTTCAGACACCTGCGTGCGAATGGTTGCGGCATCCACCATAGGTCGCTGCTCATCACGGCACATTTGTTGAATGATACGGATAAAGTCGGCAGCAGTATCGATCAGCGTACCATCAAGATCAAATAAAACAGCTTTCATCACGCACCTGTATTTGTGGTATGAACCATATAATTCACGTCAACATTTGGCGCTAACCAGTAATGTTTGGTGATCGGGTTGTAATGTAAACCGGTCATTTCTTTGAGGGTGAGACCTGCATTGCGGATATCATGTGCCATTTCGGACGGGCGAATGAATTTATGATAGTCATGTGTGCCTTTTGGCAGTAAACGAAGCACGTATTCCGCACCGATAATGGCAAATAAATATGATTTCGGATTACGGTTAATGGTCGAGAAGAACACATGACCGTCTGGCTTAACCAAAGCCTGGCAGGCTTTCACGATTGAAGCAGGGTCTGGTACATGTTCCATCATTTCCATACAGGTTACTACATCATATTGACCGGCCTGTTCCTGCGCCAGTTGCTCGACTGGAATCTGACGGTATTCAATATTTTCAACATTGTCCTGCTGGGCATGCAAACGCGCCACGGCAAGCGGCGCTTCGCCCATATCAATGCCCACAACATCGGCACCACGACGTGCCATGCTTTCTGCCAGAATCCCGCCACCACAGCCGACATCAAGGACTTTCTTGCCTGCCAGGCCGCCCACGCGTTCATCCACCCAGTTTAGACGTAAAGGGTTGATTTGATGGAGCGGGCGGAATTCAGAATGTTGATCCCACCATTTGGCAGCCAATGCTTCAAATTTTGCGATTTCTTGCGGGTCAACATTCAATTGCGACATGGAAGAGCCTCTATCAATATTTTATGGAGTTGTAATGATGATCAAATCCTTAGTTAAAACATTAAACCAAGCAGAGTCTTGCCGAGTTTTCATCTTATTTCAGGATAGACCTTCGGTTCGACCTACTTTTCTTTCGGGAAAAGTAGGCAAAACCATTGTCATCTGCAAAACCTGTTCATTTCTTGCATTTATCTAATTTATTGCAAAAACAATATATTGTAGATACCTCGCAGGTTGCAGATGACGTTGTCGAGTATCTAATTTCAGAGAATGTTTTGAGTCTGAATTTAGCTTAGTGTAGCGATTCTGGCAAAAAAAGCGATAAATCCAATAAAAAACTTCACAGAAGCAAAACGAATTGCTCGTGTTTGTTTTATATTTAGCATATAAACTTACGAAAAATGCTTAGAGGAAAAGCAAAGTCAATGAAAAAGTTAGTATTAAGTGGTTTGAGTGTGGCTGCATTAGCATTTTCAATGAATGCCGTGGCAGCTGATTTTGTGGCTGGTAAGGACTATACCGTGATTGCAAATCCAGGCAAAACGGTTGCACCAGCCGGCCAGCTCGAAGTGCGTGAATTCTTCTGGTATGGTTGCCCGCACTGCTTCAAGCTTGAACCGCATATGCAGGCGTGGTTAAAACAAATTCCAAAAGACGTCTATTTCCTTCGTACACCGGCGGCAATGAATAAGGTATGGGAACAAGGTGCGCGTGGTTATTATGTTTCTGAAGCACTGGGTGTGCGTAAGAAAACCCATATTCCACTGTTCCATGCAATTCATGAAGGTGGCCAGCAGATCTTTGACCAGGCTTCTCAGGCAAAATTCTTTGCCCGTTACGGTGTACCTGAGCAGAAGTTTAATAGCATGTTTAACTCTTTCCCGATCTCTGCAAAAATTGCCGAATCAAATAAACTGGCACAGCAGTACCAGTTGACGGGTGTTCCTGCCGTGGTGGTAAATGGTAAGTATGTCGTTCAGGGTGAAGATGGTAAAGTCACTCAAGTAGTCAATTACCTGTTAGAAAAAGAACGTAAAGCCAAATAATTAATGCATTTACATATATAAAAAAAGGACTGCCGCGACAGTCCTTTTTTTATTTAGTCTTGTTCCAGCTGAAAGTCTTTTAAATCAATCTGGACTTTCTGGGTGGGCAGAGACAAGGCCTGATTGACATACAGATTAATCAATTTCTCACGTGAACCGATCGAACGCTGGTAGTAGCTTGAGTTCAACAATAAGGCCGCGCCATAGGTCAGTGACCAGATATAAGACAGGTAATCACGGATCGACATATCGTAATTCTGTGATTTTAAATATTTTTCAGTCATATCTTTTAACGACACAATACGTTGTTGACGGATCGAGTAAAGCTCATCAAACAGATGCTTTAACTTGGATTCAGTCATGGTCAGATGTTCTTCTAACTGATGCAGCAGAATGGTACGGCTTGGTGAAGTAAGGTGATAGAGCATGTATCGTGGTGCATACTCTTTGACATCCGTATTGTATTTATCTGAAATTTTTAAGATTTCTTTTTCATTCTGGATAATCAGTTCCAGCAGTAACTCATTTTTACTACGGAAATGTTTATATAGGGTGCCTTTGGCAATATCCAGTTCAGCAACCAGTTCATCGAGGGTCATTTCTTGGTTGTTTTCTAATAACAGCTTTTCTGCAACCTGCAAGATTTTTTCTTTACGAATTAAGAACTGAGTATGACGATCTGGATTCATGATGCTTATAAGCTCCTCATAGTGTTCTACACTGCATTTGCATTAGTGTCCAAGGCATCATAACGCGAAGCAATGCTTTTATATATCAAACTTTGGTTTGGATATGATCAAGCGTTTTGGGGTTCCCAGTTGGAAATCCCACTGAATAATAAGCGCACTTGGGTCGCGGCATTGTCAATAAACAGGTTTTGCTGTTCGAGTAAATGATCGATCGTGTATTGTTTTGGCAGATTGATCCAGGTCATGGCCCAGGTAAATGACATATTAATCAGGATGGTCGAAAGCACCTGCAAATGCTTGGCTTCCTTGATGTGTTTGAAGGTTTCGAGCTTGCACAGGTCAATCGCCAGATCTTCGATCAGAAATTCAATTTCACGTGCGATGGCGATACGTACCGTTTCAGATCCGCCCCAACGCTCCGCAATCATAAATTGCCATTGTTGCGGGCTGTGATTAACCGCCTGTACAAATAATTCAATGCTGGTCCGGGTTTTGGCTGAACCACTGTGTAACAAGTAGCTTTGCCCCAATTGATGAATCAGGCTTTTTAAATGCAAGGAAACCTGATCAACCAGCTCTTGTCCGAGCGCATCCATGTCCTGAAAATGACGATAAAATGCCGTTGGAACCAAACCAACTTCACGTGCAACTTCACGCAAGCTAATACTACTGAATGAGCGCCCAGCAGTGCTGAGGTGGAGGGCTGCATCCAGTAAAGCCTGTCGACTCTGTTGTTTTCGTTCATCTCTAATCGACATGAATAAGATCCATTAAAACCATACCAAAGAGTCTAGCAAAAAAAACGGAAACTTTTTAGTCTTCGTACATTGCTAAATACAGATGTTTTTGATCTTTATGGATGCAATAGATATGCAAATTACCCGCCGTATCTGAAAAAAGCGCTTTATTTTCCCCGTATTTTGAGTGGCTTATAACAAGTACAAAAAATATTCAAAAAATTAGTGAACAAGTGTTGACTCAGTGAACACAAATAAATATAGTGTACACATGTTCACTATATGAACATTTGTTCACTCAAAATAAATAGCCAGATACAAAACGAGGAACGTATGAACGCAGAGTTAAGTTATCAGCCACATTGGATTCGAGAAGATTTCGTTGATTTTATCTTGCAAAAGATCAAACCAACCTTCGCCTGGAAACGCATTCTTGCGCAAGTCACTGCTGTGCAGCCGCTGAGCGAAGATATGGTCTCCCTCAGCTTAAAGCCCAATCATCATTTTGATGTTCGCCAGGTGAAAGCCGGCCAAAGCATTTTAATTACCCTGATGATTAACGGGGTCTATCAGCAACGTAGTTATTCGATTATTGAGGTCACGCCGCAAGGCGAAATCCGTCTAGGCATTAAAGTGCAAGGTGTGGTGTCTAAAGCAGCACAACAATTACGTGTTGGAGACAGTTTCGAGATCTCTCAGCCACAAGGTGATTTCGTCTTACATCAAGATCAGCAGCCTGCATTACTGATTGCTTCAGGTTCAGGTATTACCGCGATTTATGCTTTATTAAAACAAGCGTTGCAACAGCAGCTTGAACACGTGCATGTGCTGTATTTTAACCGTGCTGAAGTATTGCATCAGGACATCTTGGCCTTGGCTGAGCAATATCCACAGTTACACTATCATTTCTTTAATACGGCACAGCAAAAACAGCATTTAGATGCGGCATTGTTAGAAAAGTTAGTCCCGAATTTTAAACAGATGCAAGCCTATGCCTGTGGTCACCACAGCATGATGAAACAGGCGCAACAGATTTATACCGAGCATGCGGCAGCGGAAAACTTTCATCAAGAATTTTTCCAACCTGTACAAGTCGAGCACTCCAGTGAAGCACAACCGGTTAGCTTCCGTCGTGCACAACAGAATTTTATTGCAACGACCAATCTGCTGAGCAGTGCAGAGCAAGCGGGCTTACGACCACAACATGGTTGCCGCATGGGTGTGTGTAACCGTTGTAGCTGCACCAAAGTTAGCGGCGTGACCCAGAACCTGCTCACGGGTGAAATTGATGATCAACCGAATCGTCCAATCAAGTTATGTGTGAGCCAGGCACTGAGCCCAGTTACCATTGACCTATAAAAACAAAGATATTTGAGGATCAGCACAATGAATATGGCATTAGAATTTAAAAACGCATCCAAGTCAGCGCATTTAACCCCTGAACAGGTTGAAGAGTTTGGTCGCCGTGTCGAGCAAATCCGGCTGGAAGTGATGCAAAACCTTGGTGAGCAGGATTCAAAATATATTTATAAAGTGCGTAATTTCGTGCGTTATACCGAAATCGCATCGCGTGGCATGCTGATGTTTGGTGGCTGGATTCCACCGGTCTGGTTACTGGGAACCGCCATGTTGGGTGTGTCTAAGATCGTCGAGAATATGGAGCTGGGCCATAATGTGATGCATGGTCAGTTTGACTGGCTCAATGATCCAAGTTTACGTGGTGAAGATTACGACTGGGACAATACCTGTTCAGGCAATGACTGGCGCTATACCCATAACTATATGCACCATACCTATACCAATATTGTCGGTAAAGATCATGATGTGGGTTATGGCATTTTACGTGTCACTGAAGACCAGAAATGGGAAGTACGTCATTTGGCCAATATTCCGTTGGCCTTACAGTTGATGTTCTTTTTCCAGTGGTATGTAGGGGTACAAAACCTGCATCTGGAAGATGCACTGGTGTATAAAACCAAAACCTGGAAACAGGTTTGGGCAGATGCGGCGGAGTTCCGTAAAAAAGCCAGACGCCAGGTGCTGAAAGATTATGTGTTCTTCCCGGCCATTGCCACAGTGAATTTTCTTCCCGTGCTGGCGGGTAATGCCGTCGCCAATATTATCCGTAACCTGTGGTCATCAGCAGTGATTTTTAATGGTCACTTTACTGAAGATGCCGAGACCTTCGAAGCGGACAATACCGAGAACGAGACCAAGGCACAGTGGTACCTGCGCCAGATTCGTGGCTCGAGTAATTTCACCGGCGGGAAGTGGATGCACTTCATGAGTGGTAATTTGAGCCATCAGATCGAGCATCATTTATTTCCGGATATGCCTGCCAATCGTTATGAACAGGTGGCACCACAAATCAGGGCCTTATGTGCCGAATATGGCGTGAATTATAACGAAGCCAATTTTATGAAGCAGTTCTGGACCGTGTGGGTGCGTTTGGCCAAATGTTCATTGCCAAATGACTTCTCTGCGCAACTGGCACAAGGTTGGAGCAACCTCAAGTCAAAGTTTAAGTTTGCTTAATTGGGTGAATTGTAACGAATAAGTAAAACTGAAAGCACGTGTAATTGAGCTATACTATGGCGCAATGATATTTGAGCCATAGTTTTAAGGAATCGTTATGCGTATTGACCAAAGAGCATTAGACCAATTACGTGAGGTAAAAATTACCCGTAACTATACCCGTTACGCAGAAGGCTCAGTTTTGGTTGAGTTTGGTCATACTAAAGTGTTGTGTACGGCGAGTATTGATAACTCGGTACCACGCTTCCTGAAAGGTCAGGGTCAAGGCTGGGTAACTGCTGAATATGGCATGTTGCCACGCTCAACCCATACCCGTAGTGATCGTGAAGCGGCGCGTGGTAAACAAACCGGTCGTACTCAGGAAATCCAGCGTCTGATTGGCCGTAGTTTACGTGCCATGGTGGACTTGAAGAAGTTGGGTGAGAACACCATTACCATCGACTGTGATGTAATTCAGGCCGATGGCGGTACCCGTACTGCAGCTATTACGGGTGCAGCAGTGGCTTTGGTAGATGCCATGAATGTATTGCTCAGCAACAAGAAAATTAAACAGGACCCATTAAAAGGTCTGGTGGCAGCAATTTCAGTGGGCATGTATCAGGACGAAGTCCTCCTTGATCTATGCTACGAAGAAGATTCAAATTGCCAAACCGATTTGAATGTGGTGATGACACAGGCGGGTGAATTTATTGAAATTCAGGGCACGGCAGAAGACAAGCCGTTTACTCGCCAGCAGTGCAATGCCATGTTAGAGCTTGCAGAAAAAGGAATCATGGAGTTGATTCAGAAGCAACAGCAGGCACTCGGTTGGTAAGTTCCAGTTGATAGTGCGGGCGGTCTGGTATGTTTAGACCGCCTTTTTTTTATCTGTTTTTTGTCATCAAACTGCGATCAAATCATCATCGAACTGTCATTTAGATTGTATTGACTATCTGCACTGATATTGAACGGATCGTCAAATGCGAAATTTCTTTTTAGCCTTATTTGCTGGGAGCTGCCTGTTACTCAGTGCCTGTAACGATAGCGATAGTGGCGATAACAATAATGCTCAACCAGAGCCGAAGCCACCTACCTCAAGCTGCAAGATGCATTGCGCCCCTTAAAGAATAACAATAAGGAAATGGATAAAATGAATCGTCGTGACTTTTTATTAAATTCGACTAAGGCACTATTTGGGACTGCAGCGCTGACCAGTTTTCCAATGAGTATTCAAAAAGCACTGGCGATTGATGCCAAGGTCGAAACCGGCACCATCAAAGATGTGAAACACGTGGTGATCCTGACTCAGGAAAATCGCTCTTTTGATAATTATTTTGGCACCTTGAAAGGGGTACGTGGATTCGGTGACCGTTTCACCATTCCTTTAAGTGAAGGTCGTAAAGTCTGGGAACAGTACGATGCCAAAAAGAACAAGGTCTATCCGTATCACCTGGACAGCAGTCGCGGTAATGCGCAGCGGGTCAGTGGCACACCGCATTCATGGACCGATGGTCAATATGCCTGGGATCATGGCCGGATGGGGAAATGGGTGCAATACAAGCAACCACAATCGATGGGCTATTACAAACAACAGGAAGTGGAGTTCCAGTTTGCCTTAGCCAATGCGTTTACCTTGTGTGATGCATATCACTGCGCCATGCACACCGGAACCAACTCTAACCGTATGTTTATCTGGACGGGAACCAATGGTCCAACCGGGGCCAATGTTGCCAGCGTGGTCAATGATCTGGACTCGATTGGGTCATCTCTCACCGGTTATGACTGGACCACTTATCCTGAACGCCTACAGCAAGCAGACGTCAGCTGGAAAGTCTATCAAAACATGCCGGATAACTTTACCGATAACCCCTTGGCAGGTTTTAAAAAGTACCGCCGTGCCAATGAATTATCAGGTAAACCGGTGAATAACAGTACCATTTGCCCAGCTTATGACCCAGCCATTGATGCCAGACAACCCTTGTATAAAGGAATTGCCAATACCATGCCAGATGGCGGTTTCCTTGGTTCATTTAAAGAGGATATTGCCAAAGGGCAGTTACCGCAGGTGAGCTGGCTGGTGGCTCCTGCAACCTATAGTGAACATCCGGGTCCTTCAAGCCCTGTACAAGGTGCCTGGTATATTCAGGAAGTCCTCAATGCGCTCACAGAGCATCCGGAACTCTGGAGCCAGACAGTTTTCCTGATTAACTTCGATGAAAATGATGGCTTCTTTGACCATGTACCTTCACCAAGTGCACCTTCGATGGATATATCAGGTGAAGTCTATGGCAAATCGACCTTAAGTAAGGAACAAATGTCCTATGAGTATGCAACACATGCCAAGGCATCCAGTGGCCAACCGAATTTTACCAATCCAGAGGTCAGTAATGGGGTCGGGGTCTATGGGCCAGGAATCCGTGTGCCGATGTATATCATTTCACCGTGGAGCCGTGGCGGCTGGGTCAACTCACAGGTGTTTGACCACTCCTCCGTAATTCGTTTCCTGGAACAGTGCTTTGGGGTACAAGAGCCGAATATCAGTCCTTATCGTCGTGCCGTATGTGGTGATCTAACCTCGGCCTTTAACTTTAAGACTCCGAATTTACTGCCAATGCCAGATCTGGCAGGTAAGAAGAGTAAAGCCGATGCGGATGCAATTCGCAAAGCACAGGAGCAATTAGCGCAAGTCAGCCGCCCAGACAGCCAGACTTATCCTGTTCAGGAACTGGGTATCCGACCATCGCGTGCCTTGCCATATATTTTGCACACCAGTGCCAAAGTGGATAGCAGCGCGAAAACAGTCAAACTAATGTTCTCTAATACTGGGACACATGCAGCCGTATTTCATGTCTATGATAAATTGAATCTGGATGCGATACCGCGCCGTTATATGGTGGAGGCGGGCAAGCAACTGGATGATATTTGGCTGAGCAAGGACAATCAGTATGATTTGTGGGTATTGGGACCCAATGGTTTTCATCGTAGCTTCGGCGGTGACTTGACACAGCTCGCACAAATTCAGACATTGCCAGAAATCCGGGTTTGTATGGAGGAGTGTGATCCCAAACTGTTCCTGAAAGTACGTAATGATGCGGGGCAGACTGCAAAATTGCTGGTCAAAGCCAATGCCTATTTGCCGAATAAGACTTGGCACATTGAAACGGCTGCGGCTGAACAGGAACTGAGCTGGGATATGAGCGAGTTCGGCGGCTGGTATGATTTTACCGTCACCATTGAAAATGATCCGAGCTATCGCCGTCGCTTTGCTGGGCGTATTGAAACCAATGAAGACTCGATTTCTGATCCGTATATGGGCTTTATGGAGTTATAAATTATTGGATGAGATCAGAAAAAGCAGTCTAAGTGAGCACTTGGGCTGCTTTTTAGATTCGATTAGCGTAATAAAAAGTAAAGACAGAGTGCGATCAGCAGCAACACACTAAGAAAACCCGCTACACATACTTCAGTACTGTCAAAATCCACCCGCTGCCCGCAACGATAACAGCGGACGACCGCATAACCGATACTACGGATCAATCCTTCAAACAGAATCTCAAAGATCACATTCATAAATACAAAGCGGAACAACTTAAACAGTAACTGGAATAAAGCCTCAAATATGCTGTCCATCATTATTATTTTAATCAGTCATGGTGCTGAGCATTGTCGGCTTACACAGCCAGAAAGGAAAGCAGACATAAAGCCAGCATGGTCAACACAACATTACCGAGAGTTTACATGCCTGTAACACAGCCCACTGATTTGACTCATTTAAATTTGCTAGATTGAGGCAAATTGAAACAAACACATTGAAGGGAAAGCATGTTACAGGTATTTTTGGTGTTACTCACCGCAGTAACTTTTGTTTTAATGGCGGCAGATCCACGACCAACTGATTCGACCGAAGCCAAATCAGCGTGGCAAGTTGAAACAACTGAAGTTTCTAAGAAAACAGAACTTTTAGCTTCACAAAAGCATGAGTCTCAAGACAAAGAGACAGATCAGGCTTAAGCGTTAAAACGCATGGATAAATCAACCGCTCTTACATCTTTGGTCAATACACCCATTGAGATGTAGTCGACCCCTGTGGTCGCCACTTCACGTAAATTTTCGATGGTAATATTGCCCGATGCTTCTAGCTTACAGCGACCTGCAACATGTCTAACCGCATCAATCATTTGTTGCTGACTAAAGTTATCCAGCATTACGATATCAGCACCAGCTTCAAGTGCCTGATTTAATTCATCCCAAGTTTCAACTTCAACTTCGACAGGTTTTCCTGGCGCGATTTGGTGTGCTTTGGTGATGGCTTGGGCAATACCGCCAGCAGCCATAATATGATTTTCTTTAATCAGGAAAGCGTCAAATAAACCTAAGCGGTGATTTTGACCACCACCGATTGCTACGGCATATTTTTGTGCGATACGCAGGCCTGGCAATGTTTTACGGGTATCCAGCAGTTTGGTATGTAAACCATCGAGCTGTTTAACGTAATTTGCAGTTTTAGTCGCAACCGCAGACATGGTCTGGATAAAGTTTAAAGCTGGACGTTCTACTGTGAGTAAGCTGCGCGCTGAACCAGCAAGTTTTAGGAACGCTTCATTTGCCGCAACAACGTCACCTTCTTGCTTTAACCAAGTCACTTGCACGCTGTTGTCATAGGCTTGAATCAAGGCATTCACCCAAGGCTGACCAGCCAAGACCATCTCTTCACGGCTAATAATGGTCGCAGTGGCCTGCTCATCGACTGGTGTAAGCATGGCGGTAATATCGCCATCCCCAATATCTTCCTGTAATGCTTGTTGAATATTGATTTGAATAGATTGTTCAAGCAAAGATTGAGGAATACTCATACCAGTTCCAGTGTATGTTTGACTAAAAAACGTGTGTCATATATTAACATCCTCCCTGTAAAAAATAAGTATTTCATCTCGATTATTCTGGAGAAAGCATGGCAGAATGATACCTATACAGATTAAATTGCTGATTCGAGTCACAATGCAACACGCTAGATTTGCTCAAGTACAAGAGGGTGTATTGGTGGGGGCGACCCAGATTGCCTCGCCTAATTTTAATGCACGGCCTGCCGGAACCGATATTCAACTGATCGTTATTCACAATATCAGTTTGCCACCTTCCCAGTTTGGTGGGGGCTATATTCAGCAATTTTTTCAGAACCAGCTGGACTGGTCGCTCCATCCTTATTTTCAGACTATTCAAGGAATGCAGGTCTCGGCACACCTGCTGATTTTGCGCACAGGTGAAGTGATTCAGTTTGTGAACTTTAATGAGCGTTCCTGGCATGCAGGTCGTTCAAGCTATCTTGCGCAGAAAGAATGTAATGATTATTCGATCGGGATCGAACTGGAGGGGAGTGATGATTTACCCTTTGAGCCCGAACAATACCAGTCTCTGGTTGAAGTGGTCAGCACCTTACAGCAGGCTTACCCAAAAATTCAGAATCATCTTGCAGGGCATTCTGACATTGCACCCAAACGTAAAACCGATCCAGGTGAATATTTTGATTGGCCATTGTTCCGGAATTTGCTTGCTCAACACAAGTTAGCCGAAAAAACATCGATAGATTTATAATTTCACAACGAAATCCATCAGGACTTTCATTACAATAACGCTTTTTAAAAGATAAGCCGTAGGTGAGTGCAATGGCATTGTGGCGATCGACTGTAATTGTCAGTGCAATGACAATGTTATCCCGGGTGTTGGGGTTGGTACGTGATGTGGTACTGCTCAATGTATTTGGTGCGGGTAAGGACTTCGATACCTTCGTTGTTGCCTTTCGTATTCCCAACTTTTTTAGGCGCTTATTCGCAGAAGGGGCTTTTTCTCAAGCCTTTATTCCGGTTTTAACTGAATATAAAACCAGCCGCGCTCATGCTGAAGTGCAGATTCTCATTAGTCGGGTATTTGGCTGTTTGCTCACGGCCATGTCCTTACTGACCTTTGTGGCGATGGTGGCTGCACCTGCAATTATTTATCTCTATGCGCCGGGTTTCCATAACGATCCAGAGAAGTTTGAGCTTGCGGTCGATATGTTCCGCCTGACCATTCCTTATCTGATGTTTATGTCCTTGACGGCCTTTGCCAGCAGTATTCTCAACAGTTATGGTTCTTTTGCTTCACCTGCATTTTCTCCGGTCTTGCTCAATGTGGCAATGATTGCTGGGGCGTGGTGGTTGACGCCGTATATGGCTGAGCCGATTATGGCATTGGGTTGGGCGGTGGTTGCCGCAGGGGTTCTGCAACTAGCAATTCAGATTCCGGAATTATGGAAAAAGAATCTGTTGATTCCACCTAAAGTGGATTTCAAACACGAAGGTGTGGATCGCATCCTAAAGCTGATGTTACCTGCTTTATTTGGTGTATCGGTCACCCAGATTAACCTGTTGCTGAATACCATTTGGGCTTCCTTTATGCAGGACGGTTCGGTCTCATGGTTATACAGTGCCGAGCGGATGACCGAGTTACCCTTGGGACTGATTGGTGTCGCGATTGGTACCGTGATTTTACCGTCATTGTCTGCGCGCCATGCTGAACAGGATCAAACTAAATTTAGAAGTATGATTGATTGGGCCGCCAAGGTAATTATGCTGGTGGGAATCCCTGCCAGTATTGCCTTATTTATGCTGTCGACACCGATCATTCAAGCGCTATTCCAACGTGGTGAATTCACTTGGGAAGACACCAAGATGACCGCTCTGGCACTGCAATGTATGAGTGCAGGGGTGATCTCGTTTATGCTGATCAAAGTGTTTGCCCCAGGCTTCTATGCGCAGCAAGATACCAAGACGCCTGTTCGGGTGGGTTTAATGGCGGTTGCTGCCAATGCCATTCTTAACGTGGTGTTTATTGGCTTCTTTAAGCTGATCGACTGGCAGGCAGAACATATGGCTTTGGCTTTAGCCTCTTCTGGCTCTGCTTTGGTGAATGCGGGCATGCTGTATTTCTATCTGCATAAACGTAATATCTTCCGTTTTGGCGCGCATTGGAAAAAACTGGCGTTTCAATATGCAGTGGCCAATATCGCGATGATTGCGGCATTGTGGTATGGCTTAACTTGGTATCAGGGAGAAGTCTCACAATGGCTGCGTATTGCAGAAGTGATCGGTTTATGCGTAGTGGGGGTAGTTGCTTACCTCATTGGTCTGCTGGTGACAGGATTTAGACCGAGACATTTAAAGGCATAGGTCATTTGAAAAATTAAACCCTCCAACATGGAGGGTTTTTTATTATTTCACTTCCAGTAATTCAATATCAAAAATTAGAGTACTGTTCGGCCCGATCGCATCACCTGAACCGACGTCGCCATAAGCAAGATTAGCTGGAATAAAGAAGCGACTCTTACCACCTTCTTTCATGGTTTGCACACCTTCCGTCCAGCCTGCAATCACTTGGTTCAGTTTGAACTCTACAGGATGATTACGGGCGATCGAACTGTCAAATACGGTACCATCCAGCAAACGGCCTTCATAATTCACTTTAACGGTAGAGGTGGCTTTGGGAGATTTCCCCTTACCAGCTTGGAGCACTTGATATTGTAAACCTGACTTGGTGGTTACGATATCGGCTTTTTTGCCGTTTTCCGCTAAAAACGCTTTGCCGGACTGATCATTTTTTTGGGCCTGTTCCTGAAACTCAACCAGTTGCTTGGCTTCCAGACGCTTTTTATATTGATTCAGCACATTGGCCATTTCTTCATCGGTTAAAGAGGCCGCTTTACCTTGCATGGCTTCCTGTAAGCCTTGTACAAAGGTCTCGATATTTAAATCTTTGAGTGTTTCGGCATTTCCTCGACCCATCAGATAGCCGTAGCTATAGCCAAGCTGATCTTTTTGTGGGCTCTTTGTTGAAATGGATGCTGCTTGAACCGTTCCGATGGTTGAGGCAATTAAAATCAGGCCTAATCTTTTCATTCTATCTTCCAAAAAATAAAGGAGGGCACCAGCCCTCCTTAAATCATTTATTTTACAGCGATTAACTCTACGTCAAATACCAATGGGCTATTTGGTGGAATTGAGCCAGGAACACCTTGCTCACCGTAACCGAGGTTGGCAGGAATATAAAGCGTTGCCTTACCGCCTTCTTTCATCAACTGTAAGCCTTCAGTCCAACCAGGAATAACCTGGTTCAGTGGGAATTCAATTGGCTCGCCACGGTCATAAGAGCTATCAAATACTTTACCGTCTGGAAGCTGACCTTTGTAGTGAACTTTCACGGTAGAGCTTGCAGTCGGTTGCTTGCCTGTACCTTCTTTGGTGATTTTATATTGCAGGCCAGAAGCGGTGGTTTTCACGCCTTCTTTCTTGGCATTTTCTGCCAGGAAGCTGCTATTGGTTGCTTCAACTTTTTTGCTTTCATCCATTTGCTTTTGTTGCAGCTGCTTCTGGAATTCTACATAGGCTGCCTGTAACTCTTCTTCTGTATATGCAGCAGGTTTTTGTGCATGGGCATCACGGAAACCTGTAATAAATGCGCTGGTTTCTAATTCTGGTGGTGTTTGCTTAGCCACTTCGTAGCCGAGTGCATAACTGATTTTTGCGACAGGTGCTGCATTTTTATCAGCTTTTGCCCCAAGTTCAGTCGCTGGGTGTTGAGTTGCATAATAGACAGGAACGAGTGCTGCACCGCCTAATACGGCTGCGACAACGAAAGGTAAAGCTTTACTCATGAGATGTCCCAAAGTGAGATTGGAATAAAAAATATGGCAATGATCTTAGCATGTCTAAGCTGAGGCATTGAATAATTAAGCGCAAAAATGCGTGGGTTTTTTATAAGATTTATGTGTTTAAGCATAAAAAACCAGATCACGGGATCTGGTTTTTTAACAATCAATTTAAAGTTTGCTTAGTCATCTTTATTGGCTTTATAAGCATAAGAATAGTTATAACCATAACCGTAACCCGCACTAGAACGTTGAATGTCATTCAGGATAAAGCCATTCACTTTCACATTGGCCTGTTCAAAACGGTTCAGGCTCAGTTCAAGTTCTTTCATTTGTGATTTGGCATAACGTGCAACCAGTAAATTCACACCCGCATATTGCGAAATAATAATACCATCGGTTACTGCCAGGATTGGTGGCGTATCAATAATGATATGGTCGTATTGCTGGCTCAACTGCTCCATCAAAGCTTTAAATTTTTCTGAACTCAACATTTCAGACGGATTCGCCGGATTTTTACCACGTGCAATCACATTAAGTCCAGCTACATCGGTTTGATGAATTACCTGGCTCAAGTCAGCTAAATTACTTAAATATTCTGAAAGGCCCGGTTTAACATCAAGATTAAAGTATTTATGCATATAGCCACGACGCATATCGGCATCAATTAGCAATACCTTTTTATTACTTTGAGCAAAAATGGTAGCCAAGTTAGTGGAAATAAAAGATTTTCCAACTTCGGGTGATGGCCCAGCAATCATGATGATATTATTTTTAGCATTCGCTAAAGCAAAGTGAATTGCGGTTCGGATACTACGTAAGCTTTCTACTGCAATATCGTCATTATGCTTGACTGCTAAAAGTGGGATCGATTTCTTTTTCTTCAAGATACTCATACGGGTTTCTTGAACAGGCGAACGCGGTACAGTCGCATACACGGGTAAATCGAAATCGTTTTCAATTTGTGCTGAATCTTTCACACCGGTACGTAACATATTACGCAATAAGGCAATCAGAGTTCCCAGGAATCCACCGAGGAAGATTGAGAGTATCAGGATCTGTAGCTTTTTCGGTTTAATTGGTTCTACTGGCTCTACTGCCGTATCCACGATCCGCACATTACCAATTTCACCTGCTTTAGCGATACGTAGTTGTTGATACGAATTTAAGAGGGCAGTGTAAAGCTGGGTTTTAACTTCTACTTCACGATACAGTTGTAAATATTGACGTTGAATATCTGGTAACTGTTTTAAGGTACTATTGAGTTCTGCTATCTGTTTATTTAATGAGCCAATTTGTGCATTGATTTCACGCATGGCTGGATGCTCAGCCGTATATTTGGCTGCCAGATCGGCCTGTTGCTGTTGTAGCTCAATCTTTTTAGTTTCTAAGGTGATACTCTGGGTTAAATACAGTTCAGACTCTTTAGTGACATCAACGGTATTATATTCTTGACGGAACTTGTTAAATTCTCGTTCTGCATCATCCAGTTGTTTTTTCAGATCCGGTAATTGTTCATCCAGGAATTTTAAGGTTTGTGCGGTTTCTGCAGAACGGCGTTCCACATTTTGTGCGCTATAAGCGGCTAAAATTGCATTCAAGACCTTAGTGATGTGTTCTTTATCTTGGCCTTGATAATTTAGTCCTAAAATTCCAGTCAATTTTCCTTTTTCTGCTACAGAATAGTTGGCATTAATCGCTTGCGTGGCGGCGGGTAGTGAACTCTTTTGTATAAAATAATGTGTATCAAAAGTATCTTTGCTAAAGATTGCAATCTTCCAGACACCATAGCGGGTACTAAGTTGATTGAGTTGATTCAGTGGTGCAGTTAAGATGACTTCATCAGTTTTAGGATCGGTTAAACTAAAATTTTGACCTTTAAAACTTAAGTTCAGTTTTTTATCCAGATAGTAATTAGGCACATCAAATTGACGGATATCAAAGGATTTCTGTTCATCATGAAAAGTAACTGCTTTGGGACCATATTCAGTCGCATAATCGGATTTGTTAAATAAACGATGCGAAAAAGTATCTTCTGGACTTGAAATATCAAGATTAAGATGGAGGGCTTCTATGACCGAACCTAGTACCAGACGTGACTTTAGAATTTCGATTTCAGATTGAGCAGGAGATTTTTGCTCAATCATTTGTGAGAGATCACCCAGTAAAGCCGCAGATGCACCTTTACTGTCTTCTACTTGGACTAAGGCATCGACTGAATATGTATCTGGTGTTGCACGTAAGTAAAGTAAAGCAAGCACCAAGCTTAGAATAATACACAGTGCAATGAGCTTCCATTGTGCGATCAGAGCAAAGAATAGCTCTTTCAGGTCAATTGTATCTTCAGTATTGGTATTTTGGCTCATAATCTTAATCTAAAAAGTTAAATATAATTTTTCCAGTCCGTAACGCACTGCTGAATCAACTGACAGGTATTATCAAAAAATGCTTGATCGTGTTGATACGGGTCAGGTACATTTTTATTTTGCCAGTGTCCCAAGCGAAACACTTTCCCTTTCGCAAACGGCCACATTTGCTCGATATGCTTTTGCTGGTTATGGCTCATCACTAAAATCAGATCTGCCTGTTTTAGCTGCTCTGCATTTAGTTTTTTGGCAATATGTGCGCCCATATCAATATTTAAACGTTGCATACATAATTGGGCTTTGTCATCGGCCGAATGCCCAATCAATCCAGAGATACCTGCAGATTCAATCTGCAGGTTAGGGTGTTGCTGTTTGAGTAGATATTCTGCCATGGGGCTACGACAGATATTGCCCACACAGACAACCAAAATGCTTTTAATCTCCATATTAATTATTGTCCCAAACGATCTATATTATATAAGGCGCTTGAGAAAGGGATAATCTGGTTGACAACACGTTGCCAGCGCGTCAGACCAGTGGCATCCACATAGACAATATCATTACTACGTAGTCTAAATTGATTGGCCAGACCGAAGTCACCCAGGCTTATTAAATTTAAATGATACAGTTCAGTATGTCGATCTTGCGGATTGGTACGAAGCACATAAATACGGCTGGCACTGGCAGAAAGAGGGTTGATGCCTAAACTTTCACCTAAGGCATCGCTGAGGGTCATACCTTGATCACGCATGGGTAGGGCCTGGTTTTTACCAGACTCACCCATCACATAAATTTTCTGGTTTTCACGGCTACTGACATAAATCGTATCATTGGGTTGAACCAGCAGTTTATGCAACGAATAACCTGCTTTTTCCATCGCGATGGTATTTAGATCATAAGTCTGACCATTACGAATCAGTTGAATAAAGGTATTATCACCTTTATCAGTAACTCCACCTGCCATACCTAAAGCTGTATAGATACTAATCGGTTGATCATTGAGAAAAAATTGACCACCTCTGATCACACTACCTTGCACTGAATAACGTTGTCCTTGATAAGACAGTACACGTACGATCACATCAGGATTTTTTAAATATTGTGCAAACCGATTACGTAAGTCAGTATTGAGTTGTGCCAGCGTTTTTCCAGCAGCTTTATAGCGTCCAACCAGTGGAACCTGTACATAACCATTGGAATCAATTGGATATCCATTGGCTTGTATAGCTTGATCGCTTGAAATATTAGTGGTTGGAGGGGTAATCTCTGGATAAGCCCAAAGCTGAATTGAAAGTACATCACCAGAGCTCAAGCGATAGGTGCGTTCTTGTTGATTAAAAAGAATGGAATAATTATTTCGATAATTGGTTTGAGCTGGTTGAATTGCTGGTAAATTATCCTGCGTAATTCGGATTACATTGACATTGGTTCCCTGATCTGTCGTATAAACACCTTCATTAGGAATATCATAGGTTTGTAAGCCAGATGTAACAGCACAAGCTGTAGCACTCAGACTAATCGCAAGAATGGAAAAAAGTTGATAATGCTTCACACTCGACCCTTGAATAGTTATATCTGTTGTCAAACAACAACATATCTTTGGACTTAGAATTGGGCTCATTCTAGCTTAAAAAATTTAAAAAAGCATAGCAGAAACATTTCGGTTTGTATGTTTAGTTTATCTGAAAAATATTGAAAGAAAGCGTGAAAGGTCTACACTTAAACCTTTAAGCATAGGGTCAAATAGGTTGTTAAAAACAATCATACAATTCAAATGGGGGCAAAATTAAAAATCTGCTATAGTACGCCCGTTTCGCCGAATTAGAGGAATAGCCTTGCTTCCATTAGAGTGATGATGGTGATCAAAATGGTTAGGAAATGAGACATTCGAAACATAAAGATTAAAAATCGATTCACTACAATGTATTAGAAAAGTTAAAGAATTTTGCTTTGGCACATTGAAGTGATAGAAATTAAACGGCAGAAAATAAGGTTTTATCCATACAGGCTAGTGATCAAATATAGCCAGTTATCTGTCTTAAATCTTTATGCAAATAGATTTATTGATTGAAACTCAATTTTTACATCGTCGTTGTTTAAAAATAACTTGATATAAATTGGGCAATCAAAATGAAAAATTTTATGGTTTAAATGGTTAAACCATAAACAGAAAGTCATACATAAAAGGGTGAATTGGGTGAAAAAGGTTTTATTAGTATTTGGTACACGACCAGAAGCAATTAAAATGGCACCTCTAGCATTAAAATTACAAGCAGATAATAAGCATTTTGAAACTAAAGTTTGTGTAACGGGCCAACATCGTCAAATGTTAGATCAGGTGCTGAGTTTATTTGAATTGACTCCAGATTTTGATTTAAATCTGATGAGACCAGGACAAACACTGTCTGATGTGACCTCTGGGGTACTTAAAGGTCTGGAACAGGTGTTCGAGACATGGACTCCTGATGTAGTTCTGGTGCATGGTGATACCGCGACTACGTTTGCAGCATCTTTAGCTGCGTATTATCACAAAATAAAAGTAGGGCATGTTGAAGCGGGGCTGCGCACAGGTGATCTCTATTCACCTTGGCCAGAAGAAGCTAACCGAAAATTAACAGGTGTACTTGCCAATTATCATTTTGCACCGACAGAATCATCGTATGATAATTTAATTAAAGAAAATGTGAATCCTGCAAATATTGTGGTGACAGGAAACACCGTGATTGATGCTTTGCTACAAGTCAAACAAAAAGTTGAACAAGACCAAGCATTGGTAACTCAATTTCAGCAAGAATTCTCATTCCTTGATACAGATAAAAAACTCATCTTGGTTACAGGACATCGTCGTGAGAATTTTGGTCAAGGTTTTTTAAATATTTGCAAGGCATTGGCGAATTTGGCTAAAAAATACACCGATATACAAATTGTTTATCCTGTGCATTTAAATCCGAATGTACAACAACCTGTTAATGAGTTATTGGCGGATGTCGCCAATATTCACTTAATCGCTCCGCAAGATTATTTGCCTTTTGTGTATTTGATGAATCGTAGTTATCTGATTCTGACCGATTCTGGTGGTATTCAAGAAGAAGCACCGTCATTGGGTAAGCCAGTTCTAGTGATGCGAGATACCACTGAAAGACCTGAAGCGGTTCGTGCTGGAACGGTACGTTTAGTTGGTACAGATACAGAAACTATTGAGAGTTCAGTCATAGAGTTACTTGAAAAGCCAAATATTTATGCTGAGATGGCAGAAGCCCATAATCCGTACGGAGATGGTGATTCATGTCAGCAAATTATTGATTTTCTTAAAGCGAACTAAGCCGAAATTTCCATTTATTTTGATTTAAAAGTATAGAGTATGAGCAATTCATTCAAGCATATCTGCGTTATAGGGTTAGGTTATATTGGTTTACCAACAGCTGCGACATTTGCTGCACATGGGGTAAAAGTTACTGGTGTTGATGTGAATCAACATGCAGTAGATATGATTAATCAAGGTAAAGTTCATATTGTTGAACCTGATTTAGATGCTTTGGTCCGTGACGTCGTTGCTCAGGGTAAATTGTCTGCTCAATTGGCACCGACTGAGGCAGATGCTTATATTGTTGCGGTTCCGACACCTTTTAAAGATGATTATCAGCCAGATTTAAAATATATTGAATCTGCTGCTAAAGCTTTGGCTCCTTTTTTAAAGCCAGGTAATTTGGTTATTTTAGAATCGACATCGCCTGTAGAGGCAACTGAGCAAATGTCAGCTTGGTTGAGCGAAGCGCGTCCAGATTTAAGCTTCCCGCAACAAAAGGGTGAAGAGGCTGATATTTTAGTCGCGCACTGCCCAGAACGTGTGTTACCTGGTAAAGTTTTACAAGAATTGATTAGTAATGACCGTATTATTGGTGGAATGACACCACGTTGTTCAAAAGCGGCATGTGATTTATACAAAATCTTTGTAAAAGGCGCCTGTATTGAAACCAATGCTCGTACCGCAGAAATGTGTAAATTGACAGAGAACTCATTCCGTGATGTCAATATTGCTTTTGCAAATGAGCTTTCAGTTATTTGTGACAAGCTAGATATCAATGTGTGGGAGTTGATTTCATTGGCGAATCGTCATCCGCGCGTCAATATTTTACAACCAGGTCCAGGTGTAGGCGGGCATTGTATCGCAGTTGATCCGTGGTTTATCGTTGCTAAGACCCCTGAGCAAGCACGTTTAATCCAGACTGCACGAGAAGTGAATGATGCAAAACCTGAATGGGTAATTGATCAAGTTAAAATAAAAATTGCAGAGTTTTTACAGGTGAATACTACTAAAACAATTCAAGATGTTACGGTAGCATGCTACGGTTTGGCATTTAAACCGGATATTGATGACCTACGTGAAAGCCCTGCGCTAGAAATTACTAAGAAATTAGCAGAGCAAGGTTTAAATATTTTGGCGATTGAACCTAATATTGAAAAACTACCTCAAAACTTACCAAGTAACATTCAATTGGTTGATTTAAAAGAACGTGATATTGCGGATATTCATGTTGTTTTAGTTGACCATAAAGAATTCAAGTTAAACAAACCTTTGGAAACCTTAATTGTTGATACAAAAGGTATTTGGGGTTGAGGTCGAGAAAATAATATGAGTAATTACTTAGAGTTAATTGGCAGAACACAAGAGCTTTTTGTTGAAGATATTCAATATTGGAATGATAAGTTAATAGAAATTGTTTCTGCATCAAAATTTTTAGTTTTAGGTGGAGCCGGTTCTATTGGTCAAGCGGTTGTCAAAGAAATTTTTAAACGCAACCCTAAAAAACTTCATGTAGTAGATATTTCTGAAAATAATTTAACAGAAGTTGTTCGTGATATCCGTAGTTCATTTGGTTATATTGATGGTGACTTCCAAACATTTGCATTGGACATCGGCTCTCCTGAATATGATGCATATATTCAGAATGATGGTGATTTTGACTATGTTTTAAATCTTTCCGCTTTAAAGCATGTGCGTAGTGAAAAAGATCCGTTTACGTTAATGCGAATGATTCATGTCAATATTTTAAATACTGAAAAAACGATTCAACAGTCTATTGAAAAAGGCGTGAAAAAGTATTTTTGCGTTTCGACAGATAAAGCTGCTAACCCTGTAAATATGATGGGTGGCTCAAAGCGTATTATGGAAATGTTCCTTATGCGCCAAAGTCAGCATATTGATATTTCCACGGCTCGTTTTGCGAATGTTGCATTTTCAGATGGTTCTTTACTACATGGTTTTAATCAACGTATTCAGAAAAATCAGCCAATTGCTGCGCCAAATGATATTCGCCGTTATTTTGTTATTCCGAAAGAATCTGGTGAGTTGTGCCTGATGTCTTGCTTACTAGGTGAAAATAGAGATATTTTCTTCCCTAAACTTAGCGAGCATTTACACCTTATTACTTTTGCTAATATTGCAGTCAAATACCTTAATAACCTTGGGTATGAGCCGTATTTATGTGAGTCTGAAGATGAAGCGCGTAGCTTAATTCAGACCTTGCCAAAACAAGGAAAATGGCCTTGTTTATTTGCTGGAAGCACAACTACGGGTGAGAAAGATTTTGAAGAGTTCTTTACCGATAATGAAACTTTAGATATGCAACGTTTTAATAATTTAGGTGTTATTAAAAACGAACTAAATGTTGAAGAAGACAAGTTGCATGTATTTGAAGAAAAAATTCATGCAATGCTTTCAAATAAGCAGTGGAATAAAGAAGAAATTGTTGATCTATTTAACTATATGATGCCTAACTTTGGACACAAAGAAACAGGTTTATATTTAGATGGGAAAATGTAATGGATACTTCTAAATTTAATCAATTTCTACGAGATGTTTATCGTACCAATAATTTTATTCCATTACATGAACCTCGTTTTCTTGGTAATGAAAAGAAATATGTATTAGATACTATTGATAGCACTTTTGTCTCTAGTGTTGGTGCTTATGTAAATGACTTTGAAGCCAAGGTTCAACAATTTACAGGCTGTGCTAAAGCTATTGCGACTGTTAATGGAACAGCTGCATTACATATTGCTCTTTTACTAGCTGGTGTAAAGCGCGACGATATCGTAATTACGCAGGCTTTGACTTTTGTCGCAACTTGTAATGCGTTGTCTTATATCGGTGCGGAACCATTATTTATTGATGTTTCATTAAAGACACTTGGTTTATGTCCAAAGGCATTAGACGCTTATTTGCAAGAAAATGCTTTTATTGATGATCAAGGTGTATGCAAACACAAAGCAACTAATAAACGTATTTCTGCAATCGTTCCAATGCATACATTTGGCCATCCTGTTGAAATTGATGAGCTTCAACAGGTCGTAACCAGGTGGAATATTGCATTAGTTGAAGACGCTGCTGAAAGTTTAGGTTCTTACTACAAAGGTAAACATACTGGAACTTTTGGTTTAGTTTCAGCACTTAGCTTTAATGGAAATAAAGTCATCACTACAGGTGGTGGCGGTATGGTCTTGTGTCAAGATGAAGAACTTGGCATAAGAGCGAAGCACATTACGACAACTGCAAAAATACCGCATCCTTATGAGTTTTATCATGATGAAAATGGTTTTAACTACCGTTTACCTAATTTGAATGCTGCTTTAGGTTGTGCACAAATGGAAGGCTTGGAAGGTTTCCTTGCTAAAAAGCGTGATTTAGCTCAGCAATATCAAGATTTCTTTAAAGATAGTGATATTTCATTTGTTGTGGAACCTGAAGACTGCCGATCTAACTATTGGTTAAATGCCATTGTTTGCAAAGATAAGGCTCAACGAGATTTGATTTTGGATGAAACCAATTCAAATAAAGTTATGACTCGCCCAATCTGGTCTTTAATGACCCGATTACCGATGTACCAAAATGCATTACAAGGTGATTTAACTAACTCATTATGGTTGGAAGAAAGAGTTGTAAATATTCCAAGTTCAGTTCCTCTGGAGTAATGAAAATGAAGAAAATAGCCGTTTTTACAGGAACTCGAGCTGAATATGGTTTGCTGTATTGGTTAATGAAAGATATTCAGCAAGATCCAGAGCTAGAGTTACAAATTCTAGCTACGGCTATGCATTACTCACCTGAGCACGGCGAAACTTGGAAAACTATTGTTCAAGATGGTTTCGAAATTACCGAATCGGTTGAAATGCTACTATCATCTGATACGTCGTCCGCTGTTGTGAAATCAATGGGTGTTGGTTTACTTGGATTTGCAGACGCATTGAAACGAATGCAACCTAATTTATTAGTTGTTTTGGGTGATCGTTTCGAAGCTTTGGCAGTGACTCAAGCTGCTTTAATCATGCAGGTACCTGTTGCACATTTGCACGGTGGTGAAATCACTGAAGGTGCATATGACGAATCAATTCGTCATGCGATCACTAAAATGTCTAATATTCATTTTGCCGCGGCAGAGGAATATAAAAAACGAATTATTCAGTTAGGCGAGCAACCAGAAAAAGTATTTAATGTCGGCGCACTAGGCTTAGATCATATCCAGCGTACAACATTTAAAAATATTGCAGAATTGAGCGAATTATATGATTTTGATTTTTCAAAACCATATTTTCTCATTACTTATCATCCCGAAACTAATCTATTAGAAGAAAATGTTTCACCTTTATTTGATGCACTTAAGCAAATAAAAGATGTCAATTTTGTCTTTAGTTATCCAAATGCCGACAATGGTAATACTAATATTGTGAAAGCAATGCTTGATTTAAAAGCACAGTTGCCAGATCGTGTATTGCTTGTAAAGAGTTTTGGTATTCAAAATTATTTAAGTGTTTTGAAAAATGCTTTAGCTATGGTGGGTAACTCATCAAGTGGCTTATCAGAAGCTCCAGCGTTACAGGTTCCAACAGTAAATATTGGTGATCGTCAAAAAGGACGTTTGCGTTGTGAATCTATCCTTGATGTTAAATTAGACGAAAATGAAATTTTAGAAGCTTTGCAAAAAGCAATTAATTTCCCAGATGATCAATTGAGTCAAGTTGTTCCACCTTTAGGGCTTGGCAACACTTCTCAGAAAATAATTGAACTTATTAAAACGACAGATTTTAGAAAGAAGGCGCCATTTTATGATCTTTAATCAAGACGAAATTTATGTTATTGCAGAAATTGGTGTAAATCATAATGGCTCTGTAGAGTTAGCAAAAGAGCTTATTTTAAAAGCCAAAGATTGTGGTGCGAACGCTGTTAAATTTCAAACCTTTAAAGCAGATAGTTTGTTATCTGATCAAACTGAAATGGCTGCATATCAAAAGGAAAATACAGGTTCTAGTCAAAGCCAATTAGAGCTTGTAAAAAGTTTAGAGCTCACTTATGAGCAGACAGAAGAAATACAGAAATTTTGTAATGAACATCAAATTACTTTTATTTCAACACCGTTTGACTCTGACAGTTTAAATTTCTTAGTAAATGACATCGATGTACCTTACTTAAAAGTATCATCTGCTGATATTTCAAACTTACCATTTCTTTATGAAATTGCATGTTCAAAAAAACATGTCATTTTATCTACAGGAACGGCGAGTTTAGGTGATATTGAACAAGCCTTATCAGTATTTGCTTTTGTTATTGATAAGGGAACAGATGTTCGTCCGTCTCAGCAGTTATTTAGAGAAGCGTATTCTAAAATTTCAGTACGTAAACAGTTGAAGGAACAGGTTTCTATTTTACACTGTGTGACTCAATATCCGGCATTATTTGAAGAAAGTAATCTTAAAGCTATTTCAACTTTAAAAAATGTATTTGATTTGGCAACAGGATTTTCTGATCATACGCTTGATGAATATGCAGCGGTTATTGGGGTAAGTCTCGGTGCTCGCATTTTTGAGAAGCATATTACATTAGATAAAACGATGGCTGGCCCAGACCACGCAGCATCAATGGAACCTGATGAATTTAAACATTATGTCGAAATTTTGCATAAAACACATGCAGCTTTAGGTGATGGTATTAAATTTATGCTAGAGCAAGAGAGCGATAACTATTACTTAGTACGTCGTAGTATTGTGGCTAAAACAGATATTGCGGAAGGGGAGCTTTTAACCCCTGACAATGTCACGACAAAACGAGCTGGTCGCGTTTGTTTAGAACCAAATAAGTATTGGGATGTTGTTGGTACAAAAGCAAAACATAGCTTTAAAAAGAACGACTTTATTGAAATTTAAATGAAAAAACTAGCGATTTTCGGTTCAGGTGGCTTTGCAAAAGAGCTAGTAGATTTAGCAATAGATCAAGGCTACCGCCATATATTTTTTTTAGAAAGAAATGCCAAAGATGGTGACACCTTACTTGGTTTCCCCTTTTTGCCTGAATCAGCAATACCGACATTAACGGATACGGTATATGCGATCGGCGTTGCTGATCCTAAGATTCGTAAAAGAATATATGAAGCTTATCCCGATTTACCTTATCCCAATTTGATTCATTCTCAATCATCACTTGGGTATGGTATTCGAGAGTTGTTAGAAAATAGTAAAGGTGTGGTAATTGCGGCTGGAGCACGAATTACAAATTCATGTCGTTTTGGTCATTTTATTATAGTAAGTTTTAACAGCACGATTGGGCACGACTGTATTCTAGAAAACTACGTTTCTGTCATGCCAGGTGTTAATGTGTCTGGTTGTATTCATTTGAAGCAAGGCACTTACATTGGAACAAATGCTACTATTTTGCCGGGCAAAAGCCCCGAGCAATTGAAATATTTAGGTGAAAACTCTGTTATAGGTGCGGGTGCTGTGGTTGTGAAACATACGGAACCGCATAAGGTCTATATTGGATCACCTGCTAAGGAATTAAGTCGTGACTAGAGATGTTAATAAAATAATTTTGCATAAAAATGATTCAATTTTGAAAGCATTAGAGCTACTTGATTTATATGCTTTAAGAATTGTTTTGGTAGTTGATGATCATAATCAATTGATCGGAAGTATTACAGACGGTGATATTCGTAGAGGTCTCTTAAAAGGCCAAGATGTGCATGCAGCTGTTGAAACAATCATGCATACTAATCCTTATAGTATTGAAGAAGGTAGCTTAAATAACCGCCAGATTTTTGAGATCATGCGTGAAAAAAGTTATCTGGCATTACCAGTAATTAAAAATAACCAACTCGTTAATATTATTACGCTTGATGATTTGATTCGTAAAAAACGTAAAGAAAATTCAGTTTTTATTATGGCTGGTGGTTTTGGTACACGTTTACGCCCACTCACAGATACATGCCCAAAACCAATGTTACCTGTTGGTGGTAAGCCTTTACTAGAAACCATTATCTCAAGCTTTAAAAATCAAGGCTTTTACAAATTTTATATTTCTACCCACTATTTACCAGAAGTGATTAATGAGTATTTTGGTAATGGCGAGAAGTTTGACGTACAGATACAATATGTACATGAAACTGATCCGCTTGGAACTGGCGGTGCATTGAGTTTATTGCCAGCATCAGATATTAAATTACCATTTATTGTGATTAATGGTGATGTATTAACAAATATGAATTTTGAAAAATTATTGGATTTTCATGAGAAGCGTGAAGCTATTGCAACGATGTGTGTGCGAGAGTTCCAATATCAAATTCCTTATGGCGTAGTAAACTCCGAAGATAACGTAATACAAAGCATGACTGAAAAACCAAGTTATTTCTTTGATATTAACACAGGTATTTATGTCATTTCACCTGAATTGTTGGCTCAAGTTAATGCACAGTTTATTGGTATGCCAACTATCTTAGAACAGCAAATGGAAAAGAAAAATAAAGTCATAAGCTATTCTTTACATGAATATTGGCTCGACATCGGTCATATGGAAGACTATAACCGTGCTCAGAGAGATATTATAAATTTAGATTTTGGTAAATTCTAATGATAGGGCAGTATCGAGTTACAGCTTTGATTCCTGCACGTGGTGGCAGTAAACGTTTGCCGCGTAAAAATGTAAAATTATTGGGTGATAAACCCTTAATTGCATGGTCAATAGAGGCAGCTAAAGCATCTAAGTATATAGATAGAGTGGTTGTATCTACCGATGATGAAGAGATTAAACAGGTTTCTGAGCAGTATGGTGCAGAAGTGCCATTTTTACGCCCAGAGCATTTGTCAAATGATCATGCATCAAGCTTCGATGTCATAAAGCATGCCATTGTTTTCTTAGGCTTAGATCAGACGAATGAACTCATTGTTTTGCTTCAGCCTACATCTCCTTTGCGCTTGGTTTCGGAATTAGATGCTGCATTAGAGTTTTTTGTTGCGAAAAGCGCTAAAGGGATAGTTTCAGTTTCTGAAACTGAGCACAGTCCAATGTGGACAAATACATTGCCAGAAAATGGTTGTATGTCTAATTTTATTCGTCCAGAGATACAGGGGAAAAGAAGTCAGGACCTGCCTAAGTTTTTCCGTTTGAATGGTTCAATCTATATTTATGAAACTCTATCTTTGTTAGAACAAGCCAAAATATTTTTTGATGAAAGTGTGTATGGGTTTGAGACACCTTTAAAAACAGCCGTTGATATTGATACAGCTTTAGATTTTAAAATTGCAGAGGCTATTTTTAAGGATAGAATAAAATGAATTTATACATAGTTGAGTCACCGTTACAATTACTTTGTGCATATGAAGCAATACATGTTAATAGAAATGCACCTTATCAATTACTTATACGGCAAACAGGAAGAGGGTTGAACGATAAGCATCTAATTAACTGTGCTAATAAACTAGGATTAAATTATAAAATATTTGTTTTACATACCGAAAGTATATATGTGGGTTTGTTAAGAAATTTATTTTTATTATCTTCTTTATATTTTAAATATTATGAGAAAGTATATTTTGGAAGTTTTTATTCTTCAGCATTAAACTTTATAAGTTATTTTATTAGGCGGCGAGAGCTTATATATCTTGATGATGGTGCTGCTACATTAAGAGCACAATTAGAGATGTCAATGAAAGAAAAAAAAGTTTGTAATTGGTTTACTTTTTTTAATATTGAACCCTTGAGAGGTCAAAATGTGATAAAACATAATTTCGAAAAAATTAAAGAAAAAAATAAAAAATATATTAATAAGGGGAAATATTTTATTGGTCAACCTGTATCGGCTATGAAAGGTTTCTCGTTGGAAGATTATATGCGTTGTGTTCGTGAAATTGCAAGTAGATGTGAAAGTAATGAATTTCTTTACTATATACCTCATAGGGTTGAAAATTTAGATTTAATTAATAATATACCTAATATTAAAGTGGTTAAACCAACAGTTCCAATAGAAATTTACTTTTTGGAAAATAAAGGTTCTATTCCTAAAGAAATTTATTCTTGCTATTCCACAGCATTGATTACTTTACCCGTTTTGTTTTTAGGGATAAAAGCAACAGCTGTAAAAAATAAATATATGATAAAAAATGAAATAGATTTCATGTATGCATATTTTTTAAGGAATAATATTAGTGTGGTCGAATTGTAAGGTTATTAAACATGGTGGCATTAATTTTATTCTTTTCAACAACTGTTTTTTTCCCAATAGCGATATTAGTTTTATTGGTGCCATTTATTTTTATTAGGGAAACTATTGTTCATAAGAGTAATATTGTTTTTTATAAGAAAGAGGTTTATGCTTATATCGCAATGTTTTTTATTGCAATAGTTGTTGTTTATTTAAATATCTTTTACGGCGCTATAATTTCTAATGTTCAGGAAAATAGTATTTTGGGGAATATTCCCTATATTATATTGCTGCCAGTTGCATTTATAATTGGTAAGTTTTTAAATTTAAAAGACTTAAGGTTAATACAATATTTAATATTAATAGAGATTATTGTTGGTTGTTTTGAGTATTATCATGGTGTCCCAACCTTCTTTATGAATAAAACCCCTATTTCTGAGTTGGCTGATACTGATATTTTGTATCAGAAGCGTGTTTTTGGTTTTAGTGCAAATTCAAGCAATTTGGCAGCTAAAGTTGTATATCTCGCAATAATAACTATGATGCAAATTAAATTAAATAAAAAAATTAATAAAGAGCTAATGCTATTTTTAATATTTATTTTGCTGGGGCTAATTGTCACATTTAATAGGACTGCAATTATTTCTATCATTATATCTGCTTTTATACTATTTGGAATGTCACTTAGAAGACTTTTCTTTATATCTATACCAATATTTGGAGGAGTAATTTATAAATGGGAGTCAATTTATGAACAATTAACAAGAGGGAAAGGAACTGTAGATCTCTCAGGAAGGGACCAAATATTTTCTTACTTTTATAATTTTTGGAGCGAAAATCTTTTATTTGGTAATTTTGGTACTAAACTCTGGTGGAATACTTCAGGGTCTATCTGGCATGCTCATAATAGTTATTTGGAATTGCTCGCATCAAATGGCTTGTTGATAACACTATTCTTTTTTATTGCATTTTTAGTATTATTTGGTCGTGGGCTATTGATTGTTCTTCCTATATTGTTTTTTTCTTTGTCTCAATATGGTTTTCTTTGGGGATTGTCATTCTACGATATCATTTTTTCGGCAATAATATATAATTATATTAAGCTCAATTTTAAAGGTGATTAAACTATGCTGGCGTTAAAGAAGTTTGTTTGTTTGTTTTATTATATAGCTTATAGAAATATTTTGAAAAAAACAAATAAACCCAAAATTAATGGGAGAGTTAGACTCATAGGATCAATAGAGTTTGGTAATAATAATCACTTAAATGGTGCTGAATTGCAAGGTCAAGGGGGGATTGTTATAGGAGATAACTTTCATTCGGCAAAAGGGTTGGTTATCTTGACTCAGAATCATAATTGGAAAGGTAGTGCCTTGCCTTATGATAATACGGTAATAAAGAAGAAAGTTGTAATTGGTGATAATGTCTGGGTTGGTATGAATGTAATTATTTTGCCAGGCGTAAAAATTGGTGAAGGCTGCATTATTCAGGCTGGATCAGTGGTGAGTAAAGATATCCCTGATTTGGCAATTGCTGGAGGGAATCCTGCAAATGTAATTAAGCTACGGGATCATAATCATTATTATGGATTAAAGAAAAGTGAAAAGTTTCATTAATGCAAGGTATAAGGTTTTTCGATATGCATCTGTCCAGATGTTATCTAAAAGTTTAACTCTTTTATCAACCTATATTATAGCTATGCATGCAACAAATGAAGTGTTTGGTTATATTTCTTTAATTCAATCCAGTCTCGTTGTGGCAATAACCTTTCTAAGTTTTAACCTTTCTAGCGGCGTTGTTAGATATTTTTATGAGAAAAATACGTTAAAGATTTTTAGCCATATTAAGCCTATTATCACCTTTCTCTTTTTTTTATCGATTTTTATTTTTATATTTTTATTTATATTTCTAGAAAATAGTAGTTTTTTTTGGTTCTCTTTATTACCTATTATTGGATACATAAATGGGTTGCTGTTGATAGTTTCTATGCTTTCAAGAGCAAATAATAATTTATATATTTACATGCTGGCAGAGCTTACTAGACCATTTTTTTTGATTGTTGTGGCTATTGCATATATATATATGGATTTTGATATTGTTTCTATTTTTTTGTTTGCTTTGTTGCTTTCTTGTCTTTTATCATTTTTTTTATGTATTTTGAAATACGATAGTCTAATTAATAAAAATATTGAAGAAGAAAGCAGTGTTTATTTTTCTACTAAAATAATAATTATCTATACTGCACCTTTATTTTTTGTGCAAATAATGTCTTTAGTTAATAATGTTTCAGATAAATATATCTTACAGCATTATATGGGAGTCGAGGAGGTTGGGTTGTATGGGAAAGCTTATTTAATTGGCTCTTCCTTGGGGCTTTTGCTTGATAGTCTAATGCTTCTGTGGACGCCATTTGTTATTAAAAATAGAACGAAATTAATTAATGTTTTTTCCAGTAGGCTGATATTGTGCTCAGTAGGTGTATGTATTTTTAGTTTGATTGTATTGTGTATAGCATATATTTCTTTTTACTTTAAATTGGAATTTAAATTTATAAGTAATCAGATGATTGTTATCAGTTTAATTATTGTTTCTGCATTTATCTCTAGAATAGGTTACCAAATTTTAACTCCTTTAATTAATGCTTATGATAAAACTACTTGGGTTGCTAAAATATCTTTTATTAGTATGCTGTTAGGTATTTTGTTGAATTTCTTGCTTATTCCAGTTGTTGGAGGGTATGGGGCAGCAATAGCTACTTTTATTTCATTTGTTACATATAGTATTATGGCTATTTTTATTTTTTTATTATTGAGAAAGTCTTTGGTTTTGAGTGAAGGTTAGAAAATTTTATTTAACCTTGTTGGATCTTAAATTTTATTCTTGAGTGGAGTCTAGTGTGAACTTGTTGGTTATAAGTTTTTTTTACAAACCTGATTTGTCAGCAGGTTCTTTTAGAACAACCGCATTAGTTGAGAGTTTAAAAAAAAACTATCCAGATGCGAAAGTAGATATAATTTCTACGCTACCAAATCGTTATAGTAATTATTCCGAAGCTTGTAAAAAAATTGAATCCGATGGAAATATTACTATATATAGAGCTGATGTTAACACTAGGTTTTCTGGAATATTAGGACAAATTATAAGCTTTTTCCTATTCTTTATTTTTACTTTGAAAGTAATTTTAGGGAAAAAATATAATATTATTTATGCTACATCTTCTCGCCTTATGACAGCATTTCTAGGAGCTGTGGTTTCTTTTTTTACAAAGGCGCCTCTCTATTTAGATATCCGAGATATTTTTATAGATACTGTAGAAGATGTATTTCCCAAGAAAATGACTTTCTTGGCTTTGCCATTTTTATCTGTAATTGAAAATTTTACGATTAATAAAGCCACTATTGTAAATATGGTTTCAAAAGGATTTCTTCCCTATTTTGAAAGTAAATACAAAAATAAAAACTATAGTTTTTTTACAAATGGAATTGATACCATATTTTTGGATCAATGTAATAAAAATATTGGGTATAAAATTAATGATCCAGTAGTTATTGTTTATGCTGGTAACTTTGGTGATGGGCAAGGTCTGCATAAAATTGTTCCACAGTTAGCTAAGAAGCTTGAAGGTCGAGCCGTATTTCAGTTAATTGGTAATGGTGGACGGAAGAATGAGCTGGAAAAAACATTGAATGATTTAAATGTAAATAACGTACAAATTCTTCCTCCTGTGAATCGTTCTGAGTTACTACAGTATTATGACAATGCAGATATCCTTTTTCTTCATTTGAATGATTATGATGCTTTTAAAAAGGTGATACCCTCTAAATTATTTGAATATGCTTGTTATAATAAACCTATTTGGGGTGGTTTGTCTGGATATGTTGTTGACTTTATTGGTGAAGAGTTGGATTCCACATATGTGTTTCGACCATGTGATCTAGAAGATGCAGTTAAAAAGTTTAGTGAAATTGACTATTCAGTAAGTTTACGTGAGAAGTTTATCCATAAATATACGCGTAGTAATATTATGGATAGTTTGGCTAATGATATTGTGAGATTGGATAAAATTAATTAATATTTACAAGGCTGTTAATTATGTTATCAACTAAAGTTTTAATTACTGGTAGTAATGGTTTTCTCGGTAAATTTCTTTGTCAGTATTTATCTAATAAAGATTATTCTGTCATCGCGCATACACGTACACCTCAAGTTTTTAGCCAATCAAATATTGAAAATATTAATTTTGATTTAAATCAAAATTTGGAAGAATTGGATTTAGAAGGGGTTCAGGTCGTTATACATTGTGCTGGTCGTGCACATGTGATGAATGAAACGGCAGCTTCTCCTTTAGATGCATATCGCCAGATTAATGTAGAAGGAACATTAAATCTTGCTAAAAAAGCGGTACAAAGTGGTGTAAGACGGTTTATTTATTTGAGCAGTATTAAAGTAAACGGTGAGGAGGCTACTCAGCAGAAGCCATTTACTGCCGAGGACTCGATTAATACAGATGATCCCTATGGTTTATCCAAATATGAAGCAGAGCAAGCGCTAAAGCAGTTAGCACAGGTAACGGGTTTAGAAGTCGTGATTATTCGTCCCGTGCTGATTTATGGACCAAATGTAAAAGCCAATTTTAAAAGTATGATTTCTCTGGCATCCAAAAAGATCCCTTTGCCAGTAGGATGTTTAAACAATAAACGTAGTATGGTCAGTGTTTATAATTTGGCTGATTTAATCGAAGTTTGTTTATCTCATCCGAATGCCTCTGGACACACTTTTTTAGCTAGTGATCAGGATGATATTTCCGTGAAACAGCTGTTTGAGAAATTAGCATCTTTGCAAAACAATAAACTGATCAAAGTACCTGTACCTAAAAATTTAATTTTCTTATTGGCAAGTCTTGTGGGGCGTTCTGCTATGGCATCTCGCTTATGTTCCGAGTTAGTCGTCAATACATCCAAAAACACACAAGTCCTTGGTTGGAAAGCTCCTTATTCGACCGAGCAAAGCCTCGCTAAAATGTTTAGTGAAATGAGATAAAGTTATGTTCTATGTGTTAATTTTCTTTGTTCTTTCTTTTGTGCTGACTTATCTCATGCGGATGTATGCCCTCAAGAAAAATATTATTGATAATCCTAATGAGAGAAGCTCTCATAGTATCCCAACACCACGAGGTGGAGGCGTTGCAGTTGTTGTTAGCTTCCTTTTAGGACTGACATTGCTTATTTATCTTGAAAATCTATCTCTATCGACGGGTTTAATTCTGATTGCAGCAAGTTTTACAATTGCATTATTGGGTTTTTTGGATGATCACGGACATATTAATGCTTTAGTCCGTTTAGCAGTCCATTTCATTGTTGCAATTGGAGCAGTAGTCGCATTAGGTGGATTCTCCGAAATTGAATTATTTAATAATACGCTTCAGTTGGGATGGGCTGCCAATATTATTGCTGTACTTTTCTTGGTCTGGTTATTAAATCTATATAATTTTATGGATGGTATTAATGGTATTGCTAGCATAGAAGCGATTACAGCAACTGTAAGTATTGGTAGTATTTATCTTTTATCTAGCTTTCATCTATCGAGTCAGGTACTTTTTCTACTGGCAGCTTGTACCGCTGGCTTTTTATTGTGGAACTTCCCCAAAGCTCGTATTTTTATGGGAGATGCATGTAGCGGTTTCTTAGGACTCGTGTTGGGTATTCTTGCTTTAATTGCGTTAAAACAAGATGTAGCCCTATTTTGTGCATGGTTAATCTGTTTGGGTGTGTTTATCGTGGATGCCACCTTTACTCTGATTCGTCGCGTAATCAATGGTCACAAAATGTATGATGCACATCGAAGCCATGCCTATCAGTACGCATCTAGAAAATATAATAGCCATACACGTGTTACCTTGAGTGTACTGGCAATTAATGTTTTATGGCTCTTTCCAATGGCATACTTTGCATCTCAACACGTTCTAATGCCTGAACTCTTGATATTGATTGCCTATATTCCATTAGTACTTTTGGCTATGTATTTTGGTGCAGGTAAAACAGAAAATGGCTAAACAAAATGTTTTATTAATTCTGGGCGCTGGTGGACATGGTAAATCTGTCGCTGAGGCTGCATCACTATCAGGTCAATGGAGCAAAATTGTATTTGCTGATGATAGTTGGCCTCAACAAACCGAGGTAGCAGGATTTCCTATCGTAGCCAATATTGAGAGAGTCTCAACACTCGTTTCTACGATTACGGCAGCTATACCTGCCGTTGGTAATAATCAGCTAAGGCAAGATTGGTCCCAAAAATTAAAAAATTTAGAGATTCCTTTAGCTACCGTGATTCATCCATCTGCGATTATTAGCCCTACTGCGAGATTAGGAGAGGGTATTTGTATCATGGCTGGATGCATCATTGGTGTAGATGTCAAAATAGAAGATGGTGTAATTGTTAACCTAGGTTCAGCAATTGATCATGACAGCGAAATTGGCATGTTTGCACACTTGAGTGTTGGAGTTAAAATTACTGGAAATAAAGTGGTAAAACCTTTTACTTTTTTAGAAGCTGGCTCAATCCTTGCTCATTAACTGCACTGTTAATATTAAAATTTAAATCAAAAAAATAGTAGGATAAGTGACCTGTATCTTAGTATTTTAAACATTGTGTACTTTATGTGTAAAAGTTATTTCTAGTTGCATTAGAAGTGCGTATAAAGATCGAACTGAATGTGGGATGATTAGAAGATCACTGTGAAAAAGATTATTCATCAATTTGCCTCAGCGCCAAGATTATATAAACAATTTTTCCTGATTTTTCTGGATGCATTAGCTTTTCCCGTGATTCTATGGTTGTGCTATGTCATCCGTTTATTTGATTTGGGTGCCCATGTTATTCCCGGTATTGATCACGGGATGATTCTGGTCAGTCTGATTACGGTCTTAAGTTTGGCACTCACCGGCGTTTATCATTTTATTGTACGGACATTTAACGAAGTCTTTATTGTTAAGCTGGCGATTGCCGTTGCCTTAACCATGGCTACCTTGTACATCTTGAATGTGATTACGCCAGCCTATATCCCGATGTCGATCCCATTTATGTATGGTTTTATGATGTTTGCCTGGGTATGGCTCAGCCGTGCAGTGATTCGCTTTATGATTAAGGCATCTTATTATTCCGAAATCGGGCGGAAACGCATTGCGATTTATGGCGCCGGTGATGCAGGTCAGCAAATTGCTGCGGCATTGCACCGTTCAGATGACCATTTACCGGTATTCTTTATTGATGATTATACTTCTTTACAAGGGCAGACGGTTGGTGGTTTAAAGGTCTATTCGGTTGAAAAAGCCTTACAGCGCTTTAAGAAAGACCGTATCGATGAAATTTTACTGGCGTTGCCTTCAGTAGGGCGGGTACGCAAAACAGAAATAATCCATCAGTTTGAAAGCGCGCGTTTAAAAATTACCGAACTCCCTGGGTTGACCCGTCTGGTCGATGGTGAAATTCAGGTTTCAGATATCCAGGAAGTGGATATTATCGATTTATTAGGGCGTGATCCGGTGCCACCGATTTCACATCTGATTGCCAAAAATATCCAGAATAAAGTGGTTATGGTGACAGGCGCGGGTGGTTCAATCGGTTCTGAACTATGCCGTCAAATTATTAAAAATAAACCTAAAATGTTAGTGCTATATGAGCTCACAGAATTTGCGTTATATGACATTGATAAAGAGTTAAGACAAACAGCCACTTGTGAAATTGTTCCAATTTTGGGCACGGTACAGGACCAGCAAAAACTTGAACGGATTATTGAACAATACCAGATCCAGACGGTTTATCATGCTGCGGCCTATAAGCATGTTCCTTTGGTTGAATGTAACCCGATTGCGGGATTGAAGAACAATAGCATTGGTACCGCAAACAGTTTAAATGCTGCCGTGAAAAAAGGCGTAGAAACCTTTGTGCTGATCTCAACCGATAAAGCGGTACGTCCGACCAATGTGATGGGGGCATCAAAGCGTATGGCTGAGCTGTATTGTCAGGCCGTGGCTGAAACTAAACCTGCTACCCAAATCAGTATTGTTCGTTTTGGGAATGTATTGGGCTCTTCCGGTTCGGTTGTTCCACTGTTCAAGCAACAGATCGCCAAGGGTGGCCCGATTACCGTGACTCATCCTGAAGTGACCCGTTACTTCATGACCATTCCAGAAGCTTCGCAACTGGTGATTCAGGCAGGTGCCTTGGGCTCTGGCGGGGATGTATTCCTGCTGGATATGGGGGAGCCGGTCAGAATTCAGGATCTGGCGCGCCAAATGATCAAGCTCAGCGGTTTAAAAGTAAGAGAAAGTGGTTCACTGGATGGTGATATCGAAATTGCCTATAGCGGCTTACGTCCAGGCGAGAAACTGTATGAAGAACTGCTGATTGATCAGGACAATACCGAATATACTGAACATACCCGTATCCTACGTTCGTTTGAGAAACATTTTGCATTGGACGAAATTCAGGAAGTCTTTGGTAAAATCAGCCAGATGACAGCAATCGATCATGATGTTGACTGGGCCTTAACCCAGCTTGAACATTATGTAGATGGCTATAAGCGCAGCGGCGAAGTTAGAGTGAATTAATCTGAGAAAGTAATGATCAAAAAAGCAATTTTACCTGTTGCAGGTCTGGGGACACGTTTTCTACCTGCAAGTAAATCGATTCCAAAGGAAATGGTGACCGTTGTCGATCGTCCTGCGATTGAATATGTGGTGCGTGAAGCAGTTGAAGCGGGAATTGAACAAATTATTCTGGTCACCCATTCTTCAAAAGCATCAATTGAAAATTATTTTGATCGTAATTTTGAGCTGGAAACGACGTTAGAGCAAAAAAAGAAATTTGATTTGCTCAAAGAAATCACTGACATTCTGCCAAAACATGTCAGCGTGGTGAGTGTGCGGCAGCCACAGCCTTTAGGCCTGGGTCATGCGGTACTTTGTGCAAAAGATATTGTTGGTGATGAAGCCTTTGCGGTGCTTTTGCCCGATGTGTTAGTAAAAAATGCAACCTCTGAAAATGATCTGTCCTTGATGATTCAACGCTTTGAGGCCGCTCAAGCTGCACAAATCATGGTGGAGGCTGTGCCCGATCATCTGGTTGATCAGTATGGGATTGTGGATGTTGCGGTTTCACCGAATGAAGGTGAGAGTATCATTATGCAAGGCATTGTAGAGAAACCGGCAGTCGGGACAGCGCCTTCGAATTTATCGGTGGTTGGTCGTTATATTCTGCCTGCCCAGATTATGGGACTGCTGGAAAATACCCCACGCGGTGCTGGCAATGAAATTCAGCTAACAGATGCGATTGCCACTTTACAGCAGTCACAAACTGTTGAGGCATATCGCATGAAAGGTCAGACCTTCGATTGTGGTAGCAAGCTGGGTTATCTAAAAGCTGTGTTACATTATGGGATTGAGCATCCAAAACTGGGCGCAGAGTTTAAGGGCCTGATTAAGGAATTGGCCCTGTAATCATTGAGGGCAAGCATGTTATGAAAGTTGCAATCTTTGGCAATACCTTATATGCAGGCGTGATGTCTGCATTATTGTCTGAAACGGGGCATCTGGTGTATTGGTGCTCACAGCTCGATACCAAAGCGGATGATCAGCAATATTCCTTTCATGATGAAAATGTCAGTCATTTACTCGAAAAACAGCTGACCACGGGTTTTCTGCGCTATAGCGATTTAGCCAGTATTCCGCTAGATATCGATGCCTATCTGTTCAGTTTTAACCAGACGCAGGAGCAGCAGGTTTTTCAGCTGTTGCACTCGCTGAAACAACGTCCAATCATTCATCCAAAACTGATGATCAATGCCTCAACTTTTGGTTTACGCGGAACTGAAAAGTTCCAGCAGATCTTGTCGGATGATGACTGGGTCTATTTGCCGGATACCATGCAGGAAGGTAATGCCTTACAGAGCTTGACCCAGGCGAAGCAGCTGATAGTCGGCTGTACGCGCAGTGCAGTGCAGGTCAAGGTCAAAGAGTTGCTCAGACCCTTTTTTCCCTTAGAACAGCAATATCTATTTATGCCGATACTGGATGCCGAGTTTACCAAACTGAGTATTTCCGGCATGTTGGCGACCCGCATTAGTTATATTAATGATCTGGCCGTGGTGGCTGAAAAACTCGGGATTGATATTGCCTCGGTGCGGCAGGGCATGTCTGCAGACAGTCGTATTGGCTCGGCGTATCTGGCACCTGGTGCCGGTTTTGGCGGGGAAAACTTCTCGCATGATATTTTGACTCTTGCCAATACTGTTGCCAATACCGGAGTGAAGAGCCAGTTGCTTGCCCAGGTCTGGGATATTAATGAGCAACAAAAAGAGATCCTGTTCCGTAAGTTGTGGAATTACTACCACGGCGCTTTACAAGCAAAATCCGTTGCAATTTGGGGGGCTTCTTTTAAGGAAAATACCTCCAGCATTCAACATTCTCCAATTCATCAGATGCTTGCCGCCTTGTGGGCGCAGGGTGTTACCGTTCATCTGCATGATCCGCAGGCACTGGATGAAATCGAGCTGATGTACGGACAGCGCAGTGATCTGGTATTGCATCATGATCAATATGAAGCTGTACACAATGTGCATGGGTTATGTGTTTTAACGGCCTGGAAACAATACTGGAGTCCGGATTTCAAACAGTTAAACCAATTGATGCAACATCCCTTAATTTTAGACGGTCGCAATATTTATGACCCGCACTATGTAAAAGCACAAGGTTTTGCCTATATGGGAGTGGGGCGTTAAAGATGACAAAACAGATACATCCTTTTCCGGTCAGGGAACAGACTTCGGTGGTAGAACAGTTAGCGGTTTTACAAAAACAATTTAAAGACCTGCATCTTAATACCCTGTTTGCAGCAGATGAGGCACGTTTTAAACGTTTTTCCGCTGAGTATGACCAGATTGTTTTTGATTTTAGTAAACATCGGATTGATCAGCAGGTTTTAAGCCAGCTGGTGGATCTGGCGCATGCGCAGGATCTGGATGGATGGATTAAACGTCTATTTTCATGTGAGCAGATTAACTACACGGAACAACGCGCTGCGATGCACTGGGCCTTACGCTTACCCAAATCCAGTCCAACGCTGCCCGTCGTGAATCAAGCGGTCCAAGCGCAACTTGAGCAAATGTATGCACTGGTTGAAAAAATTCATGCCGGCCAATGTCGTGGCGCAACGGGTGAAGTGATTCAGGATGTGGTGAATATTGGGGTCGGTGGATCAGATCTCGGTCCACTCATGGTCACGCATGCACTTTCAGATTTTAAGGTCAAAACCGCAAAACCCTTAGATATCCATTTTGTTTCAACCATGGATGGCAGCCAGCTCTCTGGGTTGTTGCATCAGCTGCGCCCTGAAACCACCTTATTTATTATTTCCTCCAAGTCGTTTGGGACCATTGATACACTTTCCAATGCCCAGACCGTACGTCAATGGCTAGAGAAAGCCTTAGGCAATAATGAAAAAATCCTCAAGAATCATTTTGTGGGGGTGTCGACCAAACCGGATAAAATGACCGAATGGGGCATTGCACCAGATAAGCAACTTTTGCTTTGGGATTGGGTCGGTGGCCGTTATTCATTATGGTCGTGTATTGGTCTGCCAATTGCACTGACCATTGGCGTCGAAGGCTTTAAGCAATTCTTGGCCGGAGCATACGCCATTGACCAACATTTCCAGACGGCGTCGTTTGAACAGAATATTCCGGTATTAATGGGCCTGTTAGGCGCATGGAATAATAATTTTCTCGATATCCAGACCCACGCTGTGCTGCCTTATGACGGGCGGCTCAAGTATTTTGCCGCTTATTTACAGCAACTGGAAATGGAGTCGAACGGCAAATCCATCCAGCGCAATGGCGAAAAGGTCAGTTCAGTGACGTGTCCAATCGTTTGGGGTGAAGTGGGGCCGAATGCGCAACATGCGTTCTATCAGTTGTTGCATCAAGGTACCCATTCGGTCAGTTGTGACTTTATTGCTCCGGTCAAACGTTATAACGCCAATCAGTTTACCTATGCAGAAAGTGCCGAAGCCTTGGTCGAGCAACATCATCTGGCCTTATCTAATTGTCTGGCCCAGTCACGCCTGCTGGCTTTTGGTAATCAGGCCTTGGCAGCAGATGAGCTGCAAGGCCTACCTGCCTATAAGCAATATGAAGGCAATCAGCCGAGTTCAACCATTTTACTCAAAGAGTTGAATCCATATAGCTTGGGGATGTTGATTGCGATGTATGAACATAAAGTGTTTGTGCAATCGGTGCTCTGGAATATTAATCCCTTTGATCAATGGGGCGTTGAAAAAGGCAAGGAAATTGCCAATCAGCTGTTGCCGATTCTTAACCGTGAACAGGAAGACCTCTCTAGCTTTGATGCATCAACGCAAGGCTTGCTTAAAATATTGCTAGGAAAAACAGATGGCTAAGATTTTAGTCACCGGCGGGGCTGGCTATATCGGTTCGCATACCTGTGTAGAATTATTGGATGCAGGCCATGAGGTAGTGGTATTCGATAATCTATCCAATAGCTCGGAAGAGGCTTTACGCCGTGTCGAAAAACTGGCCAATAAAAGCCTGGTATTCATACAGGGTGATATTCGCCATGCCCATGAACTGGACCCTGTTTTTCAAAATCATCAGATTGATGCCGTAATTCATTTTGCTGGCTTAAAAGCAGTGGGAGAGAGCCAGCAAATTCCTTTGGCATATTTTGATCATAATATTGCTGGCAGTGTTCAATTGTTCAAGTCAATGGAGAAAGCTGGCGTATTTACCTTGGCCTTTAGCTCCTCTGCAACGGTATATGGTGAGCTGAATCCATCTCCTTATCAGGAAGACATGCCGCTGAGTTTGCCGAATAATAATTATGGTTATACCAAACTGATCATTGAGCAGATGCTAGAAAAAATGGCGCTGGCAGATACAAAATGGTCGATTGCCTTACTGCGTTATTTTAATCCGGTCGGTGCCCATAATAGTGGACAGATTGGGGAAGACCCGCAAGGCATTCCGAATAACCTGATGCCGTATGTGACTCAAGTCGCTGTGGGACGTCGTGAAAAACTTTCTATTTTTGGTCATGATTATCCAACCAAAGACGGCACTTGTGAGCGGGACTTTATCCATGTAGTGGATTTAGCGAAAGCCCATGTGCTGGCGGTCACCAATCGGTTAAACAGTCACGGTTGTCGGGCCTGGAATATTGGAACAGGTACACCAATTTCAGTTCTACAAATTAAAGAAACCTTTGAAAAAGTAAATGGGATTCAGATTCCAACCGAATTTGCGGAGCGCAGAGCCGGGGATTTGCCAGCATTTTATGCAGATGCTTCGCGAGCGCAAGCTGAGCTCGGTTGGCAGCCGCAATATACGCTGGAAGATATGTTGGCGGACAGCTGGAACTGGCAAAAGCAAAATCCAAATGGTTTTAACTGAGTTTGGTTGTCATAAAAAAAGGAGCATCAAGCTCCTTTTTTATTTGGACTAAATTAGCCCTGAATCAACGCAGTTAATTCATCGACATAGTGCTGCATCGGTTGCGGATTTTGATCGGCACGACTTTCAATATTTAAGCGCAATAATGGCTCGGTATTCGAAGCACGCACATTTAAGCGCCAAGCACCAAAATCCAGACTCACGCCATCCGTGCGGTCTACCTGTGGGTTTTGATCGGCATAATGATCAAAGATTTTTTGTACCGTCGCTTGGGTGTCTGCGACTTTAAAGTTGATTTCACCACTACACGGGAATTTGGCAATCATGTTTTCAACTAGGGTGGAAAGCGATTGACCTGTTTCTGACAGTAGCGCAATGGTGAGTAACCACGGAATCATCCCGCTATCACAATACGCAAAATCACGGAAATAGTGATGGGCGCTCATTTCGCCGCCGTACACCGCATTGTGTTCACGCATCACGTCTTTAATGAAGGCATGGCCTGATTTCGACTGTACCGCGACGCCTTGGTATTGATCGACGATATCAAAGGTATTCCAGACCAGACGTGGGTCATGCACGATTTTCTCGCCAGCCTGTTTGATCAGGAAAGCTTGTGCCAATAAACCGACAATGTAATAGCCTTCAATAAACTGCCCTTTTTCATCAAACAGGAAGCAACGGTCAAAGTCACCATCCCAGGCAATACCCATATCGGCCTGATGCTGCAGTACAGCATCACGGGTGCTGTCACGGTTTTCAATCAGGATCGGATTCGGAATACCATTTGGGAAGGTACCATCCGCTTCATGGTGGATTTTAATAAATTCCACAGGGATGTTGAGTTGCTGGAATTTTTGTTCAATCGCATCAATCACATGACCTGCTGCGCCATTTCCGGCATTCACTACCAGTTTAAGTGATTTGATTTTTTGCGGGTCAATATAAGTGAGCAGATGCTCAACGAACTCAGGCAAAATATTATAGTTTTGCGTAGTACCTTTATTCGCAACTTCAGTGAATTGCCCTGATTCCGCTAGGGTCTGAATTTCTTTTAAGCCTGTTTCCGCACTGATCGGGCGTGCATTTTCACGTACCAGTTTCATGCCGTTGTAATCCATCGGGTTATGGCTGGCAGTGACTTCAATCCCGCCCTGGACATCGAGATGGAACGCTGCGAAATACACTTCTTCGGTGCCGGTCATGCCCAGATCAAGCACATTGACGCCTGCATCATTCAGACCCCGAATGGTGGACTGTTTTAGACTCTCACTGCTTAAACGGATATCACAGCCAATCACGACGGTTTTAGGCTGATAGATCTGTCCATAGGCACGACCAATGTTATAGGCAATCTCTTCATTCAGTTCAGTACCGAGTTTGCCGCGAATATCGTAGGCTTTAAAGCAAGTCAGTTGAGTCATATTGTTCAATTCATGGTGATGTGATTTGAGTTGTGACCACATTATACAGATATCGTCAGCAAGTCATATTTATAGTTCTGAGTAGGCTGGTTTAAGTTGAGTATGCTTTCGAATAGAGATCGTAAAGACAAATCATTTATCAGACTTTAGTCGAATGGGGAATAATGCGTGCAAGCTAAACAGGTTGATTTAATTTAATTATTATTGGTCATACCAATTAATGGGGTTCTGGTAGGCTTGATCCTGAGAATTCATGTAATTAAGATGCATAAAGATTGCAAATGGATAATATTTGCTGGTTTAGTGAATATTGGTCATACCAATATAGAAAGATTCGTTCAAGATCGAAGTGAAAACAAAATGACGCCCAGCATTTCAAGGAGATGAGAATGCTAAATGTGTGGCAACAAATTTATGATCCTTTCAATAATATCTGGCTATCCAGTGCGGTGGCGCTGATCCCGATTATTTTCTTCTTTTTGGCTTTGGCGGTATTTCGTTTAAAAGGCAGTGTGGCAGGGACCTGTACCGTCATCATTGCCCTGCTGATTGCGTTATTCTTTTATCAGATGCCTGCTGAAATGGCATTTGCTTCGGTGATTTATGGCTTTTTTTACGGCTTATGGCCGATTTCATGGATTATTATCGGTGCGGTGTTTCTGTATAAAATTTCAGTCAAAACCGGGCAGTTTGATGTCATTCGTTCCAGTATTTTATCGATTACCGAAGACCAGCGCTTACAAATGCTGTTGGTCGGTTTTGCCTTTGGGACCTTTCTGGAAGGTGCCGCAGGTTTTGGTGCGCCTGTTGCGATTACCGCAGCATTATTAGTCGGACTAGGTTTTAAACCGCTTTATGCTGCGGGACTCTGTCTGATCGTCAATACTGCCCCAGTGGCTTTTGGCGCAATGGGCATTCCGATTATTGTGGCGGGGCAGGTCTCGGGTGTCGAGACTATGGAAATCAGCCAGATGGTCGGTCGCCAGTTACCCTTCTTAACCCTTATTGTGCTGTTCTGGATCATGGCGATCATGGATGGCTGGCGCGGGGTAAAAGAGACCTGGCCAGCGGTGCTGGTCGGTGGTAGTGCTTTTGCAATCGCGCAATATCTAACCTCAAATTTTCTGGGGCCCGAGCTACCGGATATTACGGCATCAATTGCTTCACTGGTCAGCCTGACCTTACTGTTCCGCGTCTGGAAGCCAAAGCATATTTTCCGTTTTGAGGGTGTAGAGCCACAAAATACAAGCTCAGCAGCGCATACGCCACAACGCTATAGCATTGCGCAGATTGCCAAAGCATGGTCGCCGTTTATGATTTTAACCGTGATGGTCACCATCTGGAGTGTGCAACCGTTTAAAGCCTTGTTTAGCAAAGACGGTGCCTTGGCGGACTGGATGGTTAAAATCGAAGTGCCGTATCTGCATAAGCTGGTAGAAAAAATGGCGCCGATCGTGCCTGAAACCACAGCTTATGAAGCGATCTATAAATTTGACTGGTTTTCTGCGACAGGGACCGCGATTTTCATTGCTGCCCTCATCACCATCATATTCCTGAAAATGAAAACCCGTGAGGCGGTCAGCACCTTTGCTGAAACCTTGAATGAATTAAAAACCCCGATTTATTCGATTGGGATGGTACTGGCCTTTGCCTTTATTGCCAATTATTCCGGTTTGTCTGCGACCCTGGCTCTAGCATTATCACACACAGGTCATGCCTTTACCTTTTTCTCGCCATTCTTGGGGTGGCTGGGTGTATTCCTGACGGGGTCGGATACCTCATCCAATGCACTGTTCTCGGCTTTACAAGCAACTACCGCTCAGCAAATTGGTATCCCAGAAGTGTTACTGGTGGCAGCCAATACCAGTGGTGGTGTAACTGGCAAGATGATTTCACCGCAATCGATTGCGATTGCTTGTGCAGCAGTGGGCCTGGTGGGGAAAGAGTCAGACCTGTTCCGTTTCACGGTAAAACATAGCATCATATTTACAGTCTTTGTTGGCATCATCGTCACGGTTCAGGCTTATCTGCTGCCGTGGATGATTCCATAACTCTAATCAAGGAAATGTGATGAGAATCTCCGATCAAGTGGTCATGAAATTACAGGCACTCATTGAGCAGCGCCAGATGAAAAAAGGTGATCGGTTGCCTGCTGAGCGTCAACTTGCGACCAGCTTAGGTGTATCTCGTCCATCCTTACGTGAAGCGATCCAGCAATTAAACAGTCAGGGCGTGCTCAGTAGCCGTCGCGGTGATGGCACCTATATTCAACAGTTGCCTGAGCAATGGTCACAACAGTTGATTGTGAATCCGATCAGTAACCTGATTGAAGAAGATCCGTTGTACCGTTTTGATGTACAAGAAGCGCGTTTGTTGCTGGAAGGCGGCACCGCATGGTATGCGGCATTACGCTCAACCGCTGAAGATCGCGCCAAAATCCATCATTATTTTGACGAGATTAGCCGCCATCAGAATGCTGGGGATTCGGCTCAGGCGGCAGTGGCGGATGCTGAATTCCACTTAGCGATTGCTGAGGCCTCACACAATATTGTGCTGATCCAGATGATGCGTGGCTTGTTTGACCTGTTGCAATACAACGTCTTACTGGGACGCAAGAAAGTTTATAACGATCCTGTCAATGGCGACTTGCTCAGTGAGCAGCATTTTCAGGTGATGGATGCGATTGATCGTAAAGACCCCGAAGCTGCACGCCAGGCGGTGTGTGGTCATATTGAATTTGTGATTAATCATGTACGTGCTCTGGATGAAGATGAAGCTCGCCAGAAACGTGCAACACGTTTAAGTAGAGTTGACTCAAAATGATTATTTCTTCTGGCAATGATTATCGTGCTGCGGCACAACGTCGTTTACCGCCATTTTTATTTCACTATATTGATGGGGGTGCCTACTCGGAATACACCTTAAAACGCAATGTACAGGACCTGTCTGAAATTGCCTTACGCCAACGGGTGCTGAATGACATGTCGGCATTGAGTCTGGAAACCAGACTTTTTAACGAAACCTTGTCCATGCCAGTGGCATTGGCCCCTGTCGGTTTAACCGGTATGTATGCACGTCGTGGTGAAGTGCAAGCCGCAGTGGCAGCGGATAAAAAAGGCATTCCATTTACCTTGTCGACGGTTTCTGTTTGTCCGATTGAGGAAGTAGCACCTGCGATTAATCGTCCAATGTGGTTCCAGCTCTATGTATTGCGTGATCGTGGCTTTATGCGCAATGCTCTGGAGCGTGCCAAGGCGGCGGGTTGTTCAACACTGGTGTTTACTGTGGATATGCCGGTGCCGGGTGCACGCTATCGTGATGCACATTCAGGCATGAGTGGGCCGAATGCAGCCATGCGCCGATATATGCAATCGATGTTGCATCCGCATTGGGCATGGAATGTCGGGATGTGTGGTCGTCCGCATGACTTGGGCAATATCTCCAAATATCTGGGTAAACCGACTGGGCTTGAGGATTATATCGGCTGGTTGGGTTCTAACTTTGATCCGTCAATCTCATGGAAAGATCTGGAGTGGATTCGTGAATTCTGGGATGGCCCGATGGTGATCAAGGGCATTCTTGATCCTGAAGATGCCAAGGATGCGGTGCGTTTTGGTGCGGATGGCATTGTGGTCTCCAATCATGGTGGGCGTCAGCTGGATGGCGTGATGTCCTCTGCACGCGCTTTACCTGCGATTGCGGATGCAGTGAAAGGCGATCTGGCGATTCTGGCAGATTCAGGTATTCGTAATGGTCTGGATGTGGTGCGCATGTTGGCGTTGGGTGCGGATACGGTGTTATTGGGTCGTGCCTTTGTGTATGCCTTGGCGGCAGCTGGTGGGCAAGGGGTGTCGAACTTGCTTGATTTGATTGATAAGGAAATGCGGGTAGCAATGACGTTGACGGGTGCTAAGTCGATTCAAGAGATTAATGCGGATTGTTTGGTACAGGCTTTGAAGCTCTAAATTTTCTTATTAATACGTCGCTTGTCTATTTCTGATGAGATTGGCGCGACGGAGTCTTATCGAGAAAAGTTCGATATAAGCCGTTAACAGACGTTACTTTTTTAAAAAAGTAACCAAAAACCTTTGCTTCGATGACGGTACGTCCTTGCTACCGCATCGAAGCAGGCGGCATCCCTGCCGCCAACCGCGATAGTATCTGTAAGGGATTTAAATTTTTAAATTGTATTTTTAATATAATTTTCAGTGTCTTATGTAGATGATCCAAAGGAGCCATCATGCAAACATTTTCTCCCAAAGCAGTGATCGAACGCTTACAAAATATTGTAGGGCGATCTTATGTTTTGACCGATGACCAAAGTACGCGTCAGTACCGTCAAGGCCGTCGTTTTGGTGAAGGCAAAGTCTTTGCTGTGGTGATCCCTGGCACCTTGCTGGAACAATGGCAGGTGCTACAAGCGGCGATTGCAGCGGACTGTATTGTGATCATGCAAGCGGCCAATACGGGTCTGACCGGTGGTTCCACACCTTATGGCGATAATTATGACCGCCCTGTGTTGGTGATGAGTACCCGTCGTTTAAAAGGGATTCAGGTGATTCATGAGGGTAAGCAGGTGATTTGTTTACCGGGGGCGACTTTGGACAATCTGGAACAAATCCTGAAAGGCTATGATCGTGAGCCGCATTCGGTGATTGGCTCTTCCTGCATCGGTGCTTCGGTACTGGGTGGGGTCTGTAATAATTCAGGCGGTGCCTTGGTCCGTCGTGGCCCTGCCTATACCGAACTGGCGCTGTATGCACAGGTCAATGCCCAAGGGCAGCTGGAATTGGTGAATCATCTGGGCGTCAACTTGGGCTCAACTCCTGAAGAAATCCTGACCCGTTTAGAACAGCAACGCTATCAAGCCACAGATATTCTGGATGATGCTGAAAAGCAGGCATCCGATCAACGTTATGCGCAAGATGTCACTCAGGTCGATGCCGATAGCCCAGCACGTTTTAATGCCGATCCTTCACGCCTGTTTGAAGCCTCGGGTTCGGCAGGTAAAGTCTGTGTGTTTGCAGTGCGTCTGGATACCTATGAAAAGGTAGAAAGCAGTGTGTTTTATATTGGCAGCAATGATGCCGATGACCTGACTGCGATCCGCCGTTATTTACTGACTTCGTTGCCAAGCTTGCCGATTGCGGGCGAATATATTCATCGTGATGCGTATCATATTGGTGAAAAATACGGCAAAGATACCTTCCTGTTTATTGAGAAATTTGGTACGGCCAATGTACCCAAAGCCTTCGCGCTCAAGGATAAGGTCGATGGCTTTTTAGAAAAGTTTAAAATCAAAGGGCTGACCGATCATATTCTACAGGCGATCACGGCCTTGTTACCGAGCCATCTACCTAAGCGGATGACGGAATATCGCGATCGTTATGAGCATCATTTGATGTTGCGCGTTGAAAATAATTGCAAAGCCCAGACCGAGCAATTTTTACAGGACTATTTTGCGGTACATGCTTCGGGCAATTTTTTTCTTTGTGATGAGGAGGAAGGACGTAAAGCCTTTTTGCATCGTTTTGCGGTGGCAGGTGCAGCAATTCGTTATCGTGATACCCATCGGGACGAGGTTGAAGACATTGTGGCGCTCGACATTGCCTTACGTCGTAATGATCGTGAATGGGTTGAGCAATTGCCTGCGCAGATGGAGCAGCAGATTATTCATAAGCTCTATTATGGACACTTTTTCTGTCATGTCTTTCATCAGGATTACATTCTGAAAAAGGGTCATGATCCTTTAGCGATGGAACATCAAATGTGGCATTTACTTGATGCCCGCCGTGCGGAATATCCTGCCGAGCATAATGTCGGTCATCTGTATATTGCCAAGCCTGCACTGGCTAATTTCTACCAGAAACTTGATCCGAATAACTGTTTTAATGTCGGGATTGGACAGACCTCTAAGTTGAAGTATTGGGGCAAGGCCAAGTCCTGACTTAAATAAAACAGGCCATAAAAAAAGGCGCTTGAAGCGCCTTTTTTTAGATGTTACAACTTAAGCGGTTGCAGCAGATTTTGCTAAAACTTCAGCCACTGCTTTGGCAACTTTGTACACGTTATTCATGTTCAGACCTGCAACACAGATACGACCACTACGTACCAGGTAGATTGCATATTCTTCACGAAGAATGTCCACTTGTTCAGCGGTTAAACCGGTGTAGCTAAACATGCCTTTTTGATTCACAAGGTAGCTAAAGTCACGGTCTGGTAACGCTTTAGTCAATTCATCTTTCAAGATGCTACGCATTTTGATAATACGCTCACGCATCTCTTTCACTTCGCCTTGCCATTGTTGATTAAGATCAGCGTCATTTAACACTTGATCAACCAACCATGCACCTGTTGTTGGTGGGCTAGAGTAGATACGACGTACTGTGGCTTTCAACTGACCGAAGGTGCATTTTGCTGCTTCAGCATCGTCACATACGAACGTCAAACCGCCAACGCGCTCACCGTAAAGTGAGAAGATTTTAGAGAACGAGTTGCTGACAATAAAGTTCAGGCCGGCTTGGTCTAAAGCACGGATGGCATAAGCATCCTGTTCCATACCATCGCCAAAACCTTGATAGGCGATGTCGAGGAACGGAATCAGGTTACGTTCTTTTAATACCACAATCACTTGATCCCATTGCGCTGGGTTCAAGTCTGCACCTGTTGGGTTATGGCAGCATGGGTGCAATAACACAATGCTTTGTTCTGGCAATGTTTTTAACGTAGACAACATCCCGTCAAAATCAACGCCACGTGTTTCAACATCGAAGTACGGGTAGAAGTTGCTCTTGATGCCTGCACCATTGAAGATGGCAACGTGGTTATCCCAAGTTGGCTGGCTGACCCAAACTTCTGAATTCGGGAAGTAGGTTTTCAAGAAGTCTGCACCGACTTTTAATGCACCTGAACCACCAAGCGTTTGAATCGTTGCAACACGACCTTGTTGAATTGCAGGGCTATTTGCACCAAACAATAAGGCTTGAATTGCATCGCGGTAAGGCTTGAAACCTTCCATTGGTAAATAAAGCTTGGTTTGGGTGTTTTTAGGAGCAATACGTTTTTGCGCTTCGATAATGGTATCAAGCTGAGGAACGATACTGTCTTCGTTATAGTACAAACCAATACTAAGGTTTACCTTTTCAGCACGCGAATCAGCATTGAACTGTTCCATGAGTGATAGGATCGGATCGCCTGCATAAGGTGGGATATGTTGAAACATTAACAATGTCCTTTTCTTCAACAAAGTGCATAGATGTCTGGGGAGGTCGGCTTCAGAAGCGGAACCTTCGATGCCCAATAATGTATCAATAAAGACTGCATGAAGCACGCTGTTATTTACATTTTGGTTCAGTATTTACTTACAAAATTTGTCGCCATGTGATCATTATAAAGATTGTCTACAATCAGGCTGTCATACCATGGTCGTAGCATGAACAGTCTAAGCCTGCCCAGTCGGTCGGATTGCAGGGCTAAATGATACATAGGGTCGTGCTTAAGCTATTGTTTTATCTATTCTTATATAAGTTTTTTAGCAGTACATTGATTCGCCGTTAAGTCAGGATGATACAGTAGGATTGAAAGCATCAGTCTAATTTATTGTCGACAATCCTATTGCATTTTTTCTTCTACCTCGTTATAAAATCATCAAAACCGTAGAGATTGTCGACAATATGCAAGATACCCTTGTTCCTCAAGCCCTCAGCACCAGTCAGGGAATGACCCTGACGGAACACGTATTCAAGCAAATTCAGTCGGCGATTGTATTGGGACAGATCCCTGCGGGCAGCAAGATTTCAGAACCCGAGCTGGCACGGATGTATGGCATTAGTCGAGGTCCATTGCGTGAGGCGATTCATCGGCTGGAAGGGCAAAAGCTGGTGGAACGAACGGCCCATGTCGGTGCGCGTGTGGTGTCACTGTCGTTACAGCAGTTTCAGGAACTCTATCAGATCCGTGCATCATTAGAAGGTTTGGCCTGTAAACTCGCAGCCCAGCATATTGATAAAAAACAGATTCTGGCCTTGCGTGATGTATTGCGGATGCATGCCGAGGATGAAAATTTTAAAGCAGGTAAGGGTTACTATCTGCAAGAAGGTCAGGACGATTTCCATTACTGCATTATCAAAAGCAGTGGCAATAAAACCCTCGAAAAAATGTTATGTGATGAGCTGTATCACCTCATCCGTATGTATCGAATCCAGTTTTCAAATACCCCAGATCGACCAAGTAAGGCTTGGGACGAACATATCCGCATATTAGATGCGATTGCTGAAGGTGACGGTGAGCTTGCTGAAATGCTGATGCACCGTCACATCAATGCATCCTACAAAATTGTTGAGCAAACATTGCTGCAAAATCAAGGAGAACAACAACATGGCTAAACAGTCAGCTGGTCAGCTATTCCGCGACGCGGTCGCAAATGAAAAACCATTACAGGTGGTGGGTGCGATCAATGCCAACCATGCGTTACTGGCAAAACGCGCAGGCTACAAGGCCATCTATTTGTCTGGTGGTGGTGTTGCCGCAGGTTCTTTGGGCCTACCTGATTTGGGTATCAGTAACCTTGATGATGTATTGACCGATGTACGCCGTATTACTGACGTGTGTGATCTGCCGTTATTGGTCGATGTCGACACCGGTTTCGGCGCTTCTGCGTTTAATATCGCACGGACCACCAAGTCGATGATCAAATTCGGTGCGGCTGCCATGCATATCGAAGACCAGGTGGGTGCCAAGCGTTGCGGTCATCGTCCGAATAAAGCCATCGTGACCCAGCAAGAAATGGTCGATCGTATTAAAGCCGCAGTTGATGCACGTACCGATGACAGCTTTGTGATCATGGCACGTACCGATGCACTTGCGGTTGAAGGCTTGCAGGCAGCGATTGACCGTGCCGGCGCGTATATCGAAGCAGGTGCAGACATGCTGTTCCCGGAAGCGATCACGGAATTGGCGATGTATAAGCAATTTGCAAATGCCACCAAAGTGCCTGTTTTAGCCAATATTACTGAGTTTGGTTCTACGCCATTATTTACCACGGACGAACTGGCTTCTGCCGATGTCAGCATTGCGCTGTATCCACTTTCTGCATTCCGTGCCATGAACAAGGCCGCAGAAAATGTTTATGAGACCTTGCGTAAAGAAGGCACGCAAAAAAATGTGGTCGATACCATGCAAACCCGCCAAGAACTGTATGAGCGCATTAACTACCATGCGTTTGAACAATATCTTGATGGAACTTTTGCGAAGAATAAATAAGTAAAACCTTAATTCATAAGAATTTAGGTTGAAATTTGTTATGCAGAAAAGTCATCTGCAACCTGAGCAAACCAAAGCGATTGAAGCTTTGGTGTAGCGCAAGACAAGCGAAGTGCGTAGTTTTTTGTTCAAGCATAGCTTTCACCTTGCGGTACGGCAAAGATTATTAATCTTTGCTATTCGTACCTCAGGTTTTGCAGATGACAATGGTTTTGCCTACTTTTCCCGAATGAAAAGTAGGTCGAACCGAAGGTTTATCCTGAAACAGGATGAGAACTCGGCACGACTCCGTTGAGTTGCTCAAAAATAAATTAAATAGATAGAAAAGGACAATCTTATGAGCAGTAATGAAACAACAACAGGCTTTAAACCAAAAAAATCAGTGGCCCTCAGCGGACAAGTGGCAGGCAACACCGCACTGTGTACCGTAGGCCGCAGCGGCAACGACTTACACTACCGCGGCTATGACATTCTCGACCTTGCCGCAGGCAGCCAGTTTGAAGAAGTGGCACACCTGCTGGTACACGGTAAATTACCAAACAAAGCCGAACTCAAAGCTTATAAAGCAAAATTAAAAGCATTGCGTGGCTTACCTGCAGCACTGAAAACTGCACTAGAGCAACTACCACCATCTGCACACCCAATGGATGTGATGCGTACCGGTGTATCAGTTTTAGGTTGTTTAACGCCTGAACATGAAGACCATAACGAAGCTGGGGCAAAAGACATCGCCGACAAATTGATGGCTAGCTTGGGCTCAATGTTGTTGTACTGGTATCACTTCAGCAATAACGGCCGTCGTATTGAAGTTGAAACCGATGATGACTCGATTGCTGCGCATTTCTTGCATCTCCTGCATGGTGAAGCGCCATCGAAAGAATGGATTCAAGCCATGCACACCTCTTTGATTCTGTATGCAGAGCATGAGTTCAATGCATCTACCTTTACTTCACGTGTGGTGGCAGGGACAGGTTCAGACATGTATTCAGCCATTACAGGCGGGATCGGTGCGCTACGTGGCCCTAAACATGGTGGTGCCAATGAAGTTGCCTTTGTGATTCAACAACGCTATGACAATGCCGATGAAGCCGAAGCTGACATCCGTAAACGTGTTGAAAATAAAGAGGTGGTCATCGGTTTTGGTCATCCGGTGTATACCGTGTCTGATCCACGTAACGAAGTGATCAAACAAGTGGCACGTGAACTGGCTGAAGCACAAGAAAATACCAAGATGTACCTCATCGCTGAGCGTTTGGAAGCAGTGATGAAAGAAGTGAAGAACATGTTCCCGAACCTCGACTGGTTCAGTGCAGTAAGCTATCACTTGATGGGCGTGCCAACGGCCATGTTTACACCATTATTCGTGATTGCACGTACTGCGGGTTGGTCTGCACACGTGATCGAACAACGTCAGGACGGCAAGATCATTCGTCCAAGCGCCAACTATACCGGCCCTGAAAACCTTGAATTCAAACCATTGGCGGAGCGTGGTTAATGAACACAAAATATCGTAAACCGCTGGCAGGTACCCAGCTCGAATACTATGACGTGCGTCAAGCCGTTGAAGATATTCAGCCAGGCGCATACGCAAAGCTGCCATACACCTCGAAAGTACTGGCTGAGCAGCTGGTACGTAAAGCGGATGCCGAGAATTTAACGGCCTATTTAACCCAGCTGATCGAACGCCGTCAGGATCTCGATTTTCCGTGGTACCCGGCACGTGTGGTCTGTCACGACATCTTGGGACAAACCGCACTGGTGGATTTGGCTGGTTTGCGTGATGCGATTGCCGATAAAGGCGGTGACCCATCTAAAGTCAATCCAGTGGTGCCAACCCAGTTGATCGTGGACCACTCATTGGCAGTGGAATATGGTGGTTTTGATCCGGATGCCTTTGAGAAAAACCGTGCAGTAGAAGACCGTCGTAATGAAGACCGTTTCCATTTTATTGAGTGGACCAAAACCGCCTTTAAAAACGTCGACGTGATCCCTGCGGGTAACGGCATCATGCATCAGATCAATCTGGAGAAAATGTCTCCGGTGATTCAAAACCGTGATGGTTTGGCGTTCCCGGATACTTGTGTCGGTACCGATTCACATACCCCACATACCGATGCGCTTGGCGTGATTTCAGTCGGTGTGGGTGGTTTGGAAGCTGAAAATGTAATGCTCGGTCGTGCATCCTGGATGCGTCTGCCAGACATCATCGGGGTTGAGTTTGTCGGTCAGCGTCAAGCAGGCATTACTGCAACGGATATCGTGTTGGCATTGACTGAGTTCTTGCGTAAAGAGCGTGTAGTCGGTGCTTACCTCGAGTTCTTCGGTGAAGGTGCTGACAGCATGTCGGTGGGCGACCGTGCCACCATCTCAAATATGACCCCTGAATATGGCGCAACTGCGGCAATGTTCTATATCGATCAGAACACCATCGACTATTTACGTCTGACAGGTCGTGAAGATGCACAAGTGGCTTTGGTTGAGCAATATGCCAAAGAAATCGGGCTTTGGGCATCGGATATGACCCAAGCTGAGTACCCACGTGTCCTTCGTTTTGACCTTTCAACGGTGACCCGTAATATTGCCGGTCCATCAAACCCGCATGCACGTGTCTCTACCGCTGACTTGAAAGAAAAAGGTATTGCTGGTGTAGTTGAAAACCGTACTGATGGCTTAATGCCAGATGGTGCAATTATCATTGCTGCCATTACCTCATGTACCAATACCTCTAACCCGCGTAATACCGTGGCTGCAGGTCTGTTGGCACGTAAGGCCAATGAGCTCGGTTTAGTGCGTAAACCTTGGGTGAAATCATCCTTTGCACCGGGTTCTAAGGCAGCGGCACTGTATCTTGAAGAAGCGGGTGTACTCAAAGACCTTGAGAAACTTGGTTTTGGTATCGTGGCTTATGCATGTACCACCTGTAACGGTATGTCAGGTGCGTTAGATCCAGTGATTCAACAAGAAATCATTGATCGTGACCTGTATGCAACCGCCGTGCTTTCGGGTAACCGTAATTTTGATGGTCGTATCCATCCATACGCAAAACAGGCATTCCTTGCATCTCCGCCACTCGTTGTGGCCTATGCGATTGCAGGAACCATCCGTTTTGACATCGAAAAAGATGCGTTAGGTCATGACAAAGACGGTAACCCGATTTACCTGAAAGATATCTGGCCGTCGGATGCTGAAATTGATGCATTGGTCAAAGAAGCGGTCAAGCCTGAACAGTTCCGTAAAGTCTACATTCCAATGTTTGACTTGGGCGAAGTTGAACAAGCCGAAAGTCCGTTATACGACTGGCGTCCGCAAAGTACTTACATCCGCCGTCCTCCGTATTGGGAAGGGGCGTTGGCTGCACCACGTACTTTAGCCAATATGCGTCCATTGGCGATCTTGGGTGACAACATCACCACTGATCACTTGTCGCCATCGAATGCGATCCTGATGGATTCGGCTGCGGGTGAATACCTGCACAAAATGGGTGTACCTGAAGAAGACTTCAACTCATACGCAACCCATCGTGGTGACCATTTGACGGCACAACGTGCAACCTTTGCCAATCCGAAACTGTTTAATGAAATGGTGGTTCGTTCAGACGGCACGATCAAGCAAGGTTCAAAAGCGCGTGTTGAGCCAGAAGGCGAAGTGATGCGGATGTGGGAAGCGATTGAAACCTACATGAACCGTAAGCAACCGTTGATCATTGTGGCGGGTGCGGATTATGGTCAGGGTTCAAGCCGTGACTGGGCTGCTAAAGGTGTTCGTCTTGCAGGTGTTGAAGCGATTGTGGCTGAAGGTTTTGAGCGTATTCACCGTACTAACTTGGTGGGTATGGGTGTTTTACCGCTTGAGTTTAAGCCGGGTGTTAACCGTAAGACCTTGAAGCTGGATGGGACTGAGCTATATAGCGTGATTGGTAATATTGCGCCGCGTTCGACATTAACTTTAGTGATTGAGCGCGCCACTGCGGATGGTAAGGAAGAAATTCTGGAAGTGCCTGTAACCTGTCGTTTAGATACAGAAGAAGAAGTTTCTGTTTATGAAGCGGGTGGGGTATTACAGCGTTTTGCACAAGACTTTTTAGAAGGTCAAGTGGCGTAATACTTTGATCTGAAAGTAATTGATTTTATTTAATAAAGGCCCTATCTTGATGATGGGGTTTTATTTTTTGAGTGTATATGCGAGATTTAGGACAATTAGGTGAAAGCACTTTTGCAATGTGGTGTGCTCAAGTTGGTTTAATTGCAAATAATTCATCAATTGATAAAACTGGATGGGATTATTATGTAGAATTCCCAATATCTTCAAATATAACTACTCATGAATTACATAAATCAGCTTTTGAATGTAAAGTCCAAGTTAAAGCAACGGATAAGCAAGATAGGAAACTGCCTGTTACTGTTTCAAATCTTCGGCGGATGGCAACTTTACAAATGCCAGCGTTTTATATTTTTCTAGAATTTGATGGTAAGAATGAAGTTCAAAATGCATTTGTTTTACATATAGATAATGAATTGATTTATAAAATTCTTAAAAGAGTCCATCAAATAGAACAAAGTGAAAATAATAAAGATCTAAATAAGAGAACAATTACTCTTACTTATAGTGAACAGCAAAGAATTGAGAAATTAGATGGTGAAAATCTAAAACAAACTCTGCTGAAATATATAGGTGAAAACTATTCTGACTACATAGTTAGTAAAAATAAATATTTACAAGAGTGTGGTTTTGAGGATGGATATGGGACGGTTCAATTCTCTATTGAAGGTGAAGATGGTATTCGGAAAATTATTGATGCTTCTTTGGGGTTAGAGGAGGAGATAGATGTCCAAAATTTAATTAATATTGAAAAGAGATTTGGAATACCATCTAAAAAGTCCAGTTTTGAAATACCTAACGCCAAATTAAGTTTAGGGATGCAACCACCCAAAAGAGGAAAAATTAGATTTAAAGAAGACAGCCTCTCTAGTGGTTTAGTATTTGATATAGTTTTTTATAACTCACCTTTTAGTTTTAATGAGTTTAGAGAATTTGCAAAATTTAGAGTTGTTGGTGATTTCTTTGATATGACTTTAGAGCCATATAAAAAGCAATCTAATTATAGTTTTACTTTAGGTGAGAATAAGAGGTTTGAGTTAAAAAAATTAAAAGATGCTATTGGTTTAATTGAGCTGATGAGTAGAGATAACCAAAATATTATTATGGTATTGGAAATAGAAAATTTTAAGCCTTTACTATTTGATTTAAAAACTAAATTTGTAAAAAGAGAGTTAAGTATATTTGATGACTTGTTAAATAAGGCATTACAAATATGTTTTCAAAATAAAATTTATGATGAAATATCTATTTCTATACAGGAATTATATAACTATAGAGAAGAAATTAAACAGTTTCATACTATAATTACTAAAACGAATAAATGTGATTTTAGAGCTGAGTTTGAGGTGGATAGTAAATATACATTTGAATTCGAGGAAACGACTTCGATTTCGGCTATATTTTGTAGGTTAGGTAGTCATGGTATAGGAGCAATCCTAACAATTATTGGTAAACCTGAGGAAATATCAGAAAATAAATTTAGGATTGATAAAGGTGAGTTAATGATAGAAAGAATCCTGATTTTTACGCGAGAACATGAAAATATTAATGAAGATATTAGTAGAGTAATAAAAAGTACAATAAGCAAATATACAGATACATATGATGTTTTTTATAACTGGGGGGATGAAGCTGTATAGAATGCCTGACATTCCTATAGAAATATTTCATATATGATTTGTGTCGTATTTTATGAAATTATTTTTAGAGAGAAAAGTATAAATTTTACTCTTCACCTTTCCGCCATCACCACTCGTCGGAAAGGTCAATAAATAATCAAAACTATCACGCTATAGTATATGTACCATTTCTAAAATCTATGGAGAGCAAAGATGGTAACTGCTGGCGAAAAACCTGGAACAGGCTTCTATTTTTGTGTTCAATGCGGACACCGCACCTATTTAGAAATTGGTACTGATCGTTTACCTCCGTGTACCAAATGCCTTGGCAATCAATTCAACAGTAAGAATGCCTAAGCCGCAAAATACCAAACAGTTACCCACTGTTTGAATAAAAGCCCTATCCCTTGATAGGGCTTTTTGTTACTTTAAAAATAAGATGTAAATAACAAGACCTGTCATAGGCATAGAAAGGTAATCCGTGATGGAAACGATTTTAGGACTCTGTATTGGCGTGGGCCTCAGCGCAGCCTGTGGCTTTCGTGTCTTTGTGCCGCTGTTGGCGATGAGTATTGCCACCCTTATGGGATGGTATCAACCTGCCCAAGGCTTTGAATGGCTGGCACTTCCATCGGTGTGTATGGCGCTGGGTTTTGCTACCCTCTGTGAAATTGCAGCCTACTATGTGCCGTGGGTAGATAACCTGTTAGATACCATTGCCACACCTGCGGCTATGGTGGCAGGTACGCTGACCACAATGGCGGTGAGCAGTGGTGAAATGTCGCAGTTTGCGACTTGGGCCGCGGCGCTGATTGTCGGTGGTGGAACCGCAGGTGTGGTGCAAATGAGTACGGTAGCGGCACGCGGGGTTTCGACCGCAACCACAGGTGGGCTGGGTAATTTTGTGGTAGCTACCGGTGAACTGGTTGGCTCGATCTTATTATCCATTCTGGCCTTTATCATGCCTGTGCTGATTGCCGTTGTGGTGATCATTTTAGTGATCGTCACGGCACGCTGGATTCGTGCAAAACGCCAGCAGAAACTCAGCCATTCCCTGTAAAGGCCATAACAGTAATCACGCCCTAAATGATGAAATAACAATGAATAAGAAATGTATTGCACTGATCTTGGCTTGCTCAAGCCTATCCATATTGCCGCAAACAACGTTTGCTCAAGCGCAGCCAACGGCAGAAGAGCTGAAGCTGCGCAAAGATAAAGTCACTTATAAAGCTTATGTCCCTGCAAAATATCAACTGTTTGAAGCGATAGAAGGCGACCTGAATAATGATGGTCTGAAGGATGTGGTGCTGATTGTCAAAGCCACCGATCCCAAAGCCTTTGTACAGGATGAATATCGTGGGCGCTTAGACCGCAACCGCCGTGGTGTGATTGTATTGCTGAATCAACAAGGTACATACAAACCGATTGTGACTAACCTAAATTGTTTTAGCTCGGAAAATGAAGATGGCGGGGTCTATTTCCCACCTGATCTATGGTTTGAAATTAAAAATAATCTATTGAGTGTCTATTATTCGCATGGCCGTTATGGTTATTGGCGTTATCTATTCCGCTTGGAAGGCAATGATCTACGCCTGATTGGTTATGATGATTCAAGCAATCACGGCCCGCTCATTCAAAGCCAGACCAGTATTAACTTTTTAACGGGTAAAAAACTCATTCGTGAAAATTTAAGCCAAGATCCAGAAGAAGATCCAAGATTTAAAGAAACATGGAGCAAAATCAATCAGCCGCCGATCTATCTGTCTAAAGTGAAAGACTTTAATGATTTAAGTTTTTAAGCCATGGCGACTATCGAAAAAACAGCCAGAACCGCGTAAATTAGCGGCAATGATAATATTGCGTTCAAGCTTATGATGATCACTTGGATTCTGTTTACCCTGATGGCTGCATTCATGCAGGCTTGGCGCAATGCATTTCAAAAACAACTTAGCACCAGCGTCGATGTCTACGGTACTACGCTGGCGCGATTTATCTTTTCACCGATCTTTGCCTTTAGCTATCTGGCCTTTCTCTATTTACACCAGCCTGTCACCGCATCGGTGCATTTTTCCGATAAATTCTGGTTCTATATTGTGATTGCAGGGATTAGCCAGATTTATGCCACGGCCTTGATGGTGAAACTGTTTCAGCAAAAGAACTATGCCATTGGCGTGGGACTCGCCAAAAGTGAAGCGATTCTGGCCGCCTTGGTCGGGGTACTGTTCTTACAGGAGCATCTCAGCACATGGGGCTGGGTCGGCGTGGTGATTGGGGCACTGGCGGTATTTTTACTCAGTAAAGGTAAGCAACAGTCTGATTTATCCTTAAAAACGCTGATGATTGGGCTGGGCAGTGGGCTTTGTTTCGCCATCACCTCTTTATTGGTGCGTGAAGCCAGTCTGGAACTGAGCATGTTGCCATTCCTGCATCGTGCTGCTTGGGTGTTGTGCAGTCTGATCAGCTTTCAATGCATGGTATTGCTGATCTATCTTGGATTTTTTAGCCGCCCGACGCTGTATAAAATGTGGCAGCGCGTTGGGCTGACCTTGAGAGTGAGTATCTGTAGTTTTCTGGCCTCGGTCGGCTGGTTTAGTGCCATGAGTATGCAGACCGTCGCCATCGTCAAAACGCTGGGGCAGGTCGAAATCTTATTTAGTTTGCTGATCTCGGCCTTTTTCTTTAAGGAGAAACTCGCCAAAACCGATCATTTAGGTCTATGGCTGGTCATTGTCGCCGCGATTATGGTGATTTGGGCCTAAATCACAATCGCTTTTTGAAAAAATACACATGTAAATTTGAATTTATCGGAATATAAATCGTAGTTTTTTACTGGAAGTGGGAAATATTTCAATATTTATCTTTTGGCATGCAAAATTATTTCATTGAGCGTTAAAAATAGCAGTTTTTAGGAAAACAATCCCGCCGTGATCTGCCTAAACTATGTCTCAAGGGTGTGAAAGGGATCGAAAAGAGTAGCATGCACCGACGCTTATAAAGCAAGTGTGTACGTACCCAAAAGGTCTCGATTCGGCTTAGGACGCTATAGATCAAAAGTTTATAGGCAAAGGTTATGGCTTACAAAGTCATAGGTGTTGAAGTAAACAACCTCTGTTTTCCCTTGATACCCTAAAAAATTTAACCAAATAGAAAATAATAATCAGCGCCAAATAATAAACACTGCATCAATAAAATCAGAAACGAATGTGATATCCATCCTGTAATCCTGCCATTATGAAGATAAGTCGATATTTTTATATTAAAAAACAAAATGATATAATTTTATTTATACCTAAAAATCAAAACATGATCACAGGAACAGGTCAATACAAGAATGAATCAGTTTGAGCTTAAAATCCGCTATCCCCATCAGATCAATCCTAATGAAATCGATGCGATGGGGACATTTGACCTGGCCTCGATTTTAATTAAATTTGACGAGATGAGCTGGCGTCAGCAACTGGTTCGTCAATTACAGCTCAATGGTACCGATACCCGTTTTATCGTGACCGATCTTGATACCGGTCAAACCATTGCCATTACGCTGGATGCCTATGCCAAGTCTCAACAACTGGAATTTAAACTGGACAGCGATGTTGGGGTGATTGTGCCGAAAAAAGACCTATTTGGACTGGTGACCCGTAAAAGCAAAGAGAGCATCGCCTTTAAACAGCTGAGTCTGGCGCGGGCAAAAGACTATCTGATTGCCTTTTTAAACCGGGACATTGCCTTGCTGGAACAGAAATATAAAGACAACTTAAGCAAAGGCATCAAAGTTCATTCTTAATCATTCAACGCTCTGGCCGATAACATCAGCCTGTTGCGAAACTGTTGTGCAGCACTATAATCGCTGCTGTTTCCGTCCTCGTGCCTGCCTGGCTATTTTCTCATGCCTTTAAATGACAACTTTGTATATGCACCTCCACCACATCCCTTAGAAATCGTCTATGAAGATGAGGACCTGATTGTGGTGAACAAGCCTGCGGGATTATTATCGGTGATGGGGCGTTTACCCGAGCATCAGGACAGTGCCTATTTACGGGTTTTACAACAGCATCCTGTGGCCAAAGTGACGCATCGTCTGGATATGGCGACCTCCGGGCTGTTGATGTTTGCCAAGCATCGTGAAGCAGAAGTCGCCGTCAGTAAAATGTTTCAGGCACGAACCGTCAAGAAATACTATCAAGCACTGGTACAAGGCGAGATTCAGGCCGAGGGCAGTGTTGAGGTTCCGTTAATTACCGATTGGGAAAACCGTCCACGCCAGATGGTGCATTTTGAACTGGGCAAGCAGGCCAAAACCTTATTCCAGCGTATCGATTATGATGCGACAACCGATCAAAGCCGTGTCCGTCTGGAACCGGTAACAGGGCGTTCGCATCAATTGCGGGTGCACATGATGCACATTGGCCATCCGATCATGGGGGATAAACTGTATCACCCTGAGCCTGCCCGCTTTCATTTAACCCGCATGGCACTGCATGCCGCTTATCTGGCCTTTCAGCATCCACTCAAGCAGCATCAGGTTGAAATTCATTCTGAGGTAAACTTCTAAAAGACCACAAAAAACAGGCAAGCTAATGTATTCGATTCAACAGGTGCTTTGGCAGACATTACTGCCTACACAACAACGGCAACTTAAAACCTTGTTGCTGGAGGCCGATCCGGATTGGGCGGCGATAGAGACCTATCTATTTAACTCAGATATATTTGTGCTGCTCAATCAGCAGGCACACATCATTGCCCAACTGTGTTTATGCAAAAGCGATGCTCAGGCTGAAATTAAAAATCTGGCTGTAGATGCAGGTTATCAAGGCCAGGGTTTGGCTAAAACACTGATTCAGCATGCGATTGCCTATGCTCAACAGCTGAAGCTCCATACGTTATGGGTCAAGACCGGGAATTCCAGCCTAGATCAGTTGGCGCTGTATCAAAAATGCGGTTTTAGGCTGTCACATATTGAAGCGGATGTTTTTAAAGATTATCCGGCGCCGATTTATGAAAACGGGATTCGCTGCCTTGATCAGGTGGTGCTATCGATTGTATTTGAGTGAGTGAATAGATCATTCACTAAAGCTATTTATTTTTTCACTACAATAATGTTATTAACACGTCTAAAAATTGCAATAAAAATCGGTTAATCTATAGCCAAATATCAACTCCAAAACACAACAAAGGATATGCATATGACACGTGATTATGACAAATTTCCAGATAATGATAATGGCAACGTACTGTGGCAAATGGTTGAGGATGGCAATGACCTGAATGAACCGCATGAAGTTGAATTTTCGATTGTGTTTGAGACACAGCAACAGATTGAAAAATGTGCCTTACACCTGTTGCATCAAGAACAGAAAATTTCCCTGTTTCAGGAAGAACAGCACTCCGATGGCTCGGATCTGTGGGTATTGAATATTCATGTCAACATGACACTGGAATACGAAGATATTGCTGATCTGGAAGAATGGATGACCAAGATCGCTCAGGAGTTCAATGGTGAATATGATGGCTGGGGCTGTATGAGCTATATTTACGATGAAGAAGATGAGTAATCTGACCGCTGTCTGAATAAAAGCCCTGATCGAAGGGCTTTTTTATTGCGTAGGCTTGGATGCTAGACACCCATATCCAGATATAAAGATTCTTTCACTTCCTCCATCACCACATAGCTATGTGAAGAAGCCGAGGCGGGTAGTTTTTTCAGTAAATCCCCTAACAGGCGACGATAGGCACTCATTTCTTTAAGACGTGCTTTCACCAGATAATCAAATTCCCCTGAAATCAGATGGCATTCCAGAACCTCTGGAATATCCACCAGATCACGTGCGACCTGATCAAAGACATCGCCCGATTTCGCCGACAGTTTGATTTCCAGAAACACCAACAGGTTTCGGTCGACATATTCCGGATTGAGGCGGGCGTAGTAGCCCATGATGATGCCTTCACGCTCCAAGCGCTTGACCCGTTCTGAACAGGGCGTGGTCGATAAGTTGACCCGTGAAGCCAGCTCACTGATCGCAATACGTCCTTCCCGCTGCAGAATATCTAAAATCAGGCGATCAATCCGGTCTAATTTACGCATCATATATTCCCTTTTATTTTAATTTTTCCGTGACGAAAACATCAAATTACCTGGATTATACCCATAAAATCAGTGAAAAAAACTATTGATCCAAAAATATACTAGTTAAATAAACTAGTGTGTGCGTGAGGGAACGACGATGCGCGTAATCGTTTTAGGAAGTGGCGTCATTGGTGTGGCAAGTGCCTATTATCTTGCACAACAAGGTGCGCAAGTGACGGTACTTGACCGTCAATCAGGACCTGCAAAAGAAACCAGCTTTGGTAACGCAGGCCAAATCTCCCCAGGATATTCAACGCCGTGGGCAGCCCCTGGCATTCCGTTTAAAGCGGTCAAGTGGATGTTCCAGCATCACGCGCCCTTAGCCATTAATATTGATGGCAGCATGTGGCAGTTGCAGTGGATGGCACAGATGCTGAAAAACTGTAATCCACAAAGCTATGCGGTGAATAAAGAACGCATGATGCGTGTCGCAGAATATAGCCGTGACTGCTTACGTGACTTAAGAGCGCAAACGGGCATCAACTATGAAAACCGTGCCAAGGGTACGCTACAGGTGTTCCGTAGCGAAGCACAACTTGAAGCGGTGCAGCGTGATATTGAAGTGCTGAAAGAATGTGGTGTTGATTTTGATTTACTCAATGCTCAGGAACTGGCAAGTGTTGAACCTGCTTTAGCACATACCGATAAACTGGTCGGTGGTTTGCATTTACCGAATGATGAAACCGGCGATTGTTATCTGTTTACCAATGCCTTGGCGAAACTGGCGCAAGACCTGGGCGTAGAGTTCAAGTTTGATCAAAATGTCGAAAACCTGATTGTTGAAGGCGACCAGATCAAAGGTGTGGTAGTCAATGGTGAAGTCCTGACTGCGGATCGTTATGTTCTGGCCTTTGGTAGTTATTCACGTGATTTCCTTAAACCGCTTGAGCTGAATTTGCCTGTGTATCCGGTTAAGGGCTATTCACTGACCATTCCAATTGTGGAACCAAAATTTGCACCACAATCAACAGTACTGGATGAAACCTACAAGGTTGCCCTGACCCGTTTTGACCAGCGTATCCGCGTTGGTGGTATGGCAGAACTGAGTGGTTTTAATCTGGGTCTGAAACAAGACCGTCGTGCCACGCTGGAAATGGTGACGCAGGACCTGTTCCCGGGCGGTGACTTATCTCAGGCTTCATTCTGGACAGGCTTACGTCCGATGACCCCAGACAGTACCCCGATTATTGGTGCAACAAAATATAAGAATCTGTTCCTGAATACCGGTCATGGAACGCTTGGTTGGACCATGGCGTGCGGTTCTGGCAAGTTGATCAGTGATCTGGTCATGAACCATCGTCCAGAGATCAGTACCGACGGTTTATCCATTCAGCGTTATTCACACGCTGCATAACCACGCTTTACAAGGAAGTTTAGTATGCCTCGCCCGATTACTGCGGTGATTCATGCCCAGGCCTTACGCCAGAATCTGGCGGTGGTCAGGCAGTCGGTTCCTAACAGCAAAGTCTTTGCCGTGGTCAAAGCCAATGCGTATGGACATGGGATTGAACGGGTCTATGACGCTTTTAAAAGTGCCGATGGTTTTGCCTTACTTGATCTCGAGGAGGCAAAACGTCTACGTGCTTTAGGCTGGACCGGCCCGATTTTATTACTGGAAGGAATTTTCTCTCCGCAAGACCTATTTGATTGTACGCAGTATCAATTAAGTTTTACTGTGCATAGTGAGCAGCAGCTGGCCTGGTTGCAGCAACATCCCTATCCCGCCCAGTTTGATATTTTCCTGAAAATGAACAGTGGCATGAACCGTTTAGGTTTCAAGCCACCGCAATATCGTGAAATCTGGCAGCAGTTGTCTTCGTCTACGCAAGTGAGATCCGTGACCCATATGATGCATTTTTCCGATGCTGATGGTGATCGTTTCGGTCAGAAGGGCATTGACTATCAGCTCAGCGAGTTTGAAGCCACCATTCAGGATTTACCGGGCCAAAGATCGGTCAGTAACAGTGCTGCAATCTTAAGATATCAAACGCAATTGCAATCGGATTACGTGCGCGGTGGCATCATGCTGTACGGCAGTTCCCCCGATTATCCCAAACACAGCATTCAGGACTGGGGCCTTGCGCCAACCATGAGCTTGCGCAGCGAAATCATTGCCGTGCAACAGCTCAATGCCAATGAAAGTGTCGGTTACGGCTCCAGCTATATAGCCGAACAGCCAATCCGGATCGGTATTGTGGCGTGTGGTTATGCCGATGGTTACCAACGTATTTCAGCGACTGGTACGCCGGTACTGGTCAACGGAATCCGAACCCGAACCATTGGTCGTGTCAGCATGGATATGCTGGCGGTGGATCTGACTCCGATCAGTGATGCACAGGTGGGCAGTGAAGTGGTGCTATGGGGCCAATCCCGCACAGGAACAATTTTACCGATTGACGATGTCGCGGCGACCTCAGGCACCATTGGTTATGAACTGATGTGCGGTGTCACGGCACGTGTCAATTTTATCTATCAGGAATAAGGAAATAATCATGTCAAATTCAGATATTCAAAAGATCAACACCAACGAAGTCATGAGTGCGGTAACGGTATTCAATAAAGTGGTGTATTTGTCCGGTCAGGTGCCTAAAAATGCCGATCTGGATATTGAAGGACAAACCCGTGAAGTGCTTGCCACCATCGAACAATTACTGGCTTCAGCAGGAACCGATAAATCACGCTTGCTCTCTACGCAACTGTTTTTAAAGGATCTTTCAGATTTCCCTGTGGTGAATAGCATCTGGATTGACTGGCTAAAAGGTCATGTTGCGCCTTCACGTGCCACCATTCAGGCAGATCTGGTCAATCCAAAGTGGTTGATCGAAATTGCGGTTGTTGCAGCACAAAAATAAAGCGATCCGCTTTATTTTTGCTTAAAAAATATAAAAAAAGAAGAAAAGTAACGTATTTGCAGTAGATAAAACGTAGTGAGATACGTATTTTCTTGCAATTAAAAATGAGTCAGCCCGCAGGAATGGACGGCTAGCAATAGCACAACAATAACAGGCTGGCTCATGAGGGAAACGTAAAAAGGAACTTTTGGTTATGACGGTTACACATCAACAGTCAGAAGGCGAACAGTCGCCCAATGACTTGCAGCGCAAACTCTCCAATCGCCATTTGCAACTGATTGCAATTGGCGGTGCCATCGGTACGGGCCTGTTCATGGGCTCAGGAAAAACTATTTCACTGGCAGGCCCATCGATTCTGTTTATTTACATGATTATCGGCGGGATGTTCTTCTTTTTGATGCGAGCACTCGGCGAGTTGTTGCTGGCAAATTTACACTATAAATCTTTTGTCGACATGGCGCATGACCTGATTGGCCCATGGGCTGGCTACTATATGGGCTGGACCTACTGGCTGGGCTGGGTACTGGTCGGAATCGCCGATCTGGCCGCCGTGATCAACTATTTAACCTTCTGGCTGCCCGAAGGCACTATGTTTACCCCGATCGGGCAGGCCGCAATCAGTGCCGGTTGTGTGCTGTTTGTGTTGTTCCTGAATCTGCTGACGGTGCGTCTGTTTGGCGAAATTGAATTCTGGTTTGCGCTGATCAAGATTCTGGCGATCGTCGGGCTGATTGGTGTCGGCGGTTATATGATCTTTAGCCATTTCCATGCTCCACATGGCGCGGTGGCATCGCTCAGTAATGTCTGGTCGCATGGCGGGATGTTCCCTAAAGGACTAGATGGCTTCTTGGCTGGCTTCCAGATCGCAGTCTTTGCCTTTGTCGGGGTAGAGCTGATTGGAACGACCGCGGCAGAAACCAAAGATCCGCATAAGAACTTGCCAAAAGCGATTAATGCCATTCCGATCCGGATTATCCTGTTTTATGTACTGGCTTTACTGGTGGTAATGTCGGTCACGCCATGGAATATTATCCGTGCCGACAAGAGCCCATTTGTGGAATTATTCATGAATGCCGGGATTGTCACCTCGGCTATTATCATGAATCTGGTGGTGCTGTCTTCGGTGATGTCATCGATGAACAGTGGCGTATTCTCCACCAGCCGTATGCTGTTTGGTCTGTCTAAAGATGGTCAGGCACCGAATGCATTTGCACGGTTATCCAAAAGCGCCGTACCTGCCAATGGTCTGATCTTTTCCTGTGTGTTCATCATGGGTGGGGCAGTACTGCAATACTTTGTACCGAATACTCTTGAAGCCTTTACCTTGGCGAGTTCATTGTGTGTCATTCTGTTCATCAGTGTCTGGAGTCTGATTATGGTGTGCTATATCCGCTACCGTAAGTTACGTCCGGAACTGCATGCACAATCGAAATTCAAAATGCCGGGCGGCGTCTTCATGTCTTATGTGGTGATTGCCTTCTTGCTATTTGCACTGGTGATCTTGGCATTGGAACCGGATACCTTAAAAGCACTGTATGTCAGTCCTTTATGGGTGATTCTGTTGGCGGTGACCTATCAGTTGCTGTATAAGCCAAGAATGAAAAAACTCGGTCGTGAACTGGTGCAATAAATCCTGCCGAGTGGATGAAAGCCGATCTATAGTGATCGGCTTTTTTTATGCTCTGGTTTAACCACAAATATGTGATGTTGTATTAAATATTATCCTACCTTTAGGTTTAAATCCAAAAAATAATTTAAGGTGAAATTTGACCATTTAAATATATATTTTTAGGTCCCCATTTTACATCTATATCATCAAGTTTTGCATTGTTAAAGTTGAATAAAAGTGTCATTGGATCGTAACTTATATTGTTCAGACTCTCAGGAGTAACATGGTAGGTATCAGGAGGATCCATAGCACTAATCATACCAACTAAATCAACATTTTTAATTTTATTATTAGAAGTGTCAATATATAAAGAGTTAAAATAACTGTCATTAATAGTAGCTATTATTTTATTTATATCATGGTTTGTAAATTTAACTTGATCAATTTTTACGTTTAAGAAAGTATTTGAACCTATAGATAAAAACGTTTCATTATTGAAAGATGGTATTTTATTAACTTGATAAGGAGGTATTTCGAGCTCTCCAGTAAGAGTGCCATTTAGTTCAAGAGGAAATGTGTTATTTAAACCTAAAAGTTTTGTGTTAGAAAAAGTAATTTTACTTTGTCCTGTATTAGGATTAAAGTTAATTAATACTCCTTCGCAATTTGTAGGGGAGAGGCCACAATTATATTGGTTTCTTGAGTTATTAGTTTTATCAGTAAAAACTATAATACTAGGCTGACTATCATAATTATTTCTTATATATTCCAAGATTATATTATAGTCATGTAGAATACTAGTATTATTGTCCTTTATACTAAAGTTGAATTCTAAATTGCTTTTCCAGGGTAATAAATTGTTGTTTTCTAGTGGATCTATATATCTAGAAAAAAATTGAGTATAGATATATAGGGGATGATTAATATCTATCGCTTCAGTTGATGAACTCAAAGGAGTTTGATTATTGTTTTGCAAAATATCAAGCTGAACGTTAATTCTATTTTTAGGAGAGGTAGAGGTTGTTGGCATTCCATTATCATCTTTGCAGCCATTTAAAAAAAATAATGGGAATAATATTAAAGTTAGATATATAAGCCATCTTTTCATAATGCGGCCTCCTAGCCTGAGTAAATATTTTAAATTTTACTTAAAATTTATAATTACAGAAAAATATTTTGTAAATGGATATTTTGTTGGAGCGACTATAAAATATCATTTTTTAAATAGTCTTTTGATTTTTATTGTAAATAAAAGAGACGGGTGAATTGTCTGAGAAGTACTAAAATTATAATTAGGTCTAGTCCACCAGTAACTGTTGGTATTGATCTGCCTGCTGTCGTAAATAATCCCAGACCAGTTTGATGCGCGGATCATGTTGTAGATCCACAAAAGTCAGCATCCAGAAGGTATGGGTAAAGCGCACCTGTTGTTGCAATACCGCTTCAAGCTCAGGTTTATCATCGGCCAGAAACTTGGGCAAAATCGCCAGTCCTGCGCCTGCACTGACTGCAATCTGTTGCGCCAGAATACTGCTACTCCGGAAGTTGGCGCTCAATTTTAAGGGTAAGCGTTCCAGACAATACAGCTCCGGGCTATACACCAGATCATCAATATAATTGACGAAACGATGCTGGGTTAAATCATCCAGACCCCGAATCGGCGGGTTTTGGGCCAGATAGCGCTGGCTGCCATAAATTTTTAAACAATAATCGGAGAGTCGGGTAATGATATAAGGCCCCGAGGTTGGACGCTCAATCGACACCACAATATCCGCTTCGCGATGCGACAGCTTGATCATTTTCGGTACCGGAATCAGGTCGATGGTGAGCAAGGGGTACTGGATCGAAAACTCTGCCAGCAAGCGGGCTAAAAACGCCGTACCAAAGCCTTCGGGTGTGCCAATTCGCACACGTCCTTGCAAAGGCTGATCGGGCTTTTCAATCTGCAGAAAAGCCTGTTCCATTTGTTCGACCCGTGGGACCAGCGCCATTCCTTCCAGCGTCAGCTCATAGCCTGTGGCTTCACGCTTAAACAGGGTGGTGCCTAAGGTCTGCTCCAAGGCCTGAATCCGTCTGGCGACTGTACTATGTTCGACGCCTATCACGCGTGCTGCATTGGTCAAGGTCTTGGTTCTTGCCAAAACCAGAAAAAATTGTAGATGATCCCAATCCACTTTCATTGTTATTGTATTCCCTGTGCATATTTGCACAATAATCGTGCATGAATTTGCATTGGTGGTCAAAGCTTTCTTTGTTAGTCTCAGATAAAAGCCCAATCAGGAAAATACCACCCAAGGGTATTTCCGATGATTTAACACAATAAAAATACGACCTATGGAGAGGTTATGAATACAATCCAGAACATCCAGTTGGACACCGCCAAATTACTCATTAACGGCAACTTTATCGAGTCTGAAACCCAGCAATGGCAAGACATTGTCAACCCTGCGACGCAGCAAGTGATTGGTCGTGTACCCTTTGCAACGGCTCAGGAAGTTGATGCTGCGATCCAGGCTGCACAAGATGCTTTTGCATCGTGGCGTCAAACCCCGATTCAGGCACGTATGCGTATCATGCTCAAACTGCAAGAACTGATTCGTGCCAACATGAAAGAAATTGCACAGGTACTGACTGCCGAACAAGGTAAAACGCTGGCGGATGCGGAAGGTGATATTCAACGCGGTTTGGAGGTGGTTGAACATGCCTGTTCAGTCGGAACCTTGCAAATGGGAGAATACGTCGAAGGTGTGGCGCGTGGTGTCGATACCTATACCTTGCAGCAACCGTTGGGTGTGTGCGCGGGTATTACCCCATTTAATTTCCCTGCCATGATTCCGTTGTGGATGTTCCCGATGGCGATCGTCTGTGGCAATACCTTTGTTTTAAAACCATCCGAACAGGATCCATTGTCGACCATGATGCTGGTAGAACTAGCGATTCAGGCAGGCATTCCAGCGGGTGTACTCAACGTCGTGCATGGTGGTAAAGAAGTGGTGGATCGCCTATGTACCCATCCTGATATTAAAGCGATTTCATTTGTCGGTTCGACTGCGGTCGGTACGCATGTCTATAACCTTGCAGGACAACATGGCAAACGTGTGCAGTCGATGATGGGCGCGAAAAACCATGTCGCGGTAATGCCTGATGCCAATAAGGAACAAACCCTGAATGCCTTGGTGGGTGCCGCTTTTGGTGCAGCAGGACAACGTTGTATGGCATTGTCAGTGGCGGTGATGGTCGGTGACAGCAAGCACTGGATTCCAGAACTGGTTGAAAAAGCCAAGACTTTAACAGTCAATGCAGGGCATGAGCCGAATACCGATATTGGCCCGGTCATTTCAAAACGTGCCAAAGCCCGGGTACTGGACTTGATCAATAGCGGGGTCGAGCAAGGCGCAGAACTGCTGCTTGATGGTCGTGAGGTTCAGGTGCAAGGTTATGAAGCAGGTAACTTTGTCGGGGCGACAATTTTTAGTGGCGTGAATACCGACATGCGCATTTATAAAGAGGAAATCTTTGGCCCTGTACTGTCGATTATCTGTGTCGATACGCTTGAACAAGCGATTGCGCTGATCAATGCCAACCCATTTGGTAATGGCGTAGGATTATTCACGCAAAGTGGCGCGATTGCGCGTACTTTCCAGAACCTGATTGATATCGGTCAGGTCGGTATCAACATTCCGATTCCAGTGCCTGTACCTTTCTTTAGCTTTACCGGTTCCCGTGGTTCAAAACTTGGTGATTTGGGACCTTACGGCAAACAGGCAGTGCAGTTCTATACCCAGACCAAAACCATTACCAGCCGCTGGTTTGAAGACAGCCACGAAGTGGGCGCTGTTAATACTACCATCAGTTTACGTTAAGGGGATCACGGATGAATATCGCCTTTATCGGTCTAGGCAATATGGGCGGCAGAATGGCCCAGAACCTGCTCAAAGCCGGACTCACCGTCTATGGTTATGATCTCAGCGACGTAGCCATTCAGCACTTTGCCGAGGCAGGTGGTGTGGTTTGCGACAGCCCGCAGGCAGCGGCGAAACAAGCCGATGTCGTGATCAGCATGTTACCTGCAGCAAAGCATGTTAAAGACGTTTACTTAGGTGACAATGGGGTTCTGGAAGTGCTGAAAGCAGGCAGCTTATGCATTGACAGCAGTACCATTGACCCGCAAACCATCAAGGACATTGCAGCAGTTGCGCAAGCTAAAAACATTCATATTTGCGATGCGCCGGTTTCCGGCGGCACCATTGGCGCACAAGCCGGTACGCTGACCTTTATGGTCGGTGCCAATGATCAGACCTTTGATGAAGTGAAACCGGTACTCAGTCACATGGGCAAAAACGTGGTGCATTGTGGCGATGTCGGCGCAGGACAGATTGCCAAAATCTGCAATAACCTGATTCTCGGGATTTCCATGGCTGCGGTGGCTGAAGGGATGGCACTGGGTGCCAAGCTTGGCATTGATCCACAAGCGTTGGCTGGTGTGATCAACACCTCAAGCGGTCGTTGCTGGAGTTCGGAAGTGTGTAATCCATGGCCACATATCAGTGAAAATGCCCCTGCTTCACGGGGCTATCAGGATGGTTTTGCCACCCAGTTGATGCTGAAAGATTTGGGTCTTGCAGTTGAAGCCGCAGGGCAGGTCAAGCAGCCTGTGGTATTAGGCGGAATGGTGCAGCAACTGTATCAGCAAATGTGCATGCGTGGTCATGCGCATCTTGATTTTTCCAGCATTATCCAGCAATACCTGCCGCCCGAGGCATAAAAACGAAAGCCCAAGGACGGCTTTTATTCAGAAATTAAACCCTGTCATGAATAACAATGAATCCAGACTGAGGGAACACAGATGTTGAATTATAAAGAGACGGTACAGGCTTTCGATCTGGAAAGCACTGCAAAACAGATGTTATCCGGTTCAATGCAGGCACTGAATGCCTGTTATGAATGTTGTGATCGGCATGCGCAAGGCGACAAAATTGCCTTGTACTGGCAAGGCAAAGACGGTCGCAAAGAACAATATACCTTTCGCCAGTTACAGCAATGGTCGAGTCAATTTGCCAACTTTTTAAAGTCGCAAGGTGTGCAGGCGGGTGACCGTATTTCAGGTCTATTGCCAAGAACGCCTGAACTGCTGGTGACGATTTTCGCGGCTTGGCGTATTGGCGCTGTCTATCAGCCCTTATTCACGGCCTTTGGCCCAAAGGCAATCGAGCATCGTCTGCAACTGGCACAAAGCAAGCTGGTGGTGACCGATACGACCAACCGCAGCAAACTGGATGAGATTGCACACTGTCCCGCGATAGTCACCGTTGCTGATCCACACGGTGCGCCGTTGAAGTCAGGTGACTTTAACTTTTGGGATGCAGTCAAACAACAGTCTGATCAATGCGAACTGGTAATGCGAAGCATCCAGAATCCTTTTTTGCTGATGTTTACCTCGGGCACCACAGGGCCTGCCAAACCATTGGAGGTACCGCTAAAAGCCTTGCTGGCGTTTGGCCGTTATATGCAAGATGCCATTGGTTTGAGAGAACAAGATTCCTTCTGGAATATTGCCGATCCAGGTTGGGCTTATGGTTTGTACTATGCCATTACCGGGCCATTGTTCTTGGGGCATGCCACCTTGTTCTATGAAGGCGGTTTTAGTACCGATAGCCTGTGCCAAATTGTGAAAGATTATCAGATTACCAATCTGGCGGGTGCACCCACAGCTTACCGTATGATGATGGCGGCTGATCCGGCACAGATGGCACCGTTAAAAGGCCAGTTCCGTGTGGTCAGCAGTGCGGGCGAACCGCTCAATCCTGAAGTGATTCGCTGGTTTAAGCAGGTGCTGGATGCGCCGATTTATGATCATTATGGACAGACTGAAGTCGGTATGGTGGTGTGTAATCATCATGGTTTAAATCATGAGATTCGTGCAGGTTCCGCCGGTTTTGCCAGTGCCGGTTATCGCGTTGCGGTGGTCAATGAACAGGGTGAGGAACTGCCCGCAGATACCCCCGGAATTCTGGCCGTGGATATCAGCCAGTCGCCGATGATGTGGTTTGGCGGCTATAAGGAAAGCCGTAAATCGCCTTTTGTCGGGCACTACTATCTCACAGGTGATACCGCCGAGTTACATGCCGATGGCAGCATGAGCTTTGTTGGTCGTAGTGATGACGTGATCACCACATCGGGTTATCGGATTGGCCCTTTTGATGTGGAAAGTGCCTTGCTGGAACATGATGCGGTGGTTGAGGTAGCGGTCATCGGCGTGCCCGATCCGGACCGTACCGAGGTGGTGAAAGCTTTCGTGATTCTGGCGGCGGGGATACAACCTCTGGAACAGTTGGCGGAAGAGTTGAGCCAGTTTGTGAAAAAACGCTTATCAGCACATGCCTATCCACGACTGGTCGAATTCGTGACTGAACTGCCGAAAACACCAAGTGGCAAGATTCAGCGCTTTTTATTACGTAATCAGGAAATTGCCAAACAGCAAGCAAAGGCAGGGTAAGGAAGAAAAGATGCAATTGACCGAAGAACAAGTCTTAATTCGTGATATGGCGAAAAGTTTCGCCCAAGAACAGCTTAAACCCAATGCCAGTGATTGGGATCGACATGGCACATTTCCAAAAGATGCCCTTGCACAAATGGGGCAGCTCGGTTTTATGGGCATGCTGATTCCTGAGCAATGGGGCGGTTCTGACACCGGTAATCTGGCCTATGTGCTGGCACTTGAAGAAGTCGCTGCGGCAGATGGTGCGACCTCAACCATTATGAGTGTACATAACTCGGTAGGCTGTGTGCCGATTTTAAAATTTGGTAATGATGAGCAAAAAGAGCGCTTTTTAAAACCCTTGGCGCAAGGTGAAATGATTGGTGCTTTTGCCCTGACTGAACCACACACAGGTTCCGATGCCGCAGCCATTAAAACCCGCGCGGTGCAAGATGGCGATCATTACATTCTGAATGGTGCCAAGCAGTTTATTACCTCGGGTGATAATGCGGGCGTGATTATCGTATTTGCCGTGACTGATCCAAGTGCGGGTAAAAAGGGCATTAGTGCCTTCCTTGTGCCACGTGAGACTCCGGGTTATGAAGTGATTCGGGTGGAAGAAAAACTCGGCCTGCATGCTTCGGATACCTGCCAGATTGCCCTGACGGATGTGCGTATTCATAAAAGCCTGATGCTGGGTAAAGAGGGTGAAGGTTTAAAAATCGCGCTGGCCAATCTGGAAGGCGGTCGTATTGGTATTGCCGCACAGGCCGTCGGTCTGGCACGGGCGGCGCTGGAAGAGGCCACCCGCTATGCCAAAGAACGGCTGACTTTTGGCAAACCGATCTTTGAACATCAGGCGCTGGCATTCCGTCTTGCCAGTATGGCGACCGAGATCGAAGCGGCCCGACAGCTGGTGCATTACGCTGCACGCCTTAAAGAAGCAGGACAACCCTGTCTCAATGAAGCGTCAATGGCCAAGCTGTTCGCTTCGGAAATGACCGAACGGGTCTGTTCAAATGCATTACAGGTATTTGGTGGCTATGGCTATCTGAAAGACTTCCCGATTGAGCGGATCTACCGTGATGCACGTATTTGTCAGATTTATGAAGGCACCAGCGATATCCAGCGTTTAGTGATCGCACGTAGTCTATAAAAGCAAAGCAAGGAATCAAGCATGCAGTGGAACAGTATTTTATTAGAAAAGCGTCATGGGGTTGGGCTGATTACCCTGAACCGTCCGCAAGCCTTGAATGCGCTGAATAGTGAATTGATTAGTGAAATCAATCAGGCCTTGGATGCGTTAGAGAAAGATCGTGAGATTGGCTGTATGGTATTGGCAGGCTCGGAAAAGGCTTTTGCCGCCGGGGCCGATATTAAGGAAATGGCTGATCTGGCATTTCCAGATATCTACTTCGACGACTTTTTCCATCTGGCAGATCGTATCGCGCAACGCCGTAAACCGCTCATTGCCGCGGTGAGTGGCTATGCGTTGGGTGGTGGTTGTGAACTGGCACTAATGTGTGACTTTATCTATTGTGCAGACAATGCCAAGTTTGGTTTACCCGAAGTGACTTTAGGTGTCATACCGGGCATTGGCGGTACACAGCGTTTAACCCACGCAATTGGCAAAGCCAAAGCCATGGAAATGTGCTTTACCGCACGGCAAATGGGTGCGGTCGAGGCAGAACAAAGTGGTTTGGTGGCACGTGTATTTAGCAAAGAACAATTACTAGAACACACCTTGCAAGCCGCAGAAAAAATTGCAGCGCGTTCTTTAACCGCCAACATGATGCTGAAAGAAACCATTAATCGTGCCTTCGAGGTCAATCTCACCGAAGGTTTACGTTTTGAGCGCCGTATGTTCCATTCGATTTTTGCAACTTCAGATCAAAAAGAGGGGATGCAGGCCTTTGTGGAAAAACGGCAGGCAAACTTTAAAAATCAATAAGGGATCAAGAAAATGAATACAGAACATCACTTAATGATTGAGCAACAAGGCAGCTTAGGCATGATTAGTCTGGATCGGGTCAAGCATTTGAATGCGTTATCGCTTGAGATGATTGAAGGTATCTGCACACAACTGCAACTGTGGCGCAATGATGCTGCCATTCAGGCGGTTTTGTTCAAATCGAATAGTCCCAAAGCCTTTTGTGCGGGTGGCGATATCCGTTATCTGTATGACAGTTATAAGAATGCAACCGCTGATTATAAAGGCTATTTCAGTGCCGAATATACCATGCTCAATCTGCTACGCGAATATCCAAAGCCTGTGATGGTCATCCTCGATGGCTATGTACTGGGTGGCGGTTTTGGCTTGGCCCAGGCCTGTCATATTGTGGTGAGTAGTGAAAAGTCCAGATTTGCCATGCCTGAAACTGCGATTGGCTTTTTCCCAGACGTGGGTGCAACCCATTTCCTGTCTCGGCTGGATGATATTGGTGTGTATATGGCGATTACGGGAGAACAGATCAGCAGCAGCGATGCGCTCTATCTTGATTTGATCGATTACCATGTGCCGAGTGAGCAATTGTCTGCCTTACAGGCGGCGTTGATTGCAGCACCGAACCTGAGCAAAGCCAATATTGAACAGATCATTGCCCGCTTTATTACCCGTCCTGCTGAAAGTGAACTCCAGCAATTGGTCGAGCCGATCCGTAAGCATTTCGGTTTTCAGCATCTGGATGAGATTGAGCACAGCCTTGCACATGAACAGGAGGAACCGTTCAAAGCATGGGCCAGCAAGCTGCTGGATATTTTGCAACAGCGTTCCTTTATCGCCAAGCAAACCAGCCTGAAATTACAGTATCTGGGCCGTGGACTGTCTTTGCAGCAGTGTATGCAACTGGAACGGGATTTACAGGATATCTGGTTTGAACATGGTGATTTTATTGAAGGTGTACGCGCCTTAATTGTCGATAAAGACAAACAGCCTAAATGGCAACAGCGTAATCCAGAGCTGGAACAGATTCTGGAAGAATTAAGCTAAATACACTCTCCCTTCTATCTACAAACCTCAAGGAGTATCAACCCTCTGAACATGCTGGTGATCAGGATTGAGCATCAGCATAAAAAATATAAAACAAGAATATCCAAGCAAGGAAAATGACGATGCAAACAATACATGGAAACGGTTCATCTCCTAACAAGTCATCTCATCGACTGGCAGGTATCTCCAGTATGGTGGGAACCACCATTGAGTGGTATGACTTTTTTATCTACGGTGCAGCAGCAGCTTTAATTTTCAATAAATTATTTTTCCCGAATCTTGACCCGTTGACGGGCGTACTCGCTGCCTTTGCCACTTACGCGGTGGGCTTTATCGGACGGCCACTCGGTGGTCTGGTGTTTGGCCATTTTGGTGACAAGATTGGCCGCAAATCGATGTTACTGCTGACCCTAATGTTGATGGGAATCCCCACCGTGCTGATCGGTCTGTTACCGTCCTATGAATCAATTGGTTACTGGGCTGCCATTGGCTTGGTGATCTTGCGATTTATCCAGGGTATGGCGATGGGTGGTGAGTGGGGCGGTGCCGTGCTCATGGCTGTTGAACATGCGCCAGAGGGAAAAAAAGGCTTCTGGGGCAGTCTTCCTCAGGCCAGTACGGGCGGCGGGCTGATGCTGGCTTCGATTGCCTTGGGGCTGGTGTCTTTATTGCCTGAACAGGCCCTGTTTAGCTGGGGTTGGCGGATTCCCTTCCTGGCGAGCATTATTTTACTGGTAGTCGGTTGGTACATCCGGGTGAAGGTGCCGGAGTCACCAGACTTTGAAAAAGTCAAACAACAGGCTGAAGCAGTTAAAGTGCCGGCTTTACAGGTATTCAAGCAACATCCCAAGCAATTGATCAGCATTATTGTGGCACGTGCGGCGGAGAATGCATGGTTTTATATTGCCTCTACCTTTACCTTGGCCTACACCACCACACAACTGGGCATTGCCAGACAGGAAATTTTATTTGCCACCATTTGCGGTGCCGCCGTGATTTTAGTGATGACACCTTTATGTGGGCATTTGTCCGATAAGGTTGGGCAGCGCAATATGTTCATGTTCGGTCTGTGTGTGCTGGCGCTGTATTGTTATCCCTTCTTTAGCATGCTCAATAGCAAAGACCCGGTGCTGGTGTGGACGGCAATTGTATTGGCAATCGGTGTGGTCTTTCCGCTCATGTATGCACCGCAGGCACAATTGTTTGCACGGCAGTTTCCCGCAGAGATCCGTTATAGCGGTATCTCGATTTCGGTCCAGCTGGCAGGTGTCGTCGGTGGTGGTCTTGCACCGCTGATTTCGACCAAACTATTAAGCGTTGGCGGTGGCAATCCTTATCTCATCATGTTGTATATTGCTTCGATGGCAGTTGTTGCCATTATTGCCACTTCATTTATGCCACGAGATCACCGTCAGCAGGCATTGGCCACGGAGAACAACAAGCAAGGCGTCAAACTGCAAGCCAAGATGACTAAATAGTTTTGATTTTAAACGCGTTTAAAAAAAAGGTGCTTCTTTCAGCTGAGAGGTTCCTTTTTATTTGGAAGGCTGTGTGGAAAAGGGGGCTCAATATTTATATTGATTAAGGTTTTATTGTTCCACGTGGAGCATCATCTTGAGACAAAGAAAAAAGCCCTCATCTTTCGATAAGGGCCTTTTAAATTTGGAGCGGGAAACGAGACTCGAACTCGCGACCCCAACCTTGGCAAGGTTATGCTCTACCAACTGAGCTATTCCCGCATATTGAGCAGTTTTTACTAAAACTTACACTTAAAAAAACCAATCTGGAGCGGGAAACGAGACTCGAACTCGCGACCCCAACCTTGGCAAGGTTATGCTCTACCAACTGAGCTATTCCCGCGTGCCAGCTATAATACATTAAGCAAAACAAGGGTCAACAACTTTATGCAAAGAAAGTGTTTAATTGCATAAAATAAAAGCATTTTCATTCAAAAATAACCTAAAAAGCAAAAAAATGGATAAAAGTTTCGCTTCAAGAGAGGTCATGTATACTAATGAACTATCTCACTCTGACCGGACAGCCTGACTCATGAATTTAGAACAACAGTTGATTGAACGTTTACAAACACTGGCACCCACTCATCTCGAAGTGATTAATGAGTCAGCAGGACATGGTGGTTATTTCCCAGGGAAGGAATCACATTTTAAAGTGATTGTGGTCAGTGATGAATTCCAAGGCTTACGTCTGGTACAGCGTCATCAAAAGATTTATGCCGTTGCTGCCGAGCTAATGAGCCCGGGTCGTATCCATGCGCTGGCGATTCATGCCTATATCCCGAGTGAATGGCAAGGTGAAGCACCTGCCAGTCCTGACTGTGCACATGCACCAAAAGCTTAAGGACGGATCATGGACCTACATCTCATCACGAAAATGCTGCATCTGCTTGCAATGAGCCTGTTGATTATTGCTTTTGTATTACGCGGTTCAACCTTATTTGTGGGTATACAGGATCAGCAGCCCAATCTAAAGGCCCGTAAAGCGATGGTGGGCTTACAGCATTTTTCGTTGACCCTGATTATTGTTACGGGTGTAATCTTGCTGGCAATGAAGAATTTTGATGTACAGCCGTGGTTCTATGCCAAAGTGATCCTGTTCTTTGTGTTGTGGTCATCATTGATCAAAACCTATAAGCAAGACAGCAGTATCTTGCTGGAACAACGCCGTGCAGGGTTGCTGATTGGTACAGTGGCCATGATCGGGATTCTCGGTCTTGTGATGATTAAACCGGTTTTTGCCTGATTGTTGGACATTGTATTTAGAAATTGTTTTTGCACTAGGTTAAACTGCGTGCAGTTTAAAAAAACAGGGTAGAGGGAAATCATGTTAACGCGTGTGGTGTTTAACCAGAAAGGTGGTGTGGGGAAATCGAGTATTACGGTTAATCTGGCCGCAATTAGTGCAAAACAGGGCCTGAGAACACTGGTCATTGATCTTGATCCACAAGCAAACTCAAGCCAGTACCTGTTAGGTGAGGATGCTACCTATTCGGCGGACAAAGCCGCGTTAGAACCCAATATTGAAAATTTCTTTGATGACGTTTTGGGCCAGACCCAGCAAAAAGGGCTGATTGGCAATGCCATTGGTTCGATTTTAAAAGCACCTCGTGGCAAGGGGCTGGACAGCTACGTGCATCGCTCGTCATTCGAGAATCTGGATGTCATTCCGGCCAGTCCAAGTCTGGGTAGCTTAGAGCATGCACTGGAAAGTAAACACAAAATCTATAAATTGCGTGATTCAATTCAGTCACTCAGCGCACGCTATGACCGGATCTTTATTGATACGCCGCCTGCCTTTAACTTCTTTACCTTATCTGCGTTGATCTCAGCAGACCGGGTGCTAATTCCATTTGATTGTGATGTGTTCTCCAAACGCGCGTTACAAACTTTGATTGAAAATGTGCTCGAAACCCAAGATGATCATAATGATCGCCTTGAGATTGAGGGAATTGTGGTCAACCAGTTCCAGTCTCAGGCAAAGTTACCTCGAGAAGTGGTTCAACAACTCAAAGATGAAGGTTTACCTGTGCTGGATAGCATGTTGCCGCCATCGATCTTGATGAAAGAATCACATCAAAAGAATTTACCATTGGTTCATCTGGCATCTGAACACAAGTTGACGCTTGCTTATGTCACCCTGTTCAATGAGATTGAATCGAAGCAATAAGAGAACATTATGAAACGTTTATATTGGATGCCTGTTCTGGCGGCAAGTATGCTTTTGGGTGCTTGTGCATCAACGGTTAAGCCAGCTTATGTTTCACCGACGCAATATCAGGGCTTGAACTGTCAGCAATTACAGGCCGAGTACAACCGTATTCAGTTGTATATTGAAAACGGGGTTCAAACACCAAAACGTACCGGCATGGGCGTGGGGGTAGGACTCGGTGGTGGCTGGGGCCGTGGTGGTTGGGGCTTCGGTCCATCCATTTCTGTCAACATGGGCCAATCGATGAATACCAAGAATACCGAACTTGCCAATGTGCTGGGACAGCAAGATGCGATCGTGCAGGCAGCCAAGTTTAAAGGTTGCCCGATTATCGTAAAACAGCGTCCGAAATCTTAATTTCTACCCGTTTATCACCATAATTCGTTATGGTGATAAATAACTAAATTATCGCAAAATGTTTCAAAAAATAATCATAAAAATCAATTTTTTAAAAAATTATCTCGTCTAAATTCCGCTATTTACCCTGCTGTTTTTATTACCGAAATTTGTATTTTTGCCCTAAATTCGTTTAAGGTGGCGCCCATGTATAGTCGTTCGGTATGTGTATGATTGAGAGTTGGTTTTTTGTTTTGGCGATGTTGGCAGTGTTACTGATTCCAGGTCCGACCAACGCTTTACTTGCCAGTGCAACCCACCAACAAGGTGTACCCAAAACCATCAAATTTATTCCAATCGAATGGTTGGGATATATGTACGGCATCAGTTTATGGGCACTGTTAATTCATCTTTTTGATCCGATCTGGCCTGCACTGGGGGCGATTTTACATACCGCAAGTTTGCTTTATGTGCTCTGGATGGCTTTTCATCTCTGGAAAAGTTCACATCTGCAAAAACATGATCAGCATCATCCGCATATCCGCAAGCGACAGTTGTTCATGTCGACCTTAAAAAATCCGAAAACGGTGTTGTTGGCCGCAGGCATTTTCCCTAGTGAAACCTGGAATTCAATCGAAAATGCGCTCATGGTATTTGCCGTGTTTAGCCTGATTCTTTTACCGGTCAGTATTTTCTGGATGATCTTCGGACGTGCATTAATGGCGGGAAGTCTGATTGGAATTAAAGCCGATCATTTATATAAAGGATCGGCTGTGTTATTGCTGATTTGTATGTTACCGATGATCTTCCGCCTGTTTTAAAGCGGCTATCAATTATTGACCTTTACGGTTACTGAGTTTCTGACGAATAAAACCAATTACACCCGGTAACACACTAATAATAATGATACCGAAAATCAGGTGCGTGAAATTATCCTTCACAATTGGCATGTTGCCGAATAAATAACCCAATGTAATAAACGATGCAATCCAGCAGAACGCACCAATCACGTTATAGGTCAGGAAGAACTTATAGTTCATGCTGCCTGCACCGGCAACAAAAGGTGCAAAAGTACGGGCAAAAGGCACAAAGCGGGCGAAAATAATGGTTTTACCGCCGTGGCGTGCAAAGAAATGCTGGGTTTTGATCAGGTGCTGTTTATTGATAAAGCGTGAATTGGTTTCAAAGACCCGCGGACCAATATAACGTCCAATATGATAATTTACGGTATCGCCGAGTACGGCAGCAATAAATAATAAAATACCGAGTACCCATGGATCCATGGCACCTGTTGAAGCGGCGAGTGCCCCTGCTGCAAATAACAGGCTGTCACCGGGTAAAAATGGCATCACCACCAGACCGGTTTCAACAAAGATAATTAAAAACAGGATGGCATAAATCCACACGCCATAATTGGTAATAAATTCTAAAAGGTGTTCGTCAACGTGCAGAATAAAATCAATGAGTTCCATGAAGATGTTAACACTGTAAATGTGAGCTAAATCCTAGCAGTGCCTCTATAGAATGTCAGTATAAAAAGCAAATTAATTGGTAACTTTACCGGGGACTGAGGGGAGAGAGTACATTCAGATCATGTTTTTATTGTTGCAAATAAAGAACGATATGTTAACTAATTTGGTATTTATTGCATAATTAAAGATACATAAACTTGCTAACATGTTAAAAAACAAACCGTATGGGATCAACCATGTTTAATCCGAATGTTGTTGTAAAAAATATCGTAACGCAAACTGGCGTAGCAAATGGTGTTATTTTGGTTGCACGTTTATTGCTCGCTTATATCTTTCTTGTGGCTGGCTGGGGCAAGATTGTCGGCTATACAGGCACCGCTGGCTATATGGAATCCATGGGTGTTCCGGGTGCTCTATTACCCTTAGTGATTCTGGTTGAGTTTGGTGGTGGCTTGGCCTTACTATTTGGCTTCCAGACCCGCTTTGCATCATTGGGCTTAGGTATCTTTAGCATTCTCACTGCATTCATCTTCCATGGTGGACCAGATGATGCGATTAACTTTATGAAGAACTTTGCAATGGCAGGTGGTTTCTTCGCGTTAATGCTGTATGGCGCAGGCCGTTTCAGTCTGGACCATCTCATCGAAAAATAATCAAAAAATCCTAAAGCCCGCGCTGAGATGCGGGCTTTATTTTGTCCGTACATAAAGTTCACGCTTGATTACAAACTTAAGCCGACATGCACCTCTATTTCTGTTTAGATCATAAGTCTTGAGAATAAAACAGGAGATGACATGAAAAAATTCATCGCAAGTTGCGGGATTGTGATTTTAGCGGGACTATCAACCACGAGCTGGGCAGGTAAAGATGACCACGTGATTGTGCAGGAAGCGGCAAAGAATGTGGTAACGGTCAGTCAGGTGGCAAAACTTGCCGATGAAACCGGCATTACGCTCACGGGTCAGATCACCAAACAATTAAAAGGTGATCACTATGAGTTTAAAGACAAGAGCGGGACTATTGGAGTCGAAATCGATGATGACATCTGGCGTCAGGCCCAGCTCAAAGTCGGTGATCATGTCCGTTTGGTTGGCGAAGTCGATACGCATCGTTATAAGCCGACCGATATTGAAGTGGTCAAAATTGAAAAACTTGCCCATTAATTAAAAAAAGGAAGCCTAAGCTTCCTTTTTTATTATCTTTCATTACCTTAAAGCATAAAGTGAATCTGCATTTCCCCAACCAGAAAACCCAGTACCGCACCGACAATAATCAAAGACCATTCATCTTCTTTAAAGGCCGGACGCAGCATGCCTTCAAACTCTTCCGGACTGAGTTTTTGCATGCGCTCAACCAGAGTATTACGCACGTTCATGGCGTCTTCAGCATAAGATTCCACGTAGCGCATGGTGTCTGGAAGCTGTTTTAAAATCCGCTCCGCCACATCAGCTTTCAGGTTTTGATATTTTTCACCACCAATGGCGTAGACCACTAGTGGACGAACAATACCGGCCTGTAAATCAATTTCCTGTTTGACCTGACGGCTGACCAGCTCGATGACCTTGTCTGAATGGGTGCCGGAAAACAGCTCTTCCATCATGTTACGTGAGGTGAGGAGCTGTTTTGAAATCAGGGCTGCATAATCAGCCGCCACTTCATTCTGACGTTTAATAAATAAACCTTGCCAGGTATAGCCCATAATCTTTTTTGGATATAAGGGGCGGAACATCATTTGCAGCGCCATCCAGTCACTAAAGAAACCGACAAAGCCACCAAACATCGGCAACATCCATGGATATTTACCTTGCGTGACGATCCAGCATAGCATCTGCACCACACCAATCGCGAAACCAAACACAAAACCGACATTACTAAAGAACTTGAATTCCTGTTTGCCGACTTTTTTAAAGATTTCATTCAGCAGGCGTTTATCTTTGAGCAGGTTGTTGACCACCATATGCTTGATATCGAAATACTTGGCCACATCTTTCTGAACTTCACTCATGATGTGTTCAACAATTTCCGGGGCTTTGGCCTGAACCCGCTTGATCAGTCGCTGACGGGCAAACTCTGGCATGCCTTCCCATAAACCCGGCTGATATTGCTGCGCGACTTCTCGGGTAATATCTTCGGCCGCCGCCATTAAGGGCTTTTCGATTTCCTGGGCAATCCGTTTGGGGTCGAGTCTGGCAAAGATTTCTTCAGGTTTGATGAGCTTGGAGGTCATCAGCTCAACGGCTGTGGTTGCCATTTTCTCAGCTTTGCGCGGCACGATCCCTTGCCATCCGAGTGGAAGTCCAAATAATCTCAACCCTTTAAATTCGAGGGGAGAAAACATCATTTGAATGGCAATGACTTTGGTCACATAACCAATAAAGCCGCTGATAAAGGGAATGGAAATATATAGCCAGAAATTTTGGTGAAAATCCGCAATCATTTCTTGAAACATTATTTTATTGGTCCTTCAAGTCCTAATTGTTGCTCGTAGTCGGGCAAGCGCTAGATGATAGTAAAATGTTTTAGGACCTTGGTGATTTACCAAGACCTTGTGATGCTTAATTACCTTTTTATTTTTCCTTTCATTCAGGGCATCACAATCGCATAAAAAGGCAATGATGCTGTCGGTTGAATACCTGTCCGTGGTAATCCCTATTTCGAGTCATCATCTTAGCACCAATTTTTGTTTTGTGTTGAGCAGAATAGGCAAGAATTGTTGATTTAACTCTCCTTATTCCGGGGATATTTATGGAATTTTACTTTAAATTTCAGTGCCGATTTTCAGGTCCAATTAAAAAACAAGATAGATGATGAATTGCGGTGCGTCAAAGCGTGAAAAATGTTAGAATGTGGCGCTTAATTCATTTGCCTTTAAGATGAACCATGACGACCAATACTCAAATTACTGAAGATCGTATCCTTATTCTGGATTTCGGCTCTCAATATAGCCAGCTCATTGCACGTCGTGTACGTGAAGCGGGTGTCTATTCTGAAATGTATGCATTCGATATGTCTGAAGAAGACATTCGTGCGTTTAATCCGAACGGGATTATTTTATCAGGTGGCCCTGAGAGCGTACATGAAGAGGGAAGCCCACGCGCACCGCAAGTGGTATTTGAATTAGGCGTACCGGTATTGGGTATTTGCTATGGTTTACAAACCATGTCTGAGCAACTTGGCGGTAAGGTAGAGCCGGGCACAGTGCATGAGTTTGGTTATGCGGAAGTTGATATTCTGGTCCGTGATAAATTGATCGGTAACTTGCAAGATCGCGAAAACCAGCTCCATGTCTGGATGAGTCATGGCGATAAAGTCAGTGCGATTCCGGAAGGCTTCCAGGTGACTGCAAGTACGCCAAGCTGTCCATTTGCTGCAGTAAGTGATGAAGCACGTCGTTTCTATGGCGTTCAGTTCCACCCAGAAGTGACTCACACCGCTAAAGGTGCTGAATTACTGTCTAACTTTGTTCATCAGATTTGTGGTTGCCGCGGTTTGTGGACCCCTGAGCACATTATCGATCTACGTGTAGAACAGTTACGTGAACAAATCGGTGATGAAAAAGTTCTGTTAGGTTTATCGGGTGGTGTAGATTCATCAGTGGTTGCTGCGCTATTGCATAAAGCCATTGGCGATCAGTTAACTTGCGTATTTGTAGACAATGGTTTACTTCGTTTAAATGAAGGTGATCAAGTGATGCAGATGTTTGCAGACAACATGGGCATCCGTGTAATCCGTGCACAGGCTGAACAACGGTTCTTGTCGGCATTGGCAGGTGAAGTTGATCCTGAGAAAAAACGTAAAATCATTGGTCGTGAATTTATCGAAGTCTTTGCTGAAGAAGCGCGTAAACTGGATGGTGTGAAATTCCTGGCGCAAGGTACGATTTACCCAGACGTGATCGAATCTGCTGCAAGCAAGCAAGGTAAGGCACACGTGATCAAATCACACCACAACGTGGGTGGTTTACCAGAAGATCTAGCCTTTGATCTGGTTGAGCCATTACGTGACCTGTTCAAAGATGAAGTCCGTAAATTAGGTACCACGCTTGGTTTACCGCATAGCATGATTTACCGTCATCCATTCCCGGGTCCAGGTTTGGGCGTGCGTATTTTGGGTGAAGTGAAGAAAGAATATGCTGACATTCTTCGTCTTGCAGATGACATCTTTATGCAAGAACTGCGTGACAGCGGCTGGTACGACAAAACTGCTCAAGCATTTGCAGTCTTCCAACCGGTGAAATCAGTCGGTGTTGTCGGTGATGGCCGTCGTTATGCATGGGTGATTGCACTTCGTGCGGTTGAAACGGTTGACTTTATGACAGCCCGTTTTGCGCACTTGCCATATGAACTGGTTGATAAAATCTCAACCCGTATCATGAACGAAATTAAAGATGTTTCACGTGTTGTCTACGACGTGTCATCTAAACCACCAGCTACGATTGAGTGGGAATAATTAAATGAAAAGGCAGGATGAACATCCTGCCTTTTTTTATGCGATTAACAAAGAGGTAAAGCATGTCCGAAACCTTGCAACTGGAACAGTTAACAGGATATTTACAGCAGCTTTTGGGTGAATCCCTCTTTGCCATTTATCTGTATGGATCGGCTGTTGATGGCGGGCTAGCTCCAGAAAGTGATCTGGATGTTCTGGTTGTGCTGAGTCAAGCAATCACACTTCCGCAACGACAGCAACTGGCGGAAACCTTATTACAAATTTCGCATCCGATTGGTGCTGAACAACGTGCACTTGAAGTCACCATCGTACGCAAAGACCATATTCTTTCGGGAAGTTATCCCCTCAGCTATGAACTACAGTTTGGGGAATGGTTGCGGGATGAGTTAAGTCAAGGCGATATACTTGGCGAACATGCAGACCCAGATCTGAGTATTTTGCTGAAGAAAGCGCAAATGCATCACCAAACCTTGTTTGGGCCAGATCTAAATTCTTGGTCGGTTATGATTCCGGATCAGCAACTCTGGCAGGCGATGGCAGACACCTATCCATCGATAGTGGCACATTGGGATGAAGATGGGGATGAGCGTAACCAGATTTTGGCCTTATGCCGTATTTATTTTAGTTTGGTGAGGAATGAGATTGCGCCTAAAGATCAGGCTGCGCAATGGGTGATTGCTCAGTTACAACCGCAACATCAGCCTGTTTTGCAGCGAATGGTGCAAGAATATAAAGGTGAGATTGAAAAGCAAAACTGGCAACAACAGCATCATGCTTTACAACCTGTTGTTGATTTCCTGTCTTTAAAAATTGATGAACAGTTTAGACAGAGAGGCTTATTAAGGATTGATGAATAAAGAAGTTATGTGTAATTTTTTAATCAAGTCCATTCTAGTAAAAGCACCAAAGTGCTATTTTTTATTTAAAAAATCATCTATTCCTCATTTTATATAATTTAAAATATATCCAAATTGCTGAAACAGGAGCTTGATGATTAATCAACGATTAACAATTTAGCTCCTTTTGAAGTAAAAGACTGATGAGGTTCTGAATGATCACCCACTTGATAACTCATGCCTGAGGTTAAAATAAATTTCCTTCCATCTTTTAATCTGCTTTCTAACTCGCCTTCTAAACAGAATAAGATATGACCTTTTTCACACCAATGATCAGCTAAATAATTAGCAGAATACTCAACGAGTCTTACTCTAATTTTATTGCCCTCTTCACCAAAATATTGTGTTCTCCAATATGCTATTCCTGTTTCACCATAATGCTCTGTTTTTTCTATTTGAGCCCAATCGGTTATTTGAAATGGGAAAGGTGCAATATTCATATCTTTTTTACTCCATACATTTAATTATTTTTACAACAATGACCAAAATAGTTCAAATCGTTCTATTCAGTTTAAAAGCTAAAAATAATTTATTAGGTATCAAAAACTTAAAAATTAAAGATATATCTTAATATGCATAAATTAAGCAATCCGAGAACAATAAAGATGAAACAGATATCAGCTCATCACGATAGCCAAGGTGATCTTCAGCATGTAGAGCAGCATCGCTCAGGACGCCGTGGACGCCTTTTTGAATCAGGCCGCATGAAACTTTTGGTTCTGCATCTCATTCAGCAAAGTCCAAAGCATGGCTATGAAATCATTAAAGAAATTAGTGATCTGGTCGGCGATGGCTATTCACCCAGTGCAGGGACTATCTATCCCACCCTGACAGCTTTGGAGGAGATGAATTGCATCTCGTTGCTTGATGCTGAACGTAAGCAATACCAGATTACCGACTATGGCGACAGCTATTTAAAAGAGCAGCAAGACATGCTGTTGGCACTTCTACAAAAGCTGCGACTAAGACGTGAAATTCACAATAATGACCAGCTGATTGATATTCACCGTGCCATGGAAAATCTCAAAACCGCATTACGTTTAAAACTGAATATCGCGGACTTAAAGCCCGAGCAAATTCACCAGATTGCAGAGCAGATCGATCAGGCTGCGATTGCCATTGGGCGGCTATAGACGGGAATGAAAGCTGTTAGGGCGACAGCAAAAAAACAAACAGGTGCAATTGCTGCGTTCATTAAAAATTGTATTCCATATCAAGTTGGCCTGACGCAGGTCGAAATTAAGAAGAGTGCCTAAGCATTCTGGAGTAGAACGATGAAACAACATCAATACCATGTGACTGTACAACACTTAAAAGATAACAAAGGACAGGCGTCGACCTATACCGAACGTCTGGAATTCTATACAGGTAACCATGATGACATGTTCGAGATTGTTGAGCGTCTTAAAAAAGCCGAATTTTTTGATGACGAAACCACCAAGTCATTTGCAGTGGGTTTAAAGCTGTTTAGTGAAGTCATGCTGGAACATCGTGATCATCCACTCTTTGAAGATTTCTGGCCGCAGTTTGGTCAGTTTATGAAGCATCTTAAACAGCAAGTGAAGAAATAGAGATGAAACTGTACACCTCGATCAATCTGATTTTATGGAAGCGCGTTTAACATGCAGGAATTGAAAATAACCCCACGCCTGATCAGTAAATTGCCTGCCAAATATGCGGCCTGGATTTTGCCGCTGATTTTATCTTTTTTAATGAGTGGAGCGCTGTCGTTTGTGAATATGTGGATGAGCCTAGGGTTTATTCCAGAATTTCTGCATAAATGGTCGGCGACATGGATGTTTTCTTGGTTGATTGCTTATCCGTTGGTGCTGGTTTTACTGCCATTAGTCCGGCGTCTAACGGCTTTGATTGTCGACATGCAGCCTAAATAAACGTTGAATGACTCAGTGCTAAAGATGAGTTCTTATGCCATGTGGGACTAAGATTGTCTCATGCATGACACTCTGCGTATTACCAAAAGACTATATTGAATGGGGGTGGTATTGTTAAGATCAATAAAACGACTCATTGCAATGGCATAGGTAGAAGAGAGTAATATCATGAGCAATAATAACGAATACGATATTTCTGATTCAAAAGACTGTGAAACGTATATCAATCAATTTATTCAGGAATTTACCATTCGCTCGGCTGAAATTGGCAAAGGAACCGTGATTAAGCGGGCTTTACCGAGCCGCCAGAAGCGCTTGGTGGGTGCATGGTGTTTCCTTGATCATGCGGGGCCGGTCAGTTTTCCAGCGGGCGATGGTCTGGATGTAGGACCGCATCCGCATATCGGTTTGCAGACCTTTACCTGGATGATTGAAGGCACCATGATGCATACCGACAGTCTGGGTTCAAAACAGTTGATCCGTCCTAAACAGGTGAACCTGATGACTGCCGGTCGCGGTATTTCGCATACTGAAGTGGCGCCTGATAGCGAAACCAAAATGCATGCGGCGCAGCTCTGGATTGCCTTGCCTGATGATAAGCTCAATATGGACCCTAAGTTTGAGCATTACCCTGAATTGCCAGTGGTTAGCCAGGATCAGGTTGAGTTTACCGTGCTGGTCGGTGACTTTCTGGACACCACTTCACCTGTGCAGGTGCATACCCCTTTGGTCGGCGTTGATTTAACTGCACAAGCCGATACTAAAACCCGGATTCCACTTAATCCAAAATTTGAATATGCCTTTATGGCTTTAGAAGGCACAGCGCGTGTAAATGGGCATGAACTTACCGCCGATAACATGGTGGTGCTGGACACTGGATTGACCGAAATTGAAGTCGAGTTAAGCCAAGGCCATCGCTTGCTGTTAATTGGTGGTGAACCGTTTGAGTCACCAATCCTGCTGTGGTGGAACTTTGTAGGACGTACCATGCAAGACTTGCAGCAAGCACGCGAAGACTGGATCAATCATGATGCACGTTTTGGTGAAATTCCTGATTATCAGGGCAAGCGCTTAGAAGCGCCGGTATTACCAGACCAGATGAGGGCATCAAAATGAGCATTATTGCCAGCAGCCAAGTGTTGACCTTGCCTGAACCCTGGAAAGGTGAGGTCAGTAGCGGCACACATCAGTTTCTTACCGATAAGCCCGAACAGTTTGGTGGACATGATACAGGCCCGGCGCCGTATGATTTCCTGACGGCCAGTCTGGCCTCGTGTACCATGATCACCTTGCGGATGTATGCGCAGCATAAGGGAATCGATTTGGGTGAATTTACGGTTGAGGTTGATTTTCATACCAATCGGGAACAGCAGGAGCGTATTGAACGCCGAGTGGTATTCCGGCAACCTGTGTCACAGGACTTGCAAGAAAAACTTCTCAATGTCTGTAGTAAAACCCCAGTGACTAAAACTTTGTTACGTAGTTTAGACATTCACACCATGATTCTTTAAGACTAAAGTGCTATTGTGCTTGGGCAAAACATAATTCTAAGTGCAATTGTGAGAGGGATCTGAAATCGCAATTGCACAGCAAAAAAGCAGGCACAAAAATGATTACCTTACATTATCTACAATGCTCACGTTCGTTTCGTATCCTGTGGGCATTAGAAGAACTTGGGATGGATTATCAGGTTGAGTATTATCAAAGGCTACCGAGTTATGGAGCGCCAGAGAGTCTCAAGAATATTCATCCTTTGGGTAAAGCACCGATTCTGGTAGATGATGGCGAGGTGATTGTAGAGTCTGCCGTGATTCTGGATTATTTACAGCAACAGTATGATTCTGAACAACAATTCAAGCCAACATCCGACAAAGACCAACGGCAGTATGCTTACTGGATGCACTATGCTGAAGGTTCTTTAATGCCATTGCTGGTGATGACCTTGGTGATGAATAGTGTTAGCAAGCATGTACCCTGGGTAATTCGTCCGATTGCAGAGAAAATTACCGGTGGGGTAAAAGCCAGTTTTGTTCGTCCACGGGTAAAAGAACATATTCTGTATCTTGAGCAATATTTATCAGAACATGATTATTTTGCGGGTGACTTTTCTTTCGCGGATATTCAAATGGCCTTTCCACTGATTGCCATTCAAAATCGCTTGCATGGTAAGTATCCGAATATTCAGGCTTTTGTTCAACGTGTTCAGCAACGTTCTGCCTTTCAAAGGGCGGAGCAGAAAAGCTTGCATTCGCAGTGCGCCTAAAATTGAAGATTAAAAAAGGGGAGTACATTGCTCCCCTTTTTTAATCGGTATCTGTTTAGCGTTTGATCACAATCGAATCAATGCCACTATGTTGTAAGGTCTGTTGCGCTGCAAGTGCTGAGTCCTGGCTATCATAAGGGCCAGAGAACACACGATACCAGGTCTGACCATTTTCCACACTTTTCACCACATCTGCAGACAAGCCATTCAGGATAATTTCGGCACGACGTGCATCGGCACTGTCAGGATCAGGATAGCTGCGAACTTGTAAAATATAAGTTGCGTGTGCTGGTGCAATCGGTTCAGTTGGGGTGAGGCCTGCTGGATCTTCTGCTGCTGGGGCTTCAGGTTTTGGCGATTCAATGATTACCACATTCCCTTGCTGTTTGGTCTCAGGGACTGCCTGTTCAGGAATTGGAGTCACTTGCTGTTGAGGCAGCAAATCATAGAAACGGTAATCTTTATTGGTGTTTTCTTCTTGGTAATGCTCGGAAGTGACCTGATTTTTGGTCGGGACAGGTTGCCAAGGCTGCCAAAGCATCAGCATCACAGCTACGCATAGGATCGCAAGAATAGCGACAAGCATTCCTAACCACTTCGGAATGAGTGGTTTTTTAGGCTTGTTTGGTCGTTCAGATACACCACGTTGCGTTTTTCCAAACACCGGAAATTCCTCTTGATCCTATTGATTTATTTGTAACTTGAGTTTACTTAAAAACAAAGCATTATGTTTAAAAATAATGCTTTGTTTACCATATTGTTTAACAACGATGGCTTAAGTTTACATGGCTTTAAGCTTGGCTTTGCTGATTACCGTTCGCCTCAGGTATAGCCTTCGGTTTTGCGGTATGAGCAGCAACGCTGCGTAAGAGTGTTGCTTACATCGTCTCAGGAGCGGATACACCGAGCAATTCTAAGCCATTGCGTAATACTTGCTGTACGTTGATTGAAAGCAACAAACGCGCTTGTGTCAGTGCCACATCATCGCCCAATACTTTATGTTCATTGTACCAAGCATGGAACAGGGCAGCTAACTCTTTAAGATAGTTACCAATCTGATGCGGTTCGTAGGCATTGGCTGCACGTACCAGAATATCTGGATAAGCGGCAAGTTTAGACAAGATCTCGGTTTCAGCATCCAGCTCTAAACGGTTGGCATGTTCGCGTGCTGCGCTGAGGTCGAAATTAAGACCAGTCGTCGCTGCTTTTTCTAACATACGGCAAATACGTGCATGCGCATATTGGATGTAATACACCGCATTATCTTTGCTTTGTGAAACGGCAAGGTCAAGGTCAAAGTCGATGTGCTGTTCAGATTTACGCATCACATAGTAGAAACGGGCAGCATCGTTACCCACTTCCTTGCGCAAGTCACGTAAAGTCACGAACTGACCTGAACGCGATGACATTTGCACCATCTCGCCACCACGCCATAAGCTGACGAACTGAACCAAAAGTACGGTGAGTTTCTTCGAGTCATAACCCATGGCATCAATCGCCGCTTTGACACGTGAGATATAACCGTGATGGTCAGAACCCCAAATATCAATCAGGTCGGTATAGCCGCGTTGTAGTTTATTCAAGTGATAAGCAATGTCAGAAGCAAAGTAAGTGGTTTGACCATTACGACGTTTCACCACACGGTCTTTTTCGTCACCAAATTCAGTTGATTTAAACCAGATGTTACCGTCCTTTTCATAGAGGTAGCCACGTTGGTCCAGAGTCTCAAGAGCTTCGTCAATTTTGTCGGTCAATGAATCTTCGCTGAACCATTTGTCAAAGGTGACACCAAAGTCAGCCAGGTCATCTTTAATATCATCCAGAATGGCATGTAAAGCCGCTTGATGGAACACGCGATAAGCTGCACCCAAGTGTTGTTGCGAGTTCGCAATCAAACCATCAATGTGCTTTTCTTTATCGCCTGAAAGCACAACTTTATTGCCTTCAGCATCAAGTTCTTCAGCATATTGCACATCTTCTGGTACATCTTTATAGATGTCGGCAACTGCGCGAACGTGTGCATCGCCATCTTTATCAATAATTTCCTGTGCGATTTCTTTAACGTAGTCGCCTTGATACGCATTCTTCGGGAAAACCAGTGTTTGCCCGGTCAATTCTAAATAACGTAAATAAGTTGAAGTCGCCAAGATATCCATCTGACGGCCAGCATCGTTGACATAGTATTCGCGGTCAACTTTTGCACCCGTTGCTTCGAGTAAGTTCGCAACGGTCATGCCATACGCTGCACCACGACCATGGCCGACATGCAGGCTAGAGGTCGGGTTTGCCGACACAAATTCGACCTGAATTTTTTTAGTCGCGTTGGCCTGACTACGACCGTAGGCATCTTTTTGTGCCTGAATTTGGTCGAGCACCGCATAGCGCTGGTCTGCATTTAAAAAGAAGTTAATAAAACCCGGACCTGCAATTTCTGCTTTGGTAATGTCAGCCACTTCTGGTAGTGCTGCCAGAATTTTTTCAGCCAGATCACGTGGTTTCATGCCCGCGGCTTTAGAACCGATCATGGCAATATTTGAAGCAAAGTCTCCGTGACTTCGGTCTTTGGTACGGGTTAAATGGCTCGTGTTGGTCCAATCTGAAGGGAGTACACCTTGCTGTTGCAGGGTTTGTACCGCATGATCAAGAGCTGCTTGTATTGCCGTATTCATAGTTACCGAAAATAAATGTCGCGGAAAAACGTCAAATATAGCAAACTTTGCAGGCTTAAGGGGAGAGTGATTTGGCTGGAATTCACATATTCCGGTAAATCTTTTGTCAGTTCTTGTTTTTGTCGTTACAGGGTGGATGCTATATTATTGAATAACATAGCATCTTTCGATTTTTTAATCTGCTAAAATCTGTTCCAGCAATTCATCGCTTGGCGCAAAATAATAAGCGCCGTCGATTGCAGTGGTGAAATGCAATAAACGGTCATGAATGCCATCTCCAGCTGTTCCAAACATGCGTTTCAGCATTTCATCAATAATACTTAAATTATTGGTATACGCCACAAAGAAAAGCCCCTGTTCACCCTTGCCATCGCCATAAGGCAGGCTGTGACGCAAGATTTCCATTTCTTCGCCTTCATCATCTTCCACCACGGTGCGCGCGACATGGGAGTTTTCCGGTTTGATGTCATCATCGAGTTCAATCGATTCCAGTTTGGTACGACCAAATACATGTTCCTGTGCATCGACTTTGAGCTGGCGCCATTTGACCAGATCATGGGTATAACGCTGGGCAAAGATAAAGCTGCCATCTGCAAATGCACCCGCTTCTTCAGGCAGTAAAGCCGCTTCAGCACGATCGTCAGGGAATTGTGGATTCTCTGTTCCATCAATAAAGCCGGTCATGTCGCGACCGTCAAAGAAACGGAAGCAGGCACGCTCATCAAGTACCTCAACTTTATCCTGAATGCCGGTAAAGAAGGCCTGGCTCATGGCAAAGCAGATATCTGCACGGGCGCTGGCAATATGGATAAAGACATCAGCAGGCACCACTGGCAAGTTAAATGCGCCACTTTGTGGGTCAAGTTGTTTAAAACCTGCAGGTGTTTGCGGGTAGAGTCGAGCCCAAAGTTCAGGACCAAATGCGATGGCTGTTTTAATCTGGTCATTCGGATGTTGCGTGATTAAACGGTCACGCGTAGACAGTAGCGCTTCAATCTGTTGTTTTAATTCGGCAATGGTGAGGTCTTTTAAGCGTAAAACAATAAAGCGTGCATGATCAGAAGGTAATGGAAGAATGACAGATTGCGCAGTCATTAAAATCTCCTTAGCTTTTAAGGGATAAAAAGAATAATTGTGCCTGATGTCGCTGCAGCTGAGTAGCATATTTGTGCAATTTTATTGCCTGTAATGTCATCCAGTCTTGCTTTAAATCGATATAATTTAGTTTTTATGAGTTGATAACATTGTTATGTCTGTGCAGGTCTGGTTTGCTTTTATGTTGGCGTGCTGGGTGATTAGCATTTCACCGGGCGCAGGTGCCATCGCTTCCATGTCGAGTGGTCTCAATTATGGCTTTCGGCATGGCTACTGGAATGCAATGGGTTTACAAGTGGCATTGATTGTTCAATTCATGATTGTGGCAGCAGGGGTGGGGGTGCTGTTTGCAACCACACCTTGGGCGTTTCAGGCGGTAAAATGGTTTGGCGTGGCTTATCTGGTCTATCTGGCATATAAACAGTGGACTGCACCGATTCAAACCATTGAGATTGAGCAGGAACAATATCAATCCGCTTTCGCCTTAATCATGAAAGGTTTTGTGGTGAACATGAGTAACCCGAAAGCGATTGTGTTTTTGCTTGCGGTGTTGCCACAGTTTCTGGATTTGAGCCGACCGCAATGGTTACAGTACCTGATCATGGCCATTACCATGGTGAGTATCGACCTGATTGTGATGGCGGGTTATACCGGGCTGGCATCCAAAGTTCTCAGATTGCTGCGCTCACCAACACAACAAAAGTATTTAAATCGTGGGTTTGCCGTGATGTTTAGTGGTGCAGCACTTCTATTAAGTGCGATCCAACAATCAGGTTAACAGCCTGATTAGGCTGTTTGAGTCTGGCTTTTGAGTTTTTGCACAATGAAAATCGCGGCAAAGCACAACGACATACATAGCACAATGCTTAAGCCAGTGGAAATATTCAGGGCTGCACTCGACCATAGACCGACGGTCACGCCGACCTGAGCCATTATAAAGGCCCAGATCACCATTTGTTTTGGAGAATGGGCCAGCAGGCGAGCGCTTAATGCTGGAATCACCAATAAGGCACCCATCAATAAGGAGCCCACTGCACGTAACGCCAGTACTGTAAATAATGCCAGTAATAACATAAAGATCAGGCGCTGCCAGTTGGCACTGACGCCTTCACTCATGGCAATATCGGGATCAATCGCAATCTGGATCTGCGCTGACCATGAACGGTACAGCACGACCAATGCAGCTGCAATGACCACAGCGAATATCGGCAAGTCAGCCCATTCGATACTGAGCAGATCGCCAAATAAATAGCTCAGTAACTCTGGGCGCAAGCTTGGCACCTGCTGGATCAACAGCAGGCCAGAACAGAGTAGGGTGGCAGAGCTTAAAGCCAGCAGTGCGTCATTGGGCAGGCGCGAGTCATGCAATACCCATAAAATCGCCACCAATAAGCCTGCTAGAAAGGCCACACCGAGCCACAATGGTAAATTCAAGATGCCCGCAATCGCGACCCCAAGCAGGGTGCCATGGGCCATGGTATCGGCAAAGAACGACATTCTGCGCCACAGCATCAGGCAGCCGAGTGGCGCGGTCAGGAACACCAGCAATGACCCCATGATCCAGGCGGGTAACAGGAGTTGTAACCATTCCATCATGGCTTAGACCTTTGGCTCAGGGTGAATATGGGGGCGTGGATCATGTGAGCAGGGCTCGGCATGATCGCTGTGTCCGCAGTGATTGTGATGATGCTGATAGAACATCCGTTGGGTGCCAAAAATGGCCTGATACTCGGGATGTTGCTGAATGCTTTCAGGTAAACCGCTACAGCAAATATGTTTATTCAGGCAGACTACACGATGGGTACCTTGCATGACCCACTGTAAATCATGCGACACCATCAAGACGGCACAGCCATAGCGTTCTGGCAGGCTGCGTACATATTCGTAGAGTTCTGCTTCGGACTGGATATCCAGACCTTGCATCGGTTCATCCAGTACCAGAATGTCAGGCTGGCGTAATAGCGCCCGTGCCAGTAAAACCCGTTGTCGTTCACCACCAGAAAGCTGCTGTACCTTGGAGGACTGTAATTTTAGGATACCCGTATCACGAATAATTTCTGCACGTAAACCTGCTTCGCAAATTTCCAGATCCAGTAAGTCCTGTACCCGTAAAGGCAGGCTGGCAGAAGGATTAAACTTTTGCGGAACGTAAGCCAGCTTTAATTTCTTTGAAAAATGCACCTTGCCTTTGGTCGGCGACATGATCCCGAGCAGCACTTTAATTAAAGTTGATTTACCTGCGCCATTGGGACCAATCAGCGTCACAATTTCTTTTGGATGCAGTGAAAAATCGACATTTCTTAAAATATCCCGTTCATCACGTTGAACCGAGATACCCTCCAGTTGAATAAGTGGAGTGCTTACTGAAGTGTGCTGCACTGATGACATTTTCCAGAAATTTCAATAATGCTATGTTGAGCAGAAAACTGGTCTGAGGCAGCAAGTTGGTCCAGTTGTTGAATCAGTCCCTGTGCAGAAGCTTCTTTAACAGAATGGCATTCGGTGCAAATCAGAAAGGCAGCCTGGTGTCCTTCTCGCGGATGACAACAGGGAATATAGGCATTAATAGAGGTCAAACGGTGAATTAGACCTTTTTCCAATAAGAAGTCTAAAGTGCGGTACACCGTTGGTGGTGCAGCAGGGCGGTCGGCCTGACCTTTTATCTTGGCCAATAAGTCATAGGCACCCATTGGTGCAGAGGCATTCAAAATGAGTTCAAGCACTTCTTTACGCAAAGGTGTCAGGCGTGCGCCAACCGCAGTACATAAAATCTCTGCTTCAGCAAGTCGCGCTTTAATATCGTGATGACCGTGCACACCATGTAAAGCATTGTCATGTTCGTGTGAACAAGAACTCATAGATTGACCTCATTATTTTTGTAGAGCCTATTGATTCTTCACTGGCACCTAATGGCTCGCTGATGTCACAATAGCCCTGTTATCATAACATGCAATTTAGGATAACTATCTATATAAGTGAAAGGCACGACGGATCGTGCGGCAAATCTGAAAATAGACATAGGTATTTTACAACTTTTGTTATATTATAACATGCTTCGCCAAACTGAGTAATCTTGTGATGTCCCGCCTAATCGTTCTCGTCTTGTTTTCAATGTTAAGCACATGGGGCTGGACACAAAGCTTGGTGGTTTCAACACATCCCATTTACCTGATTGCAAAAGAAGTCACAGAAGGGGTAGAAGAGCCGGTTCTTCTGCTAAAAGACCAAAGTGGTCACGATGTACAACTGACCCCGGCGCACCGTAAAGCAATTCAGGATGCCTCTTTGGTGATCTGGCTTGGCAAGTCGCACGAAGCGCCACTGGAAAAGATGTTGAGTCACAACCGTAAGGCGATTGCCTTGCTGGACTCGGGGATCTTGACAGTGTTGCCGCAACGTAACCTGCGTGGCGCATCATTGGCCAATACCGTAGATAGCCATGTCTGGTTAGAACCGAATAATGCAGTGCGGATTGCTTTCTTTATCGCGACCTTGCGTTCACAGCAAAATCCGGAAAATAAAGCCAGATATATGGCCAATGCCAAAGCATTCTCACAGCAGATGTTGCAGGCATCACAACAATATGAAAGCTCAAGCAAGGCCAAAAGCTACTGGTCTTATCATGATGCCTATCAATATCTGGAAAGAGCGTTAAATCTGAAATTTGCAGGGGCTTTGACCGATGATCCGCATATTGCACCGACCGCAGCGCAAATTAAGTACTTAAGAGACAATCGTCCGCAGAATAAAATGTGCTTATTGGCCGAAACGACAGCAAGTTCGAGTCAGTACCAAAAAATGAACCCGGTAGTTTTCCAGTCCGTGGATGAAAGCATGCGCGGTGAGGACAATTTTGTAACAGCGTGGAAAAAATTGGCTTCAAAAACCGATAAATGCGTAATAAGTGCACAAAATTGATGAAAAAAATAAAAATCAATTGACTCTAGCGTCAAAAAATATGGTAACGAAAAAACCAGACTTAAGTCGAGAAAAGATTGCATGTTCAGGGGTGTAACTCTATAATGCCTGCGATTCGAAACGATCATGATTAAAACTTGTCAAGCAGTTCTGCTGTAAGTGGGTAAAAAATGAGCCAAACTAGTCGCATGATTGACCGACGATTAGCAAAAGCTTTGGTCTTCTTACAAGCATGTATGATTCCCGTTGCCGCTTTGCTGGCATGGGCAATGAAAGACACAACTGCTGCTTTGAGTGCTGCGCTTGGGGCTTTGGTATGTTGGTTGGCACATTGTTATTTTGCTTGGCAGTCGTTTAGAACGGCAGGCGCAAGAGCATCAAAACAAGTCATGCTGAATATGTACCGAGGGATGCTCGGTAAGTTTGCGATTGTGATCGTGGGTTTTATATTAATTTTGAGCAATGTTAAACCGCTGTCACCGGTTGCATTGTTTTGTGGATTTATTCTCGTACAAGCGATGTCGTGGGTCGCGCCATTTTGGGTGGCGCGTCTACAAAAGCGAGTGTAAGACACATTTTAAGATTTTTGGAAGTAGAAGCGGAATCATTGCCATCCGCACGATTCGTTTCTCTTCTTTTTAATGATTGACATTGACCAGGTGTGATTTATGGCTGCTGAAGAACATGCCCTGACTTCGACCGAGTATATCAAGCATCACTTGACCAATATGACCTATGGCAAAATGCCTGACGGTACATGGAAATTGGCTGAGACTGCTGAAGAAGCTCAATCGATGGGGTTCACTGCAATTCACTTGGATTCAATGGGTTGGTCTATCGGACTTGGTGTTATTTTCTGTTTGATGTTCTGGATTGTTGCCAAAGCTGCTAACGCAGGTGTGCCAACAAAATTCCAGTCAGCAATCGAAATGATTATCGAGTTTGTTGACTCAAGTGTTCGTGATACTTTCCACGGCAAATCACGCTTAATTGCGCCATTGGCATTAACCATTTTCGTGTGGATTTTCCTCATGAACTTAATGGACTTAATCCCGGTTGACTGGGTTCCTTACCTAGCTCAACAAATTGGTGCAAGTGTGTTTGGTATGGACCCTCACCACGTGTATTTCAAGATTGTTCCATCTACTGACCCTAACATTACTTTAGGTATGTCTTTGTCAGTATTTGCCTTGATCTTGTTCTACAGTATTCGTGAGAAAGGGATCGGCGGTTTCGTCGGTGAATTGGCACTTAACCCATTCAACCCAAGTAACAAATTTGCAAAAGCGTTATTGATTCCAGTGAACTTAGTTTTGGAATTAGTAACTTTCCTTGCTCGTCCAGTTTCGTTGGCTCTACGACTGTTCGGTAACATGTATGCGGGTGAGTTGATCTTCATCTTGATCGCATTATTACCGTTCTGGATCCAGTGGGCGTTATCTGTGCCTTGGGCTATCTTCCACATTCTCGTAATCACGCTGCAAGCATTTATCTTTATGATGCTGACCATCGTTTACTTGAGCATGGCAAGCGAAAAGCATTAATGGTATTGCCTAACTGTCACCTGATGGTTGGGCTTAAATTTTAGTTTAATTTGGTAATAACCTAACCTCTGAGGAATTTTTCATGGAACTCACTTTAGGTCTAGTTGCAATTGCATCTGCTATCTTGATCGCTTTCGGTGCTTTAGGTACTGCGATTGGTTTCGGTCTTTTAGGTGGTCGCTTCTTAGAAGCTGTTGCTCGTCAACCAGAATTGGCTCCACAACTTCAAACTCGTATGTTCTTAATCGCGGGTCTTCTTGATGCTGTGCCTATGATCGGTGTTGGTATTGGCTTGTTCTTCATCTTCGCTAATCCATTTGTAGGTTAATAGCTTAATTCCTAAATCCACATATTGAGGAATAGCGAAATGAATATCAACCTCACATTGATTGGCCAAGCGATTGCATTTGCGTTCTTTGTCGCATTCTGCATGAAGTTTGTTTGGCCACCACTAATCAATGCGATTAGTGAGCGTCAGCGTAAAATCGCTGATGGCTTAAATGCTGCTGAAAAAGCTAAAGCTGACCTTGCTGATGCGCAAGCACAAGTTAAGGCAGAGTTAGACGCAGCAAAAGCACAAGCGGCTCAATTGATCGAACAAGCGAACCGTCGTGCAGCACAATTGATCGAAGAAGCGCGTACCCAGGCATCTGCTGAAGGTGAGCGTATCCGTCAACAGGCGAAAGAAACTGTTGATCAGGACATCAATTCTGCTCGCGAAGAATTACGTCAACAAGTTGCTGCTTTGGCAGTTGCTGGCGCAGAAAAAATTCTGAACCAACAAGTTGACGCAGAAGCTCATAATGCCATGCTGAATCAGCTGGCTGCTAAACTTTAAGCGAGGCGAATATGGCTGAACTCTTGACGTTAGCACGCCCGTACGCCAAAGCAGCATTTGCTTATGCATCTGAGCAGAATGCAACTGACGCTTGGTCAAATGCGTTACAACTGCTCGGTGCTGCGGTGCAAGACGAAGCATTTTCCGCTTATTTAAATCGCCCTGAGCTGACTCCTGCGGAACAAGTAGGTCTTTTTGCAAAGGTTTTAGGTGAAGATCAATCACAATCAGTGTCTAACTTTTTGACATTGCTTGCGGATAACGATCGTTTGGTTTTATTGCCTGAAATCGCTGCAGAATACGAATTACTTAAATCGCAGAACAACAACACATTGGAAGTAGAGATTGAATCTGCTTTCCCAATGGATGCGACACAAGAGCACATTTTGGCTCATGCGCTTGAAAAACGTTTTAACAGAACCGTTCAGGTCACTGTTAACGTTAATCCGGCGCTCATCGCAGGTGTTGTGATTCGTGCAGGCGACCAAGTGATAGATGACTCTGCGCTTAACAAGCTTGAAAAAATGCGGACTCGTCTTCTTGCCTAACAGCAAAAAGACTGAACTTAAAAAAGATTGAGGAATAGCGCAATGCAACAACTGAATCCATCCGAGATCAGTGCGCTCATTAAACAGCGTATCGGCGATCTGGACACCAGCGCGACCGCTAAGAATGAAGGTACCATCGTCATGGTATCTGACGGTATCGTGCGTATTCACGGTCTTGCGGATGCAATGTACGGTGAAATGATCGAATTCGACGGCGGCTTATTTGGTATGGCACTGAACCTAGAACAGGATTCAGTGGGTGCCGTTGTTTTAGGTAACTACCTAAGCCTGCAAGAAGGTCAAAAAGCTCGTTGTACAGGTCGTGTATTAGAAGTTCCGGTTGGTCCTGAACTTCTTGGCCGTGTCGTAGACGCTTTGGGTAACCCAATTGATGGTAAAGGCCCTATTGATGCAAAACTTACTGATGCTGTTGAAAAAGTAGCACCAGGTGTAATTTGGCGTCAGTCTGTCGACGAACCTGTTCAAACTGGTTATAAATCAGTTGATACCATGATCCCTGTAGGTCGTGGTCAGCGTGAGTTGATTATTGGTGACCGTCAAACTGGTAAAACAGCAATGGCGATCGATGCGATCATCGCTCAGAAAAACTCTGGCATTAAATGTGTATACGTTGCGATTGGTCAAAAACAATCAACAATTGCAAACGTGGTACGCAAGCTAGAAGAAACTGGCGCTATGGCGTATACCACTGTTGTCGCAGCTGCGGCCGCTGATCCTGCAGCAATGCAGTATTTGGCTCCGTACTCTGGCTGTACAATGGGTGAATACTTCCGTGATCGTGGTGAAGACGCGTTAATCATTTATGATGATTTATCTAAGCAAGCTGTTGCTTACCGTCAAATTTCATTACTTTTACGTCGTCCACCAGGTCGTGAAGCTTATCCAGGTGACGTATTCTATCTTCACTCGCGTCTTCTTGAACGTGCTTCGCGCGTTTCAGCTGATTATGTTGAGAAATTCACGAACGGTGCAGTAACTGGTCAAACTGGTTCTTTAACTGCATTACCGATCATTGAAACTCAAGCTGGTGACGTATCTGCATTCGTACCAACGAACGTAATTTCGATTACTGACGGTCAGATCTTCCTAGAAACATCATTATTCAACGCAGGTATTCGTCCTGCTGTGAACGCGGGTATCTCTGTATCTCGTGTTGGTGGTTCTGCGCAAACCAAGATCATCAAAAAATTGTCAGGTGGTATCCGTACCGCTCTAGCGCAATACCGTGAATTGGCTGCGTTTGCTCAGTTTGCTTCTGATCTTGACGAAGCAACACGTAAGCAACTTGAGCATGGTCAACGTGTAACTGAGTTAATGAAGCAAAAACAATATGCTCCTTACTCAATCGCTGACCAGGCTGTATCTGTTTATGCATCTAACGAAGGCTATATGGCTGACGTAGAAGTGAAGAAAATCGTAGACTTTGATGCTGCGTTAATCTCTTACTTCCGTTCTGAATATGCTGCGTTAATGCAACAGATCGATGAAACTGGTGATTACAACAAAGACATCGAAGCAGCAATCAAATCAGGTATTGAGAGCTTCAAAGCGACTCAAACTTACTAAGTTTATCTTTAGTTAAGTTTGGTTCACGGATCAACCTTCGGAAGCTCGAAAGAGCTTTCGACTACTAGGTTAAGCGTATGGCAAATTTAAAAGAAATTCGCGCCAAAGTAGCTAGTATCAAGAGCACGCAAAAGATTACTCGCGCGATGCAAATGGTAGCTGCTTCGAAAATGCGTCGTGCGCAAGAGCGCATGGCTCAGGGCCGTCCGTATGCCGATAATATGCGCCGTGTAATTGCTCACTTGGTCCAAGCAAACCCTGAATACAAACACCGTTATATGGTTGAACGCCCGGTTAAGCGCGTTGGCTATATCGTGGTGTCTTCAGATCGTGGCTTGGCGGGTGGCTTGAACATTAACTTGTTCAAGAAAGTTGTGCAGCATGTCAAAGCACAACAACAGCAGTCAATTGAAGTTGAATTTGCTTTGATTGGTCAAAAAGCGGTTTCGTTTTTTAAGAATTACGGCGGTAAAGTGCTTGGTGCAACCACCCAACTTGGCGATGCGCCGAGTTTGGAACAGTTAACAGGCTCAGTACAGGTAATGCTTGATGCATTTGATAAAGGCGAACTAGATCGTATCTATCTCGTTTCAAATGGCTTCATCAATGCAATGACTCAGCAGCCTAAAGTAGAACAACTTGTTCCTTTAGCACCGGCAGAAGAAGGCGATGACCTCAACCGTACTTATGGTTGGGACTATATCTACGAACCAGAAGCAGAAGAATTGTTAAATGGTTTGTTGGTTCGCTATATCGAGTCTATGGTTTATCAAGGTGTGATTGAAAACGTTGCATGTGAGCAGTCAGCTCGTATGGTCGCGATGAAAGCAGCGACAGACAACGCAGGACAACTGATTAAAGACCTACAACTCATTTACAACAAGCTGCGTCAAGCCGCGATTACTCAGGAAATTTCCGAGATCGTTGGCGGTGCCGCTGCCGTTTAACATTATTAAGTTTGAATTGAGGAGACAGCAATGAGTAGCGGTCGTATCATTCAGATCATCGGCGCGGTTATCGACGTCGAGTTTGAGCGCAATAGCGTTCCTAAGATCTATGACGCTCTCCAAGTTGACGGTACTGAAACTACTTTAGAAGTTCAGCAACAGCTTGGCGATGGTGTTGTTCGTACCATCGCAATGGGTTCTACAGAAGGTCTTAAACGTGGCCTTAATGTAACTAGCACAAATGCACCGATTTCTGTTCCAGTAGGTCCAGCGACTCTTGGTCGTATCATGGACGTATTGGGTCGCCCAATTGATGAAGCAGGTCCTGTAGCGACTGAAGAGCGTTTGCCGATTCACCGTCAAGCACCTTCTTATGCTGAACAAGCAGCTTCGACTGACCTTTTAGAAACTGGTATTAAAGTCATCGACTTACTTTGCCCGTTTGCGAAAGGTGGTAAAGTTGGTCTGTTCGGTGGTGCCGGTGTTGGTAAAACCGTTAACATGATGGAGTTGATCAACAACATCGCGAAAGCTCACTCTGGTTTATCTGTGTTTGCTGGTGTTGGTGAGCGTACTCGTGAAGGTAACGACTTCTATCACGAAATGAAAGATTCTAACGTTCTTGACAAAGTAGCAATGGTCTACGGTCAGATGAACGAGCCACCAGGTAACCGTTTACGCGTAGCGTTAACTGGTTTGACCATGGCTGAATACTTCCGTGATCAAAAAGACGAAAATGGTAAAGGTCGTGACGTATTATTATTCGTCGACAACATCTACCGTTATACACTTGCGGGTACTGAAGTATCAGCATTGTTAGGTCGTATGCCATCTGCAGTAGGTTACCAACCGACACTTGCAGAGGAAATGGGCGTTCTTCAAGAGCGTATTACGTCGACTAAATCTGGTTCGATCACATCGATCCAGGCAGTATACGTACCTGCCGATGACTTAACAGATCCATCGCCTGCAACAACGTTTGCTCACTTGGATGCTACCGTTGTATTGAGCCGTGACATCGCATCTTCTGGTATTTACCCAGCGATCGATCCACTTGACTCAACTTCACGTCAGTTAGACCCGTTAGTGGTTGGTGCTGAGCATTATGAAATTGCACGTTCTGTACAGAACGTATTGCAACGTTATAAAGAGCTTAAAGACATCATCGCAATCTTGGGTATGGACGAGTTAGCAGAAGAAGATAAATTGGTTGTTTACCGTGCGCGTAAAATCCAACGTTTCTTCTCTCAACCGTTCCACGTCGCTGAAGTCTTTACGGGTGCACCTGGTAAATTAGTACCACTTAAAGAAACGATTCGTGGCTTTAAAGGTCTATTAGCTGGTGAATACGATCACATCCCAGAACAAGCGTTCTATATGGTTGGTGGTATTGACGAAGTGATTGCTAAAGCCGAGAAACTTTAATTAGCAACTCTAATTTAAGGAGATTCTCATGGCGACGATGCAATGTGATGTTGTAAGTGTTAAAGAGTCGATTTACTCTGGACAAGTTACGATGTTAATCGCAAAAGGTGCGGGCGGTGAGCTTGGTATTTTACCAGGACATGCGCCACTCGTAACTTTGCTCCAACCGGGCCCGATTCGTGTTCAGTTGGAAAATGGTACAGAAGAAATCGTTTATGTATCAGGCGGTGTGTTAGAAGTTCAACCTCACGTTGTGACCGTGCTTGCAGATACTGCAATTCGCGCTGACAACTTGGATGAAGCAGCAATTATGGAAGCTCGTAAACAAGCTGAACAATTGCTAGCCAACCAAAAGAGTGATTTGGATTCTGCTGCTGCGCTTGCTTCGCTTGCAGAAACTGCAGCTCAGCTTGAAACGATTCGTAAAATCAAAAACCGCGCACTTTAATTATTGCTGGTTAGAGATTAAAAAAAGCCACCGTCAGGTGGCTTTTTTTATGCTGCATCGAAAATTAAAATAAACGGTCTTTAAGCGTTTGAAGCATCTTTATTGCCGAGTACCAAGGTTGCCAGTTTCACCATATCCATTTGAATGGTATTGAACTGTTTCTCGATCTTGGCAAAATCAATTTTGGAAAGATCGGTTTGACCATGCAATAACGGCATATTGAGCAGTTGCTGATTTGCACTCAATAAACTTTGGCGGATCTGATCGACTTCATTACTTTTCAAATTTAACGATAATAAAGCGTCATGTAAGCCATGCAGTTCCTGGTTTAAATCGCCTGTTGTATGCTGTAATTTTTGAACATTTTTATCCTGGATTGCTTGTTCAAGATTGCTTTGCGATTGCTTGAGCAGGGTGACATAGTCATCAGTTTCAATTTGCAACTTGGCCATATCACGCGCGATATTCAGCATATTACCCTTACTCAGGTTTTGAGTGTCCTGAGCAATACTTGCTTCACGTTCTATATTTTCAGAGGTTGTTATTGATTGTTCAATCTCAGTGTTTTGTTCAGCTTGCTCATTGTCATGAGGGACCTGATCGCAACCTGCCAGCATGAATAGGCTCACCAAGGTGGTTACTGAGAGAATGGCTTTGATAGAGAAACGGTCCATCATGGCTGAACTACACCACATTATGAGAAGAGCGTCACTATAATGAGAAAATGTGGAGAAAAAAGTGATTTTTGCAATTCATCAACAGTTTAATCTAAGAAAATAATAGAAGGAACTGTCTAGGAAGTTAAAAGAAAAGAATAGATAAACTATTCTTTTCTCTATATTTTTAATGCTTATTTTGCTAGTTCAGCTTCAATCGCGCTCACAATGCGTTCGTCGTCTGCCGTGATATCAGGTGCAAAACGGGCAACCACTTCACCCTTCTTATTGATGAGGAATTTTTCAAAATTCCATAATACTTCAGGTGGGTTGTTTGGTGTTAAGCCGTAATCAACCAGATCTTTCCACCAAGGGCCTTCACCTGTACGCTCAGGAATGGCTTGAGTCAAGGTTTGATATAAAGCATGCTTATCATCACCCGCAACCGAAATTTTGGCGAAAAGTGGGAAATGCACGTCATAATTTAGTGAACAGAATTGCTGAATTTCCTCATTGCTGCCCGGTTCCTGTTCCAGAAAGTTGTTGGCAGGGAAGCCAAGAATTTCCAGGCCTTGATCTTTCTTGGCCTGATAAAGTTTTTCCAAGCCTTCGTACTGCGGGGTTAAGCCGCATTTAGATGCAACATTGACGATCAAGAGCACTTTGCCTTGATATTGATCAAGATCAACATCCTGACCTTTAATGTCCTTAACAGGAATGTGATAAACCGACTGACTCATGAGATAGGTCCTAATTTGTTGTTGTGACAATACCCGTTTGTTTTAACTGCTATTGCTGCAGAGTGCAATGCTGTTGTTATGAATCCATACAAATAATCAGAAAAACCAAGCCTTTATTTTAGAGGGAAGCATTCTTTAGCTGAATCGGGGTTTGTCCAGTATAGCGTTTAAAGAACTCAATAAAGCTGGAACTGTGGTGATAACCCAAAGCAAAGGCCAACTGTTTAATGGTCATCCCTTGGCGGATCTGATTGATCGCAAAAATGATTTTTGCCCGATTACGCCATTCTGATAATGACAGTTGCAGCTCTTGCTGGCTGAGACGGAGTACATGACGCTCACTGACTGCAAAATTTCCTAAGACTTTCTGCAGGCTGAGTTGAAATAAAGCTGGATCTGACAGTTGCTCCAGAATTGGCGCGAGAACGGGATGGGTACTTTGCGGAAGATAATGCGAATAAGCAGGGGCCTGTTTCAGTTGATCATATAAAACTTGCAGCAGGTGCTCCAGATACTCGGGTGCAGCAGCCAGTTTTTGCTGTTCCAGAATATGAATCACCAGCGCACGGAAAAAAGGTTCAATACTAAAACAGCGGCAAACATCGCCTAAAAAATCGCCGAGCCGCGGATGTAATCGAATACAGATATAGTGAATTTCATGCTCGACGGGCAGCGACTGATGCTCGGTACGCGGCGGCAGCCATAATCCATAGCTAGGCGGAGACAAGTAATATTGCCCTTCAATATCAAACTCTAAAGTCCCGTTTAAACTAAAGTTAAAATCTCCCCAGATGGAAGAATGCGGGCTGACAATATCATCCTTTTGATATAGAAATTCATGGACTTCTATATCACGTAACAAGGGAAATTGTTCAGCAACATTCTGCTTCATCCGGAGAGACTCACTGTTAGTTTTCACATGTCATTTTAGGATTATTTAAGCCTTTGGCTAAAGTAAAGATACTGATCAATGCCAGGGCCACAAAGCTGATGACGCCATAAATCAGGATATTTTCATTGAAATGGTCGACTACATAACCGCCGAGTAAGGAACCGGTCGCAATCATGACCTGAAACATGCCGACAAACAAAGGCATGCCTTTTTCTACCGCATGCGGCGCATGCACAAACATCCAGATATTGGCTGAGGTAGGGAAAGCACCGAAGGCAAAGCCCCACAGCGCAGTTAATACAATCGCCCCAAACTCATGAATTGCAAAGATCGGGAAGCCAAAGAACACAATCGCAAAACAGATCCCGACAAAGGCAAGGGTATAGCGTACATTCAGGTTACCACTATAGCCTGCAAATGCATTACCGAAAATACCTGCAATTCCATAGAGTAATAACAGCGAGCTGATGGTGGTACCGTTAAAGCCTGCAATGTTTTTAAAGAATGGTGCCAGATAGCTATACGCACAAAAATGCGCGAGACCAATCAGTAATACGATTAACATGCCACTACGTGCTTTTGGCGTGCGCAATAACGCAGGTAAATCACGGAAATGAATGGCAGATTCAGGTTTCAGTTCAGGCAAGCAAATCAGCTGGACCACCAATACAATCAAACCAATAGCAGCGGTAATACCGAATGCACTGCGCCAGCCATAAAACTCGCTGAGCCAGGTGCCGATTGGAACACCAAGCACAGTGGCAAAAGTCACGCCTGCCATGACGATAGCAGTGGCTTTAGCGATGGGTAAATGAGACGGTGCCAGTTTGCCACTTAAAGCAATCGCAGTTGCCCAGAAGCCACCAATGGAAATGCCTAACACCAAACGGCTCAACAGCAGCACATGGAAGCTCTCTGCAAAGGCGGTAATGGTATTGGCAATCACCATGATTGCGGTGAGTAAGATCAATACATAGCGTCGATCGAGCTGTTTGACCGATACGGGTAACAGTGGTGCTGCAATCGCAGCCATCACCCCGGGAAGGGTAATGATCAGACCTGCTGTACCGACTGAGATCTGTAGGTCGGCTGCGACACTGTTGAGTACGCCGACAGGTAAAAATTCGCTGGTGACCAGTGCAAAGGCCGCAATGGCAACAGCCAAAATGGCGTACCAGCTTCCTTGTGTGATTTGTGTGGGCTGCTCGTCTGATGAGGTGGATGCTTGCATGGGATTTTCCTGATTTGTCAGCACAAGGATAAAAGCTAAAGATCAATTTTATTTTATAACGATCGTTATGAAACAAAATAAAGAATAAAACCAGATCCGTCAATTAATTTTATAGTGATCGTTATAAAATATCTGGGTCACTTATGCAAATTGTGCATGAGCTGCCATAATACGTACGCAGGAGATGATTCAAGAAAAATACAGTCGCCCTGAATCATGGGAGTGGGCGAACTGTAAAAGAGGAAAAGCAAATTTCTGGATGGTTCTCACAGATCAAACAGAAGTCGTTTAATTTCCTGTTTGATCTGTAGCTTAAGGATTAATTTTTATAAGTGACTTTGGGATTATTTAAGCCCCGTGCCAGTGTAAAGATCAGCACGAGCGAACAAAGTACCAGTGGGAGCATGGCAAAAAATAAGATGGTGCCATCAAAATGATCAACAATCAGGCCACCGAACATGCTGCCCAGCGCAATCAGGATTAAAAAGGTTAAAGTCACCATCGGCATGCCTTTTTCAACCGCTTCAGGTGCATGAGTAAACATCCAGATATTCACCGCAGTTGGAATAATCCCGTAGGCGAAGCCCCATAAAGCCGTTAATACAATGGCAAGCATGACATTGGCCCCGACTAGCGGAAGCGCTAAAAATGCCAGCAAGAACGCAGCGCCACTGACTGCAAAGGCATAACGGATATTGATCTGGCCAAGGTAGCCTGCAAAAATATTCCCGAAAATGCCTGCAATGCCATAGACCAGCAGTAAACGGCTAATCAGGCTATCCGAAAAATCGAGCTCATGTTTAAAGAAGGCTGAAAAGTAGCTATACGCAGCAAAATGCGCAAAGCCCATAAACAGAAAAATGATCAGGCCTTTACGGGCGGCAGGGTGTTGCAGCAGAATCGGCAGTTCTTTCCAGCGCAAAGATGAAGACGGTTTGAGTTGAGGCAGATAAAGGTACTGGAAGATCAAAAGCAGGACACCCATGAGGGAAATCGCCATGAAAGAGGTTTGCCAGCCATTATATTGAGCCAGCCATGTCCCCATCGGTACCCCTAATACGCTGGCTAAGGTCACCCCGAAAGCCACCCAGGCAGTCGCTTTGGCAATGGGTAAATGCGGTGGTGCCAGTCGACCGCTTAATGCCACGGCTGTTGCCCAGAAGCCTCCCACCGCCACACCCAAGATGACACGTCCAAACAATAAAATCATGAAATTAGGTGCAAATGCAGTCAGCAGATTGGCAATAATCATCAACAGGGTAAGCATCAACAGCAAGGTACGCCGATCGAGTGTCTTCGCCGAAACTGGAATCAGTACCGCAGCAAACATGCCGACGATCGCAGTTAAAGAAACGGTAAGACCAGCTGTTCCAACCGAAATTTGAAAGTCACGTGCGATGTCATTGAGGACACCAATGGCCAGGAATTCACCTGTCACCAAGGCAAATGCACTAAAGGTGACGGAAAGTAAGGCAAACCAGTTCCCTTGAGATGGATTGGATTCAAGCGCACTGAGGTCTGCCGGAGTGGAGTTTTCCATAATAATTCCCTTTATTGTTATAGGGATAACAATAAAATTGAAAAAACATTAGTTTTTATAACGATCGATATAAAATAAAATAGTTGATTAAAGTTGAGCCGTCAATTAATTTAATAGTGATCGTTATGAAATATTTGTGACAGCTATGACCAATGCACATGAGCCAACAGTAGCACCCTGTGATGACAGCTTGAAAAAAAAGCGTGGTCGTCCGAAGTGTTTTGACGAACAGCAGGCGCTGGAAAAAGCGATGTTATTGTTCTGGGCACATGGTTATGAAGCGACCTCGATCAGTGATTTGACCCAGGCTCTGGAACTGACTGCGCCGAGTCTATACAGTAGTTTTGGTGATAAAGCCGGGCTGTTTTATAAATGTATTGATTATTATCTGGCCCATGAAGCCTGTCCGATTGTTCCTATCTTTTTAGAAGCCAAAACCGCCAAAGTTGCATTTGAGCTGTATCTATATGACAACGTCAAGCGTTTGGCGCAACCCAATAAACCTGCAGGTTGTATGCTGGTGGTGGCGACTATGAACTGCTCGGATAATGCTCAGGCAGTGCAACACAATATTCTGGAAAAACGTTTACAGACCAAGCAAAAACTGTTGGAGCGTTTAGAGCAGGGTGTCGCTGATGGTGATCTGGCGGCAACCGCGCCTTTACAGGAAATGACCGACTTCTATGCAACGGTTGTGCAGGGGCTAACCATTCAGGCTCGAGATGGGGCAACGGTTGAGCAACTGCATAAAGTAGTGGAACATGCGATGCGAGCCTGGGAGCTGTTCTAAGCAGCAATGTCGTGAGCGCGATATAAATGTCTGAAATACGATATTTCAATTATTTTGGACATCTACCACAATACATCCATTGCTGAGATATTGTGAGAAAAATGATGGGTCAGTTTAGCAAATACCAAAAGTGGGCATTTGTATTGCCTTTGATTGCGGTGTTGATTTGGTCACTTAACATCGCGGTAACGCGCTATGTGGCCGATTATATTTCACCGGTCAGTATCAGTTTTTATCGCTGGTTTGTGGCCTTCCTGATCTTGACACCCTTTATGTTGCCCAAGGTCTGGAAGCAACGTGCTTTGATCCGCCCCTTCATCCCTAAGCTGGCGGTACTCAGTGCATTTGGTATGGTGCTTTATCAAGGTTTGTCTTATACCGCAGCACATTATACCACCGCGACCAATATGGGCATTGTGAATGCCTTTGTGCCTATTTTTACCATTTTTATCTCCTATCTCATTTTAAAAGATGCACCGAATCGCTATGCAATTTTTGGCAGTTTACTGTCTTTCGCCGGCCTGATTTATGTGATGAGCCAGGGCCGTATTGCCAGCCTTTTTGAGCAGGGCGGTAACTGGGGTGATGCCGTCATGGTCTTGGCGGTAGGATTTTATGCTTTCTATGGGGTATTTCTGAAAAAATGGCAAGTGCAGCTGCCATTGATGACCAGTCTCTATGTACAGATTGCGTTTGCCCTGATTTATCATCTGCCATTTTTACTGTGGCTGGGGCTGGATGGCATCAATGCTGACAATGCCGCCAGCGTGCTCTATGCAGGTGTGTTCCCGTCATTAATTGCACCGTTATTGTGGATGGTTGCTGTGCAGGCGATCGGGCCAAACCGGACCAGTATTTTTATGAACCTGATGCCGGTATTTACTGCCATTATTGCCAGTCTGTGGCTGTCGGAACACTGGACTATTTATCATAGCATTGGTGGGGTGATGATTCTGGTGGGCATTATCATGGCCCAGAAGAAAACCGTAAAAGCTTCGGTGAAATTGGTAGAGTCTGCTTCGTAAAGATGAACTTAAAAGGTGTGTTTGTTTAAAAAATAGACAAACGCACCAATTTATTTTTTAAATGATTGTTCTTTGTATCTGATTTGCAACTATATTTTCAAAGATCGGCAAAGTTTATGCTCAAAAAAAGCTGAATAAAAATAAAAATATAATTTTATTAAAAAGGTGAAAGTGACAAAAAAGGTACGCTTTTCACCTTTTTTGTTAGATAAATAATATATTTGTATAAATGAAATGATTAGCTCATAATACCAGCCACAGCAAGATCATTCATTTTAGAATGAATAAGTTGCTCACCGAATTGATGAACCCTCTGGATGTGATTATACACATCCTTTTTATGCTCAGTTATCCCTATATAACTGAGCTTTTTTTTGTCCGCTATTCACCTAATCAGGCGCGAACAATTTCACCCGTGAGTGCGTTTAAAATGCGACTCGGTTCACGGCTGAGACCCAGATCGCCTTCAAGATAATGTAATGCATCGCCAAAATAGGCTTGGGCCTCTGCCAGACCATGGGCCGGTGTCTGACCTGCGGGATTGGCGCTGGTCGAGACAATAAACCCACCAAAATCCTGACACAGTTGCATACATAAAGGATGCGTGGTGACACGCACCGCCACCAGCGGATGCTGGCCTTTGATCCAGGTCGGGATGTGCTGATCGGCAGGCAGGAGCCAGGTGGTGGCACGTTCAGTTGGCTGGCGGTTAGACCAGCTGCTGATCACCTGCTGACGAAGCTCGGAAGTTAAACCCTGTAGTAAATGTTCGACCTGATCTAAATGGCCGGCCAGTAAAATCACGCCTTTTTCAACGGGACGATGTTTGAGTTCCAGAATATCCTGAAAAGCCTGCTCATTGTAGGGATCACAGCCCAGTCCCCAGACCGCTTCGGTCGGGTAAGCCAGGACCTGTCCTTGTTTTAAAAGTTGTGCTGCTTCAGCAATAGAGGACGTCATCATAGGGAGAATGAAACGATAAAAGGGAGATGTGAGTAGTTTAATGCATTGGACGGCAACGTAAATAGCGTCCTGCCTGTTGCATGCTTAAACCGAGTAATTCCAGTTCCATTAATTGGGCGGTTAATTCAGCAATGGAGACAGGATAATGTTGAACCAGCTGATCCAGATCCTGTCCGACCCAGTCTAAAACCTGATACAGCTCAATTAAATGTGCGGGTAGTGTTGGCGGTGCCGAGCTGCTTTCTGTTGCTGACCGCTGCTGTGCTTGCCATTGCGTCGGTAAAGCCAGATCTTCAATCACCTGTTCAGGATGATCGACCAGAATCGCGCCTTCGCGAATCAGTTGATGACAGCCCTGATGATGCTCACTATAAATATGTCCAGGAATGGCGAACACCATTTTGCCCTGAGTGGCTGCTTCATTGGCGGTAATCAATGAACCGCTTTTGAGCGCGGCTTCGACCACCAATACGCCCAGACTCAAGCCACTGACAATCCGATTGCGTCGTGGGAAATGTTGTTGTAAAGGCATGGTGGTGGGTAGAAATTCAGTCACAATCGCGCCTGACTGGCGAATCTGTTGCGCGAGTTGCGTATGCTGGGCAGGGTAGACGCTGTCGAGTCCTGTACCCGTCACTGCGATGGTACGCTGATGCGCCAGCCCACCCTGATGCGCAGCCTGATCAATCCCATGTGCCAGACCACTACTGATGTAAAAACCCTTTTCACTTAAATAGTAAGCAAAATCATAAGCCACCTGTCGCCCATGAGGACTCGGCTTACGACTGCCAACCATGGCAATCTGGGGTTGTAATAGCGCTTGGGCCTGACCCTGTCCAAACAGGATCGGTGGGCGGTCGCTATAAGGCAGGAGCTGCGTCGGATAGCCAATATCGTCGGGTGTTAAAATAAAGTCACTATGACGGCAAATCAGTTGCAGCAGCTGTTCAAACTGTTGCTGGCCTTGTGCGGTCTGAAATTCTTTTAGACGTTTTAAATGGTTGGCATGCAGGCCCAGTTGCTCCCATTCCGAAAAACGCTGCGGTTGGGTTGCCTGTTCACAGCTGCCAAAATGCTGCTGGATCTTGTGAAAGCTGGAAAGCGAATGTTGAACCAAGTACCACACCAGCACGGTAGGGTAGTGATGAGGCGATAATTGATTCAACATTTGAGACCTTAATCGTCGAGACGTGGTGGCTTGATGTCTGAGCCCAGCTTGATCGGTAATTCGCTTTCAAGTACATAGGCATAGCTGATACGGTCAAAGCTTTTAAAGATCATGGCACTCCCTAAATACTGGCCGGGTAGTTTCACTTGCTCTTTGGTTTTTGGATCACGAATGGTTTCGCCATCTTGATAGATACTGAATACCTGACCGACCTCAATCCCATCCACAGTGCCACGATCAACAGTCACGACACCATTTTTTGCGGCTGTACCGATCGAACCCATCACCCGGATGATTTTACCGCCGTCTTTGACCTGATTGGCATCGGTCGGGTAGAACAGGGTTGGCAGCATGGCATCCTGTTCAAGCATGACACGGTCACCGCGACGCACTTCGCCGTTATAACTGTCGGTCAGTTCAACCGTGGTGATGTCATTTTCACTACGAATGGCCACACCTGAAGCGACTTGGGTCAGCTCAATGCCAAGATTCTGCTTCTTGCCATTCTGATCCAGAACGATATAAGGCTCGCCTTCACGGAATACGCCATAGCGTTGACCATTTTCAAGGCCCTGGCCACGCACATAAACACTTTGACCTTTACCGGCCATAACACGGTTATCCGCGGTGCCCAGGATATAAGGGGTGTTGGCAATTGCCTCTGCAGGCAGTACCGAAGTGCGTTCCAGCCATTGCTGAATATGGGTCAAGGGAATAACAGGGACACTATTGTTCAGTGCTTCAATACGGACTTGCGGGCGCAAGGTCGCGGTATTGCCGGTATAACGACGAATGATACCGTCACAGCCATCGCCTTCATCTTTACCAATCAATGGTTTACCGTTCAGGCTACATAGCAGCAGGCGATCACCCGGATAAATCCAGTGTGGATTCTTCACATGTTTGTTGCTTGCCCAGATTTCAGGCCAGCGCCAGGGCTTCTTTAAAAATTTGCCGGAAATATCCCACAGCGTATCGCCTTTTTTCACCACATAAACATGCGGAGCGCCTACTTTAACTGCAGGTGGGCTGACATTCGGGCTGGCAGCATGGGCAAAATTGACAGTCATTCCCAATCCCGCACAAATTGCAGCCGCAATCAGTTGTTTTTTTAACCCCAAGGCATGAAAAGATGGTATGCCGTTTAAAACCTTTTTCATTATCATAATTCCTAAAAATTATGTGTGTAGTTGCGCTATAATAACGACTTTACACACAATTTTTTTGATCAAGCATTCCCTTCAGTTGGTTTTTTGATCAATGGCATAAGTGAGGACGACAGTATGGCCTTATTACCTATTTTAAGTTTTCCTGATCCCCGCCTTCGTACCATTGCCAAGCCAGTCGAAGAAGTCACTGATGAAATTCGTCAGCTTGCAGCAGATATGTTTGAAACCATGTATGAAGCACCAGGTATCGGTTTGGCGGCAACTCAGGTTGATCATCATATTCAGCTTATTGTTATGGACATCTCGGAAGAGAAAAACCAACCGATGGTGTTCATTAACCCCAAAGTCATTCCACTGACCGAAGAAACTCAGCCTTATGAAGAAGGCTGTCTCTCTGTGCCTCAAATATACGACAAAGTTGAGCGTCCGTCACGCGTAAAAATCGAGGCAATTAACCTTGAAGGTCAAGCATTTGAGTTAGAAGCTGACGAACTTCTCGCTGTTTGTATCCAACATGAAATGGATCACTTAAATGGCAAACTTTTTGTTGATTATTTATCGCCTTTAAAACGTCAGCGTGCCCGTGAGAAAGTGGAAAAAGTGGTGCGCCAGCGTGATAAAGAGAAAGTCGCTGTTAAACGTTAAGTGATCGATACTGTTTAAGATGTTGTCTTTGTTTCGTTGTGGTTTGCTGCTGGCTTTGACCGCGGTCTGTTTACAGATTGCGGTTTTCTTGCAGCCGCTGCTCCCGAAGCAATACCAGATTGCGCCGGTGTGTGAAACCATCACCCAGGCGCTGCTGTTACCCAAAGTACAAAGTACACAGAGCCATTCGGCACATAGTTCACATTCACATGAACATCAGCTTGAGCAAGCTCAGGCCCCGCTGCCGCATCATGACCATCATGATCCTAATCACCAATGTCAGTACTGTACGGTCTATGCCAATCTGGTCTTGCCGCCTGAATTGGGTGTGAAAGAAGTACTGGTCCGGATTCAAATCCGTTTAGTGGCTTATCAGCAAGCGTTTAAGCATGTTTATTTTGCACTGCAACGCTTATTTCTATTGCCCCAAGGGCGTGCCCCACCACTCTTTGCATAAATAAAACGTTATTTTCATTAGGGTTTTTCAAAACTCTAGCCTAGTTTTACTTATGTTTTAAGAGAGACCACTCATGGCTCAACCTAAATTTTTATTACAACCGCTCACGGTTGCGATTCTTGCTGCCTCAAATACTGCAATGGTGTGGGCAAATCCAGTCGATTCGTCTGTATCTGCACATGCCCATGTGTCACTGGCACCGATTGTCGTGACGGCTCAACAACCGAATGAGCGCAATGGTCTGGTGGTGCAAGCCGATCCCAAACAACCGATCCAACCTGTACCTGCAACCGATGGCGCAGATTATTTACAAAGTATTATGGGTTTTAATGCCATTAAAAATGGTGGTACCAATGGTGATGTCACGTTTCGCGGCATGTTTGGCTCACGCATTAAAATGCTGGTCGATGGCAGTGAGAACCTTGGCGCTTGCCCATCGCGGATGGATGCACCAACCTCATATATTCAGCCTGAAAGCTTTGACAAAATTACAGTAATCAAAGGACCGCAAACGGTGCAATATGCAACCCCTGGTTCTGCAGCAACCGTGATTTTTGAGCGTCAGCCTGAAAACCTGAGCAAAGATCAGCCATATCGAGGACAGGCCAGTGTGGTGATGGGTTCTTATGGGCGTCTTGATCATAATGTCGAGGCGGCAGTGGGTGATGAAACCAAATATGCGCGTTTAAATGCCAATCGTTCGGAAGCAGATAATTATAAAGATGGTGATGATCAATCCGTACATTCGAACTGGAAACGCTGGAATGCTGATCTGGCTTTGGGTTGGAAACCAACAGCGGATTCTTGGTTAGAACTGCGTGCAGGTAAAGGTGATGGTGAAGCTGCCTATGCAGGCCGTGGAATGGACGGTTCACAATTTAAACGTGAAAGCTTAGGTCTACATGCTGAACAGAAGAATCTGACGGATGTGATTAAGAAAGTCGAAGCACAAGTTGATTATAGCTACAACAATCACATCATGGATAATTTCCGTTTACGTACACCACCGTCTGCGATGCCAGGCAAGATGGAAATGGAAGTGGCTCGTCGTACCTTAAACACTCGTTTAGCCGTAACGACTGATTGGAACAAGTTTAGTGTGGTGTCTGGGGTTGATACCCAGCATAACAAGCATGGCGGTAACATGATCATGTATGCGATGCCAGATCATAATGAGCCCTTTAGTAACGATCTTAAATTTCAGTCTTATGGCGCATTTAGTGAATGGACTTACAACATAGATGCTAATCAGAAATGGGTAGCAGGTGTCCGTGTTGATCAAGTCAAAATTGATAACCTGAAAAATGGAAGAAATCGAAGTGATACTAATCGGGGTGGTTTTATCCGTATCGAAAAAACTTTGCCTGAACATGGCGTGAAAACCTATGCAGGGCTTGGTTACGTTGAACGTACTCCAGATTTTTGGGAACTCTATAACACATCAACAAATCAGGGTGTAGAGACAGAGGATATGATGGGTAACATTAGTTATCGCATGATTGATAATTTAGATAATCTGAAAAAAGAACGTACGGCTCAGTTAGATATCGGTTTTCAGGCTGAACATGGGGCATGGAGTACATGGGCTTCTGCTTATGCAGGCTTAATTAAAGACTATATTTTGCTGCAATATAATGGCTCTAATGACCGCTCTCCATTGGCACAGAATGTGGATGCTACCATTGCTGGTGCTGAGTCTGGAATTGGCTATCAGTTTACCGATCATCTCCAAGCAGATGTTTCAACTATGTATGCATGGGGTAAAAATACTTCGGACGGTCGTGCCTTACCACAGATTGCGCCTTTGGAAGGACGTATTAATCTTCGTTATGTTGAGGAAAAATATAGCTTGGGCTTATTGTGGCGTACGGTTGCAAAACAAAATCGTGTCAGCCTGAATGAAGGAAATATCGTTGGTTATGACATGAATGAAAGCAAGGCATTTAACACTTTGGCCCTGAATGGGACATATAAGTTAACAGATGCCGTTGATGTTTCTGTTGGTGTCGATAATCTGCTCGACAAAACCTATACCGAGCATCTTAATAAAGCAGGGGCCTCGATGTTTGGTTATGGTGCCAGCGAGCAGTTCAATAATATTGGGCGCAACTACTGGATGCGGATGAGCATGAAGTTCTAAGCTGAGTTAGAATCAGTCAGCTCAATGATCTGCATTGAGCTGATTGCGTTTTGACGAGGCTTACATGCATCATCTTCAGGATTCCAATACAATTATTCAAGAACTACAACAACAAGGTTATGTCCGTATTCAGGTCACTGAATGGACAGAGCAGACGCGTGATAGTCTGAAGCAACGCTTGTTGCAGGCAGGTATTCAAGATTATCAAATACATAAAATCAAGAATGAAGCATACGATTATCTGATTGTATGCAAAGACACTGACACCCCGCTTCCTTACCAGTTAGAAAAAGTTTATCCATCCAGAACGTCTTTTGTCATGGTGTTGCCTTTAATTGTGGCGATGGGCCTGATTGCGGTGACAGTTCTGTTAAGCAGTTATTCGCAAGATCTGATGTCCTTTGTAATTGTCTTGGTTATTCCTGCACTATTGGGCGCATTATTTGAATATTTTATGATTCGAAAACAGCCCAATCCTATTTTCCTGACCAAGCTTTTCAAGATTCAGCCGCTGGTTTTTGTGATCGTGATTGTGTTTTGCGTGATCGTGTTAAGAGAAGGGATTATCTGTCTGATCATGCTGCTCCCGATTTTACTGATTGGCTTGCTACTGGGGGCAGGTTTCATGCGATTGATTTGTCATTATTTATGGAAACCCAGCGCCAAAATCTATTCTTTTGCACTGCTGCCGTTGATTTTATGGTTGTTATTACCTGATTTTAGTCGTACCGAATATGGCCAAACCCAGCGCTCGGTTGTGATTCATGCGCCAGCACAGCAAGTATTTCAGGCCATTAACCAGATTGGCACGATACGACCAGAGGAAGTCAAAGACAGTTTTATTTTTACCATGGGCTTTCCCAAACCTGTTTTTGGCATGACCGAGCAGCGTCAGGGTGAGCTAGTTCGCACCATCCAGTGGGAACGTGGCATCAAGTTTGAAGAACAGGTGACCGCATCGCATGCACCATATGTATTGTCCTGGACATACCGGTTTGCGCCAGATTCGTTTCCGAAGGGATCATTGGATGATCATCTGGAAATGGGCGGGAAATATTTCGATTTGCTGAAAACAGATTATCAACTGGAACAAATCGATGCACACACCACCAGATTGATTCTGAGCATTGATTATCGGTTATCCACCGAATATAACTGGTATAGCCGTTTATGGGTGCATTATGTTTTAAATGAATTTAGTGATGTGGTGATGCAGATTCATAAACAGCGTTTAGAAAAAAATGCTTCTTAAGCTCAATATCAAAGCGAAGCCACAATCTTGATTGTGGCTTCGACTGCTTAGGCCAGACAGTCCTGTTTTGGCATCAGGCTATCGCAATATAACGGATTTAATGCGCATTGCAGATCATCAATCTGTTCTTGGGTGACATAAGCTTTGCTCTTAAGGTATTCTGCCACGCGGTCGTCACGCAGACTTAAAAAGGCGGCATCGTAAACGCCTAAATCAACAAATAAAGCAGCGGTTTCCAGACTATTAAAATGATCGAGGAAGACATCATTATCATGCATCAGGAAAATGTGGGTGAATGGTGCATTGACCTCAACTTTTAACCGTTGCGCCAATTGCTCAGGACGTGTCTTGATAAACAGTAAATCGGAAAGTTCATCAAACTGGCTTTTGTCCAGTTGGTTTGCATCACCTTTGACATGGCTTAACCAGGCTTTAAAGACCAGAACAGCACCGCCACGTAATAGCATGCTCCAGATCTGATGACGTGTTTCATGGTCGAGATGGGCAGACTCTGCCTCAAGTACATCTAAAAACTTCTGTTCTTGTTGAGCCAGTTTTTCAAATAAGCCCAACCCTTGTGGATGGTAGGTCGCAGGCGTAAACACATCAAAATTCAGTTCATGGAATACATTCAGGGCCAGCGGGACCGCCGCCTGATAAAGCGCATCCAGGGCACGTAAATGTGTATCTTCAAGTTTGCTATGTACAAAAATATGTTGCCAGTCCAGTTGTGGTAATAAGGCGTTGGCACTGTATTGGCGATAAAACTGTTGCGAGCTATGGTCGGTGGTGGGGTGACTATTATTCATGATCAATGTCCTTTTCGACAGTCTGTTGCAAGAAACCCAACACGATGAGACACAGGTTTCCATTTATTGATCAATTTATGCGGGATCAACAAAGCAAGTAGAATACGACTAAAGTTGTAGGGCGGTTTTTAGGGGTAAAATTTATGAATAAAAACAAGTGTTTAATTAATTGTAAGTAAGTGTACAAACGTTCACTAATGTAAGTGAACGTTTTTGCCATAGTCAAAAATCATTTGAGCATTTTGGTCAATTTATCAGCGCTCAAACTGCTACTTTTTGATGATTTTTGCCTATGACTGCAAAATATTTGGTCATTTATTGCATCGGCATGATTTTTAAACCGGATAACCAAGCCCGTAAACCGGCAGGCTTGAGCGGCTTTTTCAGCAACACAATATTCTGCTGTTTTAAGTATTGCGGTAACTCCGGATCAGAATCTGCAGTAATTAATGCCACAGGAATATGGGCCAGTCGGTGTTGTTCAATAAAGTCCAGACCCCGTTGATCATGATTCAAATGCTGATCGATCAGCCAGACCTGAATGTCTTCCTGCTCAATCAAGTGTAGTGCTTCTTCCGGTTCGGTTGCAGTGAAGATCTGATAGCCCCATTTGCTCAGCAAGGTGCGCATGCCTTCCAGAATGGTTTCATCATTGTCCAGACATAGCACTTTATAGGCCGTATGCTGCAATGCCGTTACCTGAGGTGTTGCCATTTGAATTTTGGGCGCTTCGGCTAAAGGCACTTCGATCATGAAACAGGAGCCTTTGCCCAGCTCGGAATAGACATGCACGGGGAAATCCAGCAGGCTGGTCATCCGTTGTACGATGGCCAGTCCGAGACCCAGACCCTGTTCACCCCACGGTGAGGTGTGTCCACAGCGCTCAAATTCCTGAAACAGTTTCAGGCGTTGCTGTTCATGAATGCCCGGGCCAGTATCCCAGACCCCGATGCGAATATGGTTTGGTCGTTGTGCTGAACGCAACACACCAACCACCACGCGACCCCGTGCGGTATAGCGTAAAGCATTGCTGACAAAGTTCTGGATAATCCGTCGCATCCATTGCGGATCGGTGTCGACCCAGAACTTGGTATCGTGCACGGACAATTGAATATCACGCTGGGCTGCAATGGATTTGAACTGTAATTCCAGATCGTTCAAGAGATCGTGCAAGGAATAAGCCTGACGTTTGGGTTGGATGGTGCCACCTTCTAAACGGGCAATATCGAGCAGGGCAGAGAGCATACTTTCTGCACCGTACAGTGCCCGATCCAGTTGTTGCAAGGTCTGTTGATCTTCTGCCGAATGGACACTTTGTTCTAGCGCAGTACTAAACAGACGTGCTGCATGCATGGGCTGGAGTAAATCGTGACTGGCGGCGGCCAGGAAACGGCTTTTCGATTGATTGGCTTTATCCGCCTGTTCCAGTGCCAGTTGCTGTTCGGTCAGGGCGTTGGCAAGCTGCTGGGTGCGGTCACTGACGCGTTGTTCCAGCACCGCTTCATTTTCACGGAACGCGGTAATATCGGCAAAGGTGGTGACGAAACCACCGCCTTCAATAGGATTCCCCCGCATCTGGATCACCAGACCATCTTTACGAATTCGCTCGAACTCATGGGCGCTACCCACTTTCATCCAGTGCAGTCGTTTACGCACATGTTCTTCGACCGGGCCTGGACCACACTCACCACGTTCCGCGTTATAGCGAATCAGGTCTGCGATCGGGCAGCCGACGTAAACCAGATCTTTTGGATAATCAAACAGTTTCAGATATTGATTGTTCCAGGCCACCAGACACATATTTTTGTCTACCACACTGACGCCTTGGGTCATATGGTCGATCATGGTCATCAACAGGTTCTGGTTAAAACGCTGCCATTGCGAGGCCTGGTCGAGAATATTGGCGACTTGTCCCAATGCCAGACCATTGTTAATCATGGCAGTGGTCAATAAGGTACGGGCAGAGGCTGCCCCGATAATCCCGGCCAGATATTGCTCGGTAAAGCGCCACCACATGCCATTGGCCACATGATTTTCATTTAAAACCACATGATTCTGTTCACAAAATTGCTGAAAAGCCTGTAGTGTCGGTTTATCGCCTGTGACCCGTTTGGCCAGCGCCAGTAAGTCACCGACTTTCAGGCGGGCGGCATTCAGGTGCAGATCAGTGAGATCGGTATTGGACTGGGCTGATGGCAGCGGTTTGCTTTCATAATAGAAGAAACTTTCAGCCTGAATTTGTTCCGCCACGCTGGGTCGGTACAGCCGCGATACCCAGATATACAGCACCACATTCAAACCTAAAGACCACAATACCCCATGTGTCAGTGGAGCAAAGGATTCAAAACCCAGTAAGGCCTCTGGACGCAAGCCATTAATATCAAACGGTCCAAACAGTAAAATATGCTGTGCCAAATCCTGATATTGGTCGGGCAGGCTACGCAGTACTGTCGGGAACAATAAGGTGTAACTCCACATGGCGAAGCCCATCAATAGCCCGACATAAACACCCTGACGGCTTGCACCACGCCAGTATAGACCACCAATCAAGGCCGGTGAAAATTGTGCCACGGCGCTAAAGGCCAGTAAGCCAAATACCGAGAGCTGGTTGATATCATTAAAGAAATGGAAAAATAAAAAGCCCAGTAACATTACGCTAATGATACTAATGCGCCGGGTCAGTTTGAGCACGCGTGGTAAATGCTGATCATGACGGGAAATAATTTTAAACCGCCACAGGGCTGGCATGATCAGGTCATTACTGAGCATGATCGATAAGGCCACTGAGGCCACTAACAGCATGCCTGTTGATGCGGAAAAGCCTCCGAGAAAGGCCAACAGCGCTAACCAATCCTGCTGATAGCTCATCGGTAAGGCCAGTACGGCAATGTCTGGTGTGCCCAGCGATTCGGGTAGAGAATGCAGCGCCCAGCTGGCAATCGGGATAATTGCCATGACGGTCAGGATCAGATAGGCCGCAAACCAGCGCCGTGCGCCACGGATATGTTTTTCATCGCGTAATTCCACCACTGCCACATGGAACTGGCGTGGCAGGCAGATCATGGCGAGACCTGCCAGTAAAGTTTGCACCCAGAAAGTTTCAGGCACACCCAGTTGTTGCAGGTCATGAAAATGCTGATGTACATCGGTACTGACCTGTTTAATATTGTCGGGTGACTGTAATAAGAAGAAGGCTGCCACACAGAGCAGGGCAAACAGTTTCACAAAGGACTCAAAGGCCACGGCTAACATTAACCCGCCGTGTTGTTCGGTATGGGCAATATGCCGGGTCCCAAAAATCATCGCCAAAATCGCCAGTACCGCAGTCAGTACCAGAACACTATTGGTGGTGGTATGGATATGCGCGTTTTGCTCCAGAATCACCGAGGCACTCAGTGCAATGGCGCGTAGTTGCAACGCCAGATAGGGCACAATCGCAATCACGGCGAGAATGGTCACCAAGGCGGCCAGACTTCCGCTTTTACCATAGCGGGCAGCCACGAAATCGGCAATTGATGAAATGGCATGATGCTGGCGGATACGACCCAATCGTTTCCAGATGTCATAACCAAACCAGATAAACAGCAATGGTCCCAGATAAATCGGCAGGAAAATCACGCCTTGGCGAACCGCGGCACCGGTGGCGCCATAAAAGGTCCAGGAGGAGCAATATACGCCCAGGGTTAAGCTGAACAGCAGCATCCGACCACGCATACTTAAACGGCTGGCATGCTTTTCACCAAAAAAGGCACAGCCAAATAGCAGCACGATGTACAGGGCCAATACCCCGAGAATAAGCCAACTGTTCATATTGCTCACGTGATCAACTTCCATTTTTAATCATACCCGAAGCACAGGTACAGCAAGGAGTAGAGAATTGCATTTAGAGACCAAAGTCTAAGTTACGAGTCAAGCATAATCTTGTTAAGTTGGATAATGAAAAATCCCACGTAAAAAGGGGTCCATGGTTGGACACAAAAATAAGGAGTTGATTATGGATGATTCTCAGGTAGATCGAATTCTACATAATCCAAAGTTTCAGGAAATGGTCAGCAAAAAGCGTACATTAAGTTGGACATTAACAGCAATCATGCTGTTTATCTACGTTGGATTTATGCTTTTGGTTGGCTATAACAAAGAATTTTTAGCAAGTTCATTTAGCGGTGGTGTGACCACTTGGGGTATTCCCCTGGGTTTAGGCATTATTGTGTTGTCATTTGTGTTATGTGGTGTGTATTCCTACATTGCCAATAACAAGCTTGACCAGTTGAATGAAGCAGCCCTCAAGGAAGTTGAGGCCATTGCACGTGAAAAAGGAATGCACTGAGATGAAAGGGACCTCATTCAAAGCGGTACTGTTCACACTGTTGAGCTTTTGCTGCACAAGTATTGCATTCGCCAGTCCGGATCTAGGTACCGCTGAACAGCAGGCGACCAACTGGCACGCGATCATTATGTTTACGATCTTTGTCGGTTTTACCCTGTTCATTACCAAATGGGCAGCCAAGCAAACCCAGTCTGCACAAGATTTCTATACCGCTGGTGGCGGGATTAGCGGTTTCCAAAACGGTTTGGCGATTGCCGGTGACTATATGTCTGCCGCATCGTTCCTGGGTATTTCTGCACTGGTGTTCAGTTCGGGCTTTGACGGCTTGCTCTATTCACTGGGTTTTATGGTCGGTTGGCCGATTGTTCTGTTCCTTGTCGCAGAGCGTTTACGTAACCTGGGCAAATATAACCTGTCCGATGTGGTGTCGTTCCGTCTGGAAGAAAAACCTGTCCGTACCTTGGCGGCTTTCAGTTCACTGGTTGTGGTGGCGTTCTACCTGATTGCACAGATGGTCGGTGCAGGTCAGTTGATCAAATTGTTATTTGGTTTGAACTACAACATTGCGGTGGTGATCGTGGGCCTGTTGATGATGGCGTATGTGATCTTTGGCGGCATGTTGGCAACCACTTGGGTACAAATCATTAAAGCGGTGATGCTACTCAGCGGTGCGACCTTCATGGCCTTTATGGTGATGAAAGCGGTTGGCTTTAGCTTCACCAATATGTTTAACCAGGCGATTGGAGTGTATAGCCAGGCGCATAGCATGAGCTGGGATGAGGCTGCTAAGATCATGGGGCCAGGTAAACTTGCCGCCAATCCGATTGATGCGCTTTCACTCGGTCTTGCCTTGATGTTTGGTACCGCAGGTTTACCGCATATCCTGATGCGTTTCTTTACGGTGAAAGATGCCAAAGAAGCACGTAAATCAGTTGTGGTGGCAACAGGCTTTATTGGTTACTTCTATCTGTTAACTTTCATCATTGGTTTTGGTGCGATCTTGTTTGTTGCCAACAACCCGCAATTCCTTGACCTTGCTAAAGCAGCGGTAACAGGCAAATTAGAGTTGGTAGGCGGTAACAACATGGCCGCGGTTCACCTGAGTGATGCGGTGGGCGGTGACTTGTTCATGGGCTTTATCTCGGCAGTAGCATTCGCAACAATCCTTGCGGTAGTGGCAGGTTTAACACTGTCAGGTGCCTCTGCAATTTCACATGACCTTTATGCCAACGTATTCAAGAAAGGCCAGACCACACCTGCGTCTGAGTTAAGAATGTCAAAAATCGCAACTTTAGGTTTAGCGATCTTTGCCATGATCTTGGGTATCTTGTTCGAGAAACAAAACGTTGCCTTCATGGTTGGCTTGGCATTCTCGGTAGCCTGTTGTGCAAACTTCCCGGTGTTGGTGTTATCCATGTTCTGGAAAGGTTTAACCACACGTGGTGCCGTGATTGGTGGTGTCGTAGGTCTGGTCGGTGCAGTCAGCCTGATCATTCTGTCGAAAGCGGTTTGGGTAGATACCTTGGCGATTTCTGAAACGGCGCCAAACCCATTCAATGGCCCAGCATTATTTGCAATGCCACTGTCATTCTTCTGCTGCTGGTTCTTCTCTGTAACGGACAAGTCAGCACGTGCTGAGAAAGAACGTAAAGCTTTTGATGCTCAGTTTGTTCGCTCAATGACCGGGATCGGTGCGTCTGGCGCGTCAGATCACTAATTCGCTTGAGCCAAAAGAAAGCCCTCATTGATTGAGGGCTTTCTTTTGGCTTATTGATGCATGCTGGCCAGCTGCTGCGACTGATTGCGATATAGTGACAAGCCAATACGTTGCAAATGACGTCCATTTTGTTCAAGAAAACAATTCAATTTTGGAATATATCGGGCACTGCTATACAACGCTAAATTTCGACCAATCAGATAGTAGGCAAACCAGGAAGCCGATTGTGGCGTTAAACCAAGCTTTTGCATGTTCTTACGGCCAATAAAGAACTGGGTAATTTCTAAGTGTTGCTTATAGGCTAGTTTCTGCTGAAAAGTGCGTAGATAACGGTATTTGCGTTCAAAGGGTTCTTTAGAAAGACTGGAACCAAGTGAAATGCTGCTGGCATCGGACTGTGGATGAGCAAATTGCATCCAGTACATCAGTTTCCAGCCTTCTGCCTCCTGATCAACCAGCCATTTCTCTTCAACGCCCATTAACCAGCCCGCATATTTCCAGAAATGTAAAAAGCTGTCGACTTCTTGCTTGCTTGGAAAAATTCCCAAAGCGCGAATGCCGATCAGCACTACACCACTAAAGGCAATATTGGTCATGGCCTGATCATATTGGTTAATCGGGATTCCCCAAGTTTCGGCATCCCATTTCTCGGATTTTTGCAATTGGTGACGAACCAAGGCATGGATAAAACGCACAAAAATGGTAGAGGTAAAGCCTTTGCTAAAACGGGAAAAACCATCTGGTTCAGTAATATCGACCCACCATTTGGTGGTTTCTGCCAGCCGTGTGCCTGCCTGTTTTTTTAATGCGCCAGTCAGGATCAAAGGCTGGTTGAAACCCGGATACAGGTAGCCGGTCATTAAGGATAAATCCCGCAGGATCAGGCCATTATTGATGCCGAGACGATAGGTAAATTTAAGCGCCTCATCGATTTTAGCTTGCTCATACCAGACCGGTTTCTGCTCTACTCGTTGGAAGAAAATCGTAAGTTCAGGAATCTCATGCGGTAATTTGTCTAATCCTTGATACAGCGCCGTTTCAAAATATTTACGGTGTTGTTTTGGATTCTGGAGCACCCAAAGCAGCAGTTGATCCATGGGTTCATCACCACTTTGCAGAGCGGTATTCAGTGCCTGATATTCTTGATAACTGGGCTGAACCTGCTGATGGGTCATATAACTCAGAATCTTGGTTTTGAGATTGGATTGACTCATATCTTCAAATGCCGCTAAGCGTTTAGGTTTAACGATGCCGTGCATTGCATAAAGTCCCTGATTGTTATTTAATCAAAGCTTAATATGAATAATTATTCGCATTCAATTCGCATTTCAATTGAGGCTGAGCATGAGAAAACGACCACAGCAGCAACGCGCCAAAATGATCGTTGAAAGTATTCTGGAAGGGGCACAGCAATGTATTTCTGAACATGGGGTTTTGCAGGTGACTACACCTAAAATCGCTGAAAAATCAGGCGTGAGTGTCGGATCGATTTATCAGTATTTTGAAAATAAAGAGCAAATCATTGCGGAATTATTGCTACGTAAAAGCGAAAACTTGGGACAGGCGGTAAAGCAACTGGTGATGCTACAACAGCAAACTACTATTCAGGACATCATCACATTAAGTATAGCCTTTGGCTTTGAGTCGTTAAAATCTGATCAGGGTTTTTTTATCGAAATTTTAAAAAACTGGCATGCCTATAGTGATTCGGAAGCGGCACAGGTGTTAGAGCAGCACTTTTTAGAAGTCGGCATGTATTTATTCGGGCGTTATTATCCGCACTGGGATTTTGAAACTTTAAAACATAAGTCTTTTGTGATTATTAACAGTACCTTATTTACCATGATGCGTTATGCCAGTAAAAATACTTTTCTGATCGAAGAACAACGCTTGCAACAAGAACTGTCTAAAATGATTGTTTCTTTTTTAGATGCAGTATGATGCATTCAACAAAAATGAAAAGCATAACAAGATTCAGGAAAAGTACATGCAAAGCTTAAAACAATTCTGGCGTGCCTTTCGTTTGCTGCCATCCGCATGGTTGTTGCTGGTTCAACTGGCCTTATTAATTCTGTATATGCTGACCTATGGTGATAGCGAATATCGTGCCTTGACTTGGTCACTGGGCGTTTTGGCGCTGTTAATTATTGCCAAGGTGATCCGGCAAACCCCGGTATTTACCTTTTGGGGGCTCATCTTTGTCAGTGGTGCCTTTGTCTTTTCGATTATGCTGTTTAATGGCTATAGCACACCGACCATCCAGATCATGGCCTACAGTTTTGAAGCGATGGCTTATTTCTATGCAGCTTATGGCTTGCTTCGTTATATGTTTGCCGATCGCTATCTCACCAAAGACGAATTGTTTGCTGCAGGTGCAGTATTTACCCTGATCGCCTGGGCTTTTGCCTTTTTATATAGTATTTGTCAGCTACTTTTGCCAAACAGTTTCCTGAATCCCAATCAGCCCCAAGCGCTGCAAAGCTGGCTGGATTTGCTGTTCCTGAGTTTTAGTTTGCAATCGGCAACCGGTTTATCGGACTTGATGCCGATGAGCCCAGCCGCCAGAGTGCTTGCCATGCTGCAAATGTTTGGCGGGGTAATGTATCTGGCCGTGGTGGTCTCGCGTCTGATTGCACTGCAATATATTGCGCATTTACCCAAAAATCAGTAATTCGTTGTAGCATTGGAACGGGTTATGGTTTCCTGTTCCAGCCATTCGATAAATTTCAGCATAATCGGATTATGCGGCTGTTCGGCATAAACAAAATAGTAGCAACGTGAACCACTGAGTTTATGTGATGACACGATCATCAATTCTCCTCGACTCAGTTCTTTCTCGATCAGCATTTGTGGAATCAGGGCCACACCAAGATGGTGGGTTGCCGCCACGGCCAGCATGGAAAACAGTTCATGGCGTTGACCTTCCATCGCATAAGGCGCGTTATAGGCCAGACTGTCGAACCATTCCTTCCAGATTGCAGGACGAGTGGTCTGTTGTAATAAGGGCAGTTGAGAAAGCTGTTCCGGAGACAAATCCAGTGTCGAGGGCGATTGATTTTGAATCAAATCAGGGAAGAACTTTCTAATCAGTGTGGGCGAGCAAACGGCAACCACGTCTTCCTGCATCAAAAAATGTGCAGTCGTGCCAGGCCAGTTTTCTACCTGAGCGGGTGTACCTGCATAGATGGCAGCATCGAAAATCTGCTCACTGAACAGAAAAGGTTTGGTGCTGGTTTCCAGATGGATGGTAATTTCTGGATATTTTTCATTAAAACGATGCAGGCGTGGCAGTAGCCAGCGTGTCGCAAAGGTGGGTACCACGCCCAGTTTGAGCGTGCCGCCTAAACCTTGATGCGACATCAGGTCGAGTGTGCTGTGTTCCAGCCCGAGCAAATGCGTCTTGATATTTTTCAGATATTGTTCACCCGCAACGGTCAGTTCGACGCCATGTCGTACCCGATGAAACAGCGGCAGATTCAGAAACTCTTCCAGTTGCTGAATCTGTCGGGAAACGGCACTTTGGGTCATGCTCAGTTCCTGCGCCGCATGGGTGTAGGTTTTATGTTTGGCAGCGGCTTCAAAACAGATCAATGATTGCAGTGAAGGAATCATACGTCGCATAACAGCGTCCTTGTGTTGCGTGCGAAAATCAGCAATGAGGTTCGGATAATTCATGTCTTATAAATTATTCTCTGCTTTATTTTTAACAGAAGCATGCCACTGATTGCAATTGAGCTATGCATAAAACGCATAGCTGTATGAAAAAACATCGTTTGCCTGAGGGCACAATCTGGCCTAGCATCAAGAGCAGAACGTATATCAAAATTAATCAACAGGAAGATCACAAGTCATGGCAAATCAAGGAAAGCGTGTCTCTTTTAACTGGCAAGATCCCTTTTTACTCGAACAGCAACTCAGCTCGGAAGAACGCATGATTCGGGATAGCGCTCAGGCCTATTGTCAAGACAAACTCATGCCACGGGTACTGGAACAATTCCGTCATGAAAAAACCGATCCAAGTATTTTTCGGGAAATGGGTGAGCTAGGTCTATTAGGCCCAACCATCTCGGAGCAGTATGGTGGTGCGGGGCTAAACTATGTCAGTTATGGTTTGATTGCACGCGAGATTGAACGGGTAGATTCGGGCTATCGTTCGATGGCCAGTGTGCAAAGTTCACTGGTGATGGTGCCGATTGCCGAATTTGGTACCGAAGCACAAAAACAGAAATATCTGCCTAAACTGGCGACAGGTGAATACATTGGCTGTTTCGGATTGACCGAGCCGGATCATGGCTCTGATCCGGGCAGTATGCTGTGTCGTGCCAAAAAGGTTGCAGGTGGTTATCGCCTCAGTGGGAGCAAAATGTGGATTACCAACAGCCCGATTGCAGATGTGTTTGTGGTGTGGGCCAAAGAAGTCTCGGAAACTGGCAATGTCGGGGAGATTCGTGGTTTTATTCTGGAAAAAGGTTGGGAAGGGCTGTCTGCGCCTGCCATTCATGGCAAGGTCGGGCTGCGAGCATCGATTACCGGTGAAATCGTGATGGATCAGGTCTTTGTGCCGAAAGAGAATGCTTTCCCTGAAGTGCGCGGCCTAAAAGGACCATTTACCTGCCTGAACAGTGCCCGTTATGGCATAGCCTGGGGTGCAATGGGGGCCGCTGAATTTTGTTGGCATACCGCACATCAATACACCATGGACCGCAAACAGTTCGGTCGACCACTGGCAGCCAATCAGCTGATTCAGAAGAAACTGGCGGATATGCAGACCGAAATTGCGCTGGGCCTGCAAGCGGCTTTGCGTTTTGGGCAAATGAAAGATGCAGGCATTGCTTCAGTGGAAGGAACATCCCTGATCAAACGTAATAACTGTGGTAAGGCCTTGGAAATTGCCCGGCTGGCGCGTGACATGATGGGCGGCAATGGCATCAGTGATGAGTTTGGCGTAGCCCGTCATCTGGTCAATCTGGAAGTGGTGAATACCTATGAAGGCACCCATGATGTACACGCCCTGATTCTTGGGCGTGCACAAACCGGTATCGCTGCATTTTCTAACTAAAACTTCTGCATTGTTTAAACGCAAAGATACGCTTGCGGGCGTATCTTCGGGCAAATTCATGCCTAAAAAATTGACTTATAGCAATTAAAATCGTCAAGGATTCATCAAGCACATTTCCGGTAGAAAATGACACTTTGCCAAAACAATAAATAGCACTGTCGCAAAGGATTCATCACTTGAATGGTTGATGAAAGACCAGACCCATTTGAGAAAATGAGGTGTCAAATGAACAATGATGTTCAAACGGTAGCAAGCTCAGCGATGAGCAAATGGCCTTCTAATCTGGGAACCTATGCGCGGATTACGCCGCACACATGGAAATTTGCCTTGCTGTTTGCCTACTTCGCCATGGTGGTAGATGGTATAGATATCATGCTGCTGTCATACAGTCTCACCAGTTTAAAGGCAGAATTTGGATTATCGACCTTTCAGGCGGGTGCGCTGGGGAGTGCCTCTCTCGCCGGGATGGGAATTGGCGGTATTCTGGGTGGCTGGGCCTGTGATAAATATGGACGGGTCAGAACCATTGCCCATTCTGTGACTTTCTTTTCAATTGCCACCTGTCTATTGGGTTTTACCCAAAGCTTTGAACAGTTTATGTCGTTACGTTTTATTGGGGCTTTAGGGATTGGCGCCCTTTATATGGCCTGCAATACCTTAATGGCGGAGTATGTTCCGACCTCCTATCGCACCACAGTACTGGGCACCTTGCAAACCGGACAAACGGTTGGCTATATCGTGGCAACCTTACTTGCTGGTGCCATCATTCCGGAACATGGCTGGCGTATTTTATTCTTTATTACCGTAATTCCAGCAGCGATCAATATCATCTTACAGCGCTTTGTGCCTGAGCCTAAATCCTGGCAGCTGACGAAAATGAAGAGTTTGACTCCGCAAACGCAGCAAGTTATTACGACGCAACCACAACCGAAAAGCCAAAGTATTTATCAACAGATTTTTGCCAATTTCAAACATCGCAAAATGTTCCTGCTCTGGATGATGACAGCTTTCTTTTTACAGTTCGGTTATTACGGCATTAACAACTGGATGCCGAGTTATCTAGAAACTGAAGTGAATATGAACTTCAAGTCGCTGACCAGTTATATGGTGGGTTCGTATACGGCAATGATTTTAGGCAAGATTCTGGCGGGTTATCTGGCAGATAAATTTAACCGCCGTGCCATTTTCGTGTTTGGAACGCTGGCCAGCGCAATCTTCCTGCCGATCATTATCTTCTTTAATACCCCTGACAATATTCTGTATTTACTTATTACCTTTGGATTCCTTTATGGGATTCCATATGGGGTCAATGCCACCTATATGGCGGAATCTTTTTCAACGGATGTCCGTGGTACTGCCATTGGCGGTGCCTATAACATTGGTCGGGTTGGGGCGGCGATTGCACCGGCCACCATCGGTTTTTTAGCCTCTGGCGGAACATTCGCCATGGCCTTTATTGTCATGGGTGCCGCTTATTTTATTGCGGGTGTGTTACCGGGACTATTTATACGGGATCGCCAATACGATCCACAACAATCATAAGCAAGGAGGATGGAACATGGGTGCATTAACAGGCTTACGTGTACTGGATCTGAGTCGGGTGCTGGCAGGACCGTGGTGTAGCCAGATTCTGGCGGATCTGGGGGCTGAAGTGATCAAGATTGAACGGCCTCAAACCGGGGATGATACCCGGATGTGGGGGCCGCCGTGGATGAAGGATGATGTAGGGCAGCCCACGCGCGAGGCGGGCTATTATCAGTCTGCCAACCGGAATAAATACTCGGTTGGCATTGATCTTGCCTCAAAACAGGGGCAGGCCTTGTTACGGGAAATGGTCAAGGACAGTGATGTGCTGATTGAAAATTATAAAGTCGGTTCACTGCATAAATATGGTCTGGACTATGCCAGCCTGCGTGAGATCAATCCGGGGCTGGTCTATTGCTCGATTACCGGATTTGGGCAAACCGGACCTCGTGCGTCTGAGCCGGGTTATGATTTTGTCATTCAGGGCATGGCCGGATTGATGAGTATTACCGGTGAAAAGGATGATTTGCCGGGTGGCGGCCCACAAAAGGTGGGGGTTGCAGTCACGGATTTACAAACCGGATTATATGCCACCATTGCGATTCAGGCAGCGCTCTGGTCGCGTCAAACTACAGGCAAAGGACAACATATTGATCTGTCCTTACTGGATGTACAGGTTGCGGGTTTAGCCAACCATGGCATGAACTATCTGATTACCGGTCAGGCACCGCAACGCTGGGGCAATGCGCATGCCAATATTGTGCCTTATCAAACCTTTAGGGCAAAAGATAAGGACTTTATTATTGCCTGTGGCAATGATGCCCAGTTTAAAGCCTTGTGTCAGGCCATCGGTCAAGCGGAATGGGCAGCGCATCCCAAGTTTAGATTGAATCAGGACCGGATTGCGCATCGGGGTGAATTGACCACGTTAATGGATCAGCATTTTCTCACGCAATCTGCACAATACTGGGTAGAGCGGATTCATGCGGTCAAAGTGCCGGTCGGCATGATCAATAATGTGGAGGAAGCATTACAAGAACCGCAGGTACAAGCAAGAGAAATGGTGGTGTCGATTCCACATCCACAATACCGTCACTTTAAAATGATTGCCTCGCCATTAAAGTTGTCTGCCACACCTGTGGAATACCGTCTTGCTCCACCCCGTTTGGGAGAACATACCCAACAGGTCTTAGCACAATACTGTTCCACAGAGCACTTGGCGGAGTTAGCCGAGCAAGGTGTGATTGGGCATTGATCAACAATGCCCAAAGTGATTTCGATGACCAAGAATTTAAACTTTATTTTCATTAAATCAAATATTTATAATTTGTTTCATATCCTGTTACAGCATTACAACTGCGTTATTGTTGATATTTTTTATACTAGAGCTCGAGTTTTACATTGCATGAGCTCGCTTTTATTCACGCTGTGAATGTCTTATTTGACCCTTGCGGTCTATCCACTATCATTAAAATAACGTGAGGGAATTATGCCTTCCAAGCCATCTTCGCAGTTTGCGAATGTGAATCCAAACGTGTTTTTAAGCACGGTCATTATTATTGCGATTTTTCTCGCAATCGTCATTGTCGCACCCAGTTCCTTTGAACTTTTGACTCAACAGCTTAAACAATGGATCACTGATTCATTTAGCTGGTTTTATGTTTTATCCGTCGCCGTCTTTTTGATTTTACTGATTTATATTGCCTGTTCCGCCAGCGGAAAAATCAAGCTAGGGCCTGATCATAGTCAGCCTGAATACAGTAATGGTTCATGGTTTGCCATGCTGTTTACGGCCGGGATGGGGATTGGGTTGATGTTCTTTGGTGTGGCAGAGCCAGTGATGCATTATGTCAGCCCACCCAGTGGTAACCCTGAAAGTGTAGAGTCGGCTCAACAAGCCTTACGCATCACCTTCTTCCATTGGGGATTACATGCCTGGGCGATTTATGCCGTTGTTGGTTTGGCACTGGCCTACTTTGCCTATCGTCATAATCTCCCCCTAAAAACCCGTTCCGCACTTTATCCGATTATTGGTAAGAAAATTTACGGTCCTATAGGTGATGGTATTGATACCTTTGCCACCATTGGTACGGTTTTCGGTGTTGCTACCTCTTTAGGCTTTGGGGTGACCCAGATTAACTCAGGTCTCCATTATTTATTTGGTGTTGAACAAAGTAGCTATATTCAGGTTGGTCTGATTATCTTTGTCAGTATCTTGGCATCAATGTCTGTCTTTTTGGGGTTGGACAAAGGCGTGAAACGTCTTTCCGAGCTGAACCTGATCTTGGCACTGGTGTTGTTGGCCTTTGTCTTTATTGCTGGGCCAAGTATCTATTTGCTACAGACCACTATTCAAAATGCGGGTTCTTATTTCTCCAACCTATTCAGTATGACCTTCAACTTATATGCCTACCAACCGAATGGCTGGATTGGTGGTTGGACCATCATGTATTGGGCATGGTGGATTTCATGGTCGCCATTTGTCGGGATGTTTATTGCACGTGTGTCACGTGGCCGGACCATTCGTGAGTTTATCGTCGGTGTATTACTGATCCCAACCGGTTTTACCATTATCTGGATGGGTTTCTTAGGCAATGCTGCCTTATTCAGTATTATGCAAGAACACAATGTGACCTTGCTGCAAGCTGTACAAAATGATTCATCCGTAGCGTTGTTTGAATTTCTGAATCACTTGCCTTTGGCTGGCGTGATGAGTTTATTGGCAACCGTACTGGTGATGCTATTCTTTGTGACTTCAGCTGATTCCGGCGCCTTGGTGACAGACTACCTGACGGCTAAAACAGAAAACTCACCGACATGGCAAAGACTGTTCTGGACCGTATTGATGGCTGTTTTGGCGATTATTCTACTCTTGGTGGGTGGTCTGGCTGCTTTGCAGGCCTCAATCATTATGAGCGCCTTGCCATTTACATTCGTCATGTTACTGATGAGTTGGGGGCTGTTAAAAGCCTTAAAGATCGATGTGACGAAAATGCAGGCGATTCAGGAAGCGCGTATTACACCGCGAGCAATTCATAATCCACGTAGCTGGCAGCAACGTTTGGGGCTAATCATGCATTACCCACATACTGAAGCTGAGGTCAGGGAATATATAGAGACACAGGTCAGAAAAGCGTTTGAAAGTATTCAGAAAGAGTTTAAACGCCGTCATCTGGAAGTGAACATTCAAAATACTGAACAAGGCTTGCAACTGCGCGTCGATCATCATCATGAGATTAACTTCATCTATACGGTCTATGCACATGAAACCGTACCGCCAAGTTTTATGCTGGGGCAGGGCGATGCTGATGAAGCGCAATATTTCCAGGCTGAAGTATTCTTGAGAGAAGGCGGACAAAACTATGATGTTATGGACTGGACTCAGGAAGACCTGATTCAGGACATTATTGATCAATATGAACGTCATCTTTACTTCTTGAATATTGTAAGAGGCACATCGTCTTAACAGGGGATGTCGACTGAAAACAATAAAAACACCGGTTTTGAGCACCTCAGAACCGGTGTTTTGCTTTTTGGAGATATTTTTTTCAATAAAATTTTTAGTTGGAACCCGGTTTATTGATAAAAAAAGTGAGCCTGTGAGAAAGAAATGATCAAAATCAAAAAGATTTTCGCTGATAATTAAAACAAATGTAGGTAAAAAATTATAGATAACAGTGATTTGGGTGATTTAAATGTTGGCTAAATTAATTTTTAAGATAATGAATAAATTTTAAATTATATAAATCAGTAAATTAGATAAGTTAAAGTTTAAAAATAAAACAACCGAATAATTTAATTTTTAAAAGTGCTTGCGTCTGGTCTGAAATACTGTAGAATGCACATCCATCGGCGGTGATGCAGATAAAAACTTGTTGATAAACAAGGATTTGGCTAAAATGGTTAGATTCTTGGATTGGTTGATAAGTTTGCTAAATATCTAAATTACCTGTTGAC
>NZ_BMDA01000007.1 GCF_014635545.1 Acinetobacter courvalinii
GAAGTGAAACCTCTTAGCGCTGATGGTAGTGTGGCACTTGCCATGTGAGAGTAAGTCATCGCCAGCTCTTAAATACGAAACACCCCTAACCTGACGGTTAGGGGTGTTTTTTATTGCGTGGGAAAAAATAAGTTGGTTTATTAAATTACATCTCTTTCGGCATATTTATCTCAGAGCAACCTTTATTTCTTTTAAGGAAAAAATTTATTTGTTAAAAGTCCTAACATAATTCTCGATTCTTACAAATAGTTTGATTGGCTTCACTTTAATTATCTTTACTTGAAGACAAACTATATTTACACAAAATCTATATTATGGTTACATTAGGCATATTTTTATAATGAAAAGTCTAATTCCATTTGGGGATTTGATCGGGGATAAAAAGGAATGATCATGAATAAAAAACAACTTACTTTAAAGTTGTCAGCGATTGCTGTATCTGTTTTATTAGCAAGTTGTGGTGGGGGAGGCGGTGGCTATTATGGTTCCAATAATAATAGTTCTTCGGGTGGAGACAATAATAACTCTTCTGGTGGAAATGGTGAGACTCCCGTTACAGCAGTAAATATAGGAACTATCTCTTTAACTGATTCTAATGGCAATGCAGTTACGACAATTACAAATCAAGGGGTAACAGCTCAGGTTGTCGTTAAAGATAATAATGGAAAAGGTATTAGTGGAGCTGTTGTAACTTTCACTGGTAGTAATATGGTGTTTGGTACTACAAATGCAACAGCACTTACGAATGCGGAAGGCGTCGCTACAATTTCTATAATACCTACCGATCCGACGGTCACAGGGGTATACGTTTTATCGGCAACAGCTGTCTATAATAATGTAACCTCTACACCTGCTAATTTAAATATTGTTTTTTCTAAACAAGACGTTGTAATTTCTAATATGCTTGCGGCTAGTTCAACTCTTGAATCTGGTGGATCAACACTATTAAGTTTAGTCACACAAGACTCCAAAGGTAATTATCAAAATAATGTACCAGTTAACTTTACTGCTGATTGTGGAAGTTTTAGTAATAGTAATGTAACGTCATCTAATCAGGGAAATATTGCAACAACATACTATGCTTTTGATTCGAAAGGCAACTTATGTGATGGCAATCAACAGATCAGAGCGGCAACCTCGACAGGAGTAACCAGTAGTATTTCTGTTTCAATCGCTCGGGCTCTGGCAACTTCAGTCATCTATACGACAAAAGATCCTGTGCAATTAGGAATTAATTCAAGTGGTTCATCTTCCTCTGGACAAATTGAATTTACAGTTTATTCAAATGGTACCGTACTTAAAAATCAAGATGTTACCGTGAGTCTAGAGAAAGCTCCTACGGACTTAAACTTTATTCGATTAGGCAATCGTACAGCTCAAACTATTAAAAGTGATAGTGAGGGTAAAGTAATCGTAACAGTCTATCCCGGTAATATTCCTGGCCCTGTTGAGATTAAAGCAAGCTTATCGAATGGTCTAAGTGCATTATCTAAAAATGTCACAGTGACCACTGGACGAGCTACACAGAAGAGTTTTAGTTTATCTACAAGTAAGCAATCTTTACAATCAGATAAAGATGGAGATATCGCAAGCATTACCGCAATGTTAGCAGACCGGAATTCTAATAGTGTTCCAGATGGTACAGTGGTCAATTTTGTTGCTGAGGGCGGGAAAGTTGACGGTAGTTGTAAAACAGTAGATGGTCAATGTAGTGTTAATTTGCGTACGCAGAATCCTCGGCCTGCAAATGGACGTGTGACCGTGCTGGCTTATGTAGAAGGTGATAAATCATATACGGATAAAGATGGGGATGGTGTTTATACGCCAATCAGCGCTGGGGGAATTGATACACTTGACAATAATATTGGTAATTTTTTCCGTGATGATAATGAAAATGCTACTTATGATAGTGGCAATGGAGAATTTCTTTATAAGCGTGTTGCCGCACCATATAGCACCAACCTCTGTACAATATCCTCAGTTTTCCAACCTAATATTCCATACACTTGTGATGATCAGCTAGCAACGACTTTACGTCAACAAATGATTTTCTCTTTTGCTTCTGATACACCAACATTTATTAATAATTATGGAATAAGTGGTAATTTAATTACTTCAGATTCATTTGGATTCCAAGTCTTTGGTAATAGTATGTTAACTGTTCCAATGCCATCTGGTACAACTATCGGGGTCTCAACTGAAGATAATACCGATGCCAATAATTTATCGTGTACTGCTAAGATTGTTAAAGGTGATAATCCGGTACCAAGTGTAATGAACTTAGAATCCCCTAGCTCTTTTAGTAATAGTACGGTTACAAAATATGGTGCAGAGCTGAAAGGTTGTGCAGCAGGAGATAGAATCTTAGTAACAATCACAGCCCCGAATAAAGTAACATCATTCAGATTTATACGTTAATTAGCATGAGTAGAGAACAGCACTTCGGTGCTGTTTTTTTATAATGCTGTTCCTACACTGACTGAGGCAGTCGGACGAACTTGCATTGAGCTACAAGCTGAAACAGCGAAAAGACATAACAGGATAATAGCTAGTTTGGACATGGTTCTTTATCTTATGAAAAAGAACCATCTTCATATAAATCGCAAGATTTAACTATTTTGATCGGGTAATGAAATGTAATGAATTTAATCGTCCAACAAATCCATCTGTTTTGCTAACTGATATAAATTATTCGAACGGTTTCCTGTGCGGCAGAACATCAAAATCGGTTTTGGCAGTTCATTATAATGATTTGCAAAAGTACGCACGTCCAGTTCAGTAATCTGACCCGCCACAACAGGCTGATAGACATAATCCAGACCTGCACTGCGAGCAGACTCTTCAATCTGTGCACTGGTCGGCTGATCAGACCCACCTTCCATATCAGGACGGTTATTAATAATCGATTTGAAACCTTTTTCAACAACCTGAGCTACATGCTCCGGGCCGATTTGACCTGCAAAACCTATATTTTCTGACATCTTGTCACTCCAAAATCAAACAAAACATTTTATGCTCTATCTATCATAGCATTAAGCTCGATCTTGGGTTTAAATGTCTATATTAAATAAACGATGATAACGAATAAGATACGCAATGGAGCGCGCATGCATACTTATACAGTTGAGCCGTTGTATGTTACGAGTGGTGATGAAACCATCGCTGCCGACTTCTATCTTCCGAAAACAAATATCAAACCTGCTGTGATTGTGATGGCGCATGGATTTGCCGGATTGCGTCAATTTAAGTTGGTTCAGTATGCACAGCGTTTTGCCCATGCCGGCTATGCCGTGATTTTGTTCGACTATCGTTATTGGGGCGGCAGTACCGGTAAACCGCGTGAACTGGTATCGCTCAGTGCCCAGCTTGATGATTGGAAGAGCGTGATTCAATATGCCTCTAACTGTAAGTCGATTGATAGCCGACGGATTATTTTGTGGGGTACATCACTCAGTGGTGGCTATGCACTGAGTTTGGCGACGGATCTGAAAAATATTCAGGCAGTGATGGTACAAGTGCCTTATGTTGACGGGGCAGAAACAGCCAAGCTATATCCATTGCAACGTTATCCAGAAGCATTGAAACGTTCCAGTCAGGACTATATGGGCTCCAAGATGGGCTTGGCGCCTAAAACCTTACCCGTAGTCGATCAATATAAACTCTGTTTCTTACCGACCTCAGATAGTTATTACGGTTATCATTCGATTGTAAATCCTGATTATTACTGGAGTGGCGAAGTGCCTGCACGGGTGTTTTTTAATCTGATGCGTTACCGGCCGATTCAGTTTGTACGCAAGATTAATATTCCAGTGTTATTTATTGCGGCTAAATATGACAGCCTGATTCCGATTGCCTCAAGTCGTGAAGCCGCCACCAATATTGCGCCATTTGTGAGCTATCATGAATGGGAAATGAAGCATTTCGATATTTATCACGATTCTTGGTTTGAAAAAGCAGTGACAACCCAATTAGAATTTTTACATCAACATATCGGAGTGATGTAAATGATTATTGTCTGTGCATCATGTGGTGCAAAAAATCGTGTACCTGAAGAAAAACTGGCGGTTCATCCCAATTGCGGTCAGTGCCATCAAGCATTGCTGCCTTTAGAACCGATTGAGCTGAATGAACAAAACTTTAGCAATTTCATTAGCAATAGTGATTTACCTGTGCTGATTGACCTATGGGCAGAATGGTGTGGTCCATGTAAAATGATGGCGCCACATTTTGCTCAGGTCGCCAAGCAAAATCCTTACGTTGTTTTTGCCAAAATCGATACGGAAGCAAACCCGCGTTTGAGCGCTGCATTTAATGTCCGTAGCATCCCAACTCTGGTTCTCATGAACAAAACCACAGAAGTGGCGAGAATCAGTGGCGCATTACGTGCACCTGAACTGCAACAGTGGCTAGATCAGCAATTACAGCAACAGCAAGGAAATTAACATGAGCGAACGCCCAAAGCATCCTGAAGGGATCTTATCTCTACAAAATATTGCCATGCCAGCGGATACCAACTGGAGTGGTGATGTTTTTGGAGGCTGGATTGTTTCCCAGATGGATCTGGCTGGAGCGATTCATGTTGAACGTTTTAGTAAAGGCCGTTGTGCGACGATTGCCATTAATCAGATGACTTTCCTTGTGCCTGTAAAAGTAGGTAATGTGATTAGCTGTTATACCAAGATTCTGAAAGTCGGTAGCAGCTCGGTACAGGTTCAAATCGAAGTGTGGAACAGTCACGATGATTCACGTGAACCTGTACGGATTACCGAAGGCGTATTTACATTTGTTGCGGTGGATGTAAATGGAAATAAACGTTTAATTACAGATGAAATTAAACAGGCTTTTCTAGCTTCACAGTCAGCTTAAATGATCCGTTTTAATATCTGCACTTACTAGAACAGCTAATGATGTTTTAACACTATTTTTTAATCGAGAATATACAGATGGCTGAAGAACTGGTTTTACAACAGGGCCACAAAGTTGAGCAATATCAAAGTATCCTGCCACAGATTCAGGCCATTGTTGAAGATGAAGCTGATGTGATCGCGAATCTGGCCAATATCTGTGCGGCACTCAGACAGCAATTTGGCTGGTTCTGGATTGGCTTTTATCTGGTGAAAGGAAATGAGCTGGTATTAGGACCTTTTCAAGGACCAATTGCCTGTACCCGTATTGCTAAAGGTCGTGGTGTGTGTGGTTCAGCATGGCAACAACAGCAAGTAATTGTGGTGCCTGATGTGGATCAGTTTCCCGGGCATATTGCCTGTAGCTCTGACTCTAAATCGGAAATTGTGTTACCCATCATGAAAAATGGTGAGTGTGTCGGTGTGCTGGATATTGACAGTGATGAACTAAATCAGTTTGATGAGGTTGATGCTGAACATCTCCAGCAATTGATGGCAATGATTGAAAAATTTATCTAAGCCCAAACTATAAAAAGCCCACATGATGTTGGGCTTTTTTTATGTGTACTCTGCTTAGAACATGGTATTGGTATTTTTGCTGTTCTCTGGAATGTTCTGTATCACATCCCAGTGCTCTACAATTTTGCCATGTTCAACCCGGAATATATCTATAATGGCTCGGCCTCGGTCAGTGTCATTTTCAGTCGAATGCACATGCAGGACGACTAAATTTCCTTCAGCAATCACTTTCTTGATGACATTCTTTGCCTGAGGATGATGACTAAATTTTTGCGTAAAGAAGTTTACAAAAGGCGCCTTACCATCAGGTACATTCGGATTGTGCTGAATATACTGATTCCCAATATAACGATCCGCGTATTGTTTGACCTGATGTTTCAGGAAAACACCTTCATAAAAATCGGTGACAATTTTCTTGTTTTGTTCAGCTACAGACTTTGTGTGCTTTGCGGGCACAGAAACGCGGGAAGAGGCATCAGCAGCAAAGACTTGACCTGGGTAAAATGCTAGATTGAGCAGGACAAATACATGGGAAAGAAGCAATATTTTTTTCATTTTTAGCATCAGAACACAAACAGATAGGCTTGTATCCTGATACTAATGATGAACTTGGAGTAGTCTAGACCGGTTATTATTTTTTACGTTTTGGTAACCAGGCCCAAAGCATCTGGCACTGGATCGGTTCGTTACCAGAATCATCAATCACGGTCACAGGAATCAATAACTCGCCTTTTTCATTTTCAGCAATAAACTTTTGCAAATCTGCCGATAAGCTCGCTGTTGCAGTTAAACCACCTTGTGCGACTTTTAAATAATCCACATGCAGTGATTTGATCAACAGAATACGATCATCCGGAACATGTAAACCCGTTAAAAAGCCCGTCGCAGTTTCTGCAAGTAATGCCATTGCGGCAGCATGAACCCCTTTAATATGGTTTTGCATATTGCGCTGGTTTTCAATACGAACAGTCACGTGGTCTTTATCCACTTCCAAATAGCGGATATTGGCTGTGCCGACCATAGGAACAACACGACCAAACGCTTTGCTCCAGAGCGTGCTACGAATGCCTTTTGGAAATTTAGAGGTGGTTTTAACCAGCTTATAAAGACGGTTATCTTTTGCCATGATGAACCTATTACTTAATCTTTGAAGTTATTAAATTGCAGTGGCAGACCAAATTGTTGTTCACGTAAAAAGTTCATCACTTGTTGCAAAGTATCGCGCTTTTTATCCGTGACACGGATTTTGTCTCCTTGGATAGAAGATTGCGCTTTGATGCCACTTTCTTTAATGGCTTTATTAATTTTTTTTGCGGTATCTGAGTCAAGTCCATCTTTAAGCTTGATCACTTGCACTACATTTTTACCTGAAGCGGTTGCCTTTTGTGGATCGAGTGCCTGTACGTCAACTTTACGTTTATAGAAATGGTTTTCCAGCATGGTATAGACTTGTTCACACTGGAAATCACTTTCAGTTGAAATTTTGATTTCTTTATTTTTTTCATTTAGCTCAATTGAAACATCCTGCCCACGGAAGTCAAAACGTGTAGCAATTTCTTTTTGCGTGTTTTGCACCGCATGATTGACTTCAAATAACTCTAATTCAGAAACAATATCAAAAGAAGGCATAGTTAGACCTTTACAAAGGGAAAGAATATTTGAGATGCTAAGGGGGTTTTCTTCATTTGCCAAGTGTTGTTTACATCAAAGGAGTGCACAATGATCCGTAAACAAGAAATTACAACATTTGAGTTCCCAGAAGGCGCAGTCATTTGGGATGTCCGAGATACCAAAGCGTATACAGAGGCTCATGTCAAAGGGGCGGTGAATCGTCCAATTGCTGAATTAACTGCGGATAGTTTGACTCAAGTGGCAGCGGATCAACCGATTTACATTCTGTGTGGTGGCGGTAGTAAAGCACCGCGTGCAGCAGAGCTTTTAGACGGTATTGATAGTTCTCGTGAGTATGTTGTATTGATGGGTGGCACACGCGCAGCGCGTGATGCAGGCTTAGCTTTGGAACAAGGCGCTTAAAACACTCAAAAATTTGCCAAAATACTTGGGTATTTTGGCAAATTCAAAAATAATAAAGATTCAAACGTCCAAATACTTAACCTGAATAATACGGTTTTTTAGCTTTTACTTTCTTCTGGAAGCGTTGCGGATTCAATTTATCCAGTAACGGTTGTGGAACCGGACACAGTTCACCCAAGATCAATGCCGCCAGAATCTCACTACATAGTGGCGCAAACAAGAATCCTTTCGACCCTAAACCTGCAAAGCTATAGTTTTGCTCATGGTTGTGGACTTTGCCGACCAGAGGAAAGTAATCCAGACTCTGGGCACGGACAGCGGCCCGACCTTGCCAGTGCTCTAGAGCAGGCAACTGTTGTGCGTATTCAGGGAACACATTGTGGATAAGTTCGTGGTTATGCACATGGTCTTCAGCCAAGACTTCGGCATCATCCCGATTGGGATAAAACGAAGCTCCCAGAATCAAGTGTGAGGCATCCAGTTGCATGCAATAGCCGCCATAACTATAGGCCTGATCCAGCGCTAAAGGCTGCTGGCGATTCTCAACCCAGCTGACTTGTCCCCGAATGGGCTTTAAAGCCGGGTAGTTTTCAAACAGTTCCGCACTTTGTCTGGCGCAACAGACAATAACATGATCTGCCGTGGCGATCCGTTGTTGCTCCTGCCAAAGTTCAGTTCGTGATCCGACTGAGTTTAAGCGGGAAATTCTGGCTGTTTTTATGCTGATATTCGGATGCTGTAAGATTTCATCACGTAACTGGTGTGGAGAAACTGCACCTGCATGATGTAGTGTCAAATTCGGCAAGTCTGTCTTCGGGAATTGGTGCTGCTCTGATGGTGCTGATAAAACACCTTCAGGATATTGTTCTGCCAAAGCCAGTAATTCATCCGCATTCTTCAATGCCAATTGCTGGACCTGAATTGGCCTAAAAGCCTTAAAACGCGTATAAAAGTTGAGCGCATGCTGCCAGCTTAAGGTCATCAGGTGTTCAGGTGCCTGATCAATCGGGCATAGTTTGGGGTTGAGCAGCGCCAGTGGATTGCCAGAAGCGCCTGCAAGCGGCTCATTTTGCTCGTATATGGTGACTTGATGGCCACGTTGAGCAAATGCCCAGGCTGAGCTTAAACCTGCGATTCCAGCGCCAATAATCGCGATCTGGCGTGGTCCGGTGTTTAATCGGCTTGTATTTGCTTCGGTTTCGGTGGCAGGGAGCTGTTCTGAATTTATTGAGCCTGTTTCAGGTGTTGCAATGTCCTGCCAGATCGCTTTGAGCATTTCCCGTTTATGCCCAAAACCCCGTGGACGGCTAATCTGGATGCCATGTTGTTTCAGTCCACGTTTCAGTACACCAGCCACACTAAAGGATGCGAAGGTGGTTCCGAACTCGGACAAACGCACGATGTGATTCAGCACATTTTCTTGCCACATATCCGGGTTACAGGAGGGGGCGAAACCATCCAGAAACCAGGCATTGACCGCTTGTGTTTTGGGGATGACGGGGAAGATATCCTGGGCATCACCCAGCCATAAATCAATGCTGAAACGTTGTTCTGGAAAACTGAGACGGTGACAGCCTGCAATCGGCAGGGGATATTGCTGAATCAGCTGTTCGGCCAGTGGCTTTAGCTCAGGCCAGACATTCAGTGCGCGAACCAGGTCTGCTTTGCTGAGGGGAAACTTCTCTACACTGATAGCATGTAGATGGCTATGGTTATCTGGACGTACCTGTTGCCAGAGTTGCCACAGGGTCAAAATATTCAGCCCTGTGCCAAAACCAGTTTCTCCCACACAGAAGTATTGATAATCACTCAGTTGCGCAAGACGTTCAGTTAAATCATTACCGTTTAAAAACACATGGCGTGTTTCAAGTAAACCGTTAGCTTTGGAAAAGTAGACATCGCCAAATTGCTTGGAAATAGGAATCTCGATACCATCGACCCATTCCCAGTCCAGATCAGCAGTTTGTAGTTTTGATGAGAGAGACATAAATAAAGATGTTGGTTTTACCACTGACGACGGCGTTTAGTGTAAACATAACTGGCAATAAAGAAACCGAGAATCACACCGACCGCAATAGTCATGGCGCCGTATAAAAACATTTGTGCACTACGTTCGCTTTGCAACACCTGAACCTGAACCGTTAAATTGTCATTTTTTAACTGTAGTTCCTGATTCTGTGCCAGTGCTTCAAGATTGGCATGCTCAAGTTGCTTCAAACGGCTGGCCTGATCCTGAATCATGGCTTTGACTTTAGCATCTTGCTGTTGTTTGGCTTTAACAATCTGTTCAGCCGTCAGCGGTTTAGCCGCAGTGGCAGGTGTGGCGGTGGTGATTTTAGCTGGTGTCGCTGGAGCGACTGCTATTGGGGCAACAGTCGGTGTAGCAGGTTCTACAGCCCATGCACTAGAACTGAGTAAACTTAAAATGAAAAAGCTTTTGACTGCAATGTGCATGATTTACCCTTTTGGAAAAGCTTTGTTGAACGGTCTAACCTCAATATCTGAGTAGATCCCTTCTTTTAAAAATGGCTCTTCCTGAATCCAGGCATCCAGTGCTTCGCGGCTCTCAAATTCAACAATCATGGTACTGCCAAAAAAGCCTGCCTGTGGATCATTGGGATCTTTAGGATGTGCACCCGCAGCAATTAAACGACCTTCATCATCTAACTTTTGTAGACGTTCAATATGTTGCGGACGGGTGGCTAAACGTTTTTCCAGAGTACCTTCGCGATCAGTACAGGTCAGCACAAAATATGGCATGGCAGTAGCTCGATGATTTAAAATCTATTCAGTGGTTTTGAAATGTTTTCGTAAGAAAAACAGTATAGCAGCAAGGTAACTCAGAGAAACGATAATATCGCCAAAAGCCGTGAATTCGCCCCAATATTTTCCTTGCATATAGACAAAACCAAAGAAGAAATGCAAAGCAGCAAGCAAAAAGAATTGACCGCACCAGGCCCAGTTCAATTTGATCCAGCCTCTAGGGCTCAGCTCTAACATTGAACCTAACAGTTTCTGGATAATTGGCATGCGTTCTTTATTAAATAAAGGGGTGACTAAAAAGCCCAGACCAATCCCGATATTGATGATAATCGCCTTCATTTTGATGTAGGTGACATCGCTAAAAATCAGCGTGATGCCTCCAAAAATGACCGACATGAGCACAATAAACCACTGCATTTTTTCCAGCTTGAATTTCTGGAAAAAGAACAGGCAGCCATAGACCACAAGCGTCGAGATCAGCAGGGCACAGGTCGCCACCAGAATATGGTTCTGGTCGGTATTTCCTGCGCTGCCCACCAACTGCAACAAGGGATGATGACTATCTTTAGGATCGGTGGTTTTATAAAAATAAAAGAAGATAATAATCGGAAGATAGTCGAGCAACGCTTTCATGTTACAGTACGATGATGAAATAGGTCAGATAGCATAATACAAACCATGTTCGGTGTCGATTTACATACCCATACGCTCATTTCCGACGGTACCTTCTCTCCTGAGCAGCTGGTACAGGCTGCTGTTGACTTAAAAATACAGATACTGGCTGTGACTGACCATGACACTATGGATGGGCTGGAACGGGCGCGAAATTATGCACAAGATTATGATATTCAAATTATTTCTGGCGTAGAAGTTTCCAGTCAGTGGTCGAGACCCAATACCAAAAAGAGCTACGGTGTGCATATCGTGGCTTTAAATATGCAAGATGAAGCACCGATCAGGGCCATGCTGGAAAATCAGAAAAAAATCCGTGCGGAACGGGCCAAAGTGATTTGTCAGCTCTTAGAAAAATGTATCGATTTTGATATTTATCCTGATGTGATTGCCCAAGTGGATGGGGAGGCAGATCGGGTGACTCGCACCCATATTGCCAAAGCCTTAGTCGACAAGAATATTGTGAGTCGTCCGCAGCAGGCTTTTGACCGTTTCCTGAAAGAAGGCAAGAAAGCCTTTGTCAAATTCGAAGGGGTGGGGCTGAAGGAAACCATCGAGATTATTCATGCCAGTGGCGGGTTGGCTGTTCTGGCTCACCCAACCCGTTATGATTTGTCGGCAACCAATGTCCGTTACCTGATTGAACTTTTTGCTGAATCTGGGGGGGATGCGGTTGAGTTACCGCCGAGTATTGAGCCCGCTTCAACCCGACAGATGGTCGACCGGATGATTCAGCAATTTAATCTGACGGTTTCAATTGGCAGTGATTTTCATGGCGACAATATGCCGTGGATCAAACTGGGACAAACGCCGCGAGTCAATCAAGGACAGAGCGGAATTTGGGAACGTTTTCAATAAGTGGAACAATGAAAAAATTACAACTTTGCTTCATTGTTGTCTTATTCCTGATTGTTTTATGGAGCATTCAATGGATGTTTCATGGTTTTGCAGGACTCTAAATCAACTTAGGTTTTAATTTGCCAATCAGCGTGTTGCTGGAAGTAATCGCTTAAATAATCTAAAAAGCATTGCACCTTCGGCGGTACCAAGTCTCGATGCGGAAACACGGCATAGATTGCAGTGGCCTGCACGGGAAAATCAGGCAGCACCTGGACCAATGTGCCGGTATTTAAATCTTCCGCAACATGCCAGAGCGAATGATTGGAAATGCCTAAGCCCTGTAAGGCAGCCTGTCGAATGGCTTCACCCGAATTGCTACTAAAGTAACCTTCGACACGGATCTGTTCAGTTTCACCCGCTTTATTCAGAAAATACCACTGGTCAGTTAAGCCATTGGCATGCTGTTGCAAAATACAGCGATGAGCTTTGAGATCAGATAAGCTTTCTGGAATCCCATAGTATTGCAGGTAAGCGGGTGACGCACACAGCAACCTGGGATTTGAGCTTAATTGTCTGGCAATCAGACTGGAGCTTTGTAACTGTCCGATCCGAATCGCCAGATCCATGCCCTGTTGAATTAAATCAATGTTTTGATCATTCAGGTCCAGATGAATGTTTAGTTCAGGATGTAACAGCGAGAATTTGGCAATTACAGGCATTAAGATCTTGGTCCCAAAGATTGCGGAAGCGGTCATACGCAATGTTCCGGAAAGGATATGATCTTTGACTTTTAATGACTCATGTAAATTGACAAAATCAGCCAGCCAGCTACGCCCGTGGGTCAGCAAGGTGCGGCCTTCTTCTGTCAAGCTGAGTGTGCGGGTGGTACGATGAAATAAACGCAATTGTAACTGTTGTTCCAGACGTTGCAGTTTCTGGCTGGCGACTGACACGGAAATATTGGCATCTTGTGCGGCTTTGCTGATCGAGCCCAAGTCTGCAACCCGAATAAAAAACTGGAAATCTTCTGTATTCATTATCAATAAAACCAGAAAAGTATTTCCTGATTATCGTGGTTTTTTTAATAAACCCCTAGCGCTATTTTAGATCTTAAGCAAATACAGGTTTAAGAGAAGCATCATGAAATATCATTTTCTAGGAAACTCAGGTTTAAAAGTCTCGGAATTAGGATTTGGCGCGGGTACTTTAGGCGGGCAGGGACAAATCTTTTCTGCCTGGGGGCAAGCCAGCCAAAGCGAGGCCAATCAAATGATTCAGGCGGCACTGGATGCCGGGATCAATTACTTTGATACCGCAGATGTCTATTCGGATGGCGAGTCGGAGCGAATGCTGGGCAAGGCTCTGGCTTCGAAAAGACAGCAGGCAATTATTTCGACCAAGGTGGGTATTCGTAGCTCGGCGCATTTAAATGCTGCAGGATTTAGTCGGGACTATTTACTTTCCGCCGTAGAGCAATCGCTGACCCGACTCGGAACCGATTATATTGATGTATTGCAATTACATCAGTTTGATAGTTTTACCGCATTACATCAATTGATGAAAACGCTGGATGAACTGGTACGCAGTGGTAAAGTCCGTTATATCGGCGTGTCCAATTTTGCTGGCTGGCAACTGATGAAAGCTCAGGCCATTGCAGAACAACATGGTTATGAAAAGTTTGTGGTCAATCAGGTCTATTATTCTTTAATTGGCCGTGATTATGAGTGGGAGCTGATGCCTTTGAATGACGATCAACAGATCGGTGCAGTGGTGTGGAGCCCTTTGGGCTGGGGACGCTTAACCGGTAAATTTGATCGGGAAAATCCGATTCCGGCCCAGAGCCGTTTGCATGAGACGGCACAGTTTGCCCCGCCTGTGAATGAGACACATCTTTATCAGGTCATTGATGCACTTAAACAGATTGCAATCGAAACAGGTTATTCCATTCCTCAAATTGCCTTGAACTGGTTGTTACAGCGTCCAACCGTTTCCAGTGTCTTGATTGGTGCGCGTAATCAGACGCAACTGCAAGAAAACCTCAAAGCAAAAGATCTTCAGTTATCGACTGAGCATCGGGCGCAGTTAGATCAGGCCAGTGCGATTTATCCACCTTATCCTTATTATCCGTACTGGAATGGGCAGTTCACGGAGCGCTTCAAGTCTCTGGTACCCTCACAGTTTGGTTAAGCGTTTGATTTATCATCCGAATAAAAATGCCCTCATTGGAGGGCATTGAAATTAAAGCAAGTTGTGATCTTGGGCCTGAATTGGCGGTGGCGTCGGGCGGCCCAAAGTGCCGAGTAATTCGATCTCAATCGAGCGAACCATGGCATCAAGCGGTAGGTCGTTACTTTGTGTGCCAAAAGGTTCTTCAATTTCAGTACTTAAGGCATCCAGACCAAGAAAGGTATAAGCCAGAATTCCCACCAGTAAGGGGGTGGCCAAACCTAACAAAGAACCTAAGCTGAAAGGTAACATAAAGCAGAAGAAATATACGGTTCGATTCAGTAACACCGAATAGGCGAAGGGAATTGGCGTGTTGGCAATACGATCACAACCGGTTTGCATTTCGCTTAAAGCCGCTACATGACGGTTCATCTGGGTATAGATAATATCCGAGATTTCGCCCTCTTTCATGGCCTGTAACAGTTCCCACTGGATCAGGCTTAAGGTGTATTGCGGGGCATTGTGCTGTTGGTAAAGCTGGGTAAGTGCCTGTTGGCTCAAGCCGCTGGTTTCCGTCAATTCGGTCGGATTTGCGGTTTGATGGCGCAAACGGTCTCGCAAAACATTGGCAAAGACAATTACATTTTGAATGATACGTTCCCGGCGGGCTTGGGTTAGAACACGACAGTCCCGATCAAAATGACGGGCTGTGGCAATCAGAACGCCCCAGAGTTTACGGGCTTCCCACCAACGGTCATAACAGGCGGTATTTTTAAAGCCGAGGAAAATCGACAGGACTACACCGATCAGGGTAAAGCCAACCAATGGAATTTCAGGAAACCGGTAAAGTCCGACATATTCAACACCACCAATAATGGCAGAGATCAGCATCACGAAGCCGAGCGAAGGTAAAATTTTGGGTAGAATCGTCCCACGCCATGAGAATAAAACTTTAAAAATACTCGGCTGGTCACGGACAATCATGTTATATGAATCATTAATTTTATGTGTTGATGTTCAGGCCAGATTCAGGCTTTGTCAAGACCAGATTGCCTGATTGGGGCAGGGTTGAGTAGTTGTTGTTCAGAAAAGGAAAAATGTCCTTCAGGCGAAATAATAAAGTGATCGATCAGGTGGATTTCTAGTAACTTACAGGCCTGTTTCAACTGCTGGGTCAGATAAATATCTTCGGGGGACGGTTGGGCAATTCCATAGGGATGATTATGGGCCACCACGATCTGGCAGGCTTGCTGTTGTAAGGCATAGCGTAAGGTCTGGTTGAGTGAAACAGTGCAGGAATGATGCGAGCCAAAAAACAGTTTTTTGAAATGCAATTTTCTCAACTCTGCATCGAGGCACAGTACCGCAAAGACTTCCTGCTTTTCTCCCAACAGTTCATAACGTAAATAGTCGAGCACCAGCGTAGAGGTATCCAGACAAAGTCGTTGCTGATGGAAATGATTATTCAGATAACGTCGCCCCAGTTCTTTGACTGCCATGAGCTGGGCATACTTGGTCGCAGCAATCCCATTAAATTGTGATAAGTCCTCAAGATTGGCATCAAATATCAAGTTAAGTCCGCCAAAGTGTTGAATCAAAATACGTGCCAACTCCACCGCAGAGTGTTGTTTCGAGCCTGAACGAAGAAAAATCGCCAACAGTTCGGCATCAGATAAGCTTTGTGCACCTTGAGATAAAAGTCGTTCTCTGGGACGTTCTTGCTCGGGCCAGGTTTTTATCGATTGATTCAATGCTTATTTTTCCCCTTGATTTTATTGTGATTATTATTTTTTTAGGCAAAAAGGAATGCCAGGCGTTGCCTTTTGATTTTTGCCAGACCAATAATATTCTCTACCGTCAGTTCCACTGAAATGTTGAGGGTGCCACTTGGGTATCCACTTATTTAATGCTATTGTGAGCGCCACTGCAACAGTAAGGTATCCTGTTTGTGAGCTTCGATCTAAGTGTTATTCCCCATAAAAACATTATATTAGCGGTTACAGGTGGTATTGCTGCCTATAAAAGTGCCATCTTGGTGCGCCGTTTAAAAGATTTCGGTTTTGATGTCCGTGTGGTCATGACACATGGCGCGCAAGCATTTATTACCCCTCTTACTTTTCAGGCGCTGTCTGGAAATCCGGTGCATACCGAACTGCTTGATCCTGAAGCCGAAGCCGGTATGGGACATATTGAATTGGCTCGTTGGGCCGATCTGGTTCTGGTTGCACCTGCCAGCTGTGACAGCATCGCAAAATTTGCCAATGGTTTGGCGGATGACTTGCTCAGTACGCTCTATCTGGCAACCAAAGCACCGGTCTGGGTGGCACCAGCCATGAACCAGCAGATGTGGGCGGCGAAAGCGACACAACGCAATCTGCAAACGCTGGTGGAAGATGGCGTGCATGTGATCATGCCAGATGCTGGTGAACAGGCCTGTGGTGATGTGGGGCTGGGCCGTATGCCTGAGCCTGAAGATTTGGCCCGTCAGGTTGCGGCCTATTTCCATAAGGCACAACGTGCGCTCGCTGAAAAATTTGGCCTGTTGGCTGGAAAGCGCGTCACCATTACTGCAGGGCCGACCCGTGAAGCGATTGATCCGGTACGTTATATTTCAAACCATAGTACCGGTAAAATGGGCTTTGCACTGGCAGCTGCCTGCTATGCCGCAGGGGCAAAAGTGACGTTGGTCGCTGGACCTGTTAGTTTGGATACGCCGAATGGTGTACAACGCATTAATGTCAGTTCAGCCATGCAGATGCTGGATGTCAGTATGAACCAGCTGAAAGAAGGGTGTGACATCTTCATTGCAACGGCGGCTGTAGCGGACTATCGTGTGGCACAGGTTGCAGAACATAAGATTAAAAAAGCAGGTGATGAACTTGCAGTCGCATTAGTGAAAAACCCGGACATTGTGGCGACCATTGCCCAGCAGGAAGAACGTCCATTTATGGTCGGCTTTGCCGCTGAAACGCAAAATGTAGAAGAATATGCGGCAGGTAAACTGGTGGCGAAAAAACTGGATATGATTGCCTGTAATGATGTATCACGTCCTGACATCGGTTTTGCTTCAGATCAAAATGCCATGACCGTGTTCTTCGCCCAGTCTTATCATATGAAAAAGCGTGAGCTGGAAAAAGCAACGAAACAGGAGATTTCACAGCAACTGGTTGAATCTATTGCTGATGCTTTACGCCGTCGTTTATAAACGAGAGAAGCAATCTTTTTTATTAAAATGCAACGATTTCGTTGCATTTTTTATGTATGCTAAATCAGCAATATGCTTTGTACCCTGGATGTCAGCGACAAAGTTTTTGCATATGACAAATAAAGCATAGCCACAGTTTTTGATAGGATATCCTGATGATTAAAAAAACTTTAGCCACCGTTGTGATGTTGTCCGCTTTTGCATTCAGCCATACGGCAATGGCTGCGGGTTTAGAAGATGACATGAAAACGCTGGGCAAGAATTACAAAGCGTTTAATCAAGCCAGCAATGCACAGGCTGCTACAGCTGCGTTAAATAATATGCGTACTGCTGCGGTACATTCGAAACAATATAATCTGGCTGCAAATACACAGGCGAAAGTTCCTGCTTCAACAGCGTTATTTGACCAGATTGTCGGGGAAATTGATAAGGCCAAATTACTGGTACAAGCCGGTAAGCTGGATGACGCCAAAAAACAGGGTAAAAAGATTGTGGAATTACGTGATCAGGGGCATAAGTATTACACCCACTGATTGATTAGTGATGGGTGATAACCTGAGAGGGCTGTACTTAAACAAGTGCAGCTTTTTTATTGGAATTTGAGACCGTAAAACGACCGGGTTGAGACTGAGCATGATTCAGATTTTCACTGGGTGACAAAGTTGCTACAGTGAAAACAAGAATGATGAGAGGTGATGATATGTCCTCACAACAACGTAATTATGAGCGTATTGCCCAAGCGATTCAGTACATCCAGCAGAACTTTCAGCAACAACCACAACTGGATGAAGTGGCTGCGCACATTCACTTAAGTCCTGCCCATTTTCAGCGTTTATTTACCGATTGGGTCGGCACCAGTCCTAAAAAGTTTTTACAGTATATTAGTCTTGAACATGCCAAACGGATTTTGAAACAGGAACAGGGCAGTATTTTTGATGCCACCTTTGCCACAGGCCTGTCCAGTACCAGTCGCTTGCATGATCTGTTTATCCAGATTGAAGGCATGACGCCGGCTGAATATAAACATGGTGGCCAGAGTCTGACCATCCACTATCAATTTGCAGAGACCTTGTTTGGTGAAGTCCTGATTGCATCCACGCATAAAGGTATTTGTGCGCTCAGTTTTGTGGACAATCAGGTTGATGCGCTGATGCAGTTAAAGATGCAATTTCCTCAGGCTGCTTTTATTGAACAGGTTGATGCCTTTCAGCAAAGTGCTTTGGCCCTGTTTCAAAAAGACCAGCAGCAATTGGCTGAAATTAAACTGCATTTAAAAGGCACCGAGTTTCAACTCAAGGTGTGGCAAAGTCTGCTCAAAATTCCGATGGGACAGCTTGCCACTTATGCTGAACTTGCCCGAGTCATTGATCATCCCAAAGCAGCACGGGCAGTAGGTACTGCGATAGGCAGTAATCCTGTGGCATTCCTGATTCCCTGTCATCGAGTGATTCAGTCCAGTGGCCTGTTTGGCGGCTATGAGTGGGGGAGCGTGCGGAAAACAGCAATCATTGGCTGGGAAGGTGTGCAAAGCCATGCCGCAATATGAACAAGAGCAGATACAGACTGTGATTGATAAGATTCAGGCTGCGGATTGGGAGCGGATCACAGAGCAAATCCACCATCAGGGATTTGCCTTGATTGAGCAGGTGTTATCGACCGAACAGTGCGAACTGCTGCAACAGTTGTATCCGCAAGCGGAGCTGTATCGTAAAACGGTGGATATGCAACGCTATCGTTTTGGTCGAGGTGAATATAAATATTTTACTTATCCGTTGCCCAATCTGATTGAACAGCTACGCCATGAGGTCTATTCCCATCTGGCGCCGATCGCCAATGCATGGTTTAGGGTACTGAAGATAGCGCAAACATTTCCGGCTTCACATGCTGAGTTTTTACAGCAATGCCATCAACAGGGACAAGTACTGGCAACGCCGCTGATTTTGAAATATGAGCAGGGCGGCTTTAATACACTTCATCAGGATTTATATGGTGAGGTGTATTTTCCTTTACAACTGGTGATTGTACTGAGTCAGCCGAATCGGGATTTTACAGGAGGAGAACTGGTCTTTACCCAACAAAGCCCGAGAGCTCAATCCAAGGCCATGGTGATGCAGCCACAGCAAGGCGATCTGTTGATTTTTACCACGCAATTTAAGCCAGAAAAAGGCAGTCAGGGTTATTACCGGGTCAATATCAAGCACGGGGTCAGTCCGGTGCTGCACGGTCAGCGTTATAGCCTTGGGATTATTTTCCATGATGCGGTGAGTTAATCTGATGTGGCGACATCTTGAATTAACACAGACCGTGTTACATCAGAAACTGAAACAGCAACAGATTGTATTTGCAGGCAATGCACAGCTTAAAATTTATGGCCGGTTGACCTGTGCCTCGGGGAAGCGCATGCTGAAAAACAATCGGGTATTTTTCTTGAATGAAGATGAAGCGATAGCACAAGGCTATCGTCCTTGTGGACATTGTATGCGGCAAGCCTATAAGAAGTGGAAAGATGCAACTATTTGATATTGAAGCTGATCCTGAACTGAATCATTTACCCTATGATGGCACGGTACAGTACTATGGCAAAGTGCTGCAGACCGCGCTGGCAGATCATTATTTTGAAATGCTGCTGCATCGCATTGTCTGGGAAAATGATCAGGCGCTGATCTTTGGAAAATTATTGACGACTAAACGCAAAGTGGCGTGGTATGGAGACCGGCGCTTTGAATATACCTATTCCAATATGAATAAATATGCCTTGCCGTGGACAGAGGAATTAGTTGAACTAAAACAACTGGTCGAAGAGTTAACTGGTGAGACCTTTAATTCCTGTTTGCTGAATCTTTATCATTGTGGTGAAGAAGGGATGGCTTGGCATAGTGATGCGGAAACGGATCTCAAAAAAGATGGTGCAATTGCGTCTTTGAGCTTTGGCGCAGAGCGGAAATTTGCTTTTAAACATAAACAGAGCAAAGAAAAAGTCGAGCTCTATTTAGAGCATGGCAGTTTATTGGTGATGAAAGATACCACCCAGAGTTATTGGTTGCACCGCTTGCCACCGACCAAAAAAGTCAGTACCGCACGGATTAATCTGACCTTTAGAACCATTGTGGCTTAAGCATAAAAAAAGGACTGAAAAATCAGTCCTTTTGCAGCTAATCCCTCCCAACCTCCCTTTTAAAAAGGAGGCGTTCCTCTTCTTTTATGAAGAGGAATATGGAGAGAATGACTTATGCTTGACCTTGCGCGTCTGCATCCGCTTGGAGGCGTTGCATGTTTGCTTCAAATTCAGCATCAAAGTTGATTGGTGTAAGAAGCAATTGCGGGAAGCTACCCTTTGTCACCAAATCATTGACCGCTTCGCGTAAGAACGGGAACAGGATATTCGGGCAGTACGCACCCAAGATGTATGGAAGACGGTCTTCTTCAACACCATCGACCAGGAAGATACCTGATTGAGTTACATCAACGATGAACGCAGTTTCATTTTCGTTGTTCGCTTGAACCACAACTTTTAAAGACACTTCATAGTGTGTTGGATCAATTTTTTCTGCAGCAGAAGATAAATTGATGTTGAGTTCTGGTTGCCATTGCTTGGTAAATACTTGTGCACCAGGAACTTCAAAAGAAATGTCTTTGGTATAAATACGTTCTAACGCGAGTTGTGGTTGAACTTGTTCTTCGCTCATTGTTTTTCCTTAAATCTCGGATGTGTTGTTAAGCTAATAGATATGCTGTTAAGCCAATAATTGGTCGAGTTTACCTTCACGCTCTAAAGCATAAAGTTGATCAAAACCACCGATAAACTGATCTTTAATAAAAATTTGTGGCACTGTACGGTGATTGGTACGTTGCATCAATTCAATACGAACTTCTGGTGCTTCATTGGAAAGATTAATTTCTTTAAAAGCAACACCTTTACGCTCAAGTAATTGTTTTGCACGGACACAGTACGGGCAAGAAAGGGTTGAATAGATGGTGACGTTTGGTGTTGTCATGTTATCTCTCCTTAAGCTTTGGTTTTGCTTTTAACTAAAGGTAAGCCTTGCGCTTTCCAGTTGCTAATCCCACCGTCTAGACGGTAGCTGTCAGCGTGACCTACTTTTTGTAGTGCTGAACCGGCAACTTGCCCTAAGTTACAAATGAAGACCAATGGACGATCACTTGCTTTTAATTCATCAACATGACTGGTGATCTGGCTATATGGAATGTTACGGCTACCGCTGATGTGACCATCGCGGAAATCTTTTCCATCACGTAAGTCGATCAAGATGGCATTTTTTGCCTTGACCAAGATACCGAGTGATTGTGGTGAAATTTTACGACCATTGCGTTGTCCTTCCAAAATAAAGAACAACACGATTAACACGCCGAGCGTACCAAACAAGAAGGGGTGATTCCCCATAAACTCTAACCAGCGTTCCACAAGTCACCTAAAATTAAAATACAAAATTGATCCTGAGTATAACTTATCTCTATGGTGATCAAAAATGTTAGTTCAAGGGGAAAAGCCCAACAAAATTAACTTTTTTGCTGAGCTTCCTGAATTTCATCCATTAAACGCAGATAACTGTCCAGGCGTCTTGGCAAAATTTCACCAGCCTCAACCGCTTGTTTCAGTGCGCAATTTTTCTCATGGGTATGGGTGCAATTCCGGAACTGGCAAAGTCCCAGATGCGTTTCAATCTCGGGAAAACCGGTACGCACCTTTTCTGGACTGAGATGCCATAGTCCAAACTCACGGATTCCCGGAGAATCAATGAGCGCACCGTTTGTTCCAAATTTGATCAAACGGGTCGAAGTGGTGGTGTGTTGACCGAGTGCCGAATTTTCTGAAATCACATTGGTTTTCTGTGCAGCATCAGGAACGATGGTATTGATCAATGAGCTTTTACCGACACCCGACTGCCCAACGAACGCAACAGTTTCATTGTCCAAACGTGCTGACAGTTCAGAGAGATCGCCTCGTGAATGGCAAATCAGGGTTTCATAGCCTAGGGCTTCATATTCACTGAGCAAGGTCAGAATCGGATCATGTTCAGTCAGCAAGTCTGATTTATTCAGCACCAACAACGCTGGAATATTGGCATCGGCACAGGCCACCAGATAGCGGTCGATCAAGGTCGGTGCGGGTTCAGGTAAAGGCGCAAACACGATGACGATCAGGCTGATATTGGCAGCAACCGGTTTGACCTTGTGATAACGGTCGGGGCGAGTCAGTAAAGATTGTCTTGGATAAATCGCGGTGATAATGCCCAAACCCGTAATTGGATCGGCTTGCCATTTCACCCGGTCACCTGTAACCAAAAGTTCTAGGTTGGTACGGGTGTGACAACGCCAGATGCTGTCCAGTTCAATCGGTTTCCAGAACGGTTCCGGCTCACCCTCGGCCACTTGCGGTTTTTCAGGATGCTGTTCAGGCACAGACAAGGCTTGTACTTCGAGTTGACGACCATAATGCTGAACAACCAGCCCATCTAAATCTTGTGACGTGTCAATGTCGTCCTGACGCGATTTATGCTGTTTCTCAATACGACGCTGCTGTTGTTCGGTTAAACGACGCTTACGAATTAAAGCCATTCATATCCCAAAAAATCCACACTTTGAAGACCGCAAAAATAGCATGAAGCCGCTATAGAATTACAGCCAAGATGTAATTAATTTGCTACTATTGATGTTTTTAAGCACTTTAGAATTGCCATCCATGAGCAGCACCCCTGATACACGATTAATTTGGATCGATCTGGAAATGACCGGTCTTGATACCGATAATGACAAGATCATTGAAATTGCAACAATTATTACAGATGATCATTTAAATATCTTGGCTGAAGGGCCTGTTTTAGCGGTACATCAATCTGATCTGATTCTAAATGCAATGGATGAGTGGAATACCAAGCAACATGGTCAGTCAGGCCTGATCGAGCGTGTGCGCCGTAGTAAACTGACAGCACAAGATGCGGAACAGCAAACACTCGAATTTTTGAAAAAATGGGTCAATCCAAAATCTTCCCCGATGTGCGGTAACTCAATTTGCCAAGACCGCCGTTTCCTGCATCGTTTGATGCCTGAACTGGAACAATTCTTCCATTATCGTAATCTGGACGTATCTTCGGTAAAAGAACTGGCGAAACGCTGGAGACCCGAGATTATGAGCGGTTTAAAGAAAAATGCGTCGCATTTGGCAATGGATGATATCCGTGATTCGATCGCAGAATTAAAATACTACCGCGAATACTTTTTTATCATGAATCACGATAAGTAATCGATGATTGCGTGATACATACAAGGAGCTTAGGCTCCTTTTTTAATGCGCTAAAAATATTTGGGCTTGATCAAAAAATCGCTTAAACTCGGGTTTTAATAGCAAACTATAAAAAAGAGAGCGTACATGCAAAGTACTAACCCCATTTTAACGCGGGTAGAAACCTATCAAGATTTGGCTACGCCAATGACCATTCAGGGTGCGATTCAAAAATCGGTCCTGTTAACAGTGATTGCTGCTGTTTTAGGGATGGGCTTATTTTTCTACTGTGCCATGACCGCAAATTTGTCGGTTGCCTATGCTGCAACGATTATTGGTGCAATTGGTGGTTTCATTCTGGCACTGGTGACCACATTTAAAAGTAATACCGCACCGGCTTTAGCGATTCCTTATGCCTTGTTTGAAGGGGCTTTTCTAGGTGGTGTATCGTTTATTTTCCAGTTGAAATATCCAGGTGTTCCGTTACAGGCCTTATTGGCAACCTTCGTCACCACTTTGGTGCTGTTTGCCTTATATAAATTTCAGATCATTCGTGCCACTGAAAAGTTTAAGGCGGTTGTGATTTCGGCATCGATTGCGATTGCCTTGGTATTTGTGGTGCAAATCATTTTGCGTTTGGCCTTTGGTTCGAGCATTCCTTATATCTTTGAAAGTAACTGGTTAGGTATTGGCTTTGCTGCTTTTGTTGCGGTGATTGCCTCTTTAAACCTGATTCTGGACTTTGACCTGATTGAAACCGCGGCTGCACAACGTGCACCCAAAGCATTTGAATGGATCTGTGCCATTGCCTTATTGGCGACGCTGGTGTGGATGTATTACTCATTCCTGCGTTTATTGAGTCTGCTTCGCGGTGATGATTAAGTTCTGATTGAAGTGAAAATACAAATCGTCTTCAAAATGAAGGCGATTTTTTTATGCAAGATTGTAAAAAAGATGGATTATGCAATTCCGCAAGCGCTGGAATCTTGGCATCATGTGGTGAAAATTTTTCGAGTGAGAATAAGATGTCACAAGGACTTTTAGCTGGTAAACGTTTTTTAATTGCCGGTATTGCAAGTAAATTATCGATTGCTTTCGGTATTGCTTCTGCGTTACATCGTGAAGGTGCTGAGCTTGCGTTTACTTATCCAAATGAAAAGCTGAAAAAACGTGTCGATGATTTTGCAGCACAGTTTGGTTCAACTTTGGTTTTCCCTTGTGATGTTGCTGTTGACGCAGAAATTGACAATGCCTTTGTCGAGTTGGCAAAACACTGGGATGGTTTAGATGGTGTGGTACATTCAATTGGTTTTGCGCCAGCGCATACGCTTGATGGTGACTTTACTGACGTAACCGACCGTGAAGGTTTTAAAATTGCCCATGACATTAGTGCCTATAGCTTTATCGCGATGGCGCGTGCGGCTAAACCATTATTACAAGCGCGCCAAGGTTGTTTATTGACTTTGACTTATCAGGGTTCTGAGCGTGTGATGCCGAACTATAACGTGATGGGTATGGCGAAAGCATCGTTAGAAGCAGGTGTTCGTTATTTAGCATCAAGCTTGGGTGTAGACGGTATTCGTGTGAATGCAATTTCTGCAGGTCCAATCCGTACTTTGGCCGCATCAGGTATCAAGTCTTTCCGTAAAATGTTAGATGCCAATGAAAAGATTGCGCCACTCAAACGTAATGTGACCATTGAAGAAGTGGGTAATGCCGCATTATTCCTTTGCTCGCCGTGGGCTTCAGGTATCACAGGTGAAATCATGTATGTTGATGGTGGCTTTAATACTGTTGGTATGAGCCAAAGCATGATGGATGATGAATAATTAGATTGTTCTAAATTATTTGATAAAGCCGCTTTTATAGCGGCTTTGTTTTAGGGGATAGTGAAACTCTAAAGTTATAACGATTAAGCTAAAGGGCGAGCTTTAGTTCATCCCAGCTAGCGGAGTGAGCGATTTGAGCGCGTTGTTATACCTATTAAGCAGGAGAATTGAGAGCTTTGTTTCGCTTAATTCGCTCGTGAATAAAGCTCGCAATTACGGAAGCTCCAATACCTAAAATAAAGCCAAAGAAGTAATCTAGAGGCTTAATCCACCATGGAGGACTTGAGGCTCCAATTGCAGCTCTAATTGCAGCTTGCTGATCATCTGTCAGTTGCTTTAGTTCTTGGGACTTTTCATACTCTCTCTTGATGGTCTCAGACTCGCGCTGGGTTTTTTGCATATCTGATTTTATTTCAGTTAGATGTTTTTCAAGACTCTTTATGCTCTCAAGGGCGTTCGCTACGTTTTCTATGCGGGTATCTAAATTTTTATCTTCGTCTAAAAAATAAGGAATTAGATTTGAAGTTGAAGCTATTAGAGCAAGGATGCTCGATATAATGCCGAAAGCAAGGTTCTTTATTTCTGATTTCTTTGAGTTTATTATCTCTGCGCGGGCTCTGGGGTTACTTGTTTTTGTTAGGGCTTCAAATGTTACGCCTTGGTATATCTTTATTAAGGTGTATCCTGAACTGAGAAGAAGTCTCTTTAAAAGCTCTTGTTCTTCTTCGTTTAGTTTTGCTGAAGTTATAAGTATAAAACCATCAAAACCAGATTTAATGCGCTCTGCAGTTTCGGCGATTCTATACAGGTCTTGCTTTGAGAGTTTTCTTCTGTGCTTGGCTTCAATTGCAATTTTGCAAGGTTTTTTTGCATCTTTCAGCGTGGCACTGAAGTCATAACCAGAGTCGATTTTTCCAGATGTAAGGTTTTCTAGCGAAGTTAGGTCTTTTTGCTCTTTAAGAAAGTTGAACGCTAATTCTTCAAATTTTTGTGCAGATATGTCGTAGATATCTATTTTAATCATATTTAATAGGCGCTGTATTGGTTCTTGATTTAGGTATAACTATAGTTACATTGTAAAGTTGCCGCATAACAAAAATGAAAATGCTATATAACCAATTTTGTACCTATCTAAGGTAATTCTAATTTAATAAGCATATAAAACAGAAATATTTACGTCAAGATAAATCAATGCGAAATATAGTTTTATAAAACTTTGATTTTCTAACCAATTCAGTAAATCTGAAAGATTGAAAATATATCAACAAGTATAATTAACCATTTGTCATCCCATCCTTTATATGCTAATTAATGCTGGTTTTTGTTTAATCGAAAATTCTAAAGAGAATAGAGAATGTCGATAAATATATTATTTTAGCTTTCGGGGTAGGTTAACGCGTGAAGAAAATAGCTGTTGTTTTGGGATTAGTCACTCTTCTTTCACTTCAAGGTTGTGCCGCCGTGATGGCAAGTAACCAGCCACATAAAAAGAATATGGCGGTTTTAGAAGTGGGGAAACATCGAAATTATGTGATTTCTGAATTGGGTGCACCCGTCACTTCAGAAACCGTAAATGGTGAACGTAAAGAGATTTATACCTTCCAGCAAGGCTACTCAAAAGCAGCTAGAATCAGCCGTACCCTATGGCACACGACTGCGGATATTGCCACCATTGGTCTATGGGAAGTGATTGGCTCTCCAACCGAGATGTATTTCAATGGTCAGAAACTTTCTTATGAAGTTGTTTTTGATGATCAGGACAAGATTAAACGTATTCACCAAATCCAGAATAATCCAGATCTGGTGAAAGAGTAAGCGCGCAAAACAATAGCGCTAGGGCTATTGTTTCGGTAGTTCTTTTACAGGGCTACCGCCAAGCGCTTGCATCAAGGTCACATAGGCATTGTATTGATTCTGCTTGGTTTCAACCAAGCTGAGCCGTGCATTGCGTGTAGTTTCCTGCGCATCTAGCAAGTTCTTTAAGGCAATTGCACCATTGCGATAACGCACTTCGGTCAAGCGTTCAGTTTTATCTGCCAGCTCGACATTACGTTGTTGTAACTGTACTTGCTGATTCAGTTGAGTGCGATTGGATAAGGCATTTTCCACATCGGCAAAGGCCTGATACAGCGTTTGACGATATTGAGTGATGGCCTTTTCATACTCAAGATCACTGATCGCAATATCTTTCTTCATATCGTTATATTGCAGGAAAGGCAGACTTAAGCTCGCACCCAAAGTTAAAGCAGGATTCTTTAACAGTTGGGTCAATGAGGTGCTGGTAGAACCGAGACTTCCGGTCAGATTAATCGACGGATAGTAGCTGGCTTTAGTCGCATCTTTGGTGGCTAAGGTTTTACGCAAACGTAATTCAGAGGCCTGCAAATCTGGACGGCGCGATAAAATATCCGCTGGTAAGCCTACCGCGATACTTGGCAAAGCATTGCGCGGTAATTGTGCAGGTTCCTTGATATTCAATTGTTGTACGGGCTCATGCAGTAAAACCGCAAGGGCAGTACGGGTTTCAACACGTTGCTGTTCAATCTGGCTCAGGCTGGCTTTCTGGCTTTGTACCGATTGCTCTGCCTGGGTCAGATCCAGACCAGACACTGCACCCGCCTTGTATTGCGACTGTACTAGAGAATAGGTTTTTTGGGTCGAAGCCAGATTCTGCTGAACAGTCTGATAACGTTCATTCAGATAGCCCAATTGCCAATACAGTTTCGCCGTGGTACCCACCAGACTTTGTGCAGTGGCTTGTAAATCTTGTTCAGTAGCTAAAGCTTCCCAGCGGCTGGCTTCGGTTTGGCTGGCCAGCTTGCCAAATAAATCAAGCTCATAGCTGACACCTGCGCTAGTGGTTAAACCACGATCAGAACCATCGCCTGAATTTAGGTTATAACTATGACCGGTGGAAACCGTTGAGCTGGTACGAAGGCCTTGTTTGTTTGCAGTCAAATCTGCCTGTAAGCGGGCCTGTTTTAAGGTGATGCCTGCCACGCTTAAATCACTGTTTCTGGCCAGAACCTGATCGACCAGTTGATTTAACTGGGCATCATTAAACAGGGTCCACCATTGATCGGTCAGATTCACCTGTTTATTTTTTTGTGCATCGTATTGGAACTGTTGTGGTACTTGTACGGCAGGGGCGTTGTAGGGTGTTTTGACGACTGCAGAACAGCCTGCTAATGATGTGCTGAGACAAAGTGCAAGTGCGATTTTATGTTGTTTGAATAACATTGATCGTCATTCCCTTAATAATTTGAAAGAGCATGATTATCGAGACAGTGTCTTATCGAGTTCTCATCCATTTTCAGTTTAAGCCTTCGGCTCGACCTACTTTTCGTTAGGGAAAAGTAGGCAAAACCATCGTCATCCGCAAAACCTGTTCTATTTTTTCATTCATCTAACTTCTCACAGAAACAATATCTTGTTGATACCACGCAGGTTGCGGATGACATTCCCGAGTATCTTGTTCCTGAGATCAATTTTTGCTGGTTATTCTCTCGCTAAAGCAGCAACTGGGTCGAGTTGTGCCGCATTTCGTGCTGGCAAGAAGCCAAATACAATACCAATCAGACTTGAGCAGACAAACGCTGCCACAATCGAGGTGGTTGAATAACTCATTTCAATCACACCTTTGGCAAAGTGACCAATAATCTGTCCAATTCCTAAAGACAGTAGTACACCCAGCACACCGCCCAATAAACACACCAGAATGGCCTCAATCAGGAATTGCTGCAAAATATCGCTTTGTCGCGCACCGACCGCCATACGTACCCCGATTTCCTGGGTCCGTTCGGTCACAGAAACCAGCATGATATTCATCACGCCAATTCCCCCAACCACGAGCGAAATCACGGCAATTGCAGAAATTAGCAAGGTCATGGTGGCTGTAGTTTGCTGGATGGTTTCACGAATACTGTCCGAGTTCTGGGTAAATACATCCTGTGCGCCGTGACGCTGTTCCAGCAAGGTCAGAATTGCATTTTCAGCAGCACTACTTGGATATTCGTCTTTAATACGCACGATGATGCTACGCACATTGGATTGACCCAACATACGGCTCATCACGGTTGAGTAGGGTAGATACACATTCAGGCTGTCAGAACTTCCCATAAAGCCTTGCTGTGCATCAATCACACCAATAATACGGCTGGGTACACTGCCCAATAACAGCACCTGACCGACAGGATTGGTACCATCAGCAAAGAAGGTCTTTTCCGTGTTGGTATCAATCACTACATCTTGGGCACGTTGGGTCACGCTGGCCTTATCAAAAGGCTGGCCGGATTTAAAGGTCATACCGCGGACATAGAAGAAATCCGAGCTGACCCCATTCACAGTCGCCGCAGCTTCAGTATCTTTATAACGCAGCGTCAGACTGGTATTGGCTGACGGGCTGACCCCATCCACATAAGGCTGTTCAGCCAAGGCTTCGGCATCGGCAGGTACCAGCGTTTTGGCTTGTGAGGTCCGCGAGTTATCACCAAAACCACGTCCTTGATAGACGGTGATGGTATTGGTCCCGAGACTGCTGATATTTTCCAGAATCTGCTTTTGTGAGCCGTTACCCAGCGCCACGACCGAGACCACTGAGGCAATCCCGATAATGATCCCGAGCATGGTCAGGAAGGTTCGCATCCGATGCGCATTCATGGCGAGTAAGGCCATACGGAATGCTTCACCGAGACGGTCAAAGAAAGAACGCCAGGCTGAGGTTTTTTTCTGTGGGGTCCGTTGCAGGGTCTGATGTTCTAAATCTTGATCGGCATGTTCAGGCACATTGGCACGGTCTGAAATAATATTACCGTCACTAATCTCGATGATACGGGTGGCATTTTTCGCCACATTCAGATCGTGTGTAACCAGAATAATGGTATGACCTTTGGCATTCAGCTCACGCAAAATGCGCATTACCTCAATACCACTGTTCTTATCCAGTGCGCCTGTCGGTTCATCGGCCAGAATCACATCACCGCCGTTCATTAAGGCACGGGCGATAGAGACACGTTGCTGTTGACCGCCTGAAAGCTGGCTTGGTCGATGATGTAAGCGTTCTTCAAGTCCTAGCTCAGACAACAATTCAGCAGAGCGTTGCTGCCGCAGATGACTGTCGACGCCTGCATAAATGGCAGGGACTTCAACGTTACCTGAGGCACTTAAATCGCCAAGTAAATGATAGCGCTGGAAAATAAAACCAAAATATTCACGGCGTAATTGGGCCAGTTCATCAGGCTCTAGCTGGCGCGTTTCACGACCATTGACCTGATAGCTGCCTGCGGTAGGTTTATCCAGACAGCCCAGGATATTCATCAGGGTCGACTTACCAGAACCGGACTGTCCGACAATTGCAACCAGTTCACCTGCATAAATCTTGAGGTCGATTCCTTTTAGAATCTGCACAGTACCTTCACCCGCCGGAAACTCACGGGTGAGGTTGCTGACCTCAAGCAGGGGCTGTGATGAATGTGTTTGATGTTGCGTCATATTACATTCTCATTGCACGTTGGTTGCTACGTTTTGCCGCTTCATTTGAGCTGTCAGAGGCATCGGCAATCACTACCTGATCGCCTTGTTTCAAGCCTTTCAGTACTTGTGCAGTGACACGGTTGTTTAAACCGATCAACACCGGTTGTGGTTGAGCTGTACCATCGGCCTGTAACACACGAACCATACCGGTAGAGGCTTTACCTTGTGCAACGAGTACTTTTTCTTCTTCACTCAGCTCTAAGCGTTTTGGACGTTGCGTTTTGTCAGCATCGGTTTTTTTGGCCTGACCTGATGATCGATTGCCTTGACCGCCCTTGGCACTACGATTACCACGTTGAGTCTGGATCGCGGCGGCTGGAATGGTTAAGGCATTTTTGGCATCAGCAAGCACGATGTAAACCTGAGCCGTCATATCAATACGAAGTTTGCCATCTTCATTCGGTACATCAAATAATGCGTTGTAATACACCGCTGCATTCGAAGTTGATGAACTGTTACTGCTGGTGGTTTCGGTATTGATCGAGTTTGGTGCTGGTTCAACCTGACGCAATTTCGCGTAATGTTTCTTGTCGCTGTTACCTAAAGTGGTGAAATAAACGGTTTGGCCTTTTTCCACCTTCATGACATCGGCCTCAGAAATCTGTGCCTTAATGGTCATGGTGTCGAGCTTTGCCAGTTTCACAATGGTTGGTGCCGTTTGATTGGCGTTTACGGTCTGACCTTCTTCAGTCACGATCGCCACAATGGTCCCGTCCATCGGTGCCACAATACGGGTATAGCCTAAATCTTCTTTGGCGGTTGCGAGGGTTAAGCGAGACTGTTCAATCTGTGCATTGATCGATGCAATTTGAGCTTGAGCCGTTTTAAAGTTTGCCAAAGCCGCTTCCAGTTCAGCACGAGAGGTTGCGTCTTGACTGTACATGGCCTGTTGACGCTTATATTCGGCTTCGACTTTGGCCAGATTGGCCTGTTGTACCGCCAATTGCGCCTGTTGGTTTTTGATGTTGGCTTCGGCGGTTTTCTTTTCGTTTTCCTGACGGATTGAATCAATTTGAGCAATCAGCTGACCTTGTTTAACCTGGTCACCCAACTGGACATACATCTTTTTCACCTGACCTGATACCTGTGCACCCACGCTCACCATCTTGGTGGCTTCGAGTACACCAGTCGCCAATACCGAGTCTTCAATATCTCCGCGAGAAACTTCGGCACTGATATATTGCGGTGCTTGAGCTTTAGGCTTAAAGAACATCCATCCGAGTGCAGCGATGATCAGCACAGCGAGTGCAATCAGGATGAGTTTACGAGGCTGGATTTTTTTAGTGGTTGTTTTTGGCATGGCAACAGGTCAAAAGTAAGAAACTGCAGCTAGTATAAAAGTGAAATAAGGATAAAGCGTGAATATTTTTAATCTGGAATGAGAATTATTTTCTTTTTTTCTGCTGAGTTATTCTATAAAAATCTGATAAATACTGTGTACACCTGCTTCAGCATTGATGGGCAGGGCAACACCACCTGTTGAGGGTAAGGCAAATTCTCTGGGATTAATTCGAATCAGGTGGGGAGCAAAACGCTCGCTAAAATAACGCACGGTTGTTATCGCCGTACCTGCGCCCAATTCGATCACAACAGGTTGATGATGATCTTCTAAAAAAGTCGTGAGACGATGCATCTGTTGTTTTTGACGCTGGCTGAGCCACGTATAATCATCAAACATCAGGATATTTGGGCGAGCAAGATGGCCGCAGTGCGGGCAGCGTGGCAGTTGTCCCTGCCATTGGCAATGCTGATGATCAATTGCTGGAGTTAATTCATCTGCTGGCCAGATATCGGATACACAGGCTGTAAGGCATTGCAGATGGTGAATAGAACCATGACATTCATAAATGTATTGTGGATCAAAACCTGCTTTTTGAAATTGTCCATCTACATTGGAAGTAAATACAAAATAGGGCAGTTGCAACTGTTCAGCCAATTGTCTAAGGAGATGAAAGCCTTGATGGGGGCGGGTTTGCCGATACAGAGCCAGGCGATGTCCATAAAATCCCCAAGCCAGACGGGGCTGCCGTTGAAACGCGGCTGGATTGGCAATTTCGGTAAAATCGAGACGCTGCTTACCGAGTTCAGGATAAGCTTGCCACATGCCCTGATTACCGCGAAAGTCGGGCAGACCAGAATCGACACCCATGCCTGCACCTGCACTAATGATCAAGCTATCCGCCCGTTTAAACAGGTTTTTTATATGCTCAGTTTGCTCTGGATCGAGTTGAAAAGACATGTGAATGCCTGTTGTTATGATGATGAGACAGGTTGGCTGATGTTAAGCGGGTTGGGCAAATAGCGTTGTTCCACACAGTTCACTCAAGGCCTGTAGCATCAGGTGTTCGGCATTCTCTTTTGACATGCCTTTAATCGATGCGTCAATCCGTAATAATAAATCAGGCCAGTTTAAAAACTGTCTTGGATTCAGACGACGTAAAGCCTGTTGATATTGCGATACCTTGGTTTTCCAGATGCCGAGCTGAATCGCATTGTGTGGTTGCTCGAACAGCTGCATCAATAAGCGCATTTCCTTGCTTAGTGTCCACAAAATCAGGCTGTCAGGTTCGCCCGCAGCAATCAGGTACTGATAAATCTTCACGGATTGAGCCAGATTGCCTGCAAGTAGCGCATCACTTAAATCATAAGTGGTATAGCGCGATTGATCCTGCAAGCAGGCATACAACTGTTCAATCTGGATCTGTTGAATGTCGGGGAACGTATCCGCAACCCGCATCAAGCTATTTTTTGCAGCCAGCAAGTTATGCTCATGATGCTGCATCAGCCATTGCCAGGCATCATTATTGAGTTGGATATTGAGCTTTTCTGCTTCGATGGCGAGGATACGCTGCCGGTCTTGCGGATAGGTTGCGGTCAGTGGCACAACCACACCATTGGCTTCAACCACCTGAAAAAAGGCTGACTTTAAACTGCTACTGTCCTGTTTGGGCAGAACGATCAACAACAGGTTGTGTTCATTATGTTGAATATAGCTTTTAAGCTGTTTTAAGCCATTGGCATCCGGTTTGATATTGCCATGCACTTCAATCGCCAGTTGTTGAGAAAACAGGGACAGGCTATTCAGTGCATTAAAGACATTTTTCCAGTCATTGACACTACTGATGTCGTAACGCTGGCGTTCAACTTCTTGTTGTTGCCAGCTTTTACGAAATGCATCCAGCAGGTTTTGTTCAAGCAGCGGTTCTTGTCCGTGCATGATCCATGCACCGCGAGCTTCATTGACACGTTTTAAGGCTTGAACATAATCCAGTTTCATAAGGCGTGATTATGGCTGGGCTTTAGGTAAACGGTTGGCCGCAATTTGACGTGTGATCTGCTGTGCTACATCATCGATCACAATACGGTTCAGATACGCTTCTTGCTGGTTATCGGTGTTTACCGTTGCCACATCGTACTGGTAAGTACGAGAAGCGGTGAGTGTACGCGGTTCGGTAATTTTACGACCTTGACGATCTTCGATCTGGAAGGTCACAGTCAAACGCAGTAATACTTCGGTGAGTTTACCGTTGAGGAGCTGACGGCGAGGAGTGTAATCCAGAATGCGCAGTACATAGGCATCATTGGCATTGCTGAGTTGTACGCCAGTTGCACTGAGGTAAATACTGAGTCGGTTTTCAAGTTCACCGGTATTGGCAGGCAAGGCTAAAGACAGCTTGTTATAGACCAGCGGCGCTGCTGTTGGGTTACTTCCTTTTAAATGAAAGCCACAGCCGACTAAGCCTGCACTTAGGCCTAAAGTGAGAACGATAGCAGCTGCACGTTGCGCTAAGTGCATATTGATTCCTCTATTTATTCATCTTCCCTCAGCCCTCTTTTCAATTGAGGGAACCTCTCTTTTTACAAAGAGAGGTTAAAAGGGCGTTTAAACCACTAAATTAACGAGTTTATTTGGTACCACAATTTCTTTCTTGGTCGGACCGGTCAAGAATTGTTGCACTTCTGGTAAAGCTTTTGCCAGCGCCAATAAGTCATCTTTAGACATATCAACTGCGACGTCTAACTTACCACGAAGTTTACCATTCACTTGTACAACAATCGTTTGTGTATTACGGGTTAATGCCGACTCATCCACTTGCGGGAATTCAACCGTAGTCAGTTCCAGACCAAACTGGGTCAATAAGGTTTGACTTAAGTGTGGTGCAAACGGTGCAAGCAAGGTGAGGAGCGTGGTAATCGCTTCACGTGCGACAGCGGCATCATTATCATCTTTCGCTTCAAACTTGTTGCTGGCATTGAGTAATTCCATCAAGGCCGCAATTGCGGTATTGAAGGCATGACGACGTTCGATGTCATCACCCACTTTCTGGATGGTTTCATGGGTTTTACGACGTAAATCCTGTGCATCTTTAGAAAGGTTTGCAGTATCAATTGCAGTCGCCTGATTGCCTTTTTCAAGGAAACCCGCTGCTAAACGCCAGACACGTTTCAAGAAACGGTTTGCACCTTCTACACCTGCATCTGACCATTCCAATGATTGATCTGGTGGTGCTGCGAACATCATGAACACACGTGCAGTATCTGCGCCGTATTGATCAATAATCGCTTGTGGATCAATACCATTGTTTTTCGACTTGGACATTTTTTCTTGTCCGCCGATGACAACTTCCTGACCGTCACCTGAATATTTTGCAGACAAGATACGACCTTTCTCATCGCGTTCTAATTCGATATCGGCAGGGTTAAACCAGGTTTTCTTGCCATTCTCCGCTTCACGGTAGAAGGTATCTGCCAGCACCATGCCTTGAGTGAGCAAGTTGGTAAATGGTTCGTTGCCTTGTACCACACCTTCATCACGCATCAATTTATGGAAGAAACGTGCATACAGTAAGTGCAGAATGGCGTGCTCTACACCACCGATATATTGGTTCACAGGCAGCCAGTTTTGGGCAGCTTCAGGTTTTACCATACCGCCGGTAAAGTCTGGTGATGCATAGCGAGCGTAGTACCAAGATGATTCTACGAAAGTATCCAGGGTATCTGTCTCGCGACGTGCATCGCCGCCACAGCTTGGACATTTGGTTTCATAGAATTCAGGCATTTTATTCAATGGGTTACCAGAACCATCTGGAACAACATCAGTTGGTAATACCACTGGTAATTGATCTTCTGGAACAGGTACCTGACCACAACTGTTACAGTTGATCATCGGGATCGGACAACCCCAGTAACGTTGACGAGAAACACCCCAGTCACGTAGACGGAATTGAACCTTTGAATTGGCTAATGCTTGTGGTTCTAATTTTGCAAGGAAGGCATCGAAAGCCGCCTGGAATGCTAAACCGTCAAACTCGCCAGAATTAACCAGTTTGCCTTCTTTCGAGCCATACCATTCTTGCCATTCAGTTGCAGAGTAATCTGCGTCGTCAGCATCTTTGGCATCAATCACTTGCTTGATTGGCAAGTTGAATTTATTGGCAAATTCAAAGTCACGTTCGTCATGTGCAGGCACCGCCATGACTGCGCCAGAACCATAAGACATTAAAACGTAGTTTGCGATCCAGACTGGAAGCTGTTCACCGGTTACAGGATGTTTTACAAACAAACCTGTGGCCATGCCTTTCTTTTCAGCAGTGGCTAAATCCGCTTCTGCGACTGAACCCATGCGGCATTCTTCAATAAATGCAGCCAATTCAGGGTTGCCTGCTTCTGATTGGAGGGCAGCAGCTTTCAGCGCAAGTGGGTGTTCTGCTGCAACCGCAACATAGGTCACACCCATAAGTGTGTCAGCACGCGTGGTGTAAACCGTTAAGCCGTCAGCATAGATTTCAGTATTGGCAGACGGGAAGGTGATTTCCATACCTGTCGAACGGCCAATCCAGTTACGTTGCATGGTCAAGACCTGTTGTGGCCAGCCGTCTTGCAAGGTATCGAGATCGTCTAATAATTCTTGTGCATAGTCGGTAATGCGGAAGTAGTACATTGGAATATCGCGTTTTTCTACCAATGCACCTGAACGCCAGCCACGACCATTTTCAACTTGCTCATTGGCAAGAACAGTCTGGTCGACCGGATCCCAGTTCACAGTTGAAAGCTTACGATAGATCAAGCCTTTTTTATAAAGCTGTACGAATAACCATTGTTCCCAGTGATAATACTCTGGGGTACAGGTTGCAAATTCGCGATCCCAATCGACAGACAAGCCCAATTTTTTCAATTGGTCACGCATATAAGCGATGTTTTCAAAGGTCCATTTGGCCGGCGCAACCTGATGTGCAATCGCTGCATTTTCAGCAGGCAAACCGAATGCATCCCAACCCATTGGCTGCAGGACAGTCTCGCCTTTTAAACGATAAAAACGGCTGATCACGTCACCAATGGTGTAGTTACGCACATGCCCCATGTGCAGCTTGCCACTTGGGTAAGGGAACATCGACAGGATATAGCGATGCTTGCCCTCTACAGTGTCTGCAACTTTAAAAACTTTGCGATTGTCCCAGTCTTGTTGAACTTGGGGCTCAATGGCACTTGCTTGATATTCGGAGTCAATGTGAGAAGTCGTCATAGGGATATGCGATACAACAAAAAAGTAAAGTTAAGATTGCTGCACAGCATAGCGCAAAATTGCAGGAAATGTCAGTTTTTAGATCGGGATTTTATCTGCAAGCGTCGCCAGCTTCAGGCCAGCTTGCAGATCGCCACGCCGTTTAATAGGCAGATTGCGGGGCGTTTGCTGGTGGCGTTTGTGGTTTGGCGCTATTGGCGGGTACTTCGGGTTCAACTTGAGGTACTTGGGGTGCAGTATTCGGGCTAGTCGTTGCATTATCCTGCTGAGATGGATTCTGTTTCACCGAATGACTGCTGCCATAAGTCGAAACTTTATCCAGTCGTTTGGCACCTTTCGGTGGTGGCGTGGTGGTGTAATGGGTCGAGCCCTTGGCATCCATCCATTTATAATATTGCTGGGCCTGATTGTGGCTGGAGCACAGTAGTAGGGTTGTTATTGCCAGTGTGTATAAGCTTGATTTTAAATAAGATGATGTCATATTTGATCTCCCCAAGAGAATGCTGTTTATATTCGATCAAAATGCTGGATTGAGCTGTTTACAATGCCTATTTTTCCTTAAAAAGAAAACAGTTTTTTGACAAAAGGCACTTTAAAAAGACCAAATTATTCTGTGAAATGTGTTTAAAAAAACAACAGCTAAAAAATATTCGTTAAAAACCTTTTCTTTGTTCTTGACTTTGCTTATGAAAGAAACAAGAATGCTTTCTTAAGTTTTATATGCGCTTATTTGATCACCCTTCGAATAAATGTCATGGCTTGTAATGGACATTCTTTCTAGCCGAGAGAATGATTTTTTGAAATGTGCTTATCCCAGCATATTTTGATTCGAGATGTCATCAAGTTTATACGGCTGATGAGTCTCAGAAAATTTTTCCTATTACAGCAAAAACGAGTAGAATACGCACACTTATAAGAAGTGCAAAAGTTAATGAATAACACACAATTTATGTCTCCCATAAATTGTGCTAACACTAGGGTGAATCACGTTGGAACTTTTATCTGGTGGTGAAATGCTCGTTCGTGCCCTCGCGGACGAAGGCGTAGAGCATGTTTTTGGGTATCCAGGCGGCGCTGTATTACATATTTACGATGCGCTATTTCAACAAGACAAAATTAACCATTACCTCGTTCGTCATGAGCAAGCTGCTGGTCATATGGCAGATGCATACTCACGCGTCACGGGTAAAACTGGTGTAGTACTGGTCACTTCAGGACCAGGCGCGACCAATACCGTCACTCCAATTGCTACAGCCTACATGGACTCAATCCCAATGGTGATTCTGTCTGGTCAGGTTGCCAGCCATCTGATTGGAGAAGATGCGTTTCAGGAAACGGATATGGTCGGTATTTCTCGCCCAATCGTAAAACACAGTTTCCAGGTGCGTCACGCTAGCGAAATTCCTGCCATTATCAAGAAAGCATTCTATATTGCTGCCTCTGGCCGTCCGGGTCCGGTTGTGGTTGATATTCCAAAGGATGCCACCAATCCGGCAGAAAAATTTGCCTACGAATATCCTGAAAAAGTGAAGATGCGCTCATATCAGCCGCCTTCACGTGGTCATTCAGGTCAAATCCGTAAAGCGATTGATGAACTGATTTCTGCAAAACGCCCGATCATTTATACCGGTGGTGGTGTGGTTCAGGGTAATGCGTCTGGCTTATTGACTGAGCTGGCACATTTACTTGGCTATCCAGTGACCAATACCCTGATGGGCTTAGGTGCTTTCCCGGGCAATGATCCACAGTTCGTGGGCATGTTGGGCATGCATGGTACCTATGAAGCCAATATGGCGATGCATAATGCCGATGTAATTCTGGCCATTGGTGCGCGTTTCGATGACCGTGTAACCAATAACCCTGCAAAATTCTGTACCAATGCGAAAGTGATTCATATTGATGTAGACCCTGCCACCATTTCCAAGACCATTATGGCGCACATCCCGATCGTGGGTGCAGTAGAGCCGGTACTTCAGGAAATGCTCGCGCAGTTGAAACAGATGAATGTTTCAAAGCCAAACCCTGAAGCAATTGCAGAATGGTGGTCTCAGATTAATGAATGGCGCAAAGTTCATGGCTTGCGTTATGAAGCAGGCCAGAACGGTGTCATGAAGCCACAACAGGTGGTTGAAGCACTGGATCGCGTGACCAATGGTGAAGCGATTATTACTTCTGACGTTGGTCAGCATCAAATGTTTGGTGCCAACTACTATAAATACAAACGTCCACGCCAGTGGATTAACTCGGGCGGCTTGGGCACCATGGGTGTTGGCTTGCCGTATGCGATGGCTGCAAAGCTAGCATTCCCTGACCAGCAGGTAGTATGTATTACTGGTGAAGCATCAATCCAGATGTGTATCCAGGAATTATCGACCTGTAAGCAATATGGCCTGAATGTAAAAATCCTGTGCTTGAATAACCAGGCACTGGGTATGGTGAAACAGTGGCAGGACATGAACTATGAAGGACGTCATTCAAGTTCTTATGTAGATTCATTACCTGACTTTGCCAAGTTGATGGAAGCTTATGGTCACGTTGGCATTCAGATTAACCATGCAGATGAGCTGGAATCTAAATTAGCTGAAGCGATGGCGATTAATGATAAATGTGTATTCATTAATGTCATGGTTGACCGTACTGAACATGTCTACCCGATGCTGGTTGCTGGTCAGTCCATGAAGGATATGTGGTTAGGTAAAGGGGAGCGTACATAATGAAACATATTATTTCTGTACTCGTTGAAAACGAGGCGGGTGCGCTTTCTCGTTTGGTGGGTTTGTTTTCTCAACGTAATTACAACATTGAGACACTGAATGTTGCGCCAACCGAAGATGAAACCTTATCGCGTTTGACCTTAACCACCTATGGTGATGATCACAAGATTGAGCAGATCACCAAACAACTCAACAAACTGGTTGAAGTGGTGAAAGTGGTTGATCTGTCTGAAGGTTCACATATTGAACGTGAACTGATGCTGATCAAGGTCAAGGCATTGGGTGCTGCGCGTGCGGAAATTAAACGTACAGCTGACATCTTCCGTGCGCAAATCGTGGATGTTACACCGACGACCTATACCATTCAGATCGCAGGTACAACGGACAAGATTGATGGTTTTATTGATGCACTGGCAGAAAACACCATCCTTGAAGTGGTTCGCTCTGGTGTATCTGGTATCGCACGTGGCGAAAAAGTTTTAACAATTTAAAAATCTCCCCCAATCCCACTTTAAAAGTGGGGGTAACACCTGAAAAGGTGATCGGGGGGAGCCAACAAAAGATCTGTCCTTGCAGAACAAGGGAAATGACAACAATTTTAGCGGAGTAAACAGATGCAAATTTTTTACGATAAAGACTGTGACTTATCTATCATCCAAGGCAAGAAAGTTGCAATCATTGGTTATGGTTCTCAAGGTCATGCGCATGCACTTAACTTGAAAGACTCTGGCGTAGACGTAACTGTTGGTTTACGTGCCGGTTCAGCATCTTGGAAAAAAGCTGAAAATTCTGGTCTTAAAGTATCTGAAGTTCCAGCTGCTGTAGCGCAAGCTGACTTGGTCATGATCCTGACTCCAGATGAGTTCCAATCTCAACTTTATCGTGACGTGATTGAACCAAACATCAAAGAAGGTGCAACTTTAGCATTTGCGCATGGTTTCTCTATTCTTTATAACCAAGTTGTTCCACGTAAAGACTTAGACGTAATCATGGTTGCACCGAAAGCACCTGGTCACACTGTACGTTCTGAATACCAACGTGGTTCAGGTGTTCCTGACTTAATCGCGATCCATCAAGATGCTTCTGGTAATGCACGTAACGTTGCACTTTCTTATGCTTCAGGCGTAGGTGGTGGTCGTACCGGTATTATCGAAACTTCTTTCCGTGAAGAAACTGAAACTGACTTGTTCGGTGAGCAAGCTGTTCTTTGTGGTGGTGCTGTTGAACTGGTTAAAATGGGCTTCGAAACTTTGGTTGAAGCGGGTTATGCACCAGAAATGGCTTACTTCGAATGCTTGCACGAACTTAAATTAATCGTTGACTTGATGTTTGAAGGCGGTATCGCTGACATGAACTATTCTGTATCGAACAATGCAGAATATGGTGAATATGTGACTGGTACTGAAGTGATCAACGAACAGTCTCGTGAAGCAATGCGTAATGCATTGAAACGCATTCAGTCTGGTGAATATGCGAAAATGTTCATTCAGGAAGGTGCGTTGAACTATCCATCTATGACTGCTCGCCGTCGTCAAAACGCAGCACATGGTATCGAAGTAACAGGTAACAAGTTACGTGCGATGATGCCTTGGATTCAAGCGAACAAAATTGTAGATAAAGAGAAAAACTAAGTTTTAGTTTAATCTTTTAAAAGCCCTTGTTTATGCAAGGGCTTTTTTATTGGATAATCCTAATGTTACGTACGTTAGCGAAGCATAGCTTCTCTCTTGCGTAGGGGCCTTACGAAGCGCTGCTTCTCATGCTTTTCTATTTCCCTGCTCCTTGCGTAAGAAGAAAGTAATACTTTCTTAAACCTTACTCAGGATTCAAGCGAACAAGATTGTAGATAAAGAGAAGAACTAATTTCTCGAATCAATTGATTTGAATGCGAAGACCTACTCTATTTGAGTGGGTTTTTTATGTCTATCTTTACGTGCCTCAAAAAGATGAAAGCAGTACTTTCATCTTTTTTCGTACCTTGGATTTAAGCGAACAAGATTATTGATAAAGAGAAAAACTAAGTTCTAGTTTAATCTTTTAAAAGCCCTTGTTTATGCAAGGGCTTTTTTTATGCGATGTAAATGACAGGTGTTGCATCCGGAATAAAAATCAGATGAATGCAGTTTGAGATTTAAGCATTTTTATGAGAAAGTTTAACCATGCTCCAGCACAATAATGCCTTAAGATTTTGCGGAATCTGGACGATTTAAAAACAGTTCCAAACCTGAAAAGCACCCTGCAAAAAGCGTTAGTAAAAATAAATTAAATTTTCAATTAAAAAGTAGAAATAAAAAATAAGGCTTTTCATCGGTTTGAAATGTTCACCTGCTTTTATTCTATTGATTTATAAAGTGAAAAGGACTTGACCTTATGCCAGATGATGCTATTGTTAAGGAAAGTTTATGAATGTCAAATTCATCGCTTTTTTGAGTGTAGAAGGTCGTTCGGATTTCGAGCATTTTTGCTCATCAAATAAAAAAAAGTACTGAATAATCATGGAAGTCCTTTATGGTTCACGTTGATTACGATAGCACATTGGTCATCGTTTCCATTTTGGTTGCAATAGCGACATGCTATGCGGCAGTTTCAATGGAAGAACTCGTTTTTAAAGTTGCTTATAAAAAATTTGAAAAAAGCATTTTAGTGGCGAGTGGCTTAATCTTAGGATTAGCGATATGGTCAATGCACTTTGTGGGAATGCTGGCTAGCCATTTGCCAGAAGGGTATCGTTTTGATGTGAGTTTAACCATACTGTCCTATCTGGTCGGTGCTGTGGCTTCCATTTTTGCGGTATGGCTTACTTCTAGGCCGACCTTGCCTTTACCTCGTCTCGTACTTGGCGCTGTTTTTATGGGCCTCGGCATATCGGGCATGCATTACACCGGCATGCTGGCATTAATGGTTGAACACCACCGGATGCATTATGACCCTCTGCTGGTGATCTGCTCGGTGCTGATTGCGATTAGTGGTTCGGGCTTAAGTTTCTTTTTTATTTTCAAATATAAAAATGCAATAAAATACCGTACCTTACTTAAAGCAACCGTTGCTATCCTGATGGCATTCAGTATTGTCGGCATGCATTATACCGGCATGGCAGCCACCTACTTTGATGAAAGCCTGGCACAAGTCCTGACCTCGGACCAGACTCAACAAAGTGTTTTACTGTTTACTATTATTTTTATTACCAGTCTGGTTTTTGTCGCAGGTTTCGCGGTCGCGGTGCTAGAAGCGCGTCTGGAAGAGCGCAATGAACAGCTCACAAAGATGAATAAAGAGCTGGCCACCCAGTCGCTACATGATGCGCTGACAAAATTACCGAACCGTTTATTCCTCACAGATTATGCTGAAGTGGTGTTTAGCCACCATCGTTTGCACGACCAAAAAGCGGCATTTCTCTATATCGACTTAGACCGCTTCAAGTCTGTGAATGATGCTTTTGGGCATCATATCGGCGATCAGTTGCTGATCCAGATGGCAAACCGTCTCCATAATAAATTAGACAATAGCCGCCATAAGCTGTTCCGGATTGGTGGCGATGAGTTTGTTCTCTTTGCCGAAAATACCGATATCAATGAGGCGATGCAGCTTGCTGAAAATCTTCTGCACTACATTCAGGAAACCTATTTAATTGCGACCAAAGATATCAATATCTCTGCCAGTGTCGGGATTGCCATGTATCCAGAACATGGCACCAATGTACAGGACATTTTGATCAATGCCGATGTCGCGATGCTGATCTCGAAAGAGCAGGGTCGCAATACCTATACCATGTTCCATTCCATGTCCGATCAGCAGGATGTGCGTAGTCAGTCCAAATTGATTAACGATCTCTATAAAGCGGTCGATGAACAGCAATTTGTGTTGTTTTACCAGCCTAAATTTACCGCCAGTTATGAAGTCTGCGGTGTCGAAGCCCTGATCCGCTGGAAGCATCCAACGCTGGGATTATTAACCCCGCAAATGTTTATCGATGGGGCAGAAAAAACCGGTTTGATTATTCCGATGGGCTATTGGGCGCTTGAACAAGCCTGCCAGCAAATCCAGAAATGGGAACAAAATAACAGTGCCTTCTACCCGATAGCCGTCAATCTGTCTGCACTGCAGTTTGAAAATAAAAAGCTGTTTAGCGTACTGGAACAACTGTTAGAACAGTATCAGATCCAGCCACATCATTTAATTCTTGAAATTACCGAATCGACCGCGATGCATCATATCGATTCCAGTATCCGCACCTTGGAACGCTTACGTAAACTTGGCATCCGGATTGCCATTGATGATTTCGGGACAGGCTATTCCAGTTTCCTGTATTTAAAAGATTTACCGGTGGATGAGCTTAAAATTGACCGCGGTTTTCTCATTGACCTGCAGCCTAATTCCAAAGAAGAAGCGATATTGGAAAGCATTATCCATCTGGCCGCAAAGCTGGGTTTGATCGTGACTGCGGAAGGGGTAGAGACTCAACAACAGGCGGATATCCTGACCAGCTTAGGCTGCCATCAGTTACAAGGTTACCTGTTGGGTACACCGGTCAATGTCGAAAGTCTGGTGCTGCATCGTCAGCAGCATTTTGCCTGAATTAATGATATGAGCTGCTCGGTTTGTTAAAACCTTACAGCCTGATCTTGCAGAATTTTTTTTAATCCGAACGTTGCGCTAACCATTGGGTCACCACTGGCCAGACGGAATGCGGTGCCTGATTGCCTGAAACCAGTCCCATATGCCCGCCAGGAACAATTTCAAACTGTTTATCGGTACTGCTAATCAAATCCATCAATGGACGTACTGCCTCGGCAGTGACAATAATATCGGTACTGCCACCCACCGCCAGCACAGAACAATCAATGTCTTTTAGATTCGCCGTTTGTTCCCCGAATTTCACGGTTCCTGTGGAAAGTTCATTATCAATCCAGAAGCGTAAAATGATATCGCGCATGACGCCGCCCGGATAGGCCAGCATATTGTCTACAAAAGAACTTGAAGTTGCGTGATTGATCACAAACTGGCGGTCATTTAGGTTTTTAACCAGTTCCCAGTAATTCTTAAAGTTACCAATCGGATCGGTGAGTTTAAATCCCAGCGTATTTTGCCAGCCGTGGATATGGAAAACCCGGCTTGGCACTTGATAAATCCGGAATTTGGTGTTGCTGCGGATCCATTGCGCTGGTGCAGTCAGCTTCTGATAAAACTTGCCCATATAGCCTGATTTATGGGTGTTAATCGGCGAAGCCAGAATCACCATATTCTGAATATTTTTATCCTTAAACAGCGAGGTATAACACAGGGAAAGTGCACCACCTAAACTCCAGCCATACAGGGAAAGCTGCTGCTGACCACTGTGCTGGCGAATCTTTTCAATAAAGTCGGGCATAAAGGTTTTGACATAGGTGCTGAGATTATAGCGGGCCTGTCGCAAGCTAGGCGTACCCCAGTCAATCAGATAAACGTCAAAGCCCTGCGCCAGAAAATAACGGACCAGACTACGAGTTGGGAATAAATCATAAATCAGCATATTGGCTGCAAGCGGCGGCACAATGACTAAAGGAATCCGGTGTTGTATGACGCTACGGTCAGTGCTGTAGTGACGTAGGCTGATAATTTCACGCTGATAGACGATCTCAAAAGGAGTCTTGCCTGACAGAGCCAACTGTTGGCCACGGAAGACACGATCTACAGCATTCGCCAAGATATGCTGGGCTTGCTGACGCCTACGGCTATTCAAAATTCGTTGCACCGCTTGAGTCGTGATGAGAGGTCGTTTCGCTTTTGGCAATTGAGTCATTGTGAACCTAAAACGTTAAGGTGTTGCACTATTGGGTAGCGGCATATTAGAAGAAAAATGCGTATAGCTCAGTGACTCATTTGCTTAACTTATCTACCAAAATGATCAATTTTCTATAAAAAATATGAGCGTAAGCGGTAAAGTACTTCGACTAAATAGGAAATATACGATCATCGCTTGGGCTATAAATAAATCCGTGTTGGTAGAATTTATACTTCCTATTGCCAATCTAGTGTTCATTCAAAGAGCTGGTTGCTTTCAGTACTTTGTTAAATATTAATAATGATATTAGAGCTAAGTATTTGCTATAAACTGTATTAGAAGAGAATGGCTAGATTGAAGTGTTTTTATAACTATAAAAAAGGCAAGTATATTATTAAATTAAGATATATTGTGATAAGTCTTAAATTTTATAGGCAATCGTTGGTGTTTTCTGGTTGTTGGGTTTAATGTTTATTTTTTATCAAATGGTTTAAATAAGGTGTTGTAATGGTTTTTTATTTCAAAGAGATCTAATGGAATCCTGGTGAATATAGGTGAAGCTAATATGGTAGCTGCAGGTGTTTATATTTTTTCTTTGAGCTTCTACCAAAATATAGGTTAACTAAGTAAGGTGATCAGAATTTTAATTGAGTATTTCCTAGATTAGTGAGTGATGCTGTCAGACTTTTTCAGGTAATAATCCTTAAACGAAATTCTTTGTTCACGAATATACTCGCTTGGTTTTTTACCTGTCCAGCCAATAAATGCTCTTGAAAAAGCACTAATATGGCTATACCCCAGTAAATCAGATATTTCCTGAATATTTCGGTTTGAATTAATTAGTTTTTTAGCCAGTTCAAATTTTTTGAATTGTAATAAAGATGAAAAGGTTGTATTTGCATTAGACAGTTCCCGCTTTAGGGTTCTTTCTGAAACTTTTAGTTTTGTGGCAACATCCGTTAAGCTTGGGAAACCGATACCGGGTATAAATTTAAGATGCTGGTTAACTTTTAAAATAATCTTGTTATCCTGATCTTGATAGAAAAGATATTCCTTATTAACGAGTTCCATGGCAATTAGATAGGCACTCGGTGAGCTAAAGGTTAGGGGTAGATCTAAGCATTTGATATCAAAACTTATTTGATTGTATTCTTTGTTGAAATGGATGAGCGGAAGACGCTTTTCGTAGAACTGGTGATAATCATCTTGATCCCAAGTGACATCGACATTTAAACCCGATAAGTTGTAATTGGTAATCAGCTGTAAATTGGTAACAATGTCAATTAGAGCACTTTCAATAAAAAATTTATTAATAATATTCTTTTTACTTTCATTAAGATGGCTTGGAAGATGGTAAATAGGGGTTAAACGCATAATGATTTTGTCATTTTTGTTTAAAATGGAGAGGTCCATTTTGTGAATGCGCATATTATAATATTTTTGCAAGTCTATTAAGACTTTTCCAATGGTATTGTTTGTGAGTAAGGCAAAGCCTAATGCCCCATGTGAGGTCAGTTTGCAGTTAAAACCAAATTGATAGCCGAGACCCTTTTCCGGTAAAAGCTCTATAAGACGAATAACAATTTCGCTCCATTGGGTAAAGCTCATACGGTCGTTTTGATTGGTCTCGGTGAGTATTGATAAAGGGATTTGACAATATCTGATGATTTCGCCTTTAGGAACGCCAAATTTGGAAGCGGTGTCAATAAGGATTTTTAAATAATCATTATGAATATTAAGTATCTGTTTTTTCATAGCAAAAATAAAATATTAACCTAAGTATACTTATGCATCAGATTATTATATTTTTTGTAGTTTTTATATTTTTACAAAATAAAGTCCCATTGTGTTAACTATTGGTGAAATATATGTTTGATAATATTCGTTTTGGGAATATTAAGCGGGGAATTATAAAAAAAAGTATTAATTATTAAAAAAAATCACTGATTGTTAAACGTGTTTGGGTCGAATTTATTTAAATTTTATGTGCTTGAATTCTCTTTATTAGGCATATAGCAATGAATAAGATCTATCGCTTGGTCTGGAACAAAAGTCTGAATTTATGGACTGTTGTTTCAGAAAATGCGCGGGGCGTAACCAAAAAACGCAATGTAACGACAAATACCGCAGTTACAACCACAACAAACTCTACTAATAATTATCAAAAATATCAGAATTATCAACCCCTACCAACTCTTCTTGCACTTACCCTGAGTTCAATCTTCTTTAGCGGCGGTGCGTTTGCAGCAGCCAATACAGGCGGCGGGTCTTCGAACAATGACACCAGTATGGCAATGTCGCCAACTGCTGCACAATGTGGCAATGGTGTTGGGCAGGCCAGTGTCAGCGGTGCGGGCGGGGTTGCGATCGGGTGTGGTACTACCATTAGCGGGACGGATACCACCTGGTCACAAACATTAAATAACCGCCGAGGTACAGGCTCCAATAATTATCCAACAGGCGCGACAGGCGTGACTGGGGCTTCTACCGCTGTTGGTAAAAGTAACCGGGTTACAGGCGGTGGTGGTGCTACCGTAGTTGGTAATGCCAATGTCTCTGATGCCAATGGTATGTTCCATAATGTAGCGGTTGGCCAAGGTAACCGTACAGGTGGTACAGGTTATAACACGGCTTTGGGGATCGGTAATGATATCTCGGATAGTGCAGCCGTTGGTAACGTTGCAATTGGGGTAAATAACCGTACAAGAGGTGATACTTCAATTGCCATTGGCCGTGGCAGTTGGGCTGATGCAAACTTCTCGATTGCTCAAGGTAATACCGCGACAGTTGCTCAAGGGGCCACAGGTGGTATTGCATTAGGCCTTTCGGCGACGACTCGAGGACAGCGTGGTATTGCGATTGGTAGTAGTACGGGCAGTCAACAATATGATGCTGCAACTGCACCAAATGCCGATGGTACGGATTCGGTCGCAATTGGTACAGGCGCAAAAGGTACTGGTAACCAGACTACGGCAGTCGGTCGTCAGGCCAGGGCAACAGGAAATAATTCATCAGCTTATGGCAATCAGGCCAATGCTAATGGCGTTTCCTCTGTTGCCATGGGGGATCAGTCACAGGCACAAGGTGATAATGATATTGCCATTGGCCGTAACGCAGCCACTGCAAGTGGTAGCAGCAATAATATCGCGATGGGTAATGGCGTGACCACAGGCGCGACTGGTCAGAACGTTGCCATGGGTTCAGATGGTACTACCGCCAACTCAAGAACAGCCAATGGTGGTGCGGTTTCTATTGGTCGTGGTCAAAGAGCCTCAGGCGATGGTGCAGTGGCGATTGGTGATCCGAACGTTTCCAATGGTGATGGTGCAGTTACACTCGGTCGAAACAACACCGCAGCAGGCGATGAGGCTGGAAATACCGCAGCAAACGGTGCTGTCGCAATCGGTAATGAAAACAAGGCGATTGGTCAAGGCGCTGTGGCTCTAGGGAATACTTCTACAGCAGCAGAGGCGGGTTCTATTGCCTTGGGTGATTCTGCCAATGCTCAGGCAGTGCGCGGTATTGCACTCGGTTCAAATGCTGTGGCGACCAATGCCGACGATGTGGCATTGGGTGCGGGTAGCCAAACCTCAACTGCAACAGGTGAAGGTTTCTTAACAGGAACAGCAGCGCCAACTTCGGTCGTTTCGGTCGGCACAGCTGGCAATGAACGTCGTATCCAGCATCTTTCTGATGGTTCAGAAGATACCGATGCTGTGAATGTACGCCAGTTAAAAGCTGTAAAAGATATCGTGGATGAACAGGGTGAAACTACAGCTAGTGGCTTAGGTGGTGGTTCAACCTATGATCCGGATACAGGCACTGTTTCTAATCCAACTTATAATGTGAATGGGACCGAGGTGAATAATGTTGGTGCTGCAATTACTGAGCTGGACAAAGGCTGGACCTTGCAAAGCAATGGCGCCAATGATGGTGCAGTTCGAGCAGGCGATGTAGTTGATATCGGTACCGCAGATGGCGAAGAAAACTTACAGGTAACGAAAGAAGGCAATGACATCAAGTACAGCCTGAATCGTGACCTGAAAGTAGACAGCGTCACTGCAGGCGATACGGTCATTAACAATGATGGTATGACCATCAGCGGCGGTCCAAGTGTAACCAAGTCAGGCATTGATGCTGCAGGCAATGCAAAGCAATGGTGCCAATGATGGCGCTGTGAAAGCCGGTGATGTAGTTGATATCGGTACCGCAGATGGCGAAGAAAACTTACAGGTGACGAAAGAAGGCAATGACATCAAGTACAGCCTGAACCGTGATCTAAAAGTGGACAGCGTGACTGCAGGTGATACGGTCATTAACAATGACGGCATGACCATTGCTGATGGCCCAAGTGTGACCAAGTCCGGCATTGATGCAGCAGGGACCAAGGTCACCAATGTGGCAGATGGTACTGAAGCCAGTGATGCCGTCAACAAGGGACAACTGGATCAGGCCAGTCAGGATTTAACAGATAAAGGCTTTGGTCTGACTGCGCAAGATGGCGGCACAGTACAGAAAAAGCTGGGTGAAGCAGTTGAGGTGATTGGTGCAGACAGCAACATCAGCACCAAAGTTCAGGACGGTAAAATTGCGGTAGAGCTGTCGCGGGATCTGGATGTAGACAGTGTCACCGCCGGCGATACTGTAATGAATAGCGATGGTGTTAGCATTGCTGATGGTCCAAGCATGACCAAGTCAGGCATTGATGCAGCAGGCAATAAAATCATTAATGTTGCCGAAGGTGATATCAATCCAGACTCGAAAGATGCGATCAATGGTAGCCAGTTAGCCAACAATGCCCAAAGCGTTGCGGATGCCTTGGGCGGTGGCTCAACGGTGAATCCAGATGGCACCGTATCTAATCCAACTTACAACATCAATGGTACCGATACTGCCAATGTGGGTGATGCATTGGCAGAGCTGGACAAAGGCTGGACCTTACAAAGCAATGGCGCCAATGATGGTGCAGTTCGAGCAGGTGATGTAGTTGATATCGGTACCGCAGATGGCGAAGAAAACTTACAGGTGACGAAAGAAGGCAATGACATCAAGTACAGCCTGAACCGTGATCTGAAAGTGGACAGTGTGACTGCAGGCGATACGGTCATTAACAACGACGGCATGACCATTGCCGATGGCCCAAGTGTGACCAAGACAGGCATTGATGCAGCAGGGAATAAGATTACTAATCTTGCACCAGGTACAGATGGGACTGATGCAGTCAATAAAGATCAGTTAGATCAGGTAGCACAAGATGCCGATGATAAGACGAATCGTCTGGGAGAAAGTACAGCCAGTGGTCTGGGCGGTGGTTCAAGCTATGATCCAGAAACAGGTACCGTTTCTAACCCAACTTACAACATCAATGGCACAGATACCAATAACGTTGGCGATGCCTTGGCAGAGCTGGACAAAGGCTGGACCTTGCAAAGTAACGGTGCCAATGATGGCGCTGTGAAAGCTGGCGATGTAGTTGATATCGGTACCGCAGATGGCGAAGAAAACTTACAGGTGACCAAAGAAGGCAATGACATCAAGTACAGCCTGAACCGTGACCTGAAAGTGGACAGCGTCACTGCAGGCGATACGGTTATTAATAATAACGGTATGACCATCACGGGTGGTCCAAGTGTGACCAAGTCCGGCATTGACGTTGCTGGTAACAAGATCAGCAATCTTGCTCCAGGTACTGAAGGGACTGATGCAGTCAATAAGGATCAGTTAGATACTGTGGTTGCTGCATCGAAAACTGAAGTGGAAGCAGGTAAAAATATAACGGTTGACAGTAAAACGGGTGATGATGGCCAAACGATCTATACCGTTGCAACTGCTGATGATGTTGAATTTGATTCAGTCAAAGTTGGTGACGTCAATATTGATGGTGCAACTGGCAAGATCAGTGGTGTTGCAGCAGGTGATGTCAATCCAGACTCAACCGATGCGATCAACGGTAGCCAGTTAGCCAACAATGCACAAAGCGTTGCGGACGCCTTGGGCGGTGGCTCGACGGTAAATCCGGATGGCACCGTATCTAATCCAACGTACAACATCAATGGTACCGATACTGCCAATGTGGGCGATGCCTTGGCAGAGCTGGACAAAGGCTGGACTTTGCAAAGCAATGGCGCCAATGAGGGTGCAGTTCGAGCAGGTGATGTAGTTGATATCGGTACCGCAGATGGCGAAGAAAACTTACAGGTGACCAAAGAAGGCAATGATATCAAGTACAGCCTGAACCGTGACCTGAAAGTGGATAGTGTCACTGCAGGCGATACCGTTATGAACAATGACGGCATGACCATCACGGGTGGTCCAAGTGTGACCAAGTCCGGCATTGATGCAGCAGGTAATAAGATTACCAATCTTGCACCAGGTACAGACGGGACTGATGCAGTCAATAAAGACCAGTTAGATCAGGTGGTTGCGGGCAATGATAACCGTACCAGTAAATTGGGTGAAACGACTGCTGGAGCGCTTGGTGGAGGAGCAACCTATGATCCAACTACGGGCGCGATTTCAAATCCAACCTACAATATCAATGGTAAGGATACCAGCAATGTGGGTGATGCCTTGGCAGAACTGGACAAAGGCTGGACCTTGCAAAGTAATGGTGCCAATGCAGGTGCTGTGAAGGCAGGGGACCCTGTAGATATTGGTACAGCTGAAGGTGAAGAAAACTTACAGGTGAGTAAAGAAGGCAATGACATCAAGTACAGCCTGAACCGTGACCTGAACGTGGACAGCGTCACTGCAGGCAACACGCGTCTGGACAATACCGGCGTTGAAGTTAAAGATCCGGTAGGCAACAGTACTACTCTGGTTGCAGGAGGAACCATTGTCCAAGATGCGCAAGGTAATACGAATGCGAATACCGCCGCAGGAACGACCATCAAGAATGCTCAGGGTGATACTACACTGCTTAATACCACAGGTTTGGCATTTACCAATGCCACGGGTGATTTAGTTGGCCCAAGCGTGAGCCGCACAGGTGTTGATGCTGGTGGTCTGAAAGTAACCAATGTTGCGGAGGGTGAAGTTGCCGCAGATTCGAAAGATGCCATCAACGGTAGTCAGCTAAATGATACAGCAGGCTCTGTTGGCGATATTCTTGGTGGAGGGGTTACCAATGAAGGCGGCAAGCTGAATGGCCCATTCACAGTGAATGACAAAGGCTATGATACGGTTGCGGATGCAATTCAGGGAGAAGCCGCAGCAGCGAAAACTGAAGTAGAAGCTGGCAAAAACATGACGGTTGACAGTAAAACGGGTGATGATGGTCAAACCATCTATACCGTTGCAACTGCGGATGATGTTGAATTCAACACAGTCAAAGTCGGTGACGTCAATATTGATGGTACAACAGGCAAGATCAGTGGTGTTGCAGCAGGTGATGTCAATCCAGACTCAACCGATGCGATCAATAGTAGCCAGTTAGCCAACAATGCACAAAGCGTTGCGGATGCTTTAGGTGGTGGCTCAACCGTGAATCCGGATGGCACCGTATCTAATCCAACGTACAACATCAATGGTACCGATACTGCCAATGTGGGTGATGCATTGGCAGAGCTGGACAAAGGCTGGACCTTGCAAAGCAATGGCGCCAATGATGGTGCAGTTCGAGCAGGCGATGTAGTTGATATCGGTACCGCAGATGGTGAAGAAAACTTACAGGTAACGAAAGAAGGCAATGACATCAAGTACAGCCTGAACCGTGACCTGAAAGTGGATAGCGTGACTGCAGGCGATACCGTCATTAACAATGACGGCATGACCATTACTGATGGCCCAAGTGTGACCAAGTCCGGCATTGATGCAGGCGGTAAAAAACTGACCAATGTTGCTCCTGGTACAGTCAGTTCAGACTCAACCGATGCTATCAATGGTAGTCAGCTCCATGCGCAAGGCGAAGGTGTCCGTAATATTATTGGTGGCGACACCGTATATGATCCAAATACTGGAGGCTATACCAACTCAGATATTGGTGGCACAGGTGAAGACAATATCAATGATGCGATTGGCTCAATCGGAAAAGCTGCCGCGGCTGCTAAAACTGAAGTAGACGCTGGTAAAAACATAACGGTTGAAAGTGCAACAGGCGATGATGGCCAAACCATCTATACCGTTGCAACCGCGGATGATGTTGAATTCAACACAGTCAAAGTCGGTGACGTGAATATTGATGGTGCAACTGGCAAGATCAGTGGTGTTGCAGCAGGTGATGTCAATCCAGACTCAACCGATGCGATCAACGGTAGCCAGTTAGCCAACAATGCACAAAGTGTTGCGGATGCCCTAGGCGGTGGTTCAACCGTGAATCCGGACGGTACGGTCAGCAAACCTAATTACACTGTGAATGGTACAGACCTGACCAATGTTGGTGATGCGATCACTGAACTGGACAAAGGCTGGACCTTGCAAAGCAATGGTGCCAATGATGGTGCAGTTCGAGCAGGCGATGTAGTTGATATCGGTACTGCAGATGGCGAAGAAAACTTACAGGTAAGCAAAGAAGGCAATGACATCAAGTACAGCCTGAACCGTGACCTGAAAGTGGACAGTGTGACCGCAGGTGATACCGTCATTAACAATGACGGCATGACCATTGCAGGCGGCCCAAGTGTGACCAAGGCCGGCATTGATGCAGGCGGTAAAAAGCTGACCAATGTTGCCCCTGGTACAGTCAGTGCAGACTCAACCGATGCGATCAACGGTAGTCAGCTCCATGCGCAAGGCGAAGGTGTCAAGGATATTATTGGCGGTAATACCCAATACGATCCAAACACAGGTCGTTACACCAACCCAGATATTGGTGGCACAGGTGAAGACAACATCAATGATGCCATTGGTGCAGTAGGCGCTGCTGCCAAAGCTGCGAAAACCACAGTCACCGAAGGCGATAACATGGTGGTAACGGAGACCAAGAATGCCGATGGCAGTACCAACTATGAAGTTGCCACAGCCAAAGACGTCAAGTTCGATAGCGTGACCGCAACCGATGACGAAGGCAACGAAACCGTACTGACTGCCACAGGTACCCAGGTCAAAGACGGCGAAGGCAATGAGGCAGAATATGGTGCCAAAGGTATTAGCCTGAAAGATGCTGATGGTAATGGAACTGTTGTGAACTCAACAGGTCTGGGCTTTGTTGACCCAATGGGCAACAACATTGGACCAAGCATTACTGCCAAAGGCATTGATGCAGGCAACACCGTGATTACAGGTGTGGCACCAGGTCGAGTTGCAGCCGATTCGCAAGATGCAATCAACGGTAGCCAATTAAAAGGTGTGTCGGATAGTGTTGCAGGAGCCATTGGTGGCAACACCACGGTGAATCCGGACGGCACGCTCAACACTAGCAACATTGGCGGAACGGGCAAAGACAACATCCATGATGCGATTGGTGCAGTAGGCGATGCAGCGAAAGCAGCGAAGTCTACGGTGACAGAAGGCAAAAACATTGTTGTGAAAGAAAGCAAGAATGCGGATGGCAGCACGGACTACGAAGTATCGACTACACCAGATCTTGAGGTCGACAGCGTGACTGCTGGAGGCACCAAACTGGATGGCGATGGCTTACATATCGATGGTGGTCCAAGCGTGACCAAAGACGGTATCGATGCAGGCGACAAGAAAGTTACCGGTGTAGCGGATGGAACAATAGCAGACGGCTCGAAAGATGCGGTCAATGGCGGTCAGATCAAAGATATCTCAGACAGTGTTGCAGGTGCGATTGGTGGTAACACAACCGTAAATGATGATGGCACGATCAGTACCAGTAACATTGGAGGTACAGGTCATAACAATATCAATGACGCAATTGGTGCTGTAGGTGATGCAGCCAAGGCAGCGAAGTCATCGGTAAGCAATGAAGACAAAAACATCACTGTAAAAGAAAGCAAGAAAGCGGATGGCAGTACTGACTATGAAGTTGGTCTGGCAAAAGACATCACTGTAGATAGCGTTACTGCAAAAGACGTAAATGCAAACCAGGTCAATGTTGCAGGTGACCAAGGTAGCACAACTATCACGGGTGGCGGCATTAGCATTGCTGGACCAAACGGCGAGGCAGGACCAAGCATGACTACAGGTGGCATTAATGCTGGCGGTAAGAAAGTGACAGGCGTGGCAGATGGAGCAATTCATAGTGCTTCAAAAGACGCAGTCAATGGTAGCCAGTTACACCAGTCTTATCAAGATGTTGGCGCAGCCTTAGGCGGTGGTGCAGGTTATGACCCAGAGAAAGGCTGGACAGGACCGACCTACAATGTTGCGGGTGGTACCCATAACAATGTTGGCGATGCCTTAGGTGCAATTGATGATCGTGTTACCAATCTGGGCGATCAGATGCAACAGGTCTTCTATGATACCAATAAACGAATGGATAAATTAGAAGACAGAATGTCTGCAGGTATTGCTGCAACAGCGGCACTTGAAAATGCTCCTTATGTTGCTGGTAAGCTAACCATGGCTGCGGGCGCCGCTTATTACAACGATCAGAGTGCGGTCGGTGTAACCTTTAGACGCACAGCAGATAATGGTCGCTGGTCATTGACAACGGGTGCGGCAATGGGAAGCGAAGGCAATAGTCCGCTTGTCCGTATTGGGGTAAGTACTGTAATTGACTAAAAGGTTGAGGAGAGCTGTAAAGCTCTCCTTTTTTTCTTTAATAACAATGAGGTGGGAATAGCAATGAAAATGATCCAGATATTAGCTACGCTGATACTTGTCAGTATGTCGTTTGGTAGTCAGGCAGAAACTCAAGGTGAAGCCGAGTTAACGCCTGCTCAGGCGCTGAGTTTTCCTGAAATAGATAAAAGCTATCTCAAACTGGTGAAACGTTATGAATATAACGATGTTACCCGTTTAGATATCGGTATGAACAAAGATCAATTCCGTCATATCTTGGGCAATCCACACTTTAATGAGGGATTATTTGCAGTAAGAACCTGGAATTATGTACTGGATATTCGTGTACCAAATACACAAGATTATAAGCGTTGTCAGTTACGTATCGATTTTAACAAGGAATATATTGCAGACCGTTTGTCTTGGAAAGGTGATGACTGTGAGGGACTTATTATCTAAAACCACAGTACGCAATAGCAGATCCGTTTATTCGGATCTTCATAAAAATGAACAAGTATTCATTGCTTGTTCATTTAACTTTCCTAAAATGATTATTTTATTGATCTCAACTGTTTAAGATTCTATTTCAAATTTTGTTAGAGTTTATAGAACTGTAAATGAGATAGATAACATGTTTCATACTTTTTCACATTGTGAAAAAAATATAAAACTGCATCTTATTGAAATCGGGAATAAAGATCTGAAGCATGCGGTTATCTTTTTTCTTTTAGATGTAGATAAGTTTTTTTCTATCATTAATAATTTATCTCTAGATCGTTTTAGAGTTGTTCTTGTTTATCGGTGTGAACTTTTAAGTCCAGAGTTTGTGCTAAATGACTTTTTAGCAGGCTTTGAGATTTTAGTGAACCGTTTTGAAATGGAAACCATTCACTGCATTATAGAGTCCACTCTGGAGGATATTTATAAATATCCATTATATTCTGGAGGATTATTTGATTTTATCACGATGTGTAGAAGCTTTAACGAGATTTGTATAGAGGAGTTTTTTTCCTTACACCGAAACGAGACCAAAGATCCCGTAGATTTTATCAATCGAGTGAACATTCAAATTAGCAATACCTTATCTGAAGGCGAACCTTATCTATTGAAAGTCGCAAAAAAGATGAAATTGACACCTAGAGTACTTTCAAAAAAAATAAAAAATGAAGGTGAGGAATTTAAGCTTCTAGTCAAGCAAAAAAGACATGAGAAAGCTTTGTCGTTATTACAAAATAAGGATGTGAGTTTATCTGATATTGCTTATACATTGGGGTATACAGAACATAGTGCATTTACACGTGCATTTAAAGCCTGGTCAGGATGCTCGCCTTGTCAGTTCAGAAAGTATTTTAAATAACTCAATGTGAGGCATAAAATTTGGATATTAGGGATTTGAGAACCTTTATATACGTTGTTGATAATCAATCAATAACGATTGCTTCAGAGAAGCTTGGAGTGAAGCAATCAACAGTCACCAAGCGTATTTATAATGTTGAGGAAAAAGTAAAAGGTGCGCTACTGAATAGAAAAACACGTCCCCTGCAATTGACACGGTTAGGGGAAAAGGTTTATTTCAAAGGCTGCTTTATTTTAAAACAATTAGAATTACTTAAAAGTTTTCAGGATGAGAGTAATGAAATTTTTAAAGAGGTGTTAAAGATTGGAATACCGCAAACACTGATTGATGATTTATTAGATCCTGTTATTTATGAATCTAAACGGATGGAGGATTTCTCTGACATTGATATTTCAAGTGGCTGGGGTCGTAGTCTGGTTCAACAAATATATGAAGGTGAAATTGATTTGGCGGCATTGATGATTCCATCAAACCTGCAGCTACCTGAAAATATAAATTTTTCAAAGATTGGTTCACTTCCTTTTGTAATTGTTGGCAGGAAAGACGAAGCTTATCAATATAATAGTCTGGAAAAATGTAGTAAAAAAGGTTGGATTTTACATCCCGAAGGTTGCTGCTTCAGAGAAAGTCTGGCTAAAATTTTATACAATCAGCGGTTAGGATTTTATATCAATAAAGAAATCTTTGGCGCTGAGCTTCAATTACAAAGTATTCTGAAGGGTGAGGGTCTGGGAGTTTTTCCTAAACCCTTTTTTGAAAAGTTCGCATTAAAAAATAATGGATTGGAAATTATTGAATTAAATGATTTTGCTCTTCATTTAAATGTCGGCGTTGTGATTTCTCCCGATGTCGGAGCTGATCAAACCAGTGCTTTTATTCAGATCATTAAAAAACATTATTTTAATGCTAAGTGAATAAATAGATTGCATAAAAAGAATACCTAATCGATAGACTAATCGCATTGTCCATCGTTAAAGTGAATCCTTATTGTGCAACAGTATCCCTTTTAAGGTTCGCATAAGCTATTTAAAAAGCCCTTTATTCATAAAGGCTTTTTGGGAAAAAGAAGACGTCATTTATTGTAAAGACAATAAAAAATTCTTATGCATCCTTTTGATATTCATTAATCACTTCAAGTGCTGCGCGAAAGGCTTCCTGAGTGGCAGGTGCGCCGCAATAAGGCAGGCTATGTAATAACACTTCCTGTATTTCCTCGACACTGGCGCCATTGTTTAACGCACCGCGAATATGCCCTTTGAGTTCGGTTGGACTTTTCAGTGCAGTTAGGAAGGCGATCGTGACCAGAGAGCGATATTTACGGGGCAATACACCTTCACGCTGCCAGGTTGATCCCCAGGCATGCTCATTAATCCAGTCTTGCAACGGTTGCGTAAAAGGAACGGTATTGTCCTGTGCACGTTTTACAAATGATTCGCCCATGACTTCGGTACGAACTTTTAATCCATTTTCAAAATCTTGTTGTGACATATTTTTACTCTTTTAAGCATGCAACAGAAAGCGTAAGGTTGCGAAATCCTCTTTATCCTAACCGAATCATTCAAGAAGCTAAAGTCATTGCAATGGACTGACGGTTCTCGAGTTGAATAAAGAAAATTTTTAAACAAGAGGAGCAGTAATTCAATAACCCTGATACCTCAATTGTGGATAAGTGAAGCAATATCCACAAAGGCCGCAGCCAATTATTTGAGCTGTTGCGATGCATGTCTGGAGTAGGTTTTGAATCGTGCAAAAGAGAACATGGACTGCTGTGAGAGTTAAGCGATTTCTGTCTGCCCGACGTGATGATAAGCGCGATTAAAATAAACCAGACTGTGCTCATGCTGGCCTTGCTGAATGGCGACGATGCGGCAAATGAAAATGGTATGGGTTCCCACGGCCTGAACCTGGTCAATTTCACAATCAAAATTGACCAGCGCATCTTTTAATACCGGGGCACCGGTTTCTAACTCTGTCCAGACGCCATGTTTAAATCTTTCTTCCGGACTTAAGCGGGATGAAAATGCTGTGGAAATATACTGATGTTGCGCGCTTAACACATTCACGCTTAACACTTTATTTTCTACAAAATGGACATGGGAACTGGATGCCTGATTCATACAGACCAGTAAGGTCGGAGGCGTATCGGTCACGCTACATACGGCAGAGGCCGTAAAGCCATAACGACCCGTCAAGCCAGCCGTAGTGATGACACTAACGGCACTGGTTAATAAAGACATTGCGTTTCTAAAGTCTGTCGCTTCAATCATCACGATATTCCCAAATCAAATCCGAGCTGTCTGAATAGAGCAAGGGCTACCTGTTGCAGCCCTTGTCGATCTACAGTTCGGTAAATATTAAGCGGAGAGTTCTCTGCGAACAATGTCGGCACCTGCACTTAAAGCATGCAGTTTGCCTGTGGCCACCTGACGTGATAAGGGTGCCATACCACAGTTGGTTGAAGGGTAGAGCTTGTCTGCATCGACAAACTGAAGCGCTTTACGCAGCGTATCTGCAACTTGCTCAGGTGTTTCGATCTGATTGGTAGCAACGTCAATTGCACCCACCATCACTTTCTTGCCACGAATCAGTTCAATCAGATCCATAGGCACACGAGAGTTCTGACATTCGAGTGAGATGATGTCGATTTTAGATTGTTGTAGCTTTGGAAACGCTTCTTCGTATTGGCGCCACTCTGAACCCAGTGTCTTTTTCCAGTCGGTATTGGCTTTGATGCCATAACCATAGCAAATGTGAACCGCGGTTTCACATTTCAGCCCTTCCAGTGCACGCTCTAAAGTTGCCACGCCCCAGTCATTCACTTCATCAAAGAACACGTTAAATGCAGGCTCATCAAACTGAATAATATCAACACCGGCAGCTTCGAGTTCTCGTGCTTCCTGATTCAGGATTTTAGCGAATTCCCACGCCAGTTTTTCACGGCTTTTATAGTGACCATCATAAAGTGTATCAATCATGGTCATCGGGCCAGGCAGTGCCCATTTGATTGGTTGACTGGTTTGCTGACGTAAAAACTTGGCATCTTCCACAAACACCGGCTTTTGACGAGATACGGCACCGACCACTGATGGCACACTTGCATCATAGCGGTTACGGATACGTACAGTCTCACGTTTCTCAAAATCGACGCCGTCCAGATGTTCAATAAAGGTGGTGACAAAATGCTGGCGGGTCTGTTCGCCATCACTGACAATATCAATCCCTGCATGGCGTTGTTCTTGTAAGGACAGACGCAATGCATCCTGTTTGCCTTCAATTAACTGCTCATCTTGCAACTTCCAAGGTGACCAGAGTTTTTCAGGTTCCGCCAGCCAAGAAGGTTTTGGTAAGCTGCCAGCAGTTGAAGTCGGTAATAATCGTTTCATAATCAATAATCTTGTTTATCTAGGTGAATAAAGTAATTAGTTTGCAGCCCATTGCTGAAGAATCGTGTGGTAAGGCTTAATGAACTGTTCTTCAGTAAATTTGCCTTGTTTAATCGCCAACTGACTGCGCTCTTCCCGGTCATAAACAATACGAGTTAATGAATAGTCCTGATGCTTCAAGCTTGGCTGGTAGGTTTTTCCTGCGACTGAATTCGCGTTATAAATCTCTGGGCGGTAGATTTTCTGGAAGGTTTCCATGGTACTAATCGTGCCGATCAGTTCCAGGTCAGTGTAATCATCCAGCAGATCACCACGATGGTAAAAGGCCAACGGCGCGACGCTATTTGGCGGCATGAAATAGCGAACTTTTAAGCCCATTTTCTCGAAATACTGATCCGTTAACGAATATTCATCCTGCTGATATTCCACACCCAGCACCGGATGCTGATTTGCAGTTTGATGATAAGTCTTGCTGCTGGAAACGCTGAGGCAAATCACCGGCGATTTATGGAAGTTACTGTTATAGGTATTTGAGTCCAGGAATGATTTAAAGATTTTCCCGTGCAATTCACCATAGTTTTCTGGAAGGCTAAATTGCGCTTTGTCTTTATTATGTTCCAGCAGTAACACACTAAAATCATAATCGCGCACATATGAGGAAAAATTGTTTCCGACAATACCGTCAAAGCGTTGATTATTCTTATGATCCACAATATTGGTTTTCAGGATTTCGATGGTCGGGAAGGTCTCACCTTTACCTTCAACATCAATATCAACCGAAATGATTTCAAGTTCGACAGAATAACGGTCTGCTGTCGGGTTATCCCAATGCGCCAAGCTATTAAAACGGTTGTTAATCATTTTTAAGGTATTGCGCAGATTCTCTTGGCGACTTTCACCTCTGGCCAAATTGGCAAAGTTGGTGGTGATCCGCGTATTGTCTGAGGGCTGATAGTTTTCATCGAAACTAATGCGCTTAATCGTAAATGTAAACTCTTTGCTCATGATGATCTGATACCCTAAATTCTGAGATAAAACCTTATTGCTTCGTTGCCCTTTCCGGATGTTCCAATTTTTTGGAGTCTCCCAGTCAATCGGATTTTCAGTCGGTTCTGATATTTGCCAAAGTGGCCTCATCAGAATCAATCCTCAGATTGTCTCGTGTGAAGAGCATGCAGTAATTTATACTTGAAACATGACATGAATAAAAATGATTTTGTTTCACTGAAAAGTGAGTGAAATTCATGTTTACAAGTTTTATGCGCTCTCACGGCCATTTCACGACCCCAGAAATCGTAAAACTTTCCTCTGGTTTACTTTCAAGGTATATCCCTTATAATTTCAGGCCTGCGCTATGGCCCAGAATTCTCCCTTTTTAAATTTTTTCATTATGTCTTTATTTTCTCAGTGTTTAGAGCAAAAACAATTCTGTATTCTGGTGGAATATCTATGTTCTAACCGTGATACACCGGCAGTTCCCCCAAGCCTGGCTGGCTATCCGGCCATGATGACGTTGGCTGATCGTGTACATAGCGATGAAGACCCTGCACCATTAGAGTTGGCACAACAATACGCGCCTGAGATTGAAAAACTTTTGCATTTTTCAGGTAAAGGTCGGGATATTCAAGAATTTGAACGCTTTCTCGATCAGGCCGAGCAGCATGGATATCATAACCTGCTTTTACTAAGCGGCGATAAACTGAAGAATCATAATTCTGGCCGCGAAATCCCGGCGCAACGGTCTCGTTATCTCGAGTCTGTGAGTGCTGTGATGGCGGCGAAACAACGGCATCTGTTTAATATCGGCGTGGCTTTTAATCCGTTTAAATATACGGAAGCAGAGCGGGATGCCCAATATCTGAAACTGCATAAAAAGATCAAAGCAGGCGCAGACTTTCTGATTACCCAGCTTGGATTTGATCTGGATTGTCTTCAGCATAGCCAATCCTTTATCTCTCAGCATTATAAACAATTTCCTTTAATTGCCTGCGTCATGCCGCTGACTTTAAAACGTGCGCAATTTATGCTGAAACATCAGGTTGCTGGACTGGTGATTCCAGCGCATATTGTGCATGTCCTGAAAAGTGAATACGAGACTGATCCTGTTCAGGCGGAAGCAAATGTCTATGCGCGTTGTGCGTTGCAGATCCTGATCTGTAAACATCTCGGTTTTGTTGGAGTGCATTTATCGGCTTGTCACAAGCTATCGGAACAACAAAAACTGGAACAGTTTTTAAAGCAATATGAAAACTGGTCTTTAGCAGCCTGTGAAAAAGCCTGGAAACAACTGTGGAGAATGGAGACAGGCCTTGAGCTTAAACCTGAGCTGGCCACTTTTTCAAAACCTGTCCCACCAGCCCAGATTTTAAAATATAAGCAAATGCATTTAATGCATCAGCTTTTTTTTGCGTCTCATGCGGCGCTCGGGTTTGGCCGTTTTATTTTTAAAGCCAATTTCTGGAATAAAGCTCGGCCTGATCAGCTTTTATTGAAAATGGAACATTGGAGTAAACATCCACTGGTGGGCTGTGAAAGTTGTGGGCACTGCCGTCTGGATGACACGCTGTATATCTGCCCTGAAACCTGTCCCAAAGGGCTTGCCAATGGTCCCTGTGGCGGGACAAGTTTAGACCGGTGCGAGTTTGGTGACCGAGAGTGTATCCATTCGGTCAAAGCCCGATTGGCGAAGCGCCTAGATCAAACCGAGGTGTTGAGAAGTAAACTGATCCCTGCAATTTCAATTGAAACCCGCTATACCAGTTCATGGAAAAACTGGTTTAAACACTCAGAATCACATTGATTGTCGGCATTGTTCAAGTCTGTTGTTTACAAGACAGTTGCAGCGTAGGGCAATGCAGTGCCACGCATCATTTTTATGGCTGCGATTAGACCTGAGCAAGCGCCTCTTAATGCCATTCTAATTTTCCCCCTGACAGTAGCGTCGCGCCCAAGACAACCGGCACATAAATCACCGCACCAACGATCGCCAAAGGCACAATCGCAACCCCTGTGGCCACCTCTTTGGCTTTCTTCTTGAAACTACCCTGACGATGTTGTTCCACTTTTTTCACGATGGAAATTGGATAGGGCTGTTTTAATTGATAGGGAATGGCTTGTTGATTGGCAACCTGTTGATAGATTTGTCCAGAAAGATCAATCGATGCTAAAGGATATTCACAGTTTTCAATCGGGACTAATGCCGAAGTACAGTGGGTAGTGGTTTGGGTAAAGCCCAAGGCCTTTAATTGCTGATATTCTCTGGCTGGTAGCAGGCCGATAGGTTGATTATAACGAAGTCTTAAGGTGCTTTTAAATTGGGTATCAGACAGCATTTCAAATTGTATCGGTAGTTGATTCATCAAGGAGCGTTGCTCAGGACGCGTATGCTGAATGATATTAAAGACGGTTACACCGCCCTGATCCGCGATGTAGGTATAACGTTCTCCAGCAAAAACAATCTGCTGCTGGGTTGGGGTGGCCATTTTCCCAATCGCAATAATTTTATCCTGAAGCACGGGGTGGTAGGTATATTGAGGCGGAAGCGTTGAACAGGCAGTTAAACTGGTCAGGGCCACAAGCGTGAATAGTTTTTGAGCCATATTGTGTGGTATCTATTTTATTGAACTTATAAGCCTTTAATTATAGATGAATTTCGTGAATTTCTCTCATTGACTTTAGCCGCAGTAATTTCCACTCAAAATGTGTTGTTGAACGAGATCGGAGCATGCCGAAAAGTTAAAATGATGAACTGGGTGTGGAGCGGTTGCAGATACTGGCGATGATGCAAGATCAACCGGTTCTGGAAACTGCGGATACAACTGCTCCTGTTTAGCGGGCAGCCTTTCAACAATCAATCAATATTTTCTTTAAATCTGCTACAATTGCGCCAATTTTAAATTCTTTCGCACGCTCTCTGCCTCTATCTCCATTTGCAGATACAGAGGGGTGCACAAAATTGTAGATTTTTCGCATGTTTAAAGATGAATTAGCGGCACAGGTTGCCCAACGACGCACATTTGCGATCATTTCCCACCCCGATGCGGGTAAGACCACCATGACAGAGAAACTGCTGTTATGGGGTAAGGCCATTCAGGTTGCGGGGATGGTAAAAAGCCGTAAGTCTGACCGTTCTGCCACATCCGACTGGATGGAAATGGAAAAAGAGCGTGGCATTTCGATTACCACCTCGGTGATGCAATTCCCTTATAAAAAGCACACCATCAACCTGCTGGATACACCGGGACATGAAGACTTCTCGGAAGATACCTATCGTACCTTGACGGCGGTTGACTCGGCACTCATGGTGATCGATGGCGCCAAAGGTGTCGAAGAACGAACCATTAAATTGATGGAAGTGTGTCGTATGCGCGATACGCCAATCATTTCATTCGTCAACAAAATGGACCGTGAAATCCGTGAGCCATTGGAATTGCTGGATGAAATTGAAAGTGTCCTGAATATCCGTTGCGTACCGATCACCTGGCCTTTGGGGATGGGACGTGACTTTGCGGGTGTCTACAACCTGCTAGAAGACAAGCTTTATGTTTATAAAGCTGGTTTTGGTTCAACCATTACCGATATCGATGTTCGTGATGGTTATGATCATCCGGATATCCGTGAAAAAGTGGGTGAGTTGGCATGGGCTTCTTTTGAAGAATCTCTTGAGCTGGTGCAGATGGCCAATGAACCACTGGACCGTGAACTATTCTTGCAAGGCAAGCAAACTCCTGTTCTGTTTGGTACTGCATTGGGTAACTTTGCCGTGGACCATGTTCTGGATACCTTTATTAACTGGGCACCAGAACCGAAAGCACATCCAACTCAAGAACGTATGGTAGAAGCCAAAGAAGAAGGTTTTACTGGCTTCGTGTTTAAGATTCAGGCCAACATGGACCCGAAACACCGTGACCGGATTGCCTTCATGCGTATTTGCTCAGGTAAATATGAAAAAGGCTTGAAAATGAATCATGTACGTATCGGTAAAGATGTGCGTATCAGTGATGCATTGACGTTCCTTGCGGGTGAGCGTGAGCATCTGGAAGAAGCTTGGCCGGGGGATATCATTGGTTTGCACAACCACGGTACCATCCAGATCGGTGATACCTTTACCAGCGGTGAAAGCTTGCACTTTACCGGTATTCCACACTTCGCACCGGAAATGTTCCGCCGTGTACGCTTGAAAGATCCTTTGAAATCGAAGCAATTGCAAAAAGGTTTGAAAGAATTATCTGAAGAAGGGGCAACTCAGGTGTTCATGCCACAAATCAGTAATGACCTGATTGTCGGTGCAGTCGGTGTGTTACAGTTTGATGTGGTGGCCTATCGCTTAAAAGAAGAATATAAGGTGGACTGTATTTATGAGCCGGTGAGTGTTCATACGGTACGCTGGATTCACTGTGATGATGACAAAATCCTGAATGAGTTTAAGAAGAAGGCACATGATCAGCTTTCAGTTGATGGTGGCGGTCACTTAACTTATCTGGCGCCAAGCCGTGTTAACTTGCAATTGATGCAAGAACGCTGGCCGGATATCCAGTTCCGTAACACACGAGAACATTAGAATCTCCCTAAATCCCTCTTTATGAAAGAGGGACTTTATCACGAGTCCTAAAAATATTTAATTCGTGATACTCCTCCCTTTTTATAAAGGGAGGTTGGGAGGGATTAAAATAAAAGGATGATGAGATGAATGCTTTAAAACCACTTTTTGCTGTCAGTGTCTTGATTGGAATGATGGCTTTAACCGCATGTGATCATCCAGATAAAAATAAAGCCGATACTGCCGAAAGTAAACCGGCTGCGGCACCAGTTGAAAAAGCTGAAGTCCTGCCTTACTTAAATATGAAAGAGGCCAAGGCAGACTATGCCTTGCCATTTTGTGAAAAGAAAAACTGTATTGATGTTGATATCCAGACGGTAAAAACGCAGGACGAATGGCTAAATGCATGGATTGCAAAAAATCAGTCCAAGGTGATCCAGCAGCAAATTGAACTGGATAAAAACCTGACGCTGCAACAGGCCATTAATGCCTATGTGAAAAAGTCAGATGAGTGGCAGGACAAGTATTCTAAAAATAAGGCCTATGAACTGCATCTGAATACCCGGATTGCTTCACAGCGCAATCAATATGTGCTGTTACAGGTGGGGGTTAATGCCCAGCAAGAAGATATTGCGGTGAAAGATCGCTTCTATTTTTTTGTGGCAGATCGCAAGTTGCAAAAGAGTCTGAGCGTGCTGGATGTGATCCAGAAAAATCAGCAAAATGCCTTAAATGATATTGTACAGGCCCATTATCAACAATGGATTGCAAAACAATCGGCAGAAGTGAAAAAACAGGTGCCAAAAAAACTGTATTGGGGTCAGGCAGACTGGTTCTTTGATGGTGAGGGTATCGGTTTACATTATCGGGCCAATGAAATCAGTAAAGATGCCCCGCAACTGGATATTTATTTAACCACTGAACAGACTCGGCAGATGCTGCAAGCTGAGATTTATCAGCAGATGTTTTGATTTTGTTTAGATTGACTTTTTTAAGTTTCGTATAGAAATTGCATGTGCTTCTAGCAGTTTTGCATTAACTTCGATAGCATTTAAAAATCTTGTGTAATAACAATGCTTATAGGTCTCAGATGGAAACATTTTATAAATATAGCGTTCTTGCATGTGCTGTTTTGCTTGCAGCCTGCCAGCCTAAATCGGAGCCAAAACAATCACAGGATAAGCCGCAAGATCCACCTGCGGTACAACAGCAGGCTGAACCGGTTTTACAAGGCGAAACGGTTAAGATTCCGGTAAAACTCCCTGAATGTAAGGGCAATACGTGTCCTGACTTTACGGTTGAGCGTTTGCAAAGTAATTTCCCGTTTATCGATCAGTTGCTTGATCAGCAAATTCTTGAACAGCTTGGCAAAATGCTTGAGGTGGTCGATGCGGATGCACTGGCTGCTTCAACCGCAAAAAGCACTGAAGCAAAATCCGATCTGGACAGTCAGGCGCAGTTATATGCAGATTCATTTGTCAAAATTGATGAAGAGTTAAAAGCGTTAAGTAGCAGCCACCAGATCAGCTTAATGATCAAGCCGAAGATCTTGCAGCCGAAAGGTAAACTGGCAACCGTAGTGCTGAATAGCAGCAGTTATTTAGGTGGGGCGCATGGCGCAACCTCGCAACGTTATTACAACTTTGATCTGGCAAATCAGAAACAGGTGCAGTTGCAGGATCTGTTATTGCCAAAACAGAAAGCGACCTTAGACAAGCTGGCTCATGAAGCGTTTAAAACCTGGATTGTGGATTCCAAACTGGCCACAGATCCTAAGGAATACGAACAGGCTTGGCCATTTCAGGTGACAGATAATTTCTTATTGGGTGAACAGGGGCTGATCCTGCAATATGGTGAATATGATATTGGCCCGTATGTGGTCGGTTTGCCGCGTCTGGTGATTCCATTTAGTGAATTACAAGGGGTATTAAAACCTGAATATTTGCCAAAAGTGGACGCGCCGGCTGCCTCTACACCTGTCGCAAATGAGAACAAGTAAGCGCTGATGCAACTGTTCGATACCCATACCCATTTTGATGTTGCCGATTTTGATCATGATCGGCAACAGTTGGCTGTGCAGGCCAAACAGGTGGGGGTCGCGGCATTGGTGTTAATCGGTTTTCTGCAATCACGATTCGATGAGTTGATTCAGACTCATCAGCAATTACAAGGCTGGGAGCATGTACCGCAGTCTTATCTGGCGCCCGGTTTACATCCCTTTTATATCGAACAGCATCAGCCCGAACATTTACAGGATTTAGAACAGATTTTGCAGCAGCTTGATTGTGTAGCAATCGGTGAAATTGGTCTGGATACCTTTTTAAAACAGCATAAACAGCCTGAATTATTGAGCAAACAACAGCATTATTTTATTGAGCAATTACAACTTGCCAAGCAATATCAAAAACCGGTGCTGTTGCATATCCGTAAAGCACATGCTGAAACCATTGCGATTTTAAAGGCGCAAAAATTCAAGTTAGGCGGGATTGCGCATGCTTTTAGTGGCGGTGTAGAAGAAGCCAAAGCCATGATCAAGCTGGGCTTTAAAATCGGCATCACCGGGCAAATTACCAATCCCAATGCCAAAAAACTGCATCAGGTGGTGCATGCCATTGGTCCCGAACATCTGGTGATTGAAACCGATTGCCCGGATATGACGCCGTTGTGCTGTCAGACTTCAACCGAACATCGAACCCGCAATACGCCTGTCAATTTACCTTATGTGTTAGACAGCTTGGCGCAAATACTTGAGCTGCCCCAAGCACAGCTTGCCCAGCAATTGTGGCAAAACTCATGTGCAGCCTTGCATCTCGGATAACAACCATAATCCCGTTAAAAATAAGGTAACTAAAAGGGAACACATCCATTCCCAAACAGGGTTACATTAAACAGAGAACTTCATAATAAACAATCAGCCAATACTGGGAGGGTAACCTGATGGCCAGATATAGCAAAATCAATAGTTTCAATGCATTACAAACACTTACCGTCGGTTCTAAATCTTATCAAATTTTTAACCTTCCGCATGCAGCACAGACACTGGGTAATATTGACCGCCTACCCAAGTCACTCAAGGTTTTGCTAGAAAATTTACTGCGCTTTGAAGATGGAAAAAGTGTAAAAGTCGAGCATATTCAGGCGCTGGTGGACTGGCAGAAAAGCAAACGTTCAGATCAGGAAATTCAATATCGTCCTGCCCGGGTATTGATGCAGGATTTCACCGGTGTACCTGCGGTAGTCGATCTGGCTGCCATGCGTGCAGCCATGGCGCAGGCCGGGGGGGATCCAAACAGGATTAATCCGCTTTCCCCGGTGGATCTGGTTATTGACCATTCGGTGATGGTGGATCATTTCGCCAATCATCAGGCTTTTGCCGAGAATGTCGAAATTGAAATGCAACGTAACGGTGAACGTTATCAATTCCTGCGTTGGGGGCAGTCTGCGTTTAATAACTTTAGCGTAGTACCTCCGGGCACCGGAATTTGTCATCAGGTTAATCTGGAATATCTGGCACAAGCGGTGTGGCTAGGAGAAGATGAAGGGCAGGATTTTGCGTTTCCGGATACCTTAGTCGGCACAGATTCACATACCACCATGATTAACGGATTGGGTGTGCTTGGTTGGGGTGTTGGCGGGATTGAAGCCGAAGCGGCCATGCTGGGACAACCGGTATCGATGTTGATTCCGGAAGTGATCGGTTTCAAATTGACCGGCAAACTGAACGAAGGCATTACTGCAACCGATCTGGTGTTGACCATTACCCAGATGCTACGTCAAAAAGGCGTGGTGGGTAAATTTGTTGAATTCTATGGCGATGGTCTGGCTGATTTGCCTTTGGCGGACCGTGCCACCATTGCCAATATGGCGCCAGAGTATGGCGCGACCTGCGGTTTCTTCCCGATTGATGAAGTTACACTCGGCTATTTAGCCCTGACAGGTCGTCAACAACAACGCATTGATCTGGTTGAGGCCTATAGCAAGGCACAGGGCCTATGGCGTAATGCCGGAGATGAGCCGGTTTTCACCGATACTCTGAGTCTGGATATGAACACGGTACAAGCCAGTCTGGCTGGACCAAAACGTCCGCAAGATCGTGTATTACTGTCTGATGTACCGAAAACCTTTAATGCCCTGATGGAACTGACACTAAAACCAGCCAAAGAAGCCAAAGAACGTCTGGAAAATGAAGGTGGCGGCGGTACGGCGGTAGAGGCACAGAAAGCCAATCTGGGGCATGAACAGCCGTCTTGTACCATTGATGGAAAATCTTATCCTTTAAATGATGGTGATGTGGTGATTTCTGCAATTACCTCGTGTACCAATACCTCTAACCCAAGCGTGATGCTGGCTGCAGGTCTACTGGCCAAAAAAGCGATCGAGAAAGGTTTGCAACGTAAACCTTGGGTCAAAAGCTCACTGGCACCTGGCTCTAAAGTGGTAACCGATTATCTGGCGGCAGCAGGTTTAACCCCTTATCTGGATCAATTGGGTTATAACCTAGTGGGTTATGGGTGTACCACCTGTATCGGTAACTCGGGGCCGTTGCCTGACCCGATTGAAGCCGCCATTCAGTGTCATGACTTAAATGTGGCGTCGGTACTGTCAGGTAACCGTAACTTTGAAGGGCGTGTGCATCCACTGGTGAAAACTAACTGGCTGGCATCACCACCGCTGGTCGTGGCCTATGGTTTAACCGGCAATATCCGGACTGACTTAACCACGCAACCGATTGGGCAAGGTAAAGATGGACAGGATGTTTACCTAAAAGATATCTGGCCAAGCCAGTCCGAAATTGATGCCGTACTACAGAAAGTGAATACCGAGATGTTCCATAAGGAATATGCTGCAGTGTTTGATGGTGATGCGACCTGGCAAGCGATCCAGATTCCACAGAGCCAGACTTATGCTTGGCAAAATAATTCCACCTATATTCGCCATCCGCCATTTTTTGAGGAGATTAACCAGCCGCCGAAAGCCATCGCTAATATTGAACAGGCCAATATTCTGGCGGTACTGGGAGACTCGGTTACAACAGACCACATCTCACCTGCGGGTAATATCAAGAAAGACAGTCCTGCCGGGCGTTATTTACAGGATCAAGGTGTTGAACCAAAAGACTTTAACTCCTATGGATCGCGACGTGGTAATCACGAAGTGATGATGCGTGGCACCTTTGCCAATATCCGCATTAAAAACGAGATGCTGGGTGGTGAAGAGGGTGGTAATACCCTGTATATTCCGACAGGCGAAAAGATGTCGATTTATGATGCTGCGATGCGTTATCAGCAACAGCACACGCCATTGGTGATTATTGCAGGTAAGGAATATGGGACTGGCTCCTCACGCGACTGGGCTGCCAAAGGAACCAACTTACTGGGTGTCAAAGCCGTGATTGCCGAAAGTTTTGAACGCATTCACCGCTCGAATCTGGTGGGAATGGGCGTGTTGCCATTGCAGTTTGTGGATGGGCAAACCCGTCAGTCCTTGAATTTAACTGGGCATGAAACCATTTCTATCCATGGCTTGTCCGATGATATTCAACCGCACCAGACACTGGATGTTGAGGTCGTTCGGAAAGATGGTAGTCAGGCCAAATTTAAGGTGCTATGTCGAATCGATACCTTGAATGAAGTGGAATACTTTAAGGCGGGCGGTATTCTGCATTATGTTTTACGCAATTTGATTGCTGCTTAATTGAAGTGAGCCCTGTGCATTTACAGGGCTTTTTTCATTTCAGAATTTAACTAAATCTGAATAACTTCTTTAGGCTAAAGCTCGGCTTCAACGACCAAACACCCCAACGATTAAAATATAGTGAGTCTTCCTCGAAGAAATCACTCGATTGTTTTTTGTGAAGTTTTAATACTTCTGCTCCTTCCTCTACAGAAAAAGTTTGATTCTCTAACAGGGTTGGATTCTCTATCAGTAAATAGAGTAAAAACTGATTCAAGACATAGGAGGCATGTTCTACTCTTAAGTTGATACAGCCGTCAGCTTTCCCAAATTGATGCATACCACAAGAATAAAGTGAGTCCTGATCGAAAACAGTGGGAATAAATGCTTTATATAAATCAAATAGATTCTCTGCATCAAAGTTCAGCCAGTCCGATCGAAGATGAGTCACTCCAGACGTTTCAACTTTAATGGCTAATCCACCGGCTTTGAGTAGCGCCTGACCCAGTAACAGTGCTTGTTGTGCTAAGGCTATTGATCCGGCTTTGCAAATCACATAAACCACCATCTGATGTTGCTCGATTTGTTGTAGTTCTTGTTCTGAAAAACGATCCATACTTTGCTGCCTAAATATCTGGCTTACACGAGGATCATTTTTATGCTCTTCAATTTCAGCAAAATAATCACTGGCTAACGCTTTAATAATTAACCCTGCGTAAATATAGCCTGTGTCATGGGTCAATAGCGCCTGTAATAAGGCTGAATGATTTTGCCAGATACCTGGAATACATAAGATAATGTCCTGTTGATCTTGTTTATCCATAATCATATTTTCGAATCAATTATTTTTTTATCATACAATACTCCTTATTAAACTCTGCCTTTATTTGTAATGCTATTGATCAAAATAGATGAGTCGATTGCTTTAAATGGTTGAGCTATCGATGTTTAAATTAAATCTATTTGGGCTGCCAATTGTTGATATTAAGACTTTCTTGAGTGTGGTTATATCTCCCAGTAAATTGTCTAAAAAGATGAAGGCGGGTCTTTTATCTTTTTTATTTAAATTTGAGCTGTTTAGGATTAAGGTGTTGGTAATCAGTCATTCAGGAAGATGGTTTTGAACCAGTTACCGCGATATGTTTATTATTTATTGGTTGCCCAAGCATTTAATTTAATTGCAGCAGTATTGTCGGTCACAGTTTCAGCCATTGTCGGTTTAAAACTTGCGCCCACGCAGGCCTTGGCAACCATACCCTATGGCTTGCAATTTCTGGCCATGTTACTGACGACGTTTATCTTTTCATTTCTGATGAAAAAACTGGGTCGACATATCGTATTCCAGTTTGGGTGTATTTGTCTTTTCTTCGCGGGCATACTGGGCTATCTGGCCTTACAACGCGAACAGTTTGATCTATTATGTCTCAGTCATTTTTCGCTGGGTTTATTCATTTCCACAGCTAACTTTTACCGTTTTGCAGCTTCGGATCGACTGGCGCCAGATTTAATTCCAAAAGCGACGGCGATGGTAATTTCAGGTGGTGTGGTGGCCGCTGTGATTGCACCAATGTTGGCAATTCAGTTTCAACAGCTACAAGGTTTACCGGATTTTACCGCGATCTATTGTATTTTCAGTATGCTGGCGCTGTTGCTATCACCCATTTTATATCTCTGGAATCGCAAGTTTAAATTACAACAGGCCCAGCAGGTGGTAACTGATTTAATACCGCGCGCCAAACTCCCGGTCAACCTGATTGCTGCTGCCATGATCAGTGGTGCATTTGCCTATTATGTGATGAATGTCATGATGATTATGTCTTCCTTACAGTTAAAGCAACATCATAGCTTTCATTACGCCTCAATCTCGATCCAGCTGCATGTTCTGGCCATGTTTATTCCTTCGTTCTTTGTGTCGAAGCTGGTCCAGCGCTGGGGAATCAATCGGACGATTTATACGGGTTTTATTTTACTGATGTTGTCCTCTTTGATTCCGATACTGGGACAAAAGGGAATTTATATGAATGTTGCATTAATTGTGCTGGGTGTGGGCTGGAACTTCGCGTATTCAGGTGCTTCGACTTTACTGGCTGGATTAAACGAACAGCAAAAGCATCGCGTACAAGGACTGAATGAAACCATGATCGCCTTGTGCGCCACCTTGGGCGCATTCTTGCCAGCACCGATTTTGACCCAACTGGGCTGGATGAATGCCAACCTGCTGGCTTTAGTGTTGAGTGCCACTATTTTTGTCATATTTATTGTGCTCAGCCGACGCAGCTAATCGATAACAGGTGGCTTATCTTCCTCACCCAAACCGACTAAAACACGTTAAAATAACGCTTTGCTGAACTGTATAGATCACTGCTGATATGACTGATGTACCTGTAAATGATGAATATGACCGCCGTTTTGCTGGTGTGGCCAAAATTTATGGAGAAGATGCCTTTGCTCATTACGAGCAAAGCCATGTCATGGTCATCGGCATTGGTGGTGTCGGCAGTTGGGCAGTGGAAGCACTGGCACGTACAGGGATTGGCGAACTCACCTTGGTGGATATGGATGTCGTTGCGGCATCAAACATCAACCGTCAATTGCCTGCAATGAGTTCAACACTGGGACAAGAGAAAATTGAAGTGATGGCCGAACGGTGCCGTCAAATTAATCCACGTATGCAAGTCAATGTGATTGATGACTATCTCACACCCGAAAATGTCAAAGAGATTCTTAATCCGGTGCCGACCCTCATTTTAGATTGTATTGATGACGTCAAAGCCAAGCTTGCCCTGATGCTACATTGTCGCTTTAACAAGATACCTCTGATTGTTTCCGGCGGGGCAGGTGGCAAGCTCGATCCACTGAAAATCCGTGTCGCAGACTTATCCAAGACCGAGCAAGACCCAATGTTGGCAAAGTTGCGTACCCAACTTCGTTCAATGGGGATTTGCAAAAAGCCAAAAGAGAAATTTGGAATTACTTGTGTTTATTCGATTGATAATCCGTTTTCGAGTGCAGAGGTGTGTCCAAGTGCCAGACTACGTTGTGGTGGCTATGGTTCTGCAGTGGTGGTGACATCAAGCTTTGCAATGGTTGCCGTTGCGGAAGTCCTGAAAAAACTGGATAAGATCAGGACTTAAATCATCATCTGAACGATTAAGCTTGTGGATATTGCGGTGCTAAGCGGTAATAGCTGTAAGTGACATTGGGATCTTTATAAACGTCATAGCTGCGTTGCTTATAATCAGACACCCATTGTGAACCTGTGAAGCCTGCAATGTGACCGTAACGATGCTTTTTGGTGCGGTGAATAATGTAAATATCACCTGGTTGAGGGTTATTAAAATCAGGCGTAATTTGTTGATAGCCGATCTGTTGTAAGGTACCACCCCAGTCCGAAGCGGCAACAGGATGTTGTACGATTTTAGCCCCAGCAGATTGTAAAGCGATTCTGACGAATTTGGCACATTGAGATGAGCTGCGATACGATGCTCTTTTAGCGAGTTTTTGCGAGAATTTATCTACATCAATCCCTGCTACTGATGGAGGCTTCGGCATTTCTCGATAAGGAATAACCACCTGCTGAGCAGGGGGGTGAATCATACTGTGATCAACTGAAGGTACATCATAAATCATTGTGAATCTCTACCGCATTTTCAAAACAACTGAACGTGTGCCAGAATCTATTACGCGGCACATGGTAAGCGATAAATCTCAAAAAAACCAAAATGTAATGTAATAATATAACAAATTTTCGAATTTATAATGAATTCTTAATCAATATTTATTGAAGATTTACTTAATTATAAGCAAGTTATGTGACACACAATAAAAAATTTCAGATTTGTAAAATCATATTTCACAGTGTGAAGTGTGTCACGTTTTTTGGGTTCACTCAGGCTTGATGCTCTTTCAGATAATCTTCAGTACGCTGCATGGCGGCTTGAATATTTTGAATGGCCGTTTCAATATCGCCAATGGTTTTTGCATTGCCGCCACTGAGAGCCTGACGCCATTTTCGTGCGCCCGGCAAGTTCTGGAATAGACCTAAAATATGACGGGTGATAATCGATAATGGAGCGCCTTCTGCAACGCGTTGATGAATATACGGCATCATTTGCTGCATGATCTCAAAACGATCAGGCGCTTCCAGATTCCAGAGTTGTCCCATCTCCGCCAATAAATATGGGTTATGGTAGGCCTCACGACCAATCATCACTCCATCAACATGCTGTAAATGCTGCTGGGTTTCTGCAAAGGTTTTAATCCCGCCATTGATTTCAATGGTCAGGTGAGGACGTTCTAGTTTCAGACGATACACATCTTCATAACGTAAAGGGGGCACATCACGGTTTTCTTTCGGTGATAAACCTTGCAAGATCGCAATACGCGCATGCACGATAAAATGCGTACAACCTGTTGCTGCGACAGTGTCGACAAAATGCAGCATTTCTTCATAAGACTGCATATCATCGATCCCGATACGATGTTTCACAGTGACCGGAATTGACACGGCTTTTTGCATGCTATGAAGACATTCGGCGACCAGATGAGGCTCCGCCATTAAACATGCACCAATTTTATTATTCTGAACGCGATCACTTGGACAGCCGACATTCAAGTTGACTTCATCATAACCCCAATCCTCTGCCATTTTGCTACAGGTCGCGAGTTCTTGTGGGTTTGAACCACCCAGCTGTAACACGATCGGGTGTTCTTCTTTGTTGAAGTCGAGATGACGATTGGCACCGCCGTAAATAATCGCACCTGTCGTCACCATTTCGGTATAGAGCACCACATTGGGGTTAAACAGGCGTGCAAAGAAACGATAGTCTTTTGTTGTCCAATCCATCATTGGCGCAACGGAAATACGTGGCTTTAATGATTCTAGTGATGGCATAAACGGCTCTCGGATGTGGACAAGAAAAGAAAGGGCAGCATTATACGAGTTTTAGCAAAATTTCACCAATGCTGATCCTGATCACTTCAATTTTTAAGCATAAACAGCCAGATTTAAGACGCTACAATCTGGTTTTGCTTGGTCGCAACATAATCTATAAAGCTAAATAGCATGCAGGCCAATACCAGACTGATGCCTGCCAGACAGGTTGCACTCCAGCCACCATGATTCCAGGCAAAAATTCCCAAAGCCGAACCACCAGCGCCGCCAGTGAAGTAGGCAGTCATATAAATGGCATTAATCCGTGATTTGGCATCGGGACGTAACCGGAAAATAATGCTCTGGTTACTGGTATGGACTAATGCTAAAGCTAACTGGATTAATGCAAATCCAAGAATATAGCTCACTAAAACCGTTTGACCGAAATAGAAAAATATCCAGCTGAGAATGAATAAGGCACAACCGATCCAGGTCAGTCGGCTGGTATAGCCCTGATCTGCATATTTACCAATATATTGGGTAGAAAGCGCCCCAAAAATACCGACCAGTGGCACCATGCCAATCAGCAGGTCTTGTAGATGATGGGCTGAGGTCAGCAACAGGGCGATGGTTGAATATAAAATACTGACCGCAGCAAAGGCAAAACCACCCGCGAGTGCGCGTAACACCAAACGCTTTTCTTGCTTCAGCAGTTGTGCCATGGAGACAAAAACCTGACCATAATTCAGCTTCATACGCATGACATAAGGCAGGCGGCTTTTTAAGGCATAGGCCAGAATCAACATCAGAATGCCACTGACCACATAAATGACTTTCCAGTGAAACAGGTTGGAGAATAATCCTGCAAGACTGGTTGAAAGCAAGATACCGACCAGTAAACCACTCATCAAAAAGCCAATCACTTCGCCTGTTTTTTCAGGTTTTACCGTCATGGTGGCCAGAGGAATCAGCACTTGAGCTGCCACTGAAAACAGGCCAGCCATCACCGTGCCCAACCACAACATCGGTAAATTTACTGAAAAGGCACTGATGAACAAGCCAATAGCACATAAACCCATCAATAAAGGAATAAATCGGGTTTTGTTGACCACATCGCCCATTGGCACAATAAACAGCAGGCCGAGTGCATAGGACACTTGCGCAAAGGTGACAGTTAGGGCTGCCTGACCTTCGCTCACCGAAAAATATTGCTGAATCGAATGAATCAAGGGCTGACTATAATAGTTGGCGCCCGCACATAAACCGCATGCCGCTGCCATAAACCAAAGTAAAGTTTTATTTTGACTGATATCTTCTTGAGGGATAGACATAGGATTCTCTATTCTGATTTATGCGGTATAAGCGATGGCTTCGATTTCGACTTGCATGTTTTCTAGGGCTAGCGCAGGTACAGGAATCAGGGTGCAAGCAGGAAATGCCTGATCTTTCCATAAGCTTTGCATGATCGCGACCAGCGCCTGAAGCTTATCAGCATCATGATTGACGACCAGAATTCGTAGCATGGCAATATCTGACAGTTTCGCTTGGGCTGAAGCTAAAGCCTGCTGAATATTATAGAAGACTTGTTGTACCTGTTGGTCAAAATATTCTGACAGCTCGCCATTTTTATTTTCGCCACCCTGACCTGTGATATGAATCATCCGCATATTGGGCTTTACAATCGCGACGTGACTATAGCCATTGCGATGCGGGTCATAGAGTGCATCGGGGTTGATCAATTGAAATGCATCTGTATGGGGCTGATTCATGCTAAAACTCATTCTAGTGGCTGTGGTATGTTAGTATCAAAGCTCAAGTTAACTAGAGGTCAAGCAGATTTTGAAACAACAATTACAGACTTGGCTGAGTATTGGCGAACTGGCGAAAAGAAGTGGTGTTTCAGTTCCAACCATCCGTTTTTATGAAGAAAAAGAATTGATCTGGGGCACGCGAACCGCAGGTAACCAACGTCGTTATCAACGGGCGATGTTGAGAAGGATTGCCATTATTAAAGCAGCCCAGCAAGTCGGGATCAGCTTGCAACAGATGAAAGAGAGTTTTGCGACCCTGCCGAAGCAGCAAGTGGCCACGAAAAAAGATTGGCAAGTCATGTCACAACAATGGCAGGGACAACTCGATCAGCAAATCATGATGTTGCTTCAGCTACGTCAACAACTGGATCAATGTATTGGTTGTGGCTGCCTGTCTTTGCAACAATGTCCATTAAGAAACCCAGAAGATTGTCTCGCAGAAGAGGCAATGGGGGCACATTTTCAGGAAATTTTATTATTGCTGAACCAGAAGGATGAAGCGAGTCATTGAGTTGTTTAATTTTTGCACCAATATTGTGCAAAAATACGGCTTTTGCTAGACAAAACCATACAAATATCACTTGAAAAAATGCCTGCTCAAGTTTTTACATTTCTTTTTGGTTTTTCTGAGGGTTTATCTCAATTCAATTCAGATTTATTGATAAGAGAATTTGTCATTTCATCACAAGTCATCCAGCAAGTATTGCTGACACATTCATAAAGAAGTCGCCGAAACGACCAAGAGAAACGCAAGAGAAGCCAATCCCACTCCCCAGCAGCATGTCTATGATGCTGATTCAACCCATTATTTTTGAATAGCCACAATAAAAACCAAAGGATTATAAACGGAACTTGGTTCAAGGCTGTTCAAGATAAGGATGAGGAGTAAATTTGTTGAATAAATGCCGTGTGGGTGTACCTTCTGGTACGGAATACCGCAATTAAAACTGAACGGATCGCTTGGAGACTGATCAAAATTTCATATTAAGAATATATGAATGGAGAGCTTTGCTTTTCAAAAAGTCAAACATGCTGAGCATACAAGTTTTCAATATAAATGTGAATCATCAGTTCAAAATATGGGTATTTATTAAATAAATATTGGGTGGAAATTTAAAAAACTTCCATTAGAATCCAAATTTCTACAAAGAATACTCCTGGGGGAAACATTGCTATTGGCGATGTTTACTTAAGAAAAACTAGCTTGAGGGACGCTCATGCAGATCGGAATCCCAACCGAAACTGTCGCTGGTGAAAGTCGTGTAGCGGCTACACCGGAAACAGTGAAGAAGTTGATTAACGCAGGTCATAGCGTTGTCATTGAACGTGGTGCTGGTGTTAAAGCTGCGTATATTGACAGTGCTTATGAACAAGTTGGCGCAACCATTACGGACGATGCATATACAGGTAGCCAAATTATTTTGAAGGTACGTGCCCCTAAAGGCGACGAAATTCAAAAACTTGCGGCGAATACGACTGTGGTTGCAATGTTTGACCCTTACCGCAATCCAGAACTAGACCAGTTTGCTGCTCAGCAAGTGTCTGCTTTTGCTTTAGAACTGCTTCCACGTACGCTGTCTCGCGCACAAAATATGGATGTACTTTCTTCTCAGGCAAACTTGGCAGGCTATAAGTCTGTATTGTTAGCAGCGGCTGAATATCAACGTATGTTCCCAATGTTAATGACCGCAGCAGGTACCGTAAAACCTGCCCGTGTTGTGATTATGGGAGTGGGTGTTGCTGGTCTTCAGGCGATTGCGACTGCGAAACGTTTGGGTGCTGTTGTGGAAGCAACAGACTTACGTCCGACCGCAAAAGAGCAAGTTGAATCTCTAGGCGGCAAATGGCTAGACGTACCAATGTCAGATGAAGAAAAACAACGTGCTGCTGAAGCTGCGAAAAGCGGTTATGGTTGGCAGCCGGGTGAGCAATACATCAAAGATCAAGCTGCGATTGTCGATAAAGCTGTATCAAATGCTGACATCGTAATCACCACTGCATTGATTCCAGGTCGTAATGCTCCGCGTTTAATTAAAGCTGAAACCGTTGCCAAAATGAAACCGGGTTCTGTCATTTTAGATATGGCTGTTGAGACGGGTGGTAACGTTGAAGGTTCTAAAGAAGGCGAAACGGTTACAACTGAAAATGGCGTGAAAATTTTGGGTATCCCAAACATTCCAGGTACGGTTGCAACAGAAGCATCGGCATTGTATGCGCGTAACGTTTTTAACTTCCTTGAGACATTATTCGACAAAGACAAAGGCTTTGCGATTAATCAGGAAGATGAAATCCAGAAAGCGTTACTTGTGGCACATGGCGGTCAAGTACTGCTCAAGCGCGGTTAAGGAGAGTTCTCATGGTTGAAACGATTACAATTTTCGTCCTTGCCATCTTCGTAGGTTATTACGTGGTGTGGGGCGTAACACCTGCATTGCATACCCCTTTAATGGCGGTAACCAACGCGTTGTCTTCAATTATTGTGGTGGGCGCGATGATCCAGACTGTGGGGATGCCTGCGATTGGTGTGGATGCCAATGTTGCATTCCAGAGTGTCAATGTGGTGAGTGTGCTTGGTGCGATTGCTGTGTTTCTGGCGAGCATTAACATTTTCGGTGGCTTTGCTGTAACTGCTCGTATGCTTGAAATGTTCAAGCCGAAGCAAAAGAAAAAAGAGGGCTAAGCGATGGAATTCATTCGAGACTATGCGGATTGGTTCTACCTGATTGGTGCTGTCCTCTTTATCTTAACCTTACGTGGTTTGTCTGGCCCTAAGACTGCAATTGCGGGTAACCGTTACGGTATGATCGCAATGGCGATTGCGGTTGTGACCACTTTCTTTGTTGCTGAACGTCCAGTGGTCTGGATGATCGGTGGTGCAATGGTGTTAGGTGCTGTTGTGGGTATCGCTCGTGCGAAAACCGTTCCAATGACACAAATGCCTGAAACTGTCGCATTGATGCACTCTTTGGTCGGTTTGGCTGCGGTATTGATTGCGATTGCTGCGATCTTGCATAACAACCAGCTCACTGCATTGTTTGCACAAAATGAAGCTGCTTTAACGGCTGCGGGTGTTCAACATGCACATATGAGTTCAGTTCACTTATTTGAATTGTTCGTAGGCTGCTTCGTGGGTGCAATCACCTTTACTGCATCTGTATTTGCTTACGGTAAATTGGCTGCAAAGAAATGGGCAAAAACCATTTCGGGTGCATGGGTTAAACCGGTTCAGGCGATCATCTTTATTGCGATGCTGGCGTGTGGTTTCTACTTCTTCACTACCGGTAACATGACTGCATTCTGGGCAATGACAGCACTTGCACTTGCATTTGGCTGGGTATGGATTGCACCAGTCGGTGGTGGTGATATGCCAGTTGTGGTTTCACTATTGAACTCATTCTCTGGTTGGGCTGCGGCAGGTATTGGTTTCACACTTGAAAACAATATGTTGATTGTTGCAGGTTCGCTTGTAGGTTCTTCTGGTGCGATTCTTTCTTACATCATGTGTAAGGCGATGAACCGTTCAATCATCAACGTATTGTTTGGTGGTGCAATGGGCGGCACGACAGTTGCTTCAGCAGACAAAGGTGAGCAAGTGCAACGTAACCACCGTTCTGGTTCAGCAGATGACGCAGGCTTCCTGATGTCAAATGCAGACAGCGTTGTGATTGTACCGGGTTATGGTATGGCGCAAGGTCGTGCACAGAATGCAGTGAAAGAGTTGTGTGAAATTCTGAAAGAGCAGGGCGTAAAAGTTCGCTTCGCGATTCACCCAGTGGCAGGTCGTATGCCTGGTCATATGAACGTATTGTTGGCAGAAGCAGATGTTGCCTATGAAGACATCTTGGAAATGGATGAGATCAACTCGGACTTCCCTGCAACAGACGTGGTACTGGTGATTGGTGCGAACGACGTGGTTAACCCAGCGGCGAAAGATGATCCAAGCTCACCGATTTACGGTATGCCGATCCTTGAAGCACATAAAGCACGTACCATTATGGTCATCAAGCGTTCAATGGCGACAGGTTATGCTGGCCTAGACAATGATTTGTTCTACAATGAAAAAACCATGATGATCTTTGGTGATGCCAAGAAAGTTGTGGAAGACATGACCAAAGCAATCAATGGTGGTGGTCACTAATCTGACTGCACCCCAGATTGTAAAAGCCACCTTCGGGTGGCTTTTTTTATTTGAGGTTATTTTTATTTAAATAAACTTTTCAACTAAGTTCATAGACTGTTGATAGAGGTCACGTGCCAGTTGCTGATTTTTGGCATGTGAAGATTTCCAGTCAGGCATATGTGCACTGACATATGCTCCATTGCGTTTCGCCCATTCATCCCCAATCGCCATTTGAGTAATCAGTTTTGCAGGAACAGAAGTTGGAACTAAGCCGAGTTTCATTGCTGCATAAACAGGTTTGGGTAGGTCGCGATAAATATCAGAGGCAACCCCACCGGGATGTAGGGCATTATTGGTAACTGAACTATCTGCCAACTGTTCGGCCAAGGCATTGCTCAGCAATAAATTGGCAAGCTTGGATTGTCCATAATAAAACAGCGGATTATAAAAACCTTCTGCGCGGAACTTATTGGGTTTGATGGAGCCTGCCCAATGTGCGATTGAGGCTAAATGGACAATCCGTGCCTGAGGAGATTGTTTTAAAACAGGAAGTAGTTTTTGGGTCAATAAAAAATGACCGAGATAATTGACACCAAATTGTTGCTCGAAGCCATCGGCTGTCAGCTGTTTAGTCTTGGCAAATAAGCCCGCATTGTTGATTAACACATCCAGCTTGCCGTAACGATCTGCGATTTCATCGGCTGCTTTTCGGGTAAGTTCAAGGCTGTTGAGGTCAAGGGAGATCAGGTCGACTTGACCTTGGTCGAGTGCACGTAATTTGTTTTGTGCTTGTTGTGCTTTCTGTGGATTTCGGCAGGCCAGAATCACGTGTTGCCCTTGTTTAACCAGCTGTTCTGCCGTGGCAAAACCAATGCCGGTATTGGCACCTGTAATTAGTATTTTCACTTCCTGTACTCCAGTTATGCTATTTATTGGTGGGATGGCAAGAATCTGTATAGTGCTGCAATTTTGACAATTTGTCATGTCAAAAGTAAGGGTGGGTGATAACTGGTATTTACAGATCTTTAGAGAGCCGCGTTACTGGTCTTTGCAGATGATGAATTGTTTGAATTGGAGCTTAGTCGAAATCAGTCTGCTCGGGTAAAACTTGCAGTAACTCAAAAAATTGATGGATTTGTGCTTCTGTGACACGTGCTGTAGAAATGGGAGGTAATTCATTTCTACCAAAGAAACCCACTTCAGATGTTTCAATACTTGGTTTTAACTCACCCCCAATAAGTTCACACCAAAAGAAAGCCTTATACACATGTAGAAACATGGCTGGATGAGGATGTTTTCTCCGATCCGTCAGTGCCAGAAGTCTGGTTGCTTTCACTTCTAATCCTGTCTCTTCCAGAACTTCTTTTTCTGCATTCTCTGCTGCTGAGTAGCCAATATCAGCCCAGCCGCCTGGAATAGACCATAAGCCGTCTTCTGTTTCTTTGGCTAATAAGAGAGTTTATTGTCTTTAAATACGACTGCACGCACATCTATTTTAGGTGTTGCATATCCGACATCCTGAAGCACATCTGCAATAAAGTCTTGGGTGTCAATTTCTTTTAAATCAATCAAAGTGCGAACATAACTGATAATTTGGTCATAACGTTCTTTGTCATAGACATCTTTTGAATAGTACAAACCTGTTTGCGCGAGTCCAGTAATTTTGTTGAGTGTTTCAATCCATTCAGTTGAATCTTTCATCTTGTTTTAGATTTAATTGCTGATCAGTGAATCCATACTAGCATTGTTGTGCTGATTGGCAATGAAAAGAAGGAATCTATCAAGCGGGAGGAAAGAACCATAAAACTAGCTTAAAACGAGTTTTTAAGTATAAAAAAAGCGACCGATTCGGTCGCTTTTTTGGAGAGCTTTACGCTACAGATTCGGGTGCACGCCATAAGCTTTCTAGGTCATAGAACTTACGCGCGGTTGGTAACATTACATGTACCACAACGAAACCGAGATCGATTAAGATCCATTCAGCATCGCGTTCACCTTCGACACCGATTGGGCGGAAACCTGCTTTACGTGCTTCATCAGCAACATTGTCTGCAAGGGCTTTAACATGACGTGTCGATGTACCGCTTGCAATTACAATTGCATCGGCAACATTGCTGATCGTACTTACGTCAAGTTCAAGAATATCTTTGGCTTTTACATCAGTGAGAGCTTCATGTACAACTTTAAGGCAAGCGTGTACATCTTTGTTCGCTGTTTTGATTTTTAGGTCGTGAGAATTAGAAGCGCTGGGCGATGGTTCTAAATTCATAGAGGGTATATTTTCCTGACAATTGCTCATTCTCAAATATACCGTTTTTCTCTAAAAAGTTCAAATTTTAGCAGTAACAGTTTATGTATTCACATCATTGGAAAAGTACTTCTTTTTCCAGGCAAAAGATTGATCTGACTGGTTTTTTGGCCGATATTCCGCTGCAATAAGGCCGCGATAGTCGCTTTGTAGCAGCCAGTCAAAGATCTGTTTATACGGGATATTTCCTGTATCTGGCTCATGGCGACCCGGACAGTCGGCAAATTGAATATGTCCAATCTGATGCAGATTTTCTTGTAGCCCGGCTAAAACATCTTCCCCCATCATCGCCATATGATAACAGTCATATTGCATTTTTAAGGCTGGATGGTTAACTGCTTCTAACATTTCCTGACCCTGAGCAATGTTCTGGATCAAAAAACGTGGCATGTCAGTGCCATTAATCATCTCGAAAACCAGTTCGATACCTTGCTCGCTCAACATGTGGCAAGCAAGCTTTAGGTTGCTGGCCAGCGTATTCAGACAAGGGAGCAGATCTGCATCCAGGGGTTGTTTGCCGGCCAGAATATTAACGCGCGGCACATTGAGTGCGGTGGCATAGCGTATAGTCAGTTCAAGCGCCTGATGGAATTCAATTTCTTTTCCCGGGATACCTGCCAGTCCATTACCGCCCTGCATCAGATCACCGGCAGGAACATTGATCAGGCATAGTGACAGATTGTGTTGTTCCAGTTGGGTGCGTAAATCAACTACGTCTAACTCATAAGGAAACTGAATTTCAACCTGTTGAAATCCGTGTGCATGTGCTAAAGCAAAGCGCTCAATTAAAGGGACTTCGGTAAAAATCATTGATAAATTGACTGCGAGATGGCTCATATTCTGACTCCCTGAATCAATAGACCCTGTTTATTGTTCTATAACTTTGATAATAGTAGCTAAATCCTTCTCGGCAAAGCCATTTTCTTGGTGGGCTTGTAACTGTAGTAAGGCTTTTTGTGCGACAGGTATCTTTAAGTTAAAACTTTGTGCCAGTTGTAGTGCATTGTTGAGGTCTTTTGACAAAGTTTGCACTTTCCATTGCACTGGTTCAAAGGTCTCGGTTGCCATGCGCGGCGCCAGTATCTGGAACGGCTTTGAATCGGCAAAGCCGCCTGCAAGGGCGGGAGCCAATAGGGTGGTGTCTACACCGGCCTGATCTGCCAGTGCCACCGCTTCAGCAATCAAAGTACTGTTGGCTGCCACAATTAACTGATTACAAATCTTGGTGGCTTGACCTGTACCCGAGTCACCCATACGTGTTACCCGCTGGGACAGCACCTGATAAATAGGATCAAGTTGCTGGATGATCGCCGCATCACCACCTGCAAAAATGACTAAGGTCCCTTGTTCAGCCCCCATGGTTCCACCGGATACAGGAGAGTCAATCCAGATTACATCCTGTTGTTGTGCTGCTTGGGCAAGACTTAGCGTCGCGGCAACCGATAAACTGGAAAAATCCACAATGATTTGCTGTGCTTTTAAGGCTGGCTGAATTTGGGAAAATACACTTTGAACTGCCTGATCATCGGCCAGACAGGTTAAAACGACAGGATAATTTCCAATCTCTGCCAAGTCCAGACTTTGAGCACCTTGTTGAATCAGCACTTCACATGCATGAGGACTACGGTTCCAGACCGCCACCGTATAACCGGCTTGTAGCAGTCGGCTGGCCATACGTGTACCCATTAAACCCATACCTAAAAATGCGATGGGTGTTTGTTGATTAACATGCATGTGAATATTCCCTGATTGTGCTTATTTATATTGGCGCGGTAAAAATTCCACTTCCGGGTTTTTATCCTTCTTACGCGCAAGACGACTATTTTTACCTAAGATTAGTTTAAGTTGCCACAGCTTTTCCAGACGTAATGCTTTTTCCGGTTGGTGTTCCATTGCATCCAGTACGCGTTTTGCAGCCATAATCGCATCAGGTGAACGCTGTAATATTTCTTCGGCAATCAGCTGGGCTTTTGCCAATGGATCGTTGTCTAAATGCGTCACCAGACCAATTTGCTTGGCATATTCGGCATCAAAGATACGTGCGGTCAGCGTCAGTTCTTTGGCAAGATCAACGCCAATCAGACCTTTCAGGGAACGGGTTAGTCCCATATCCGGTACAAGGCCCCAGCGACTTTCCATAATCGACATTTTAGTGCTTGGTGTTGCGATGCGAATATCTGCGGCAAGTGCCAGTTGCATGCCAGCGCCAAAGCAATAGCCTTCAATGGCTGCAATCACAGGAATCGGCAGGTTCTGCCAGATTAAAAATGCTTTTTGAAACAGGCTCTGGCCCGGCTTGATCAGTTCCCATGCTGCAAATGCGGTATTCTTCGGATTATTTAGATCAGACAGGTCGATGCCAGCACTAAATACATTGGCTTCACCCGTTAAGATGACACAGCGGATTGAACGGTCTTTTTCAATTTTTTTGGCGGTGGCCACTAGTTCTTTTAGCAAGGCAAAGCTCATTGCATTGCGTTTATCTGGTCGGTTTAAAGAAACGGTCGCAATTCCATTGTTCTTTTCAACGCGTAAAAGTGCCATCTGTCTTACTCTTATTGTGTTCGATGAGGCAGCATAACATGAGTGTCAGGGCTGAAACATGACACCCCAGTCACCTTAACTGTCGTGCGCATGCAAGATCAAATGTGCTGCCTGTCTGACCTGTTCAATCGCTGTATTGAGCTCACTGAAACGATGATTGGTTTCACGGATAAATTGATCATCTGCTTTACGGCGCTCTTTGCGTAAGGTCGAGACAAACTGTTCAAACTCACCTGAGACCTGTTGCAGATTCGGTGTACCGACATAGCGGGTTGCGCCATACAGACGGTGTAGCACATGCTCGAGCTGTGGAAAATCTTCCATTTCAATCAACTGCTGCATTTCTGCAAGTTCGGTATCGAAACTGTCGACCAGCATATTCAACAGGTCTTGCGCCAAATCTTCTTTGTTCGCAGCCAACTGCACGCTTTGTTGCCAGTTCAGAATATGAGGGTCAATGGACTCGACTGGACGCTTTTGTTCAATATTGACTGGCTGGGCACTAAAGTTATTCTTGGTCCAGTGTGTCAGGATCTGGATGATCTGTTCCATCTGAATCGGTTTAGTGACATAGTCATTCATCCCCACTTTAAGTAACTTCTGCTTTTCATCTGCCAGTGCATGTGCGGTGAGGGCAATGATAGGCAGTTGCATGCCATTATCAAGCGTCGATTCTAGAGAGCGGATGGCGCGCGTGGTATCAATCCCTGACATGACCGGCATTTGAATATCCATAAATACCAGATCGAATGGTGGTGATTTTTGCTCGATACGCTCCTGAATAATATCAATGGCTTTTTGTCCGCTGAGTGCTTTGGTGGTGGTGACATTGAGTTCACCCAGTAACGCTTCAAGTACAATCAGGTTGGGTAGATGATCGTCAACGGCCAGAACGTGTAGACCTTGACCATTAAAGTCTTCAGGTTCCTGTTCGAAAATCGGCTGGTTACCGAGCAACTGAACCAGCTCGCGACGACTAAGCGGTTGATACAGCGGACGTGCGCGATATTCATTCAGCATATTCGGATCAAGGCTCATCTGGTAACCATACACCGCAAGGTTACCGTGATAACGCTGACGAATTTCTTTTAACAGGGCTTCGGTATCGCCGCTATGGTCCACAATCAGCCAGGTGCTTTCCTGCTGATTGAGATGATTTAAACGGCTAAACAAGTCCAGAATGGATTGGGTTTCGATATGGGAAACCCGATAATTTTCCAGATATGAGCGTAGCACGCTGGCTGTTGCAGGATGGGCCAGATAAGACACCACCTGTAAATGGTCAAAATGAGGATGCTCGACAAACTCATCCTGTTCTTCCACTTTAAAGGATGCGGTAAACCAGAAGGTTGAACCTTTCTCTGTGGGTGCACGTTCCTGATTATCTTCAAAGCCAATCTGGCCGTGCATCAGGTGTACCAATTGCTTGGAAATGGCCAGACCGAGTCCAGTTCCACCAAATTGACGGGTAACCGAAGCATCCCCTTGGGAAAAGGATTCGAATAATTTTTTACGGTCAGTGCCGCTTAAGCCAATGCCGCTGTCCTGGACGCTGAAATGCAATAAACATTGTCCAATTTCATCATCTTCCATCCGTACCCGCACGATAATCTCACCGTCAGGGGTGAACTTGATCGCATTGGAAATCAGGTTGGTCAGAATCTGTTTGAAACGTAACGCATCACCAACCACATGTTGTGGAATGTTTTCAGCATAATAGAAGGCCATATTGATATGCTTTTGTGCCGCCAGCGGCGAGAGCATATCCATCACATCAAAGATGGCTTCTTCAAGATCAAACGGGGCGGTTTCGAGTTCCAGTTTACCTGCATCAATTTTAGAAAAGTCCAGTACATCATTAATCAGTGCCAATAAATGCGCTGAGGATTTTCGAATGGTTTGCAGATACAGGTTCTGTTCATTGCTCAGGTTTTGCTGACGTAGCAACAAATGAATAAAGCCATCAATACTGTTGAGTGGCGTTCTGAGCTCATGACTGATATTGGCTAGGAAAACCGACTTGGACTGATTGGATGAAATCGCCTGGTCACGCGCCTGACGATAGGTAATGTTTTGAACTTCCAATGTATCCAGAGTCCGACGTAAATCTTCTTCGGTCTGTTCGGTATGTTCTTTCAATTCGAGAAAGCTAAAGTGCAGGCGTTTGACGACGTTGGCAATGTCACGCTGTAGTAAACGCAGTTCACCGGTACTGTTCACCACAATGTGCTGATCGAGGGTGTCGGCATTGAGTCGTTGCATCTGCATACGAATCTCGTAGATCGGGGCCAGCCAGCGACGGGAGAACACATTCAGGCAGAACAGTAAAATCAGGATGGTCAATAAACCAGTGACCACCAATGAAAGTAAGACTTTATAGCGGGCCAGTTCCAGTGGTTGATTGTCCAGTTCAATCATCAGCCAGACGGAATCAGGATTGCCGCTGTCCAGTTTTGCACCGTAAATATTATTGTGGTTATGCGAAATCGGGCCGAAAAAATTACTGTTATTGGGGAAGTTAGGCCAGAAGCGGTTGTTTTGATAACCGACACTTAAATAGGTCTGTCCTTTATTATCAATCAGCACGGCACGTTGTAAATTCTTTTCATCAAACATTTTTTGCATGATGTTTTGCGCGCGGTCATATTGATCGGGCTGCTCTTGCACCAGCTTTAATAAATCATTCGCGGTTTGATGATAGCGTGCCAGAATCGCCGAGGCATCTGAGCGCTGTTGCTGTTTGGCTGAGTTAGTGGTTTCGGCTAAAACCCAGAGAATTCCTACACTTGTCAAAATTGCAATTGGCACAAGAATCAGTGCAATCAACTGCCCATAAGCATGATTGAGGCGTAAACGTTTCGATATGGTCTTATTGAAATTTGACATAGTTCGGTCAGATTTATCATTCTGCGCAATATCTTAGCATGCTTTCTGATAAGCGCAGCGATCTGCTTGCCAATAAAAAGCAGAGTGAAATGGTGCAGTATTTCTGTTTTTTTCATACAATAGTCGCCACCTTAATATCGGTGTCGATCATGACGAATACGCAAACTGATTTTTTAGCAGATGAATTTTTACTGGATGAGTATGTCGGTAAAACCCCTTTAGTACGTTTGCAGCGTTTAGCGTGTCATACCCAGGCCACGGTATTAGCCAAATTAGAAGGTAACAATCCGGCAGGTTCGGTCAAGGATCGTCCTGCCTATAACATGATTGTACAGGCCGAAAAACGTGGGCAGATCCAGCCAGGCGATACCTTGATTGAAGCGACCAGTGGTAATACCGGTATTGCTTTGGCGATGGTTGCGGCCATGCGCGGCTATAAAATGAAGCTGATCATGCCGAACAACATGAGTCAGGAACGTAAAGATGCCATGCTAGCTTATGGTGCGGAGTTGATTGAAGTGACTCAGCAGCAAGGCATGGAAGGCGCGCGTGACCTGGCGATGCAAATGCAGGCAGAAGGCAAGGGTTTTGTACTGAACCAGTTTGGTAACCCAGACAATGTTGAAGCGCATTATCTGACCACAGGACCTGAAATCTGGAAGCAAACAGGCGGCAAGATTACTCATTTCGTTAGCTCGATGGGCACCACAGGTACGATCATGGGGGTTTCTAAATATTTGAAGGAACAAAACCCTGATATTCAGATTGTCGGTTTACAACCTTCGGACGGTTCCAGCATCGCGGGGATTCGCCGTTGGCCTGAAGAATATTTGCCAACCATTTTTGATCGAAGTCGTGTCGACCGTATTATTGATATTCCCCAGATTGAAGCAGAAAAAACCATGCGTAAGCTGGCACGTACCGAGGGGATCAGCGCGGGTACTTCTTCTGGTGGTGCAGTTTGGGCATCGGTTAAACTTGCTGAAGAAACTCCTGATGCCGTGATTGTCTGCATTATCTGCGACCGCGGTGACCGTTATTTATCAACGGGTTTATTTTCAGTTCAAGATGAAGACTAATCTCCCGTCGGGCGCTGTTATAATGACAGCTCACCCTTGGTTCAAGGGAGCTGTTTCGCTCCGTAAGGGAATTCTGAAATGAATTTACGCTTTCCGATTTTAGTGTTTGATATTGAGACCCTGACTGATCTCAAGGCCGGGGCACATCTCCATGATCTGGACTTGCCAGCAGCCGATGTAGAACAGGCGCTGACCAAGATTCGCCGCCAGGAATCAGGTGTAGAATTTCAGCGTCTGCCTTTACATGAGATTGTCTGTATTTCTGGATTATGGATTGATGAAAAAGGCTTTCGCCTGTTTTCATTCAGTCAGGAGCAGAATAGCGAAGCAGAAATGCTGGCCAAGTTTCTGTCTATTTTTGACAAGAAGCAGCCGACACTGGTGAGCTGGAATGGTTCGCAATTTGACTTGCCAGTGATTCTGTTCCGGGCTATGTACCACGGCCTGTCTGCGCCGAGCCTGTTTGATCAGGGCGAAATTGACCAGCAGAAGCGCTACAACAATTATCAGAATCGCTATCACCATCGTCATGTTGACCTGATGGATGTGATGGCCATGTTTAATGGTCGTAATTTCCAGAAGCTGGATGATATTGCCTGTTTGCTGGGTTTTCCGGGCAAACGTGGTGAAGTTGGCTATCGTGTGCCAGACTATGTCCGTACTGAACAATGGTTAAAACTGACCAGTTATTGTGAAGGCGATGTGCTGAATACATGGCTGGTCTATATCCGCTGGTTGTTGCTAAAAGGTCAGCTCAATCAAAAGGATCATCAACAGTTGATTCAGGCAACGATTGATTATTTACAAACTCAAACGCAACAAACTGAATTTTTACAGGTATGGCAACAAACATCGCAATATACTGTATTTACCGCACCCACTTTTGCGCCAAAAAATTAGGTTCATCTTTTGAAACACAAAGCGAAACATCGCCCCGCCCAATATCCAACCTATACCTTTCAAATCGAAGCGTTTTCTCATGAAGGGCGCGGCATCGCGCATTATGGAACGCATCCTGATCATCCTAAAGAAAAGCATGGCAAGAAAGTCTTTATTCGCTATGGTCTCGTCGGTGAAACGGTACAGGCAAAGATTACCAACCAGACTTCTCGTCTGGAAGAAGCCGACATGATCAAGCTGGAAGGTGAGGCGGCTGAAGGTCGTGTCGATCCGATCTGTCCTCATTTTGGGGTATGTGGTGGCTGTAGCCTGCAACATATTCATCCTGACCAGCAGATTTTGTTGAAACAGAATGTGTTGAAGTCGCATTTACAACATTTTGCTGGTTTAGAGCCTGAGCAATGGCTGGCACCGATCCGTTCGGTAAAAACCGATTATCGCCGTCGTGCCCGTATCGGGGTGCGCTATATTGCCAAACAGAACCGTTTGGTGATGGGTTTTCGTGAGCATCATAGTAATCACCTCACTGCCATCCAGCAGTGCAATGTATTGGATCAAACTTTGTCCGAAAGCTTGCCTGAACTTAGAAAATTACTCGAAAGTCTTACAGGCAAAGCCCATATCGGTCATATAGAATTGGCCATGGGCGATACCGAGGTGGCATTGCTGATTCGTCATCTTGATGAATTAAATGTGTCGGATGTCAACCAATTACGTCAGTTTACGTTACTCAAGGGATGGCAGTTGTATTTGCAGCCCAAAGGGGCAGAGAGTTTACATCGAGTAGATGATGCTCAGGCACCGATGCGCTTGCATTACAGTCTGGATGATTTTGCAGTCAAATTTGCATTTTCACCTTTAGACTTTACCCAGGTGAACAGCGCTGTAAATGCACAGATGATTCACTTGGCATGTGAATTGCTTCAGTTACAGCAAGGGGAGAGAGTGCTTGACCTGTTCTGTGGATTAGGCAATTTCTCGCTCCCGATTGCACGTCGTGTGGGAGAAACGGGTCAAGTGGTGGGTGTTGAAGCAAGTGATGAGATGGTGCAACGGGCAACTGAAAATGCGAAAGCCAATCAATTGCCACAAGCAATGTTCTTTTCACAAGATTTAACAAAAGACTTTTCGCATCATTCTTGGGCGAAACAGGGATTTGATGCATTATTAATTGATCCTCCACGATCAGGTGCGTTTGAAGTCATGCAATATGTACCTAATTTTGGAGCGAAAAGAATCGTTTATGTATCATGTAACCCATCAACACTGGCAAGGGATGCAGGTGTACTGGCACAATATGGCTATCGGTTAAAGAAAGCTGCGGTGATGGACATGTTTACGCATACTGAACATGTTGAATCGATTGCCCTGTTTGAGAAAATTGAGAAGCTGGAAAAAATCGAAGAGATAAACGATTAAAAAATGAGTTACATATCCAGAGGAGAAAGGTATGGTCACAGTACGTGAACAGTTACCTGGACGACTCCAAGAGTTGTCTGAGGAAGCGACTGTAGAACATGCCGCTGAAGCGCAAAGTAGTCTGGTCTCCTGGCTAGATCGGGTGCGTGGTATTTTGGATGGGGCTGAGCTGAAACAACTTCAAAAAGTTGCCGAGCTGACCTTAGCAAAAGAGTTACAAGCGACGGATCATCGTATCAATACCTTTAGTACAGGTATTGGTATGGCGGATATTTTGGCCCATTTGCATGTCGACGAAGACACGCTTTCAGCGGCAGTGTTATATCGTAGTGTACGTGAAGGTCTGATTACTTTAGAGGACATTCAACAGCAGTTTGGCGAGCAGGTTCTGGCTTTGGTAAAAGGCACACTTGCAATGGGTAAACTGTCGGAGTTGATTGAAAAGAATAAGCGTTTAGAAGACCATTTTAATAATAATCAACGTGAACATCTAAACGGCATTTATAAGATGCTGATTTCAGTGACGGAAGATGTTCGGGTTGTGCTGATCAAGCTGGCAGAACGTACCTATGCCTTACGTGAGTTGGCAACCGCCAGTAAAGAGCGCCAAGAGCGGGTGGCACGTGAGATTCTGACCATTTACTCGCCGCTTGCGCACCGTTTGGGGATTGCCCAGCTCAAATGGGAGCTGGAGGATCTGGCCTTTCGTTATCTGGCCCCGGAACGCTATAAAGAAATTGCGTCTTTGCTGAACGAAAAGCGTCTGGAGCGTGAGCAATATATTCAGTTTGTGATTGATAAACTGAAAACCGAATTGGCTGCATATGATATTCAGGCGGAAATCACCGGGCGTGTGAAGCACATTTATTCGATTTATCGAAAAATGAAAAGCAAGAACCTGAGCTTCGATCAGCTTTATGATATTCGGGCAGTGCGTGTACTGGTCAAGAGCGTTCCAGATTGCTATCACGCTCTGGGCATCGTGCATCAGATCTGGCGGCATATTCCGAACCAGTTCGATGACTATGTCACCAATCCGAAAGCCAATGGCTATCGTTCATTGCATACCGCGGTAATTGCTGAGAACAAGTCATTGGAAGTACAGATTCGTACTTTTGAAATGCATAACGAAGCTGAGCTTGGGGTGTGTTCGCACTTTAACTATAAAGAAGGCGCCAAAAATACCGATCATTCCTTTAATGACCGTTTGCATTCATTACGTGCGGTGCTTGAGCATTATCAGGAACGTACTGAAACCACGCCACATGCTGAAGATGAAGAATCGAACGGCATTGATCAGATTCAGGATTTTGAGAATTTTGAAAAGATCTATGTGTTTAGCCGTGATGGGGATATCAAGGAATTACCACGTGGTTCCACTGTTCTAGACTTTGCCTATCATGTGCACACCGAGGTTGGAAACAAGTGCTATGCGGCACGAGTGAACCAGCGTTATGTGCCTTTAACCTATATGTTAAAGACCGGTGAGCAGGTTGAGATTTTAACCAAGAAAGATCGTGAACCGAACCGTGACTGGTTGGTGAATTCGCTGGGTTATATCAAGACTGCACGTGCACGTGACAAGTTACGTCACTGGTTTAGGCAGCAAGACCGTAGCAAGAATGTCGAAGTCGGGCGTGAGCTACTCACGAAAGAGCTGGCGCGTTTAGCCATCCATCCCAAGAGTATTGACCTGAAGGATTATTCATCTCATTTCAACCTGAAATCGGGTGATGATATTCTGGTGGCTTTGGTCAGTGGTGATATCAGCCTGCATGCCCTGATGAATCAGGTCAACCGTCAGATGCATCTAGATCAGGATGAACCTGAACTGGTGCTGAAACCGGCGTTAAATCCGCGTGCCAGCCATACGCTATCTGCGCATGGTATCCTGATTGATGGACTGGACAATGTCGAGCTGCATATTGCGCAATGTTGTCAGCCAGTACATGGTGAATCGATTGGTGGTTATATCACCTTGAATCGCGGTGTCAGTATCCATAAGGTGGCATGTCCAGATTACTTGCGCATGACCACACAAGAGCCAGAACGCGCAGTTGAAGCAGACTGGGAAATGCAGCCAACCCGTGGTCAGAGTGTTCAAATCGTGGTGGAAGCGTATGATCGCCGTGGTTTGCTCAAGGATCTGACCCAGGTGATTTTCTCAGACCAGATCAATATCCGTCAGGTCAATACCATTTCTGAGGCAGATGGTATTGCCAATATGAAGTTATTGATTGAAGTCAAAGGTTTGGCACAGTTGTCCAGATTGCTGGCTCGTCTGGAGCAGCAACCCGGGATTATCAGTGCTCGACGTCTGGTTCAAGGCAGTTAAGCTGGCCAACGTAAAAAGCTGCATTTCGATGCAGCTTTTTTATGCCTAACGTTTGGATAAAAACAGATTGGTCCAGCGATTCAGGAACTGCGGACTAAGGCTGGATAACTGATAGAGCAGTCTGGTTTTTATGCCGACAGGCGTATGGGGCGGGAGCAAGGCATGATCTTTGTGTTGTGCCAAATCTAGAACCTGTTTTGCGACATCGGCAGGAGTCAAATCTACCCCAATATTCTGGATACTGCCTGCATCCATGTTTTTTACCATGTTGGTTTGTACAAATAAGGGCATCACATCCAGAACACGGATTTTATATTTCTGCCATTCTACATCCAGAGCCTCGGTTAAACCGCGCACCGCAAATTTACTGGCGGAGTAAGACGCCAGATCAGCTTGACCATAAATCGCTGAGGCAGAGGAAAGGTTGATGACACGGGCAAAATCGGCCTGTTGCAGGTGTGCTAACGCGGCATGACAGCCATTGAGCATGCCTTTGAGATTGATATCAATAATGCGGTGATGTGATTGAATATCCGTATTTTCAAATGGTCCTGAGTAAAGAATGCCAGCATTGTTAATGAGCAGGTTAAGTTCACCAGCCCAGTGAGTAAATTCCTGCAATGCAGTTTGCCATTGTTGGTAATTGCTGACATCCAGATAACCGGCTTTGGCATGTATGCCCAGTTCTGCAGCTAAAGCCTGTGCTTGCTGTTGATTGATATCATAGATTCCCACTTTGAAACCTTGCTGGTAGAAGAGGCGGGCGATTTCAGCACCAATGCCTTGTGCAGCCCCACTAATAAAAACACTCTGTTGCATTGCCTTCCCTTGCTTTATATTGATAGTTTTTGCGTGCGTGTATATTACGCATAAGCGTATTCGGGCTGCAACACGTTGCTTCGATCAAGTGTGGAGATCATCATGGAAAAGTTATTGGCAATCATGCAAGAGTTAAGACAAAAGTGTCCATGGGATCAACAGCAAACACCAGAAAGCTTAACCCGTTATGCCATTGAAGAAGCTTATGAAGTTGAGGCAGCAATTCGCTCGGGGGACATCGACGAAATCCGCAATGAACTGGGTGATTTATTGTTGCAAGTGGTATTCCAGTCACAAATGTTTGATGAAAAAGGATTATTTAATTTTCAGGATGTGGTAAATGCAATCAGTGAAAAATTAATCCGCCGTCATCCCCATGTTTTTGAGGCGGAAAAATATCAAAATTTGAGTGCTGAGCAAGTCAGTGCATTATGGAAACAGATCAAACAACAGGAAAAACAGGGTAAAGTACAGTCTCGGTTAGATGAGATCAAGCATGCACCTGCACTGGTACAGGCGCATGAAATTCAAAAAAAGGCAGCGCAACTGGGTTTTGATTTTGAATGTGTTGAAGACGCTTATGGCAAACTGGATGAGGAGCTCGAAGAGTTACAACAGGCGATCAACAGCCACAATAGCGATGATATTCAGGAAGAGTTTGGAGATTGCTTATTCTCTCTGATCAATGTGGGACGAAAGCTTGGCGTGTCGAGTGAGAGCGCCTTGTTGGCGACGATCCATAAATTTAGAAGCCGTTTTGCTTTTATTGAGCAGCAGGCACAACAACAACACAAAGACTTGCAAGACATGAGTTTGGCTGAAATGGATGAGCTCTGGGAGCAAGCAAAACGACAATTAAAAGCTCAGGAGAGCAACCATGATATTGCAGCAAGTATGCCGCAAACATAAGTTTTTTCTATTCATTATTTTGTGCTTGGGGTGTGTATCACCCCTTAAGGCACAGCAGTTTGACCAGGCCTATCAGCAATGGAAAACTCAGCAACAGCTACGTGACCAGCAGTTGGCGAATCAGGCAAATAATAATTATTATTTATCCCGGCCCACTCAGCAGGCTCCACAGTGGCTTTCATCTTCTGTAAATACTCCGGGTGATAAGATTAGCTTGAATCAGGCCAGCTTGCAGCAACTCCAGATGTTAAATGGGGTAGGTGAGAAAAAAGCGCAAGCAATTATGGAATATCGGCAAAAAAATGGCGGTTTTAAAAGCGTCGATGAGTTGATGAATATCAAGGGAATCGGGCCAAAATTATTAGAGAAAAACAAAGCAAGGCTGATGTTATAAACCTGATATTGTCATAAAGTGATGAATGAGGTAGACAGATCTGTTGAAACTTGCAACAGAATAAATTGCCCTTTGTGTGTGTTAGAGCTATGATTAGCGACAAATTGTTATTTACGTCCTGACGTAGGAGACAGTGTCTTTTGCAAACTTTGCGTGCGTCAAAATGTGGTTTGTCCACAACTCAACTTCCTTCCTCAATTCTAGATGTGATTGATAGTCTGACTAAAGCAGGCTACGAAGCATATATTGTGGGCGGTGGTGTTCGAGATATGATGTTAGGTCTTAATCCAAAGGATTTTGACGCGGTTACTAATGCTACACCAGCTCAGGTGAAAGAAGTATTTGGTCGACGTTGCCGGATTATCGGGCGACGTTTTGAGCTGGCACATGTTTATTCCGGTCGTGAACTGATTGAAGTGGCGACCTTCCGTGCCCCGCCGAAAAAAGCGGTCACCAGTGCCTCCGGGATGATTCTTCGTGATAATAACTGGGGGACGATTGAGCAAGATTTTGCTCGCCGAGATTTTTCGATCAATACCCTGTATTACCAGCCACGAAAAGGGATCGTACTTGATTTCTGCCATGCGGTAGAGGATATCAAGACCCGTACCTTACGTTTTCTAGGTGAACCGGCACAGCGTTTTGAAGAAGATCCTGTACGGATGTTACGTGCATTGCGTTTTGCTGCAAAACTGAACTTCCAGATTGATCAATCCATTCTCGATGTGTTTAATGTTGAAATGACGCAATTATTGCGTGATGTCTCACCCCATCGTTTATATGATGAATCACAAAAACTGTTCACCATGGGGCATTTGACCCGTGTCTTGCCGATGTTGATCGAGTTTGGTGTGTGGAAGCAGCTATTTGCTGAAATCCAACCCAATATCACGGCATTTATTGACCGTGCTGCACGAAATACTGATCAGCGTATTCAAGTGGGTAAAACCATCAACCCGGCATTTTTCTATGCAGTCCTGTTATGGAAACCATTTTTAGAACGTTGTGATTTCTATCTGAACAAAGGGGTGGTACCCGCGGAAGCACGTGCACAAGCTGGACTTGATGTATTAAAACGTCAGGCGACCCGGACCATTATTCCGCGTTTTGCGGAAACCTTTATTCGTGAAGTCTGGGAAATGCAGACCCGCTTGCTCAATCCAAAGCCACAACAGATTGAGGCTTTGGCTGGCCATGCCCGTTTCCGTGCCGGTTTTGACTTCTTGCTGTTACGTGAGAAGTCTGGCGATGGTAGTACGGAAGGGATGGGCGTCTGGTGGGAAAGCTACCAGGAAATGACCATGGATCAAAAAGAAGCGGCAATCCGTCAATACAATCGTCAACGCAGCAAGACACGTCGTAAGGCGGTCGAAGCAGATGAGCCGAAGACGACTGAAATTGAGCCTTTGGTCAATGTCCTTGAGCCAAGAAGCCGCCGTGGTAAAAAAGAACGGGTTAGAGCGGATGAGTCTGCGAGCCGTTTTATAGAAAAAGCGGCTGGCAACTCAGGACAGGTTCATGCGGATCACCCGATCCTTAAGCGTAAACGCGTACAACGTGATTTAAGCCAAGTGGTTTTTGGGCCAACGCAATGACGATTCGTAGCTATATTGGTCTTGGCAGTAATTTAGGCGATTCGCAGCAGATTCTGAGTGAAGCTGTTGCGAAGCTGGCAACACTGGGTGCTGTACAGGTTTCCCGACTTTATCAAAGTCCACCGATGGGGCCGCAAGACCAGCCGAATTACCTCAATGCAGTTGTGCAACTGGATACCGACCTTGCACCGCTTGCGCTGTTAGATCAATTACAACAATTTGAGCAAGAAGCAGGGCGTGTCCGTTTACGACGCTGGGGAGAGCGCACGCTTGATCTGGATTTGCTGATCTATGGTCAGGAGCAGATCCGCAATGAACGCTTAACAGTGCCACATGTGGGTATTTTAGAGCGTGATTTCGTCGTTATTCCCTTATTAGACCTAGATGCTCATTTACAATTAAATGATCATTCTTTAAAAGATTTAGAACTGGTACAGCAAGCAAACTTGACTGTAATAGCAGACCAGTCTTGGGCAATCGCTTAAGACTGTTTCGTTCTGGAAACGCCTGTAGAGGACATCATCATGATTAGTCTAAGTGACTTAAGAAAATTTAAAGCCGAAGGACGCAAGTTCTCATGTCTTACTTGTTACGATGCAAGTATGGCTAAAGGGATGGAATTGGCTGAAATTGATACGATTTTAATCGGTGACTCTCTTGGAATGGCGATTCAAGGCAGAGACTCTACACTTCCTGTGACGGTTGAAGATATGGCTTACCATACGGCTGCTGTACGTCGTGGTAATGCCCATGCCCTGATTATGACTGACTTGCCATTTATGAGCTATGCCACGCTTGAGGATGGTTTGAAAAATGCAAAAACTGTCATGCAAGCTGGCGCACAAATGGTCAAGATCGAAGGCGGTGCCTGGCTGAGCGAACTGGTTACCGTGTTGACCCGTAATGGTATTCCTGTGTGTGTACATTTAGGTTTAACGCCGCAATCTGTAAATGTGTTAGGCGGCTATAAATTGCAAGCAAAAACACGTGAAGCCGCGGATCAGCTGATTGCCGACTGTCAGGCGGTGATTGATGCCGGTGCAGCAGTATTGGTACTTGAATGTGTACCTGCACAACTGGGTAAAGAAATTGCAGAACTGTTCCCGAATACACCCGTAATCGGAATTGGTGCAGGACATGAAACCGATGGGCAGGTATTGGTGGTTCAGGACATGCTTGGTCTGACCTTTGGTCGTGTTGCGCGTTTCGTTCGTAACTTCATGAAAGAGCAATCTGGCGAAACTGCCATTGTCGATGCGTTTAAAGCCTATCATGCTGCCGTGCAGGACCAGTCGTTCCCAGCCAAAGAACATACTTTTCAGGTTGAGCTTTAATCCATGAAAACTGAAACAACGATACAAGGCTTAACTGCGTCACTTTCTCCTGCGCGTAGTTCAAAGAAACTGATTGGTTTTGTACCGACCATGGGCAATCTGCATGAAGGTCATTTGACCTTGGTGCGTGAAGCAAAAAAACTGTGTGATGTGGTGGTGGTCAGTATTTTCGTCAATCCAATCCAGTTTGGCGCAGGCGAGGATTTTGATAGTTATCCACGTACATTAGAGCAAGACAGCCGCTTATTGGCGGATGTGGGCTGCGATATTATTTTTGCACCCACTGTTGAGCAAATGTACGGGACACAGCTGCGTTTGACCAATATCAGTGTGGGTCAGATTACCGATGACCTGTGTGGAAAATCACGTCCAGGTCATTTTGATGGCGTTGCAGTTGTGGTGACCAAGCTGTTCAATATTGTACAGCCTGATTTCGCGTTCTTCGGGCAAAAGGACTATCAGCAACTGGCTGTCATTCGTCAGCTGGTACAAGACCTGAACATGCCGCTTGAAGTGATTGGCGTGCCGATTGTACGGGCCGAAGATGGTTTGGCTTTAAGTTCTCGTAATGGTTATTTAACCGAAGAGCAACGGGCAATTGCACCCACTATTTATCAATCGCTCAAACAGGCTGAACAGCAATTGCATGAAGGGCAGGCACTCAACCAAGTGTTAGCAAATATCTCGACGCAATTGACACAGGCTGGCTTTGTTGTGGATTATGTGGAAGCTCGTCAGACCAACCTGCAACCGATTGCGCAATTTGATCAGGACCTTGTTGTTTTTGTTGCTGCAAAACTGGGTGCAACCCGTTTGATTGATAACCTACAAGTTGATTTTAAAACATAAAAAATGAAGGGCAAAATGCCATGAAGCGTATTCTTATCGTGACAGGACAATCAGGCTCAGGCAAATCATCTGCATTACAAGTGCTTGAAGACTTGGGCTATTATTGTATAGATAACTTACCTTTGGCATTATTGCCTGAAATTGTGGCGAAACTGGATCACGAGAATAATCTTGAACAGTTGGCACTGGGCGTAGACATCCGCAGTACCCGTGCCGATATGCAAGAGTTCGATCATGTGTTTGAGCAATTACAACGCCATGGTTCGGTGGATATTATTTATCTGACCACACAGGATCAGGATTTGATTGCACGTTTTAGTGCATCACGTCGACCGCATCCGTTGGCCAGCCGCTTCAATAGCCTGTTGCAATGTATTCAGGAAGAGAAGCAACTGCTGATTCCGATCCAGTTTCGTTCTACCGTACATATTGATACCACGGATAAAAGCGTCCATGATTTAAAACATATTCTATTGTCTAAACTGGGGCAGTCGGATAACTTAATTGTAATTTTACAGTCTTTTGGCTATAAGCACGGTATTCCACTCGATGCGGATTATGTATTTGACGTACGCCATTTACCAAATCCACATTGGGACTTAGAATTACGCCGTTTTTCAGGTTTAGATGAACCTGTGCGCCGCTTTTTAGAAGGCAGTCAACAAACCAATGAAATGTTTGAAGATATTTATGGCTTTCTTGATAAGTGGTTACCCGCTTTTGCTGAAGGACATCGCCATTACATGACCATTTCCGTGGGATGTACGGGCGGGCAGCATCGTTCGGTTTATATCGTGGATAGACTCAAACAGGCCCTTGAGGCAAAATGGGCTGTCCAAATCTTACATAGAGAAATGAAGCACTGGTCATGATAGACACAACAATTGATGTAATTAATAAACTCGGCTTACACGCTCGCGCATCTGGTAAACTGATTGAAGTGACGACAAAATTTCGTTCTTCTATCCAGATTGGTAAGGGCGATAAGTTAGTTGATGCAAAAAATATTATGTCATTGTTGATGTTGGGTGCAGGTAAAGGCACCACATTAAGACTGGTGATTGAGGGTGCTGATGAAGACAAGGCACTGGAAGAAATTCAAACGCTGTTCGCAGCAAAATTTTACGAGGCAGAGTAATAGTGGCACGTGGTCCCCAACGTTATACAGATGAAGATTTTGAGTCATTAGAAGGGCGTGCGAGTCGAACTGAGCAAAAAAAGGCAGTTCAGCGCATGGCCGCTTTGGGTGAGCAGTTGGCTCAACTGAATCCAAAGCAGATTCAAAAACTTCCTGTCGATGAGCGTTTAATTGATGCCTTGCTTGAAGTGCAGAAAATTAGCTCATTTGAAGCGCGTCGTCGTCAGTTCCAACGCGTTGGTAAGTTATTGCGTAATGAAGATGAGAGCACAATTTTATCTTATCTCACGCCGCAACAAGGCGCTAAAAAACAAATGCAATTGATGCGTTGGGTTGATCGTATGATTGATCAAGGCGACCCAATTATTAATGAGTTTAGTAAAGTATTTAATGCTTCTGAACGCCATACCTTGCGTCAGCATGTATTACGTATTCATCGTGATATCAAGCAGCAGGTCAGTGAAGAAGAGCTTGAAGCTTCGAAACGTAAGCTCGTCAATTATGTTCAACAGGTCGCGCTGTTATCTGAACAGTAAGGTTTAAAATAAAAAAGAAGTTTCCTCGGAAACTTCTTTTTTTTATCTGCTGTATTAATTTCCGAATTCGCTATTGGCTCGTTGTTTTGCCCATTCCCTTAAAATAAATTTCTGCAATTTTCCGGTCGAGGTTTTTGGAATCTCGGCGATCACCACATCTTTTGGAACTTTAAAGCGGGCCAGTTGTTGCTGACAATGCGCAATAATCTCTTCAGGGGTTGCGGTTGCTCCCTGTTTGAGTTCAATAAAGGCACAAGGTACTTCCTGCCAGCGTTGATCCGGTTTTGCCACGACTGCAGCAGTCAATACAGCAGGGTGGCGGTAGAGTACATCTTCTACTTCGAGCGATGAAATATTCTCTCCGCCTGAAATGATAATATCTTTTGAGCGATCTGTGATCTTGGCATAACCGTCGGGATGGCTCACCGCCAGATCTCCGGTATGAAACCAGCCACCTTTAAAGGCTTCCTGCGTGGCTTCGGGATTTTTTAAATAGCCTTTCATGACAATATTGCCACGGAACATGATTTCACCCATGGTTTGTCCATCATTGGGAACTGGTTGCATGGTTTCTGGATCAAGTACCCGCATACTGTCCTGTAAAGGGTAGGGTACGCCTTGACGTGAATGCAGTTGTGCCTGTTCCTGTATGGATAAATCATTCCAGCCTGCCTGTGAGGCACATAAGGCCGAAGGACCATAGGTTTCAGTCAGACCATAAACATGATTTACATTGATGTCGAGATGATGCATCCCTTCAATAATCGCCACGGGTGGAGCAGCGCCAGCCACCATGACTTCGACATGATGATCAAATGAGGTTCGCTGTTCTGAAGGAGCGTTAATCAGCATGGACAGTACAATTGGTGCGCCACAGAAGTAATCAACTTTATATTGCGCAATATATTTAAAAATCAGGACAGGATCGACGCGACGCAGACAGATATTGGTACCGCCACTGGCCGCAATAGACCAGGCAAAGCACCAGCCATTGCAATGGAACAGAGGAAGTGTCCAGAGATATACCGCCCGTGGTTTCATGCCGCAGGCTAGAATGTTGCTGGCTGCATTCAGGTAAGCACCACGGTGATGATAAACCACGCCTTTAGGATTGCCAGTGGTGCCTGAGGTATAGTTAAGACTGATTGCATCCCATTCATCTTGCGGGAGTAACCATTCAAATTCAGGATTTCCTTGAGCAAGCCATGATTCATATTCATATTGTCCGATGGCAATCTGCTCGCCTTCAAACTCGGAATCAAATACATCAATCACCACGATCTCTTGCGGCACCAGTTTAAGTGCTTCTGCCGCGACTTCACGAAATTCTGGATCAACCAGCAGTACCTTGGATTCAGCATGTTCCAGCATAAAGGCGATGGTTTTGGCATCAAGGCGGGTATTTAAGGTATTGAGTACGGCACCCGCCATTGGCACGGCAAAATGTGCTTCGATCATGGCAGGAATATTGGGAAGCAACACAGACACAGTATCGTTTTTTTGAATTCCCAGTTTTGCCAGTTGATGTGCAAACTGGCGGCAGCGTTGATAGGTGTGTTGCCATGTGATTTGACGTTCGCCATGAATAATTGCAGCTTGCTGAGGGTAAATATAAGCCGCACGTTCTAAATAACGTAACGGAGACAGGGCTACAAAATTGGCAGCTGTTCGTGGTAATTCGTCGTATGCACTGACCATGTGTATTGCTCCATTTTATGTTGTTTTCATTATTGACTAAACTATTCTGTCGTCGAGTCTAAATCATTTAGGCTTTAGTCGGAGGGGAATCGTAAGAGATATCGGGTTTTTCTGGTCCAAAGGTTTCATCCACAGCTAAACCCGTGTAAAATCTTGGATACTTTTTTATCCGCCGTTTTTTATCTTTTGAGGCCTCGCCTCAATACATAATCTCGCGGTGATATGCTCCTTCGTATAGGGCATCACTCCTTAAGGATTTTTTATATGCCAATCATTACTTTACCAAATGGTGATCAGAAACAGTTTGATCAGCCAATTTCCGTAATGGAACTTGCTCAGAGCATTGGTCCGGGTCTTGCAAAAAATACAGTTGCTGGCCGTATCAATGATCGCTTGGTGGATGCTTGTGATTTAATCACAGAAGATGCGACAGTTCAGATTATTACCCCGAAAGATGAAGAGGGTTTAGAAATCATTCGTCACTCTTGTGCGCATCTGGTCGGACATGCGGTTAAGCAGTTGTTCCCGGAAGCGAAAATGGTGATCGGTCCTGTGATCGAAGAAGGTTTCTACTACGACATCTGGATGCCACGTCCGTTTACGCTGGATGATATGGCAGCAATCGAAGAGCGCATGAAAAAGCTCATCGATCAGGACTATGACGTTGTTAAAAAGATGACACCGCGTGAAGATGTGATTGCAGAATTCACAGCACGTGGCGAAGAATATAAGTTACGCTTGATTGCAGACATGCCGAATGAAACTCAAATGGGCTTGTACTACCATCAAGATTATTTAGATATGTGCCGTGGTCCACACGTACCGAATACTAAATTCTTAAAATCATTCAAGCTCACTAAAATCTCTGGTGCATACTGGCGTGGTGATGCGAAAAATGAACAATTACAACGTATTTACGGTACAGCCTGGGCTGACAAAAAACAGTTAGCGGCTTATATCAAACGTATTGAAGAAGCTGAAAAGCGTGATCACCGTAAAATTGGTAAAGCGCTAGATTTGTTCCATATGCAAGAAGAAGCACCAGGTATGGTGTTCTGGCATCCGAACGGCTGGACCATTTATCAAGTGCTTGAACAATACATGCGTAAAGTTCAGCAAGACAATGGTTATCAGGAAATCAAGACGCCGCAAATCGTAGATTTTACGCTTTGGGAAAAGTCTGGTCATGCGGCAAACTATGCTGAAAACATGTTTACGACTCATTCGGAAAGTCGTAACTATGCAGTGAAGCCAATGAACTGCCCATGTCACGTACAGGTCTTTAACCAGGGTTTGAAATCTTACCGTGATTTACCAATCCGTTTAGCTGAGTTTGGTTCTTGTCACCGTAACGAGCCATCAGGTTCTTTACACGGTATTATGCGTGTTCGTGGCTTTACCCAAGATGATGCCCATATTTTCTGTACCAAAGAACAGATTGGTAAAGAAGTTGCAGATTTTATTAAGCTGACTTTAGACGTTTATAAAGACTTCGGTTTTGAAGACGTACAAATGAAGCTCTCTACACGTCCAGAAAAACGTGTGGGTGATGACGCACTTTGGGATCTGGCGGAAAAATCTTTGGCAGATGCGCTTGATGATGCTGGCTTGGCATGGGACTTGCAACCTGGTGAAGGTGCGTTCTATGGTCCGAAAATTGAATTTTCATTGAAAGACTGCTTAGGCCGTATCTGGCAGTGCGGTACCATCCAATGTGACTTCAACTTGCCGATCCGTTTAGATGCTTCTTATGTCACAGAAGACAATGAGCGTGACCAACCTGTGATGCTGCATCGTGCAATTCTTGGCAGTTTTGAGCGTTTTATTGGTATACTAATTGAACACTATGCGGGTTTCATGCCACCGTGGCTTACACCAATTCAAGCGTGTGTCATGAACATTACTGATTCACAAGCAGAAGCAAGTGAACAGGTGGTCGCAAAACTCAAAGAAAATGGCCTTCGTGCTATTTCCGACTTGAGAAATGAAAAAATCGGATTTAAGATTCGTGAGCGTACCCTAGAGCGTATTCCTTACCTTCTAGTTCTTGGTGACCGAGAAGTTGAAGAAGGTACAGTTAATGTGCGTACTCGCTCAGGAAAAAATTTAGGTACTATGTCAGTAGATGCATTTATTGACTTAGTGAAATCTGCCGTTGCCGAACGTGGCCGGTACATTGTGGAGTAATAAAGATTAAACAGCCTGACCGTAACCAACAACAAGGTGCTAAAAGTAACCGTCCTGCAATCAACGATGAGATCCGTGCGAAAGAAGTACGCCTCGTCGCTGCAGATGGGGAGCAAAAAGGTGTTGTTTCATTAAATGAAGCATTGCGTGCTGCAGAAGAAGCCAATCTTGACCTTGTTGAGATTGTTGCTAATGCAGAACCGCCTGTTTGTAAAATCATGGACTACAACAAGCACTTATTTGACTTGAAACAAAAGCAAAAAGATGCGAAGAAAAAACAGCATCAAGTGCAAGTGAAAGAAATCAAGTTACGTCCTGCGACGGATGTAGGTGATTATCAGGTAAAATTGCGTGCAATTTTACGTTTCCTTGAAGAAGGAAACAAAGTGAAAATTACCTTGCGTTTCCGTGGTCGTGAGATGGCACATCAACAGCTTGGTTTGGCTCAATTACAAAAAATTGAAGCTGACGTTGCTGAGTTTGGTGTTGTTGAACAAGCGCCGAAGATGGAAGGCCGTCAGATGGGCATGTTACTTGGTCCGAAAAAGAAAAAGTAATTTTTTCTTGATAAAAAAGCACCGCAACAGGCGGTGCTTTTTTATGTCTGAATCGGCAATGGTTTGTTAAAAATCTGCTTAGGCTCATTCCCCGGCGTAAAGACAGGATATGATAAGATTGCTTGATAATTACACGATTTAAAAACTGGAAAAATTCATGTCTACAATTAAAGGTACTCAAGAACTCTCGGAAGTTAATCAAAAAGTGGTACAGGAGGGAGAGGTTCTGCCACAAGTGAAGCTGAAAGATGGTAGCCGTGTCCAGACAGGTACCGTTGCGACCATGCTACACAATATTAATCTTTATAATGCTGGAGTGCGTGGGGCGATTGAAGAAGAGCTGGCCTTGGCGGTCCCGACGTTATTTAAGGTGGGTATGTTCGATCTGTTTTCGGTAGAAGAGTGGATTAATGGCACAAATGCGGGGCGAAAATTTGTTGGTGAAAAGGCTTTAGAATTTCAGCAAAAGCAAAACGAATTGTCTGATCGTTAGCTTTAAAACACGGCACGATTGTTTCTTTTCGTGCTGATGTGCTGATCAAGATAAGCCAAGTGTGCTATAACGCAACAACAGTCAAGATAACGATCAAACAGGACAACATAAATGATTGACTTATACTACTGGGGTACGCCCAATGGACATAAAATAACAATTGCCTTAGAAGAAATGCAGCTGGAATATCAAATTTTCCCCATCAATATTCTTGAAAACGACCAGTTTCAACCTGATTTTCTGAGAATCTCTCCAAATAATAAAATCCCTGCAATTGTTGATCAAAATGGCCCACGTGGCGAACCGATTTCCGTATTTGAGTCGGGTGCGATCTTGCAGTATTTAGGTAGGAAAACTGGATTATTTTATCCAACGGATGAGCAGGAACGGGTTGAAGTTGAACAATGGTTGATGTGGCAAATGGGTGGCTTTGGGCCAATGCTGGGGCAGAACCATCATTTCAATAAGTTTGCAGCTGAAAAAATTCCCTATGCGATTGACCGTTATGTAAATGAAACCAAACGTCTTTATAATGTCTTAAACAAGCAGTTGATTGGACAGAAGTTCGTGGCTGGTGAATATTCCATTGCAGACATGGCGATTTTGCCTTGGGCATTACGTTATGAATGGCAGGGCATTCAACTTGAAGATTATCCGTATGTAAAAGATTATATTGAACGCTTAACCGCCCGCCCTGCGATACAGAAAGCCTTGTCGATCAAGGTGGGATAAGAACTGAACAACCTTCTTATGCCCAAGGACTGTTCGTTTTGAGAATCCTTGGGAAACCGGATTTATGTCATATAAGAATGATGATGTCTAGTTTATGTCTGAATTAGACTAAGCCTTTTCTTTGGTAAATTTAAAAATATATAAAAATGACGACTTCAACAATATCTACCCAGTATCTAGAAAAACTTGGTTTTGCAGGTGATTTTTCACCCACTTTGGCTCATCTAAACACCTTACTAAGTCTGCATGTGCAGAAAATTCCTTTTGCTAATTTTTCTTCTTTTTTAGGGGGAGAGGTTTCTTTGGAATCTGATCAACTTGCTCAGAAGTTATTGAGAAATGATCAAGGGGGTTATTGTCTAGAGCACAGCACCTTAACCAGAATTGCGTTAAACGAACTGGGATATGAGGCTTATAACGTGCTAGGACGGGTCTATTATCAAGGCACACCTAGTCGTACGCCAGTACGGACTCATTTGGTCACATTGGTGCATATTGATCAGCAATTGTTTTTATATGATCCCGGGTTTGGCGGTATGACACCAATGATGGTTTTAACGCTTGACCAAATCGGCGAAACACAGCAGACATCATTAGAGCCTTTTAGGTTTGTTGAAGTTGCCCAGAGTGGTTTGGATACGACTGTACTGACAGAAATGAAATATATGCTGCAAGTCTGTATTCATGATCAATGGGTCAATGTCTATGCAATTAACCCCGAACAGCAGATTGCACATGCTGATGCACAGGTCGCAAACTACTACATTTCGACCTCACCAGAATCCTTATTTACTCAGCACTTAATGTTATCGATAGCCAATAGCGAAATGCGGATCACGTTAAAAGATCGGGTCTTAAGAACGCATGGCAAAGGCGGCTCAAATAAAAAACAGTTAAGCAATTTTGATGAATTTGAACGCACCATTAAGACCGTTTTTCAAATGAATATCAGTGATGAGCAATTACAGGCCAGTTGGGGAAAACTGGCACTGACTTAATAATTTCAGCTTATAGTGCTATAGGCTGCTATGCTTTGATTGATATTGAGTGATCCCTTTAAATTGATGTCTTATTTTTTATTATTTCTCTCGGCTTTTGGTGCAGCGACTTTATTACCCTTACAGTCTGAAGCGGTACTAATGACCTTGCTGGTACAAGGTTTATCTAATCCGTTTTATCTGATCTTGGTTGCGACCATTGGTAATGTCTTGGGTTCCTGTGTGAACTGGTGGCTTGGCCTGAAAATCGAACACTTTAAAGATAAAAAGTGGTTTCCTGTTTCTGAGCAGCGTTTAAAACAAGCCCAGCAGATTTATCATAAATATGGTTTCTATTCGCTGTTGCTGAGTTGGACACCTGTGATTGGCGACCCGATTACCCTGATTGCAGGCTTGATGAAAGAGAACTTTTGGCGATTCTTTGTGATTGTCACAATCGCCAAAGGTGGGCGTTATTTAACTTTATATGCTTTGTATCTCGGTATCTTTTAAAAAATAAGGAGGAAGACAAATGCTTCCTCTCAGCTCTATTGATCTGAACCTTTGGTAATATCGACCTTGAATAAGTCACTGGTTTTAAACCAGCAATAACTCACCACGGCAAGGGTCATACAACCGCCAAAAATGGTGGCGGTGATGGTACCGAGATATTTGGCTGCCAGACCGGATTCAAATGCGCCCAGTTCATTGCTTGAAGAAACAAACATCCCATTCACAGCAGCGACACGACCTCGCATATTTTCAGGAGGGAAGATTTGCAGCACGGTTTGACGAACCACAACCGAAACACTGTCACAGGCACCGGTCATGGCAAGAGCAAATAGTGACAGCCACATATTGTTTGAGAAGGCGAACAGAATGGTAAAAATACCAAAGCCAGCGACGGCTAACAGCATATTACGCCAGGCGTGATGCATCGGAGGAAATTTGGTCAGTACGATCATGGTAATCAGTGCACCGATAGAAGGTGCCGCACGTAAGTAGCCTAAGCCTTCGGGGCCAACTTTTAAGATTTCTTCCGCAAAAATCGGCAATAGCGCAATCACACCGCCAAACAGTACCGAGACCAGATCCAGTGAGATGGCCCATAATACAATCTTGGTTTTCCAGATAAAACGGAAACCATCGGTCAGGCTTTGCAGCACATTCTCGGTTTCCATTTTCGGAAAAGTTCGCTTCGCTAGGCAGTTAATTAAAATGAAGCAAACCGCCAATAATGCAGATACCGCAAACAGACTGGTTTCACGCCCTAAAAAAGCCAGCATAAATCCACCGAGCATGGGGCCAATAATCACCCCGCTTTGCCAGCCAATCGTGGTCCAGGTTGCGCCATTGGCATACAGTTCACGTGGAATCAGAAAAGGCTTGAGTGATGTTGCGGAGGGATTGTAAAAGCCACGAATGGTACCCAAGGCGAAAATAACGGCATAAATGCCCCAAGAGAGTGTGGTGATGCCAATTTTTTCTAAACCATGTAAATGGAACAGTGCCCAAAGTACTAACGGCAGGGGAATAGAAAAGAACAAACAGACTTTCATGATGCTCTGTTTATTCAGCTTATCTGCAAAATAACCGCCCCATAACGACAAGGTAATGAAGGGGATTGCCTCTGCCAGACCAATAAAGCCGAGCGTAAGCGGATCACGGGTAATCTGATACAGTGAATAGGCAACGATGATTTCCTGAATCAGGATAGCCAGTGTCAAGCAGAACTGATTAACAGTCACGATAGAGAAATCCCGATACCGCAAGGCGGCGAAAGCATCATTCTGTATATTCATAAGGATGGGTGTTTAAGAATTTGATTCTATTATAGGCGCTGATTTTGTGTATGTTTCTCATAATTTGAGAATTAATTATGGAAAATAACGTTTGTAGAAAACACTTCTATTTCTATCAAAAAATGAGCATTTTACTTTTGTTTTAGCGGCAGATGCTATATCATACTGCCTTCCTTACCTGCAGGTCGATTTGCAATCGTGCAAACGTGCCGAACAGGTGCCCAAAAGAGGTTACTATGGCTAAGTTAAAAACTCGCCGTGGTGCAGCTAAACGCTTTAAAGCGACTGCAAACGGTTTCAAGCGCAAACAAGCATTCAAGCGCCACATTTTGACCAAAAAATCTGCTAAGCGTATCCGTCAATTGCGCGGTTGTGTAATGGTTCACGTAAGTGACGTTGCATCAGTTCGTGCTATGTGCCCATACATCTAAGGAGATTATAAATGGCTCGTGTAAAACGTGGTGTAGTGGCTCATCGTCGTCACAAAAAAATTCTTGCTCGCGCTAAAGGTTACTATGGTGCTCGTTCACGCGTTTATCGCGTAGCGTTCCAAGCGGTAATCAAAGCTGGTCAATACGCATACCGTGACCGCCGTCAAAAGAAACGTCAATTCCGTGCTTTATGGATTGCGCGTATCAATGCTGGTGCTCGTCAAAACGGTTTGTCTTACAGCCGTATGATCGATGGCTTGAAAAAAGCTCAAGTGATCATCGACCGTCGCGTATTAGCTGACATCGCTATGCATGATGCAATCGCATTTGCTGCTTTAGCTGAAAAAGCTAAAGGCGCATTAGCTGCATAAGCTTAGAGATTCAAAAGAAGGCCGCTTTTTAGCGGTCTTTTTTATTTCCTGCCTATTATTATAAGTACAGACAAGATTGTGGTAATAAGTAATAAAAACTTAGCAAATTCATATTTCTGAACCAATAAAAATAGCCCATATAATATTATTAAGAGTACTGCTAAGACGATGAGTAATGTAGTTAGTGCTCGCCAACCAGAAATAGTTTCAGGTTCTGGCGAAGTAATATTCTCGATAACTGATGAATCTTGCAAACCCGATTCTTTTTTACTTAATATCATTTCTTTTTCTAACTCATTTTGAGTTTTCACTGAGATATAAGATGCTTGATAACTATTAGCCGTATGGCAAATAAGTTGGACAAATTGTTGACCAACTGATTCCTCATAAAGATTAAATTTATTGATTTCTTCCAAATCAAAGCTTTGATATTCAGACATTTCATTACGTGGATGTTTAAAGCCTCGAAGATTAATTTTTAAAGTTTCGAACTGTTGAAGCAGGGTGAATGCAAGATTATTTTGTGAGGAGGGATTTTCTAGCAATGGAAAAGTACATCCTTCTTCTTCGTGGGGGTAAAGATGTAAGTTGTTTGTGAACGAAATATCATATGTTCCATAAAATTGATAAGGTGCAGAACGAATAAACTCTTGAGTTTCTTTATAGAAATTTTCCCAATTCAGACTGCTATTAAATATTCTAATTTTTTTGTTTTGCTCTAAATTTAGAGGAATCAGACTAAACAACATATAGTTCCACTCGTCTTGGGTGGATAGAGTTCCCCAAAACTCTCTAGGATCGCCTATAGGTTGGATATCTTTTACAATCTCTCTTTCTATTTTTATTAATGCGATATTGGTATGTCTTAGATTGAAGACTAATACTGGATAATTATTTATTTCAAATAAAAATTTAGATTGAATTTTTTCAAATTCAGGAAAGAGTAGGGTAAAAGGATAAAGTGAACAATCGTAGGCACCTTGATGGAATAGATCAAATATTAAGGCATCAATAGAGTCATAAATAAGTGAGCAATCATCTAAGTCTCTCACCATAAAAATATCGTGATTACGAATGCTCCAATGGTGACGAACGGCATGATAAGAAATGAGGCCTTTAAAAAACTGTTGAGCATTATGTTGTAAACCTAATATAAACTTCCAGTAATTCTCGGTCATGGTTTTATAAATACTATTATTTATGAGAAGTTAAGTTGATCATCATAGCTGAAATTATCTATGGATTAAAACGTGCGCAGACAATATCACTTTAGACAAGTGGGTCAAGATACTTATATTTGGGATGTACATCATCTGGTTGAGCGAACCAAAACTTTTGTGATCAAGAAAGTTGCACTTGCTGATATTCGAGAACTCAACGAAGCCTATTGGTTTCCAGATCAATTTCCGACGACACAGCAAATCATAGAACATTTTCAATTGGTGCAAGACACCGATCTGAGTTATCCCATTATTTTATGTGCCGAAGGTCGGGTCATGGATGGCATGCATCGTATTGCTAAAGCTAGTTTACTGAAACATGGCGATATTCTCGCTGTGCAATTTGAACAAACGCCTGAACCCGATTTTATCAATGTGGATGAAGAGGAGCTGGATTATGATGATTAAATCAATCTTTTGATTTAATTCAAGATTACATAACCCACACATGTTGCAATAGACTTTTCTCCCTGAATCTTTTTACAGTAAAGAAAACAAGATCGGGATAAAAAGTATGCGAGTGAGTGTAGAAGGTTTAGAACAAGGCGCGATTGAGACAGAATTAAGTATCTTGCCTAGAAAAGGCGAAACTATCCGGATCTTCTATGGTCCTGATGCGGAAGTAGAGGGCGAAATTGAAAATATCCATCACATCGTCAATCAGCATGATGGCGGGCATAAAGTTGTTATCAAAATCAGGCCGACTTTTTAGATTAAATAGAAAACCTAGATGAAGTGATCTAGGTTTTTTTATTTAGTCTATCGTTATAAGCCGAAATAATACGCACACACGCAGATGATAAGGGTGAGTAGAATTAATTTGATCACACCTGAAGCACCAACTTTATGATGTTGCTGAGTATTGTTAAGTCGTTGTGGAATTTCCATGGTGCGGTCGATGATTTCGGGCTCTTCCGCTGTCAATTGAGCACTTTGATAATGATTGGCAGTTTTCACAATCAATTTGGCAAATAGGTCATCCGCTTTTTGCAAAAAGTTGCGCACGTTAATTTGCTCTTCGGGGCTAAGCAATTCGCCAGCCGCAGTGTAAGGATGCTTCTTTTGCTGTTCTAAATAATCCACTAATGCTTGGGTGCGGTGTAATAAGCGGTGTGCACAGTCAGCTGGATAGTCGGTTGGGATCAAGGCAAGTTGTTGACTTGATAGCTCATCTGGATCGACTGCATAACCGTAAAAAGGAAAGTCCTGCTGTTCAGGTTCTATAAAGTTGTCCGCATATTTGCTGTCAAATAATTCTCTTTCCAGAAAAATAGCAACTTCATTCCAGTTGACTTTTTTGAGATCTGCATCGATTTTTTTGGCGAACTTATCATTTAACTCGTAACGCCAAAGATCTTCTTGACGTAGCGTTGATTGCTGAGAGACGGGCGTTTGAAATTCACTGTCGCTATTGTCCCACTCTGCCAGTTCATGTCCACAGATCCAGGCCGTTTTTTTGTTGGCTTGATGGCTTACGATAAAATGTGCGAAGGGAAGCAGTTCAACATTGGCATTCGGATTTTGTTCATCATTGAGCAGGCTAGATAAATGTAGACTCAGCTTTTTTACGCCTTGTTTTTTTAAGCCTTCAAGCCAGATCTGGAAATGTTGAGCCAGTAGATGCTGTGACAGTAAATCTCTGAAGATCAGACGATTTTGATTAAAAACCGGGTGTTCAATCCAGCGACTGAAATTGAGATTTCCTGCAAGGTATTCATTGCCATAGGTGACAAGGGCAAGTTGCTGTTTCCAGATTTGATCAAGCGCCATCGTTATTCTTTCTCATTGACGAATTAGGGTTTATTGATATTTCACCTTACGAGCTATAGCTCTCATTGCGACAGTGGACATTTTTTTGATGCTACAAGGCATGTCTTATGTAATTTAGTCATTCTAAATAAATAAGATATAACGCAGTAGCGGCGTAATATAACGCATCTGTCCTTGCGCTGCGATCAAAGCAGTGCTTTGATCTTGCTCAGGTTATGGCTAAAACTTCCCTAAACTGTGTTATGAAACTTGACAAGGGGTTTGCCATTGTCTGCGTTTCATGCCTTGTTTATGTCGTTTTAGCCGATAACGCAAGGCATGGTTGAAATGTCAATAGACCCTAGTATCTTATCCATTTTATTCAATTATTGATCATTTTTTTCAAAAATTAATCAACCTGCTTCATTCTCCTGTGCTTTTATCCTCAACTTGCTGCACAAAAAAACAGAAGATTTAAAGCTGGGTTTTGCTTCATAAAATGGATGAAAAGCTGATAAACTATAGCGTTTTCTTATATTTCTATATTTTGTTGCTTTGAGAGTTACTATGTCACTGGAAGCCCTGACCACTGAAGCGCTTGCTGCCATTGCAGCGGCTCAAGACCTTGCTGCACTCGACCAAGTACGTGTGCAATTTACAGGGAAAAAAAGCCAGCTTGCAGAGCAGTCGAAAGCACTTGGAAAGATGGATCCTGAAGAACGAAAAGTACAAGGTGCTGCCATCCATGCTGTTCGTGAAGCAATCAATAGCGCTTTGACCGAGCGTCAACAGTCATTACAACAAGCTGAACTTGCAAAGAAACTGGCAAGTGAAACCATTGATATTACCTTGCCAGGCCGCGGTCAGCGCATGGGCAGTATTCACCCTGTTACTCAGGTTCAGGAACGTATTTGCCAGTTCTTTACCAAAGCTGGTTTCCAGGTTGCGCATGGTCCTGAGGTTGAAGATGACTATCACAACTTCGAAGCCTTAAATATTCCTGGGCATCACCCGGCACGTGCCATGCACGATACCTTCTATTTCGATGCAACACATTTATTGCGTACCCATACATCGGGTGTGCAGATTCGTACCATGGAAACCAGTCAGCCACCGATTCGTATTGTGTGTCCAGGCCGTGTTTACCGTTGTGACTCGGATCAAACCCATTCGCCGATGTTCCATCAGATCGAAGGTTTATATGTTGCAGAGAACACCAGCTTTGCCGAGTTAAAAGGTTTGTTGATTAACTTACTGAATGAATTCTTTGAAAAAGATTTGAAAGTACGTTTCCGTCCGTCTTATTTCCCATTCACAGAGCCAAGTGCCGAAGTGGATATCATGGATGAGCGTGGTCGTTGGTTAGAGGTTTTAGGTTGTGGCATGGTACATCCAAATGTACTTCGTGCTGCAGGCATTGATCCTGATAAATACAAAGGTTTTGCCTTTGGTTTAGGGGTAGAGCGTTTTGCAATGTTGCGTTATGGCATCAATGATTTGCGTATGTTCTATCAAAATGATGTGCGTTTCTTACGCCAGTTTGCCTAGACAGATTTGGACCTCTCCCTAACCTCTCCTAAAAGGAGAGGGGAACAAAAGTAGATTTATAGGTTTTTAATAAAATGAAAATTAGTGAAAATTGGTTACGCAGCTGGGTCAATCCAGCAATTGATAGCGATACATTATCTGATCAGTTAACCATGCTTGGTCTGGAAGTGGATGAGTTGGCGCCTGTGGCGAAACCCTTTACCGGTGTGGTTGTGGGTGAGGTACTCACGGTTGAGCAGCATCCAGATGCAGATCGTTTACGTGTGACCACGGTGAATATTGGTTCAGGTGAGCCATTACAAATCGTTTGTGGTGCACCGAATGTCCGCGTGGGCATGAAAGCGCCTGTTGCCACTGTTGGGGCGGTATTGCCAGGTGATTTTAAAATTAAAAAAGGCAAACTGCGTGGTGTTGAATCACATGGCATGTTATGCGGTGCTTCTGAAATTGATTTAGAAGACAAGATTGACGGTTTATTGGAATTACCTGCTGATGCGCCAGTGGGGATCAATATCCGTGAATATTTAAAACTTGATGACAATGTGATTGATATCAGTATTACCCCAAACCGTGGTGACTGTTTCAGTATCCGTGGTATTGCACGTGAAATTGCAGTCATCAATCAGTTAAAGATGAATGAGCCTGAAATTCAGTCAGTTGCTGCAACCATCACTGATGAAAAAGCAGTGACGATCACGACTGAGGGTACGCCACGTTATTTGGGTCGTATTGTTAAAAATGTCAATGTCAAAGCGGCAACACCAGACTGGATGGAACAAGCACTAGCGCGTTCAGGTATCCGTACGCATAGCATTCTGGTGGATATTACTAACTACGTATTACTTGAGTTAGGTCAACCGATGCATGCTTTTGATCTGGCGAAAATCGAAGGTTCAATCCAGGTCCGTCAAGCGCAGCCTAAAGAAAAATTGATGTTGCTCAATGATCAGGAAGTTGAGCTACAAAATGACATCATGGTGATTGCTGATGATCAGAAAGCCTTGGCCATTGCCGGTATCATGGGCGGTCTGGACTCATCGGTAACCGATGATACGCAAGATATCTTCCTTGAAAGCGCTTTCTTTGCGCCGTTAGCGATTGCTGGCCGTGCACGTCGTTTTGGCTTGCATACCGATTCATCTCAACGTTATGAACGTGGGGTTGATTTTGAACTGCCAATGATTGCCATGCACCGTGCTTCTGAATTGATTCAGGCCTTTGCTGGTGGTGAGTTTGGCCCGATCACGATTGCCGAGCAAGCGGCTTTATTGCCAAAACGTGAAGCAATTGTATTGCAACAGGTGCAAGTCGATCAGTTACTTGGATATCAGGTGGCAGGTGATTTTATTGCTGATGCATTAACGCGTCTGGGCTGTGTGGTGACCGCAATTGCTGAAGGCGAGTGGAGTGTGGTCCCACCTTCACATCGTTATGATATGGCAATTTATCAAGACTTGATTGAAGAAGTAGTACGTATCCACGGTTATGACAATATCCAAATCAGTTTGCCAAAAATTGATGTCAAGTTAGAGAAATATCAAGACCGTTTTGAAATTGCGCAATTACGTCAAACGATTGCAACATTGGGCTATCAAGAAGCGATCAGCTTTAGCTTTGCCGATGCAAAACTGGAAAAGCAGCTGAATCCAGCGGTACAGCCATTGATGCTGGCAAACCCGATTTCCAGTGATCTGGCTGCAATGCGCAGTACCTTGCTATCGAGCCTGATTCCTTGTGTACAGTACAACCTAAACCGTCAACAGCCACGTGTACGTTTCTTTGAGTTAGGTTTGCGTTTTGACTATCAGAATGCCCAAAGTATTCATGATCTTAAACAGATCCCGACGTTGGCCTTGATTGCGGTTGGTCCACGTACGCCTGAATCCTGGCACGCCAAACCTCAGGCCATGGATTTCTTTGACTTTAAAGGTGAGGTTGAAGAGATTCTGGCAGCAGGCCGTATTGCTGTTGAGTTTGCCCGTAGTGAACGTGCATGGTTACATCCAGGGCAGTCTGCGGAAATTTTAGTCGCTGGTCAATCGATTGGATATCTCGGTCGTTTGCATCCATCACTGGAAAGTGAACTCGATTTGGGCACAACTTGGGTGGCAGAACTGGATCAGCAGGCTGTTTTGCAATCTTATGTATCTAATTTTACAGAATTATCACGTTTTCCATCGGTTAGACGTGATATTGCGCTTTTAATCTCTGATAATATTGAGGTAAGAGATATTCAGCGGTTAATTGAGCAAACTGGTGGAGAGTTACTCGACTCGACATGGTTGTTCGATGTGTATACGGGGCAAGGAGTTGAACAAGGCAAACGCTCTCTCGCTTTTGCAGTGTTATGGCAACATCCAACTCGTACGCTTGAAGATGCTGAAATTAAATCTGGTATGGATAACATTATTCAAGTGTTGGAAGACACTTACCAAGCGACATTGAGGGCCTCATGACAGCATTAACAAAAGCAGATATGGCGGACCATTTAAGTGAGCTGACTAGCTTAAATCGCCGCGAAGCAAAACAAATGGTCGAGTTATTTTTTGACGAAATCAGCCAGGCATTGATTGCGGGTGAGCAGGTCAAACTTTCTGGGTTCGGTAATTTTGAGTTGCGTGACAAACGTGAACGTCCAGGACGTAATCCTAAGACGGGTGAAGAAATTCCGATTTCTGCCCGTCGTGTGGTCACGTTCCGAGCGGGTCAAAAATTTAGACAGCGTGTTGGAAATGAGCAGATCGATTGATCTGCTTTTTTTATCTTTATATTTTATTTAAACTTTAAATATTCAGGCATAAAAAAAGAGAACCGTAAGGTTCTCTTTTTTCGATAATCTAAAACTAGATTATTTAGCAGCAGAAGCTGGAGCAGCAACTTCAGAAGCAGCAGCAACTGGAGCAGAAGCAGCAGCAGTAGTCGCTTCAGAAGCAGCAACAGTAGCTTCAGATGCAGCAGTAGTAGCTTCAGATGCAGCAGCTACAGCTTCAGAAGCAGCAGCGTTAGCGTCAGCAGCTGGAGCTTCTTTCTTAGAGCAACCAACGAAAGCTAAAGTAGTAGCAATAGCAGCAACAACAGCGAATTTTTTGAATAACATGGCATCACTCTCATAAAATTGTGAGATTAAAAAAAACCTTAAGTTAGTCTGTTTGTGCTTTTATTATTCCTAAACGCTTTAGGTAACAACGCAGGGAGCAGCCTAACTGGTCTGAGGCTATCCTATCAAAGCAATTCATGAATTACTACTGTTCTGTCCAACAAAACGACAAAAATGAGCAAAATTTGGCTGTTTTTTGATAGAAAATAACTATGGATTATAAATTTTAAATCGGTAAGTTGCGGAAATTAAATAAGTTATTTTGTAAATATATAAATAAATCAATAGAATAGTGTTTTTAGTAACTTTTTTAAAAAAATGTAAATGTTATGTAAGTTTGTCAACCAAATAAAAAAAGCTACCATTGAGGTAGCTTTTTATTCGACTTTAGGTCGAGGCTTTTCTTTTCATCTGATCGAAGAAATCATCATTGGTTTTGGTTTCTTTCATACGATCCAGTAAGAATTCCATGGCCGCAAGCTCATCCATTGGGTGAAGGAGTTTACGCAGAATCCAGACTTTACGCAGATTTTCTTCGCTCATAAGGCGTTCTTCACGGCGTGTACCTGATTTCTTGATGTTCATTGCTGGGAATACACGTTTCTCTGCAATACGACGATCAAGCGTGATTTCCTGGTTACCTGTACCTTTGAATTCTTCGTAGATCACGTCATCCATCTTACTGCCGGTTTCAATCAACGCAGTTGAGATAATGGTAAGTGAACCACCTTCTTCAATATTACGTGCCGCACCAAAGAAACGTTTTGGACGTTCTAAAGCATGCGCATCCACACCACCGGTTAATACCTTACCTGATGATGGAATCACGGTGTTGTAGGCACGGGCAAGACGGGTAATCGAATCGAGCAGAATCACCACATCTTTCTTGTGCTCAACCAGACGCTTGGCCTTTTCAATCACCATTTCGGCAACTTGCACATGGCGGGCAGGGGCTTCATCGAAGGTTGATGCCACAACTTCACCACGAACGGTACGTTCCATCTCGGTCACTTCTTCCGGACGTTCGTCAATCAGAAGCACGATCAAGAACACTTCCGGATTGTTACGGACAATGGATTGCGCGATATTTTGCAATAACATTGTTTTACCCGCTTTCGGCGGTGCCACAATGATTGAACGTTGACCTTTACCAATAGGCGCAACCAGATCGACTACACGTGCAGTTAAGTCTTCAGTTGTACCATTCCCGAGTTCCATAATCAGTTGTTCGGTCGGGAAAAGTGGGGTTAAGTTTTCAAATAAAATTTTATTACGTGAGTTTTCAGGGGTGTCGTAGTTAATCTGGTTAACTTTTAATAGGGCAAAATAACGTTCACCTTCTTTCGGTGGACGAATTGTACCGGTAATGGTGTCACCAGTACGTAAGTTAAAGCGACGGATTTGTGATGGACTGACATAGATGTCATCTGGTCCAGCTAAATATGAACCAGCCGCAGAGCGTAGGAAGCCAAAACCATCAGAAAGAATTTCGAGAACACCATCACCAAAGATTTCTTCGCCATTCATGGCATGGCGCTTTAAAATGGCAAAAATAATATCTTGTTTACGGTTACGTGCCATGCCTTCAAGGCCCATAAACTCCGCAATCTTAATGAGTTCGCCAATGGGTTTTTTCTTGAGTTCAGTTAAGTTCATAAGTGGTCAGACAGAATGGAATAAGTGGAGGACTACGTTAGGGAAAGAATAAAAATCGACCGCATACATACATGCTGATGTAATTGTATTTACACAACCACAATTCAGTAGTCTGGTTCATTGTTTCAGAGAGAAATGTGAAAACAATTGTTTATTGCCGAGCGGCGATCTTATGTTTTGTGTCTTGTAAGAAGCGCAATGAAGTAGATTCCATTCAAAGCTTCTTGATCCAGAAATATAGATGAAATCAGGGGATTTGTCAATTTTTAACTGGAAATACACGATTCAACTGAGCGTGTATTTCCAGTACTGACAATTCAACAGTCTTATTAGATGTTTTGGTCAATAAATGCTGCAAGTTTTGAACGTGGTGCTGCGCCAACCTGTTGAGCAACAACTTCACCATCTTTAAACATCAATAATGCTGGAATATTACGGATATTATATTTCACCGCAGTGTCTTCGCATGAAGTTACATCAACTTTAACGATTTTCACTTTACCCGCGTATTCGTTTGAAAGTTCTTCAAGGACAGGGGCAATTGCTTTACATGGTGCACACCAGCCAGCCCAGAAATCTACAAGTACAGGCGTTTCAGCATCTAAAACATCTGCTTGGAAGTTTTCATCAGTAGTATTAACAATAGTCGCAGACATAAGGTTGCTCCAAATTTAAGAAATAAAGTGCGAATTTAAACATCATCACGATGAATATTACATTGCCGCTTTATTCAATGTAAGGGTTTGTTCCGATTATTCAAGTTTGAAAATGAAAAGTCTAATGGATGCTCACGATGTTGATCATCGACTTCTACAATGATTTAGGCATGAAAAGCATAAATAGCTCACTTTTATTGATGAAAATGACTTTAAAATTGTAAGCATGTGAATTACTCTAATGCGTGAATTGAGCATGGGTTTATATGAATAATGTCTGATTTTCTGATTGATGAAGAATTACTTGCTGCGATTGATATGGGATCGAACAGTTTCCATCTAGCGATTGCTCGTGTTGATCATGGCGAGGTTAAAAAAGTCGCTTCAATGTCAGAAAAAGTTCAGTTAGCCGCCGGACTGGATGAAAACAAGAATTTAACAGAAGCAGCACAACAGCGCGGACTGGCATGTCTAGCCCGTTTTGTCGGACGTTTGAGTTCGGTACAACCGAATCGTTTAAGAATTGTGGCGACCAATGCCTTGAGACAGGCAAAGAATGGTCATGAGTTTATTCAGAAAGCAGCTGAAATTTTACCCAAACCCATTGAAATCATTGCCGGTCGTGAAGAAGCACGCCTGATTTATCTGGGTGTTTCGCATACCATGGCCAATGGCGGTCGCCGTCTGGTGGTGGATATTGGTGGTGGATCAACAGAATTTATTATCGGCGAAGAGTTTGAGCCACTGCATACCGAATCTTTACAGATGGGATGTGTGGCCTATAGCAAAACCTATTTCGCTGACGGCGAGATTACCAACAAGGCATTTGACAAGGCGGTTGTTGCGGCGCGTAAAGAGATGTCAGGCATTGCCAATACCTACAAATCTGTCGGTTGGGATACGGTTGTTGGTTCAAGTGGAACGATCAAGGCCTGTCGTCAGATTGCAGTCAATCTTGGGCTGAGCGACGAACAGGAAAACCTGACCCGTGATGGCCTGTATAAGTTAAAAGACCGGTTACTGAAATTTAAACATATCTCTGAAATTGATTTTGAAGGTCTGCGTGAAGATCGTCGAGCAGTTTTGCCAGCTGGTCTTGCAATTTTATTCGCCATTTTTGAAGTTTTAGATATCGATAAATTGGCATATTCTGACGGTGCGTTACGTGAAGGGGTCATGTATGACTTACTTGGACGTTTCAAACATGAAGACATTCGTGACCGTAGTGTGCAAGCCTTGATGGGGCGTTACAATGCCGATCCGAAGCAGGCTGAGCGTGTCGTTAATACGGCTCAGCAATTGTTTGATGGCGTAGCACAAGCGCTGAATTTAACTACAGAAGACAGTGACTTACTGCGTCGTGCCGCTTATTTGCATGAAATTGGTCTGGCGATTAGTCATGGCGGTTATCATCGGCATGGTGCTTATTTATTGCAGCATTCCGACATCCCGGGTTTCTCGCAAATTGATCAAAACCATTTGTCTCATCTGGTTTCACATCATCGTCGCAAGTTGCGTGCGGATGCAAAAAATGACGTTTTAAAGGTCGGTGGCAGTCATTTACTTGATCTCTGTTTATTACTGCGTCTGGCGGTTTTGCTAAACCATAGTCGCAGTGATCAGATGCTTCCTGCCATTGAACTCAGTGTTGTAAATGATCAACAATGGCAACTAAGCGTATCTGGCGATGCTAAACAATGGCCTTTATTGGTTGCTGACCTGCATGATGAACAAGTGCAGTTTAAGCATTGGGACATTGAGTTAAATATTCAGTCAGACAAATTTGTTGATTAACCATATTATTATGGACCATTCTTGACTTATGAAAAATAAAGCGACTCAGTCCAAGGCTTGGGCTACGGTTCAAATTGCACGACATCCTGAACGTCCGCAATTTCTAGATTATGTCAGTGAAATCTTTACTGAATTTGATGCACTTCATGGTGACCGTTTATTTGGTGATGACGGTGCCATGATTGGTGGTCTGGCACGTTTTGACGGACAGCCCGTGATGGTGGTGGGTCAACATCGTGGTCGCAGTACCCGTGAAAAGTTACAGCACAACTTCGGGATGTGTAACCCGGAAGGCTATCGTAAATCACAGCGTTTACTGGATATGGCTGAGCGTTTCAATTTACCTGTCTTTACTTTTGTGGATACCATGGGTGCTTATCCGGGTGTAGGGGCAGAAGAACGTGGTCAGGCTGAAGCGATTGCAACCAGCTTGGCGCAACTTTCAAGCTTGAAAGTTCCTGTCATTGCCACTGTACTAGGTGAAGGCGGTTCAGGTGGTGCCTTGGGTATTGGTGTGGCTGATCGTGTGATTATGCTGTCGCACAGTATTTATTCCGTGATTTCACCAGAAGGTTGTGCCTCTATTTTGTGGAAAACTGCTGACAAAGCGGCGCAAGCAAGTGAGGCACTGGCTTTAACCGCAGACAAGCTCAAAGCTTTGGGTATTGTGGAATATGTGGTGGATGAAGGTGAGGGTGCACATTTGCAACCTGAAAAAGTCATGCATGATTTGAAAGATGTGTTAAAACAAGCACTAGATGAATTGCAACCGATGGATGCCCAGGAACGATGCGACGCACGTTATCAACGTTTAATGAAGTTTGGCAGCAGCAATTTAGGCATCGCGTCTTAGCACAAACACAGCATTTTTCTGAACAAACCCGATTCCTGATCGGGTGTAGCGGCGGCATGGATTCCATGCTGTTGCTGTATCTGATGGCTGAACTTTTCCCAAATCGAATTCGCGCCATTTATGTTGATCACCAGCTGCAAACGTTAAGTGCTGGCTGGGGAATGTTCGTCCAACAACAAGCTGAAGCACTTAATATTCCGGTTATTCTGCAAAAAGTCACGGTTGAAACTGGCAATCTCGAGCAGCAAGCGCGACAGGCCCGTTATCAAGCTTATCAGCAGCACTTACAGTCCAACGAAATTCTTGTTTTAGCCCATCATCAGCAAGATCAGGCTGAAACGTTCTTGTTGCGTCTATTTTCTGGGGCGGGAGTCACTGGGCTAGCTGCCATGCAACAGCTTGATATCCGTCAGGATATGACCATCTGGCGACCCTTTTTAGATCTGAGTCGGGAACAGATTGAGCAGTGGTCACAACAACTGGCCTTGGACTATGTTACCGATCCTACCAATCACGATACCCATTATGATCGGGCATGGTGTCGGGAACAATTATGGCCGATGCTCGAACAGCGTTTCCCTAAAATGCAGTCGGCTGTGGCACGCAGCAGTTATCTGATGCAAGATGCAGCGGAAATCCTTAATGATGTGTTGCAACAAGACTGGCAAGATTGCGCAACAGATCGTGAACTGGATTTAACCCAACTGGCTCAGCTCTCAACTGCGCGGCAACGGCAGCTTTTATCTGCCTGGATTAAAGGCACAGATCAATATCGTCCAAGTTACGCTATGGTACAGCGCCTGCAAAATGAGGTCATTCTGGCCAAAGCGGATGCGCAGGCAAGCTTGCATATTCACCCGTATTATTATGTGCGCTATCAGAAAAAATTATATCGTTTAAGCCATGATGAGCTGTATGCACAACAGCAGATGTCGGTTGCCAATGTCGTACTACAACACTATGCAATTGGGCAAACTGTCGAGGTCGCAGCAGGGCAATTTAAAATCGAATCGCAGGCAATAGGGCTTTCTGCACAACTGTTAGGGCGGGAGTTGAGCTTACTTAAACGTCAGGGTGGAGAAAAAATCCATCTGTATGGCCGTGTTGGACATTGGCCTCTGAAAAAAGCCATTCAGGAAGCACAGATTTTGCCTTGGTTACGTCATACAATTCAAATATTAGTCGTGGATAATGTTATGCTTGGGGTTTTTAGCCCAAAAGGTTTTTGGTTGGCGCAATCTGAGTATGTAGAGCAAGGTGGTTGGCAACCAAGTTTAATTTCTGACTGTAGTTTTCAGCAGTCTTTTTGATATGACGAGTAGGACATGGCGACAGCATTGAATAAAAATATTTGTTTTATTGGCGGTGGTAATATGGCCCAGGCCTTGATTGGTGGCTTACTTTCTCGTGGATTACCCACCACACGCATTACCGTTTCTGATCCTGTAGAGCAAATTCGTCACGTATTAGAAGAAAAAGGAATTCAGACCACGACTGAGAATGTTGACGCAATCAAGCATGCCGATGTCGTGGTGTTGGCGGTAAAGCCGCAGGTACTGGCAACGGTATTACAACCATTAAAGGGCCTATTGTCAGATAAACTGGTAATCTCGATTATTGCAGGGGCTGAAATTCAGACCATTTCAGATTTGATCGGTGGCAGTCAGCGTATTGTCCGTGTTATGCCGAATACGCCAGCGCTGGTGCAGACGGGTGCCCATGGGATTTATGCGCCTGCAGCAGTTGATGCTCAAGACCGTGAATTGACCAGTCAGATTCTTGCAGCGACAGGTTTGACCCTCTGGGTAGAAAATGAAGCACAGATTGATGCAGTAACTGCAGTATCGGGTTCTGGTCCTGCATATTTCTTCTATTTGATGGAAAGCATGATTCGCGCTGGTAAAAATCTGGGACTGGATGAAAAGGTTGCAACTGCATTAACCTTGCAAACCGCATTAGGTGCGGCACAAATGGCAATTACCAGTTCAAATTCTCCCGCAGAATTACGTAAAAATGTGACCTCTCCCAACGGCACAACCCAAGCAGCTTTAGAGGTGTTTGACCGTGCCCAGATTTCACAAAATATTCAAGCAGCGCTTGCAGCAGCTCAAAAGCGTAGCCAAGAGCTTGCGCAAGAGCTGAGTGACAAGACTAAATCGGTTTAAGTAGGATAAGACAATTATGGGTGCAAGTTCTGCGCTAATTTTTGGTGTTTTGATCAATGTTGCAATTTTATTGGTCTTTTTCCGTTTTTTAATGCAATTGGCGGCAGTGAGTCCATACAATCCGGTGGTGCTTTCGACAGTGAAAGCAACCAAGATTGTAGATATTTTTAGTCGTATTTTTCCAACAGTAGGTAAAGGTCGTGTCAATTTAGCGGCAGTAGCTTTGTTGCTGGTGCTATATTTACTGAAAATGTTCGGCCTGATGTATTTATCAGGGCAGATGCCACACAGCGCCGTGTATCTGGTGGTGACCACCTTTGTGACCATGATTCAGGACCTGATCCGTTTCTGTCGTTATTTGATTTTTGCCACCATTATTTTAAGTTGGGTGGTGATGTTTACCCAGTCACGCTCGCCATATATCGAAGTGATTCAGGAGCTGGCTGAGCCTTTACTTGCACCTTTCCGTCGTATCATGCCGAATATGGGGATGATTGACCTTTCTCCAATTCTGGCATTTCTGGCACTGTATGTAGCCGAAATCCTGATGAATGAAGCAGCTAAAGTCCTGTTAACGGGCCTTTAAGCGAGTTTGATTCAATAAAAAATGGGCATCATGCCCATTTTTTATTTCTTGATCAAGCGTTGTCGTATGGCCCGGTTTAAGGGATTGGAAAAGTAGCGTGCAATCAAGGCACCTAATCCAATGGCGAGAATAAGATAGAGCAATAATAACACCAGTTTAATATTACCCTCGGTCAGTGCCGGTGTATAAAACAGTTTGAAAAAACCTAAAATAATCAGATGGAATAAATAAATTTCATAACTGTTCTTACCAATCTCTTGCAGCCACTTCAAGCGCTGGACCTGTATAACCTGCTCATTTACGACATTCGCAAGAATGACGATTGCTGTTGCCAGTGCAAATAGACTGATTCCCCAAACACAGTTTTGTTTAATCGGGGCAGAAAAGTAGATGATAAACATGGTCGCAATCGCCATATATTTCAGGCCTGACCAAGTGCGGGCTTGTAGTTTCAGTTGCGGTGCAATCAGTGCCGCAATACAGCCAAAAGCAATCCCGTCAAAGCTTGAAAAATAATGGTATAGGTAAGCACCACTTTCTTCACCATAGTGCAAAGATCTAAAATAGGGTGCAAATAGAATTAAGGTGAAACACACCAATAGAAAGTAGGGTTTTCTCTTAAACAGCAGCGCGGTCAGCGGAAACAGCAAATAAAAGACTTCTTCCACAGATAATGACCATAACACGCCAAGCGCATAGTTGACCCAGCCATTTTCGATAATCAGCAGATTCATCCAGAAGGTCAGTGCTGCCAGATTGACGGTGGATTGAGCCACCACGATGCCATTTGGGGCTTGCGTCATAAAAGGCTTGAGCTCAAATGCACCGAGAAGATTGACCACACAAATCAGCAGAATCAGGGTCGGCATGATGCGTGCAAATCGTGATATATAAAAATCCCGGGTATTGATCTGCTGCAATGCTCCCCAACGCTTGATGGTATGGGAGGTGATGAGATAGCCCGAGATCACGAAAAACATAGTGACGCCGTAGTTACCATTGCGGGCTAAAAGCGTGGTGATGTTTTCGCCAAAAACCTGAAAGTTAATGGAAGTATCAAATAGTTTGTAAGGAATATTGAAGTGATGCAGTAACACCAGAAAGATTGAAATACAGCGTAATGAATCAATAGAGTGAAAACGCTTGAATTGGACTTGATTAAAGGACATGTTGCATTCCTTTCTCCTATACGAATTAATTGTTATCGGCTATTCTTTATTATTGTGTTCTTGTAGCGCAGGGGAGTTTATCCCCTGTCTGCAAGAAACATTTTGTTTTTGTGTAATCAGGCTAGTTTAATGCGCAGCATCCCAGTTTAGACCCTGTCCGACTTCCACCACAAATGGCACTGAAATCTCTAGTACCGATTGCATCACTTCCGCAATTCGTTTGGAAAGTTCATCGGCGATTGCCACATCTGCTTCAAATACAAGTTCATCGTGGACCTGTAATAACAGTTTGGCCTGATCTTTGGGTAGCATTTTATCGACGGCGATCATGGCCAGCTTAATAATATCTGCCGCACTGCCTTGTAACGGGGCATTGATTGCTGCACGTTCAGCTGCCTGTTTGATCATTTTGTTGCTCGCCATAATGTCAGGCGTATACAAACGTCGACCTAAAATGGTTTCCACAAAGCCTTGCTCACGTGCGATCTGGCGGGTACGTTCCATATAATCCAGTACCCCAGGGTAGCGTTGGAAGTAACGCGCGATATAGCTACGCGATTCTTCACGGCTAAAGCCAAGCTGACGGGTTAAACCGAATTCAGACATCCCATAGAGCAGACCGAAGTTGACCGCTTTGGCCTGACGACGTTGGTCATTGGTGACATCTTCAATAGCAATACCTAGTACTTCGGAAGCGGTACGGCGGTGTACGTCCTGACCTTGCTGGAAAGCATGCACCAACGCATCATCTTGTGAGAAATGCGCCATCAAACGTAATTCGATTTGCGAATAATCGGCAGCGAGTAACACGCGACCTTCAGGTGCAATAAAGGCTTTACGGATCTGACGGCCAATCGGAGTACGGATTGGAATGTTTTGCAGGTTTGGATCGGTTGAAGACAAACGACCTGTCGCGGTTAAAGCTTGGTGATAGCTGGTATGCACACGGTGGGTTGCATCATTTGACTGCACAATCAGGCGATCGGTATAGGTATTTTTGAGTTTCGCCAAACCGCGATGTTCTAAAATCACTTCAGCCAATGGATGTTCAATTTTCTCAAGAATACTTTCACTGGTGCTGTATTGACCGGTTGCCGTCTTCTTGCCACCTTTAAGTCCAAGCTTTTCAAACAGCACTTCACCGACCTGTTTTGGAGATGCGACATTAAAGGCTTCACCTGCGAGTTCGGCTGCCTGTGCTTCAAGAGTCTGAATGGTTTCGGAAAACTCTACGCTGAGTTGATCAAGGAAAGCATGATCCAGTTTAATCCCATCTTCTTCCATACCCGTGAGCACGCGCGCAACAGGCATTTCAATGTTATGCAGGATATTGACCAGTTCCGGATGGTCTTTCAGTTTTGCTGCAAGCACTTCGTATAAACGATAGGTCACATGCGCATCTTCAGCGGCATAATGCGCTGCCACTTCAAGCTCAATCTGGTTAAAGGTTTTCTGTTTGGCGCCTTTACCTGCGATCTGCTCAAAAGTCGTAGTCAAATGACTGAGATAAAGACGTGCAACATCATCCATGCCATGTCTGGTTGCTGCCGCATTCAATACATAAGACGCCAGCATGGTATCGAAATACCAGCCTTGAATGGTAATACCGTGATTGGCAAAGATGTGGGCATCATATTTTAGATGATGACCAATTTTCTTGACCTGTTCATTTTCAAGAATCGGTTTGATCTGGGCCAGAAGCTGTTCACGATTCAGTTGTTCTGGTGCACCTTCATAATCATGGGCAACCGGAACATAGTACGCATCATTGGCATCAAAGGCGACCGAGAACCCGACTAGCTCAGCAAAGCGGTAGTCCAGATTGGTAGTTTCAGTATCAATCGCAAAATGATCTGCTTGCTGCATACGTTGCAATAATGCACCCCAATCCTGCTGGCTCAGCACGGTATGGTAGGTCGCTGTACCCAGTTGATCATCCTGACTCGACAGACTGGCATGATCTTCAATCACCACTTGCTCAGTTTTTTGTTCTGCTTTGGTAATACTTTGTGCAGCCTGTTGATAAGCAGGGCTATTCGGATTATTGGGATGATCCAGCGACTGTAACTGGTTACGGAATTCAAGCTCGGTATACAGGTGACGTAACTGATCTACATTTGGATTGGTGAGTTTCAGGTCATGCCAATCTAAAGCCAGATCAAGATCACAAACAATACTTGCCAATTGATGGTCAATCTTGATGTTGTCTAGATTATCTTTAATGTTCTGGCTAATTTTGCCTTTCAATTGATCGGCATTGGCAATGATATTGCTTAATGTGCCGTATTCATTTAACAACTTGGCCGCTGTTTTGGCACCCACACCCGGCACCCCCATGATGCCGTCAGACGCATCGCCCATCAGGGTTAGGTAATCGATGATCTGATTTGGATGAACCCCAAATTTCTCGAAAACACCCGCTTCATCTAAAACACGTTCTTTGAAGCTATCTTCCAGTTTGACGTGTTCATTGACCAGCTGCGCCATGTCCTTGTCACCGGTGGAAATCAGGACATGGTGACCTTCCGAAAGCGCACGTTTGGTGAGTGTGCCAATGATATCATCCGCTTCCGCCCCTGGAAGGCTATACAACGGAATACCCTGTGCTCTGATTAAAGCATGTAAATAAGGAATTTGCTGAGACAACTCCTCAGGCATACTTGGTCGATCACCTTTATAGATCGGTGATAACTTATGGCGGAAAGTCGGTTCTGGCGTATCGAAAATCACTGCCATATGAGTCGGTTGGGTACGACGCATCAATTTCTGGATTGCTGAAATTGCACCACGTATTGCATTGGTATGTAAGCCAGTAGACGTCGTTAATGGCGGTAAAGCGTGAAAAGCACGAAACAAGAAATAAGACCCGTCAACCAAGACAAAAGGTGGCATTGCGCAAATCCTAATTATAAATTAGTCGGTATTTTACGTGAAAAAGCGGTGGCTGTCTTATCTGAACTGGAATCTGTAGCAGGGGAACTGTGGTTTAAGATTTGCAGTATTTTGTATGTGAAAATACCTGCTTATGCAGTGATCAAGTAAGATACCAGCAATGAAGCTGTCATAATTGATATAAGTCTATGTATAAAAAAGACAAACAGGGAATAGTCGTTGTCCTGATTGCTTTGACGGTGTTGCTTGCTTGTGCGGTTGCATTCAAATGGCATGCGACTGTTATTGCCGCGACAATCGGGCTGACCGTTGTTATTGTGCACATTCTGTCTGAGATTCATCAGCGCTTGCTACAACTTGAACAAGCAAGCGGGAATGGTTTTGTGCCGGCTACAGGGATGGCTGTCCAGAAAATTGTGATTTATAGCGCAGCATTGGTGGCCCTGTTTGCCTATGCGAATACTTGGATGTGGCTGGCAGGTGGTGCTTTATTGGTGTTGCTGTTGTGCCTGATCCAAACCATCAGTGCATTCCAGACGCGTTTATTGCATCTGGAACAGCATGCGATTCAACACCATCAGATTCAGGTCGAGCGCGCCGCTCAAGCCCAGTCAACTCCGCTGGATCAGCAGCTTGAACACACAACTACAGCTTCTTCTAATCCTATTGACTCCGTGCAGCATCCGGCATGGATGCAGCAAACAATTGAATCCGTTGCAGCACCAGTTGGGCAGAACTCGACGCCAGTGGCTCAAGCCACTAAGCCGAATACACCAGGTTGGTGGCAGCCCGCACTGGACTGGATGATACACGGCAATCCGATTCTGCGTGTCGCTGTTGCAGTATTGATGGTGGGTGTGGTTTTACTCTTACGTTTTGCCAGTGAACATTGGCAACTCAGTCTGGGTGTAAAACTGGGCTTTATTGCCAGTGCCGGTATCGCGACGACTGTGGCGGGGTATTGGCTGCAACGGAAAAATCAGCTCTTTGCCGTCGCGTTGCAAGGCGTAGGGCTGGCAGTCGTGTTCCTGACCTTGATTTTCTCTCATCATTTTGCCGTGATTGCCAGCTTAAGCACAGCCAGTATTTTATTTGTGATTTTATTATCGGCTACGGTTTATCTGAGTTTAAAGCAACACGCCCTGTATTTGGCCATGTTGGCCTTGACCATGGCTTATCTTGCACCGTTGGTGATTCCACAAAATCATCCGGATGTGATTTTTCTGTTTGGCTATTACTTTGTCATTAACTTGGCGGTGGCAGCGCTAAACTTTATTCAACCTTGGAAAATCCTGCATCAGATTGCGTTCTTTGCCACCATGTTTATTGGTGGTTCTAGCATCGGGGTGTATGCCAAGACATCGCAGTTCGATACTTTGGATGTAATCCTGTGGTTGCATATCGCTTTATTTATCTGGCTGAGTATCCGTTATAGCCAGTTAATGCTACGCGCTCAAAACCAGCAACCAACCGATCAGTCATCTGAGCGCTTACAGCCGATTCTGGATGTCGGCCTGATCTTTAGTGTGCCTGTGCTGGGCTTTTCCTTGCATGCTTATTTAATGCATAACTCGACCTCAGCACTGACGTGGGGAGCCGTTGCACTTGCTGCGACTTATATTGCCTTAAATCTCTGGATTAAACGTCAGTATCCGCAACTTTCAATTTTAGCCAAAAGCTTTTTTATCCTTGCGGTGGTATTCGTTGCATTAATTTTCCCACTGGCCAAAGGGGCGCATTGGACCTCAACCGGCTGGGTGATTCAGGGCACGGCACTAATCGTTTGGGGTGTCACCGAGCGTTATCGTTTAAGTCGTTATGTGGGCGTCGCACTGGTCTTGCTCAGTTCGGTAGCATTGCTGTTTCAGGTCTGGTCAAATGATCATTTCCCGATTTTAAGCACCGCAATTTTTGCATTAGCGCAATTTATTTCGGCTTTTTACTTGTTGCATTATCAGGAAGTCGAAAAATATTTCAGTGCGCGCATGCTCAGCGGCGTGTTTTTAGCACTGGGTTTATATTCTGGAGCGATTGCTGCGGTTGAATTGATGCAATGGCAACAACATGGGCTAAGTCCATATCTCGCGGTCGCAGCTATCTTGCTAGCTTTGTTTAGTCTGGCCGTACAGCTTAAATCTCGATTGCAATGGGGCAGTGTACAGCTCATCTTGTTGGCTGGCTTATTAGCATTGCTCTACGTGGAAAGTTTTGCTCAAAATGTGTATTCGGTTTGGCATTGGTCGAGTAGCTTAAACCAGCTCAGCTTTGCTGTAGCGTCGATTGCCATGACCTTGATTCTGATGTTTTTGAGTGATAACAAATCTAAAGCATCGCTCATGCTGTGGTCTGCTTTGCTCTGGCTTAGCCTCGCCAGTATTGGATTGGCTATTTTTCCAATCATGCCGCTTGTTGCACTTGCGATTGTCCCTGCGATTTATAGTATCTGGCGATTTATATCGAAGAACACCCAATTGCTGCATCAGGTTCCGATCTGGTGCTTAACCCTGTTCTGGTTGGTATTAGTCAGTCTGGATCCTTATTCTGCGCAGCAATATTATGTATTACCGCTATTTAACCTGACCGATATTTTGTCTTTATTGATGTTCTTTGGTCTGATCTGGATGATTTATCATCATGACTTTAGCGCAGAGCGTTCGATAGAATGGGGTTTTAAAGTCACCACGATTTTGATTGGGCTGTTGGTGCTGAGTAGTGTGGTGGTACGTGCCATGCATCATTATCTAGGCACGCCATTTTGGGGGACAGCCATCTGGTCGAATGGTGATGTGCAACTGAGTTTGACGCTGCTGTGGGTGATTCTGGCGTTTATCCTGATGACCTTTTCCAGCCGCCGTCACATTCGTCAAATCTGGTTTGTTGGTGCGGCTTTATTGGGCATTGTGGTGCTGAAGCTCCTGTTATTGGACTTATCGCAAAGTGGCACTTTAACCCGTGTGATTTCGTTTATTGGTTCGGGTGCGGTGATGCTGGTGATTGCTTATTTGGCACCGTTGCCACCTGCGCTAAGTGAAACAGAGAAAGAAAGCTAATTATCTTTCTTTCTGGTCTTTTTTCAGTTCTTTCTGATTGGCATATTGATCGATTTCATCATTTTCTAAAGGGAGAGGTCGATCAATCAGGCCCATTTTCGGTACAGGAATCTCGATTTCATTTTCCAGGAAGCCATTACGAATCCGCTCCTGCATTTCATCACGGACTTTGAGTGAGTTTTCCTGACGGCACCACACTGCAAATAACAACTCAATGGAAGACTCCCTGAACGCCGTTACCGTCACTGTTGCTTTCGGGTCATCCATCACCAGTGGATATTTCGCTGCAACATCTAACAAGACTTGACGAACTTTGATGATATCTTCATGGAAGTTAATCGCCAGCGTAATCGGGATCCGCCGTATCGGATATTTGGATAAGTTCATCACCGGTGTTCGAATCAGCTGTTCGTTCGGCAAGCGAATATAAACATTATCCAGCGTCAAAAGTTTGACTGAGAGTAAGTCAATTGAAATCACTTCACCTTCAATGGTTTGCCCCCGAATCAAGGTAATCTGAATGGTATCGCCGACTTCAAAGGAACCTTCGCCAATTAGGAACAAACCGCTGATCAAGTTGGTTGCTGAAGTCTGAGAGGCGAAACCCAGCGCCACCGTCAAGATCCCCGCTGCACCGAGAAAGACACTCAGTTTAAAACCCGCTTCCCTTAAACTGGTCATGATGAACAGCAAGAAAATAAAGTAAAAAATACCTCGACGCCATAATAAGCGTTGATGGGCATTAAAACGGCTGCCAATGGTGCGGATAAAGGCATTGGACACCAGTCGCGCAATCAGGAAGCCGATAAAACATAAAATAATGGCGACCACAATTTCGCTGAGGCGCTCAAAATTAATATTGGTAAAAACACTGGTCAGGCTGCCAGCAACATCTTTTGGAATATTTGAATTCGGCATGGCAACCCCTTAGAAAAATGAATCAAACATATTGAATAAGGTGCTACCTGGGGCTCGAGGGGGATGTACATAGGTGACTTCACCTGCCTGAGTCGGAGTTTTGTTCTCAATGCGGATACGGGCCGGATGATCGGTTCCTTCGTAATAGACCTTGATTTGCGAGGTCCATAAGCGTCCTGTACTTTCACTATAAAATAATGGCAGAGCAGGCACCGGTACATTCATACGGTCAAAGCGCAGTTGATGATGACTGGTGTTGTGAAACTCAATCGGGGTCACTGCTCGGAAAGCACGTGGTTTCAGTAGATTCAAATCAATACGCCCGTCGACTGAAGTGGCGTAGCAAATCTCACCATTTTGCGGGTCTTTACCAAACCAGGTGTCTTTCGGTTGAATGACTGGAATATCAAAAAGCGGTTCAGAAAGACCATCTACCAGACCAGCGATCCACAATGGCGTACTGATGTATAAGGTGCCACGCTGACCTGCGGGAATATAAATCGGATCCACAGGACGAATCACCACTGAACGGTCAGCTAGTCGTGGCATCAGATGAAAGGTACTGTTGGTTTTATGGAACATGTAGCGTTCAATTTTTGCAGGGGGTGGCATGGCAAATTCAATATCGTTCAATATTCGCCATTGTTGTTCGTAGTCATACTGAAATTGAGGGCGATGATATTCCAGCCGCCATTCTTTGATGCCGCGAGTCAGACGAAAGAGCAATGAACCGAATTGCCAAGCTTTGGCCTGTTGAAGTTCGAATTGTTGTTCGCCCCACCATTTCAATGTATTGGAAGGCGGCGCTTCAAATTGATTATTTTGAGACAAGATGCAAAATTCCTTTGTGAGTATGCTAAACAGACTTCACGCTGTAATCTGCTTAGAGTACACTCAATACTTTCTCTTATCATTATTTGTGTGATGCAAATACTTAAACAAATACAAATTCCTTATAGTTTTGCCAAGCGACATGGCGTTTTATTGCGCTATGAAGGTGATCAAATTTTTATTGTACGACGCAGGGACACTGCGCGTATTGCGTTGCAGGAAGCGCGTCGAATTTTGGGGAAATCTGCTCACGATCAATTGTGTAGTGATCAGGAATTTCATGCCTTACTCAGTTCCAGTTATGCGGGGGATACCGGCGAATCGCAACAGGTTGCAGCAGGGCTGGAAGATCATCCCGATTTATTGAGTCTGGCCGATCAGGTCCCTGAAGCCGAAGACCTGATGGATCAGGAGGATGATGCGCCGATTGTGCGTTTAATCAATGCCTTATTATCAGAAGCGATTCGGGTCAGTGCCTCGGATATTCATATCGAAGCCTTTGAGAAAAAACTGTCAGTACGTTTGCGTGTTGATGGCCAATTGCGTGAGATTGTTCAGCCACGTCGTGAGCTGGCACCGTTACTGGTCTCACGGATCAAGGTCATGGCAAAACTGGATATTGCCGAAAAGCGGGTCCCGCAAGATGGCCGTATTTCATTGCGTCTGGCTGGACGTGAAGTAGATGTCCGTGTTTCGACTTTACCTTCTTCACATGGTGAACGTGTAGTGATGCGTTTGCTGGACAAGCAGGCGGGGCGTCTCAACATGACCCATTTGGGTTTGATGAAAAATGACTATGAGCGCTTAACTCAACTGGTGCATCGTCCACATGGCATTATTCTGGTGACTGGCCCAACCGGATCGGGTAAAACCACGACCTTGTATGCGGCATTGTCTGATCTGAATGACAATACCCGTAATATCCTGACTGCCGAAGATCCAATTGAATATCAGCTGGAAGGGATTGGACAAACTCAGGTCAATACCAAAGTGGATATGACCTTTGCGCGTGCCTTGAAGGCGATGTTACGTCAGGACCCTGACGTGGTGATGGTCGGTGAGATTCGTGATCTGGAAACTGCTGAGATTGCAGTACAAGCTTCGTTAACGGGTCACTTGGTATTGTCTACCCTACATACCAATACCGCAATTGGAGCAGTAACACGTTTAAAGGATATGGGAATCGAGCCATTCCTCTTGGCCAGTTCTTTAATTGGGGTGATTGCCCAACGTCTGGTGCGAACCCTATGTCCGCATTGTGTCACATGGCGAGCGGCAGATGCTTTTGAGCGTCAGGTTTTCCAGCATCTTAAAGCCGATGAAGCAATGCAACTGCCTGAGCCGAAGGGTTGCGAAAAGTGTTCACATGTGGGCTTTAGCGGACGAACTGCTATTTATGAAATCGTGCCAGTCGATGAGTCGATGCGCCGTTTGATTCATGGCAATGCGGCTGAGTATGAACTGGAAAATCATGCACGCCGTCATGCAGCGTCCATCCGTGATGATGGTTTATTGAAAGTCCTAGCAGGTAAAACCACATTGGAAGAAGTACTTCGTGTCACCAATGAAGCTGCGGAAGAGTAAATTTAAGCTTTGAAATAAAAACAGCATGCAGATCGCATGCTGTTTTGTTATGGTCGATCAAATTATGCAGCAGTCACGATATTAAAATTCACATCAATATTGTTGCGGGTTGCATTTGAATACGGGCAAACGATATGTGCGGCAGCAACCAGTTGTTCTGCTTCCGCTTGTTCCATTCCGATCAGATATACATTTAAAGTGACTTCAATACCAAAACCTGTTGGAATGGGGCCAATACCGACCTCACCTTCTACATAGGCATCTTTGCTGATATTGAACTTATCGCGGTTGGCAACAAACTTCATTGCTCCCAAGAAACAGGCAGAATAGCCGGCAGCAAACAGTTGCTCTGGATTGGTGACTTCGCCACCTGCACCGCCCATTTCTTTAGGTACACCGAGTTTTACATCTAAGACACCGTCAGAAGAGGTTGCACGGCCATCTCGACCACCGGTTGCTTTTGCTTTCGCACGATAAACCACTTTTTCTAATGACATGATAATGATCCCTGAATATTATTGAATGCAATTTGATCGTACTGATTCTGAAGCAAAATACAAGTCAGTAAACGTTGCCGATCTTGCCCTCTTTGGTTGTTATGCGTGTAGGATAAATGTCAGTTTGTTGTCGGCACTATGGCTGTTAGATGTGGGGAGTCCGGTTGTTGCCCGTTTAGTTTGAATAGGCGTGTACGTAGGGCGGGCTGAACAGTGGGAAAATATTATCGCTTATAAAAAACAAAAGGCATAAGTAATCAAACTTATGCCAAGGCTAGTAACATGTTCTGTTAGTGAATTACCACAGATCGGCAATTTTTTTCATCAGACGGGCACGATAACGCGCTGTCGGATTGCTGAGATTATTTTGCGCTTCAAGTTCAAAATGTTGCTGCCAGGCCTTGATCATTTCCAGCGTGGTACCTTTTTGTTTAATCACAGCAACATCTTCACGTTGAATATTATCCAGACGTTGACGGGCACCTTCTGGACCTGTTCCCCAGCCAATAATCCATTGACCAAACGCATTTAAGGATAAATTCTGCGGGGTAGACAAGATCGTTGCTGAAGTTGCCGATTCCTCGATATTTGCATCAACTGTCATTGCATGAAGTGATACAGTGGTCCCCAAAAAAAACAAAGCAGCGATAAATCTAAACATGAATAAAGCTTAATAAGAATCAGTTGATGATGTTACATCATGCCTATCCCAAAATCATTCGACTTTGTTCGATCATGATCAAATAAATTATATTAAATCATGAATCTAGAAAAGCTACATTGATAAAAATTGAACAATACGGTCAGTACATGTGCTGTTGCCGTTATTTTGTGCAAAACTAACATTGAAAATGTTGCGATTATGGCAGTTTTAATAATTAATTAATTTGCGATGTTGCATCAGTGGCATAGAAGCACGTATAGCATTTTGTTCTTCAAGATCAAATGCACTGGTGATGAGACCATGACCTTCAGTCTCGATCATCTGAAGCAGCTGGCCACGACTATTGGTAATCCCGGCATGCCCCCAAGTTTGACGTTTGTCACCATGCCAGCCTTGCTGGGCAGCACCTAAAACATAACATTGGCTATCCATGGCCCGCGCTTGCAGTAGCAACTGCCAATGCATTTGACCCGTCGTATAGGTAAAGGCAGCAGGGGCGGTTAACATATTGGCGCCTTGCTGGCGTAAGGTTAAAGCCAGTTCTGGAAAGCGTAAGTCATAGCAGACCATCAGGCCGATATTACCAAAAGGTGTTTTGGCAACGATGACCTGATCACCCGGTTCAAAGAATTTAGATTCCTGATAACCGCCCACCGCGTCACTGACTTGCACATCAAATAAATGAATTTTATCGTAGCGTGCTTCGGTGCCTTCAGGACTGATACATAAACTGACGGTTCGAACCCGGCCATCCTGAATGATTGAACCATCTGGACGGAAAGGGCATGGGAGCGTACCCGCAATAATCCAGATCTGATAGCGATGTGCCAGTTGTTCCAGTCGTTGTTGGATACTCTCGAATTGCGCTGCGGTCTCACGCTGTTTACCCGCAGCAAAGCAGACGAAGTTTTCAGGAAAAACGATCAGTTCAGCTGCCTGAGCTTTACTCTGTTGAATTAATGATTCAATGACAACGAAATTGGCTTCGATATCATTTTGGGAGTTCATTTGTACAACAGAGAGTAAAGTCATATAGGCGCCGCGTTATCAGGTTTAATGATCAAGCGTTTTGTTTATGTGCATCGAGATTGAGGCAATCTTGTTCTTTTTGCAATTGTTTAACCAGAGGTTCAAACATATTCTGGTTATTTTCATTTAAACGCATCAGTGTTTTATGTGCATCGAGCACAGTATTGAGCATGGCACTATGAGTGACATGTTCATCGGTAAGCTCTAACGTACATACACTCGGATCGCCACAGTAATTTAAAATCACAAATACCTGACCTAGCCCCATGCTGTTGGCCAAGGTGGTAATATCCGGATTTGTTGACAGCATGACTGCTTGGATCTGATGAACTTGCTTTAGCTTTAAACCCAGTTTTGCCAGAATGCCTAAAACGGTACTGTCAATAAACGTGGTTTCAGTTAAGTCAACGATTGCACCAACAACATTTTGCTGTTGTTCAATTCGGTTGAGCAGTTTGTCTAGACTTATACAAGAGTGAGCACGCACTTCGCCAATAAGCTTGAAAATATGCGTTCCGTTCAAACTTGCATATTCAACATGACCTGTTGACATATAAATGCCATTTTCAGAGAAAGGATATAAAATTATCCCATAGTGATATTCCAGACACAAGTGGGTGGATGCCTGGATTTGGTTAAGCTTATGATATTTAAATTAATTCATTCGGCGAAGGCTGAGTATCGCAATGTCATCCGCAACATGGTCGGGTGCTTTAAAGGCATCATTTTGCAGGTGTTCGACCAGTTGATTAAACTGATCATTCAGGCCACCATCGAAAGGTTCAAGCGCACCATCCGAACACACAATGAACCGTGCCTGAGGGCTTAATACACAGCGATGCTCTTCAACTTCCAGTTCCTCGGTGAGCCCTAAGGGAAAGCTACTGGTGGTTAAAATCTGTGGAGGCTGGTTCGGTTCAAAAATGATTGGAGGCGGGTAATGTCCTGCACTCGACCAACGTACTTCATGGGTCGCCAGATTTAAAATACCAGCTACCATGGTGATATGCTTTTCAATATTTTCTTGCACCAACATGGCATTGAGTTTCTGAATTAATTGTCCTGGTGTTTTTGAGCGACCATGAAAGGCGGCCATCCACGAGGTTAATAGGCTACTGGTGACACCATGTCCTGATACATCTGCCAGATAGAACAGCACTTCTTCATCATTCAAACGCCAATAGTCATACCAGTCACCGGATAGATAGGCCGAAGGCTGAAAAAAAGATTCAAACTGGTAGTTCGGCAGCTCAATCGGGTTTGGTAACAAACGTTTTTGTAATTCAGCCGCCGAAGGTAAGTCACGGCTATCCTGATTACGTTTATATTGCGCGTCGATCTTGAATAAAGAATGGATTGGATTCTTGGGTAAGCTATCCCAAATCCAGCCCGCCAAGGCTCCCAGTTCCCATGCTTGCGCCAAAGCCGCACCTTCATGTTCAAAGGCAAGTACCACCGTCGGCAACTTCCATTGATACTTTAAAAAATCTTGTACGTCGGCAATCGCAATAATGGTTTGATCATACAAGTCCAGATCATCAACTCGAATGATCTGCAAACTTGGTAACTCGGTTAAAGCTTGATCTAGACAGGGTATGGCGCGTGTGGGTTGAATGAAATACATAGATGAATAGTCAATCCTTTGTATGATCATTTTTAATTCATCATAGATGAAAGATGACCTATAACTATAGTATTGCCAGAGTTTAAATTCCCTGACAATACATAAGTTTGTAAAACATTATTTTAATATGATCATTTTTCGTCAGAAGATGAGTCGTCAACATCATCTGCATCACCAACAAAAGAGACATCATCAGAGTCACCACGTTTCTCTGAAATCTGGAAAGCCTTACGCTGTAAATAGAAATCACGGATCATGGAATATTTATCACCTTTCAGGCTTTCTTCAATATCCAGAATTTGTGAACGTGCATCAACGGCTTGTAATACATTGGTAGACCAGTAAATCCCGTCTTGATCATCCAGTAAATATTTTTGTGGACGTCCAAAACTGTCGGCTGCCAAGCCAAAACCATCACGGAAGGTACTTGGTCCAAAGAAAGGTAACATCACATAAGGCCCAGAAGGGACACCGTAATAACCCAGCGTCACGCCAAAGCTTTCTTCTTCTGTGTCTAAGCCTAAACGACGCGCAGGATCAGCAAAACCTAAAGTGGTTAACGTATTTACCGTAAAACGACCTAAAGTTTTTGCTGCTCGGGTAGGGCGGCCTTGAATGAGCTGATTCACCGCATTCCATGGCTCACCCAGGTTTTTACGGAACTGACGATAAGGGCTACGCACAGGTTCAGGAACTTTAGCCACATATTGAATCGCAACTGGTTTTAACAAGTTACGGTCTAACATGTCATTAAATGCGTAAATCTGACGATTCAATGGCTGTAAAGGATCTTTCACTGCATCTGGTTGTGCAGCATTGGCATTTACTTTTAAATCATTCTTGGTGAGATGCTTTAAGTCTTTTATAGCTTGAATGGTGGAAACCTTTTGCTCAGGAGTAACCTGTGCTTGTGATGTCGCAGTTTGAGCGGCAGACTCAGTTGGAGTCTCTTGCGCAAATACTGATGAACACGCTCCAGCAGTTAACAACCCAAGCAAGATAAAATTCGAGTAATGCATATAAGTCCTTAATCGCTGTGAGAGCGAAATAATACAGTCATTAAAATGATTGCGTCACTTAACGCAAAACATAGATATCGAGAGTACAGTTTAATTGTTCTTATCGTATTAAAACAAATTCGGTCGAAAAATATAAGAAAAAAAGTAATTTTGCTCTAAAAATATACACTCGATCAAATAAATCAAATAAATTTAAAAAAGGGTGTTGCATTGGGTAGGGAATGCTGTAGAATGCACATCCATCGGCGGTGATGCAGATAAAAACTTGTTGAGAAACAAAGATTTGGCTAAAATGGTTAGATTCTTGAGTTGATTGATAAGTTTGCTAAATATCTAAATTACCTGTTGACTTTTAAGAAATTGAGAGTAATATAGCCGACCTAGCTTGATGATGACGAATCATCGAGAAGATCATTAAGAGAATAGAAGAACAACTTGTGTGGATTTTTACTGGTTGATCGATCGAAAATATTTCATTGATTAATTGGTTTAAATTTCTCGAAGTTTATTTGAGCAAATATATAAGTCAG
>NZ_BMDA01000008.1 GCF_014635545.1 Acinetobacter courvalinii
GTCGATTTGTGAGTAATCTTTCGCTTCACCGCCGTAAGTTTTTGCACAGATCGTTGCAATCGCAGCAGTTAAAGTTGTTTTACCATGGTCAACGTGACCAATTGTACCCACGTTTACGTGTGGTTTGTTACGTTCAAACTTAGCCTTAGCCATTTTGATTTTCCTCGTTTACGTCGACACCAGTTTAGAGAAAAACAACCCTGAAAAACCTTCTTTATCGACATTCGCCTAAAAAACTAGACACCTAATACTTGAAAAGCAGACTATAATAGCCTGCTTCTTTAAAAACTTGTGGAATAACCACTAAACTGTATATCTGGAGCTCTTATCGAGATTTGAACTCGAGACCTCTCCCTTACCAAGGGAGTGCTCTACCACTGAGCTATAAGAGCGACATCTTCGATGGAGCGGGAGACGAGGATCGAACTCGCGACATGCAGCTTGGAAGGCTGCCACTCTACCAACTGAGTTACTCCCGCATGTTGGTACGACATCTATCGAAGTTAGATGGTGGTGAGAGAAGGATTCGAACCTTCGAAACTTTCGTAGCAGAGTTACAGTCTGCCCCCTTTGACCGCTCGGGAATCTCACCATATCACACTTACACAGTGCTGTTCTTCACTTTATATACCACACTTTAAGATGGTGCCGGCACACGGATTCGAACTGTGGACCTACTGATTACAAGTCAGTTGCTCTACCAACTGAGCTATGCCGGCTCTTTCTTAGTGTTTCGTACGTTTCGTATCGGAACGGTGTGCAGTTTAGCAAAACTTAGAATCGATGCAAGTGCTTTTTTAAAAAAAACCGTTAAAAACTCATAAAATCAATCCGTTTGACGATAATTCAACCGCTTTGATCACTGCGCGAGCTTTTATTTGGGTTTCATTCCACTCAGATTCAGGATTTGAGTCCGCAACCAGCCCTGCTCCAGCCTGTACATAGACCTTTTTATCGCGAATCACACAGGTTCGAATAGCAATCGACATGTCCATTTCGCCGTGCCAGCCTAAATAACCCACTGCACCGCCAAACACACCCCGTTTTACCGGTTCAACTTCGTCAATAATTTCCATGGCACGTATTTTGGGTGCACCCGAAAGTGTTCCAGCTGGAAAAGTCGCCTTAAATACATCTAAAGCATCAATATCATCACGAACTTCACCCTGCACATTAGATACAATATGCATGACATGTGAATAACGTTCGATCACCATACGGTCTGTCACTTGCACTTTACCAATCTTGGATACCCGTCCCACATCATTACGCCCAAGATCAATCAGCATTAAATGTTCGGCAATCTCTTTTTCATCCGCTAGTAAATCTTGTTCCAAGGCCAGATCTTCTTCTTTGGTTTTGCCGCGTGGTCGCGTCCCTGCTAAAGGACGTACTGTTGCGATACCATTTTCCAGACGGGACAGAATCTCTGGCGATGATCCTACAATATGAAAAGGCTTTTGATCAGTCAGTGTCTGGCCTTGCACCAGGAATAAATAGGGCGATGGGTTTAAATGGCGGAGCGCACGATACACTTGTAGCGCTTCACCATCAAAATCAGACACCATACGTTGCCCAGGCACCACCTGCATCACATCCCCCGCACGGATGTATTCCTTAACCTTGTCCACGGTTTCCAGAAACCTTTCCTTGCCGGTAATCGATTCAAAATGTGGTGCGCTATGCGGTTTTGCTTGCAGACTCACTGGTGTTGCCAGTAACTGCTCTAGCTGATCCAGCTTGCCTTGTGCTTTGTTATAGGCATCTGGCTCACTGACATCAGCATGATGGATCAGGAACAGGGTATCTTTTAAATTATCAAACACAATCACGGTTTGAGACAGCATCAACCATAAATCAGGTAGGGTTACCGGATCAGCTGCTGGGACATTCTTGAGTTTTGGCTCAATATAACGCACGGCGTCATAGCCTAAATAACCCACCAGGCCACCGGTAAAGCTTGGTAAGTCCGGCAGTTCGGCTTTGCTGGGAACTTTAAACTGTCTTTGAAAATCACGAATATATTGAAACGGATCTGCACAATCCTGTTGCGTTACTGTGCCATCTGCTTGCTGGATGGTTAACACACCGGCATTGCATGAAAAAACGATAGATTCGCCGAGTCCAATCATGGAATAGCGTGCCCAGTTCTCGCCGCCCTCTACCGACTCAAATAGATAAGCTTGTTTCTGTTCCTTAAAACGTGCAAAAACAGATAACGGGGTTTCAGTATCAGCCAAGCGCTGACGATAAACTGGAATGGTGTTGTAGCCTGCTGCTTTTAATTGTTCAAACTGGATTGCTGTTGTCATGAGTCATCTCTTATGGTTTCGATTTATCTGCGTTTCCCTGTTTTAATACTGCTTTAATCCCGCCATCGAAAAACCATCATCATCCTCACACCTCTTTCCCTATCTGATTTTCTTAAACTAACTCTGCCAGACGATCAACCACTTGCTGTGGCTGGCAGTCATAAATGCTTTCCCCATGATTATAGCCATAGCTGACTACAATACAATCAATACCTGCACGCCTTGCGGCTTCGACATCATTGCTTGAATCGCCAATCATCAAGGTTTCAGCCGTGGTTATTCCTGCTTGCTCTACACAATGCAACAGCGGCAACGGATGCGGTTTACGTTCCGCCAAACTGTCCCCACCTACGACCATTTTAAAATAAGGTGCAAGCTCTAAAACGTCCAGAATTCCTCGCGCCAGATGTTCAGGCTTATTGGTGACACAGGCCATGGCAATATTATGGGCCTGACAATACTCCAGAAAGGGCAACACACCGTCATATACCTGCGTATCGACACAGAGCTCTTGCGCGTACACCTGCATAAAGGTGCTTAACAGCTGCGCTTGCTGTTGCGCATCGACCTGTCCAAATAAATGACTCAGTACCGCTTCACATAATTTTGCGGCACCCTTACCCACCCAGACTCTCACCTGCGCTTCAGTCACCAGCGGCAGCCCTAGCTTGGTCAGACTCAGATTCATGGCACGATATAGGTCAGCGGCCGAATCTACCAGTGTTCCATCCAGATCAAATAACACCAGATGACGACTTTGCAACTGCGCAACAGACATGAAATTTCACCCTCATAATAAAAAAGGCACACCCAAGCGGGCATGCCTTTGATTGTAAAAGCTTCGCCCGATTATTTAAAGAACAGCCAGGCAATCACAGCTAAAATGATCAATACAATAATTGAAATGAGCCCAACCGAAGCATTCTTCTGTTGCTCTTTCTCTTCAGCCACACGTGAAACAGGCTCTTCAAGCGCAACAGGTTGTGGTTCAGGCACAGCCTGTACCTGCACACCTTCAGGAATGGGTGCAGGTTTTGGAATCGCGACCTGTTGTGGCATCCCATCACGTGTGATTGGTGTTTCTGCCGCACGTTCGGCAATGCTCGGCATGCCTTGATCCTGTATATGGGCCGTTACAGGCTCTGCTTCAATTTCAGGTAATTCTGTTGCTGCCGCTGGCGCAAGTACCGAGAACACAAAGCTGGCAAACTGCAAAATATCACCATCGTGCAATTCAGTTTCCTGCTCGATTCGCGCATCATTAATAAATGTGCCATTGGACGAGTTTAAGTCTTGCACCCAAAGCTGTTGATCTTTGAGTAACAACGCCGCATGACGACGCGAAATATCGGCGGATTGCAACAAAATATCAGCATCCTGATGTCGGCCAACCAACATATCACGCTCAATATTCAGTTCCTGCCCCGTAAATTCACCTGTAATGGCTTGTAATTTCCAAGTCATAGATGCATATCCTTTATCATTTTCCACAATCGTAACATTGTGACATAAGCGTTTCTGTGCAGCTACTGTGAAGACGCTGGGCGAATCGTAGTGGTGGTGACCGTATTTTTACTCCGCTCGGTTTCCTTCACCGGGAGCTGTACGGTTTTCTGCTGCAGCTGAGGCTGCTCAACCGCAACTGGCGTAGTTACCACAACGGTTTTTTGGGCTTGCCTCGCGGTTGGAACTTTTTGATAAGGTGAATTTGCCGCAGGCTGCTGGATATAAATATCTGCAACATTTTCAGGTAATTTGGCAAAGTTACCATTTTTGTCCATTGAAAGTTGCAAACTATAGAGCTGGTTATAACGCTGCTGAGAAATGCGACGTACATCATCAGAATCCCCAACAATAGTCGGATGGATAAAGACAAGCAGGTTACGCTTTTCATTACTGCGATTATCCGAACGGAACAGTCGGCCCAAGTACGGAATATCACTTAATATAGGTAAGCCTTGACGTCCTAAAGTCGTGTTGTCTGAGACCAAGCCCCCCAACACAACGGTTTGTCCATGATCTGCCAATACCGAAGTTTTAATTGCACGCTTACTGGTGACCAAATCAGCAGCCTGACCTTTACTATTCTGAACGTTAGAGACTTCTTGCTCAACTTCCAAACGTACAGAACCACCCTCACCAATATGCGGAATTACTTTTAAAGTCACCCCGACATCTTTACGCTCGACAGTGGTATAAGGATTTACTGTACTGTTACCTGTCGTTGCAACCGAACCTGTCACAAACGGGACATTCTGACCCACAACGATATACGCCTCTTCATTGTCCATGGTGACGATTGATGGGGTAGACAGAAGGTTGGATTTGGTATTTTCCTTCAAAGCCTGAATCAGCGCACCATACAGTTGACGAGAGCCGTTGCTGCCTTCTTTATACTTACCAAGACCAATTGATGCACCATCCCCCAAAGCACCTGCCGCGCCAGCTGCACCACCGGTTAGATATCCCGCTGCAATTTTGGACAAGCCAGAACCTAAATTGGAAAAGTTAATTAACCCTACGCCACTATTCAAATCACCAAGCGCCCATTGCACTCCCAGTTGATCTGCATCGGTCCCAACCACTTCAATAATAGCCGCCTCGATCATGACTTGCTGACGACGCGTATCTAGTTGCTGAACCGCGGCATCAATTTCACGCATCAATTGTGGTTCAGCCTTCACCACCAAAGCATTCTGTGCAGGATCGGCAATAATACTGACCCCACCCTGATTAAAACTGGTAATGCCCGCGTTTTGGCTATTATTTGAATTACTATTTAAGTTAATCGAAGGTGTGGAAACAGAAGATGAAGATCCCATTGATGAACCTGAATTCTGACTACTTGAAACCAGGTTATTAATCGAATTTGAACTACTGTTGCTATTTGACGAAGAAGAAGATGATGAAACCGATTGCCCTGTGACCAGACCTTGTAAAATCTCGGCCAGATTTTTAGCACTGGCATATTTCAGGCGGAAAACTTTTAAGCCACCCAAACGAGCCGCCGACGGCACATCCAGCATTTCAATCATTTGACGCAAACGCTTGCGCGAGTCCGGATCACCCTTGATTAAGATACGATTGGTCCGGTTATCTGCAACCACACGGACACGCGATCCAATGAAGTCCTTGGATGCACCTGTGGCACTCATGGTCTCCAGCAAACCAATAATTTCTTCGGCCTGACTGGATTGCAGACTAATTGCCTCAATGTCGTTTTGCCCAGTTCCATCCAGATTACGCACGATATTTTCAAGCTGATAAATATTGGTGGCACGATCCGAAACAATTAAGGCATTGGTTCCAGCCACCGCAGCAAGATGCGCGAACTGTGGCATTAATGGACGTAATGCCGGGATCAGGTCATTCGGATTGGTATTTTGTAGCCAGATCACACGCGTGACAATTTGGTCACCGCCAGCACGACTTCGGGCATCATAAGGAATACCCGAATTCTTGGCATTACTGTCTGGTACCAGTTTTACCGTATTGCCAGAAGGTAGCGCCACCACACCATTGACGTTGAGCACGCCCAGAAATAGGTCATACACCTCATCTTTATTTAGTGGTTTATTGGAAATAACCGTAACATTGCCACGTACACGTGGGTCAACCGCAAAGTTCTTCCCTGTAATATCAGCAACTTCGTTAATAAATGCAGTTAAGTCCGCATCACGTAGATTGATCTTCCATGTTTGTGCTTGCACATGGGTACTGACTGTCGCAATTAAAGGCGCTGCAGCAAGTAATGCCCAAAGTGGACGTTGATGATTCAAGAAAGCCATAACCTGCACTTATTCCTAACTGATGTGTGACGTGTGATCACTAAAAACTTTGTTGTATGGTCATCACCTGATCACCACGTTTTATTTCTATTTTGGCATGCCCTTCACGACGTACTTGCTCTAATAATTGTACTTCGTTGAGCCCCTGCCCGACGCTTTGGCCATTGATCGACAGAATACGATCACCCGAACGCAAACCTAAGTTATTTTTTAAGCTTGAGGGCGTCTTATCCGAAATTTCATAGCCTTCCCCTCCACTACTGACGCCCATATTTTTCAGATATTGTTCCCGGTTATCCTGCATTTGCTGGATAGCCTGCCCTAAAGCAGACTGGGGCGAATTCTGAGCAGGCGCAGGAGCTGCTGCTGGAGGGACGCTTGTTCCATTATTTAAAACAGGCGCAGCCGGTTGATATAAACCATTGTCCAGTCCCTTAAATTTGACTTCACGTGTTGCACCATTACCTTGACGCAAGATTACGTGATCCCAATACACTTCTGCCAGCTGATAGGAGGTAGAGCCAACGGTCTCGCCTACCCGATAACGTTCAGCAGTATCATTCATTTTAATGACCGCAGAAGACAAGTAATTTGGTTGACCGAGCAATACACCCTGTAACTCCAGATTAATATTGTCATCGGCCGAAGCTGCTGCGGGTTCATTAAATAAGGCAAATGAACTGATATTGGGAACCTGGGCTTGCTGCGAACCCAGTTCAACCCGGTCAAACTGCATCGGTTGTGGCGGTGCAACCACCCACCAAAATAAGGAGGCCAGTTTCCAGCATAACCATAAAATCAGTAAAGCCAGAATCAGGCCACTTAACTTATCCAGCTTCTGCCAACGCAATTGTTGCATTTTTTCAGTGATTGCTTTCATCAAAAACCACCCTGCAACAACGGCTGACGTGAACTGATCACATAGGTATCTAGGCCAGCTTTACCTTGATAGGATGGAATATTCAATAACATGCGTTGCGTCAGCTGTACATCCAGCATCAGGTTGGCATCTAAGCTGAGATTCCCCATTTTCTGGCTACGCTGATCACGGATATCAATCTGGAGTTGGCCGTTTTCATCTTTTATCTCAGCCACCAAGGAAGGCATATTCATACGGTCTTGACGCTGACCAAAGGTATAACTCAAGGCACCGCCGCCCCAGTTCAATTGACCTTCTGCTGCGCTAAAACCTTTTTCTTTTTGATAGTTAAATTGCACGTCTTTCAATTGAATAGAATTTTCAGGCCATTGCCAGTTTGCAAAATACTTTAATGTTTCTGGCGAAATCGCACCCTGCAAATCCTTGATCATGATTTTTTGTCCTAAACCATAACCAAATACTCCATTGAATTGCGTGTTACCGCTATGGATATCAAGATTTGCCCCTAAACGTAACAATAACAAATCTAAAGGACGGGTTTTCCAATGCACCGAGCCGCGTAGCTGGCCACGTTGCCAGTCGGCTTGCCCCTGCCAGATATTGCCGCTGACATTATGTAATATTTGATTATCTTTTGAGAATTTTGCAATTAACCATGTCGCTGGAATTTGTAAAATAATAAAAATTAAAAATGCAAAAATGGCGAAAAGCCACCATCTCCATTGCTTGGTTTTTTTCTTCATTCAACCCTTACCAACATGCAAAATATCATCCTTTTCGAGACACTCGCCCCTGAATGACATTATGCATACTTTTTCAACATCGCCAATTCTCTCATATAAAAAAACCAAGCTTTTTAAGCCTGGCTTTTGATTCAGGATAAAGCCATCGTATGACAAAACGATGACTTTAAAACTTGCTTAGATTAAGAAATCTTCAAGTTTTGCACCTTTTTCCAACTCGGCAACTAACCAGCGTGGCTGTTTACCACGACCTGTCCAAGTTTCCTCAGTATTGTTTTTGTTGCGGTAGCGTGGCTCTACAGCTTTACGCGTCGTTTTCTTACGCTTTTGCTCACCTACTTCTAATAACTCTTCAACGCTAAAACCAATTGCTTCAGCAATAGCAACAATTTGATTATAAGCATCTTCAATTGCCTGATCTTTTTTGCTGGCAATTAAAGCTTCAGCTTCAGCCTGTAAACGCTTTAAATCTTCTACCGATAATTCGCTAATATCTGGTTTCATTCGAACCACTCCAACTTAATAAGAAAAAAATATCACTCAAAAATAAAAATGAATTTAGAATTCTATTCAATATTAATTTATAAGCGATTAAATAATCAATATGAGAATAGCTCACTTAATCGTATATCAACAATAAAATGGTCTTTTATTTACAATAAAACAAAAAAAGGGAGAATTTAGATATCTAAACAGATTTTAAAAATTAAATAAACAACCTTAACTAACACCACTTATATTAACGTATTCTTAAATTTCACTAAAAAATTTCTTATTTTTTGATTTAGCTCATGGTGCTTTAATTTGCCTGTTTTGCCGGCCACTCAAAAGCACCACATTATGAAATTTGTTATATATTCAAATAAAATAGACATAATTGTCTTTATGATGAGGGGCCTAATATTAATTGATGCCCGACATTTTCTTCAAGCTGAATAATTTTCTGCCGAATTGAATCCGGGATATTACGTTTGTTGGATGTTACCTTATCTACACAAACCATAACCGCCTCACCGGTGGCAATCATTTGATTCTGGGATTCACTCCATAATACATAATGCATACGAAATGCACTATTTCTTAACTCTTCAATACGCGCACCAATATGCAGCACATCGGGATAAAATACCGGCCGTAAATATTTACACTGACTCGAGGCAACCACCGTCAATATCTCCTGATCGAAGATATTTAATGCCATTAAATAGGCAATACGGGCACTTTCCATATAGCGATAATATTGCACATTATTGACATGCCCAAACGCATCCATATCGCCCCAAGCCACGGATTGCTGATGAATAACCGGATAGACAGACAGTTCTTTCATATTTACACTCATATCTTGAAATTAAGAAAATTCACATCATTTTCAAATATTAAATTTAACTGTTTGATTAAGTCCTGATTATCACCCAAGGTCGACTTAATTCTTAAATAACTCATTAATATATTATCAGGATATAAAGTTAATAACTGCCCTGCCTCTGCCTGACGTTGGGTCGCCATATAAATATGCCACTTTGCAAAAGCCAGCATAGGCACACTGGTATAACGCTGTTCCAGCTGAATAATGCGCTGCTCAACATAAGCATAATCCGGAATCTGCTTGAGTAACTGTTGCTGGAACCACAGATAAAATACTTCCGGGTCGAACTGATCTTGCAATAAATGTAAGGCCAGCTCTTCATGCTGCACGCTCATCTCAGGCATTCTGGCCAATAGTTTCAACCACAGCACCTTGCTGCTATAGGGACGGGTTTCAATCTCATCCTGCAACACCAGATAGCGCTGCTGTAATGCACCAAGGTCATCAACCGATGCCTGATCAAAATGAATTAATAATTGCTGCAACCATAAATCACGATGTTCCGCATCTAACAACCCATATTGCGTGGTTTGCAAAAATAACCAGGGTTGTTGGAGTGCCAGTTTGCCCCATAGTGCAGTAATACGCTGCTGGTAAGCGGTTTCGATTTCAACCAGCCACGGAGAAAGCTGATGTTGCGCCAGAAACTCTAAATGGGTTAACGCTTTTTCGGTTTCTTTTTGCTCAAGAAAAATATCTATGCGTTGTAATTCAGCCAATTCAAAGGCCATCGGGGCTGATTTATCCAGACTCTGCAATGCCGCAACATAATCACCATTTTGATAATCAAATTGCGCATCAATAATATTGCTGAGCAGGCCCGACTGGGCAAATACCCGCTCTATAAAAACCTGCTGGTCTTTTGAGGCTTCGAGCAACCAGACAATACCGAGTTGCTCATAAGGATGTAATTGCTTGAAGTGCAGAATGGTTTCTTTTTTTCTTTGTTCCCGGGTGAAATAACGTTTAGCCAATAACCAGCATAATTGCAAGATCAGGCTAATCACAATAAACAGTGCAATTAAGCCCCAAACACTACTCTGGAACTGCCATTCTCGCCAGTAGATATATGCATAGCCATTTCCATAGCCATAACTCAATACAGAAAATAATGCGAACAACACCAGCGCCGAGAGAAAATAAATCAACATTAATTGCTTCATGACAGATTATCCCAACAAGCCTAAGCTGGTTAATTTCGGTGTAGGGACGGCTTGCTGGTTCAAGATTTTCTCTAGGCGCAGTTTCATTTTCTGGCTATTTTGATCCGGTAACTCGGCAAGTAACCGGATCACTTCCTGAACCGATTTCTGATATTCAGTCAATTGACCTTCATGCAAGGCTTGAGATGCCAGCAATAGCCGTAACTGTGCTTCTTTCAAGGTAATATTACGGCTCATTAAATCAGGTGATGAGCGTTGCACTTTTTCCAGTTTAAACCAGTGCCACCATGTCGCACTTTCACCTTTTTCAATTGATAGTTTCGGATCTTGCAGGTTTTGCGCGATCTTTTGATCCAGTTGCTGCAATAATTGATCAAGCTGCTGCTGTTGTTGGGTTTGATTTAAAACAAATTGCTGGATGGCCTGTTTATCCTGCTCTATCGATTTAATCAGGCTATCTTGTAAAGCCGGTGAAACTGCATATTGCAGCACCTGCTGCTGGGCCTGATTCAGTTGTTCCAGTGCATAAATAAACTGTTGCTGATCCAGTGCAAACTGCACCAGTTGCATGTGCTGCTTAATCAGGATAATCGGTGAGATGCCCTCAACTGTCATCGGAATTGAACTATTATCTGTAGGCTCAACCACACGATTATTCTGCAACTGACGCTGGACCGCGACAAATTGATCATTCAATAATGCATAACGCTGTTCAGTCTGGCTAAGCTGCTGTTGAAGCTGGGGAACCGTTTGAGAATATTGTGCAACATCGTAACTGAGTTTAGCCAACCACAATAAACTCAGCCCTAATATTAAATAACCAATTTTTCTCATACATGTCCTTGCCAGTCTCTCATGCGTTGAATGATCTCTGATGCAGATAAATTTTCAAGCTGAATAATGTTAAATGCTTTGTTTGTCTGTGTTCTGGTTTTTTCTAATAATTGTGCCAGCCGTTGCCCCAACACCAGATAAATCCATGTTCGGGGCTGCTGCACCTGCTCACAGATCTGCTGCCAGTAATTCCAGCTTGCTTCGCTACTGATCAATACCGTAACAGGCTGTTGAGGGTTTATCTGGTTTAGAATCTCAGGAAATAGCGCAAAACTTTGTTGGGGACATTGACGGCGATAAAGGACAAAATTGAGTACTTCAATCCCCTGCTGCTGCAATTGCTGCATCATGAATTGTCGTCCGCCTAGCCCCCGCCAGAACGCAATTTTCTTTAAATTTTTCTGCTGTTTTAAAATAGGTAAATCCAGCATGCCTTCCGAGTTTTCGACCTGAGGCACATCACTTTGAATATTGAATCGGGCCAGTGCCTGTGCAGTGGTTTGACCCACTGCAATCCATCGAACATGTTGTAACTGTTCAAGTGTGACACCTGCTTGCTGCAAATATTGCATTCCCACCTCTACCGCTGTGGGGCTGACCACCACAATTGCCTGAACCTGATCAAGCTGCTGATAGAGCTGCTGCAAGCCTTGCGAAAAAGGCTCCGCAACCAGTTCAAGTAAAGGTAAACCCACAACCTGATAACCAGCCTCGGACAATGCCTGTGTTAGAGCACCCGCACGGTCTTCAGGACGTGTATTGATAAACAGCATTAATACAACGCTTTTAGCAACTCACCTGCACCTTGCGCCAATAAGCGTTGTGCCAGTTGCTCACCCAGTTGCTCAGCTTCTGCTGGCGCACCAACCAGTTGTTCTTTTAATAAAGTATGTCCATCGACACTGCCCACTCGCCCTTCAATCTGAAGCTGATCATTGGCCAAAGTGGCATAGCCTGCAATCGGAACCTGACAGCCACCCTCAAGATAAGCATTAAAGGCACGTTCTGCGCGGACACAAATCGAGGTTTCTTCATGTTGTAATGGCTGAATCAGTTTTAATAATGCGTCGTCATTGGTACGGCATTCCAATCCCAGCGCACCTTGTCCAACTGCTGGCAAACTCAGTACCGGCGCCAGACAATGCCGAATACGATCTGACAGACCTAAACGTTTCAGACCCGCACTCGCCAAGATAATGGCATCATACAAACCATCATCCAGCTTGGATAAACGGGTACCGACATTGCCACGTAGATCAATAATTTCCAGATCGGGACGTTGCTGTAAAATCTGGCATTTACGACGTAGGCTCGAAGTACCGACTTTTGCCCCTTGCGGCAATTCATCAAAATGCTGGTATTGATTCGAAACAAATGCATCCAGCGGATCTTCACGCTCACAAATCACTGCTAAGGTTAAGCCTTCAGGCAAATGCATCGGCACATCTTTCATGGAATGGACCGCTAAATCTGCGCGACCATCCAGTAAAGCCGCTTCGAGCTCTTTCACAAACAAACCTTTACCACCGATTTTTGCCAGTGGGGTGTCCAGAATCTTGTCACCCTGCGTCACAAACTTGACCAGCTCAACCGTTAAATCTGGATAAAGTGCATTTAAACGAGAACGGATATGCTCGGCCTGCCAAAGTGCAAGCGGGCTTTGTCGGGTCGCAATTTTTAAGGTTTTCATAAATTCAAATGAAGTATTGATCAAAGCAATTGCTCCCAACTTAACTTGATCACCCGAAATTGCAAGTAAAAAATCATAAAGTGAGCATTGATTCAGCTGAAAAAGCCATATTTACAATTGATGCATACACTCTCTTAAACTTGGCAAATGACGACGGCTCACCGATAAACGCTCATCCAGTTCACGCAAGCGCACCTGATATTGACCTGCTGCGACCAGTTCCAGCCCTTCCAGATAATCCAGTGAGACCAGTGCATTACGGTGAATACGGATAAAACGGTCGGCAAACTCCAGTTCCAGATCTTTCAGTGTTTCATCAATCAGTACGCTGCCATTTTTATGGCGAACCGTGACATATTTTTGATCCGCTAAAAAATAATAGACATTTTCCAAGGGAATCAGTTCCACCCCGCGATAAGTCTTCGCAGCAATCTGTTGGCGTTGGGTTTTAGTATCGTACATATCATCTTGTTGTTGTAAGCCAGTCATTTGTGCTTGTGTAAGTTGGGTTAAATGATTAAATACCTGCTGTAGATCTTGTTGTGCAACAGGTTTAAGTAAATAGCCTTGTGCCTGAAATTTAAATGCTTCCAATGCATGTTGATCGTATGCCGTACAGAAAATAATGGCCGGACGAGGATTAAGCTGGCTGAGCTGTTCAGCACATTCCAGACCATTCATCCCGGGCATTTGAATATCCAGTAAAACAACATCCGGTGAGTCATTTTCAATATGATTTAACACATCCTGTCCATGATGTGCTGTCGCAATGACTTCATGTCCCATTTGAGTGACCAAACGTGACAAACGCTCTACAGCAAGAGGCTCATCATCAGCAATCAGAACTCTCATCCTATTCTCCTTGTCAGCGTTAACTTCATTTCCATCATTTTTATGGTTAACTCGACTTATTATTTTACTTGATCGTGGTAATTCACCACCGTCGTATACAACGACGTTCCCCCGTAAATCTGAAACTTGACCGATTGCCCATAATAAGCTTTCAGGCGCTGCTTCACATTTTCAATCGCAATACCATTTCCTTTTCTCGATTTTATTGTATCGTGAGAATAAGGGTTAGTAATGACTATACTGACTTGATTTTGCAATATTTCAACCAATACGCTGATGGTTGATGGCTGCAAAACTTTTTCTACCCCATGAAAAATACTATTCTCCAGCAAAGGTTGCAACGTTAATAACGGAATCGTTGTCCGTTTTAATTCAATAGGCGTGGCCTGTATGTTCCATTCTACATTCAAACGCTCGCCCAAACGCATCTTTTCAATACTTAAATAGTGCTGACATAAATCAATTTCTTCCGCCAGACTCACCAGTTTTAGTTCCTGAAAGCTGGCCCTGAATAATCGGGATAAATTAATCAGCATATTCTCGGCTTTGTCAGGATCAATCGCGATCAGGCTCACCACACTATTCAGACTGTTAAATAAAAAGTGTGGATGAATTCGCGCCTGCATGGCCTGAATACGGGCATTCAATTCACTATATTGCTGATTCATCCATTGTTCGCGCATGTAGAGATAACGCATACAGAACGCGCCCAGTAATACGCCATAACCTAAGTGCAGGCTGGTTCCGTGAAACAGGATTTCTTGGGAAAATGGCCCGGACCGTGTTGCCCAATATTGCAGGACATTCACAACACAAGTGGTCAACAGCACAATCAGTTGTAATAATATAAAGCCCAATACCAGAGCGACTTTCTGGCTAAATCTGGCAAAAAAATCCTGAAAATAGTCGACCAGTGCCGAAAAAGACAAAATCACCCAGTTAATAAAAAACATATATTGCAGGACACGAATCCCCTCCAGAGCCTGCCATGACCGAGCCTCAGCCAGCGCTAGCACCATCGCCAGCACATTGCTGGCAACAATTAATTCCAATAAGTGTTGCCATTGCCCGATTTTCGTAAAAAAATAGGAGCCTGATGGATTTCCCCCCTGACGAGTTTGCGATAACTTCTTACGTCGAGTTTCGGCAACTGCGTTTGGATTTGCTATACTCTTTTTTATTTTACTGAGCCGCCATGACCACATCTTCTCAATCCTCTTCTTCAGCCAGCCCGAATCAAACCTCTGGAATGTGGGGCGGTCGCTTCTCTGAAGCAACTGATACTTTTGTTGCAGAATTTACCGCATCTGTGCAATTTGACCAACGTTTTTATAAACAAGATATCGCAGGTTCAATTGCGCATGCCACCATGCTTGCGAAAGTAGGTGTACTGACTGAAGCTGAACGTGACGACATTATTCAAGGTTTAAGCACCATTAAAGCTGAAATTGAAGCGGGTAACTTTGAATGGCGTATTGATTTAGAAGATGTGCACATGAATATTGAGTCTCGTTTGACTCAACGTATCGGCATTACCGGTAAAAAACTCCATACCGGCCGTAGCCGTAATGATCAGGTGGCAACTGACATCCGTCTCTATTTACGTGATGAAATCGATGACATCTTGGGCTTGTTACTTCGTTTGCAAAAAGGCCTGCTCAGTCTGGCAAGCAAAAATACCAACACGATTATGCCGGGCTTTACCCATCTGCAAACCGCACAGCCAGTGACCTTTGGTCATCATTTACTGGCGTGGTTTGAAATGTTGGTGCGTGATACCGAACGCCTGCAAGACTGTCGTAAACGCGTCAACCGTATGCCTCTCGGTTCTGCGGCATTGGCAGGTACCACCTACCCGATCGACCGTGCTTATACGGCTGAACTCTTAGGTTTCGAAGCGGTTTCAGAAAACTCTTTAGATGCGGTTTCTGATCGTGACTTTGCCATTGAATTTAATGCGGCGGCATCATTAATCATGATGCACTTGTCACGTATGTCAGAAGAACTGATTTTATGGACTTCAGCACAATTCAAGTTTGTGAATATTCCTGACCGCTTCTGCACAGGCTCTTCCATCATGCCACAGAAGAAGAATCCGGATGTACCTGAACTGGTGCGTGGTAAATCAGGTCGTGTCTTTGGTGACTTGATCAGCCTGTTGACCCTGATGAAAGGTCAACCATTGGCATACAATAAAGACAACCAAGAAGATAAAGAACCATTATTTGATGCGATTGATACCGTTCGCGGTTCACTCATGGCTTTCGCAGACATGGTTCCAGCGCTTGTTCCAAATATCGAAATTATGCGCGAAGCAGCACTTCGTGGCTTCTCTACCGCAACCGATCTTGCCGACTACCTGGTGAAAAAAGGCGTAGCATTCCGTGATGCCCATGAAATTGTCGGTAAAGCGGTGGCTTTAGGTGTTGCAGAAGAAAAAGATTTATCAGAATTGACACTGCAACAGTTACAACAATTCTCTGATTTGATCACCGCAGATGTATTCGATAAAGCATTGACTTTAGAAGCTTCTGTGAATGCCCGTGACCATATTGGTGGAACTTCACCGAAACAGGTTGAAGCTGCGATTGCGCGTGCGCACACTCGCCTAGAACAGTTATATTAATCTCCCTATATCCCTCTTTTACGAAGAGGGACTTTCACTGGATGCCATAATGACTAGACAAGTATTTTGCCGCAAATACAAACAAGAGCTTGAAGGCTTGGACTTCGCACCCTTCCCGGGTGCAAAAGGTCAGGAATTGTTTGAAACCGTTTCAAAGCAGGCATGGCAGGAATGGTTAAAACACCAGACCACGCTGATTAATGAAAAACGTCTAAATGTGTTTGAACCGGATGCGAAGAAGTTTCTTGAAGAACAACGTGAGAAGTTCTTCAATAACGATGAAAGTGTAGAAAAAGCAGAGGGTTGGACTGAGCAAAAGTAAGTCATTTTGCCTGATCCTGCGATAAAAAGAGAGCTGTTTTCAGCTCTCTTTTTACGTGACATTTACATAAGTAATAAAGCCTTACAGAGTATACACAGTTGTCTACATGACACCTTGGACGCCTCCGCTTATAGTTGTATGCAGAAGGACAAAGAGATACGTTGATATCTCACGTAACGCATGATATTTCTCTCCCAGACTTTTCCCCCGAAGTCTGGGATTTTTTTTATCTATATATCCTGAAAATGAAAAACCGTCCATTACTGGACGGTTTAAAGTTATTTTATTTTTACACTTATTTCTGATGAACTTTCTGCTCGATTTCTTCAATGCTGGTATGACGAACATCCATACCTTTCGCCATATAAATCACTTGTTCTGAAATATTACGTGCGTGGTCGCCAATACGCTCCAATGAACGCAATACCCACATCACGTTAATGACACGTGAAATATGACGCGGATCTTCAATCATATAGGTCATCAAAGTACGTGTCGCAGACTGATATTCACGGTCAATGTCGACATCGGCCATCACCACTTTCAATGCCTGCTCCACATCTAAACGGGCAAATGCATCCAGCGCGTCATGAATCATGACACGTACCTGATTACCGATATGACGTGTTTCCATATAACCACGTGGTGACTCACCCTCTTCACACAAGTTTTGTGCGATACGGGCAATCTTTGCCGCTTCATCACCAATACGTTCTAAATCGGTATTGGCCTTGCTCATGGCAATCACCATACGCAAGTCGATCGCTGCAGGATGACGGCGAGCAAGAATCAGGGTTAAACCTTCATCAATATCACGCTCAAACTGATTCACCGCATTGTCTTTAAATTGCACATCGATCGCTAAATTCGCATCTGTGTCTAATAAAGCATGAATTGAGTTGGCAACTTGTTGCTCCACCAATCCACCCATGGTCATAAACTTGGTATGCACATCTTGCAAGTCTTCATTAAATTGTGAAGAAATATGATGACTTAACACAGGATTGCTTGGGCTCACAGTATGCCTCCACTAGACACATGGAAAAAATGATTGGTGATTAGAACATAGAAATGATGAAAGTTTTATGACAATAGCATGGATTTAGGCATTGTAAATTGGTGTGAATTGATACAACAAAAATTTTTAAATCTGGTAGTCTAAACACGTCGCTTGACGGAGCGCAGTTAACAAACTGCTGAGATTGTCTTAATCACAGAATTTAAAGGCAAGTACCGTTGAACCTGATCAGGTTAACACCTGCGTAGGAATCAAGCCCAGCAAAAACTTAGCCTTTATTTATCATAGAGATAAATCCGCCATTGTTTTTGGTCGTGCTTGATTCGTTAATGCCATACATAAGGATCATGCCATGAACCAGTTAACGAATCTTTCCCCTGCTGATATTTCTGCTCAACATGAGCAAGACGCTAAAGATTTAACCCGTATCCTACCCGCTTCAAGAAAGGTGTATGTCCAAGGGTCTCGCCCAGACATCCAGGTACCTTTCCGCGAAATCAGCTTAACCGAAACACCGACAGGTTTAGGCGGTGAACACAACCCACCTGTGATGATCTATGACACCTCTGGCGTGTATACCGATCCTAATGTACAAATCGATTTGAATAAAGGTTTGCCACTGGTTCGCCAGAGCTGGATTGATGAACGTCAGGATACTGATATCCTTTTAGGCCTGAGCTCCGAGTTTGGGCAGGCCCGTCTAAAAGACATCCGTACTGCCGACATCCGCTTTGCCCATATTCAAAACCCACGTCGTGCCCAAGCAGGGAAAAATGTCACGCAAATGCATTATGCTAAGCAAGGCATGATTACCCCTGAAATGGAATATATTGCGATTCGTGAAAACCAACGCCAGCGTGAAGGCGTCGATATGCGTCAGCATGCCGGACAAAACTTCGGCGCGCAGAATTTAAAAGAAATTACCCCGGAATTTGTCCGTCAGGAAGTCGCAGCGGGGCGCGCGATTATCCCAGCCAATATTAATCACCCAGAATGCGAACCGATGATTATTGGCCGTAACTTCTTGGTGAAAATCAATGCCAATATTGGTAACTCCGCGCTCGGTTCATCGATTGATGAAGAAGTGGCGAAAATGACGTGGGCCACCCGTTGGGGTGCCGACACCATCATGGACTTATCGACAGGTAAGAATATTCATGAAACCCGTGAGTGGATTATCCGTAATTCACCGGTACCTATCGGTACGGTACCGATCTATCAAGCCCTGGAAAAAGTTGATGGTGTGGCTGAGGATTTAACCTGGGAAATCTTTAAAGACACCCTGATTGAACAAGCTGAGCAAGGCGTAGACTATTTCACTATTCATGCAGGTGTATTACTGCGTTATGTGCCAATGACTGCAAATCGCCTCACTGGTATCGTGTCTCGTGGCGGTTCAATCATGGCGCAATGGTGTCTGGCGCATCACGAAGAAAACTTTTTATATACACATTTCGACGAAATTTGCGAAATCATGAAAGCCTATGACGTGTCATTCAGCTTAGGTGATGGTCTGCGCCCGGGTTGCGTACAGGATGCCAATGATGAAGCACAATTTAGCGAGCTGAAAACTCTGGGTGAACTGACCCATCGCGCCTGGGAGCATGATGTACAGGTCATGATTGAAGGTCCGGGACATGTGCCAATGCACATGATCAAGGAAAATATGGACCTCCAGCTTGAGGTCTGTAAAGAAGCACCATTCTATACACTTGGACCACTCACCACCGATATCGCACCGGGCTATGATCATATTACCTCTGCGATTGGTGCAGCGATGATTGGCTGGTATGGAACGGCAATGCTGTGCTATGTGACGCCAAAAGAACATCTGGGCTTGCCAAACAAGAAAGATGTTAAAGATGGCATCATCACCTATAAGATTGCAGCGCATGCGGCAGATCTGGCCAAAGGTCATCCAGGTGCTCAGGTTCGTGATAATGCCTTATCAAAAGCGCGTTTTGAATTCCGTTGGGATGATCAGTTCAATTTAAGTCTGGACCCGGATACCGCACGCAGTATGCATGATGAAACACTGCCAAAAGAAGCGCATAAATCGGCCCACTTCTGCTCGATGTGCGGTCCAAAATTCTGTTCCATGAAAATCACCCAAAATGTGCGAGATTATGCGCAAAATCAACACAATGCCAAGCAGTCAAATGATGCGGAAACAGAAGTTGAAGCAGGTCTCAATGCCATGAAAACCGCTTATCAGGAACATGGTCAAAAATTGTACCACAAAGTGTAAATCGACTAAAAAAAGATTTTCCTGCGAATCATTCTCGGTTAGGATGAGATATGTACAATCTCATCCTGATTGAAGATGACTATTCTTGACCACGCCAGCTATTCAGCCACCGACGTTACGATAGAATCTCGACAAACATTGTTTCGAGGGTTCATTCAAGTTGAGAAAGTGAGCTTAAAACACCGGTTATTTCACCGGAAAGATTTCTCGCCTCTCATTCAACGTGAACTGGTTCATCGTCCTGAAGCCGCTGGCGTTTTGCTATATAGCGATCAGCAACAACGCTTTGCACTGATTGAACAGTTTCGTGTCGGGGCCGTCAATGATCCGGTTTCAGCCTGGCAACTTGAAATTATTGCCGGTGTGCTGGATGGAGACGAATCTCCAGAAAGTTGTATCCGCCGTGAAAGCCTAGAAGAGTCCGGGTGCGAGATCACTGAATTAAAACATTTATTTAGCTTCTACCCTTCTGCTGGGGCCTGCTCTGAATTTTTTCATTTATATGTGGCAGAGGTTCAGCTTCCAGAACATGGGGGCGTTTTTGGGATGCCAGATGAAGGTGAAAATATTCAACTGCATCTGTTTGATTATTCCCAGCTAGAAGCATTATTTCAAAACGGGCGGTTGAGAAATGCACCTGTGATCATGGCATTACAGTGGCTGGCTCAGCATATACAACAAAGATAAGAAATCTGAAGGGGCTAACGACGGTGACTTTCCAGGTCTCATCATTATCACAGCAAGATTTTGTGATGATACAGATTACCGATACACATTTATTAGAGTATCCCCACCTCGAATTTGTCGGCATGCAACCCGAGCAAAGTTTTCATGCGGTCATCGACTTGATGCGCCAGCAGCATCCGCATATCGACCTGATCATCCATACCGGTGATCTGGCCCAGTCGCCGACACCTTTAACCTATAAACGCTATGTACAACACATGCAAAGCTTGGGGATTCCTTTTTTTCATACCCCGGGTAATCATGATGATGTCACGCATTTCCCCTTTCATGAGCAAGATCCAACCCAACCGACCGTGGTCGAGTTAGGCCAATGGAGCGTGATCTTATTGAATAGCGCCCAACCCGAACGTATTGATGGCAAAATTAGCGATATCCAGTTACAGCACTTAACCCGATTATTGACTCAATTACATGATCGTCATGTGATCATTGCCTGTCACCACCACCCTTTTGCCATGCAGTCCGCCTGGATCGATCAGCATAAGTTAAAAAACTCATCTGACCTGCTCGATACCATCAAGCCGTTTTCCAATGTCAAGGCGATTATCTGCGGGCATGTGCATCAGGATTCAGTCAATACCTGGCAAGGCGTTGAGTTCTTGTCCACCCCATCGACCTGTATTCAGTTCAGACCCAAAAGCGAAAAATTCGCGCTGGATGAGGAACACCCAGGCTACCGTTTAATCCGCCTGAAAGCCAATGGAGAACTGGAAACACAAGTCTATCGGCTACCTACTTCGCAGCGCATGAGTAGTTCTGAAGTTTTGGGATATGATTAGGCAATGGGCCAAGGGAATCGCTTTTGTCTGCATTTCATACCTTGTTTATGGCGTTTTAGCCGATAACACCATGCATGGCTGAAAATAGCAGCAGTTCCTAAAACTTTTGATTACAAATTACATTGACGAATTCACACAAAATCTGGACGGGAATGACTACCATCTTGTCCAAAAACTCTATATGATGTCGACCCTTGATGGAAAAAACCATCGTAGGTTTCTATAAAAACACTTGCATATCACCATATTTTTTGCGTATAGATAGTACGTGTAAGATGAGGAATGCCCTATATGGCGAATGACAACCAAAATCAAGTCTTGGACGAACAGACCGAAGTGATCGACGATCAGAAAGCGGTGAAGCGCGTACGTAAAACCAAACCGAAAGCTTCAGAAGGTGGTACAACCGCGAGCTTATTTGGTATTGCGCCGTATCAGCCGAAGAAAAATGAAGAATACATGTCTGAAGGACAACTTGTGCATTTCCGCCAAATTTTAAACGCATGGAAAGCTGAGTTAATGTCTGAAGTTGATCGCACCTTGAATACCATGCAAGACGAATCAAGTGCTCTTCCTGATGTCAATGATCGGGCAACGCAAGAAGAAGAATTTGCGATTGAACTACGTACACGTGACCGTGAACGCAAACTTATTCGTAAAATTGAACAGTCGATTGAAGCGATTCAAAACGAAGACTATGGCTTCTGCGAAACCTGTGGTATCGAAATTGGCTTACGTCGTCTAGAAGCTCGCCCAACTGCGACTTTATGTATCGATTGCAAAACTTTGGCTGAAATCAAAGAAAAGCAAAACAACGGTTAAACCATGCTTGAACATACTGCGGAACAGCAAGCAGCTGTTTCGCCAGAATGCTTCCATCAGCAACCAGATTGCTGTCGCTACGTGGGTCGGTTTGCGCCATCGCCAACCGGCCCATTGCATTTTGGCTCGCTGCTCACTGCGGTGGCCAGTTATTGTGATGCCAAAGCCAATCATGGCAAATGGCTAGTCCGTATTGAAGATACTGACATTCCCCGCATTTATCCCCATAGCGAAACACACATCCTCTCCTGCATCGATGCCTTCCAGTTTGAGCCTGATGCCGAGATTATTTTCCAGAAAGACCGTTTAGATCTTTATGAGCAGGTGCTTGAACAACTTAAACAATCAGAAGCCATTTACGCTTGCCAATGCACACGCAAGATGTTGGGTTCCAATCACATCTATGCAGGTACCTGTCGCAATCTGAATCTGGATTTTGCCCATCAGGCGATTCGTCTAAAAGTTACAGATCAACTGATTTGCTTTCAGGACCGTTTACAGGGCCAGCAATGTTCTAACTTGCAGGATGAGTTAGGCGATTTTGTCTTGAAGCGTCGTGATGGCATTATCAGCTATCAACTGGCGGTGGTGGTCGATGATGATCGACAAGGCATTACCCATGTGGTTCGCGGTGCAGATTTACTCGATAATACTGCCCGACAAATCTGGCTAGGATCGTTATTAAATTATCCCACCCTAAATTATATGCACCTGCCGCTGGCCATGAATGATCAAGGGCAAAAACTGTCTAAACAGAATCTGGCCCAAGCGCTTGATATCAGCAAGGCACCCGAACTTTTACAACAGGCAATTTTAGCTTTGGGGCAAGCTTCGGTTGAACTTGATCAGCCACGTATCATGCTACAACAGGCAGTACAACAATGGGATGTTGATTTAATCCCCAAAGGCATTCATTTAAGCGGCACTTATTTATAAGTCATAAAAAAGCCCTGTGTCATGACAGGGCTTTTTATTGGTTTGAATATGCTAGAAATTCGACTCTTCTTTCACAGGGTTCAGCTCTTGCGTCGATGCATCAATTTTCAGAATTAAGCTAATCATCGCTGCACACATCATCAATGAGGTACCACCATAACTAATGAAAGGTAAGGTCAGACCTTTGGTTGGCATGAGACCCATGTTCATCCCGGCATTGACCAGAATCTGCATCAGGAAGATGATACTGATGCCATAAGCCAGATAGCCCGCACGTAGATAATTATGCTGCAAGGCACGATGACCGATACGGATACAGCATGCCAGCATGGTAAATGACAGGATCATCACCACAGACACACCAAAGAAACCGAATTCTTCACCTAATACCGCCAACATAAAGTCGGTATGCGCTTCAGGTAAATAAGACAGCTTCTGCACACTATGCCCCAAGCCCGTACCAAACCATTCACCACGACCAAAGGCCATCAAGGCATTCGACAACTGATAACCGACCCCCAATGGATCTGCCCAAGGGTTGGTAAAGGAAATCAGGCGCTGGAAGCGGAATGGCTCGAAGATAATCAGCGCACTGACACCCGCAAAGATCGCACCCAACATGATCAGGAACTGAGTCGCTGGCGCACCTGCCAAGAAGAACACGCCGACCATCATCAAGACAATCACGACGGTTGCACCCAAGTCAGGCTCAGCGACGATAAAGCCCACGGTTAAGGCCATTACACCACTTAAACGCAATAGCCCTTTCCAATGCGTTCGCACTTCCTTGGCACGGCGTACCACATAATCCGCAGTGAAAATCGCCATGACAATCTTGGCAATTTCGGTTGGCTGCAAGGTAAAGCCGCCAATCTTGATCCAGCGATGCGCACCGTTCACTTCAGAACCCACCACCAGTACCGCCAAGAGCAGAACGATAGTAATGAGCCACAAAGGAAAGGCATTCTGAAACCACAGATTCAAAGAAACCCGATAGGTTAAAAATGCCACCACGGCAGCAACCACAATCGAAATGCCGTGACGAATGAGAAAGTAAAAAGGACTCTCATGGATATATTCCGCATAGGGCATCGACGCCGATGCGACCATGATCGAACCGAAACATAGCAGCGAAATCACACAAAAGATCAAGATATTGCGTGCTGTCATTTCTGCAGGTAGCTTAGGTAAACGATTTAGCAATTGCGAAATCTTCTGTACCGTATTTTGGGCCAAATCAGCCATAGTTCTGTTCCTAGGTCTTATTTTTCATTCAAGGCATGCACACATGCCACGAATTGATGTCCGCGATCATTATAGCTTTTAAACATATCAAAGCTGGCACAAGCCGGTGAAAGTAATACTACATCTTCTGCCTGAGTCGCTTTTTGTGCCATTGCCACTGCCTCTTTCAGACTGGCAGCATGTTGAATCACGGTTGTACCTTTAATTGCCTGTTCTATCACTGCTGCATCTTCACCAATCAGAATCGCAGTCTTGACGTATTTTTGAATGGCATCACGTAACGGCTTGAAGTCCTGTCCTTTACCTTGACCACCCAAAATCAATGCCAGTTTGCCATTTTTTACTTCAATGGCTGCACCCAGACCATCAATCGCAGCAAGGGTCGCACCGACATTGGTACCTTTCGAATCATTGTAATAACGTACGCCGTCAATGCTTTGAACGTACTCACAACGATGTTCCAGACCTTTAAAATGCTTTAAGCTTTCTAACATCGAAGCCATCGGTAAACCGATCGCCTCTCCCAGCGCCAAACAGGCCAACGCATTGGCAACGTTATGCATGCCTTGAATATACATTTCCGAGGTTTTCAGCAAACGTTCTCTGCCACGGGCCAGCCACATGCTGCCATCAGCATCACGTAACACCCCATATTGATTTAAATCAGGTGCATTCAGACCAAAGCTCTGCATTGGGGTCACATCAGGCACCAAAGGACGACTCAGATTATCGTCACGGTTATACACCACTTTTTTCACGCCTTGGAAAATGCGATGTTTAGCCTTGTGATAACCCAGCATATCGCCATGACGGTCGAGATGGTCTTCGCTCATATTCAACACCACAGCAACTTCTGCATTCAGGTGTGATGTGGTTTCAAGCTGGAAGCTCGATAGCTCCAAAATGATTAATTCAGGTTGATCTTTAAGTAAATCCAATGCAGGGCGGCCCAGATTTCCACCGACAGCAACTTTCTTGCCTGCATCTGCAGCCATCAATCCGATTAAGGTGGTGACAGTACTTTTCGCATTTGATCCTGTAATCGCAACAATCGGCACATCTGTAGCACGGCGTAATAACTGAATATCTCCTACCACTGCAATGCCTTTTTCCATTGCTTGCTGAATTTCTGGAAGTTGCGTTGCCAGCCCCGGGCTCAGAATAATTTCTTCTGCTTGTAATAAAAGATCCGTATCCAGTTGACCAAAGCTGGTCCGCACACCTGCTGGAATCTGGTCATGTCCTGGCGGGGTTGCGCGTGAGTCTGTGACTGCAACCTGGTAGCCCTGTTCGTATAAAAAATTAACCGCGGATACACCGGAAATTCCCAAGCCAGCTACAACTTTTAATCCACCGCGCTGTATTAACATTTTTGCCCCATTTTTCGCAGATCACAGAATGGCAAAAATGTTAGCACTTTACTGTTTTAAATGCTTTTTCAGTTTTGGTTTTATTCAATCTTTTTTGTGTCAGTGCGTAAAAGCTTAAGCAGGTATAAAAAAGCCAATCCCCAATAAAGCCAAGATCACGGCCCCTAGCCAATCTACAGATTTAAATGCATAAGGTTTGATTTTAAGATCAATGAATTCTGGTCTTAGCCATAGGTAAATCAAGATTAAACATGAAATAAGCCAAGAGAGGGTTTCTTTATAAATATTCAGACCTTTAAACAAAGCAGAAAGATAAAGCAAGGTCACCACTAGGATAAAGCCCAATAAAATCAATTTATGTTTAGGGCTTAATAGTTGTTTTTTTACTGATTTGAGTCTGATTCATTTTTTTCTTGTTTCCAAAAAAAATGCCTATCTTAGGATGGGCATTTTGAGTTTTATCAACGCCATTTCACAGTTTGCACAGATTCTGTTTTTTTGCTTTCAGCCTCATCGGTTGAACAGCCACAGCTTCCACCACAACCCGCCACCATTTTAGGTTTTAACCATACGGCCAAACGCTGCCAGCCCATACGCTGACAGGTATTAGACAAGGCTAAAAATGCTGAACCTGCTGTTTGAGGGAATACCTTCTTAAAGACTACAACAGCACTCCACAGCACCAATACAGCAACAATCAAGTACTCAAACATAAGCGTCTCTCCAGTGGTTCCTCCCTTTTTCAAGGGAGGTTGAGTAGGATGTCTTAACCCCAGATACGTGATGCAATCTGGTAAGTGAAGAAAGACATTAAATAGGCCAGACCAAACAGGTAGGCCGTCATTATCGATACATGTTTCCATGAACCTGTTTCACGGCGTACCGTTGCCAAGGTCGCTAAACAATGCGGCGCATAAATGAACCACACCAATAACGACAAGCCTGTCGCCAATGACCAGCCCGTACCGTCCGCACTAATCAGATGTGACAGACCCTGCGCAATAGCTTCATCATCCGCGCCCGATAAGGCATATACCGTACCTAAAGCCGCAACCACGACTTCACGTGCTGCCATAGCCGGGATCAAGGCAATCACGATCTGCCAGTTAAAGCCAACAGGTGCAAAAATCGGCTGGAGCAAGTGCCCTAACATCCCTGCAAAACTATAATCAATGTCAGGTAAAGTCGCCCCTTCTGGCGCTTGCGGGAAAGTACATAAGAACCAAAGCAAAATCGACAGGGCAAAAATAATGCCACCCACACGTTTTAAGAAGATCTTACCGCGATCCAGCAAGCCAATCCCGACACTGCGAATATCCGGAATACGGTAGCTTGGCAGTTCCAGTAACAATGCATGCTGTGATTTATCTTTCTGCAAAAATTTCATCACGATTGCCACACAGAGCGCACTGACGATACCTGACATGTACAGGCCAAATAACACCAGCCCTTGCAGGTTGAAAATGCCCCATACCGTTTGACTTGGAATAAAGGCAGCGATCAATAAGGCATAGACCGGTAACCGTGCCGAACAGGTCATCAATGGCGCAACCATAATCGTGGTAAAGCGATCACGTGGATCACTGATACTCCGCGTGGCCATGATGCCAGGCACCGCACAGGCAAAGCTTGACAGCAATGGAATAAAGGCACGACCACTTAGGCCTGCTTTAAACATCAATTTATCCAGCAAGAAGGCGGCTCGCGGTAAATAGCCCGATTCTTCCAACACTAAAATAAAGAAGAATAGAATCAAGATTTGTGGCAAGAACACCACCACACTACCCGCACCCGCAATAATCCCGTCAACCACCAAACTATGTAGCAAAGGCTGGGAGATATGCTCGCCTAATGCTTCACCGAACCAGGCAAAGAATTCTTCAATACCATCCATAAATGGCGCCGCCCAGGCAAACACGGCCTGAAAGACAATAAACATCATGATTGCAAGGCTAACTAAGCCGAGAACCGGATGTAAGAAAATTTTGTCGAGGAAATCGGTACGCTTGTCTTCCTGATCAACAAAGTTCACCACATCTTTGAAAATCATATCGATTTTCTGATGATGAGTCCCGGTCAAGCCACTCAATTCAGTCTGTGGAACACTATACTTTTGCTGATCTAAGGCATGTAACAGGTTTTCGATACCAGCGTTACGCACCGCCACGGTTTCAACAACTGGTACACCTAAACGCTGTGAAAGTTTCTGGGTATTGATCTGGATACCACGACGGCGTGCTTCATCCATCATGTTCAATACAACCAGAATCGGACGGCCCAGCTCAATCACTTCCAGCACGAGACCCAGATGCAGCTTTAAGTTTGTGGCATCGACCACGCACAGGAAGGCATCTTGCTGGCCTTCTTCAGCGATTTTGCCCTGACAGACGTCACGGGTAATTTCTTCATCTGGACTGGTGGCTTGTAAACTATAAGTCCCAGGTAAATCCAGCACACGCACGGACTTTCCAGAAGGAAGCTGAAAATGTCCAACTTTACGTTCAACCGTCACGCCCGCATAGTTGGCAACTTTTTGGCGCGTTCCAGTTAAATGATTAAATAAAGATGTCTTACCGCAGTTTGGATTTCCCACAAGGGCAACACGTAACGCATCACTCATGCAGGTGCTCCTTCAAGTTGAATTTCAATTTTATCAGCTTCCGCCTTTCGTAACGCAAAACGCGTAAAACCGAGCTGGATTAGAATCGGATCACCGCCAAAAATACCTTTGGTAATCACTTGCACTTGTGTACCAGGCACAAAGCCTAAACTTTCTAAACGAACCGCAACTAAATCTGGCTGTTGTGTCTCATCGACCAAGCGATCCACTTTCGTGATCACCGCTATCTGCTTGACTTTTAATGCTGACAATCGCACCGCTCTAACCCTTTACGCTCTTTATTATAGTATACAAGCAAATGAGAATAATTACCAAAAACAATCTCAATGGCATTTACCCTTTTGACAGTTCGACAACAATTCATTTTTCTTTTACAGTGCAAACACGAAGGTTCAGCAAGTCCATTATGTTAAATAAAAAACCACGTATCCCAGCCGCCGTTAACATTCCGGAACATCTCGGATTTTTACAGGGTTTTCGTGATTATTTAGTCGCTCAAACGGTGAGCCCGCATACCCGTAATGCCTATTTATCGGACCTGATCCAATGTAGTGAATTGCATCGAACTGCCACCCTACCCGAATGGTCGAGTGACGATATTGCAGATGTGCTGATTGCGCTGACCAAGGCTGGAAAAAGTCCCCGTTCAATTGCCCGCTGCCTTTCTGCCTTAAGACAATTTTATAAATTTTTACGCGAACAAAAACTCCGGGACGACAATCCCGTTGCCACACATCATTCTCCTAAAATTGGACGGGCTTTGCCCAAAGATTTGTCTGAACAAGATGTTGAAGCATTGATCAATGCACCTGATACCAGCACTGCACTGGGCCTACGCGACCGTGCCATGTTCGAAGTGCTGTATGCCTGTGGATTGCGCGTATCAGAATTACTCAACCTGAAACTTGAACTGATCAATTTAAAACAAGGCTACTTACGGATTACCGGTAAAGGCAATAAAGAGCGTCTGGTGCCCTTGGGACAATTTGCCTGTGACTGGATTGAAAAATATTTGCTGGAATCACGCCCGCAACTATATAAAAGCAGCACCGATTATTTATTTCTGACCCAGCACGGCGGCATCATGAGTCGTCAGAATTTCTGGTACGCGATTAAACGTTATGCCTTGCAGGCCAATATTCAGGCCGAGTTATCACCGCATACCTTACGCCATGCCTTCGCCACCCATTTACTCAATCATGGCGCAGACCTGCGCGTGGTACAGATGTTATTGGGGCATAGCGATCTTTCTACCACGCAAATTTATACCCATGTCGCTCAACATCGTATGCAAGAGTTACATGGCAAATACCACCCACGCGGTTAAAACCACCGTCTGTCCTGAATAGGTCTTAAACTTGGTCTCGTTCACACAGCATCAGCAAGATTTAACGAAGTGATTGTTTTTTTTTGGTATGCTAAAGCCCTTAAAACGTACAAAAAGGTTCTATATGTTGTTTACTCGGTCTCAGCTTGTAATTGCTTGTACATTAGCATCAACATTATTCGTCAGTGCTTGCTCAAAAGAAAATTCAGCACAAAAACAAGATGCACTCACGGCAAGTGCACCTGCGACAGGTGAAGCTTCAACCTTAAATGAACGTAATGCACAGCAGCGTTTAGTCTCCACATTAGAAAAACATTTCAAGACAGCCAACATCAATGCCAAAATTCTTGCCGTCAAGAAAACTGAAGTACCCAACCTGTACTGGGTGAGTCTGGAAGGAATGGGTTCGGTCTATGCCACCGCTGATGGCCAATACATTATTCAGGGTGATGTGGTGCGTTTAGGTGACAAGCAACTGCACAATGTCAGTGATGCATTACAGGCCACCGAAAATAAAAAGCATTTGGCTTCCCTCAAGACTGAAGACTTGATCGTTTATCCGGCACAAGGCGGTAAAGCCAAACATGTGATTTATGTGTTCACCGATTCAAGCTGTCCGTACTGCCATAAATTGCATGAACACTTGGCTGAAATTAATGCCAAAGGTATTGAAGTGCGTTATATCGCATGGCCACGTGGCGAACAATTCATGCCAACCATGCAGGCCATCTGGTGCAGTAAAGACCGTAAGGCTGCATTTGAGCAAGCAACTCAGGGGCAGCCTGTGACTGCTGCAGAATGTAAGAACCCGGTTCGTGATCAATACCAACTGGGTCTAAACATGGGTGTAAATGGCACGCCAGCGATTTATAACGTTGAAGGAGAATATTTAGGTGGTTACATGACCCCTGAAGAAATTGTTCAACGCTTAAACAAATAAGGTAAACATTCCTTTCAAAATAACAAAGACCCGGGCGACAGATGAAAGATGATCTTAGCCCTAGTGTCTCCGCATTTTTTTAGCTATGATCAAGCTTCATTAAAATGATTGAATATAATGGAGTGTGACGTGAAACCAGTTCGTCTGGCGATACTCGGTCTTGGTACTGTAGGTGGTGGAGCCCTTAAATTACTACAAGAAAATGCTGCGGAAATTAAACGCCGTACCGGTCGAGAAATTCAAATTACACACGTAGGCACACGCCGTCCACGTCCAGATTTACAACTCGAAGGAATTAAACAAAGCGATGACTTGATGGAGATCGTGCGTCAACCTGATGTTGATGTGGTGGTCGAAGTCATGGGTGGCATTCATCCTGCGTATGAAGTCATCATGGAAGCCATTAAACATGGCAAACAGGTGGTGACAGCCAATAAAGCATTACTGGCTGAACATGGCAATGAGCTATTTAAGGCAGCAGAAGACAATGCGGTGCAAATTGCTTATGAAGCAGCAGTTGCAGGCGGGATTCCAATCATTAAAGTCATCCGTGAAGGTCTTGCAGCCAACCATATCGAATGGCTTGCCGGGATCATCAATGGTACAGGCAACTTCATTCTGACTGAAATGCGTGAAAAAGGTCGTGCTTTTGAAGATGTGTTAAAAGAAGCGCAAGAACTCGGTTATGCCGAAGCGGACCCAACCTTTGATGTTGAAGGTATTGATGCTGCACACAAACTCACCATTTTAGCTTCATGTGCATTTGGTATCCCGTTACAGTTCAATAAGGTCTATACCGAAGGCATCAGCAAAATCACCGCTCAGGACGTGAAATATGCCGAAGAACTTGGTTTCCGTATCAAGCACTTGGGTATTGCACGCCGTGCCGACAAAGGCATTGAGCTACGTGTGCATCCAACCCTGATCCCTGCGGAAGAATTGATTGCCAATGTCAATGGCGTGAAAAATGCCGTACTGGTGCAAGCCAATGCCGTTGGCCCGACTTTATATTACGGGGCTGGTGCTGGTGCAGGTCCAACTGCTTCAGCTGTGGTTGCAGACGTGATTGATATCGTGCGTGATATTTCGTATACCGAAGATGGCGCTGGAACAATTCCTCAGCTGGCCTTTGAAGCACTCACCAATGTGCCAATCCTCAGCCGTGAAGAAATGACCACAGGCTATTACATTCGCCTCAATGCTGAAGACCAAACCGGTGTATTGGCAGATGTGACGACCATTCTGAGCCGTGCCGGCATCAGTATTGATGCCATCATGCAGCAATCGCGCTTAAAAGACCTGATTCCTATCGTGATTTTAACCGATCCGATCGTTGAATCTAAAATGGACGAAGCGCTTGCCCAAATTCAAGCATTACCTGCAATTCGTGGCGAAATCGTGAGAATTCGTTTAGAATCGCTCGATAGTTAATCAGTTTAAATCCCCTCACCCTTCTTCACTCAAGAATGGAACTGCTCTCTTTTGAAAGGGAGCCTGTTGAGCGGGATTTTTTCTCTACCTTATATTGGAACACCATCATGTCGAATGCCAATCGTTATACTGGTCTTGTAGATCGTTATCGTGACCGTTTACCTGTGTCTGCAACTACACGCGCAATTTCTTTAGGTGAAGGTAATACTCCACTGATTAAACTCGAGAACATTCCACGTATTATTGGCAAAAACGTCGAAATTTATGTGAAATACGAAGGTCTGAACCCAACCGGTTCATTTAAAGACCGTGGTATGACCATGGCGGTGACCAAAGCAGTTGAAGAAGGCTCTAAAGCGATTATCTGTGCCTCTACCGGTAATACTTCAGCAGCAGCGGCAGCTTATGCAGCGCGTGCAGGTATCAAAGCATTCGTGTTGATCCCGGAAGGCAAAATTGCCATGGGTAAAATGGCGCAGGCAATGATGTACGGCGCGATCACCATGCAAATCCGCGGTAACTTCGATGATGGTATGCGCTTGGTCAAAGAAGTGGCTGATCAGGCACCTGTAACGATTGTCAACTCGATCAATCCTTATCGTTTGCAAGGTCAAAAAACCATTGCTTATGAAATCGTGGAAGCATTGGGTCGTGCACCTGATTATCACTGCTTGCCTGTGGGTAACGCGGGGAACATCACCGCACACTGGATGGGTTATACCGAAGCTGTTGCCAACCAACCTGCAGATCAGTTCGAGCAAGTGATTTATGATGCGGCGACAGAACAGTTCACAGGTCCTAAACCAGAAGGCCTACCAACCATGGTGGGTTACCAGGCTTCTGGCGCTGCGCCATTCTTACGTGGTGCACCTGTTGAAAATCCTGAAACAGTTGCAACTGCGATTCGTATCGGTAATCCACAAAGCTGGAATCATGCCAAAGCAGTGGTACGTGACTCTAAAGGCTGGTTCGATGAACTTCAAGACAGCGAAATCCTGGAAGCGCAACGTTTACTTTCAATGTACGAAGGCGTATTTGTAGAACCTGCGTCTGCCGCTTCAATTGGCGGTGCAATCCGTGACATCAAGGCAGGTAAAATTGCTGAAGGTTCTGTGATCGTATGTACCGTGACAGGTAATGGCTTAAAAGATCCAGATACGGCCATCAAGCAATGTGCTGATGCGGTAATGTTGTCCATCGATGCAACCATGGATCAGGTCAAAGACTCTATTCTTTCAAATATGTAAGTATCAAGTCTGAAATAAAAAAAACCAGTTGCCCGCAACTGGTTTTTTTATACGTTCACTTAAAATCAGTCATTTCTAGTGGCAATAAAAAACGCTTCCTGATGAAGCGTTTTTTACATCAACCGACATTAAACACGTTTTGGTAAACTGCTTAACCAGGTTAATAAATTGGTTGCATCGCTATTGCGTGCTTGTGAACTTGGTGCGCCCAATAACACGACCACAGCGGGACGTGAGTTCACCGTCGTATGCATCACCACACAACGACCTGCTTCATTGATATAACCCGTTTTTGACAGGTTAATGTTCCAGCCACCATTACGCACTAAAGCATTGGTATTGTTCGACTTGAGTACACGGTAGCCAAGGTTGAAGTCATAGGTTGGTGTGGTTGAGAATTGGCGGATAAGACCGTATTGCGAAGCGGTACTTACCAGAATGCCTAAGTCACGTGCAGAAGAGACATTATGCGGATCAAGCCCGGTTGACTCAGCATAACGTGTCGAAGTCATGCCCAATTGCCTCGCTTTGGCGTTCATCGCTGCAATAAATGCAGGACGACCACCTGGGTAAGTACGTGCCAATGCAGCCGCTGCTGGATTTTCAGACTTCATCAAGGCAAACAACAATGCTTCAGCGCGGTTCATCTTATCGCCAGCACGTAAGGTTGAGCTTGAGTTTTTACCGCCTGCACCTGCGAAATCAATCGACTCAAGGGTAATCTCTTCCGACATATTTAAGCGCGCATCAGCAGTCACCACCGCGGTCATCAATTTGGTAATTGAAGCAATCGGAACCGACATGTTACTGTTTTTGCTGTACAGCACCTCACCTGTTTGTGCATCCATGACCAGCGCAGCACGTGCATTCACTGATGGCTGGCTGCTATAGCCAAACGTATCGCGAATCTGTGTCGATTGCTGCGGAGCACTTGAGGAAGAAATTGAAGCTGAACCACCGTTACGTAATGTTGTGGTCACAGAGGTTGAACCTTGAGGACCAATCTCTAAGGGTTCATCATCTTCCATTAACTGGCTCGCATCACTTGCTGACCAGTTTAAGGTTGCTGAACCACTCGCACGCGAAGAAGCTGGATTGTTATTCACAACCAGTTCAGCAAAACTTGTTGAACTCCACGCCAACAAGATAGACATGCTTAGAACATGCATGATAGATTTTTTAGAATTTTTCACGACACAATACTCAACTCAGGACGCTGCACATTTGCGCTTACCACCATTATGCCTTACATTTGAACAAATCGGGTAAAGCTTTTGTAGACACAATTGTGTACAACTATTCTCTAAAAACGAAGAATAGGATTGCTAATTTTGTCGTTTCATTGCAAGCTAATTTTGCTTTATGTAACAAAAAACCAGTGTTTTTGAAAAAAGGAGGTCTTCTTGATCACTGTTCTCGTTGTTGATGATCATGAACTCGTGCGCACCGGGATTTGCCGTATGCTCGAAGACCACCCCGATGTCGAGGTGATCGGACAGGCTGAATCTGGAGAAGAAGCGATTGCGCTGGTTCGCCAGAAACATCCCCAAGTGGTATTGCTAGACGTGAATATGCCTGGCATTGGTGGAGTTGAGACAACGCGACGTTTATTACAGAGTGCACCTGAAACCAAGGTCATTGCTGTCAGCGGTCTGGCGGAAGAGCCCTACCCATCCCTTTTACTCAAAGCAGGTGCCAAAGGCTATATCACCAAAGGTGCGCCAATCTCTGAGATGGTCCGTGCGATCAATAAAGTCATGCAAGGCGGCAAGTATTTCAGTGCAGATATTGCCGAGCAACTGGCCAGCTCTTACCTTTCTGACACCCAGCAGTCTCCTTTTGATGCTTTATCAGAACGTGAAATGCAGGTCGCGATGATGGTGGTGAACTGTATCAGTGCACAGGAAATTGCAGATAAATTATTTGTCAGCGTGAAGACCGTAAATACTTATCGCTACCGTATTTTTGAAAAACTGGCGATTGATAGTGATGTCAAACTGACGCATCTTGCGATACGCTATGGACTGATTAAACCTTAAAATACTTACAATAATAGTCAACGCCTATGTTAGGGAAAATTGCATCATCGGTCTCTCAGACCGTCTATCGACTGGGCGTTTGGTATAGCGGCTATCGGCTGATTATTGCCGTTAGCCTGCTGCTGATTTATTTACTCACTGCCGAGCAATTGAGCAGTAACTATATCTATCCAATATTATATTTTTATACCCTGATTGCGTATATCACGCTGAATATCATTCAGCTTTTTATGTTGCATCTGGTCCCTGTGCAGGTGTCCAGACAGCTGATTGTGATTTTCCTGATTGACGTCATCTGCTTGAGTTTAATCACATTTTCAGCGGGTGGACCGAATCTGCAACTGAGCTTGCTCTATGTCATCATTATTTTCTCCTCGGCCATTTTATTAAATTCACAGTTATCACTGATCATCACCCTGTTTGCCGTGATCATGGTGGTTTACCAGCGCTTTTTGGGTGACTTCTTTGATTCAGCCAATTTAACTCATCTCGGCAATAGTATTTTTCTGGCCTTTTTATTTTTTGTGGTGCATGCCATTGGCCGCATCGCGGTTCAACGTTTTAAGATTTTAGAAACCCTCACCTTTCATCAATCGATTGAAATCCATCAACTGCAAAATATTAACCGTTATATTCTCGAGCAGATTGAAGACGGTTATCTGGTACTCGATGAAAGCAACCATATTGTCCTGACCAATCCGGCAGCCAACACTTTACTGGGAATTTATCTACCTGTTTCTCTTGAAAAAACACCACTCATCAAGTTACAACCGGATCTATTTGAACTGATCAAGTTTAGTGATTTAAAAGACGGTGAAGAGTTCAGTTTTGAATCACAACAAAGCCCGTATACGGTTCATGTTCGGGTTAAACATCTGATCGTTCCTGAACAAGCGCTGGTGTTACTGATCTTAAAAGATGCCCAGAAACTGACCCAGCAGGTGCAACAACTCAAGCTGGCGGCATTAGGCCAACTGTCTGCCAGTATTGCCCATGAGATTCGCAATCCATTGGCCGCCATTGTTCAGGCTAATGAGTTACTTAAAGACAGTGATGCACATCAGCAAGAAATGCTGTCACGCATGATTAGCAAGCAAGCCAAACGTATTGATAGCATCGTCCAAGATACTTTGGCGATGGCTCGCAATCGGCCAACCGAAGCCCAACCCATCCAGCTCACCTCGTTCTTTGACAGTTTATTGAATGAAGATCTGGCTGATGCCAAACAGATGATCCGGTTAAAACAACCCGAACAGACGACGATCGTATTTGATGAAAAACAATTACGCCAGGTGCTGATTAATCTGATCCGGAATGCGTTACGTCATAACGCCACCGATGCCCCCTTTATCGAAGTGGATGTTCATGAAAAAGAAGGTCGAATCTGTATCGATGTCATCGATTTTGGGATGGGTGTCTCAAAACGGGATATTTCTCAGTTATTCAAACCATTTTTTAGTACCGAAATTAAAGGAACTGGTTTAGGATTGTACTTGTCTCATACATTTTGTGAGGCGAATCATGCAAAGCTCACCTATATAGAGCGACAACAAGGAGCATGTTTCAGGATGGAATGCTCAAAATTCATAGATTAGATTAGGTTTTTCGGGGAAATGGCAACAAAACAACCACTCGTCTTGCTCGTAGACGATGAAGAGGATTTATGTCTTTTAATGCAGATGACGCTTGCGCGGATGGGCATCAAAACACATATCGCTTATCGGGTCGAACAGGCAAAAAAATTCTTCACTGAATTCCAGTACGATGCATGCTTAACAGATTTAAATCTTCCGGACGGGAATGGTTTAGACCTGGTGAAACATGTCACTCAAAACTATCCTAACACGCCGATCGCAGTGCTTACTGCCTATGGCAACATGGACATCGCCATCGCAGCACTTAAAGCAGGTGCCTTTGACTTTGTCAGCAAACCGGTCAACCAGATGCATCTGGATCAGTTAATCCAGAAAGCTTTGAACCGGCCTCAGCCAGAACAGGAAGCTGCTGAAACTGCTTTAGAAAACAAGCTTCTGATTGGACGTTCAGCACCGATCCAGCAACTTCGCATTGCTTTAAAGAAAATTGCACGTTCTCAAGCACCTGTATTTATCACAGGTGAATCAGGTACAGGCAAAGAAGTCGTAGCCAATCTGGTACATCGTTTAAGTAACCGCAGCGAAGGGCCGTTTATTGCCATTAACTGTGGTGCCATTCCAACCGAATTGATGGAAAGCGAGTTATTTGGACACAAGAAAGGTAGCTTCACTGGAGCTACACAAGATAAGCAAGGCTTAATTCTGTCTGCGCACGGCGGTAGTTTATTTCTGGATGAAATTGCTGAATTGCCGTTAAACATGCAGGTCAAATTACTACGTGCGGTGCAGGAAAAGAAAATTCGTCCGGTCGGTTCAGATCAGGAGATTGATGTCGATTTCCGTGTGATTAGTGCCAGCCATCAGGATCTGGAAATGCTGGTCCAGCAAGGCCGCTTCCGTCAGGACCTGTTCTTCCGTATTCATGTGATGGATCTGGTGTTGCCGCCATTACGTGAGCGTGGTCAGGATATTCTGTTACTGGCCAATCACTTTATTCAAAAGATCAGTCAGGAATGGGAAGTGTCGGTGAAGACACTGTCTTCTCGTGCAGAGCAGTTCTTGTTACAGCAATATTTCCCGGGCAATGTACGCGAATTGCGTAATATCATTGAACGTGCCATTACACTCAGTGATGACGAAACCATTGATCTGGCTCACTTGCAAACTGCGCCGTTACGTAGCTCGATTGCAAATCCGGCCCCTGCATTTGCCAATGCACCGGCAGAAGAAATCGAAACGCCTCACCATTCTGCCAGTCCAACAATGAGTTCGAAAAAACTGCCACCAGAAGGTTTAGAGCGCTATTTAGAGAATATCGAAAAAGAGATTCTGCTAAATGCCTTGAATCTGACCCACTGGAACCGGACTTTAGCGGCGAAAAAGTTGGGAATGACCTTCCGCTCTTTACGCTATCGACTGAAAAAATTCGGTTTGGATACTGAAGATGATGAATAAATTTTAATCATAAAGCCCCTTTGTTAAGGGGCTTTATTTTTTAGTATCGGCTTTTCAACACCAGATCAGTGACATGTTCCAGGTAGGTATCTTCTTTCATTTCAGGTGGCAAAGGCGAAATCTGATTCGGTTGAATGCCTTGCCCCTCAATCATATTGCCATTGGGGGTGTAGTAATGTGAGACCGTCATTTGCAAGGCAGCGCCACTCGGTAACGGGAACAGCTTCTGCACCACGCCTTTACCATAACTATTTTCCCCCACGACCCAGGCACGCTTATGTTCTTTCAGCGCTGCGGTAAACACTTCGGCTGCCGAGGCGGATCGTTTATTAATTAAAATACCGAGTTTCAGATTCTGAAATTCAAAGGAAGGTAGGGCCTGAAACTGTTGGTCGCCTTCAGAACGGCTTTTGGTAGTCACAATCAATCCCTGATTCAGGAACAAATCCGCTGACTCAACCGCAGCAGACAATAGGCCCCCCGGATTATTACGTAAATCCAGAACCACGGCCTTGAGTTTGCTAGAGCTATATTCTTCGATTAAACGTTTAATTTCATTGGCAGTGTCTTGCTGAAACACCCTAATTTTAAGTACAAGTACCTGATTATGCATTAAAACAGGTTCAATATCGGTTTCTACTTTCTTGTTTCGGACCAGAATGGTGGTGCTGTTATTATTTTCAGGCTGGATCTGCACGGTACTGCCAATTGAGCCATACAGCAGGCCTTGTACCTGATCCTGATTAAGATTTTTTAATTCCTGATTGTCCACTTTAATAATGGCTTGGCCGTTGCGCAAACCCAGCTTGCTCGAATCAGAACCCGCTTTTAAATCCTGAATCTGCCAGGATTTAGCATGTGCATCATAATTTAAATTAAAATCGACCGAGGCCAAATCGCCTTCGGTATATTGAATCAGTTGACGGTATTCTTCTGCCGACAGATAACGGGAATAACGGTCCAGACCACTGACCAGTCCTTTGATTGATTGCTGAAAGAGCGCATCGTCCGACTTCTTATCGACATAGTTATCTTTCACAATCCCGTAAATCTGGACAAATTGCTGAATCGATTCAATCGGGACTTCCGCCGTACGCGGCGCGTCTTCGGTCCATCCCGACGCATGGGTAACAGGTGCAGCATCAATACTATGCCCCCAACACATCAACAAACTTGCACATAAGGCTCGGTAAATGTTGTTGTGCTGGGTCATTGCTTCACCTTATTTTAAAGTAATTAAGTTCTTACCCTGCATTTCTGGCGGTACAGGAATGTGCATTAAATGCAGGAGTGTGGGCGCCACATCAGCCAATACCCCGCCTTCTGCAATAATTGCTTGCGTCGGACCAACATAAATAAATGGCACCAGTTCAGTGGTATGTTGGGTATGCACCTGACCACTGTCATAGTCTTGCATTTGCTCTACATTACCATGATCCGCAGTAATTAACATGTGTCCTTTGTTTGCCATGACTGCATCGTAAACACGACCCAAGCAGGTATCCACCGTTTCAACCGCTTTTACTGCCGCATCAAAAACGCCGGTATGCCCGACCATATCGCCGTTGGCATAGTTCACCACCAACAGATCAAACTCACCTGAATTGATGGCATTGACCAACTCATCGGTCACTTCATAAGCGCTCATTTCAGGCTTTAAATCATAGGTTGCAACATTCGGTGATGGAATCAGGATACGCTTTTCACCCGGATATTCATCTTCGCGCCCACCGCTAAAGAAGAAAGTCACATGGGCATATTTTTCGGTTTCAGCAATACGCAATTGAGTTTTGCCCAAATCAGACAGGTATTCACCAATCGAGTTTTTTAGCCCTTCTGGCATATATGCAACTGGTGCATCAATGCTGGCCTGATAACGGGTCAACATCACGAATTTAGATAAATTCGGCAGTACTTTACGTTCAAAACCGGCAAAATCCTTTTCCACAAACGCACGGGTAATTTCACGCGCACGATCGGCACGGAAGTTCATGAATACAATGCTGTCGCCATCTTGTACTTTGGTGACATCACCGATGCGCGTGGCTTTAACAAACTCATCATTTTCATTGGCTGCATAGGCTTGTTCCAAACCTTCAACCGCAGAATTGGTGACACGTACGGCTTCGCCTTCTGTAATTAAACGATAAGCCTGTTCCACACGGTCCCAACGGTTGTCACGGTCCATCGCGAAATAACGGCCAATCATCGACACAATACGACCCTGATTTGGATATTGTGCGAACAAGGCATCCAGTTTTTCTAATGATGGTTGCGCACTGCGTGGTGGTGTATCACGGCCGTCCAGAAAAGCGTGTAAATACACTTTTGCACCGCGTTTTAACGCCAGTTCGCACATGGCGACAATATGATCTTGATGCGAGTGCACACCGCCTTCCGACAACAAGCCCATCACGTGTACGGCGCCATTGGCTGCTTTAGCCTTTTCAACCGCATCCACCAGAACTTCATGCTCAAAAAAAGCACCGGTACGAATATCTTTGGTAATACGGGTGAAATCCTGATACAACACACGACCTGCTCCCAGATTCATATGCCCGACTTCAGAGTTACCCATTTGACCATCAGGCAGACCGACATCTTCACCGGAGCCAGAAATTAAACTATTCGGATGCTTGGCTTTCATTGCCGTGAGGTTGGGTGTTTTTGCTGCCAGAAAGGCATTGTCATCAACTGCTTCACGATGTCCTACGCCATCCATGATTACGAGAACGTGAGGAATTTTGCCAGCATTTGCATCCGTCATAATGGACTCTCTATTTGTCGATCATTTGTTCGGTCTATTTTACCGAAGTTTAAGGTATTTCTCTATGACCCCACTCATGGCTTTCATTAATAGCGATGATAGCGCCCATGAATCAAAGTCCTTTATCTTGCTCGATAAAGTAAGTAACTGCCTACCATAAAGATGAGCACCACCGGCATCAGCACGAACCAGGCTGGAGAAGGGGCATAAACCAGACTCGCATAGCCGAGGAAATCTTGTAAGTAGAAAAAGCCCAGTCCGGTAAATAAGGCAATCACCAGACGGAAGCCCATCGACTGTTGGCGTAATGGTCCGAAAATGAATGAACAGGCGATTAACACCAGCGTAATCAAGGCAAACGGCGAGGTCACTTTTTGCCAGAACGCCAGTTCGTAGGTTTTCGGTACCTGACTATATTCATCCATATAGCGCATAAAACTAATCAGCTGGCTTGGAGACAAATCTTCCGGGTCAAGGGTGACCATATGCACATATTTAGGCTGCAAGGCCAAACCCAGCGACTGCTGTGCATGATCGGTTTTAATGGCATTCCCTTGAGCCAGCAAATCCACCTGATGTGACTGTTCTAGCGTCCATTCGCCATCTTTAACAAACTGGCCCTTTTCTGCATTCACAAAAGACTGCAAACGATAGTCCTGATCAAAATCGATCGACTGGATATTGCGTAACTGGCCTTTGGAGTTAGCATAGTCAATATAAATAAAACGCTGTCCTTCACGGGTCCAGTAGCCTTTGACTTCACCCAACGCCGCCACGCTACGTTGCTTCTTGATGCTTTGTGCCTGCTCATTGGTATAAGGAATCACCCATTCGCTCAGCACAAAGGACAATACAATCAATAACAGTGCCGAACGCATTACCCAGCCAACGATTCGCCATAAGCTAATCCCGACCGAGCGCATCACGATCAGTTCACTATTCGAAGCCAATGCACCCAGTCCCAGCACCGAGCCAATCAAGGCGGCAACAGGAAGGATTTCATAGAGATAATGCGGCGCTCCCCACATCACGTACAGGAAAGCCTGCCAGGCATTATAGTCGGGCTTGAGCGAACCTAATTCACCTAAATAGGTAAACAGAACCTGTAAGAAAGATAACACCAGCGTCGTGCCCAGCATGGCCAGGATCGTGGTTTTTGTCACATGTTTGGCGACTATTCGACGTGCTAACATCACAACCCCACTCGCTGAATACTTCTCTTAAATTTTGGTGCCAGTTTTTGTTTACGCGCAAAAACTGCTGCGGCAATGGCATAAACAAGAAGAACCACTGGATAAGCCCATATATCAAGCTCTTCCTTACTGATTCGGGTCTTAATCGCAATCAATAATACGATCAAGCTGGCAAAGATAAAGATCGCGGGAATCAAACGATAGTAACGACCTTGACGCGGACTCACCTCAGACAATGCGACCGCCAGCATTAAAGCCACGATAATCACAAATGGGCCAAACACACGCCAGCCCAATTCACTACGTACGACAGGATCATCACGTTTTTCCCATAACTTGGACATGGATAATGCTTCAACATCACCACTCTCAAATTTTACGTCTTTATCATTTTCTAAACGTAAACGATAAGACTGGAATTCTGCCTGTGTATAACGTGGTTGATTCGGATAAATCTCGTAACGACGGCCCTGAACCAGATCGACCACATTGGCGGTATCATTGGCCACTTCAACCCGTGTTGCTTCTTTGGCCAGAATCATGACATCAGGTTTATCTGCCTGATTGCCTTTCTGATAGAAGAAAATATCTTTTAAGTTCTTGCGGTCTTCTGAAAGTGAACCCGCATAAATGGTATACGGCCCTGAAGAAATAAACTCTTTCGGACGGACCAAGTCAAATCCGGTCCGTACTGCCTGAGTACTGGTCAGTTTTTCAAACTCACGTAAGCCCCACGGCCCCATCCAGACCATTAAGCAGGTCTGTACCACCAGATATACCACGGTCATCGGCAACAGTAATCGGGCCAACTGATTCCGACTGACGCCACTGCCATTTAAAACCGCCATTTCATGGTCGACATACAGACGCCCGAACACCAGCATCAAGGCAATAAAGAACCCCAGTGGTAAGATCAGTGTTAAAAATTCAGGTAAACGATAGCCGATAATGCTAAATAAGATCCCTGCATCCAAACGACCTTGAGCTGCGACGCCAAAATACTTGATCAAACGACCACCCATCATGATCATGGTCAATAAACCAATGACGACGAGAGATGTCGAAACCACCTGTTTGACGAGATAACGCCGAATAATCAAAGTAATATTTCCAAAAGACCAATCGAAGGTAACGCTAGTTTACCCGAATGTTAAAAATATAAAACCTATCGCTTGTTGCGGATTGCAACCTCATATCTGAAAGTGTTTAATGGACTTATCTTTCTTTTTTACTCATTAGGTTCTATATAAACAATGAAATTTACACTTCAAAACGCATTCCCAACTCAGGCGTCTAGCGAATCTTTGTGGATTTTGGTTGATTCAGAACAATTACAACAGAACTTAAATACTTATCAAATCAACCATCTAGATGACATCCTTAACGCAAGCCAATATAAAGCTGGTTTTAACGACAACTTGCCGCTGCTTGCCAATATCTCTGTACAAGCCAATGCCCAATTATTAGGGCTAGGCAAAAGTGACGAGCTTAAAGCGACAAAATTAGCAAAACTTGCACAAAGCATTATCAAATCATCACAAAATAAATTTAAACAAATTAGTGTCGATCTTTCAGCATTGCCTACCGATTTACACGCCCTCTTTGTCTTGAGCCTTACGCAAGCGGCTTATAGTTATGACGAGTTTAAGTCGAAAAAGAATGAGTTTGTATTAGATACCATTCACCTGATTGCCAGCCAGACTACATTAGATGAAGCACAGTTAAAGCTGATTCATGCGGTTCAGTCGGGTCAAAACTTTGCCCGTGATCTGGGGAACCGTCCTGGAAATATCTGTTTCCCTGAGTACCTTGCAGATCAGGCTCTTGCGCTAGCCAAGCAATATCCAGACGTATTAAAAGTCACTGTACTGGATGAGCAGCAAATGGCGGATCTGGGCATGTATGCCTTCCTTGCCGTAAGCAAAGGTTCGGATCGTCCAGGTCGTATTGTTACCCTCGAATACAATGCCCAGATTGATCAAGCGCCTGTGGTACTGGTCGGTAAAGGTGTGACTTTTGATACAGGCGGTATTTCATTGAAACCAGGCTTGGGCATGGATGAAATGAAATTTGATATGTGCGGCGCAGCTTCGGTTCTTGGCACCATTCAGGCACTCTGTGAAGCCCAATTGCCTATTCATGTGGTGGGTGCAATTGCCGCTGCAGAAAATATGCCATCTGCTCATGCCACCCGTCCTGGTGACATCGTCACTACCATGAGCGGTCAGACTGTAGAAATTCTGAATACCGATGCAGAAGGCCGTCTGGTCCTGTGTGATACCTTGACCTATATCAAACGCTTTAACCCTGCTCTGGTGATTGATATCGCCACCCTGACCGGCGCCTGTGTGGTTGCGCTCGGTAAAGTGGTCAGTGGTTTATTCACACCAGATGATGAGCTTGCACAAGACTTGCAACAGGCAGGCGAACAGTCACTTGACCGTGTCTGGCGTATGCCGGTCATGGAAGAGTATCAAGAATTACTCGACTCACCTTTTGCCGATATTGCCAATATTGGTGGGCCATACGGTGGTGCCATCACGGCAGCTTGCTTCCTCGAACGTTTTACCCGTGACTATCGCTGGGCGCATCTTGATGTGGCAGGTACGGCGTGGTTATCGGGTACCGCTAAAGGTGCAACCGGCCGCCCGGTTCCATTATTGATGCAGTTCCTGACAAATCGTGTTCAAGCGAATGGCTAAAATCAGTTTTTATCTCTTTGAAAACAGTCAGGAACGGCAAGTCGAAAGTGCTTGCCGTTTGTGTCGCAAGATTCTGAATCAGCATCCCCACATCTGGTGGTACTGTGCTGATCCAGACTTGCAAAATGAACTGGATGAACTGCTCTGGAGCTTTGATCCACAAAGTTTCATTGCGCACGGGATTGACCAGCCACACAGCCCAGTGTGTATTTCAAAAGACTTACCCCCTTCCAATGATTGGATCGTGTTTAATTTTAACAATCATGCACTTGAACAAACTCAAGATTTTCGCCACATTATCGAAATTATTGAAAATAATGAAACTGCGAAACAGATTGGGCGGGAAAAATTTAAACTGTATCGACGGTTGGGTATAGAACCTCGTACATTTAAATTATAAATTGGCGATAAAAAACATCATTTTAGGAGTGTCTTGTGGCATTAAATGTAGGTCAGGATTTTAAAAAACGCTGGTTAAATGCACCTGAGGCGGTTCGTCAGACCTATCAGGAAGATTTAGCACGTATCTGTGATCTGTTATTACCACAAACCTCGATTCAAACCTGGATGCAAAATGAAGAGAGCGCGCAACAGCGGTCTCAACAACGCATTGATCAAGCTTATGCCGATTTAAAGGCTGAGTTACTGGAACAGGCACGTATTCGTAAACAGCTGGCGCTGGAAAAAGCACTGGCAGAAAAACGTGCAGCTGAAGCCGCCTATGCAGCCCAGTTACAAGCGGATGAAGCACGTCAGTTTGAGCAGCAAACCGAGAATCTAGTTGCCTTACGTGGTCATATCGATCAGGAAATTGCGCAACAGACCGAGCGTTACCAAACCAACCCGGAACAGCCAAGCATTGATTATGCACGCGGTCAGCGCATCGCCATTGATGATCAGCAGATTCTCTCTGAGCTGGAAAGTGTCCGTGTCCGACTTGAGCTTGAAGCCGAAGGCCTGATTGAGCAAGCAGTGACCGTGTTCCGCGCCAAGCTGCATGCACTGGCACAAGATGAAATTGAATATATTTTGAAGAACAGTGAGTTCTCGGACGAGAAATAATAAAAAGCCCAGTTTAAACTGGGCTTTTTATACTTGATCTTTTATTTTAAAAAACCGTTTTCAGCTAAAAAGGCCATGCTGATATTCGATTCAGTTTTCTGCTCAGCCGCCTTATCACCCAGCAATAAACGCTCAATATAACGTGCCAATACGTCAACTTCTAAATTCACTTTGCTTCCCACCTGCCAAGTGCCAATATTGGTACGTTCAGCGGTATGCGGAATCAAATTCAGGCTCAGAATATTGCCACGTAAGTGGTTAATGGTCAGGCTAATGCCATCGACCGTAACAGAACCTTTTTCAGCCAAATATTTTGCCAGCTCAACCGGAGCAGTCACTTCAAAATATAAAGAGCGTGCGTCTTCACGAACCAGCGTAATCTCACCCAGCCCGTCAACGTGACCACTAACAATGTGTCCGCCAAAACGTGTGGTCGGTAACATCGCTTTTTCGACATTGACGGCTTGACCAACTTTCCATTGACCTAATGTGGTACGGTTCAAGCTTTCGCGGGAAACATCTGCCGCATACCAGTTCTCGCCCCACTCAATCACGGTCAGACAAATCCCATTGGTGGCAATCGAATCACCCAAATGCACATCAGACATGTCCAGATCCGTCTGGATACGTAGACGAACATCACCGCCTACACTTTGTAGGCTCTGAACCTTACCTAAACTTTCAATAATGCCTGTAAACATGGGAGTTTCAACCTATCTTTATTGCAGTGTATGCCACATTGAATCAGATACCTTAAAGCAAAGAACCTGAGATAACAAGGCGTCTCCCAAGCAAATACCCGCAAATCAAAAAGGGCGATCATCTGAGCGCCCTTTTGGTATTATTTATTGAGTGATGCATTTATTGCATTTCAGAGACTTGCTGATCTGTTGGGTCTTTTGCTACCACCTGATGCTTGACCAGAAAATGGCTAAAGAATAATTTATAGCCCAGCACACCTAAACATGCCCCTACGATTGGTGCAATGATGGGTACGATGAAATAAGGGATATCACGACCGCCAGTAAAGGCAACAGGACCCCAGCCTGAGAAATAAGCCACGATTTTCGGGCCAAAATCACGTGCAGGATTCATGGCAAAGCCAGTTAATGGGCCAAAAGAAGCCCCAATCACGGCCACCAGCAAACCCACCAGAATCGGCGCCAAAGCACCACGCGGCAAACCATTGCTGTCATCCCCAATCGCCATAATCAGCCACAGCAATAACATGCTAATAAACATTTCCACCATGAAAGCCTGACCCAGCGACAATAGGTGATGCGGATAAGTTGAGAAAATTCCAGCCAGTTCCAGACTTTCGACACTGCCCCGTACCATGTGATGGGTCTGTTCGTAATCTATAAACAGATTGCTATATAAGCCATAGACCAGCAAAGCCCCTGTCGCAGCACCTGCCACTTGAGCAATGATATAAAATGGGACTTTACGTTTATCAAAGCCAGCGAATAACGCCAGGGCGATGGTCACGGCAGGATTGAGATGAGCCCCAGAAATACCTGCAGACAAATAGACAGCCAATGCAACGGCCAAGCCCCATACAATGCTGATTTCCCACAGACCTAAACTTGCACCTGCAAGCTTAAGTGCAGCCACCACACCAATACCAAACGATAAAAAAATTGCGGTAGCAAAATATTCGGCTACACATTGCCCCAATAAGGTGGGTTCCGAGCGACTCATAACAACCTCTCTTGGTCATCGCTGCAAATAGGCAAGACCCTAAATTAAGCTCGGCAAACTATATTTATTTTTGAAACGGGTCAATATGGTTTGGTAATTTTTTAAACGATTGGTCAAAAGATTTTTCTTCAAAAAACACCTCTAAAACCAACTAATAAGCTGACCAAAATACAACTCAAATATCTGTTTTTATTTATTTTTATAAAATTATAATCATTTTTTGCAGTAGCGCCAGCCCAACAGTCCAATCCAGTAAAGATGCGAGATATTTACCGTAAAAACAGACACTTATCATATAAACCGATTTTATTTATCTAATTATCCGATTTAACAAAGAAACTGAATACAAAAACACCACTTTTAAAAGTGGTGTCCTGTATTTTACCAAAGTGCCAGTTGGGTACTGTTCCCGGTGGTATCGACTCCGCCCAGTTCAGCAAAGTGATATAACTGCCCTAACAACTGTCGTAACGGCGGTCCTGACTTGGCATGCGTATCGGTAATCACGATAAATTCCAGTACCCGTGCCCGTTCAGACTGACGTTGTTTACTCACACGATAACGCGGTACATCCTGGGTCAGCAAAGTCACCTTGCCACGTTTTAAATTGGCGGTCAGCAAGTCTTTTGGCTCGATATTGCCATCGGTCGAGTAACTGGTCAAAATGTAACGTGCATTGATGGTTTCCAATAACTTTTCATAAGCCTCTTTGGCATATTTAGAAGAGTTATAAGGACTTGGGCGCTCTTTACGCCATGCCCGATCAATCCCGCTTTTAAAGCCTTTGGTATCCGGTGAAGGTAAATCGACCTGATCCCATAAAGTCAAGGCATTGAGAACGTGATAGTTACTGCTATAGGCATGCTGGTTATAAGGCGGATCCAGATAAGCCACATCAACTTCGAAACCGCTCATCTGGTTGGCGAGATGCTGGGCATCGACACACCACATTTCTGCCGCAGGACGTTTAGGATCACCGATCTCACAGAAGCGGCTCGGTGTCAGCCACAACAATGACTCGATCCGTTCTAGCGCGGTTTGGGTACGTCCGCCCCAGCCCTGATGGAAACTTTTGAAAACGCCACTGGTATTACTGACAAAACTTGCCGAATACAGTAACGGCGCCAGTAAGGCACTCATTTCCACATCATTAATCGCGCCCTGTGCCTGCCAAGTTGCAATCTGCTGACGAATCGCGTCAATACGCATGCCATTACGACGTTTGAAGAACAGGCGATCACGTGCAGGATCATAGACATCGTCATTGCGCGGGCATAGATTATGTGTGACCCAGCCTTTGACTTCAGGCAAGCGGTTCAGATAATCGATGGCTTTTTGATAGCCCCCCAATTCTTTAAAGGCGGGTGCATCAACACAGGCCAGAATCGCATGATTCAGCGCATGGCTATACGGCTCCCAGTCGTTGGCAATCACACGGTAGCCATTCTGGCGGGCCAAACGTGAAACCACCCCACTGCCTGCAAAAAAATCCGCAAAAATCGGTGGATTCTTTTTCTTGCTATTCAGTGTGCCGGTAATCTCAAGCGCTTCTAAAATCAGGTGTAGAAGTCGACGCTTATTCCCGAGATAAGGAACTAACTGATGAAAAAGATATTCGTCAGTCGTACGGGCCGCATGACGACGTTTGTGATAAACCGATGGTTCTGGATTCATATCAACTCTTGGATAGGGAGCAATCTCAGGCGAATGTCTTGCCCGAGTTGGGTTACATCGACCAACTCAAATCGTCGTTGTTCTGCCATTTTGCTCAATTCAGCATTGAACATCGCACGGGCAGATTGACCAAGTAAAGTAGGTGCAACATAACTAATCATTTCATCAACCAAACCTTGCTGTAAAAAGGCGGTGGATAAAGTTGCACCTGCCTCAATCAATACATCATAAATTTGATATTGTTGAGATAAGGTCTGCAATAATTGATTTAAAGGTTGCGGTGGCAATTGTATCACGCCTAAATCGGCAAGTTCTTGACGAAATGGTGTCATCACCATCACGGTTTCAGGATTTTGCAACATCTTGGCGGACAAGGGTAGCTGACCTTGGCGATCTAGCACGATTCGTTTCGGCTGTACTACTGTCGAAACATCAACATCCGTCAAAGTGCGGACATTTAATTCGCAATCATCTGCCAGCACGGTTTGGATGCCTGTGATCACGGCGCCTGAAATTGCACGCCAATGCTGGACATCCTGGCGCGCCGCAGTGCCGGTAATCCATTTCGATTCACCCGAAGCCATGGCGGTACGACCATCCAGACTTGAAGCCACTTTTAAACGGACATAAGGCATACCGGTCGACATGGCTTTTAAAAAGCCAAGGTTCAGTGTTTTGGCCTCCTCGACACAAATCCCGGTTTCAACTTCGATGCCGGCATTCTGCAAGATCTGTACGCCCTTACCCGCCACCAGCGGATTGGGATCCGAGCAGGCCACCACCACCTTCTTGACCTGTGCTTTTACCAATGCTTCGGCACAAGGGGGCGTTCGACCATAATGGGCACAGGGTTCCAATGTCACATAAGCCGTTGCGTCTTTGGCATGTTCACCCGCCTGACGCAGGGCAAAAACTTCTGCATGGGGCTGGCCTGCTCTAGGATGATAGCCTTCGCCAATCAGCTGTCCATCTTTGACAATGACACAACCCACATTTGGATTGGGCTTGGTTGAATATTGTCCAAGTCGCGCCAGTGCAATGGCACGTTGCATCCAGTACTGCTGTTCGGATAAATGATCTTGGGTTAACTCAGACATGGTTTCTCTAATTTAGTTTTCATTTTCGCGTTGTTGCATTTGTTCAATCTGCTGACGAAATGCATCGACATCCTGAAAATCCTGATACACCGAAGCAAAACGTACATAGGCTACATGATCCAGTGCAAACAGCGCCTGCATCACGATTTCACCAATGGTTCTGGATTTCACGTCCCGCTCACCCAAACGGCGAATATGCGACTGAATGTCACTGAGTACCGTTTCAATCTGTTCTTGAGTCACAGGACGTTTCTGTAAAGCATGCATCAATGAACGACGTAATTTTGCCTCATCGAACGGCTCATTCTTACCATCCGATTTAATGACGCGTGGCATCACCACATCATAACTTTCAAATGTGGTAAAACGCTCACCACAGATGACGCACTCACGACGACGACGAATCTGACACCCTTCAGCAGCTAGACGGGAGTCGATAACTTTACTATCAGCAGCGTTACAAAATGGACAATGCATAGTTGCGCGATTATTTAATCTCTTCGCCTAAGTGTAGCAAAGTTTCTGCAATTGCAGAACCAGCACCCGGAAGGCATAAAAAAACAGCCCCATGAGGCTGTTTTTACATCATATCTTGTATGAATTATTCAATACGTTCGCCATGTTGACTCAAGTCAAGACCCATACGCTCATCATCAGCGCTAACACGGATCCCGATCACCAGATCAATCACTTTCAGAATAATGAAGGTCACGATTGCACTATATGCGATTGTTGCTAGTACACCTTCAATTTGCACCCACAATTGACCCGCAAACGTTGGCGCGAGTGCCACATTTGCAGCCTTGATGATCTCATCGCTATAGAAGATGCCTGTCAGAATCGCACCAACAATACCACCGACTGCATGTAGACCAAATGCATCCAGAGCATCATCCGCTTTAAGCAGGCGTTTCAATGCGGTAATTCCCCAGAAACACACCACGCCACCGATGAGACCCATAATTAATGCGCCACCGACACCCACGAAACCAGCAGCAGGTGTAATCACCACCAGACCAGCAACTGCACCAGATGCACCACCAAGTACCGATGCCTTACCACGAATCACACGTTCAACAATCAGCCAAGAGAATGCAGCAGCTGCGGCAGCAACTTGCGTTACCAAAATCGCCATACCTGCACGTGCACCCGCACCTAAAGCACTACCACCGTTAAAGCCGAACCAACCCACCCAAATCAGGCTGGCACCAATCACGGTTAAGGTCAGGTTATGCGGTGCCATCGATTCACGGCCAAGGCCGGTACGTTTGCCCAACATATACGCTGCAACCAGACCCGCGACACCGGCATTGATATGTACAACCGTACCACCAGCAAAATCTAATGCGCCTGCTTTAAATAACCAGCCATCTGCTGCCCAGACCCAGTGTGTAATCGGTGCATAAACCAGAATCACCCACACTGCGATAAAGGCCATAAATGCAGAATACTTCATACGGTCAGCGATTGAACCACTGATAATGGCAACCGTAATGATGGCAAAGGTCATTTGGAAAATAATGAACAGGCTTTCTGGAATGGTACCCGTCAAGGCATCAAAGGCTACGCCATTCAGCATGGCTTTAGCGAGATCGCCGACATAGGCCCCTGAACCGGAGAAAGCCAGCGAGTAACCAACGGTCACCCAGATCAAGCTCACAAGAATCGCTGCAGAAAGGCTGAACATCATGGTGCTAAGAACATTTTTCTTACGCACCATCCCCCCATAGAACAAGGCTAGGCCGGGAATCGTCATCAACAGCACCAAAGCTGTTGAAACCAGCACCCATGCGGTATCACCCGTATCGATGGTTGCTTCCGCAGCAGGTGCGGGAGTTGCCTCCACAGGAGCTGGCGCTTCTGCTGCAACAATATCTGTTGATGCAGTTGTGGTATCAACCGCTACAGCGTGTTCAGTAACAGGTGTTGAAGCAGCATCTTCTGCCCAAACCAGCGCTGAACCACCTAAGAGTGCGCCAGATAGACTGAGCGCCATAAGCATTTTTTTCATTCGTGTCCCCCAACCTGATTTCGCGAGCTATTGCTATACTTTTAATAGCTCAGCAAAGTTTGTGCCAACTTACACAGCATCTGGCCCAGTCTCGCCCGTACGGATACGGATCACTTGCTCCAAATTGGTCACAAAAATTTTGCCATCACCAATTTTGCCTGTGCTTGCGACACGCGTAATCGACTCGATCACGGCATCAACCATTTCATCGCTAATTGCAATTTCAATTTTTACTTTTGGTAAGAAATCAACAACATACTCTGCACCACGGTACAGTTCTGTGTGACCTTTTTGACGTCCGAAACCTTTGACTTCAGTTACGGTAATCCCTTGAACACCAATCTCAGAAAGTGCTTCACGCACATCATCCAGTTTGAATGGTTTTACAATTGCAGTTACAAGCTTCATGTTTGTTTTCCTTCGGCTTATTTTCACCAGTAAGGTTTTATGTTCAATTTTCATGCCAATATTTAAAGGTTGGGGGTTTTTAAATATCGGACATAAGCTTTCTTTATAACCTATTTAGCCTTGAAGATGTAGATTGTCCATCGAAAATAAGTATCATTTGCCGCTGTTTAACTGGATTGCTAAGTCATATCCGCTTCTGGCCCGAACTGTGCTAGAGGATTGCGGCAAGCAGTGATACACTGAGCAGCAAACATACATAACTGATTGAGTCCCTTATGATTGAAACGCTTTTACAGGCTATTTTGCAGCAAGTCGATCAACCGAAAAAAGATTTAGAAAAAAATCTGCGCGCCTTGTTAAATGAGAGCATCGAAAAACTGGATCTCGTTTCAAAACAAGAGCTTGATCGTCAAAGAACGGCACTTGAGCTTGCTAATCAACGTCTGACTGAACTCCAGCAACAAATGAAAACACTTGAAGACGTCATTCAGAACAAAAAATAAGCACCAACTCGGTGCATTTTGCACCCTTCAATGATTAAAAATAAAGCACCACAATGGAACAATAATAAGATGTCTTTTGCCAAGATCTACACCAGAGGGCTATTAGGACTACATGCCCCGCAAATTGAAGTTGAAGTACATATCAGTGCAGGGCTTCCTTCCTTAACCATTGTGGGTTTGCCGGAAGCTGCCGTGCGTGAAAGTAAAGATCGTGTACGTTCTGCCATCATCAATAGCGGTTTTCAATTTCCCACCAAGCGCTTAACCATCAATCTGGCACCTGCCGATTTACCTAAAGATGGTTCACGGCTGGATCTGCCGATTGCTTTAGGGATTCTGATTGCTTCTGGACAATTACCGGAACACAGTACCGAAGACTTTGAATTTATAGGGGAACTGGCGCTGGATGGACATTTACGTCCCATTTCAGGGGCATTAACCATCGCCATGGCCTGCCAGCAGGCCCGACATCGTTTGCTGCTGCCCTCTGGTAATCTGGAGGAGGCAAACCAACTTCCCGATTTTGAAGTCTATGCCGCGCAACATTTACAAGAGGTGTGTGCACATTTTTCGGGCAATACCAAGCTGGTAGCTGCACCACAACGACCAAACTCAGCCACATCTGCCTATGCATTTGATCTGGCCGATGTAAAAGGACAGTTGCGCCCACGCCGTGCGCTGGAAATTGCCGCTGCGGGCGGACATTCTTTATTATTTAAAGGCCCACCCGGCACAGGTAAAACCTTATTGGCATCTCGCCTGCCTTCGATTTTACCGCCGCTCAATGCACAGGAAAATCTTGAAGTCGCCAGTATTTATTCGGTAGCCAACGCCCCGCACAGTTTTGGCCAGCGTCCATTTAGAGCACCCCACCATACCGCCTCAGCCATTGCGCTGGTCGGTGGCGGTTCCCAACCCAAGCCAGGTGAAATCACCTTAGCGCATCTGGGTGTTTTATTTTTAGATGAATTACCTGAATTTGACCGCAAGGTGCTGGAAGTATTACGACAACCGTTAGAGTCCAAGGAGATTGTGATCTCTCGTGCGGCACGGCAAATGACCTTTCCTGCGAATTTCCAGTTTATTGCAGCCATGAATCCTTGCCCATGTGGTTATGCCTTTAATCAGGACAGCCGTTGCCAATGTTCCCCGGAAAGTATTCAACGCTATCAAAACCGAATCTCTGGCCCATTGCTGGATCGTATTGATTTACATATTGATGTACCGCCGTTACAAGCTCAGGAACTACAAGACCGTACCCCCACCGAGAATTCTGCCAGTGTAAGACAACGCGTGATTGCTGCTTACAACAAACAGATTCAGAGACAGCAATGCTTAAATCAGGCGTTGTCACCGAAGTTACTGGAACAACATGCACTGTTAGATGACAGCTCAACCAAAATTATCGAAATGGCGCAGCAACGCCTTAACCTGTCTGCACGTGCCTATCATCGAGTATTGCGCGTTGCACGCACGATTGCCGACTTAGCCGAAAGTGATCTGATCTCAAGCAGCCATTTAACCGAAGCACTGTCCTATCGGGGCAATCAAACCTGAGTTTTTTCTTTTCCTACCCCAACAAAAGTATCCATCAAAGTGCGGGTACTTTTGTGAAGCATGATTTTAAAAATAAACAATAGAAGATGGAATCATCAGCACCAAGCGAGATCAATATTCCAGACAAGCAACCTGATCATTCCTCCCTAAATAACTTTCTCGCGGGCTGGCGATTATGACCTACGACACGGTGCTACTTAGCTTAGGATTCTTTGCCTTCTGTGGTGGTCTGATTGACGCCGCAGTGGGTGGCGGCGGTTTAGTCCAAATACCCGCGCTATTACATGCATTGCCCCAACACAGCATAACCACAGTGTTGGGTACCAATAAACTGGCGGTATGGGCAGGTACTGTTTCCTCTATTTTTAGATATGTGAATAAAATTCAATTGGTCTGGAAGTTGCTCATCCCGACCATGCTATCAGCCTTTATCTTTGCCTTTGTGGGTGCAATGACGATTGCACATATTCCCAAGCAATTGATGAGCTATCTTGTGTTGTTTTTACTCATCTTTATGGCGATTTATACCTTTCTCAAGAAGGACTTAGGCACCCATAACCGCTATGTGAACTGTGGAGCTAAAGAAATTGCTCTAGGAATCTTTTTTGGTGGACTCATCGGATTCTATGATGGTGTATTTGGGCCAGGCAGTGGCAGCTTCCTGTTGTTCTTGTTTGTCAAAGGCTTTGGCTTTGATTTTCTCAACGCCTCTGCATCAGCCAAAATTGTGAACATTGGCACCTTTAGTTCAGCACTTTTATTCTTTATTCCTACAGGTCATGTGCTGTGGGAAATCGGCTTAATGATTGCCGTCTGTAATGTCTTGGGCGCCTTCGTCGGTGTATTTCTGGCGCTGCGCTATGGCAGTCAGTTTATCCGGATATTTTTTCTGTTCCTGTTAGTCTTTCTGATTGTCAGGATGGGTTTATCTATAGTGTGAATTCATCGCCAGTCATTATTTGATTTGAACGCTCTCTCAAGCGACTATCTTTCCATATAGAAAGCCAGCAATAGAGCTGGCTTTTTGTTTATCCAAGCAAGCTTAGAAAGCTTTGGTCAAGGTAAATACTGCACCTGTTTCTGTGCCACGTTTATACGGTTGGAAATCTGCATCAATATTGGTGCCTACTGCAGCCAGTTCAGCAGTCAGGCCAGACACGGATTTGACGCTATAGGTCACACCCACTTTCCAGTCGACATAATTATCGTCTTCACCACCGGTATCACTGAAGTCATAGTTATCTACTTTGGTATAGCCGACACTTGCCACTCCACCAAAGCCAGTATCCGCAAACGGAATGTTATAGGTAGTATTCACATACCAGCCGTTCTCATCTGTACCTGCAAAATCATTGGTATAGTTCAAACTCCCCAATAGACTATCTCCAGAGGCCAATACATTTTTAAAGCCCAGTTTTGCGTAGAGTTCTAACCAGTTCAGGTCAGATGCACTTGGATAACCGTAATACCATAAACCAACATCTAAAGTCGGCTTACCGGCAAATGGTAGCTCAGTCGCATAGCCGACATAAGGGTCTAACTCGAGATGCGGATCAGCACCACCGAAATTAACATTTGAGCCCCATACCCCCGCATAAAGACCAGATGAATGTGTTAATGCAAAACCGCCCTGTACCGCCGGATCAGATTGGGTTTGAGTAATACCACGATAACGATAATCTGTCGTTAACGCAGCCGTTCCTGAAAAACTCAGACCGTATTGAGATAAGGTATTGGCCTCTTCTGCCATCGCAAAAGTTGAAGTGACAGCACAAATACTCAACGCGATCGCTTTACATGCAAATTTCATCATCTTGATCTCCCCCATGATGGATATTCGACTGATTTAAGTTTTAAATTGCATCGCATAGTCAGTAGCAATTGCTGTGCCAACTCCATTTAAGCCCCTATTCAACTTGGTTTTATCCAATAACCTCTCTTGACTTAGATTTTTACGCTCTCCAAGTGAGTCCCTTACTGTAATCCTCTGAGTTTTTGAACTATTAAGACGCATTCATCCATTCAAGATTATTTTTCGCACAAAAAAGTGGCATATCTTGAACTGCAAAAACATCTGACTTGCTTAAAATATAGGCATTTCGTTATAAAAATAGGCGTTGTCCCATAAAAGTGCATAGTTAAAACTTAAATCCGCCTGAACTTTTGTAAATTTTAGAACGGACAGTCATTGCCATTCGTCGGGATGTCATTTTTTGCAAATCAAGCTGAATATTTTTTAAACAAAGAAAAAATAAATATTTAAAATAAAAGAAAAATTACCTCAATAAATCACATATTTTGATTCAAACCAAACAAAAAATAACCAGATTATTTTATATCCAAAATAAATAATATTATTATTTAAAATCATAAACTTAAATTTATAACGTGTATTTTTTAAACAAGAAATAAATCATAAAATTTTATAAGTATTTTATTTAAAAATAATTAAAATTTTTTAATAAAAATCTATCTTTTTTATGCATAACTTATACAATTGATCAAAATTTCGGTCTTATCCCAAATTTATTATTTCTAATGAGGCGAGCTATGCCAAAGGCAAAGAAACTTACTTTAGCGGTTTTGATTAATGCCGCGTTAATTACCTCAACATATGCAAGCGAACAAAGCGAAGCAAAAGGACTTGTTGAAGATGCCAAAGGGGATATTTTATTCCGTACTGGTTATTTAAATCGTGACAAAAAGAATGGTGTCGAAGACACTAGCTCATATGCTCAGACGGCAATGGTGAAACTGGAAACTGGTTTTACTCAAGGTTTAGTTGGCTTTGGCGCTGGTGTGATCGGCGATGGCTCTTTTAAATTAGGCTCAAACAATAATGCTGGTAACGGCATGATCCCACGCGAACGCCTAAATGGTGTAGATGGTAAAGGTGACACATATGATCACTGGGCACGTGGCGGCGGTTTTGTTAAAGCTCGTATTTCGAATACGACTGTGACTTATGGTACACAAGTTCTCGATATTCCTGTTTTAGCAAGTAATACTGCACGTTTAGTACCGGAATATTTTGAAGGTGTCTTGGCTACTAGCCGTGAAATTAACGGATTAGAGTTAACTGCGGGTAAATTCACTAAAGACCAGTACTCTGATCAGATCAATACTGATGGCCGCAAACTTGATCGTGCCGTGGTTTGGGGTGCAAAATACAAATTTGATGATAACTTGAGTGCATCTTACTTTGGCTTGGACAGCAAGGATAAACTCGATCGTCATTATGTCAATGCCAACTACAAACAACCCTTGAATCAAGAAGGTAGTGCGCTGACTTATGACTTAAGTGCTTACCATACCAAATGGGATGAAAAAGCGAGCACTTATTCAAGTACCACTGATGACTTGTCTAATCGTAAAAATACCATTTGGGCGCTTTCTACGACCTATAATACGGGTCCACACAGCGTGATGCTGGCTTACCAGCAGAACAATGGTAATACCGGTTATGATTACGGCGAGAACGCTGATGGCGCTCAAAGTATCTATTTACCAAACTCTTACTTGTCTGACTTTATTGGTAACAGCGAAAAATCTGCACAGTTGCAATATAACGTCGACTTTGGTGGCTATGGCGTACCAGGCTTAAGCTGGACCACTGCCTACGTCTATGGTTGGGATATCAAAGTCAAGAATTTGACTGATAATGCACATGAACGTGAATTCTTTAACCAAGTGAAATACACAGTTCAATCTGGTTTTGCTAAAGATGCGAGCTTACGTTTACGTCACTCGTATTACCGTGCAAGTGATGAATATCAAACAAATGCCTACATTGGTGATACCAACGAATGGCGTATCTGGCTTGATATTCCTGTGAAATTATTCTAATTCACAGTTGATCAAGCAATAAAAAACTCCATTCAAATGAATGGAGTTTTTTTATGACCAGCTTTTAAAAATTTAAAATCTGGCCCAGCATTTCAAAGTTACTTTTTAGCCGCTTCGATTGCTTTAAGTACTTCAGCTTTAGCAACGTCAGCACCTTCCCAACCACTGATTTTTACCCATTTACCAGGTTCTAAATCTTTATAATGGGCAAAGAAGTGCTCAACTTGGCTGATCAATAATGGCGGAAGATCCGTATATTCTTGAACATCTTTATAAAGTGGAGATAATTTTTCGTGTGGAACAGCGATCAGTTTCGCATCGATACCACCGTCATCTTCCATTTTTAATTTGCCCACTGGACGGCAACGAATCACAGAACCAGCAGCAACAGGATGTGGAGTTACAACAAGTACGTCTAATGGATCACCATCTTCAGACAAGGTATTTGGTACATAACCGTAGTTTGCTGGGTAGAACATTGCTGTACCCATGAAACGGTCTACAAATAACGCATCTGAATCTTTATCGATTTCGTATTTGATTGGGGCTGCATTTGCAGGAATTTCGATAATGACATAGATGTCATTTGGTGCGTCTTTACCCGCAGGAATATTGCTATAACTCATATCAACACTCGTTTATATTGTGAAGTAGATGTAAATCGGACCGATTATAACGTGAATACAGCGAAAATGATGCTAGATATGTAGCGAGCTGGCGAATTTTATAGCCAGCTGTCATCAGGTCATTTTGATCGTAATCACAAACAGTAAAATTGGACAAAGTAGCGAGAAAAACCAGATGATTGAACGTAATGTGGCCAGATTGGCCAGATAGCAAATGCCATAAATCACACGAAAGACGATATAGGCCCAGCCAAAAGTCAGAATAAAGCGTTCAGGAACCACCATATATTCTGCCATCAAAATCGCAGCAATAAACAAAGGCAGACTTTCAAAGCTATTTTGTTGTACCGCATTTGCCCGTGCTGACAGCCCTGTGGTTTTCGCTAAAAAATCACGAGGATTCTGATTATCTTTTGCTTGAAAACCACCTTTTGATTTTGCAATCAAGGTAAAAACATACGGCAATAAACATGCGACGATAATAATCAATATAATGCCGCTAATACCTTGCATGCTGACATCCATCATTTGAAGTTCTTCTGATCATGCTATCATAACTTATAATTTATTGAACATTCATGTGTGCTTGTTCAACAAGCGTTTCTTTTACACACCTTGTTTGTGTAAAAGTTGTGTTTTTTCATACTGTTTTAAGGTCAACCTATGCCGCAACCCGACCAGAAAGAAATGTTTGAGGTCCTTGCTCAACAACGCCAGCACCAGCTTTTGGTTGATCGTGTACTTAAAATCGTATTACCGATCATGGCATTTCTACTCAGTGTGATTTGTGCCAATCTTAACTGGCAGTCTACGCTGGGTACTTTTGTGATTCTGACCGTTGCCTTTTATGCAGTCGGTATTTATCGCTTGACCCTCTGGCACTGGCTGACCGTGATTGTGCTGTATGCGGTTGCCGATAATTATTTTAGCTTTAATGGCATTGATCCGACCCGTTTACGTTTCCAGCTGGCCACAATGGTGGTTTTTGTGGGGATTGTAGGGATTGGTCGACCTTATATTGATCGCTGGTTGATGAAATCAAAAGCCTCAAAATAAATCCAATAAAAAAACGCCGCAATTGCGGCGTCTTTCCAGTACCTTCCTTTTTAAAGGGAGGATAGAACTCTTAAGCGGGTTTACGTAAGTCTTTACGTAAGATCTTACCTACATTTGATTTCGGTAATTCTTCCATAAACTCAACATAACGTGGGCACTTATAGCCTGTTAAGTTTTGTTTTGCATAAGCAATCACTTCTTCTGTGGTTAAAGAAGGGTCTTTTTTCACGATGAACAATTTTGGCACTTCACCTGATTTTTCATCTGGAACGCCAATTGCAGCCACTTCCAATACTTTCGGATGTTTCGCAATGACTTCTTCGATTTCACTTGGGTAAACGTTAAAGCCTGATACCAAGATCATGTCTTTCTTACGGTCGACAATCTTCACATAACCACGTGAATCCATTACACCGATATCACCGGTACGGAAGAAGTTGTCAGCCGTCATCACTTTCGCAGTTTCGTCTGGACGGTTCCAATAGCCCTTCATGACTTGTGGACCACGGATCGAGATTTCACCTTGTTCACCCAGTGCAACTTCTTTGCCATCATCATCCAGAATCGCAACTTCAGTTAATGGCAATGGAATACCAATGGTGCCACTGAATTCAGTCGTAGCAGGTGGGTTTGCAGTTGCAACCGGAGAAGTTTCAGATAAGCCATAACCTTCGATAATGGTGGTACCTGTGATCTTTTTCCATGCGGCTGCAGTCGATGGCAATACCGCCATACCACCGCCCATCGCCATCTTCAGATTACTATGATCAAGCTGTTTGAATTCTTCGTTATTCACCAAGGCATTAAACAAAGTGTTTACCGCCGGGAAGAATGAAGGTTGATATTTACGTAATTCACCTACCACCGCAGGCAAGTCACGTGGATTTGGAATCAGGATATTGGCCTGGCCTTTATACATACCGTAAAGCGCACATACCATGAAGGCAAAGATGTGATACAGCGGTAATGCGCACACGATGCGATCACCTTTGGCACTATCAGAACCGCCAAATTTACTTGAGAAAATCGCTTCACACTGGAGCAAGTTGGCCACAAGATTACGATGCGTTAATTCAGCCCCTTTAGAAACACCTGTTGTACCACCGGTATATTGCAGTACAGCAGTATCGCTCAAGGTTAAGCTTGGACGCTTATAATTGCTTGGGCTGGCTTTGTTTAATGCCGCATTGAATTTAGTGTGACCAGGAATATTCCACGCTGGAATTTGCTTACGTACTTTACGTAAAACAAAATTCACGATGGTCCCTTTCAGGGTGCCGAGCATATCACCCACCGAAGCCACCACAACATGCTTCACAGGTGTTTTGCCAATAATGTTTTGATAAACATTGGCAAAGTTTTCAATAATCACTAAGACTTCAGCACCAGAGTCATTCAACTGATGCTCAAGCTCACGTGCGGTATAGAGTGGATTGACGTTGACCAGTACCAGACCTGCACGGAAAACCCCTAATGCCACCACTGGATATTGAAAAACGTTCGGCATCATTACTGCAACGCGCGAGCCTTTGGCTAAACCCAAAGTTTGTAAATAAGCTGCAAATTTACGGCTAGCGACTTCTAATTCATTAAACGTTAAAACTTTATCCATGAAGATAAAGGCATCACGTGAACCAAATTTTTGGAAATTGCGTTCAAAAATATCAACAAGTGAGGTGTTTTCAGCAGGCAGTTCAACTGTTTCTGGAATTCCTGTCTTTTGGTATTCAGCAAACCAAATTTTTTCCATAATGCCCTTATCTCCGAGTGGTAATCCTTAAAAATGTAACAACGTTACTTTCCATGGCAAAACATTTTTTTTAACTTTTTGAATTGCCCTGTCAATCTATCCAAACAATATGAATACATTGTCATATATAACGTATTTGTATCACAGAATACTAGCCTTATCTCTGAATGAGGAGTCTATTTGCTTTTTGATATCCACGTGGTAAAAGTTGCCCCTTTGTTGCTCTTTTTCCTAGATATTTTTGTAGATCATCCCCTTTCAACTTCAGATGCTGTTGTCCTGCATCGACTTGGATTATTTCATCTAACGTCAGGGTTGTCATGGATAAAATTTGCTCTTTTTCATCAAGTTGTATCAACTTGTTACCCTTACCTTTGTTGAGAACTGGCAGTTCAGTTAAATCAATAATCAGTAAACGACCCGATGAACTCAGGATGGCAACGTGGGTGGCTTGCTGAATAGGCAAGAGTGGTAAAGCGGTGGCTTTGTCTGCAACCGTCAGGAAAGCCTTACCAGCTTTGGCATTGGTGTCTAGCTGGGCCGCCTGACTCTTAAAGCCGTAACCATTGGAACTGGTTGCAATCAGTTCGCTACTCTCCTCATCAATAAATACCTGAATAAAGGAAACACCGCTAGCTGGTGAAAGTTTTGAACTGAGCGGTTCACCCAAACCACGCGCCGAAGGCAGACTGCTGATTGGCAAGGCATAACTACGCCCGGTCTCATCCAGGAAATACACACGCTGGTTGGTTTTACCCACTGCATGACTGAGATACTGGTCACCCGCACGATAATTCAGATTTGCTGCGTCTACTTCTGCCCCTTTGGCAGCACGTACCCAACCGGCTTCCGACAATACGACAGTCACAGGCTCAGCAGGCATTAAATCCTGTTCTTTAATTTGCACTGCATCCGCACGCGCCACAATCGGTGAACGACGATCATCACCAAACTTTTTCGCGTCTTCTTTTAATTCGTTAATAATCAGGTTTTTTAATGATTCCGGATTGGCGAGTTGCTCACGAATAATCGCAGCTTTCGCTTCCAGTTCTTCCTGTTCACGACGAATTTCCATTTCTTCAAGCTTAGCCAAATGACGAAGTTTGAGTTCGAGGATTGCTTCCGCCTGAATCTCATCAATACCAAAATGCTGCATTAGTACCGGTTTTGGCTGATCTTCTTCACGAATAATCCGAATCACAGTATCAATATCCAAGTAGGCAATTAAAAGACCTGCCAGGATATGTAAACGCTTTTCAATTTTGGTTAAATGGTATTGCAAACGGCGGGTCACGGTTTGCTTACGAATCTCGATCCATTCCAATAAAATACGACGAATCGATTTCACCTGTGGACGACCATCCGCGCCAATCATGTTCAGGTTCACACGATAGCTGGATTCCAGATCCGTGGTAGCAAATAAGTGACTCATCACGGTTTCGGCATCGACACGGTTCGAGCGCAATACAATCACCAAGCGGGTAGGATTGGCGTGATCCGACTCATCACGTACATCACTGACCAATGGCAACTTCTTGGCAATCATCTGGTCTGCGATCTGGGTAATCACTTTGGAACCCGAAACCTGATAAGGCAGTTCAGTAATCACAATCTCATTTTTGTCGACCGTATACACGGCACGCATACGATAACTACCACGACCTGTGGTCTGAATTTTGAGTAATTCTTCTGGCGGGGTAATGATTTCAGCCTTGGTCGGTAAATCTGGGGCCGGAATATATTCTGCCAGTTTGCTATCTGAAGTTTCAGGATTACGAATCAGTGCGATGGTGCCCTTGACCACTTCACGCAAGTTGTGTGGCGGAATATCGGTTGCCATCCCCACCGCAATACCGGTCGTACCATTTAACAAGATGTTCGGGACGCGTGCTGGCAACGTGATCGGCTCTTTCATTGAACCATCAAAGTTGTCCTGCCATTCACTGGTACCCTGCCCCAATTCGCTGAGTAATAGCTCGCTATAGGCAGAAAGTTTGGCTTCGGTATAACGCATCGCAGCAAATGATTTTGGATCGTCCGGCGAACCCCAGTTACCCTGACCTTCAACCAGTGGATAGCGATAGCTAAATGGCTGCGCCATCAACACCATCGCTTCATAACAGGCTGAGTCACCATGTGGATGGTATTTACCCAGTACATCACCAACGGTACGAGCCGATTTTTTCGGCTTGCCTGTCGATTTCAGGCCAAGCTCACTCATCGCATAGACAATACGGCGTTGTACAGGTTTTAAACCATCACTGATATGCGGCAATGCACGATCCATAATCACGTACATGGCATAGTTCAGGTAAGCCTGCTCAGTGAATTCGGCTACGGAACGGTTTTCTGTTGCATGATGTGCAAGGCTGGTCATTTCAGCAAGTCATCCAAAATCATTGTTATCGTCAATGTTTTGTATGCTATGTGGATGCAGGCGTTGTGACAAGCCCTTGTTGTTGTTTAAACGTCAAATGATGTCTTGTTAAGCTTAATGCAACATATTCAATAGAATTTCTGATGCTGGAAACCAGCCATTTTTCTCTGCTTTCTTTAACCACTCCCTAGCACATCCCTCATCCTTTTCAACATAAAAGCCCTTTAAATAAAAAAGGCCTAAGCTAAACTGGGATGCTGCAATTGCGTGATCAGCTGCGGCAGAATAAAACTCAAAGGCTATTTTTAGATTTTTTGCAACGCCAGTACCATTTTCATATTTATCTGCAAGATTATTAATTGCAGGAGGAAATTGCTGCTGTACGGCTTTCTCATAATATTTTAATGCAAGTTCAATATCGAAATGTTCATCCTCATTCGAGCCTGAATAGTAAACACCTAATAGATATAAAGCTGCTGCGTTTCCTTGTTCAGCAAGTGTCTCAAGCTCTTCAATATAAATCATGTCATTTTCATTATAGATGGGTTGCGTCATCCAAGTTGAAGCCCAATTATATTCAGCAACAAGTGATTGATTATAAGTAGCGGCAATCCATAACCAATTTCTACCCAACAAGAGATTCTGAACGACTCCATTGCGCCCTAGACAATAATTAAGTCCTATTCTTATTTGTTCATCTACATCAAGCTCCATCACTTCGGGAACCATTTCTTGCACAGATAAAATATTCATTTTTAATTTAATAGTCGTATAAAAGTGGTCAGATTCAAAATAAATAATGCTTAGCAGAGATTAAATCTGCAATAAAATAAATTGTAGGCAGGCTTTCCAATCAATGCTCATCCGTTGACGAAGCCGAGTCGGCATCATCTTCCTGATAAATAAATTTCGGCATTTCCAGACCAAAATAAATTGCGATCAAACGTAAGGTAAAGCCAAATACCAAAGTGAAAATTACCGTCAGATCATGCGGTAAACCGACTTCCAGACAGACCCAATAACAAATCACCGCGACAAAGGAAATACTGGCATAGAGCTCACGACGGAATACTAAAGGCACGTCATTACATAGAATATCGCGCAGAATACCACCCGACACTCCGGTTAATACCCCTGCCACCGCAGACACCACAAAACCGTGTCCCATCGATAAGGCAATCTGGCAGCCAATGATGGTAAAGCCAATAAGACCAAGCGCATCCAGCACCAGGAAGATATTGCGCAGATGACGCATCCATTTGGCAATAATGATGGTGACAAAGGCCGCAGCACAGGTCAGCACTAAATATTCAGGATGCTTGACCCAGGTTAAAGGATAATGTCCGAGCAGTACATCACGCACCGAACCGCCACCTAAGGCCGTGACACAGGCAATCAGCACCACACCAAACCAGTCCATACTACGTCGACCTGCTGACAATGCCCCAGTCATCGCTTCCGCAGTAATGGCAATAATATAAATTACGGTGAGTAACATCTGCCTACATCCCTAAATCAGGCGTAAAAGTGTGCGCTATTCTAAGACAAACTTAGATGAATTGTGCACAACATTGCTTAAATTTTTTCCCCGAGCCACAAATGCAGGGCTGTTTCATGGTGATTTGCATATCCAGCGTCGGATCTAGGAAATACCAATGCTGTTGATGCAAGACAAAATGTGAAACTTCATGATGAACATGGGCTTGTTTACCATCATGATAATGTGCCTTAAACTCAACCAGCGCATGGGTTTTATCCAGCTTGGGCTGGTACTCGATCAGTTCCAGTTTTAACCACTGATTGGACTTACTCCAGTCAGCAATTGCGGCACGGTCCAAAGCGGATTGTTGCCCTAAAGCCGTAGTTTCCAGAATATAATCAATCTGTTGCAAAGCAAAAGCGCTATAGCGCGAGCGCATTAACTGTTCGGCATTGAGTGCAGACTGCTGTTTCAAATGTAAAGGCTGACAGCATTCAGCATAAGGTCCATGTCCGCAAGGGCAGTCTTGTGATGAGATCATTCTTCTTACACTCAGGCCTGTGTCTACTCAAAATCGGCCATAGTATATCTTGTTTTTAGACTGCTTGGTGCTTGACCCTAAAAGAGGAAAGGGAGTGGTGAAATTGAATGGCAACCTCCTTCCTCTTCTGCTCAGCGGTGGCTTTCAACTGGTAACAGTATTCAACTAATACGGTTTTCTTACAGCTAGACTCCTTCTTCCAGATCAGCACTTTCAGCTATGATCTCTTGCACAGCAATATAACCAAAAGTAATCCCTTGACCAATTGTTCCTCCAGCCCCAGGATAAGCTTGCCCGAAGGCATTGCCAGCATTATTACCAATCGCATAAAGGCCTGGTACAGGCGTACCATCATTACGTAACACTCGCGCTTTCTCATCTGCAGCCAGACCGCCACATGTTCCCAAGTCGGACAGTACCAGCTGGATCGCATATAAAGTACCTGACAATGGTCGCAGATTTGGATTTGGTTTAACTGTTGGATCGCCATAATAACGGTCATTGGCATTTCCCCCACGTTTAAACTCTGTATCAATTCCCGTACGGCCAATTGAATTATAACGTTCCAGTTGTTCCATAAATACTGCGGGTGATAAGCCAGCAGCTTTGGCAAGTTGTTCAGGAGACTCGGCCTTGACTGCGATACCAGCATCATACCATTGTTGAGGAATTGGCTGGCGTGGAAAAATCGAACCTGCCAATAAATAGCTATTCCGATATTCCTGATCAAAGACCAACCACATCTGTCCTACTGCTTTGCCCTCGCGTTCCAGCCTTAATACCGTCTGACCAAAAGCCATATAACTCAGAGCCTCGTTAACAAAACGTTGCCCGTGCTGATTAACAATCAAGGAACCAGGGAGGAAACGTTCTGCCAGCAAAATCGGAGGATAGCCCTGAATCGGTCTTACCGCAGGAAACCACCACGCTTCATGCATGCAACGCAAATCTGCTCCCATGCTTTGTCCCAGCTTCAGACCATCACCCACATTACCCGCTGAACCTAAACTCAGATCCTCAACCAATGAAGGCGACTGGTATTCAGCACGCATTGGCATATTATGATCAAATCCGCCTGCTGCCAGAATAATGCCGCAACGCGCCGTGACTTTAATCTGTTGGTCTAGTTGCTGCACAACCGCACTCGTGACCCGCTCTCCCGTAGCACATAATTCAATGACCTCACTGTTGGTCCAAACGGGAACACCAGCCCGAATCAGTCCATCGAACATCCCTGCAGTGATTGCTTGCCCGCCAGCTACATAACGTTTACCCAGTAATAGTCCACCGATACCCTGAAGCAGGCGTTTAAGAATGATCGGCCAGCTTTTAAATGGAGTTTTCATCATAAGATTCATCCATTTATAATCTAGACTGGTAACTGGCATAGGGAGAGGTGCTTCAATATCAGCACGACGAAATCGGGCCTGGTCGCTGCCGAGACGCTTAATATTAAACGGTTTGGCTTCACAGGTACTTCCCTCATCACTGCCTCCAGGCAAATCCGAGAAATAATCGGCATAGCCCTTATTCCAGAAAAATTGTAGGGCTGTCGTCCGTTCCAGCATCGCGACTGCCGCAGGCCCATGATCAAGAAAAGACAAATAACGATCGCGTGGAGCACTGTCTCCAACGACAGATTCCAGATAAGTTTCTGTCTGAGCTCGGGTTAAATTCGCACCCGCACGTGTCAAGACCGGATTACCGGGAATCCAGAAGGCTCCGCCAGATCGGGCTGTAGATCCACCGACAAGATCTGTCTTCTCTACCACCAGCACAGACAGGCCTTGCTCATGCGCTGCCAATGCCGCGGCCATACCCGTTCCAGAACCAATGACTAGGACATCTACAGTGAGCAAGCTCATTTGGGGATTTAATGTGTTCATATCACGACCTCATCAGGCTATGGGACTACAAAAGTCTCATTTAAAATCTTCTCAGTCGTGAGCTAAGGACGTGAGCACATCTTCCCTCCGTCAAACTGAGCGCTTTACATAACTCATTGACTATTTAGGTAATCTTATAGAATAAGTCAGGTATTAGAGTATTGCCCAACTTCAGAAACTACGTCTAGTAGACTCCTTCACTTCCTCCGCAACGCATCTAATCATAGTTTTTTGTTATTTCTATTGAAGAATGTTTGGCTGCGCAGGTTACAGTCTTTATCCCAACAAAAATGAGCTCAATATCTGCACAAAAAACCAATATAAATTGGCATTAAATGTTAATAAAAAATGACTTAAAGAATTTTCAATTGCATCAATAAAAAGCCCTGAGTACAACTATTGCAGCACAACAGTTAAACTCAAGGCTATTTGCTAAAACTTAATTATTTGTTTGCTCAACCGATGAACCTTGCAGAAGACTCATAAGCTGTACTTAATCTTGCTCTGGTTTCTCTTTGGCAATAATACGTACTTTTTCAATCTTGTGGCCATCCATAGTGACCACTTCAAAGCGATAGCCATCAACCTCAACCGTATCCCCATTTTCAGGTAAACGACCGAGATGGAACAGGATATAGCCTGATAAAGTTGAATATTCTTCGCTTTCATCGACTAAATCTTTACCCAATAACAAAGACACATGACGAATATCGGTTGAACCTTCCAGCAACATCGAACCATCATCAAGACTTTCAGCCGCAGCTTCCAGCTCATCTTCATCAGGGAATTCACCTGCAATCGCCTCTAATACATCAATCGGCGTTGCAATTCCTTCAATGGAACCATATTCGTTCAGGACAATCGCCATTTGTAACGGTGCCTGACGTAACTGTTCCATGACCATCAATACCTGTGCATTTTCATGCACAATCACCGGTTCACGTAAATGTTTACTGAAATCAATCGCGCCGGTTTCGATATATTCGTTCAACACTTTGTGCGTTAAAACAATACCTTCGATATTGTCCAGCTCTCCGCGTGCCACGATCAAACGTGAATGGGTCATGGCCATCAAACGTTGTTTCAACTCGGCAGGATCATCATCCAGATCTAACCATTCCAGCTCTGGACGTGGTGTCATCACCGACTTGACTGGACGCTCAGATAAACCAAGCACACCTTGTACCAAGACGCTGTGATACACGCCATTGTCTTCATCAAAGACTTCTTTGGCATAAGCTTGTGTCGCCAATACATCTTCAGCTTCGTTGTTCTGACTTTCATTACCATTGCCTTTATTGCCAAGCATACGCAAGACGGCAGAAGCAGTGCGATAGCGTAAATCGGTGGTGGTAACCAGTTTTTCCTGATTACGGCGCATGGTCTGATTAACCATTTCCACCAAGACCGAGAAGCCAATCGCTGCATACAGGTAACCTTTTGGAATATGGAAACCAAAGCCTTCAACCACTAATGAGAAACCGATCATCATCAGGAAGCCAAGGCACAGGATTACTACGGTTGGATGCTTGTTGACAAAGTCCATCAATGGACGTGAAGCCAGCAACATGATACCGATCGCAATGGTCACGGCAATCATCATGATCGACAGTTCTTTCACCATACCCACAGCCGTGATCACACTATCCAGCGAGAATACCGCATCAAGTACCACGATCTGAACTACGACCATCCAGAAGGCCGCATGTACAGGATTTTCTTCTTTCAGCGCTTGCTTACCTTCAATCCGTTCATGCAGTTCCATGGTGCCTTTAAATAACAAGAACACACCACCAAACAGTAAAATCAGGTCACGACCGGAGAATGGATGATCGAAAATATGGAATAACGGTTCGGTTAAGGTCACCACCCAGGCGATCGAGGCCAGTAGCACCAGACGCATTAACAGGGCAAGGACTAAACCTACTCTACGAGCAGTATTACGTTGTTCAGGCGGTAATTTTTCTGCCAAAATTGCAATAAAAACAAGGTTATCAATACCCAGTACAATTTCCAGCACCACCAATGTTGCTAAACCAACCCATGCAGCGGGGTCAGACATCCATTCCAGAATCATTGACGTGACTCCTCTGCAAAATCAGCAATATTGTTATGAAGTTGAATTTTTAAAAGGTCGGCACGATGAGCCAAAACATTTTTTGTAGGAAATAGGAACAATGCGGAGCGACAACAACCACTACTCATAGAGGGACATAAATTAATAAAAGGATTTTCAGTATAGGCAAGATTTCACTGAAATTCATCTTTTTTATGTTGATGTTGTTTGCAAATTCTTTCCAAGCGTTACAAAACCACTTTGTATGTAAAATGTGCATAAAACTGTCATAAAGCTCGATTAGCCTAGACAAGCACAACGAAAATGATAAGGTGAAAATAAACGAATGAATAGTGTTCTAATAATGACTGAAAAGAAAAGCATTACCCCTACTCCCATAAAAACCACCCAATCTCTCATTGCCCTTTATTGCGGTTCACGTACCGGCAATAAACCGATTTACCGTGATAAAGCCATCGAACTGGCCCAGCATATTGCCGCTCAGGGTCTTGGTATTGTCTATGGCGGTGCCAGCATTGGCTTGATGGGCCAAGTCGCCGATACCGTACTTGATCATAGCGGTGAAGTGGTCGGTGTGATCCCAGAATTCATGCTGGATTATGAAATTGCCCATCACCGTCTGACCGAGCTGCATATTGTCCAGTCCATGCATGAACGTAAGGCACTGATGGCCGAACGGGCCAGTGCCTTTATTGCCTTGCCGGGTGGTTTGGGTACCTTTGAAGAAATTCTGGAAATTGCAACCTGGGGACAACTCAACCAGCACCAGAAACCCATGATTATCTATAACGTGAACCATTTTTATGATGCACTGATTGCGCAACTGGATCATGCCGTTGAAGAAGGTTTTTTACCACCACAACATCGTGCCAAAGTTGTTATTTGTGACACGCTTGAACAAATCTCAAGCGCGATCAAGAACCTGAATGCGCCAAGCCATATTGAAGTATAAGATTGCAATAAAAAAAGCGGATCGATTGGATCCGCTTTTTTTATGGCCCTTTAATCTAGCAGGAGAATCCTGAGACGAAGCCGACGGACTCACCAACATTTTAATGTCAGTTCCATGATCGCTATTTGACAATTTTTGTCTTTATTTCACGCCTATTTGCATTAAACTAAAGCTGAATTTTTACTCATCAAGGCTCATGACCAGCACAACCCATCAGGCAGTACAACCCGAATTCCGACTATTGGTCCTTCTGGTTTCCATTGGCTTTTTTATGCAGGCACTGGACACCACCATCGTCAATACCGCGATTCCAGCCATGGCTGTACAACTTAATGAAAACCCCTTGCAAATGCATGGTGTTATTGTGGCCTATGTATTGTCGGTTGCGGCATGTATTCCTTTAAGTGGCTGGCTGGCAGATCGCTTTGGTATCCGCAATATTTATCTGAGCTCCATGGTCATTTTTAGTCTGGCTTCGCTCGGCTGCGGCTTATCCCAGAATCTGGAACAACTGTTGTTTTTCCGGGTAATTCAAGGTGTTGGTGGCGCATTGCTGATGCCGGTAGGTCGTCTGGCCCTACTCAAGATTATTCCACGTTCACAATTTCTTTCCGCCATGAGCCTGATGAGTCTGGCCGGACTGGTGGGCCCGTTAATGGGTCCTACCTTAGGCGGCTGGCTGGTGGAAGTCACCACCTGGCACTGGATTTTCCTGATCAATATTCCGATGGGTATTCTCGGGATGATCATGACCTGCAAAATCATGCCGAATCGCAAAGAACCTACAGTCAAATCCTTTGATTTAAGCGGCTTTATCTTATTAATTGTGGCGATGGTCGGCTTGTCTTTGGGAATCGAAAATATCGCGACACCGCAATATTCCCGGCTGGTCAGTTTAGCGCTATTGGCAGCTGGACTGGTCGCTGCGGCAGGCTATGCTTACCATGCCCACACTCATCAGAATGCCCTGTTTCATGGGCGCTTATTTGGCTACAAAATTTTCTCGGTCGGGGTTTTAGGCAATTTCTTTGCCCGTTTGGGCAGTAATGCGATTCCATTTATTTTACCGCTCATGCTACAGGTGGCATTTGGTTTCGAACCGTTCATTACCGGTTTGATGATGATTCCGATGGTACTCGGCTCATTATTTTCCAAGCCCATCGTACGTCCTTTGATTCAACGGGTCGGTTATCGCCGTTTCTTACTGACCAATACCGTGTTGGTCGGGCTGTGTATTGCCAGTTTTTCCCTGATGACGGCAGCGACACCGCTGTGGCTGAAAATCCTGCATTTGTTTATCTTTGGTACTCTCAATTCATTGCAGTTTGTTGGTATGAATACCCTGACCTTGAAAGACTTACCTCAGCAGGATGCCAGCAGCGGCAATAGTTTCTTATCGATGATTATGATGCTGTCCATGAGTATGGGCGTGGCACTGGCAGGTACCTTGATCAATGTATTTGGTCAATATTTCTCATCTGCTTCGATTAGCACCGCATTCCATGCCACCCTTATTACCCTCGGTTGTATCAACATCATTACGGCGATGGTCTTCTGGCAGATCCCCAAAGAAACCACCGATTAAAGATATTGCTGTGGCAACCATATCAAAATAATAAGGAAAATATTCGATGCTTATTCCCCAGTACTGGGCTGAAGCCAAAGTAAAAACCCGTATAGCAGGACGTCATTACACGCTTAAACGTTTTGGCTGGTCAGATCAGAGCCTAGCGGCGGCGCAAGTGCATGCGGAGCAACGTATTGCACTAGCGATTGAGAAGATTAAAGCCGGTGAAAACATTCATCGAATGGACCATAAAGCCTCATATAACGGTGCCGAAGGTCTGCCCATCCGCGAAGAAATTATTGCCCAGCATGATGATGTGGTGATCACGCGCAATGCCTACGGCGCCTTGTGCCTCAACACGCCTGATGTGCTATTTGCCGATATCGACTTTGCAGAATCTGCTCAGTTGACCGTGCATGTTGCTACTTTTTTCTTGCTGCTGTTACTTTCAATCGCAGCCGCTGCTTATTTCATGTCCTGGCTGATTCTGATTATTGGACTAATGATGTCATTTCTACTGATCCGTGTTTTTGCCAAGAGTTTATCTAGGCTACAACAACGTTTTACCACGACACCTGAACAGCGCTCACTTGCCTCGATCCGCAACTTTTCTCAACAGCATCCAGACTGGCATTTGCGTGTTTACCGTACGCCAAAGGGACACCGGATCTTGGCAATGCACCGAACCTTTGACGCCAATGGAAAGGAAGCCGAGTTACTGTTTGAGGCGATCAAGGCTGATCCTCACTATGTCCGGATGTGTAAAAACCAGCACTGCTTTCGGGCCCGTATCAGTCCAAAACCGTGGCGTATTGGCATGCAGCGCTTAGGCTTCGGTGTATGGCCCGTCGATCAGCAACATGTCGCCAGTAGAAATAACTGGATTCACGATTATCAACAGCGTGCCGAACCTTATGCTTCCTGTAGATTTGTGGAACAATTTGGTAGTCAGATGGTCAATGCCAAGGCGAAACGGGTACAATTGCTACATGATCAATACTGCAAATCTGGCACCCATCTCGACCTCGCATAATCACTGATACTATGGCAAAGAAATCCGCAGCATCTTCCTTCTCTCAACACTATCCGACCTATGCCAGTATCGGATTAGCAGCCATGCTGGGTGTGGTGAGTTATTTCGGTCTGTTCTACCAACAGAAAGCTGCTGCGCAAGACTATGCCATTCGTGGTTTTGATGTTTCCCATCATCAAGGGGAGATCAACTGGAAAAAGATCTCTCCGATGCAGTATCAATTTGTCTATCTCAAAGCCACCGAAGGCGGCGATTTTCGCGACCGTAATTTCCAGCAAAACTGGCTCAAGGCTCGCGAACAGGGCTTACATGTCGGCGCCTATCATTTCTATCGCCTATGTCGTGACGGTAAGGTACAGGCTGAAAATTTTATTGCGACCGTGCCGAAGAAAGCGGATGCCCTGCCCCCTGCCATTGATCTGGAATATGACAGTAACTGTATCAATACCTATACCAAAGAGCAGTTACTGAAAGAAATTCAGGTCATGCATGATCAACTGCACAAACATTATGGCAAACAGCCGATCTTTTATATCTCGAAAAGCTTTTATCATATTGTGTTGATGGGGAATTTCACTGCAACGCCACTTTGGGTCAGAGATTATGAAGGCAAACCTGAACTCAAGGATGGTCGCCAATGGACGTTTTGGCAACATAGCAGTCAGGGAAAAATTGCAGGTATTCCCAAAGCAGTGGATTTAAATGTCTATGCCGAATCACCGAAACAATGGCGAATTTTCCTGAAACAGCAAGGCATTCAAGATGCCAAATGAATTACGAAAAATCATCCATATCGACATGGATGCCTTTTATGCCTCAGTCGAACTGAGAGAACGTCCTGATCTCAAAGATTTACCCGTCGTGGTATCTTCACACCATCCACGTGCGGTCATTGCGGCTGCCTCCTATCCAGCCCGTGTCTTTGGACTGCGTTCAGCCATGTCGATGGGACAAGCCAAAAAACTCTGTCCACAGGTGGTGGTGATTGAACCCAATTTTGAAAAATACCGTGAAGTTTCAGCACAGATTCATCATATTTTTCAGCAATATACAGCTTTGATTGAACCTCTATCCTTAGATGAAGCCTATCTGGATGTGACTGAAAATTTGAAGAATATTCCGAGTGCGACTGAAGTGGCGGCACAAATCCGTGCCGATATTTTTGCAACTACGGGACTGACAGCTTCTGCCGGTGTGGCACCGAACAAGTTTCTGGCAAAAATCGCCTCGGACTGGAACAAACCCAATGGTTTATTTGTGATTAAACCGCATCAAGTATTGAAATTTATTCAGGATTTAGCGCTAAGTAAAATCCCGGGAGTCGGTAAGGTCACTCAGGAACGATTAAGCCAGCTGAATTTGCATACCTTGGGTGATCTGCAAAAAATCGAAGAGAATGTCCTGATTCATCATTTTGGCAAATACGGCAAACAGCTGTATTTATATGCGCAGGGAGTTGACCACCGCCCTGTAAAAGCAGAACGCGAACGCCAGCAGATTTCCAAAGAGATTACCTTTGATGACGACTATACCCTCGAACAATGTCAGCATGCCTGGCAGCCGCTCGCCGAGCAGGTATGGCGCAGTCTGAATAAAAAACAACTGAGCGCACGCGGGGTCAGTGTAAAACTTAAACTCAAAAATTTTCAGGTGTTGCAGCACAGTAAAAGTTTTAAGCAGGCCTTGCAATCCCAACAAGACTTAGCACAAGTGGTTTTCCAGTTGCTTAATGAAATGCATATCGATCCAGCGTTTCAGTTCCGTCTGGTCGGGGTCGGTGTTTACCAGCTACAGACGGCACAGGACGAATCCCAGCTTTCTTTATGGTAGTGCTGTTTTTTTAAACAGAAGCATGATTATTGTTCAAATTTATGTTTGCTTTTTATGCAATATTCAGTACTCTAAACAACGCCGTAACATTATCCATGTTATGCGCTTTGCTAAAGAAAACCTCGCTTTTAGCATCCGCTCCTGTGATTGGTGTGACGATCAAATCCGAAGATTACAGGGCACTTCCGATGTTGTTGAGTTGCTTCTTTTTCCAATCAAAATTCTTCATCTTTCGCTTTTCATTTCCTCCTTCATTCCCTGATGATTTAATGGAAATAGAAACTTTTTCCGCCTGATTTATACAAAATTACACTGCGATTCAATTGCATCAAGTACAATCCAGACAGTATCCCATTTATTAAGGAATCACTATGTCTGTGCAACGACTTCATGTCACTTCACGTTTTTGCGAGGTCGCAATTTCAGGAAATCTTGTTCATCTCGCAGGCCAACTGGCAGATGACACCAGTGTTGATGTAAGTGCACAAACACAGCAAACTTTAGACAATATTGATCGTTTTCTGGCAGATGCAGGTACAGACAAGACCCATATCTTATCAATTACCATTTTTCTAAAAGATATCGAACGAGATTATGCCGCCATGAATGCGGTATGGGATGCATGGATTGCTGAGGGACATCCCCCAGCACGGACCTGTGTCGAATCTAAACTCTATGCACCTGATGTTCTGGTTGAAATGACAGTGACTGCGGTTCGCCCTGATTAATACGATTTTACGGCGAATTCATTATATTTCATCATCCGCTCCATTTTTGGCAGCGGAGCTGATGTGACGACCGTGGTTGGAATGCTCATCGGTTCAAACAGATCAGGCATCAGATCTTCTCTTAATTCCTGTTCGGTCGGAATGCTGCTATAGCGCAATACCCGATAGCCGGCCAACTCGAGCAAACTGTCCTGATAATGTTTCTGATGCAGGCGATTAACATAAGATTCGTCTGCAATCTCAATAATCGCCAGTACCTGATGTTGCTGGTCGAGCACCACAAAGTCAGCCACCAAACCTTGATATTTACGGCGCGTATGTGCAAATTTGGTGGTGAGTAAGGCGTCAAAAGATACATGTGCCAATACGGTATGACGTGGCAAAACGGCTTGCAAACGCATTAAGGTGATCTGCTCGGCAATATTCAAAATACCGCGGCGTTTTAATGGACTGTCTTGACGCCTGTTTTGTTGAAGGCGGCGAAGTGCTAATGCTGTGATCAACAGCAACCCAACTATTGTTATGAAATAATACATTACCCATCAATCCCTTTAGATTTTTTATAATCATTTTTGGCTTTAAGCCAATTTTTTTAATCAATAACAGCGATAGCAAATTCATTTTGCAGTGCAAACTTAAGTTTTTTAATCGTGTTTTTCCAGACGACCAAAGTCGTAACTGCCCTCTACCCTTTATTTATAATCATTACGCTGGCATTATTCAAGTCGTTATTGTCAGTTTATGTTTCCAATCCTGATGGTTTTGTGATCAAAATATAAATCTTTGCCTGCGATGAAAATAAAAAAGGCATGAAATATCATGCCTTTTTTCCATCAAATTAACGATGGGCTTTTGCTTTGGATTTTGGCTTGCCAGAGAATGGTCTCTTTTCACCTGTTTCACGTGGAGGTAAACCATTGTGCTGGGTTAATACCTGGCCTTTCTGCGGCCGTTTTTGCCCAGATGAAGAACGGTTTGAAGTCTGACCACGTTTGGCCGAATCTCCCGCAACACTCGAATTCTTCTTACGTGCAGACTTATATTCTCCTTCAGCGGTTCCTTGTGGCTGATAGGTCGGAATCAAATGCTGTTTTGAATTACCAATCAGGTCAGAACGGCCCATGTCTTTCAAGGCTTCACGTAATAAAGGCCAGTTGTTTGGATCATGGTAACGCAAGAAAGCTTTATGCAAGCGACGACGTTTTTCGCCTTTGACAATGTCCACACTCTCCGTATAACGCGCCACTTTAGACAACGGGTTCTTGCCTGAATAATACATCGTGGTCGCAGTTGCCATTGGTGATGGATAGAAAGTCTGGACCTGATCGGCACGGAAACCATTTTTCTTTAACCAGATCGCCAGATTCATCATGTCATAATCGGTGGTACCCGGATGCGCAGCAATAAAGTACGGAATTAAATATTGTTCCTTACCTGCTTCCTTACTGAAACGCTCAAACATCTGCTTAAAGCGGTCATAAGTCCCGATGCCCGGTTTCATCATCTTCGATAATGGACCATTTTCGGTATGCTCAGGCGCAATTTTCAGATAACCGCCGACATGGTGCTGAACCAGCTCTTTCACATATTCAGGATTCAGCACAGCCAGGTCATAACGTAGACCTGAACCAATCAGGATCTTCTTCACGCCCTTGATTTCACGGGCCTTACGGTATAACTGAACCAGAGGCGCATGATCGGTATGCAGGTTTTGGCACACACCTGGGTAAACACAAGATGGCTTACGGCAATTCTTTTCAATCTCAGGATCATTACAGTGCAAACGGTACATATTTGCGGTTGGACCGCCGAGGTCCGAAATAATGCCAGTAAAATTAGGTGCGGTATCACGGATTTTTTCAATTTCACGCAGAATTGAATCTTCCGAACGGTTCTGAATAATCCGGCCTTCATGTTCAGTAATCGAACAGAAAGTACAGCCACCAAAACAGCCACGCATGATATTCACAGAGAATTTGATCATGTCAAACGCAGGGAAACGCGCATTGCCATAGGCTGGATGCGGTAAACGTGCATAAGGCAAATCAAACACGTAATCCATTTCCTCAGTCGTTAAAGGAATTGGTGGTGGATTGATCCAGACATCACGCTCACCATGACGCTGTACCAAAGCACGCGCATTACCCGGATTGGTTTCCAGATGCAAAATACGGTTGGCATGGGCATAGAGTACCTGATCATTGGCCACTTCTTCAAAAGAAGGCAAACGGATCACCGCTAGCTCACGTGGCGGTAATTTATGTTTAATTGCTTTTGAGGGTGCAGCTTTCAGTTGTACGATCTGGGTATCCGGATCCAGATTGTCACCTTCACGGACAATCGGGTTAGCCACAATTTCTTTCTGAAAGTTTTGATATTGTGCCAGTGAGTTGCCTTTTTCTTTTTCAACTTCACAGCCATCAATATCTTCGGTCATCACATAAGGATTGATAATCGGATCGACACGGCCAATAGTATCGACATCGTTACTGGCAATTTCGACAAATTGTGCTTTCGATTTTTTATTATGTTTATTGATAATAAATGCGGTACCGCGAACATCGGTAATCTCGTGAACTTTTTCACCTTTGGCCAAGCGATGCATCACATCGATAATGGCGCGCTCGCCATTGCCGTACATCAATAAATCAGCCTTCGAATCCATCAAGATTGAACGACGGACTTTATCTGACCAGTAATCATAATGCGCAATACGGCGTAGACTGCCTTCAATCCCGCCGAGTAGAACAGGTACATCTGGGAAGGCTTCACGACAACGCTGGCAATAGACAGTTGCTGCACGGTCTGGACGTTTATTTGCTTCATTATTCGGTGAATAGGCATCATCCGAACGGATTTTACGATCTGCCGTATAACGGTTGATCATCGAATCCATGTTCCCTGCGGTTACGCCCCATGCAATGGTCGGTTTGCCTAAAACGCGGAAGCTCTCGACATTGGTCCAGTCTGGCTGGGCAATGATGCCGACACGGAAGCCTTGTGCTTCAAGCACACGCCCGATCACGCCCGATACAAATGAAGGATGGTCAATATAGGCATCCCCACACACCAAGATAAAGTCACATGCATCCCAGCCGAGCAGATCCATTTCTTCTCGTGACATCGGCAAAAATGGTGCGGGTTCAAAACACGACGCCCAATATTTGTCGTAATCAAACAGCGCTTTTGGCGCGGTCTGCGTGGTATAGGCAGTAGACATGGCTTGCGAATCTCGGCTAGCAGATGGAGGAGAGACATCTAAAGATGAAAGCCGATCATTTTAACATGAATTTCATTCATTTTCCTTGTTTATAAAACATTCAGGAACAAGGGGATAACAAATTATTTGTATAAAGTTTAATCAAAACAACAATATTAGAGACGAAACCAGAACTCTTGTTTAATAAGAGACCTTACTGCTTATTTCATTAGATCGAACCATCTCTTTGATCGTATAACCCGGCTCAATATAGCCACTGCCTCCAGTAACAGTTTGACCATTTTCAAGTGTTACTTCCAATTGATATCCACCTTCACCCTGTATGAAAAACTGCGTTTCAATTGTTTTGTTATTTTCAAGTGGCTGAAAAAAGATTTCATGCTGAACAGCGGCTGTTTTTACAGAGAGCTTGAGCGTGCTGATGGTTTGCCCACTGTAATTAGAAATTTCCATGTTAACTAAAGGTTGAAACCAATGGTTTATGCCTGCTGTTAAAGTACCTATAAAAAAACTGATCAACAATGCAGTCAGTAAAATAATTGTATAGAGCAGTGTCCTTAATCGCATAGGCACCCTTATTCATTCTTTTATTTATATTATCTTTGCATGAATGACTGCAAAATCACAATCATCCATGCGATTGTATTTTAAAACTTAGCGCGGAGGGTTAATTTCATGTTCCGTGGCTCGCCATAACGATTCGAGTCTGTTGTTAAATATGAATAATATTTTTTATCCAAGACATTATTGGCATTAACAGCAATCGTAATATTTTCACTCAATGGATAGCTTGCCATCAAATTAACCAGTGCATAGCCTTCCTGTTTTGCAGGTTTAGAGCCATAACGTCCGACTAACCACTCACTTTGATAATTTACTCCACCACCCACAGTTAAGTTGTTGGGTAACTTATACGTCGCAAATAACCGAGCAATATGTTCAGGTGTAGTTTCATTGAAAGTTTGGCCCTGCTTGGCGATATCTTTTTTATATTCTGTTGTATTGTAGGTATAACCTGCTGAAAGATTTAAATTTGGTAATACTTCTCCACGTAATTCGGTTTCAATCCCTTCACTGACTACCTCTCCAGCAGAAACATTACAATATCCTTCTCCACCATTAAAGGCACACTGCCCTTTACTACTCTGATCCTGAATAGCTCGATTAATTTGATTTGTTCTAAAAGCTGCAATTGATGCGATCAGTTTATCGTCATTAAAGCTTCCTTTCACCCCGATTTCGTAGACATTACCCTGAACTGGATCAAGCAATTTTTCATTACGATCTTTGACATTTTGCACAACGAAGGTATCTGTGAAACTCGCATAACCCGTATACGTATCATTAAAATCATAAGTTAGGCCCACATAAGGTGTCCAAATATTATCTTTTTTATAATGAACGGCACGACTGTCGACAAATTTACCCGTCACATTACTTTGGTATTCTGAATCATATTTAAAATTACTTTCTCGGACACCCGTAATCAACTTGAGTGAATCAGCCAAGTTCCAACGTGTCGTCAGATAAAGGCCTGTTTGCTCAGTATGTACGTACGAACGGCCGCCATCTTGATCGTAACGTGGCGCGGCATAAGGTAGACCATAAGGATCAAAGTCAAACACATTCACTTGCATTTGCTCAACACCAACAGGTTTGGTACTGGCTTGGCGATCCCACAATGAACCATCTGCCATCAGGGTATCCCAGCTAGTCCATTGTCCAGGTATATCACTTTTCTGATGATTAATCCCCGCAACTAACTCATGTTCACGGCCTAACAAGTTAAATGCACCTTTAGTAAAGAAATCAAATACATCAAGTTGCTGATTATAACGATAGCCATATTTGTTGATCGTCGCCTTCGGATTACTCTTATCAATCGCACCTGTACTAGCAAAGGCAAGGCTGGTAAAGGCCATGTCCATATCAATATCAGCTCTTAAATAACTCCCCTTCACCATCCATCCATTTTCGAACTGGTGGGTCAAATCAATAAAGGCTTGGCTATTTTTCTTATCCCAAAAGTCTCGATAATCACAACCACAGTTATCTCGATCCAGTCCAATATCAGATCCATCTGAATAACGAGGCAAACTGTTCACTGGCACCGCATGTTCTTTCTGTTGGGAATAGCCAAAATTAAGTAAAGTATTTTTTGTCAGATCTGCACTGATAATCCCGTAAAGTAAATTACTATCGCGCGTAACGGCTTTCATCCATGAATCACCATCTTGATAAGCTAAAACCAGTCGCCCTCTAATTGTTCCTGATTCATTTAAACGGTTGGAAACATCGACTTCCCCACGGACTGTATTCCATGATCCATAACTCACTGCACCGCTAGCATGTAAATCAGCCGTTGGCTTTTTACGAATCAGATTCACCGTACCTGCTGGTTCTCCTGAACCTTGCAACAAACCAGCCGCCCCCCGTAAAACCTCAACACTTTCCAACATAGCCATATCGGGTTTTGACGAAGCGACATTGGTTGCATTGACGGCAACACCATCATACTGCATCAAATTAGAGTTCCAGCCATCCCCCATGTTGAACCCACGTATCGAGAAGTTGGTTCGTTCAGTATTGTCCCCCGTTAGAATAATCCCTGTAGTATTTAATAAAGCTTCCCCTAGATTCGTTGCCCCCATATCTTCCATTTGTTTTTGTGTAATCACCGAAACCGACTGAGGGGTTTCCTTAACGCTTAAATTGAGTTTGGTCGAAGTACTGGCATTTTTCTTGGTGTAATTATTCTCCAATGAATCATCTGCTGTAACTACAATTGTAGGCAAAATATTTGTGGGTGCTGTTGCCTCCATGGCAGCATAGGCTGTTCCAACCCAACACGTATAAAGTGCCAGATAAATTGCACTTTTTGGAAAAATTCGATATTGAGAGATAGAACGATACATAAGATTCTCCATCTAAAATGAGAATCATTATCTTTATATTTTACAATTAAACAACGGTTATGTTCATATTTTATGCATTATTTTCTACTTTACCTTATCAATACTTTCAATAAAGGAGGTATCAACTTTTGTTCACACATCACAATCAGATTTAAAAAATCTGGATCAATGATAAAATTTAGGACCTCTCTTTCTATTCTGAAACAGCCCTAGACTTCAATCTTAATGCCAGAAAAAGACCAAAGATTAAAAACACCACAACCATCAAAGTGATGCCCATCCAGCCAAAGTTTTCCCAGACCAGACCACCGCTACTGCCCAATAAACTTGAACCGATGTAATAGCAGAGCAAATACAGTGAAGATGCGACTGCACGGTATTGCACGGCCTGCACAGAAACCCAGCTACTGGCAGTCGAATGCGCGGCAAAAAATGAAAAAGTAAAAATAATCAGCCCGAGCAGAATCGTCCATAAAGATGGAATTAAAGTAATCAACAGACCCAGCATCATGGTAAGTAACAGCACCGGTAACACCTTATCACGCCCATATTTAAAGCCCCATTTGGCAGCCTTGGGTGAACTATAAATCCCGGCCAGATAAGCGATCGAAATCAGGCCAATCCAGGTTTGTGATAAATGAAAGGGAGCTTCCAGCAAGTGATAACTAATATAGTTAAATACAGTGACCAGACAGCCCATCAAGATAAATCCTTGGGCAAACAGAATCCGTAATTTCGGATCTTTTAAATTCTGCTCAAACGCCGCCTTAAAACGGGAAAAACGGAATGGAAAGGGCTTGAAATGCTGTGATTTGGGAAGTAACAGATAAAATAGACAGGCGATAATGAAATTGATAAAACCAATTGCATAAGTTGCTGCTTGCCAAGAGATAAAGTCAACCAGTACTCCTGCAATCAACCGTCCCCCCATGCCGCCAATGGCTGTACCTGAAATATATAGCCCCATCGCAAAGCCAATATCTTTTTGCGCAATTTCTTCACCAATATACGTCATCGCCACCGCAGCCACGCCGCTGACCGCTAGACCAATAAAAACACGGGTGGTCAGGAAAATTTCCCAAACGGGAAACGACGCACTCAGCAGTAATAAAATCGAGACCAGAAATAAGGCAAATACCATGATCGGCTTACGCCCAAAACGATCAGAAATAAAACCGGTGAATAGCAGGCCAATCGCAAGCGCAATGGTTGAAAAAGACAGCGGGAAACTGCTGTGGGTAGGCGTCACATGAAAGAATTCTGCAAAAATCGGCATCATCGGTTGAACACAGTACAACGATGAAAATGATGCAAAACCGGCAAAGAACAAGGACCATAAAATCGCAGTAAACGATTTTGAACCATACTCGATATGGGTTGGGCGCAACACTGATTCAGACATGAGGACTCCTTATGCCCAATCAGTATACGCCTTCAGCCGAAATGCGGAATGATCATTTCGGCGATTTTGACCGAATGTTTAAAATAATGCTTTAGGCAGACGAATCTGAATAATTTCATTGTCGTCGGCAAGTTTGGCATTGCGTCCCGATGAACCCGGGAAATTATTGTCATTCAATACCGTCAAAGTCGTGCCATTTTCAATGATGACATCTTCAATGGTCTCAAATGGAAATGCAAAAACTTTACCTGTTCCAATATCCCCTGCCCGCACGGTGCCGTATAGAGCATCTGGATTGGCAATCTTCATCAAGTCGACCAGATCTTCACGCGCTACTGTTTGTTTAGGCTCATTGAACTTAATCCGGATCAGTTTTTTATATCCGCCTAGATTATTCTGGCTCACATCCCGCTCGATAATGATGCCTTCTTTGTCATTAAACAATTGGAAATCGCCAATATTGGTGGCTTTGCTGTTCAGCTCAAACCAATAATAAACACCGGTATAGGCTTTTTTCTGAAGGTCAAACTGGGAAATCAGTAGTCGGCCAGTTGCATCATTCAGTAAAGGTTTTTCCAGCAAAGGATATAAATACTTGCCATCTGGTGAAATTGCCATGCCCTCGAAGCCACTACTGCGCCCCACCAGAGGCTCAACATAATTGATATTGGCTTTATTGAGCTGGTTTTGTGGGGAACGTAATTCTTGTGCCGGATTCAATGGATTTGGCAATCCAATCGGCGCATCGAGCAACACACCTTGTGCCGAGAAGTGCAGCAGATAAGGACCAAACTCGTCGCCAATCCAGTAGCTTCCATCCGCAGCACGTTGCATCGATTCAGGATCAAAATCCGCCCCAGTCAACAAACGCTCTGCGGTATTGCCATTCACAATCTCAAAAGGAATCAGTTTATTGGGATCACGTAGCTGGACAAAACTTTGCACAGCCACTTGCCCTGTGCCTTTAGCTTTGCTTTTAAAGTCTGCTTTGATTTTATAAATACGTAACAAGAAATCGGCTGAATTGTCCTGTGTGCCAAAACCGTTATCGGCCATGGCCATATAACTACCATCCGCATTTTTCAAAGCGGCAGAAAAGCCTTGTACTGGCTGCCCTTTAAATGGCGGATAAATTCCATTGGCACCACTCACGGCTTTACCCGAGTCGGGGCCAGCCGCATAAGTTGCAACATCAAGTTTGGCAAAAGAGACTAAAGTAGGCTCGGTAACTTTCTCTGTGGGTGTGGTCTGATCTTGTTTATTATCATCGTTACAGGCACTGAGTCCTAAAGCTGTACTGCACAATACGGCCAATAAAGTTTTCTTATTCATGGTTTTATACGCTTGGTCAAAAATTACGCCAATTTAAGCAAGCTTTGATGACATTTTTACTGCAATCGCATGAACTCTTTATGGCGAAAAGATGACAATGTAACCCAACATTTTGTTTTATAAATTACGCTAACGATCGCCTATCCAGTCTTACTCAAGTTTGATCGGTCGATATACACCCGCAATCGCGGCTTTTAAAAAGTTTTGAAAAGTTGGGCATTGCATATGATTTTCTGCAGGGCATACCGCAGCATGTCTCAGTCCCTGGCTGATAAAATCCAAGCGCTGGATCATTTGTTGCAATTGTTCAGCTTTCTCATTCAGCATGGCGCGATCCAGTTCAGGCTGACCATTTTCGCCAAACATCTGTGCAATTTCATTAAGGGAAAAACCTGCCGCCCGCCCCAAAGCAATCAATGCCAATTGATCCAGAACCTGCTTGCCATATTGTCGGCGTAATCCATGACGGCCTATTGATTTGATTAAACCTTTTTCTTCGTAAAAGCGTAAGGTTGAGGTGCTCACATGGGCCCGCTTCGCAACTTCTCCAATATCCATAAATACCCCTTGACTTCAAGTTGACTTGAACTTGCACACTATCTTTATCGCGTTTTACGCAAAAAAGATCAAGGTGAAAAATGGAAACTATGGAACTGTTATTTCAAATCCTATGTTTAGGTGTCGGTGCCACAATCATGATGGATATGTGGCTATTGCTATTAAAAACACTCAACCGCCCAAGCTTAAATTTTGCTTTGTTGGGCCGTTGGTTGGGCTGGATGTTTCGAGGCAAGTTCATCCATGCCTCGATTGCGCAAAGTCCTGCCATCCGACAGGAATATGCCTTGGGTTGGCTGGCACATTACAGTGTCGGCATGCTGTTTGCCTTCAGCTTTGTGCTGATTGTTGGAGAAGCGTGGTTACGACAATCTCAATTTAGCTCTGCTTTTATTTTCGGCGTGATTACAGTGCTCATTCCCTTCTTAATTATGCAACCAGCTATGGGGGCAGGCCTTGCCTCAGCTAAAACAGCACAGCCTCTGCGCAACTGTCTACGCAGCCTGATCAACCACGCTATTTTTGGCTGCGGTTTATATCTCAGCGCTCAATTGCTTGCATTATTTCACTGAGAGATCAATCATGAAATCGATTGCCATTATTTATCATAGCCGTCAGGGCCATACCCAGTTTATTGCCCAACAGATTCAACGCGGTATAGCGCAAGTTGGACAGATTAAAACTGATTTATTCAGCGCTGAGCAGTTAATGTCTCAACCCGAATTACTCTGTCACTATGACGGACTGATTTGGGGCTCCCCCACCTATTTGGGTGGTGTGTCAGGCGCATTCAAACAATTGATGGATGCCACAGGGCCTTTATGGAAAAAACAAGCCTTTAAAGGAAAATTAGCCGCAGGATTTACCGTTTCCTCACTGCCCGCAGGGGATAAGCAATCTACACTGATTTCACTTTTCACCTTTTCGATGCAACACGGTATGATATGGGTCGGTAACCCTATTTTACCCGAGCAACATCAAGGGGTTCCGTATACGCAAGCAGCCAATCGACTCGGCTCATGGACTGGGCTTATGGCACAAGCTGAACATGCCAGTGCAGCAGATGCCTTTGATTTTGGTGATATTAAAACTGCTCAGCTATTTGGACAAAATTTTGCATTCAGCTTAAGTGCATATCAAGGAGTGATGATCACGTGAAAGCAGCAAGTCTTTTATTTCCATTGGTTCTGTCCTGCATGATGTCTTTTTTAATTTCTGGCATCACCACATTAAAGGCAGTCGGTTTTATCGATCATTTCTTTGCCATGTGGATGTCAGCATGGATCGTGGCATGGATGTTTGCCTTTCCTAGCGTATTGGTCTGCGCACCGATTGCACAAAGGTTGGTAGGATGGATTCTAAAGAAACGCTAATTAGTACTTTGTAAGCAAAAGCCTACAGTAACTGTGGTCATTGGCGAATATCCCTAGAGAGATAGATTCACTAAGATATGAAGCATAGAGAGACAGGATGTCTCATTCAGAATAACAAGAACACAGGATGTGGTCGTTGACAGGAGTTGGCGGCAAGAAACCAAATATGAAAAGCCTCGACAGGATGTCGGGGCTTTTTTATTGTCCTTGAGTTTGTTTGAATACAAAAAAAGTAAACGATTTAACTTACGATTCTGCATTGACTCCCTGTGGCTTGCTACCTACTATCCGCATGTTTTATATATGATGGTCAGTCTTGTTTTACGATGATAATTTACAACAAATTTTGCTTTTCTCGGTTCCAAATCACTTTTGCCAAATTGAGTGTCGTCCTTTTCATTAGCTATTTAACCGCTGCCTGTACCAGTACTCAAGGCCCTTCGGTACGTCAATCTCAACAATTTGCAACAGGAATCCAGAACGCCTACTCCGTTGCGCCGAGCACGGCTAATCGCGTTGCTCCAATCATTCTCAAAACTGCTGAACGACATAACATTTCTCCGCATTTACTCGCTGCACTGATTCGTCAGGAATCCAGTTATCGCACGTTTGCCCGCTCCTCTGCGGATGCAGTGGGCTTAACGCAGGTCCGTCCAAAATTCTGGCAACAGTTTTGTCCAGGTGATCTGTATGATGAACATATCAATATTAATTGTGGTGCCTATATTCTGGCGAACTACTATCAATCTACTGGAGACTGGGCAAAAGCCTTGGGTTATTACAATGTGGGTCCGACAGGCTATCGCAGAAGCCCGTATATGCGCCAACAGGCTGAACGTTATGCCAGCTCGGTCAAACGACATGAACAGTCCTTGAAAGAAGCTTTATAAACCTTGTCGGTAAAAACCTACACCGGTTAGCGTCATTGGCGAATGTCCTCATCATCTTGCATTCATTAATATAGGACTCATACAGGGACAGGACGTCTCATTCAGAACAATAACAGCACAGGATGTGGTCATTGACAGGAGTTGATGGCAAGAAACCCAATATGAAAAGCCTCGACAGGATGTCGGGGCTTTTTTATGTTCCGTTTAAAAGAATGAATACGGTAAAACAACTGCTATTGACTCCCCTAAACCGAGTGCATACCATCCTAATAATTTTATTCTGTCTCGGGTCTTGGTTTTGCAAATCGTCTCTACATCAACTGATCAAGGTATGACTTCTCACGCGCTCGGTTCACTTTTTTTAAAGCTCAGCCTTGTCATTATGGCAGTGAGTCTTTCCGCGTGTAGTAGCTTAAGCGGATCATTTGCAAATCGCTCGAATCAACTCTCCTCAGGCTTACAAAACGCTTATTCTGTTTCACCCAGCACAGCCAATCGTTTATCACCGATGATCATTCAAAGTGCTGAGCGTTATGATGTATCGCCGACTTTACTGGCCGCGCTGATTCGCCAGGAATCCAATTATAATAGCGCTGCCCGCTCACCAACGGGGGCCATTGGTTTAACCCAAATCATTTCCAGTCATTGGAATCAGGCTTGCCCAGGCAATCTTTATGATGAAAATGTCAACATTAACTGTGGCGCGCATGTTCTCTCGACCTACTATCGATCTGCTGGTAGCTGGTCCAAAGCCGTGGCCTATTACAATGTTGGCCCAACAGGCTATCAACGTAGCTTCTGGACACGACATAAAGGTAAAAAGTACGCCCGCTCGGTGAAACGCCATGAAAAAAACTTGAAAAAAGCCTTATAAAAAATACAGTAAAAATGAAAAAACCATGCGCTTAGGCATGGTTTTTTATAACTTGAACAATAGATTTAGGCTTCGTCAAACAAACCTTCAAATAAGACTGAAGATAGGTAACGTTCACCGCTATCCGGTAAGATCACCACTATGGTTTTGCCTGCATTTTCAGGACGTTCTGCAATTTGAGCTGCCGCCGCCAATGCTGCACCACTGGAGATACCGACCAGAATCCCTTCTTGAGTTGCACACTTTCTTGCCCACTCAATGGCATCCGCACTATTCACAGGGACAACTTCATCTACCAAATCCAAATCTAAGTTCTTCGGAATGAAGTTGGCGCCAATTCCTTGAATTTTATGCGGTGCCGGGGTAATGCTTTCGCCATTTTTGGTTTGAGTAATGATTGGAGATTCAGCCGGTTCAACTGCAACTGAATACAACGGCTTATTCTGAACTTGCTCAAAATAACGAGAAATTCCAGTAATGGTTCCGCCTGTGCCGACACCCGCCACTAGAATATCAACTTGTCCATTGGTTGCCTGCCAGATTTCAGGGCCTGTGGTATCAACATGAATTTGAGGATTGGCTGGATTTTCAAATTGTTGCGGCAAGAAATATAGTTCTGGATTTTCCGTAGCTAAACGCACAGCTTCATCTACTGCACCTTTCATTCCTTTAGCAGGCTCAGTTAAAACCAGATTTGCACCTAAAGCTTTTAAAACCTTTCGGCGCTCCAGACTCATACTTGCGGGCATGGTTAAGGTAATTGGATAACCTTTTGCTGCTGCAACAAAGGCTAAGGCAATCCCTGTATTACCACTGGTCGGTTCAACAATATGCATGCCAGCTTTCAGTACACCACGTTTTTCTGCATCCGCAATCAAAGCAGCGCCAATACGACACTTCACTGAAAATGCAGGGTTACGGCTTTCAACTTTTGCCAGTACTGTTGCACCCGTTTTAATCAGACGGTTGATACGCACTAAAGGTGTGTTCCCAATGGCTTCGGCATTGTTTGAATACACTGCGATCCCTAGGTTGGCTGGTGCTGGAAATTGCTGATCAGTTGACATGTTATTTCCTTATTAGATTTGGAGTGATTCTCAATCATTATAGGCTTGTGGAGCGAGGAGGAAAGTAGAAAACATATAAATTATAGAAAATAAATATTTTTCAAAAAGTTAAATAAGATAACTCTCAACTACTGCTCCAAAATTTGCGTTATTCTCTTTTGATAATTATTCAAAAAATCCTTTGTTACCCGAAAATGTTCCGTTTCTTCATAGCTTATTTGTTTGATACCCGATTCCGAAAACTGGTAAATTTTTGCATTTGGATACGCCAGAAGAATAGGTGAATGGGTTGCAATAATAAATTGGGATTGTGCCTGACATAAGCGATCTAACACGGATAGCGTGGTCATTAGCATGGTCGGTGATAAAGCGGCTTCCGGCTCATCCAAAAGATATAAGCCTCGCCCTTTTAATTTCATGGTTAATAACTTTAAAAACCCCTCTCCATGAGAGCGTGCGTGTATGTCTCCACCGTAACCTGCCAGATAATCCAGTTCTTTCATATAAGTCGCCACGTTATAAAAACTTTCGGCCCTTAAGAAGTAATAATCCTGAGGCTTCTTAAAACTTTTTATTGTGCGCAGAGATTGATATAAAACAGAGCTGCTGGTCGCCGTATTCAGTTGCACATTGCGTGTCCCTCCTTCTTCCGAAAAACCTAATGCCAGTGCCAATGCTTCGAGAATCGTGGACTTTCCCGAACCATTTTCCCCAACAAAAAATGTAACGTCGGGATGAAACTCAATATTTTCCAAATCATTGACTGCTGGAATAACATAGGGATAACTGGCCCAGTCTAAACTTTCTGGAGCTTTCAGCTTTACGGCTCTGATATAAGGTCTTTCTTGCATGAGGCTATTAAAAATCTATTTTCTGTAGCATGCTGGATTTTGAGCAACAATAACAGACTCATTTGAGTCTTAACGTCTTGGTTTGACGCTTTTCTTATTTATAAAAATTTCCCACAATAAAAAACACCCCCTAACGTTAGTTAGGGGGTGTTTCATATTTAAAAGCTGGCGATGACTTACTCTCACATGGCAAGTGCCACACTACCATCAGCGCTAAGAGGTTTCACTTCTGAGTTCGGGAAGGGATCAGGTGGTTCACTCTTGCTATTG
>NZ_BMDA01000009.1 GCF_014635545.1 Acinetobacter courvalinii
ACAGGTAATTTAGATATTTAGCAAACTTATCAACCAATCCAAGAATCTAACCATTTTAGCCAAATCCTTGTTTATCAACAAGTTTTTATCTGCATCACCGCCGATGGATGTGCATTCTACAGCATTTCAGACCGGATGCAACCCTGTTTTTTATTATTTTCTTTTGCATGTTTCTTTTTTCAACAAAACTGATGTTTTCGTTGTTTTTATCATCTATTTACGTATAAAAAGCAGGCTCTGGGCCTGCTTTTTATGATTTTTATTTCGATTTAGTCGGTGAAAGTCACACGTGCAATCGCTTTTTTACCTGACTGAATGATTAAAGTGACGTTTTCTTTGACAGAGTAGCTCATATCTACCACATTCCAGTCGACTTTAACCGCACCGCGACCCACAGCATCTTTTGCAGCAGCTGCATTCGGGTTTAAACCTGCAACGCGCAGAATAGTTGCAATAAACAACTCGCCACCAAACTCGCCACGAGAAATTGTTACTTCAGGGGTATCTTCCGGCACTTCACCTTCAGTTACGCGGTTCCCTGCACTTTTATGTGCATTTTCTGCCGCTTCTGCGTCATGGAAACGCTCCACCAGCTCAAGCGCCAAAATACGTTTGATCTCTTGTGGATTGCGACCCGCAGCCATCTCATCAAGTAATACCTTGATTTCATCCAGTGATTTAAAGCTGAGTAAATCAAAGTAGCGTTCAATTAGACTATCTGGCATCGACAGGATTTTTTGGTACATCGCGCCTGGTGTATCAAATACGCCAATATAGTTGCCTAAAGATTTAGACATCTTATTAACGCCATCTAAACCTTCAAGAATTGGCACAGTGATACACACTTGTGATTCCTGACCATAACGACCTTGTAAGGTACGACCCATCAATAAGTTAAACGTCTGGTCTGTTCCGCCTAATTCGACGTCTGCTTCAAGCGCAATCGAGTCATAGCCTTGTACCAATGGGTAGAGGAACTCATGAATCGCAATCGGCTGATGGTTGTTATAACGCTTGGTGAAATCATCACGTTCTAACATACGCGATACTGTTTGCTGGCTTGCCAACTGGATTAAATCAGCAGCGGTTTTTTGACTAAACCATTCTGAGTTAAAACGGACTTTGGTTTTATTTGGATCTAGGATTTTAAAAACTTGTTCTTGGTAGGTTTTTGCATTGGCAATGACCTGCTCTTGTGACAACGGCGGACGCGTTGCGCTCTTACCCGTTGGGTCACCGATCATGGCTGTATAGTCACCAATCAGGAAAGTAACTTCATGACCTAAATCCTGAAAGGTTTTTAATTTATTGATCAGAACAGTATGTCCCAAGTGTAAATCAGGAGCCGTAGGGTCAAAGCCTGCTTTTACACGGAGAGGACGATTCTCTTTCAGTTTTTTCAGTAAATCTTCTTCAGAGATAATCTCGTGCGTGCCTCGTTGAATGAGAGCAAGCTGTTCTTCGGCTGGCAAGAAATTTGACATCACAAAACCTAAACACATCAGTTATTCAATTTGTGCGATATACTAACATTTTTTCAGCATCTTGCAGGATAAGTTGTATATGAGCGCGATCTATATTGGTGTAATGACAGGCACGAGCATGGATGGTGTTGATATTGTTGCAACTTCATTCGATCCTTTAACGCTGCATGCCACACTCACCGTGCCTTTTGAGCCAGAATTGCGTGATGAATTGATGGCATTAACGCTGCCTGATGACAATGAAATTGACCGTATGGGTAAAGCTGATGTCGCTTTGGCACAAATGATCGGACACGGCATCAATCAACTGATTGAGAAAAATAATTTAGACCGCACACAAATTAAAGCCATCGGCTCACATGGGCAAACTATTCGTCATCGTCCTGAGCATGGCTTTACCTTGCAAATTGGTGATCCCAATATCATCACTGAAATCACGCAACTGCCTGTGGTTTCGGATTTCCGCCGACGTGATATGGCTGCTGGCGGGCAAGGGGCACCTTTAGTCCCGGCGTTCCATCAGGCGTTGTTTCAGCATGACAGTATTCATCGTGTGATTCTAAACTTAGGCGGGATTGCCAATATCAGTATGTTGCCAGCCAACAATGCAGACGGCGTTTATGGCTTTGATACAGGCCCGGCCAATATCTTGATGGATGGCTGGTGCCATCGCCATACCGGTCATCCTTATGATGAAAATGGCGACTGGGCAGCCTATGGTAATCCGATTCGCTCGCTATTAGATCGTTTGCAAAGCCATGAGTTTTTTGCCAAAGAACCACCTAAGAGTACGGGTCGTGAAGACTTTAATCTGGAATGGCTAGACGAACAGCTCAGTGACTGGCGCAATGACCTAGGCTATGACGAACTGGAAGATACGCCAGAAAATGTTCAGGCCACCTTGATGAAACTGACCACACGCGCTATTAAGAAAGCCATTTATCGCAGCAAAGAGGCGATGCCGACAGGCGAAATCTACGTGTGTGGGGGTGGGGCGTATAACTCGCATTTACTTGAACAGTTGCGCTGGCGCTTGCGTAAACATAACTGGTCGGTACAAACCACAGATGCGCTGGGTCTAGCGCCAACATGGGTAGAAGCAACAGCGTTTGCATGGCTCGCGATGCGATTCGTAGAACAGTTGAGTGGCAATCTGCCCGCAGTGACTGGTGCATCAGGTGATCGTATTTTAGGGACCATCACCGTGGTATAAGAATAAAAAAAGCTTCTCAACTGGAGAAGCTTTTTTTATCACAAGAATCTATTAAATCGAGAAAGATGAACCACAGCCACAGGTGGTGGTCGCATTCGGGTTTTGCACCACAAAACGTGAACCTTCCAGTCCTTCCAGATAATCAACCACTGAACCGACCAGATATTGATAGCTGAGTGAATCGACCAGCATTTTCACATCGCCATTCACAAATTCAGCATCATCTTCATTGACACTTTCAGCAAAGTTAAAGCCGTAAGAGAAGCCTGAACATCCGCCACCCGTTACATACACGCGTAACATAAGGTCGTTATTCCCTTCACTTTCGCGTAGTTGGCGAACTTTGTTGGCAGCATTATCTGACAATTCTAGAGCTTGGGCGTTCATGATGGATATTCCTCAGACTTCAATACGTCTTTCATAAATAAAAGACCCGATATGTAGTATAGCATACTCAATATCGGGTCTGTATTTGAAGTTTTAAAGTGCGCTTAATGACTTTTTACAAGTTTACTTGTAGTTTTCGTCTTGTAAGCCACATTCAAAATTCTTGGCATCTTCACGGCAACGGAATTGCCATAATAATTTCATCATCCGCTTGTCATAAATTCCTTTAGCGGTCAGATTGATACGCGCTTCACGCATCAGTTTTTGATAACCAGGCTTATCTGCGGCAGGTACTTCCATCCAGTATTTTTGAGGAATATCTGCTTTCATTTTGCCCAGAATACCAAACGCGCGTGGTAATTGCGCTTTCACCCACTCACGAGATTTTTGGCCAAAGCCTGTTGGAAATTTATCAGGATGAATAATCAGGTTACCTGTCACTTGCAAGATTGGATAATTCACAATTGCGCCTTTGCTGCCTAAACCCTTATAGAGTTCCAACGGTTTAAATGCAGCGGCTGGTGCACCAATGATATCGACCTGTCCGTTATTAAATTTGGCACCAAAATTGGTAATATCTGAGCTGACTGCTTGTGCACCGACCTGTGAAGCCATGATTTTTTGTGCTTCATCATAGTCCAGTACGGCGATTTTCTTGCCCGCAGCTTTAGCAACGGTATTGATATTACGGTCATTTACCAATAAGTAGGCATCGCCGACAGGAATCACCCCCACCACTTCATATTTGCCATTGACCATGGCTTTGGCAAAGGTTGGACTCGCAAGGCCCTGCATCACTTTCACGGCAAGTTTAAGATCAGTAATCGCTCCAATCGCATCCAGTGACCCTGTAAACGGGTTAAACTGACGGCCACGCATACCGGTGATACTGACCCCATCACATTTACCAGCTTTAAAGTCTTCAGCAATGACCGCCTCATTGGTGCCCACTTTAAGCTCAATATCTGCGCCCCAGTTTTTTGCAGCCAGTTGATAATCTTTCATCAAGGCATACACATCACCGCTTTTGCCGACGATATCGAATACACAAATTGTTTGTTTGGCCTGAGCACCCGCAGATGCCGCCGCGATCCCTGTTGCAAGTAATAATGTTTTAAACCATTGCATTTTATTGTTCCTTTGCATCTATGCTAATTGTTGTTGCACCACACCCAAATTTAAAATCCTGGTCCATCCTGTTCAGATTTCAAATAAATCTATGTTGTTATGCAGTCATGTTTCATCGTCCAGACCAAACCTGCTTTCGATCTTTCAAGATTCCATCTGGTTTTTATATATTTCTATCATTACGATCTTTCAATCTAAACACAATGACTCAAATGACAGTGGTAAAAAAACAAAAAGCCTAGATGAATCTAGGCTTTAAGTACACTTTATGGCAATTAGGGATTATTCACCCGGTAATGCACATTCAAAGTTTGCTTTGTCTACTGAACAACGTGCTTTCTTCAATACAGACATCATACCAGCATCGTAAATACCGCGTTTAGTAAGATCCATACGACCGTCACGTAACAGTTTTTGGTATTTCAGATTGTCTTCAGCACTTAAGTTCATTTTGTATTTTGCTGGGATTTCAGACTCATAACGCTTGATCATGGCAAAAGCTTTTGGCAATTGTTTCACGAAGTAGTCACGAGATTTTTGACCAAAACCAGCAGGGAATTTTTCTGGACGAATCACAAGATCCGCAGTCACTTGTAATACTGGGAAGTTAAACATTGCACCATTCGCGCCCAAACCTTTGCTTAACTCTAATGGTTTGTAAGCATAAGCAGGCGCACCAACCATATCGACCTGACCATTGTTGAATTTCGCAGCAAAGTTAGAAATATCAGAAAGGACCGCCTGCGCGCCTACGCGTTGTACCATGATTTTTTGCGCATCGTCATAGCCCAATACCGCGAATTTTTTACCCGCTGCTTTTTCAATGGAGTTAATGCTCTTGTCACGTACGAAAATGTAAGCAGCACCTAGTGGAGAGATACCCGCAACTTCGTATTTGTTACCACCTAAATTGGTGGTCATTTTTGCAGCATTACGCGCATCAAGAACATAAGTAATTGCACGTTGTGCTACCGCATTACTTGGCGCACCACCAAGCGAGTCAACAGAACCCGCAAATTTGTTATATGGACGAGCACGCATTGCTGTCATTGCTACAGCAGCACATTTACCCGCTTTAAAGTTATTGTCCGCAACCTGTTCATCCGTGATTGCAAGCAGGTTGACATCAGCGCCCCAGCCTTTCGCTGCGAGTGCCCAGTCCTGCATCATTTTGTATGATTCACCTGACTTTCCTAATAAGTCGAATACACACACGTCAATTGCTGCTTGAGTAGAAGCAGATACACCAAAGATCGAAGTTGCTGCAAGAGCAAGTGCCATTTTTTTCATATTTTTTCATCCTTTCACAAACTTTATGTTTGTCTCCTTGTTCGAAGCAAATATTAATCATGTTTTTTGAAAAAAAATAGAGCTTCTACTCTATTTTTATGACTGGATTGTTTATTTTTTACCCTCTTTTATCTCTTTCTATTATTTTAATAGGCATTTTTGTTATATATGCCTAAGTTTGTGTATCAATTTATCTATTGCTTGTTGTTCTCCTGTTTTATTCGCCACTCAGGGTACACTCAAAATTGGTCCGTTCTACCGTACAACGGGCGCGTTTAAGTACATTCATCATACTCGCATCATACACACCTTGCTTGGTCAAATTCATGCGCCCATCACGCAACATTTTTTGATAACGGGTTTTATCTTCATTGGTCAAGGTAATCTTTTTGGCATTCATGCCTGCCTCTAAACGTTGCACCATGGCAAAGTTACTCGGCAATTTATTGACAAACCATTTACGTGATTGCGGACCAAAACCAGAAGGAAATTTTTCCGGGCGAATAATCAGGTCACCGGTAATATTGACCACAGGGAAATTAAACAGCGCACCATTGGCCAGTCCCTTACTGATTTCCAGAGGTTTATAGGCATAAGCGGGTGCAGCAATCACATCGACCTGCCCGCTATTGAATTTTTTTACAAAATCAGAGATATCCGATGGCACTGCCACCAGATCAATACTTTCAACAATCGCTTTTTGTGCCTGATCATAATGTAAATACGCAAATTTCTTGCCTTTGGCCTTTTCTATGGTGTCGATCTTTTTATCACGCACAAAAATGTAGGCCAGCCCGACCTGAATAATGCCGGCAACTTCGAATTTTTCGCCGTTCATTGTCGCAGTTAAACGATGCTGATTGCGTTTATCCAGCACATAGCTAATCGCCTTTTGTGCAATGGCATTACTGGTGACTGCCCCGACAGCATCGACAGAACCTGCAAATTTATTATATTTACGCGCCCGCATCGAGGTCATATATACCCCATCACACTTGCCGGCATCAAAATCTTTTTCTGCCTTTTCCTCATCCTGATAAGGAATTAATTCAACGTCCCCTTGCCAGGTCTTGGCAGCAAGCTTCCATTCTTCGACCAGCTTATAAGACTCCCCAGCCTTACCCAATAAATCAAATACGCAAATGTCCTGTTTGGCCTGTGCAGGAGTCGCTGTGACCAAGAGCGCCGTAGCACTCAATGCCCAAAGTCCTTTTTTCATCTTGTTTTCCCTTTCTACCCTATATTGCACAATTTTCCATCAGTGCCAGATCAATATAGTCAGCTTTTGTTTAAAAGCATAGTGCTTTTATATACATACGTCGGGTTTTCCTGACTTTTAACACTATTGATCACAGTTTGACAATTTAAGCCAATTCCTTTTTGAGAAGGGCCGTTTGCCCCCGATTACTCATCACTAGAGGGTGGACTCTATTTATTCTCCACCTAAGGTACATTCAAAATTAGTCCGGTCGACGGTACAACGTGCCCGTTTGAGTACGTTCATCATGGTAGCATCGTAAATTCCACGTTTGGTCAGATCAATCCGTGCTTCACGCAAGATATGCTGATAACGGTTTTTATCTTCCTGATCCAGACTGATTTTATATTTGGCCGGTAATTCCGCTTCGATTCGCTGGATTAAAGCAAAATTGCGATTAAGCCGACTGAGAAACCACTGTCGTGAGTTTTGCCCAAAGTTGGTCGTGAATTTTTCAGGTCGAATAATCAGATCCATGGTCATGTTAACTGCAGGAAAAGTAATGATGGCACCGTCATTGCCCAAACCTTTATAAATTTCCAGTGGTTTATAGGCATAGGCTGGCGCTGCCATAATATCGGCCTGCCCTTGATTAAATTTCTTGGCAATATCAGAGATATCGGAAAGTACAGCTTGCCCGCCAAGACTCCTGACCACAATTTTTTGCGCTTCGTCATAGCCCAGGACTGCAAACTTCTTGCCCCGGATTTGTTCAATGCTGTTCATTCTTTTGTCTTTGACAAAGATATAGGCCAGACCAATTTGTGAGATCCCTGCCACTTCATAGCTTTGATTCGCGACCTGACTGATTAAACGGCGCTGGTTACGCTTGTCCAAAGCAAAACTAATCGCTTTCTGTGCAATGGCATAGCTCGGCACAGCGCCAATCGCATCGACTGAGCCTGCAAATTTGTTATAGGCACGTGCACGCATGGAAGTCATATACACGCCCTCGCAACGACCTTGTTCAAAATCATGTTCAGCCATCGCCTCATTTTGATAGCTGACCAGATTGATTTCACCCTGCCATGCGCTTGCGGCTAAGGCCCATTCTTGCATGGCCTTGTAGGCTTCGCCGGATTTCCCCATAAGATCAAATACACAAATTTTAGTTGCAGCACTAGCCTGTGTATTTACAGTCAGCATCAGCATGGCTCCCAATGCCAGAATTCCCTTCTTCATTGCCCCGTCCTAGTTGACTCTTTTTGATGTGATGTGTTGTTTTTCCTAGATTTTAAATCATAATCTGATTTTTCATCATAAAATAGAGCATTTGCTCTATTTTATGATGAGCGGGTAAAATGATGATGTCTGCCTTAATCTGCAATATAAAATTTGCATTCATGGGTGATCACCTTAAAATGCAGCTATCTATTCGCTATTTTGCATGCTCATGATCCAATTTGACCAAGTTTCATTACGCCGTGGTGGGCGCGTCCTGTTCCAAAAAGCCTCAATGCAGCTTCATCCTGGCTGGAAAATTGGTCTGACTGGTGTCAATGGCGCAGGTAAATCAACTTTATTTGCAGCATTTTTAGGTGAATTGGGCGCAGATGAAGGTAATTTAAGCCGTCCTGCAGTGTGGACCGTGGCACACATGGCGCAAGAAATTAAAGCGCTGGAAATGCCTGCAATAGATTTTGTCCTTTCTGGCGATGAGGAATATTGGGAGATTCAAGAAAAATTAGCCCATCCTGATCAGCTCAGTAATGATGAGCTTGCCCGTCTGCATGGCCGTTTTGATGAAATCCATGGCTATGCCGCCCCCGCCAAAGCAGCACAATTGATGGCTGGCTTAGGCTTTCTGGATCATCAAATCCGTTTAAATGTCGCCAGTTTCTCTGGGGGTTGGCGTATGCGTTTAAACCTGGCCCGTACCCTGATGAGTCGTTCAGACCTGTTATTACTGGACGAACCGACCAACCACTTGGATTTAGATGCAATCCTGTGGTTAGAAGACTGGCTAAAAGCCTATGAAGGAACACTGGTTCTGATTTCGCATGACCGTGACTTCCTTGATGCGATTACCGATCATATTCTGCATATCGAAAATCAGGAACTGACGCTGTATACCGGCAATTACTCAACCTTTGAAACCACCCGCAGCGAACGTTTGGCACAACAACAACAAGCCTTTGAGAAGCAGCAAGAAACCCGTGCCCACTTACAAAAGTTTATTGATCGCTTTAAGGCCAAAGCCACCAAAGCCCGTCAGGCACAAAGCCGCATTAAACAGCTAGAGCGCATGCAACAGCTCGCCCCTGCGCATGTGGATACACCATTTACCTTTAGTTTCCGTGAACCCACCAAAATGAGTTCACCATTGCTCAGTTTAGATGCAGCAAGCATTGGTTACGGCGATAAAATCATTGCCGAAAAAATTCGCCTGCAAATCACCCCAAGCTCACGGATCGGTTTACTGGGGATGAACGGCGCGGGTAAATCAACACTGATCAAAACTTTGGTCGGGGATTTACCGCTACTTGCAGGTGAACGTAAAGCTTCTGAATTATTAAATATCGGATATTTTGCCCAGCACCAGATGGATGCTTTGGATGCCAATGCCAGCCCAATGCTGCAACTGGCCCGTATTGCGGACAAAAAAATCAGTGAGGCTGCGTTACGTGCCTTTCTGGGTGGATTTGGCTTTAGCGGTGAACGTATGGACACCCCGTGTGAAAGCTTCTCTGGTGGTGAACGCGCCCGTCTGGCACTGGCCTTAATCGTATGGCAGCGTCCGAACGTACTGATCCTGGATGAGCCGACTAACCATTTAGATCTGGATATGCGTCATGCCTTGACTATGGCGCTGCAGGATTTTGAAGGCGCTGTGGTGCTGGTGTCGCATGAACGTCAGTTAATTGCCAGCGTCTGTGATGATCTATTGCTGGTGCATGCAGGCAAATGCACCGAATTTGAAGGTGATTTGCAAGACTATGCCAAATGGTTACGAGAAGCACGCCAACAACAGATCAATGCACAAAGTGCCGGGCAGCAACAAAGCGTGGCCACTCAAGCTCCAGCCGTGAAGATCGATAAGGAAGCGCAACGTAAAGAAGCGGCACGCCGCCGTGAAATGACGCGCCCCATTCGTAAAAACATTGAAAAAGTCGAAGCTCAAATCGAAAAGGTACAGCCCCGTCTGGCAGATATCGAACAGGCGCTGGCAGACAGTGCTTTATACGAAGCAAGTCGCAAAGAAGACTTGATGAAACTCATGAATGAACAAAATGAGCTAAAAGCCAAACTGGAACAATTTGAGGAACAGCTTTTAGAATTGATGATGGAGCTAGAAGAACTGGAAAGCTCATTTGCTGAATAACATGAGTGATCCATATCTGTAACTGAAATAGGTATGGATCTCATCTTTTCAGGCCTCGACGCTGAATAAAAATGATTTTGATAAAACCTAACCATAGTGAGCAGATACTTAAAAACACTATGAATATCATCAAAAATGTCATGATTCTGTCGATAATTTAAGATAAGGTAAAACTGGAATTTTCGTAGAAAATTGAGCTTTGGGTTCAGGCTCGATATACTCAGCTCCCATTGTTGTAATGTTATAACTAACGAATGAATCCTGAGGGTTAAATTCATTTCACATTTTTTTGTACTTTAATTTGGTGAGTACTCTATTTTGGATCATACAAACTGAATGAATTCTTTAGATTTTATTTTTAATTTTGAGCATATTCTGCCCGTTTTGGTGCAAGAATATGGTTTATGGATCTATTTTATCCTCTTCTTAATTATTTTTTCAGAAACAGCCTTTGTTTTCATGTTCTTCTTACCCGGTGATAGTTTATTGCTGACAGTCGGTGCATTGTGTTCAGTGGTTGAAATAATGCATTTAGGTTATATGATCAGCCTGCTGTTCTTTGCCGCAGCATTGGGTTATATGGTGAATTATCATATCGGACGTCATTTTGGTGACCGTATTTTCAATATGAAATCACGCTTTATCAAGCAGGAATATCTACAAAAAACCAATGTGTTTTTCCTGAAACATGGCGGAAAAACCATTTTATTGGCGCGTTTTATTCCTTTTGCACGTTCTTTCGCGCCTTTGGCAGCAGGTTCGAGCAATATGAATTATACCCATTTTGTGATGTATAACATTCTGGGGGCTTTGCTCTGGATCAGCGTACTGGTGACAGCAGGTTATTTGTTTGGTCATGCCTTAATTCAGGTCAGTGATTTTGTAGAAAGTTAATCCCCTTTTAATAACGTATTGTATGATTTAGCAGGAAAGTTCGTCTTTCCTGCTTTTTTTTAATCCGTTTATTCTATGTCAGGTTTCACGTGGAACGTAAAAAACAATAGTAAATAATAATGAAAATAATTATCAATAAAAATAAAATCAGCTTTTAAAAATATAAATTATTTGGGAAAGCCATGATCCATTCAGCATGGAATAATCAGTTATGAGCCAAGCAAGCACTTCAGCAAAGAAAACCAATTCACGCTGGTTCCGCATCAACTTATGGATTCATCGCTGGATCAGCTTAGTGATTGTGCTCCCCTTTACGATTTTATCAATCACGGGAATCATTCTGATCTTTCATGAAGAAATCGATCATGCACTGGGTGTAGAACCGATGGCACTTCACTCATCTTTACAACAACAGCGCCCACTGGCAGATTCATTAGCCACCGCACAAAATACCTATCCTCATGAGCACATTATCAGTACAGGCTATGATCCTGAGCATCATCCGGGTGTACTGCTGATCGGAATGGCAAAACCGGAACAGCGTTTTGAGCAAGCGCGTTGGTTATTTGCAGATATTGGTTCTGCTACGCTGATTCAGCAACCCAGTGAACGGGATACTTTAACCGGTTTGTTACTGGAACTGCATGCCAACTGGTTTTTAGGTTTTATTGGACAATTGATCGGTGCCTTGATTGCCTTTCTAGTGTTCTTATCACTGATTTCAGGGCTGGTGGTATACGCCCCTTATGTGAAAAAATTCTTTTTGGGGATTATTCGAACAGGCAAAGGTCAGCGTTTATTACAACTCGATTTACATAACTTAATCGGTTCAGCGGTACTCGGCTGGGCATTGGTTGTGACCTTGACTGGCTTTTTACTCGGTTTTGGTACGGTTGCCATTGGTCTCTGGCAAATGACTGAACTAAAAGCTCTGCAAGAAAAATATCATCATGTCAGCCCAATTAATCCGACATTGAGTATTGATAATGTCTATGCTGTTGCACAGAAAGGCGAAATCGGCTGGCACCCTACCACTGTGTTCTATCCTAAAACCGAATATTCGACCCAAGGGCATTACATGGTATTACTGCAAGGCAATGAGGGTTTAAACCAAAAAATGCTGAAGGTTGCCTTGGTCAATGCAGCCACAGGACAAGTCGATACTGTTGAAGAACTCCCGACCTATCTGAAAGCCATCTTGCTCTCTCAGCCTCTACATTTCGGTAATTACGGCGGTATGCCACTCAAGATTTTATGGAGCTTATGTACGCTTTTAAGTTTGTTTATCACCCTGAATGGCGCTTGGCTATGGTGGGCAAAACGTCGGCCAAAAAGCCTAAAAGGAGTCAGTAATGCAACTGTGGAATAAATCAGGCTTGTTATGGCTAATGGCTGTATGCAGTATTTTAGGAATAATCGGCATGCTGCTGATGGACGGTATTGCAGATATTATTTTTCTCATCATCACCCTGCTTCCAGTTTTAATTGCAGGATGGAGAGCTTATCTTTTACAGCAACGCAAAAGATAAGCGCTTTTTACATATTATTGATGCCTAAACTCATTAAGCATCAATATCTGCATTTAATGCATTTTCTTCAATGAAGGCACGACGTGGTTCTACATCATCGCCCATTAAGCATGAGAACATACGATCTGCTTCGATCGCATCATCAATAGTCACCTGTAACATATTACGGTTTTCAGGGTCCATGGTCGTTTCCCAAAGCTGCTCAGCGTTCATCTCACCCAAGCCTTTATAGCGCTGGATCATCATGCCGCGGCGCGAGTCTTGTAAAATGTGCTGCCACACCTGGTGGAAATTGCTGACCTGAATACGACGCTCACCTTTTTGTAGATAAGCCCCCTCTTCAAGCAATTTAAACCAGCTCTTCGAGTTCTTCAGCAAACGTGCATACTCGGCAGAATTGAGCAAACCGGCATCAAGTAAATAAGAATGCGGTAAGTTATGCACATAAACCGTCACACGTGGCCAATAATGCGCTGATTTCTCACCTTGTGCATTTTCACGTTCAAATGCTTCCAAGCTAATTTCAGGACGCAGGCTTGGTTGCAACTTTTCAATCGCTACACGTAATTGCTCAGCCCATGCTTCAACATAGTCACGTTCATGATTATGATCGCCTTTGAAAGCATCCAGCTCCAGTAAGCCATCCAGTAAACTTGCCGGATAACGTTGCGTTAAGCGCTGTAAGCTCTTTTGTGATACCTGATAATCGGCAATCACACTGGCCAATGCAGAACCATTAATCGCAGGTGCATCCGCGCTCACATGCAAGGACAGCTCATCAATCGCATTGGAGATCAGGAAGGTTTCTAATGCATCATTGTCTTTTAGATATTGCTCGTGCTTGCCTTTCTTCAACTTGTACAGTGGTGGCTGTGCAATATAGATATAGCCACGCTCAACCAGTTCCGGCATTTGACGGAAGAAGAAGGTCAATAACAAGGTACGAATATGTGAACCATCCACGTCCGCATCGGTCATGATAATGATTTTGTGATAACGTAATTTGTCTGGATTGTATTCTTCACGTCCGATACCACAGCCCAAAGCGGTAATTAAAGTTCCCACTTCCTGGCTGGAAATCATCTTGTCAAAACGCGCACGTTCAACGTTCAGGATCTTACCTTTCAACGGTAAAATCGCCTGCATTTTACGGTTACGACCTTGTTTGGCACTACCGCCCGCAGAGTCACCCTCGACCAGATACAGTTCCGACAATGCTGGGTCTTTTTCCTGACAGTCTGCCAGTTTACCTGGCAAACCAGCGATGTCTAACGCGCTCTTACGGCGTGTCATTTCACGCGCTTTACGTGCAGCATCACGCGCACGTGCAGCATCAATAATCTTGCCAGCAATCGATTTCGCCGCTTGCGGGTTTTCCAGCAGATAAGCCGAGAACTCTTTGTTCATGGCCTGCTCGACCGCAGGTTTGACTTCACTCGACACCAGTTTTTCTTTGGTTTGTGAAGAGAATTTTGGATCAGGCACTTTCACTGAAATGATGGCAGTTAAGCCTTCACGTGCATCGTCACCGGTCACGGCCACTTTTTCTTTTTTCAGTAAGCTTTCATTTTCCATGTAGCTGTTTAAGCCACGGGTCAATGCCGCACGGAAACCTGCAAGGTGGGTACCACCATCTTTTTGCGGAATATTGTTGGTAAAGCAACGCACATTCTCTTGATAGCTATCATTCCACTGCAATGCCACCTCAACGCCAATGCCATTATCTGCATCTGTGGTGAAATGGAAGATATCATTCAGATGGGTTTTACCTTCGTTAATATATTTAACGAACTCGGATAACCCACCTTCATAATCGTAAACGTGCTCAAGATTCACGCGCTCGTCACGCAATACGATACGTACACCGGCATTCAGGAATGAAAGTTCTCTTAAACGGCGTGCCAGGATATCCACACTGAAAATGGTTTGGCTAAAGGTCAATTCACTTGGCCAGAAACGCACGGTGGTACCGGATTGGTCAGTTTCACCGACAACTTTCAACGGATATTGCGGATCACCATGTGCATATTCCTGCTCATGGATTTTACCTGCGCGTTGAATGGTCAAATGCAATTTCTTAGAGAGCGCATTTACTACCGAAACACCAACGCCGTGTAAACCGCCTGACACTTTATAGCTGTTGTCATCGAACTTACCACCCGCATGCAGAATGGTCAGAATAACTTCTGCGGCAGACACCCCTTCTTCAGGGTGAATATCGGTTGGAATACCACGACCATTATCCGAGACACTGACCGACTCATCTTCATGAATGGTCACTAAGATCTCGTCACAATGACCTGCCAAAGCTTCATCAATGGCATTATCCACCACCTCAAACACCATATGGTGCAAACCGGTACCGTCATCGGTGTCACCGATATACATGCCCGGACGTTTACGAACCGCGTCTAATCCACGTAATACTTTAATACTAGAGGAATCATAAGCCTTTTCATTTGTTTGTTCTGTTTGAGAGACTGATTGAGACTCTGAACTCATGGTTACTCCCTAGTAAATATCTAATCTATCCAAAGATGAGGAAATAAAATTATGGCGCAGCAAGACTGACTTGGCCTTGGACAACGTGAAACAATTGAAAGGAAATCGACAAATCATGTAAGTGTTTTAATACCGACGTATGGTCTAAGGTCGTCATAAAAACCTGACTTCCTAACTGACTCAATCGCTCAATTAAACGTTGTTGTGCAGCTAAATCTAACTCTGCTGTCAGATCATCTAATAATACCACAGTTTCCTTGTTACTCGCATGCAGCATTGCAATTTGTGACAGTTTTAATGCCATGATTAACAACTTTTTTTGCCCACGTGATAACACGTCATCGGCATTGCCATACGGGGTTTTCAAGCGCAAATCTGCACGATGTGGACCATACTCGGTATAACGCCGTTCCTGGTCTCTTTGATGCTGTTGAATCAGGTCCTGCAACAGCCCCTGTTCGGTATGAAAACCGGCGTGATATTCCAGTTCAATTTCAAGATTTGGCAATAGTTGCTGCAAATCTTCCTGAAAGAACTGGTTCCATTGCTCCACGATACCGACCCGTTGCGAGTGCAAAATTTCGCCATAATCACTCAGCATTTTGTTCCACGGCTCTAAATCGGCCAAGCTCAGGTTACGTCGGGTCTTTAACAAGCTATTACGCTGTTTTAAGGCACGAGAATAGTACTGCCAGGCAAAATAGAACTCAGGTTCCACGTGGAACATCAACCAGTCCAGCAATTGCCGTCTGGGTTTGGCGCCATGATCAATAATATCGGTACTTTGCGGATCAATATGTTGTAAGGGCAAAAGTTTTGCCAGTTGCCCTTGAGTGGCAATAGTATCGCCATTGACCTTGATCAGTTGCTCACCCGAAGCCAGTTTTTGCATGCCAATCCGTTCACTGGCCGACTGTGCGAAGACAATCGCATCATCAGCCTCGTACTGGATGTAATGCTTGGGAATATGGGTGCGAAATGAGCGACCTGTGGCCAATAAATGGATAGATTCCAGAATTGAGGTCTTTCCAGAACCATTCGACCCGTAAAAAATATTAAACGGTTGCAACTCATTGAGTGCAACCGCCTTTAAATTACGTACACGTTCGATATTTAAACGCGTGATTTGCATGCTTAAAAACTCAAATCATCAATGCCAATTACACACGCATCGGCATAACAACATAAGTCTGGTCTGGATGCGCTGGATCTTGAACAAGTACCGATTGATTTGCTTCAGTCATGCTCATTCTCACATCATCGCCATCCAGCACACTCAATACATCCAGGATATATTGCGCATTAAATGACATTTCCAGTGGTGCATCCTGATATTGAATTGCAATATCTTCAACCGCTTCATCTTGCTCCGGGTTATTAGCACGGAGTTGCAACGAATCCTGATTAAAATTCAGGAACACGCCACGTAATTTTTCATTACTTAAAATCGCGACCCGTTGTAAAGACTGTTTAAATACATCATGCGCAATAAACACATGCTTATCACCACCTTTCGGAATAACACGGCGATAATCAGGGAATTTACCATCAATCAATTTGGTGGTGAAACGAACGGTAATATCACCCTGCTCTTTATCACGGCTTGGCGTATTAATCGTGACATTCAACAATTCACGACCAATGAGCAAGGTAAGCTGCTCATCTTCAATACTCAATAAACGCTGCAATTCACCCACGGCTTTACGCGGTACAATGGCCTGAATCGGTGCAGCAGCAGTTGAGGATGCCAATACTTCGCACAATGCCAAACGGTGACCGTCTGTGGTTACGGTACGTAATTGATTTTGATCAATTTCCAGCAAAGTACCAGTCAGATAGAAACGTACATCCTGTACCGCCATTGCAAAGGCAGTTTTTTCAAATAAACGTTTTAATTCACGCTGAGTCACCTGAACTTGTGTGCCCTGGCTATTTTCAGTGGTGAGTAAAGGATAATCATCCGCTGGAAGTGTACCCAACACAAAGCGGCTGTTACCCGATTTTAAAATACAACGCTGATCTTCTGTAATTTGTAAGTCAATCAAGGCTGCTGTCGGAAGAGATTTACAAATTTCGACCAGTTTACGTGCCGGAACGGTGGTCTCCCCTGCTTCCAGACAAGCACCTTCAGCTAACGTTGTGCTTGCCACCAGTTCAACTTCTAAATCAGAACCGGTAATGGTTAAGGCCTGTTGCGTGGTTTGAATTTTGACATTTGAAAGAATATTCAAGGTATGACGACGCTCTACAGCCCCGACCACATGGGATAACACATTGAGTAAACTTTCTTTAGCGATTTTCAAACGCACGATTTTATTCCTCTTACAACAGAAGCCGATATGAATGTTAGCAGTGTACTATGCTGCACTTAAAAGCAGTTTGCAACCATGAAAATTGAGTCAGCCGAGATTATGCTCAGGCCTAACTTTGTAATAAACGAAGTAAGTTTTTATAATCTTCATTAAAAATTGGATCTTCCTCGCGCAAGCTGACCACTTTTTCGCAGGCGTGCATCACGGTACTGTGATCTCGCCCACCGAAGGCCATACCGATTTCCGGAAAACTGTCTCCGGTTAATTCACGCGCCAATCCCATCGCCAATTGACGAGGTCGGGCATAAATACGGGTACGTTTTGGCCCAATCAGTTCTTTTAGCGGAATGCGGAAGTATTCACTGACCACACGCTGGATGTTTTCTACACTAATGGTCCGGGCACGGATCGCCAGCACGTCTTTTAAGGATTCCCTCACCACATCGAGATCGATGGCGGTCCCTTTAAATCGTGAAATTGCCACAACTTTATTCAATGCACCTTCAAGTTCACGCACGTTTGCGACCACTTGTTGCGCAATAAACAAAGCACAGTTGCGCGGTAAATCGACGCCACTATTTTCAGCTTTTTTCAGCAAGATTTCGATACGGGTTTCAATATCCGGTGGTTCTACCCCCACCGACAGTCCCCAAGAGAATCGAGAAACCAGACGTGGATCAAGTTCGGTGAGTTCTTTTGGATAACGGTCTGAAGTGAGAATAATTTGCTTGGATTCATCCAGTAAGGCATTGAAAGTATAAAAGAATTCAACAAGGCTGGCTTCTTTACCGGCAAGCAAATGAATATCATCGACCAAGAGTAAATCTAAAGAACGACAATTTTTCTTAAATTCTTCAACCTTGCCTTTCTGTAATGAACTGACAAAGTCTTGTACAAAACTTTCTGAAGTCATATACATCACCCGTGCATTGGGTTTGGCTTGTAACAGCGCATTACCGACCGCTTGCATCAAGTGGGTTTTACCCAAACCAGTTGGGCCATACAAAAATAAAGGATTGTGCTGAGATGCACCTAATTGGGTTAATACCTTACGGCAAGTCTCAGCAGCCATCTGGTTAGAACGGCCTTCAACAAATAAAGAAAATGTAAATAACGGATTAAGTTGTCTTTTCTTCGGTATTTTCGTGACATTTTGGCCGGGTTGGATCAGATCAGATTCTTTTTTGGCTTTAACTGGTACGGCAGTGGCGGTTGGCGCACTACTTAAAGCAGCAGTGGTCGTGGCTGGTTGTTCATTCGAAGACAAAATTGTCCCTGGGCGAGAGTCGACCAAAATCTCAACCTGACGTACGCGACCTTCAGACAGTTGTTCAGCAAGAATTGAAATCAATTCTAAATGGTTATCTTGAATATAACGGGTCCAATAAGGGTTCGGTGCGTATAAACGCATCACACCATCAACCTCTTCGGCAACTAAAGGACGAATCCACATCGCAAAGACGTTATCAGAGAGCTCTTGTCGCAAGCGAGTTAAGCAGTCTGTCCAGAGCATGTGCATCCCCTATATATCCATTTTTAAATTCAAAAAATAAAAATCACCAGCCCCATCTTTCGAAGGGGTCGCCATTCTAACCAAGTTATCCACATCTGTCAGGCCAATTTATGGGACTTTTGCTGAAAAAGAAAGCAGTCGTTTATAAATTTAAATTCAAAACCACTTGTGTATAACTTTTTGCACAAGCTGTGGATAATTTCAACCCTCAAGTTATCCACAATCTATAAAATTGATAAAAACATGGTTATCCACAAAGTAACTATTTGTTTATTTATATAAAAACGTCACTTTCCACAGAAAAAATCCCCCCTAATAAGAATAAATTTAAATTTTAAAATTTGAATTTACTTATAGGGGTTTAACGGAATTGTGGATAACCGAGCATATCGAAATTTAAATTCAAAATCCAAGAATTAAATTTAAATCAGAAATTGAATTGTTGATAACTGTGCTATTAAGCTGTGAATATAGCTGAATGTTGATATAATATAAAGAGATAGCTTGTGTATATTTTTTGTTTTCAATAAAAGCACTTCTTTACGCGTAGCGCTATTGCTTCAAAACAGAACAAAGAAAATGTAAAGTTTTTGATTTTTCATTGACAGCGTAAACATTGCACAATAAAATCGCGGACCTTTATAGAAAGATCATTTTGGAGTTTCGAAATGAAACGTACTTTCCAACCATCTGAATTAAAGCGTAAACGCGTTCATGGTTTCCGCGCTCGTATGGCTACTAAAGCAGGTCGTCAAGTGTTAGCTCGTCGTCGTGCAAAAGGTCGTCATAGCTTAACTGTTTAATACTGTTAAGCTGACCAGACTTGGGTGATGACACTTTACAGTTTCAGTACTGAATCTCGTATTCGTTGTGCTGCTGATTATAAAAGTGTATTTGATGGTGCGCTTTTTAAAGTGCATCAGCCCCATTTCCTTTTTTTAGCAAAATTAACCGAACAGCCTAACAGCCGTTTGGGTATTGTCGTTGCTAAAAAAAAGGTACGTCGTGCTCATGAACGAAATCGAATAAAACGTCTTGCTCGGGAGAGCTTTCGTATCCATCAAGCACAATTTAATGCTGATATCGATATTGTGGTGATGCCTAAAGTAGGTATAGAAGCAATTTCAAATGAAGAATTACATCAACAATTAGATTTTGCTTGGCAAAAATTACAACGCTTAGCAAAGAAGCATTCCAAAGTCGTTGTGACATCCCTCCAGAATTAGAGATCTCCAATGGTACGTTTACTTCATTGGTTGATAAGATGTTACCAGATTGCAATTAGTCCATTATTGGGTCCTCGTTGTCGCTATATTCCCACGTGCTCGCAATATGCAATTGAAGCTTTACAAACGCATGGTGCGCTCAAAGGTGTATGGCTATCGACTCAGCGAATTTGCCGTTGTCATCCTTGGGGTGGTTCAGGCTATGATCCGGTACCCCGCAAAGCACTTCGTTTTATTTCGTTTCATCAAATAGATTCTCAAATGCATCACGTTGCTGTACCCTTTCGTGATCGTTTATTCAAGCAAAATCTCTCTAATCATTTGGGATAATAGATATGCAACAATGGGCCAGATTTGCAATTCTTGGAGCCATGTTTGTTACCGCATATTTGCTTATTTTGGCTTGGCAAAAAGACTATGGTCATGCTGCACCAGCACCGCAACAACAAGCGGCGGCTGTCACTGCACATGATGTATCTGCAGATTTGCCAAATGCTCAAAATGCAACAGCGGCTTCAGACTTGCCACAAGCAAATGTGACTGCATCACAAACCACAGAAACACCATCTGTGAGTCAGCAACTGATTTCAGTACAAACGGATCTGTATCATCTTTGGATCAATCCTAAAGGTGGTGATATCGTTCGTATTGAATTGTTAAGCCATGATGAAAGCAAAGACAGCGATAAACCGTTTGTCATGCTGGAAAGTGATGCGAAACGTACTTACGTCGCTCAATCTGGTTTGATCGGTTTGAATGGACCAGATAGCAGCCGTGGCGGACGTCCAATGTATGATGTTGAAAAAACAGCATATACTTTGGCGGATGCGAAGAGCGTTGCCTCAAAAGATGGTAAGACACATCAAGTGTTGACTGTGCCATTGGTATTTAAAACACCTGAAGGTGTGGAAGTGATCAAGTCGTTCATCTTCACCCAAGGTGATTATCCAATTACAGTGAAACATCAGGTTGTTAACCGTAGTCAGCAAAACTGGCAAGGCCAGATGTTTGGTCAGTTAAAGCGTGACAATTCTGATGATCCGGGTAAATCTTCTCAAGGTATCTTTACCCTTGGAACTTATCTGGGTGGCGCATGGGGTACACCAGACGCGCATTATAACAAGTTGAAATTCAGCAATTTTAATGATGAAAAATTGAGTGTTGAAGCCAAAGGCGGCTGGGTTGCCATGGTTCAGCATTATTTCGTCAGTGCCTGGATTCCGGGTAATCTGAAACTGACCCAAGCGGATGGCCAGCCTTATGTGGCTAAACTGGAATCGCGCCAGTCTGCCGATCACATGAATATCATGGGCTTCACCTCTCCAGTGATCAATGTACCGGCCGGTACCTCAATGGAAGTGGATGCGCAACTTTATTCTGGTCCAAAAATTCAGTCTGAACTCAAAGATCTAGCTGCTGGTTTAAACCAGACTGTAGATTACGGCTGGTTATGGCCGATTGCCAAACTCTTGTTCCTGGGCTTACAGTTCTTCCATAACATCATTGGTAACTGGGGTTGGTCAATTATCTTATTGACGATCTTGGTGAAATTGATTTTATGGCCACTTTCTTCAAAAAGTTATCGCTCAATGGCGAAAATGCGTGTGATTGCACCAGAAATGCAACGCATGAAAGAAGAATTTGGTGAAGACCGTATGCGCTTCTCTCAAGAAATGATGGCCTTATACAAGCGTGAACAAGTCAATCCATTGTCTGGTTGCTTGCCGTTATTGTTACAAATGCCGATTTTCTTGGCCTTGTACTGGGTATTGATGGAATCGGTTGAATTGCGTCATGCACCATGGTTAGGCTGGATTCAAGACTTATCGGCAATGGATCCATGGTTTATCTTGCCGTTGATCATGGGTGTGACCATGTTCGTTCAGCAAATGTTGAATCCACAACCGACTGATCCTATGCAGGCAAAAGTGTTCCGTATCATGCCAATCATGTTTACGGTATTCATGTTGTTCTTCCCTGCCGGTTTGGTGCTTTACTGGATCGTCAACAACAGTATTACCATTTTGCAACAATGGTTTATTAACAAAGGTGTCGAAAAAGACCGTCTCAACAAGGTTGAATCGAGTTCTTAAGTTCGAACTTTTGCTGAATAAATCCGCTTAAGATGGTAATCTTAAGCGGATTTTTCTTTGTCTGTATTTAGGGTTCCTGTTTCATAACCCTCGTGTTTTTTAGGTGAATTTAACATGCAACATCAAACCACAATTGCTGCGATTGCTACCCCATTAGGTCGTGGTGGTGTGGGCGTGATTCGACTTTCCGGCCCTAAAGCTTATGCCATTGCTGAACAGTTGACCCAGAAAACTCTTCCTGCTGCCCGCATGGCTGGCTTCCGTCAGTTCTGTGATGCGGATGGTTCAGTGATGGATGAAGGCATTGTACTGTGTTTTCCAAATCCGCATTCGTTTACCGGTGAGGATGTGGTGGAATTACAGGGGCATGGTGGCCCAGTTATTCAGAATGCGTTATTAGCGCGTTTACTGGATTTGGGTGCGACGGCTGCCAAGGCGGGTGAGTTTTCCATGCGTGCCTTTGAAAACGGCAAGATGGATCTGGTGCAAGCCGAAGCGATCGCTGATTTGATTGATGCAACCTCACAGGCCGCCGCACGTTCAGCGGTTCGTTCCTTACAGGGTGCCTTTTCAACCAAAATTAATACCGTTTTAGAAAAGCTGATTCACTTGCGTTTGCATGTGGAAGCGGCCATTGATTTTCCAGAAGAAGAAATTGATTTCCTTGCCGATGGCAAGATTTTAGCTTTGCTGGATGATGTACAGGACTCGGTTAAGGCCGTACAGCAATCTGCACGCCAAGGTCAGCTGTTACGTGAAGGTTTGCAGGTAGTGATCGCCGGTAAGCCGAACGCGGGCAAATCCAGCCTGTTAAACGCGCTGGCGGGCCACGAACGGGCCATTGTGACCGATATTGCCGGAACCACCCGCGATGTATTGCATGAAAAGATCAGTTTGAATGGTTTGCCAATTACCTTAACCGATACTGCCGGTTTACGTGAAACAGGTGATATCGTCGAGCAGGAAGGGATTCGTCGTGCGATTAAAGAAATTGAACAGGCCGATTTATTACTGCTGGTCTACGATTTAAACCAGGGCGATGAACCGTTGCAGCTGGCGCGCGAATATTTTGCCGATCATCTTGAACCGAAACGTTTACTGTTGATCGGTAATAAATGTGATTTAACCGGTCAGGAGGCGACTTTAAGTGATTATCAGGGCTTCCGTCATATCAGTGTGTCTGCCAAACAGGATATGGGTGTTCAGGCGCTTATAGAAGCGATTACAGCGCATGCAGGCTTCCAGCCTGAGGAAGACACCTTTATTGCCCGAACACGTCATTTAGACGCAATGAAGCGCACTCAGCGCTATCTTGCCGAGGCACGTGAGCAACTTGTTGTGTTTAACGCAGGTGAACTGGTGGCTGAATCATTGCGTCTGGCACAAAATGCATTGGGTGAAATCACCGGTGACTTTAGTGCCGATGATCTTCTAGGGAAGATTTTTGGTTCATTTTGTATTGGTAAATAATCAATTAAATCAAATACTTATGGCTTGAATTGTATTGCAATCCAAGCCATTTTTTATTCCTTCTCTTCAGCGGTCTGTTCTTGCTCTGCTTTTTGTTCTGGTACCACATTTAATGCCGTCATCATGGCAGCTGGCGCGCCGTCCTGACGTGTGGCTTTGAGCTTGATCTGCAAACGCAATTCATTGACTGAATCGGCATTACGCAAGGCCTCATCATAGCTAATCGCGCCTTCGTTATACAGATCGAATAAAGCCTGATCGAAGGTTTGCATCCCCAGCTCACGTGATTTACTCATAATCTCTTTCAGTGCGTGGAACTGGCCTTTTAAAATATTATCTGCAATTAAGGGCGTATTCAGCAGGATTTCAATCGCTGCGCGACGCCCTTTGCCATCCTGCGTGCGCACCAATCGTTGAGAAATAATACCTTTCATATTGGATGAAAGATCCATGAGTAACTGGTTACGACGTTCTTCCGGGAAGAAATTAATAATCCGGTCCAGCGCCTGATTGGCATTGTTGGCGTGTAAAGTCCCTAGGCAAAGATGCCCTGTTTCGGCAAAGGCAATCGCATGTTCCATGGTTTCCGTATCACGGATTTCCCCAATCAGGATCACATCGGGTGCCTGACGTAAGGTGTTTTTCAGGGCATGCTGCCATGAGTGACAATCAACACCGACTTCACGATGGGTAATCATGGATTTTTTGTGTTTATGTACATACTCAACCGGATCTTCAACGGTAATGATATGTCCCGCTGAGTTTTCATTGCGGTGATCAATCATGGCGGCCAAAGAGGTTGATTTGCCTGAGCCGGTACCGCCTACCACCAAGACCAGACCACGTTTTTCCATAATCACCTGTTTAAGCGATTCAGGCAGCTTCAGCTTCTGAAAGGTTGGAATTTCCGAGGTAATGGTACGAATCACCATGCCGATCTGTAGCTGCTGTTTAAACACATTGACACGAAAACGTGAAACATGGGGAACATTGATGGCAAAATTACATTCCCATTCTTTTTCAAACTCCTGGCGTTGCTTTTCATTCATTAAGCTATAGGCAAACAGTTTGGTTTTATCGGCCGTCAGTTCCTGTTGCCCGAGTGGACGCATCAGTCCCTGTAATTTAATGCTGGGCGGAAAATCTGCAGTAATAAATAAATCTGAACCCCCATATTCCACTACTTTGGTCAGCATATGAAACATAAATGTTTTGGCTTCTTCGAGTAATTCTGCGCTATACATCAATCTACCTGGATCTGAATAATAAGATGGTTTGTTGCCATTCGATTTAAAAATTGCAATGAAAAGAATGATCTATATGGTTTTTAAATGTGGGTTAAAACTATTCAGCCTCAAAAACACCCCAAATATTTGCTGAATCATTTCCACAGCTCATCGTTTCCTGGGGAATTATTCCAAACATGGCCCGATTGATCTAGTTATTTTCAAATTAACGCGGATATTTCAATGTGATGTGAAAATAATTGTCATTTTCTAACTAAAAATAGCTCATGAAAAGCAATCTAAAACCAGACTTGGATTGAAGCAGATGTTCCACGTGAAACATCACAGTCGTCGGTTGAATTTTGGTTGTTACTGCGTAAGCTGAGCTGTTTGGCCGTCCGATAATCATTACAATAGCGGCTGATTTTTGTATAGAGTGTCACTCATGTTAAAAAAAATTGGGATTTTCTCATTATTAAGTTGTGTTTCTGCACTGGGCTTTGCCAATGTCGAGACCTTAAAAAGTAATTTGAGTAAACAATATCCCAATATTCAGGTGACCAACATCCAACCGACTGCAATGAACGGTTTATACAGTGCCAGTCTGGACAACCAGATCATCTATCTGGATGAAAGTGCTCAACACATGTTTATCGGGTCAATGGTGCGTTTAAAAGACCAGAAAAATTTGACCAAGGATCTGGTGATCCAGCAAAACACGGTGGACTGGAAACAGCTTCCGTTCAAAGATGCGATTAAAACCGTCAAAGGCAATGGTAAGCGTGAGTTGGCGGTTTTCTCCGATCCGAACTGTCCATATTGCAAGAAACTGGAAGCCGAGCTGGACAAGCTGAATGATGTGACCATCTATACCTTTATCTATCCCTTAAAAGCACAATCGGTTGCTGTGTCTCAATCAGTCTGGTGTGATGCTAACCCGGCCTATGCATGGAAAAACCTGCTGCAGAAGAATGTACAGCCGCAACAAAAAACCTGTGCGAATCCGATAGAGCGTAATTTGCAGCTCGGTCGAAAATTAGCCGTAGATGGCACCCCGACCCTGATTTTCAGCAATGGATTTAAAATGGTCGGTGCACGAAGTGCTGCAGACATTCAGACGATCTGGAAAGAACTCGGCCTATAAATAAAAATGCCCAATCCATTACATGAATGAATTGGGCGTATTAATCTAGACCGTTCTAGCTTTTTTTGGTGACCAGATTGTAGATAAACAAAATAATGATCGCACCAATCACAGAGGCAATGAAACCGGCTGCCGAATTTTCACCATATAGGCCGAGCAAGCGACCACCATAGGTTGCCAAGAGTGAACCTGCGATACCTAATAAGGTGGTTACAATAAAGCCTGCTTTATCTTCACCCGGATGTAAAGCACGTGCAATTAAACCAGCAAAAAAACCAACGACGATTGCCACAATTAGAGACCACATTGTCTTTCTCCTTGTTTTAACAGTGATATTTATTACTATCCTGCTTGATACGCACAAACTTTGTCTGTAGTGGATTACTGAGTTATGTCGTATTTTTGTGCTGGATTTAGCGGGTTTTGATTAAAGCATGGCTGAAAAAGCAGCTTTAGACGCATCACTCAGACCAAAGCATTCGACAGTTGATCTGAGCGCAGGACAAGGTAGGAACGAGATTATTAACCGAAGGATTGGATTAAATCCCGATTTCACCAATAAATGGCAAGTGACGATATTTTTGATCAAAGTCGAGGCCATAGCCGACAATAAAGCGGTCTTCGACTTCAAAGCCCAGAAATTTTACATCTAAAGGAATTTCACGGCGTGACGGCTTGCTGACTAAAGTACATAATTCAATTGAGTTTGGATTACGGGTTTTCAGCATTTCAACCACTTTGCTGAGGGTATTACCTGAGTCGATAATATCTTCGACCACAAGCACATCTTTACCGTGAATTTCGCCATCAAGATCTTTTAAAATTTTGACATCACGAGAGGAAACGGTTCCACCACCATAACTAGACACGGTCATAAAATCGAGTTCATGTGGTTTGTCGATGGCACGGCATAAATCCGCCATAAAAATGACTGAACCACGTAATAAGCCGATCAGTACCAGTTCTTTATCACTTTGAGCATAGTGTGCATTGATTTTGTCGCCAAGTTCTTTCACTTTGGCTTGAATCTCTTCACTTGAAATCATAATGCGCATTGCAATGGTCATCGGTAGATTCCTAAAACTTAAAAACGGGAAAATAAAAAAGGTGTTGACCTGCAACACCTCGAAATCTTGAGCTAATCTGGCAATTTTAAAACAAAATCACTTTTCATGCACCTTTTGATGACGAAGAATGTGTTTCATTTTGAGCAGACGAGCTGTCCCGTTTCAGCAGAACTGCACATCCAATCGCAATACAGAGTAAGCCAAGTCTCTGTTTATTTAAAAATTTAGTTTTGGCTATAGGCTTTTTGTCCATAGATATAGGTTGCCTCAATATTTCGGTCATCGCCCATGGTGAATAAAGCAAACAGGCTATCTTCAACCGATTTTGAACGTGACTGACGCAGTTGTTGTAACGCGGTTGGCTGGGTATTCAAGACCACGAAATCAGCTTCTTTACCGATGTTAAAGTTACCGAGTTTCTCATCCAGATCCAGCGCTTTCGCCCCACCTAGTGTGGCGTGATACAACGATTCAAAAGCCGAGAGTTTATCGCCTTGTAACTGTTGAACTTTGTACGCTTCATTCACGGTTTGCAACAGACTAAATGAAGTCCCTGCCCCAACGTCAGTGCCTAAACCGACTTTTACTTGCTGTTCCCAGGTCTTTTTCAAAGGGAATAATCCACTGCCCAAGAACAGGTTTGAAGTTGGGCAGAAGGCAATCGCAGAGTCGGTTTCATGCATACATTTCCATTCTGCATCTTCCAGATGGACGCAATGCGCAAATACAGAACGTTGACCGGTTAAGCCATAATGATGATAAACATCCAGATAACCATCTTGCTCAGGGAATAGCTCTTTTACCCATGCGATTTCATCTTTGTTTTCACTTAAATGGGTATGTACATAAACATCAGGGAATTGTGCTTTGAGCTGGCCTGCTTGTTCCAGTTGTTCGGGAGTAGACGTTGGCGCAAAACGTGGTGTAATCGCGTATAAAGCACGGCCCTGTCCATGCCACTTCTCAATCAGCGCCTTAGAATCATCATAGGCACTCTGTGCGGTATCACACAATGCTTCTGGTGCATGACGATCCATCATCACCTTCCCTGCGATTAAACGCATCTGGTGCTGTGCTGCGGCTTCAAATAAAGCATCCACAGATTCAGGATGTACCGTACAGAACACCAACGCGGTGGTGGTTCCGTTTTTAAGCAATTCATTGACAAAAAACTGAGCTATCTCTTGGGCATAAGCTTTGTCTTTAAACTGAATTTCAGTCGGGAAGGTATAGGTGTTGAGCCAGCTTAATAATTGTTCGCCGTAAGCACCGACCATTTCCGTTTGTGGGAAATGGATATGGGTATCGATCATGCCCGGGATGATCAATTGTTCTGGATAATGCTGGATTTCAACGTTTGCAGGAAGATGGGCTTGAGCGTCGTTCCACGGGCCAAACCAGCGAATTTTACCTTGTTCAGTGATCATTATGCCGTCTTCGATATAACGGACTTGATCGGCAATTTCAGTGGCTTGAGAAACGGTCTTTTGAATATCTAAGAAGCGACCACGAATCACCGTGGTTGGAGTAGCCAAAGTCATAACAACCTACAATTTTACTTTTTTCGGTTGATTGTACCTGATTTTGCCAAATTTACTGGATTATTCGGCTAATTAATGCGCTTAAAAGGTATATAAATGTGAGCAGTAGTTTGAGCCATTTGATTGTGTCTTCAGCGACGCTGTATCTATATTTTCAATAAAAAGAAGTGCATTTGAGAACAGTAGATGAATATTTGAAGACCCGGATGTGTTCTGAATCATATTATTTCATTCGCCCGGCAGTGCTTATGAAAGCTATAATCAAGTGCACATTCACTTTGCTGTCATTTAGAGTTTAGAAATCAAGAGAAAATTTATGAAAAAAACAGGGTTATTTATTTTATTGGCATGCACAATTTCGGCATGCAGTTCTCACAACGAAACCTATCAAAGCACGTTTAAGCATACTACTGAATGCCAAGCTCAGTTAATAGACATTAGCAAAGGCAATTTTAAGCTGGATGATATTGCAAAGGAGCGTTTGAGCTTTGATTTTCAAGCGAAAGATAACAATGAAGAAATTATCCAAATTAACATCGCTGAAAAACAGCCAAATGCCACCCGATCAGCTGGGCGGATTAAGGTGAATAAAGCTCGAAATGAAATTTTCAACTCAACCTTTGATGATATGAATATGATTCCTATCAAGCTGGGTTCACATCCCTCTTTTATTAAAGACTGCTTTTAAAAAGTAGGTCATGATAAAAAAGGCCTGCAATGCAGGCCCTTTCTATTTCTGATGGTTTATTGCGCTTGTCGCTTATTGTGTCGTAACGACAGATAAGCGGTGATGCCTAATACCAGAACGATAAAGCCTAACGAAATCCAGATTGGCATGTGGAATACGTCGAGCAATAACATTTTTGCACCAATGAATAGTAAGATGATGCCCAAACCATACGGTAAGTAATGCATTTTCGACGCCGCACCTGCCAATAAGAAGAACATCGCACGTAAACCCAAAATCGCCATTAAGTTTGCGGTTAAAACAATGAACGGATCACTGGTCACGGCGAAAATTGCAGGAATGGAATCCACCGCAAAGATCACATCAGACGCTTCGACCAAAATCAAAACTAAAAATAAAGGGGTTGCCCATAACACACCATTCTGGCGAACGAAGAAATTGTTGCCTTCAAGCTGTGGTGTGATACGCATGTGTTTGCGTAACCATTTCAGTAACTTGATATCTTCAATATTGGTATCTTCTTCATCCTGACCTTTCAGGAATTTAAAGCCGGTGTAGACCAGGAAGGCACCGAAGATATATAGCACCCAAGAGAACTCTTGCACAAACCACGCACCAATAAAGATAAAAATGGTTCGCAGAATGATTGCACCAAGTACGCCGTAAAGCAGGATTTTACGTTGATATGCAGGCGGGATCGCAAAAGCTGCGAAAATCATTAACCAGACAAAGACGTTATCAATTGCCAGCGATTTTTCCAATAGATAACCTGCGAAGTATTCCATGGTTTTCTGGTTGGCAATGGTTGCACCTACGGTTTGCTGTAGATAAAACCATAATCCGCCACCAAAAATCACTGCAACACTGACCCAGGCAATACTCCAGTAGGCTGCCTGTCTGATCGGCACGTCCTGATTTTGTTTTTGCTTAAAGCCTAAAAAGTCGACCAGTAGCATCACGGTAACGAGACCGAAGAATGCGACATAGAGCCATAAATTACCGATAGTTTCCATCACAACTCCCTATCTGGCAAATGGACATAAAAAAACCTCGACCAGTTGCCAGATGAATTAATACATCTGTTTCAACATGATCAAGGTCTTGCCTACACCACGATGGATTGTGATGCTCAGAGTCCGACTTTTTGCAAAGTGTAATGACGAAGCTCTGACACCTAAGGCATTCAGCGCTTAGGTCTGGAGGAGGCTACTCCCCTTGTCAACTTATTCTGTATGGATATTCATATCCAAATATGCGTATAGAATTACATATTTTTAGACAATGTGCAAATATTCATCAGCAAGGTTCAACTAAAAAATTTTCAGGATTTCCGTGCGTAAAAATTGATGGCGTGGATGATGTTTCACATTTTCATGCCAATACATACCCATATTGATTTGAGGTAGCTCGATTGGCAAAGGATGGATATGTAAGGCTTGGGAATAATGCAAATGCTTGAGGATGCTTTGCGGAATGGTCAGAATGGCATCGGGATAATGATTCAATATCTGCAATGCCGTTGCATAGTGCTGACAACGCAGGAAAATCTGGCGGGATAATTGCTGCCGATTGAGATAAATATCCTCGAGCAGAATCCCGGTACGCCGTGAAGACACACCAATATGCGGTGAAGACAAATACAGCGATAAATCCATATTGGGCTGCTGGGTACACACCACAAAATGGTCTTCAATCAGATTTTCAAACTGTAAACTGGCCTGATACGGTTGCACCAGATCAATGACAAAATCAATCTGTTGGGCAGAAAGATCCGCCAGCATGTTTTTACGATCCAGTTTGGAGCTCAGGAACTGGATGTCCAGATTCAGTTGCGCAAAATGATGTACCAGCTGCGGAAAAATAATCGGCTCAATTTCGTCATGAATGGCGATTTTTAAGCTGTGCAACATATCAGGCACAAAGTCCTGTTGCGGTACGGCAATACTCTGGATCGTCAATAACGCGGTTTGAATGGGCTGGTAAATTTGCTCGGCATACGGAGTAGGGAGCATTTTTTGACCGCTGCGCACGAATAACTCATCGCCAAGCTGGCTACGCAAGCGTTGCAAGGCATGACTCACCGCAGACTGGCTGATACACAGCAATTGTGCTGCTTTAGAAATGCTCTTCTGTTCAAAAATCGCAATAAAAAGCGGATATAAATTAATATCGATACGATGAAAGTGCCCGACTTCCAGTAGGTTGCTATTATGAATCTGATTCATAGTTTTGAATAAAATAAAATCATTTCATTCATAATAAATTTTCGCTTATGGTGATGTAAAGCAGCGAATCAGCTTTCGCCAAATTTTAGATTGAGGGAGAACAGGATGTTTGCATTATCAGCGCGTGCACAGGATTTTATTGCACGTACGCAAGCGTTTATCCAACAAGAAATTGAACCTATTGAAAAAGCATTCTGGGATGAGGTACATCGCCTCAATGTCGATGGTGACTGGACCCAATGGCAATGGCCTGAACAATTACAACAATTGAAAGACAAAGCCAAAGCAGCGGGCTTATGGAACATGTTCTTACCTGATGCCGAGCTTGGTGCAGGCTTATCGGTTCAGGAATATGCACATATTGCCGAACTGACGGGACGTAGCCTGCTTGCGCCGACGGTATTTAACTGTAATGCACCCGATAGCGGCAATATGGAAGTATTGTGGCGCTATGGTAGCGATGCGCAAAAACAGCAATGGCTACAACCACTACTCAAGGGTGAAATTCGTTCCGTGTTCTGTATGACCGAGCCTGCGGTGGCATCCAGTGATGCGACCAATATGCAGGCCACTGCGGTGATAGAGGGTGATGAAATCGTCTTGAATGGACGCAAATGGTGGTCATCCGGTTTAGGCGATCCCAATGCCAAAATCATTATTTTTATGGCCTATACGCCGGACCCAAGCAAAGACCGTCATCACCAGCATTCTATGGTACTGGTACCGGTCAATACCGCAGGCGTGACCATTGAACGTATGCTGCCTGTGTTTGGTGATTACGATGCACCGCATGGGCATGGACAGGTCAGCTTCGACAATGTGCGTGTGCCTGTTAGCAACTTCATTGGTGGTGCAGGCCAAGGCTTTGAAATTGCGCAAGGCCGTTTAGGCCCTGGGCGTATTCATCATTGTATGCGCTGTGTTGGCGCGGCAGAGAAAGCACTGGAACTGATGATTGACCGTGGCATGTCGCGTAAGGCTTTTGGCAAAGAACTGCTCAAGCTGGGTGGCAATCTGGAACGCGTTGCAGATGCGCGTGTGCAGATCGATCAGGCGCGTTTATTGACCTTATACGCTGCCTATAAGATGGATACGCAAGGTAATATGGCGGCATTAACTGAAATTTCGGCCATTAAAGTGGTCGCGCCAACAGTCTTGCAAAATGTGGTGGATATGGCGATTCAGATCCACGGTGGCGAAGGTGTTTCCCGTGATACACCGTTAACGGCTTTCTTTACTCAGGCGCGAAGTTTACGTTTGGCCGATGGACCTGACGAAGTCCATAAAGGCATGATTGCCAAATTAGAACTCAAAAAACGTGGCTATGGTCGTAAATAAGGATAAAAGCAAATGACAGTAATTGATATGGGCGGTCAGGTTCGTCATGGTGAAGAACTGGATATTGCAGCGGTTGAAACATGGTTAAAAAATCAGGGAGTGAGTCTGCAAGGACAGGCAAAAGTCACCCAATATTCAGGTGGTGCATCTAACTGGACCTACCGTTTAGCGTATGACAATGCAGATCTGATCCTACGCCGTCCACCGAAAGGCACTAAGGCCAAATCAGCGCATGATATGGCCCGTGAATACAATGTGCAGAAGTATCTGGCACCCTTCTACCCTGTGCTGCCTGAAATGATCGCGCTGTGTCAGGATGAGAGCGTGATCGGTTGTGATTTCTATGTGATGAAGCGGATTGAAGGCATTATTCCACGTGCCAATTTACCCAAAGAATTACAGCTGGATGAACAGCAAGTCCAGCAACTGTGCCTGAATGTGCTGGATAAATTGATTGAACTGCATCAAGTGCCTTATCAAGGTACAGCGCTGGAAAAACTGGGCAAAGGTGAAGGCTATTGCCGCCGTCAGGTCGAAGGTTGGGACGCGCGCTATAGCAAGGCCCTGACACCGAATGTACCTGATTTCGCGTTTGTGCGGGAATGGTTGCAACAACATATTCCGGCCGATTCCAAAACCTGCGTGATTCATAATGACTGGCGTTTTGATAATGTCATTTTAGATCCACAGCAACCGACTCAGGTGATTGGGGTACTGGACTGGGAAATGGCGACCTTGGGTGATCCGTTAATGGATTTGGGCAGCGCCCTCGCCTACTGGATTCAGGACGATGACGATGCCTTGATGAAGTCCAGTCGCCGTCAGCCGACCAATCTGAAAGGCATGCTGACACGTCAGCAAGTGGTGGATTACTATCTGGAAAAAACAGGGTTGAAGCCTGACAACTGGGCATTTTATGAAGTATTTGGTCTATTCCGCCTAGCCGTGATCGCGCAGCAGATCTATTACCGTTATTACCATCAGCAAACCGATAATCCAGCCTTTAAAGACTTCTGGATCCTGATTCATGCCCTGCATATTCGTGCCCTAAAATTGATTGCACAGGACAATACACAAGCCCAGCAATTAATTCCTGAATATGGCGCAAAACTGAAGGAAATTTTAACAGCATGAGCACCATATATCTGGTACGACATGGGCAGGCCTCCTTTGGGGCGGCCAGTTATGACCTGCTCTCTGCCAAAGGTGAACAACAGGCACAGGCAGCGGGTGAGTTTCTCAGCAAGACTTTAAAATCCTCTCCTTTGGTGGTGGCCGGTTCAATGCAACGCCATCAACAAACCGCGCAACTCACTTTAGCGCAAGGTTTTGCAGAGGTACCGATTCACACTGAATCCAGCTGGAATGAGTTTGATCATCAGCATGTATTTGCTCAATACGAACCCCGCTTTAATCAGCCTGAATTACTCAAACAGGATGTCGCGCAAGTTGAGAACCCACGTGTCTATCTGGCGAAAATCTTTGATGGGGCGATTGAACGCTGGATTGGAGAGCAATATGACCATGAATATCATGAGACCTGGTTAGGTTTCCAAAGCCGTGTAGAAAGCGCGTTGCATGGCCTGTGTCAGCAGCTTGATGCCACACAGCAGCGTCAGGCGGTGGTATTCAGCTCAGGTGGTGTCATTTCAGTGGCGGTGGGCCAGGTGCTGGGCTTGGATGCGAAACAGATCTTTGCGCTGAACTGGTCGATTGCCAATGCCAGTATTACGACGCTGCGTTGGGTGGATGGACGCTTGCAATTACTGAGTTTTAATGAACATCATTATTTAAAAGCACACGATGCAGAACTCCTTACATGGATTTAAACAAGAATAGGTGGCAGAAATGGCAAAGACAATTTTAATTACAGGTGCAAGTTCGGGTTTAGGCGCAGGTATGGCGCGTGAATTTGCCGCCAAAGGCTACAATCTGGCGCTTTGTGCACGACGTTTAGAGCGTCTGGAAACGTTACAACAGGAGTTGCAAAGCCAGTTTTCCGTTCAGGTCAAGATCAAGACCCTGGATGTGACTCATTACGATGATGTGTTTACCGTATTTAAAGCCTTTCAGCAAGAATTTGGCAGCATTGACCGCATTATTGTCAATGCAGGTGTCGGTGATGGTCGCCGTATTGGGAAAGGACATTTTGAGGTGAATCGGGCGACGGCGGAGACCAACTTTATTTCTGCTCTGGCACAATGCGAAGCCGCGGTTGAAATCTTTAGAGCGCAAAATAAAGGTCATTTGGTGGTGATTTCCTCGATGAGTGCCATGCGTGGTTTACCGAAGCATTTATCGACCTATGCAGCCAGTAAAGCGGCAGTGGCGCATTTGGCAGAGGGCATCCGTGCGGAATTGCTGGGTACACCCATTAAAGTGTCGACGATTTACCCAGGTTATATTCGCACTGAATTGAATGAAGGCGCCAAGAAACTGCCGTTTGAAGTGGATGAGAAGACAGGAAGCAAGGCTTTGGTGAAAGCCATTGAGAAAGAGCCTGTGAAGGCGTATGTGCCACAATGGCCATGGTTGCCAATGGGCATAGCAATGAAGATTTTGCCGTTAAAATTGGTGAATAAACTGAGTTGATAGCAATTTAAAATGCATGTGTACATATGTTTATTCGACAGGGATGTTGCTTGTCACGATCTGAATGAACATAATTTTGAAGAAATACGATACGCGGAAACGTCATCTGCAACCTGCGTGGTTTAAATGAGAGGCTGTTTCTGCGATATATGTTGATAAATGCAAGAAGAGGACAGGTTTTGCAGATGACAATGGTTTTGCCTACTTTTCCCGAAAGAAAAGTAGGGCGAGCCGCAGGCTGATCCAGAAATTAGATAAGAACTTGCAAGACTCCGTTAAGACAATAGTTTTTCAGAAAGTGCTGACTTTGATTATGACAATGCCGTAATCAACTTTTGGTGTAAACCACCAAAACCGCCATTGGACATGATCACCACAGCATCCCCCTCACCTGCTTCATTCACCACACGGGCAATGATCTCATCCAATGAACGGCTGACTTCTGCCTTGTTCGATGATGCTGCAATCACAGGTTGCAAATCCCAATCCAGACCTTCCGGTTGATACCAGATCACTTCATCGGCTAAACGGGCTGAATGTGCCAAACCATCTTTATGGCTGCCCATACGCATGGTATTTGAACGTGGTTCAATGATCGCCCATAGCTTACGTTCACCTAGACGTTTACGCGCGCCGTCCAATGTGGTCTCAATGGCAGTTGGATGATGGGCAAAGTCATCATAGACTTCGATGCCACGCACCGTACCTAACAGCTCCATACGGCGTTTTACCCCACCGAAGTTGGATAAGGCTTCACAGGCCTGTTCAAGGCGAACACCCACGTGTTGTGCAGCAGCAATGGTCGCTAAGGCATTGGCAACGCTGTGTTGCCCGGTCATGTTCCACTTCACTTCACCGACCACGTTGCCCTGTTCAAGCACTTTAAAGTGGCTACCATCCGCACTGATCAACTCAGCAGATAACGCGGCTTGTGCATTTGGCTCTAGACTGGTACGAATCACTGGTGTCCAGCAGCCCTGCTCCAAGACTTCATCAATATTGGTTTCAGTAATGGGCGCAATAATACGACCTTCACTCGGAATGGTACGGACTAAATGATGGAACTGTTTTTGAATCGCAGCGAGATCATCGAAAATGTCAGCGTGGTCAAATTCAAGATTGTTTAAAATTGCGGTTTTAGGATGATAGTGAACAAACTTAGAACGCTTGTCGAAGAATGCAGAATCATATTCATCCGCTTCAACACAGAAATATTGACCACCACCTAAACGTGCACTTTCACTAAAACCAAGCGGTACGCCGCCGATCAAGAAACCTGGATTTAAACCCGCCTGATCCAGCACCCAGGCCAGCATTGTCGTGGTAGTGGTTTTACCATGTGTACCTGCGACACCGAGTACGTGTTTGCCTTGCAGCACATGGTCTGCCAGAAATTGTGGGCCAGAAATATAAGGCAGGCCTTCATTCAGCATATATTCAATCGCATCAATGCCGCGTTTCATGGCATTACCGACGATCACAAGATCAGGATGCGGCTGTAAATGGCTACGGTCATAGCCCTGCATCAGTTCAATACCCGCATTTTCGAGTTGAGTTGACATAGGTGGATAAACATTGGCATCTGAACCTGTGACTTTATGTCCTAAATCTCGTGCGAGTAGAGCCAAAGACCCCATAAATGTGCCACAAATACCCAAAATATGCAGATGCATAACGCGCCTTCTCCACTGCTCTTCATACAGCACTGATATCGTATGTATGATTGTCGTTATCAATAAAAATCAAACGCAACGATAGCAAGGCTTGCATGGAAAAGATAGTCAAAATTCGTTGTTGTTGTTTAGTTCTAATTATGCAGATGAGTGCTAAAATTTCAGGGTTTTTAAAAGCATATCTTCTCTGCGATTCACCCTTGATCTGGATACCAGCACATTATGTTGAGCCCTACTCTTTTAGCGTTATGTTTGTTGATTATTTCCAACTGTTTTATGACCTTGGCATGGTATGGACATCTGAAAATCCTGCATGATGCGCCGATCTGGCAAGCGATCCTGTTTAGCTGGTGTATTGCCCTGCTGGAATACAGTTTTATGATTCCTGCCACCAAGTTGCTCAACCAGCATGGCTGGAGTCTGGGGGAAATGAAGATTACCCAGGAAGTGGTGACATTAATGGTGTTTGTGCCCTTTATGATTTTTGTCTTTAAACAGCCGTTTAAGCTGGACTATATCTGGGCAATGCTGTGTTTAATGGGGTGTGTCTATTTTGTATTTCGAAACCAGAGCTAATTTTCGTGAAGCAGTTCACGCGTTCTTTTGTTGGGGATGCTTGAAAAAACCGCTATAATATTTGCCAATTTATTCCTTCGTGCTTGGCGTAAGTCGAGATACTTCTCTATTTTTATCATGTTTTGGAAAAGCCAATGAATGCGGTCGCAACAGATAGCCAACCTTTAGTCGGAATTATCATGGGTTCTCAATCAGATTGGGCAACCCTTGAACATACCGCTAACATGCTCAAACAGTTGGGTGTTCCTTTTGAAGCTGAAGTGGTTTCTGCGCACCGTACCCCGGATCGTTTGTTTGAATATGCTGAAACAGCTCGTGATCGTGGTATTCAGGTGATTATTGCAGGCGCTGGTGGTGCGGCACACTTACCGGGGATGTGTGCGGCTAAAACTGATTTACCTGTACTGGGCGTACCGGTTAAATCATCGATTTTAAATGGTGTAGATTCATTGCTTTCAATCGTGCAAATGCCAGCAGGTATTGCGGTAGGTACTTTGGCGATTGGTCAGGCTGGTGCGACTAATGCAGCGATTATGGCAGCGCAGATTTTAGGCTTAACTCGTCCAGACATCGCTCAAAATGTAGCGGATTTTCGTACGGCACAAACAGAAAAAGTATCGAGCAATAACATTCCTGGTCATGAGTGAGGATAAGCAAACTTAAAGCATCGCTTTAAGGCTTTGCCCGAATGCAAGACAAGGACTTTGTCCGAGTAAGAGGATAAGCAAACTTAAAGCATCGCTTTAAGGCTTTGCCCGAGCAAAAGAGTTATAGATATGAATAAAACCATCGGTATTTTTGGTGGCGGACAGCTTGGACGTATGATGGCGCAAGCGGCATTGCCACTGAATATTCAATGCACCTTCTTTGAGGCAGAAACGGATTGCCCTGCTGCAATTTTAGGTCCGGTATTTTCTAGCCAAAATCCGCAAGGCTTGCAAGATTTCATTGCCAGTGCGGATGTATTTAGTCTTGAATTTGAAAATACGCCTGTTGCGGATGTGGATGTTTTAACTCAAAGCAAAACCCTGTACCCGCCTCGCCTTGCGTTAGCGACTGCACAAAACCGCTTGGCCGAGAAAAGTTTGTTTGATGAGCTCAACATTCCTGTTGCGCCGTATCGTGCTGTGGAGAGCTTAGAGAGCTTAAAACAGGCAGTTGCTGATCTTGGCTTACCGATTGTCTTAAAAACCGTGACAGGTGGCTATGATGGTAAAGGTCAGTTCGTATTACGTACTGAAGATCAGATCGACACGGCTTGGGCTGAACTTGGCCCGGCAAAAAGCTTGATCGCTGAAAGCTTTGTTAAATTCAGTCGTGAAGTCTCGATTATTGCGGTGCGTGGACAAAACGGCGATGTGAAAACCTGGGCGCTGGCAGAAAACCATCATCATAACGGCATCTTGTCCCATTCGATTGTACCAGCGCCAAATAGCGTCGATTTACAGCCTGTGGCACAAGATTATATTACCCGTTTGTTAAACCACTTGAATTATGTCGGCGTGCTTACACTTGAATTGTTTGTAACCGAGCAAGGTCTCTATGCCAATGAAATGGCATGTCGTGTACATAATTCAGGTCACTGGTCGATTGAAGGTGCGATTTGCTCGCAATTTGAGAACCATATTCGTGCGGTTGCCGGTTTACCTTTGGGCTCAACGGAAGTGATTCGTCCAACGGTGATGATCAATATTATTGGCCAGCATCCAAAATCTGAAGATGTTTTGGCCCTGAACGGTGCACATTTACATCTCTATAATAAGTCTGAGCGTACAGGTCGTAAGCTGGGACATATTACCTTGATGCCGAATAATTCGGATGATTTAACCGCTTTATGCCGCCAATTGGCACGAATTTTACCTGTACCATTGGCATTAACCGCAGATATGACCCTCTAAACTTATCCACAATAGCTCAAAAAAAGCGATCTTCGGATCGCTTTTTTCATTCTGCGCTGTTTTTAAATTTAAAATAATAAAGTTGAGCTGTTGTGGATAACTTGTTTTCGGTATTTTGAATTTAAAATTATGGGGGTAATTTGAATTTAAATATGCAGTGGATAAGTTGTTCTGTATTTTAAATTCAAAAAAGAGCGCCTGATTTAAATTTAAAAGTTAAGTCCAGAGTAGGTTTTTAAATTTAAATCATGGGCTGTGGATATCTATTTTTACCTAGAATAATAAGCTGAAAAATATAAGCTTAGCGTCTTCTGGATGTTTTGTTCGCATCATGTACTGTTTAAATCGAAGAAATGAATTTAAAAGTGGATAAGTTTTTTAAATTTAAATGCTCAAGTTATCCAGTATGGTATTTTTGAATTTAAATTGGGCTTGTTGATAACTTTTAAATTTAAAATAAAGTCTGAATTATGAATTTAAAAGCAGGGTTTTAAATTTAAAAAACCGAGAAATGAATTCAAAGTTACGTTTCCAAACTATACATCTTCATATAGCGTGTTAAGGTGGAGAGGAAATTTAAATTCAAAAGTTTTGGTTCAGTCATGAAACGTCATTTTTCTTTTTTTCTAGGCACTGCCTTATTTACTTTTTTTAATCAGGCGCATGCCGAGCTGGTAATTAATGGCGCAGCCGTTTCTACACCAGCCACGACCGCAGCGGTCGCCAGCAATTATACGCCCAATTCTAATTTTCAGGGCTGTATTGCCAATTTGCGTTCGCAGGCCATCGCATCGGGTGTTTCTGGTTCGACCTATGATCGCTATACCCAAAATTTAACCCCGGATTATTCCGTGATTGATAAATTAAATTATCAGCCTGAATTTTCGACACCGATCTGGGATTATTTGTCTGGCCTTGTGGATAACGAGCGCGTTCAGGCAGGGCAGCAAAAATTAAATCAACACCGTGCAGTATTGAACCGTGTCGAGCAGGCCTATGGTGTCCCTGCGGAAACGGTTGTGGCCGTGTGGGGAGTGGAAAGTAATTATGGTGATATTTCCGGTAAATATCCTTTATTACAGGCTTTAGGAACATTAAGTTGTGAAGGTCGCCGTCAAAGTTATTTCCGTGGCGAGTTTTTTGCCACCATGCGTATTTTACAGCGCGGTGATTTAACGCAGGATCAGCTATACGGTTCATGGGCTGGGGCTTTTGGTCATACCCAGTTTATGCCATCGACTTATGAACGTTTAGCGGTTGATTTTGATGGTGATGGCCGTCGTGATCTGGTTTCTAGTACTACAGATGCTCTGGCTTCAACAGCAAACTTCTTAAAACGGGCAGGGTGGCAAACCGGTATGCCATGGGGCTTTGAAGTCAAAATCCCGCAAGGCATGTCGATTTCTGGTGAAAGCCGCCGTAATAAAAAGCCGTTAAATAGCTGGATAGCCCAAGGTGTGACCCGGGCCGACGGTACCGCATTGATTCAAGGTAATTTATCTGGCAGCACCCCGGCAGGGCTGATTTCTCCAGCCGGTGCTAATGGTCCCGTGTTCTTGGTATTTAAGAACTTTGACGCGATTTATAGCTATAACGCGGCTGAAAGCTATGGTTTAGCCATTGCCCATTTATCGGATCGTTTACGTGGTGGTACACCATTCTTAACTTCATGGCCAACCGATGATCCGGGTACTTCACGTGCGGAACGTCGTGAAATTCAACAGTTTTTAGTACAACGCGGTTATGATATTGGGACTGTGGATGGATTGATTGGTGATAAAAGCCGCCAGGCTATTCGCCAAGAGCAAACCCGTTTAGGCTTAAATCCAACCGGACGTGCAGGGCAGCAGATTTTACGCGCTTTCCGTCAGGAACAAGCCAAACAAATGATGCAATAATTGATGCATTAAAAAAAGGTCTGCCATATGCAGACCTTTTTTATATTAAGGGGCAGGATCGAGTTTAACGGCTTCTAAAATATCGAAAATCACTGCAGTTACATCCTGACTTAAATCACGGTCATTAAAAATTTCATAAGCAGTAATGGTCACATCTGTATCGCTCGGGAGTTGCTTTTGTTCTTCTTCAACCAGATGTTCGATGGGTAATAAGGTCTGTTTGACTTCCAGATGTAAAATCTCGTCATAGGCGACATTTTCATCTTCCAGCTCAACTTCTTGCTCGTTGAAATAGGGAATCAAAATGGAATGGAGAAAGGGGCTAATATCTTCAATATTCAAGAATTCGATATCACGAGTCTGCTCAATCGTACTGATGTGGTCGTTCACTTCAATTAAGATATGATAATAACTCATGCCGATCTCCATTAAGATAAATATGATGTTTTCATCCACAATAACATGAATAAATCCAAAGAATCGACCCATTCTTGTTACTAAGCAAGCGATAATGGATAAAACACCTATATTTTATAGGGATTAAGGCGCTCGAGAAAAACCCAATAATTCCAGATCGGTATCCGTCAGCTGAAAATCTTTTGCATTCTGCTCTTTAATGCGAGGATACATTAAAGATTTAGGATCTTGAGTATGCTTTAGGCCTAAAGCATGCCCAAATTCATGCGCGAGTGTTAGGCGTAAGTCGTCCATGGATGAAAATTCATAAATAAAAATCTGTTGACCGTGAAACTGACCTTTATGCAGGACCTGAGGTTTAAAGGTCTGGTTAAATGCCGCTACGGATTCAGTCAATTGTTGGTAGAGCTGTTTCGATTGCTCTGTTTGCGCATTGAATTGTTGGACCAGCTGATTATGCTCAGCAATTTTGGTCTGTAAATCGCTCGCTTGCTGTTGCAGGGTGTGTTGTTGTTGCTGCAGTCGTGCAACTTGCTTTGAGTTTTGAGCGGGGGCTTTGAGATTTTGCAGGGCCTGCTGATACTTTTGCTGATTATTTTGATATTCAATCTTTTGTAATTCGAGTTGAGTCCTGGAGTCAGCAACACTTTGTTTTAGACGCTGTAATTGCTGATTTTGCGCTAACCAATGCTGTTGTTCCTGCTCAAGCTGGTTCAGATTTTCCGAGCGTTTCATGCTGCGTACTTGACGCTGATCAAATACCAAATGAATGACAAACTCGGCTTCTGGATCATAGACAAAATACTGTTGTGCGGTATCTTTTGCCCAGATGGCAGCCGCCTGTTGGCTTAACTCAATCATTTGTTGTTGCGTGATATTGAGACGTGGATCCAGATCGGCAATCCGGTAGCGTAGAGGATGCTCGCTGCTATAACGGATTTGTGTTTGAGGGGCGTTTGAGGAAATTTGGGCAAAAGCTGGCGCTTGGACCAGCATGAACACACATGTAGCCAATAAATGAGAAAAACAACGCATAAAGGGAGATAAAGCTTGAAAAAGGTCGCATTTTAATCAGTTTAAACAGGGAGTCAAATGGATCAATTGAGTGAAGGGTGAGAATTTGGGAAGATATTTCTAGAAAATGAATAAAAATACAGATGTAGAAAAAAGTAAGTAAAATATAGCGGAATAGAGCAAGTTTGCTGCTAAAGTGAATAAAAAATAAAATCAGAACAGGTGTTTAATTTTTATCCTTTTCTCATGTGTGCTCATCTAAAGAGCGTGTCTAAACTAGGCAAAGCATAAAATAAAGGATTGAAAATTATTTTATTTTTCACATAAAAGCCAAAATTTAACTGATTGAAAAGTAGACAATGAGTCTAGTCGTTCCTCAATCGTTACCAAATTGGGGGAATCATTAATACATGGCTTTCACCAGGTCTTTATCAGAATGGGTTAATGCGAACTTTTGCAGGTTCTGTTGTTGAATAATCGGGTACATCAAAGAGCTTGGATCATCAGTATGGGCAAAACCTAAGGCATGCCCAAACTCATGCGCCAGCGTTAAGCGTAGGTCATGTGTGGATGAAAATTCATAAATCATGATGTGTTTGCCATCAAAATGGCCTTTGTGGAACAGACGGGGTTGAAAGATCTGATTAAACTGATTGGCAGAAGCCACCAGTTGCTGATTGCCTTGATTTAAAGCCCGAATGTCCTGATTAAGCTGTCGGCTACGTTGATTATGTTGCTGAATGTCCTGTTGCAAAGCTAAAGCTTGCTGCTGTAAGGCAGTTTGTCGTTGTGCCAGTTGATCCGCCAGAACTTTTGAAGAAGAGCGCTGCTGGTTAAAGTGCTGCACATCCTGATTATATTGCTGAAATTGTGCGTTAAGTTGTGCCTGTTTATCGGCAATCAAGGCCGAATTTTGCTGAATATCCGCCTTGACCTGCTGTAATTGTTGATTCTGTTTATGCCATTGTTGCTGGTCTTGCTGCAGTTGTTGCAGGCTCTGCACGCGATCTGTACTGCGTTGTTGACGTTCATCAAAAACCAGATTGATACTAAATTCCGCCTCTGGATCATAGATAAAATTTTGCTGGCCTGTTTCATGTTCCCAGATTTTGGCTGCTTGCTGCGTCAGTTCAAGCACTTGTTGCTGACTTAAATGAAAGCGTGGATCAATATCGGCAATACGATAATGCAGTGTTTTTTTGATGGTTTGATGCTGATGCGGATTAACCGGATTGATATTGGTCTGGGCATAGCTAAGGTGAGGGGAGAGCGTACAGAAATATACTGCAAGCATCACCATATTCGTAATACGCATAAGCCAAACTCCCCTAAATAAGGCTTATTTTTGAGCAGTATTGGATTCAGGTCAAAACGCTATCTATTTAATAAATAAAACTAAAAAGTGTGATTTTTTTCTAATAAATAAAAAAATAAATCGAATAATTTACACAATCTTAAAATCAGCAGCTTGTCTGTTTTTTGTTCATAATTCCAAGAGAATCAAAAGATTAAATTTATTAAGCACGGAACAGCTGTATAAATAGCGATAAAAGCCTTGATTGTTACCTTTTGTAAAATATTGATAAATTGGCAATTTTTTATAATTTTTGATAAAAAATTGCTGCTTTGTGACATTTAATGTCGAGGCGTATTTTAAGCAAAATGTGAATGATCGCTCATTCTGGAAGGGTTTTATTTTCTCTACTTATCTGGCCTTTAACAGACTTAAATCTGCTTCAGTGAGGCGAAAATGCGCCCTATCCTGATCTTTCATAATCGGATGCATCAATGCATGTGGATCATCAGTATGTTGTAGGCCTAAGGCATGGCCGAATTCATGCGCCAGCGTTAAACGTAGATCATCCTCAGATTCAAATTCATAAATCAGAATCTGTTTGCTATTAAATAGGCCTTTATGGAATAAATGTGGCTTAAAACGTTGTTTATATTGGTCAACGGATGCATTCAATTGCTGGTCCAGTGCATTAAGCTCATCTATTTGCTGATTGAGCTGCTGAATCTTCTGATTGTACTGGTCAATTTCCTGTTTAAGCGACTGTACATTTTGCTGCAAAGCCTGTTGTCGCTGTTGAAGACCATCAGGATTGGCGAATACCGCCGGATTCTGCCGAACCTGTTGCTGTGCTTGCTGATAGGCCTGAATTTGCTGATTTAATTGTTGCTGTTTTAAGCCTAAAAATTGCCGGCTTTGAAGAATTTCCTGTTCAATCTGATCTAAGGATTTCTTTTTCTCTCGCCAGCGTTGCTGATTGGATTCAAGCTGGCTTAAATGTTCCCGACGTTGTTCACTCTCGATTTGACGCTCATCATAAATGAGATGTATTGCCAGCTGGGCCTTTGGATCATAAACCAGATAATCCTGTCCTGTACCGTCTTTCCAGATCTGGGCGGCTTGCTCACTGATCGCCTGCACTTGCTCAAGGCTAAGCTTAAAACGTGGATCCACCTCAGCAATACGATAGCGGAGCCGTGTATCAAAGGGTTTGCTGATACGATCGATCAATGAGTTAAATTTAAGCTGCGGGTGTTGGTAGGTTTGATAACCCGACCAGAACAGAAACATTGCCAATATAACAACGAGGAGATGCTTCATTGCTTAGGTGTGCAGAATAAAGACTGATACAGGCTCGGGAGCAGGAGAATTCCCCAGATCAGTGTCGCAAAAATATTGCCCATTTCATAAAAAATAGCACCCAGACCCGATATGAATGTCCAGGAAAAACCGGGTAATAGATAAAGCAGTAACAAGGGGAAATAGCTATACAGATATAAGGTTCTTGCCCATGCCTTAAAGAAAAATAAACCCGCTAACATGATCACAGCAATGATTGAGGCTAGGCCTGAAAGTAGAATTTCCCAGTTTTGGGGTTCGGTTGCCAGCAATTCCGCTACGGCAATAGAGCGTTGATCATAGGCATCCAAGATTGTGCCTAAACCAATACAAAGCAGTGAAGCACTTAATAACAGTCTAAATTTGGATTTGCTAAGGATAGGATCATTTTTCATTTTTAGCGCTGAAGGATTTTTTAATTGCCTGAATTATACATAAAAAGAATTCAGTTCCTTCAATTGTTGCAAGCGTTTGCGGAAGGGGGAAATAAGCGGTTTATAGCACGTGCATGCCTATGATTTGGCTCAAACAGCAGATATTTAAAATAAAAAAACCGCGCTTACGCGCGGTTTTTTTAAAGAGACAAATTATTTTTTGTCATCTTTTACTTCTGTGAACTCAGCATCTACAACGCCATCGTCCGCTTTTTGTTGTTGACCCGCATCGCCACCTTGGAATGCATTTGGATCAAAACCTTCTGCGCCGCCAGCTGCACCTTGTGCTTGTTCATAAGCACGTTGTGTAATTGGCATCAAGATGTTTTGTAAAGCTTCAGTTTTCGCTTTGATGTCTTCAACATCATTTTCTTTAGTTGCTGCTTCAAGTTCAGAAACGGCAGTGCTTACAGCTGTTTTTTCATCTTCAGTGACTTTATCACCAAGATCTTTCACAGCTTTGGTCGAGCTTGAAATTAATGCATCAGCTTCGTTACGTGCTTTTGCAAGTTCTTCAAACTTACGGTCTTCTTCTGCATTCGCTTCAGCATCTTTGATCATTGCTTCGATTTCAGCATCAGACAAACCTGAGTTTGCTTTAATCTGGATCGATTGCTCTTTACCTGTGCTCTTATCTTTCGCTGATACTTTCAAGATACCGTCAGCGTTGATGTCGAACGATACTTCAATTTGCGGTACGCCACGTGGAGCAGGTGGGATATCGCCTAACTGGAAGTTACCCAACAATTTGTTTTGTTGAGCCATTTTACGTTCACCCTGGTAAACCGAAATGTCTACTGCAGGCTGGTTATCAGCAGCGGTAGAGAACACTTGTGATTTCTTCGCAGGAATCGTGGTGTTTTTCTCAATGATCGGAGTCAATACGCCGCCCATTGTTTCGATACCTAAAGTTAACGGTGTTACGTCTAATAAAAGCACGTCAGTTTTGTCACCAGACAATACTGCACCTTGAATCGCTGCACCAATCGCAACTGCTTCGTCAGGGTTCACGTCTTTACGTGGCTCTTTACCGAAGAATTCTTGTACTTTTTGTTGTACAAGTGGCATACGAGACTGACCACCAACCAAGATTACGTCAGAGATGTCAGAAGTCGAAAGACCTGCATCTTTAAGTGCAATACGGCAAGGCTCAATTGTACGAGCAACTAAGTCAGCAACCAAACCTTCAAGTTTCGCACGTGTTACGTTGATCACTAAGTGTTTAGGACCAGTCGCATCAGCGGTGATGTATGGAAGGTTAATTTCAGTTGCATTTGATGAAGAAAGCTCGATTTTTGCTTTTTCAGCAGCTTCTTTCAAACGTTGTAACGCAAGTGGATCATTTTTCAAGTTCACACTTTGTTCTTTTTTGAATTCTTCAACTAGGAATTCAATTAATGCGTTATCAAAGTCTTCACCACCAAGGAAAGTATCACCGTTTGTTGATAACACTTCGATTTGTTGGTCGCCATCAAGGTCTGCGATTTCAATGATTGATACGTCAAAAGTACCACCACCTAAGTCGTAAACTGCAACTTTACGGTCGCCTTCTTTTTTGTCCATACCGAACGCAAGTGCAGCAGCAGTTGGTTCGTTAATGATACGTTTAACGTCTAAGCCAGCGATTTTACCCGCATCTTTAGTTGCTTGACGTTGCGCATCGTTAAAGTAAGCAGGAACAGTAATCACTGCTTCTGTAACTGTTTCACCTAAATAGTCTTCTGCAGTTTTTTTCATCTTTTTCAAGATTTCAGCAGAGATCTGTTGAGGTGCTAATTTTTTGTCATTTACTTCAACCCAAGCATCACCATTGTCAGCTTTGATGATTTTGTAAGGTACAAGACCGATATCTTTTTGTACCGCTTGGTCTTCATAACGACGACCAATTAAACGCTTGATCGCGAATAATGTATTTTTCGGGTTGGTTACCGCTTGGCGTTTAGCACTTTGACCTACTAAGATCTCGCCATCTTTATAAGCGATGATCGATGGAGTTGTACGTGCGCCTTCAGCGTTTTCGATTACTTTTACTTTATCGCCTTCAAGTACAGCAACACATGAGTTGGTAGTACCTAAGTCAATACCAATAATTTTTGCCATTGATTGTGTTCCTCTAAAATTTTGTTGCAATGTTTTTGCTTGTTATTCGATATGAGAGTCAATCGGTTTTTTTCAAGCATTTTTATGAAAAAAAATCAAAAAACTCTCAAATTTCTGCATTTTTGAGCAAATAAATGCTCTGCCCATGGGGATTATTGGCCCACCATCACCATGGCTGGGCGGAGTAGGCGACCATTTAAGGTATAACCTTTCTGTAAAACAGTGCCGATTTGGTTGGCTTGGGCATTTGGATCAATCCCTACCGCCTGGTGTAAATCTGCATTGAAACCATTTTGGGTATCTGCTTCGACTACGCCAAACTTCTCAAGCGTGGTCAATAATGATTTCAAAGTCAGCTTAACGCCTTCAAGTACCGGTGTTTCTTCTTCGCCAGCTGCCTGAATTGCACGCTCGAGGTTATCGACAGAATCGAGCAATTCTTTTGCGAACTTCTCAAGCACGGTATCTTTATGCTTTTCAGATTCACGTTGAATACGCTCTACACTTTTCTGCGCTTCATAAACCGCATTGGCAGTACGTGCTTTTTCTAATTTCAGGCTTTCTTCAAGTTTGGTGATTTGCGCTTGTAAATCTTCAACGCTAAGCTCGTTTGCCTGCTCTACACCTTCAGCTTGAGTTTGTTCAGTCTGTTGCTCATTTTGAATGTCTTGAGCTTGCTCATTGTGCTCATTAGCCATTGATGATCTCCGTTGAAAAAAGTTCTTAAACATGTACAGTCCTTTTGGCGTGAATGCTCTTAGGGTTAAACCCGAACTGCCACATCTTGGTCATTCATTGATAGGGATGAAGTATGGGCAAGCCGACAAAATTCAAGCGTTCAGGTCAATTTAAATCTTTTAATTTTGCTGATTTAAGTAAAAATTCAGGTTTTCAATCACAAAAGCAATAAATTCTTGGGTGATTTTGGGTAAATGTTGCCTTGACGCATAGACCAGCGACAAGGTCAGGTCAGGTGCAGAAAAATCGGTAAAGACCTGTTGCAAACGCTGCTGCGCAATGTCCTTACGTACCAGTAAGCTCGGTAGCATGGCAATACCTTCAGCTTTAAGACACATCTGATAAAGCGCAATCACATCATTGCTTTTAAACGTAACATTTAATGGATAGTTCTGGGGTTGCTGATCTGTATCAAACAAGGTCCAGTACTGGTTATGGGTATGATGCGCAATACAATCATGCTGAATCAGCTGACTGGGATGCGACAGGGGCGTGTGGTCTTGTAAATAATGAGGATGTGCGCAAAAGGTCGATTCAATCTGGCAGACAGGCCGTGCAATCAATCCATCCGCAACTTTCTGGGTAATGCGTAATGCAAGATCAACCTGAGCATCGATCAGATCTACGGTATTTTCAGTTAAATACACATCAAAATGAATCTGTGGGTAGCGTTTTTTAAATTGCTTAATACATTCATTCACGCCTAGCTGAAATAAAAACAGACCACAGGTAAAACGAATGGTTCCGTTATGTTGTTCGGGCGCAGCCAAACCTTCCAGTAACTGTTGCTGCTGTAAAATATTCTCACAATACACCAACGCTTTTTCACCAGCGGGGGTAAGCGACACCTTACGGGTATTACGTTGAAATAACCGGGTTGAAAACGTCTGCTCAAGATGTTCCAGATAACGGGACACCATGGCTTTGGAATAATCCAGATGTTCTGCGGCTTTGCTCAGATTGCCTTGATGGGCAATACAGACAAAGACTTGAATGGCTTTTAAGGTATCCATGTTTATTATCATTGTTGCAAGATATGCAACATTTTATCTTAGTTTAGTGTGTTTCTTCAGCAATAATTGCAATTTAAAGTGTTCCTTATCAGATTGGAGACGATAAGATGAATACCAAACCTTACATCCTTGCTTTATCTGCCTTCGCAGCAACATCTGCTACATTTGCACAAGATTTAAAAATCCAGAATTTTCTGGCTCAACCTGAGCATTTTGGCGTAACTTCAACCCTAATTGAAGGGGATAAAGAAGTTTTACTGGTCAATGCGCAATTTTCTAAATCAGAGGCGTTGCGCATCGCTGCCGACATCTTGGATAGCGGTAAGACCCTAAAAACTATTTTTGTCAGTTATGGTGATCCAGATTTCTATTTTGGCTTAGACGTATTTAAACAATACTTTCCGAATGTACAAATCATTGCGACTCCTGAAACAGTGAAACATATTCAGGATACACAAGCGTTGAAAGTTGCCTATTGGGGTCCAAAAATGGGTGCGAATGCACCAAGTAAAATTTTTGTGCCACAAGCGTATAGCGCGAAGACTTTAAAACTCGAAAATCAGGATATCGAGATTAAAGGCAAAAAAGAACTGACTTATTTATGGATTCCGAGTGCAAAAGCTGTCGTTGGTGGTATTCCGGTATCTTCGGGTATTCATTTATGGACAGCCGATACCCCGACAGTCAAAGATCGTGCTGAAGTGGTTCAGGCTTTAGAAAGTATTAAGGCACTCAACCCGAAAGTAGTGGTACCTGCGCATATGAAAGCAGGAGCGGCAGAAGGTCTAGAGGCGGTGAATTTCTCGATTGATTATTTGAAGCAATATGAGAAAGCTGTGAAAAGCACAAAGAACTCGGCTGAGCTGGTGAAAAAGATGCAAACGCAGTATCCAGCGTTGGGTGAGTCGAGTAGTCTGGAACTTGGCGCCAAAGTCGTGAAAGGCGAGATGAAATGGCCTTAATTATGGGCTAATCAATGAAAACCGTGATGAAAATGCACGGTTTTTTTATATCTGCTACATTTATTTTTAATCATAATTACTTAATTGTAATCTTTTAGGACGGTTGTGCTGTGTTTCTATGAATTATAAAAAAATAAGATAATGGCTTTTTTCATTTTCTATGACAGTAAAAATCCCTGAAAGTGCTGTATTGATAAATGCTTAGCGTTTGCCGAAGGTTGAGAGAATACGTGAATTAAGCAATGAGTTGCTTTAAGAAAAATTGCAAAACAATGCGGCTTACATAACAAACTGCAACTAATCCTCATCACGTCCGTGAAAAAAATTGTGAATGATAGGCATCGCAAAGACAACTTTGCTTTTTGTCATAATGAAAGGAAATACGAAATGAAAAAGTTAGCATTGATTTCTGCAGTTGTAGCTGGTGTTGCATTAACAGCTGTAGGTTGCTCGTCTCAAGCTGGTTTGGATGCTTCTGGTTCAGCTCAAACAAGTGCAAGCCCAGCAGGCGTTCAAGGTGGCGTTGGTGTAGAAGCGGGTTCATCAGTCGATGTTCAACCAGGTGGTGCTTCTGCTGACGTTTCAGGCTCTGTATCAGGTTCAGCAGGTGCTGGCGCGCAATAATTTTTTATTGTTAAGTTCGCTTCGCATAAGATTGAACAACAGATGCCGCATTTAATCTTATTCATGTACTGCTATACATAACGCGAAGCTAACTTACTCATAAAAATGACACTTTTAAAGTGATATAAAACTAGAGCTAACCGGTTAGCTCTAGTTTTATAGTTTGACAATAAAAGCTTAAAACAGCATTGAATTGACATAAAAAGTAGCTGTGAATAAGCACTCTGGTTAATGACTTTTTAGCAATAGCCCTTTAGCGTACGACTTATTTCAAATCTTGAACTTGATCTAAGACTTTATAAAAGCATATAGTCGAAGACAACAACAATGATGGACAGAGCGAGAAAAGGGGACAGAAGTGACAGCATTACCTCCAAAAATACAAACACTGTTAGATAAAGGACAAGGCCCTGCTGCACGAGCGCTCGATAAGCTGCCCAAAATTGTACAAGAATCTCTGGCCAAGCTTTTAGGCTATCCTCATCAATATCCAGATTTAGATGCATTTACCAAGTGTCTGATGGCTGTTCAGATCAAGCAAGGCCGTATCGGTTTTATCGGTGACGATCCGATTGACTCCCGTCGTCAGTTTGATGCGCAAATGTTGGCGATTCTCAATAAACCCACTTCGATTGAATCGGTTGAAGATATTCGTTTACCGCTCCAAAGCGGCACGGTCTTCGCCCGCCATTATCATCCGGCACCCAATAAAAAATTGCCTATGCTGGTGTTTTACCACGGTGGTGGCTTTGTGGTGGGTGGTTTAGATACGCATGATGAAGCATGTCGACTAATTGCCAAGCATGCCAAAGTACAGGTTTTAAGTATTGACTATCCACTGGCACCGGAAGCTTCACCTCAGTTACTGATTAAGTCGTGTGAAGATGCATTGGCATGGGTTTATCAAAACCGCCGTCAATTGAAAATCTATAAAAACCGTATTGCGGTTGGTGGAGACAGTGCGGGTGGAAATATCAGTACGGTAGTCGCGCAACATGCTGTTGGGAAATCTTATGCACCACAAGCACAGTTACTGATATATCCTGTGGTCGACTTTAAAAGCAGACATCCATCATTCTATGCCTATGGCGAGGGGCTGGTGTTAACCAGTAAAGATGTGGACTATGTGACAGATTATTATGCGACCCAGCAAAATGTGGCTTTAGACGACCCATTAATTTCGCCGACCTATGGCAGCCTTAAAAAGTTAGCCCCTGCATATGTGATTACGGCTGGTCATGATCTACTTCATGATGAAGGTGCGATCTATAGTCATAAACTCAGACAAAATGGCGTCAAAGTGCAATACGTCGATTATCCAGACCAAACGCATGGTTTTATCAATATAACGCCCGTCTCAAGCAAAGCAAAACGCAATACCATTGAAGTAGCGAAGAACTTCAGAAAGTTCTGGGATAAACATAGTTAATGATAAAGAACCGATGTTTCACGTGAAACATCGGTTCTTTGTTTCAGGTAACAAATAGAAATAGCAAAAACAGATTTGCAAAAATAAGATGAAGATCCACAACACGTCTATTTCCAAGCTGAGAAAAGCAATGATGAAAAAGTTGTTCATTACAACAAGTTTAATTTTGGCAAGCGGTCATTTATTTGCAAATACGATGGTTGATATGAAAACCAGTATGGGGAATATTGAAATTGAGCTGTTTGATGATAAAGCACCAGTTTCAGCAAAGAACTTTGAAAGCTACGTAAAAAGTAACTTCTATACAGGTACGATCTTTCATCGCGTGATCCCTGGTTTCATGGTGCAAGGTGGCGGCCTAGAAGCAAACATGATTGAGAAAAGCACGAAAGCGCCGATTGTGAATGAAGCAAGTAATGGTTTAAAGAATACCCGTGGTACTTTGGCAATGGCACGTACCAGTGATCCAAACTCTGCAAGCAGTCAATTCTTTATTAATGTGGCGGATAATAACTTTTTAAACAAATCACCGATGGATGCGGGCTACGCCGTCTTTGGTAAGGTCACAAAGGGCATGGATATCGTTGACAAGATTGTGAGTGTTCCTACAGGGAACTATGGAATGCATCAAAATGTCCCTAAACAGCCAGTTAAAATTCTTAGTGTTCAGATAAAGAACAAGAAGTAAAAAGCAAAGCAGAAATATGAATAAAATATTTCTGCTTTAAATTTATATGGTTACAGCGAATTTGTTTGAATAGTACACATATTTATGTGTAAAAAAAGAACACTCAATAAAACAAGGGCTTAAAAAAGCTTGCACACTAAAAAAAAATCTCCTATAATGCACACATCCCGACGCAATGAAGCAAAAATAACTTAGCTTTAACGGTTAAGTTGTTAAATATTTGTTGCGTTTTATTTATCGCTGACGAGGCGATAAAGAGATCATTAAGAGAATAGAAGAACAACTTGTGTGGATTTTTACTGGTTGATCGATCGAAAATATTTCATTGATTAATTGGTTTAAATTTCTCGAAGTTTATTTGAGCAAATATATAAGTCAGTAAT
>NZ_BMDA01000010.1:7500-8970 GCF_014635545.1 Acinetobacter courvalinii
TAGGGAGCCACGCGATAACAACGCTCCATGAACTGGAACTTGGTTTCCTTTGCAGGTTACCGCGGGAAGGTGCCTAGGCCACAGGCCAGAGCAGCCCTCCCGCAGAAGGCTTCCAGGTGGAGCAGGCCCTGTACGTCCTTGCCCACACCTGTAAGAGGGAGCCGGAGGCAGGGACGACCGAGCAGTCTTACCGCTCGCTCTTTCCCATTGCTCTCCGCCGCTCCTTCTTGTATACCCTCCGACCTCGAGTCTGGGGACGGTGCGGCCCGACGGTCTGAGCCGCGACTTTTCAACTCCCGCGAAATTCCCCAGTATGGGAAATTTTAAAAATCGACTCACGGCCACCCAGCCACCCAACTGGGTCGCACCTTCTCAGGAATCTCGCTCCAAGTTCACAAAGACCACGCCTTCCTCGTCAAGTTGGTTGCGCCTTCCTTGCCTACCCGGTCATTCCTGCCTACCCTGCACTCGGTAGGTACTACCCGCCTACTACTTTTTTCTTTTCAACTTTGATCTTACCTTTCTCATACAGGCCCGTCGTACCTACCCTGTAGTTCTTACCTACCCTACACTTAATAAGCGCTACCTACTCGCAATTTTCCTTTTCAAAACTTCGGCTTCCAAAGGTCGATTGCGCCTTCCTTACCTACCCGGTCGTTCTTGCCTACCCTGCACTCGGTAAGTACCACCCTTCACTGCCTTTCCCTCTTCCACCTTTTCAACCTCGGCCGCGCCTTTCTTATATAAAGCAGACGTGCCTACCCTACAGCGTCCACTCAAACTACGTTTCCACTAAGTAAAAAGCTAACTACTTTTTATCTTCCCTAATATAATTTACAACATCTTATAACTATACCAAAAGTATTCATATTACTCTTATCTTTTTCTTTTTACATTTACCAATTCAACCTTCTTTATTAATATACTAACCTCAACATATCCTCCCTACCCATACAACCAAAGCCACCTAACACCCTACCTACTCTACTAACTGTTTATACCCCCTAAATTCTACTACCCTTCTTCTTCTACTACTTTCAAAATTTCTTTTTTTTTTTTCTTTTTTTCTTCTTTTTCTTCTTTCCTACTATCAATTATTTACCTGCCCTTCCCTAACAATTCATTCAAGACCGTATAGGTTCTAGTTGATCGACTTAGTCGCCTCCGAATACCTTCTTCTTCCTATATTTATAAAAAAAACCTCTACCCTTGTTATAATCCGGCTCCTACTACTCTAAAAGTGTTTATTTACTTTATAAACGCCCTTACCTAATAAAGATTTGGAGGTAGAACAAGAGGACGAAAAGAAGAATAAAAAGAAAAAGAAAGGAAGAAGCTTACTAAGGGGGCAAGACATTACAAAAGTAAAAAGGTAGAAGGAAAGTAAGAAAAATATATATAAAAAAAAAAAAAAAAAAAAAAAAAAAAAAAAAAAAAAAAAAAAAAAAAAAAAAAAAAAAAAAAAAAAAA
>NZ_BMDA01000011.1 GCF_014635545.1 Acinetobacter courvalinii
TTCTGCTGCGTTGAGGACGTTATCTGCAGTCACCGCATCAATCGCAAGGGTTGCACCCGCTGGATTTGGTGGGGTCGCATCGACGGTTTCTGTACCTGGTACAGACGGGTTACCTGCAGGGTCGGTTGCAATCGCAGTGATAGTATCACCATCCACCAGACCGCCTGGGTTCGGTACAGTCCATTCGCCTGTTACCGGATCAGTCACCACATCAACGGTGCTGCCATCTGGGAAGGTCACAGTCACGGTTGAACCTGGTTCTGCCGTACCGGTGATTGGATCGGTACCATTGACCGGATCAATCTCTGGGGCATTCGGTGCAGTCACGTCAACAGTGAAGCTTTGGGTATCAGTGATTGTACTGCTGTTACCTGCTGCATCGGTGAAGGTCGCTGTAGCATCAATGGTTTTATCGCCATCGGCCAACAGGTCACTACCGGCGACATCGGCTGTCCAGTTACCAGTTGCTGCATCTACCGTTGCAGTGTACGTCACGCCATTGATAAGCAGTGTCACCACTGTGGTGGCTGCATCTGCTGGGATACCGGTTAAGGTACCTGTTACTGTCACGGTGCCCGCTGATTCAGCTGCGTTAAGAATGTTGTCTGCTGTCACTGGCGCAACAGTCAGTGTGCTACCTGTGGTATCTGGTGCAGTGGTATCCACAACATAGCTGTGATCTGCACTGACCGGACCTGTACCCGTTACATCAACAGTCACTTCAATGGTGCTGTCTGCATCTGCAGTCAATTCGCTACCTGGAACGGTCACGCTCCATGTACCATCGGCCTGTACGGTGGTGTTGTAATTGTTGCCGTTGACCACAACTGTCACTGCATCACCTGCAGTGAAGTCGCCTACAACCGCACCGCTGACCGTTTGGTTCACACCCGCTTCTGCTGCGTTAACGGTGTTATCGCCTGCAATCGGGTTGATCACCACCACTGGTGTGGTGATATCCACGGTGTAGCTGGCATCTGCTGTCACAGTACCGGTGTTGCCTGCAGCATCTGTTGCCGTAATGCTGACATTGATGGTGCTGTCTGCATCAAGCACTAACTGTCCGCCATCAACGGTCACGCTCCATAAGCCACCCGTTTGTACTGTAGTGGTGATGTCTACGCCATTGACGTTGACCGTAACCACGTCACCCACGGTGTATTCACCAGTGACCGTACCGCTGATGGTCTGATTGGTTGCGGCTTCGCCTGAATCTACAATGCCATCGCCTGCAATCGGGTTAATGGTAATCGTCGTCGTGCTGTTGTCCGGACCAGTGGTATCTACTGTATAGACTTGCGTGTCAGTCACTGTGCTGCTGTTACCGGCTGCATCGGTGAAGGTCGCTGTAGCATCAATGGTCTTATCGCCATCGGCCAACAAGTCACTACCTGCGACATCAGCTGTCCAGTTACCTGTTGCTGCATCTACAGTTGCAGTGTAAGTCACACCATTGATAACTAAAGTCACCACTGTGCTTGCTGCATCTGCCGGGATACCGGTTAAGGTACCTGTTACCGTGATGGTTGTGGTTGATTCAGCTGCATTCAACACGTTGTCCGCAGTCACCGCATCAATCGCAAGGGTTGCACCTGTATTGTCTGGTGCAGTGGTATCCACTGTATACACTTGCGTATCAGTCACGCTGCTGCTGTTCCCTGCTGCATCAGTGAAGGTCGCTGTGGCATCGATGGTTTTATCGCCATCGGCCAGCAAGTCACTACCTGCCACATCAGCTGTCCATTTACCTGTCGCTGCATCTACAGTTGCAGTGTAAGTCACACCATTGATAACTAAAGTCACCACTGTGCTTGCTGCATCAGTTGGGATACCAGTCAAGGTACCTGTTACTGTCACGGTGCCAGCTGATTCAGCTGCGTTGAGGACGTTGTCTGCTGTCACCGCATCAATCGCAAGGGTTGCACCTGTATTGTCTGGTGCTGTGGTATCCACTGTATACACTTGCGTATCAGTGACAGTGCTACTGTTACCTGCCGCATCAGTGAAGGTGGCTGTGGCATCAATGGTTTTATCGCCATCGGCCAACAGGTCACTACCTGCAACATCTGCTGTCCAGTTACCGGTTGCTGCATCTACGGTTGCAGTATAAGTCACGCCATTAATTACAAGCGTAACAACCGTGCTTGCGGCATCGGCTGGAATATTCGTTAAAGTACCTGTGATGGTCACAGTGCCCGCTGATTCTGCAGCATTCAATACATTATCGGCAGTTACGTCATTAATGCTTAATACCGAACCTGTCGTATCTGGTGCATTCGTATCTACTGTATAGCTTTGATCAGCATTGATTGGCCCAACACCTGTAACTTCAACCGTTACATTGATTTTACTGTCTGTATCTGCAGTCAGATCGCTACCTGGAACAGTGACGCTCCATGTACCACCTGTTTGCAAGGTAGTCGTATAATCTGTGCCATTCACATTGACAGTGACTTTATCTCCCACAGTAAAGCTGCCAACTACTGAACCACTAATGGTTTGATCGACACCCGCTTCAGCTGCGTTAACAATGTTATCCCCAGCAATCGGGTTAATCACTACCACTGGTGTGGTGATATCGACGGTATAAGTAATGTCTGCAGTAACAGTACCTACGTTACCTGCTGCATCTGTTGCCTGAATAGTTACATTAATGGTTTTGTCTGTATCAAGCGCCAGTTGACCACCGTCAACCGTGATACTCCACACACCACCCGTCTGAACTGTTGTTGTAATATCCACGCCATTAACGTTGACAATAACGACGTCACCAACTTTATATTCGCCTGTTACGCTACCACTAATCGTTTGATCTGTGCCTGCTTCTGTTGAATCCAGAATATTGTCACCCGCAACCGGATTAATTGTAATCGTCGTTGTACTGTTGTCAGGGGCTGTTGTATCAACCGTATAAGTATGATCTGCAGTAACAGAACCAACGCCAGTTACATCTACAGTCACATTAATGGTTTTATCCGCATCTGTTGTTAGCTCAGCGCCAGCAACCTCAATACTCCAGTTACCGTTGTTATCTAAAGTTGTGGTGTAATCTGTACCATTAACATTGACAGTAACTTTATCTCCAACAGTAAAGCTACCAACCACTGAACCGCTAATGGTTTGATTGACACCAGCTTCTGCTGCATTCAGAACGTTATCACCCGCAATTGGATTAATCACCACAACAGGCGTGGTGATATCGATCGTGTAAGTCGCATCAGCCGTTACACTACCCACATTACCGGCGGCATCTGTTGCCTGAATAGTCACATTAATGGTTTTATCTGCATCAAGAACCAGTTGCCCACCGTCAACCGTGATACTCCACACACCACCCGTCTGAACAGTTGTTGTAATGTTGATACCATTCACATTGACAGTAACTACATCACCAACACGATACTCGCCTGTGACTTTACCGCTGATGACTTGACTGGTACCTGCCTCTGTTGAATCAACAACATTATCACCCGCAATCGGGTCAATGGTAATCGTGGTCGTGCTGTTGTTTGGTGGAGTTGTATCTACAGTTTCTGAACCTGGTGCTGACGGGTTACCTGCAGGGTCGGTGGCAATCGCTGTAACAGTATCGCCATCTTTCAAACCGCCCGGATTTGGTACGGTCCATTCACCTGTGGTTGGATCGGTAGGAACCTGAACAGTGCTGCCATCCGGGAAGGTCACCGTCACGGTTGAACCCGGTTCTGCAGTACCGGTGATTGGATCGGTCCCATTGACTGGATCAATTTCTGGCACTGCTGGGGCAGTTACATCCACGTTATAAGTTTGTGTATCTGTAACATTGCTGCTATTGCCTGCTGCATCAGTGAAAGTCACTTTTGCATCAATGGTTTTGTCGCTATCCGCCAGTAAGTCACTACCTGCCACATCAGCAGTCCAGTTGCCCGTCGCTGCATCCACA
>NZ_BMDA01000012.1 GCF_014635545.1 Acinetobacter courvalinii
AAGGCGGGTATCATAAGCTGAATACATAGGCTTATGAAGCGAACGAGGGGAAGTGAAACATCTCAGTACCCTTAGGAAAAGAAATCAATTGAGATTCCCTTAGTAGCGGCGAGCGAACGGGGAGCAGCCCATTAAGTTATGTGTGTTCTAGTGGAACGCTCTGGGAAGTGCGAACGTAGAGGGTGATATTCCCGTACACGAAAGGGCACACATAATGATGACGAGTAGGGCGAGGCACGTGAAACCTTGTCTGAATATGGGGGGACCATCCTCCAAGGCTAAATACTCCTGACTGACCGATAGTGAACCAGTACCGTGAGGGAAAGGCGAAAAGAACCCCTGTGAGGGGAGTGAAATAGATCCTGAAACCGCATGCATACAAGCAGTGGGAGCACCTTCGTGGTGTGACTGCGTACCTTTTGTATAATGGGTCAGCGACTTATATTCAGTAGCAAGGTTAACCGCATAGGGGAGCCGTAGAGAAATCGAGTCTTAATAGGGCGTTTAGTTGCTGGGTATAGACCCGAAACCAGGCGATCTATCCATGAGCAGGTTGAAGGTTGGGTAACACTAACTGGAGGACCGAACCCACTGTCGTTGAAAAGCCAGGGGATGACTTGTGGATAGGGGTGAAAGGCTAATCAAGCCTGGTGATAGCTGGTTCTCCCCGAAAGCTATTTAGGTAGCGCCTCGGACGAATACCATTGGGGGTAGAGCACTGTTTCGGCTAGGGGGTCATCCCGACTTACCAAACCGATGCAAACTCCGAATACCAATGAGTACTATCCGGGAGACAGACTGCGGGTGCTAACGTCCGTAGTCAAGAGGAAAACAATCCAGACCGCCAGCTAAGGCCCCAAAATCATAGTTAAGTGGGAAACGATGTGGGAAGGCATAGACAGCTAGGAGGTTGGCTTAGAAGCAGCCACCCTTTAAAGAAAGCGTAATAGCTCACTAGTCGAGTCGGCCTGCGCGGAAGATGTAACGGGGCTAAAACTATGTGCCGAAGCTGCGGATGTATACTATGTATACGTGGTAGGGGAGCGTTCTGTAAGCCGATGAAGGTGTATTGAGAAGTATGCTGGAGGTATCAGAAGTGCGAATGCTGACGTGAGTAACGACAAAACGGGTGAAAAACCCGTTCGCTGAAAGACCAAGGGTTCCAGTCCAACGTTAATCGGGGCTGGGTGAGTCGACCCCTAAGGCGAGGCCGAGAGGCGTAGTCGATGGGAAATTGGTTAATATTCCAATACTTCTGTGTAATGCGATGAGAGGACGGAGAAGGTTAAGTCAGCCTGGCGTTGGTTGTCCAGGTGGAAGGCTGTAGGCATGCATCTTAGGCAAATCCGGGGTGCTCTATGCTGAGAGCTGATAGCAAGCTGTACTTGTACAGTGAAGTGGCTGATACCATGCTTCCAGGAAAAGTCTCTAAGCTTCAGTTACACAGGAATCGTACCCGAAACCGACACAGGTGGTCAGGTCGAGTAGACCAAAGCGCTTGAGAGAACTCTGCTGAAGGAACTAGGCAAAATGGTACCGTAACTTCGGGAGAAGGTACGCTGCTGACGGTGATGGGACTTGCTCCCTGAGCTGTTGGCAGCCACAGAAACCAGGCCGCTGCAACTGTTTATTAAAAACATAGCACTCTGCAAACACGAAAGTGGACGTATAGGGTGTGATGCCTGCCCGGTGCTGGAAGGTTAATTGATGGGGTTAGCGTAAGCGAAGCTCTTGATCGAAGCCCCAGTAAACGGCGGCCGTAACTATAACGGTCCTAAGGTAGCGAAATTCCTTGTCGGGTAAGTTCCGACCTGCACGAATGGCATAATGATGGCGGCGCTGTCTCCAGCAGAGGCTCAGTGAAATCGAAATCGCTGTGAAGATGCAGTGTACCCGCGGCTAGACGGAAAGACCCCGTGAACCTTTACTGCAGCTTGACATTGAACTTTGACCTTACTTGTGTAGGATAGGTGGGAGGCTTTGAAGTTAGAACGCTAGTTCTAATGGAGCCGTCCTTGAAATACCACCCTGGTAATGTTGAGGTTCTAACTCTGCCCCGTAATCCGGGGCGAGGACCATGTCTGGTGGGTAGTTTGACTGGGGCGGTCTCCTCCTAAAGAGTAACGGAGGAGTACGAAGGTGCGCTCAGCGTGGTCGGAAATCACGCGTAGAGTATAAAGGCAAAAGCGCGCTTAACTGCGAGACCCACAAGTCGAGCAGGTACGAAAGTAGGTCTTAGTGATCCGGTGGTTCTGTATGGAAGGGCCATCGCTCAACGGATAAAAGGTACTCTGGGGATAACAGGCTGATACCGCCCAAGAGTTCATATCGACGGCGGTGTTTGGCACCTCGATGTCGGCTCATCTCATCCTGGGGCTGAAGCAGGTCCCAAGGGTATGGCTGTTCGCCATTTAAAGAGGTACGCGAGCTGGGTTTAGAACGTCGTGAGACAGTTCGGTCCCTATCTACCGTGGGCGCTGGAAATTTGAGAGGATCTGCTCCTAGTACGAGAGGACCAGAGTGGACGAACCTCTGGTGTACCGGTTGTGACGCCAGTCGCATCGCCGGGTAGCTATGTTCGGAAGGGATAACCGCTGAAAGCATCTAAGCGGGAAGCCTACCTCAAGATAAGATTTCCCTAGGAATTTATTCCTCTAAAGAGCCGTTCGAGACTAGGACGTTGATAGGTTGGGTGTGGAAGCACGGTGACGTGTGAAGCTGACCAATACTAATTGCTCGTGAGGCTTGACTATACAACACCCAAACAGTTGTTGTATTCAAGATAAATTCAATACATAACTTGATTTAGTGTAGAAACT
>NZ_BMDA01000013.1 GCF_014635545.1 Acinetobacter courvalinii
GGTACGGGTAATGACATTTTCACCGCTGGTCTTGTCTTCTGCTGTTGCAGCATCAGCGCCACCGACGATGTTGAGCTTGTCACCCAAGTTACGGTGAACGTCTGCACCGGCATTACCAGCAAAGTTTAGACCTTTATTGGTCAGGTCATTTACACCATTGGTCACCTTGTCATCAACTGACTTGATCGCATCATTGATATTGTTTTTACCTGTACCACCAATGTTATTCGTGGTGATGCTACCGTCCGGATTAACCGTAGTGTTACCACCGATGCTGTTCTTGATGCTGTCAGAAATATGCTTGATCTGACCGCCATTCACGGCATCTTTAGAACCATTGGCAATTGAACCGTCAGCAACGTTAGTAATAACTTTATTACCTGCATTGATGCCATCTTTAGTGATGCTTGGGCCATCTTTGATGGTTAAGCCATTGTTGTTGAGTACGCTGTCGCCAGTGGTGATTCTGTCGAACTTCGCATCTTTCAACAATTCGATCTTGATGCCATCTGCTGTGGTACGGGTAATGACATTTTCACCGCTGGTCTTGTCTTCTGCTGTTGCAGCATCAGCGCCACCGACGATGTTGAGCTTGTCACCCAAGTTACGGTGAACGTCTGCACCGGCATTACCAGCAAAGTTCAAGCCCTTGTTTTCTAACTCGGTCTTGGTGTTGTCAATCTTGCTATTTAGCTCAGTCTTGGTGTTATTGATCGTGTTATTTAACTCAGTTTTAGTATCAGTAATCTGAGTGGTTAACTGATCTTTGGTATCTGTGATACGGTTACCCAAGTCTTTTTTAGCGTCGTCTAACTTGTTGTTGGTATCAGTAATCTTGTTATCCAGACCATCTTTGGTTTTGGTTAACTGGTCAACATTGACTGCATCTTTACCATTTACACCGTCAGCAACATTGGTAATGACTTTATTACCTGCATTGATGCCATCTTTAGTGATGCTTGCACCATCTTTGATGGTTAAGCCATTGTTGTTCAATACGCTGTCGCCAGTGGTGATGCTGTCGAACTTCGCATCTTTCAACAATTCGATTTTGATGCCATCTTCTGTGGTACGGGTAATGACATTTTCATCACTGGTCTTGTCTTCTGCTGTTGCTGCATCAGCACCACCCACGATGTTTAACTTGTCACCCAACTTACGATGAACATCTTTACCCGCATTGCCAGCAAAGTTGAGACCTTTATTGGTCAGGTCATTTACACCATTAGTCACCTTGTCATCGACTGACTTGATCGCATCATTGATGTTGTTTTTACCTGTACCACCAATGTTATTCGTGGTGATGCTACCGTCCGGATTAACCGTGGTGTTACCACCGATGCTGTTCTTGATGCTGTCAGAAATATTCTTGATCTGACCGCCATTCACGGCATCTTTAGAACCATTGGCAATTGAACCGTCAGCAACGTTGGTAATGACTTTATTACCTGCATTAATGCCATCTTTAGTGATGCTTGGGCCATCTTTAATGGTCAAGCCATTGTTGTTCAATACGCTGTCGCCAGTCGTTACGCTGCCTAAGGTCAGGTCTTTCTTGGTCGATACTTCGTAGTTGGTACTGCCATCTTTATTGGTCGTTTCTTTAACAACAATGTTGTCGCCTTCAGTCACTGTGGTTTTCGCTTTGGTTGCAGCATCTTTCACATTGCTGATCGCATCATTGATGTTGTTTTTACCTGTACCACCAATGTTATTCGTGGTGATGCTACCGTCCGGATTAACCGTAGTGTTACCACCGATGCTGTTCTTGATGCTGTCAGAAATATTCTTGATCTGACCGCCATTCACGGCATCTTTAGAACCATTGGCAATTGAACCGTCAGCAACATTGGTAATGACTTTATTACCTGCATTAATGCCATCTTTAGTAACGCTTGGACCATCTTTGATGGTTAAGCCATTGTTGTTGAGTACGCTGTCACCAGTGGTGATGCTGTCGAACTTCGCATCTTTCAACAATTCAATCTTGATTCCATCTTCAGTCGTACGGGTAATGACATTTTCACCGCTGCTCTTGTCTTCTGCTGTTGCAGCATCAGCGCCACCTACGATGTTTAACTTGTCACCCAACTTACGATGAACGTCTTTACCTGCATTGCCAGCAAAGTTGAGACCTTTATTGGTCAGGTCATTTACACCATTAGTCACCTTGTCATCAACTGACTTGATCGCATCATTGATGTTGTTTTTACCTGTACCACCAATGTTATTCGTGGTGATGCTACCGTCCGGATTAACCGTAGTGTTACCACCGATGCTGTTCTTGATGCTGTCAGAAATATGCTTGATCTGACCGCCATTCACGGCATCTTTAGAACCATTGGCAATTGAACCTTCAGCAACGTTAGTAATAACTTTATTACCTGCATTGATGCCATCTTTAGTGATGCTTGCACCATCTTTGATGGTCAAGCCATTGTTGTTGAGTACGCTGTCGCCAGTGGTGATGCTGTCGAACTTCGCATCTTTCAACAATTCGATCTTGATGCCATCTGCTGTGGTACGGGTAATGACATTTTCACCGCTGGTCTTGTCTTCTGCTGTTGCAGCATCAGCGCCACCGACGATGTTGAGCTTGTCACCCAAGTTACGGTGAACGTCTGCACCGGCATTACCAGCAAAGTT
>NZ_BMDA01000015.1 GCF_014635545.1 Acinetobacter courvalinii
TTATGCAGTTACTTTAGCAACAACACCAGCACCTACAGTACGACCACCTTCACGGATCGCAAAACGTAGACCTGGGTCCATTGCGATCGGGTGGATTAACTCTACTGACATTTCTACGTTGTCACCAGGCATTACCATTTCTACGCCATCTTGTAATTTGATCGCGCCAGTTACGTCAGTTGTACGGAAGTAGAACTGTGGACGGTAACCGTTAAGGAATGGAGTGTGACGACCACCTTCTTCTTTAGAAAGTACGTATACTTCTGCATCGAATTTAGTGTGCGGCTTGATTGTACCTGGTTTAGCAAGTACTTGACCACGTTGTACGTCTTCACGCTTAGTACCACGAAGCAAGATACCACAGTTCTCACCTGCACGGCCTTCGTCAAGAAGTTTACGGAACATTTCTACGCCAGTTACAGTTGTTTTAACTGTATCTTTAATACCAACGATCTCGACTTCTTCACCAACTTTAACGATACCAGCTTCTACACGGCCTGTTACTACAGTACCACGACCAGAAATTGAGAATACGTCTTCGATTGGCATCAAGAATGCTTTGTCGATTGCACGTTCTGGTTCTGGAATGTAAGAGTCAAGCGCTTCAACAAGAGCGATAACTGCTGATTCGCCATATTGACCAGCATCACCTTCCAACGCTTTAAGCGCTGAACCACGGATAACTGGAGTGTCATCACCTGGGAAGTCATAAGTAGAAAGAAGTTCACGAACTTCCATTTCTACCAATTCAAGTAATTCTTCGTCATCAACAAGGTCACACTTGTTCAAGAATACAACGATGTAAGGTACACCAACCTGACGTGAAAGAAGGATGTGTTCACGAGTTTGTGGCATTGGACCATCAGTCGCAGCACATACAAGGATCGCGCCGTCCATCTGAGCAGCACCAGTAATCATGTTTTTAACATAATCGGCGTGGCCCGGGCAGTCTACGTGAGCGTAGTGACGGATTGGAGAATCGTATTCTACGTGTGATGTATTAATTGTAATACCACGTGCTTTTTCTTCAGGAGCTGAGTCGATTTGTGAGTAATCTTTCGCTTCACCGCCGTAAGTTTTTGCACAGATCGTTGCAATCGCAGCAGTTAAAGTTGTTTTACCATGGTCAACGTGACCAATTGTACCCACGTTTACGTGTGGTTT
>NZ_BMDA01000016.1 GCF_014635545.1 Acinetobacter courvalinii
TGTACCTGGTACAGACGGGTTACCTGCAGGGTCGGTGGCAATTGCAGTGATGGTATCACCATCCACCAGACCGCCTGGGTTCGGTACAGTCCATTCGCCTGTTACCGGATCAGTCACTACATCAACGGTGCTGCCATCCGGGAAGGTCACAGTCACGGTTGAACCTGGTTCTGCTGTACCAGTGATTGGATCGGTACCATTGACCGGATCAATCTCTGGGGCATTCGGTGCAGTCACGTCAACAGTGAAGCTTTGGGTATCAGTGATTGTGCTGCTGTTGCCTGCTGCATCGGTGAAGGTCGCTGTGGCATCGATGGTCTTGTCGCCATCGGCCAACAGGTCACTACCTGCCACATCTGCGGTCCAGTTACCAGTCGCTGCATCTACGGTTGCAGTGTAAGTCACACCATTGATAAGCAGTGTCACCACTGTGGTGGCTGCATCTGCAGGGATACCGGTCAAGGTACCTGTCACTGTTACGGTGCCAGTAGATTCTGCTGCGTTAATAACGTTGTCTGCTGTCACTGGCGCAACAGTCAGTGTGCTACCCGTCGTATCTGGTGCAGTGGTATCCACAACATAGCTGTGGTCTGCACTGACCGGACCTGTACCTGTTACATCAACAGTCACTTCAATGGTGCTGTCTGCATCTGCAGTCAACTCGCTACCTGGAACGGTCACGCTCCATGTACCATCCGCCTGTACCGTGGTGTTGTAATTGTTGCCGTTGACCACAACTGTCACTGCATCACCTGCAGTGAAGTCGCCTACAACCGAACCACTGACCGTTTGGTCCACACCCGCTTCTGCTGCGTTAACGGTGTTATCGCCTGCAATCGGGTTGATCACCACCACTGGTGTGGTGATATCCACGGTGTAGCTGGCATCTGCTGTCACAGTACCAGTG
>NZ_BMDA01000017.1 GCF_014635545.1 Acinetobacter courvalinii
TGATACCATCACTGCGATTGCAACTGACCCTGCAGGTAACCCGTCTGTACCAGGTACAGAGACTGTAGACATCACTCCACCAAATCCAGCGGGTGCAACCCTTGCGATTGATGCGGTGACAGCAGATAACGTTGTGAATGCAACTGAGGGTGCAGGCAATGTCACGATTACAGGTACCTTAACCGGTATCCCTGCAGATGCAGCAACGACAGTAGTGACACTGCTTATCAATGGCGTGACTTACACTGCAACTGTAGATGCAGCGACAGGTAACTGGACAGCCGATGTAGCAGGTAGCGACCTGTTGGCCGATGGCGACAAGACCATCGATGCCACAGCGACCTTCACCGATGCAGCCGGTAACAGCAGCAGCGTGACGGATACCCAAGTCTATAACGTGGATGTGACTGCACCGAATGCCCCAGAGATTGATCCAGTCAATGGTACCGATCCAATCACTGGTACAGCAGAACCAGGTTCATCCGTGACTGTGACCTTCCCAGATGGCAGCACAGTTGATGTAGTGACTGATCCAGTAACAGGCGAATGGACTGTACCGAACCCAGGCGGTCTGGTGGATGGTGATACCATCACTGCGATTGCAACTGACCCTGCAGGTAACCCGTCTGTACCAGGTACAGAGACTGTAGACATCACTCCACCAAATCCAGCGGGTGCAACCCTT
>NZ_BMDA01000018.1 GCF_014635545.1 Acinetobacter courvalinii
GCTTATCAATGGCGTGACTTACACTGCAACGGTAGATGCGGCAACAGGTAACTGGACAGCCGATGTCGCAGGTAGCGACCTGTTGGCCGATGGCGACAAGACCATCGATGCCACAGCGACCTTCACCGATGCAGCAGGTAACAGCAGCAGCGTGACGGATACCCAAGTCTATAACGTGGATGTGACTGCACCGAATGCCCCAGAGATTGATCCGGTCAATGGTACCGATCCAATCACCGGTACGGCAGAACCAGGTTCAACCGTGACTGTGACCTTCCCGGATGGCAGCACAGTTGATGTAGTGACTGATCCTGTAACAGGCGAATGGACTGTACCAAACCCAGGCGGTCTGGTGGATGGTGATACCATCACTGCAATTGCCACTGACCCTGCAGGTAACCCGTCTGTACCAGGTACAGAGACTGTAGACATCACCCCACCAAATCCAGCGGGTGCAACCCTTGCGATTGATGCGGTGACTGCAGACAACGTGTTGAATGCAGCTGAATCAACCACAACCATCACTGTAACAGGTACCTTGACTGGTATCCCAGCAGATGCAGCAACGACAGTGGTGACACTCGTCATCAATGGCGTGACTTACACTGCAACGGTAGATGAGGCAGCGGGTACATGGACAGCTGATGTCGCAGGTAGTGACTTACTTGCAGATTCGGAT
>NZ_BMDA01000019.1 GCF_014635545.1 Acinetobacter courvalinii
CACGATGTTTAACTTGTCACCCAAGTTACGATGAACGTCTGCACCGGCATTACCAGCAAAGTTCAAGCCCTTGTTTTGCAACTCGGTCTTGGTGTTGTCAATCTTGCTGTTTAGCTCAGTCTTGGTGTTATTGATCGTGTTATTTAACTCAGTTTTAGTATCAGTAATTTGAGTGGTTAACTGATCTTTGGTATCTGTGATACGGTTACCCAAGTCTTTTTTAGCATCATCTAACTTGTTGTTGGTATCGGTAATCTTGTTATCCAGACCATCTTTAGTTTTGGTTAACTGGTCAACATTGACTGCATCTTTACCATTTACACCATCAGCAACGTTAGTAATAACTTTATTACCTGCATTGATGCCGTCTTTAGTGATGCTTGGGCCATCTTTGATGGTTAAGCCATTGTTGTTGAGTACGCTATCGCCAGTGGTGATGCTGTCGAACTTCGCATCTTTCAACAATTCGATCTTGATACCATCTGCTGTCGTACGGGTAATGACATTTTCACCGCTGGTCTTGTCTTCTGCTGTTGCAGCATCAGCACCACCCACGATGTTTAACTTGTCACCCAAGTTACGATGAACGTCTGCACCGGCATTACCAGCAAAGTTCAAGCCCTTGTTTTGCAACTCGGTCTTGGTGTTGTCAATCTTGCTGTTTAGCTCAGTCTTGGT
>NZ_BMDA01000020.1 GCF_014635545.1 Acinetobacter courvalinii
TGGTGATACCATCACTGCAATTGCCACCGACCCTGCAGGTAACCCGTCTGTACCAGGTACAGAAACCGTCGATGCGACCCCACCAAATCCAGCGGGTGCAACCCTTGCGATTGATGCGGTGACTGCGGACAACGTGTTGAATGCAGCAGAATCAACAACAACCATCACTGTAACAGGTACCTTGACTGGTATCCCTGCAGATGCAGCAAGCACAGTGGTGACTTTAGTCATTAATGGCGTGACTTACACTGCAACCGTAGATGCAGCAACCGGTAACTGGACAGCCGATGTCGCAGGTAGTGACTTACTTGCAGATTCGGATGCGACCATCGATGCCACAGCGACCTTCACTGATGCAGCCGGTAACAGCAGCAGCGTGACTGACACGCAAGTGTATACAGTGGATACCACTGGTCCGGACAACAGCACGACTACGATTACCATCAATCCGATTGCAGGCGATGGCATTGTTGATTCAAGCGAAGCAGCAACAGACCAGACCATCAGTGGTACGGTCACCGGTGAATACACCGTGGGTGACGTGGTTACGGTCAACGTCAATGGGGTAGACATCACCACCACAGTACAAACCGGTGGCTTATGGAGCGTGACCGTTGATGGCGGACAGTTAGTGCTTGATGCCGA
>NZ_BMDA01000021.1 GCF_014635545.1 Acinetobacter courvalinii
TGCGACACTGAATATTGATGCTGTCACAGCAGACAACGTTCTCAACGCAGCAGAATCAGCGGGCACAGTGACAGTGACAGGTACCTTAACTGGTATCCCTGCAGATGCAGCAAGCACCGTGGTGACTTTAGTTATCAATGGCGTGACTTACACCGCAACGGTAGATGCAGCAACCGGTAACTGGACAGCGGATGTAGCAGGTAGTGACCTGTTGGCCGATGGTGACAAGACCATTGATGCCACAGCGACCTTCACCGATGCAGCAGGTAACAGCAGCACAATCACTGATACGCAAGTCTATACAGTAGATACCACTGGTCCGGACAACAGCACGACCACGATTACCATCAATCCGATTGCAGGCGATGGCATTGTAGATTCAGGCGAAGCCGCAACAGACCAGACCATCAGCGGTACGGTCACCGGTGAATACACCGTGGGTGACGTGGTTACGGTCAACGTCAATGGTGTAGACATCACCACCACAGTACAAACGGGTGGCTTATGGAGCGTGACCGTTGATGGCGGACAGTTAGTGCTTGATGCCGACAGCACCATCAATGTCAGCATTACGGCAACAGATGCCGCAGGCAACACTGGTACTGTGACAGCAGATGCCAGC
>NZ_BMDA01000022.1 GCF_014635545.1 Acinetobacter courvalinii
GCAGGCAATAGCAGCAATGTTACGGATACACAAACTTATAACGTGGATGTGACTGCACCAGCTGTACCAGAGATTGACCCAATCAATGGTACCGATCCAATCACCGGTACTGCAGAGCCGGGTTCAACCGTGACTGTGACCTTCCCGGATGGCAGCACTGTCCAAGTTCCTACTGATCCAACCACAGGTGAATGGACCGTACCAAATCCGGGCGGTTTAAAAGATGGCGATACGATTAAAGTTATTGCGACTGACCCAGCAGGTAACCCATCTGCACCGGGCACAGAAACTGTAGACCTTACTCCACCGATTACGGGTAACGTTGAATTTAGCGTTGATCCGGTCACAGCAGATAATGTCCTCAATGCAGCAGAGTCAACGTCGACTGTCACAATTACAGGTAAATTAACAGGTGTGCCAGCAGATGCTGCGAGCACTGTTGTGACGCTTGTGATTAATGGTGTGATCTATACAGCAACTGTGGATGCAGCGACGGGCAACTGGACTGCTGATGTGGCAGGTAGTGACTTACTGGCGGATAGCGACAAAACCATTGATGCAAAAGTGACTTTCACTGATGCAGCAGGCAATAGCAGCAATGTTAC
>NZ_BMDA01000023.1 GCF_014635545.1 Acinetobacter courvalinii
ATCGTTCATTATGATTGTAAGCTGGGGACTTAGCTTAGTTGGTAGAGCGCCTGCTTTGCACGCAGGAGGTCAGGAGTTCGACTCTCCTAGTCTCCACCATGAATTACTTAGTAATTCTGAGCTAAAATAGATTATAGAGTTTAGTGAATACAGTCTAGGTTGACTGGTTTATTAATCTCTGTGATTTATCACAGTTTACTACGCACCGACGAGGTGGTAGTTAATCATTAACAGATTAGTAGAATTGAGTCTGAAATAAATTGTTCAAACTCGATTAATTTAACACTAACGATAATACGCAAGTATTTCAGTTAGATGAAGAATTAATCTGAGAACTAGCAAAAACACTGAATCAAGCGTTTTGGTATATGAATTTAGATTGAAGCTGTACGGTGATTAAGTTCACGAAACAACAAGCTGTATGAATTGATGTTTACATTGATTCTGTTGCTACACCCACTTGTAGGTGTAACGACTGTTTGGGGTTGTATAGTCAAGTAATTAAGTGCATGTGGTGGATGCCTTGGCAGTCAGAGGCGATGAAAGACGTGATAG
>NZ_BMDA01000024.1 GCF_014635545.1 Acinetobacter courvalinii
TGAATCAACAACCACCATCACGGTAACAGGTACCTTAACCGGTATCCCTGCAGATGCAGTCACCACAGTGGTGACTTTAGTTATCAATGGCGTGACTTACACTGCAACGGTAGATGCAGCAACAGGTAACTGGACAGCGGATGTGGCAGGTAGTGACTTACTTGCAGATTCGGATGCGACCATCGATGCCACAGCGACCTTCACCGATGCAGCAGGTAACAGCAGCAGCGTGACTGATACGCAAGTCTATAACGTGGATGTCACTGCACCGAATGCCCCAGAGATTGATCCGGTCAATGGTACCGATCCAATCACTGGTACAGCAGAACCAGGTTCAACCGTGACTGTGACCTTCCCGGATGGCAGCACCGTTGATGTGGTGACTGATCCGGTAACAGGCGAATGGACTGTACCAAACCCAGGCGGTCTGGTGGATGGTGATACCATCACTGCAATTGCCACCGACCCTGCAGGTAACCCGTCTGTACCAGGTACAGAAACCGTCGATGCGACCCCACCAAATCCAGCGGGTGCAACCCTT
>NZ_BMDA01000025.1 GCF_014635545.1 Acinetobacter courvalinii
CTATCACGTCTTTCATCGCCTCTGACTGCCAAGGCATCCACCACATGCACTTAATTACTTGACTATACAACCCCAAACAGTCGTTACACCTACAAGTGGGTGTAGCAACAGAATCAATGTAAACATTAATTCATACAGCTTGTTGTTTCGTGAACTTAATCACCGTACAGCTTCAATCTAAATTCATATACCAAAACGCTTGATTCAGTGTTTTTGCTAGTTCTCATTTCATTCAACTTAAACATCGAAACGTTTAAATGAAAGAATGAGTGAACAATTTATTTCAGACTCAATTCTACTAATCTGTTAATGATCAACTACCACCTCGTCGGTGCGTAGTAAACTGTGATAAATCACAGAGATTAATAAACCAGTCAATTCAGACCGTATTCACTAAACTCTATAATCTATTTAGCTCAGAATTACTAAGTAATTCATGGTGGAGACTAGGAGAGTCGAACTCCTGACCTCCTGCGTGCAAAGCAGGCGCTCTACCAACTAAGCTAAGTCCCCAGCTTACAATCATAATGAACGAT
>NZ_BMDA01000026.1 GCF_014635545.1 Acinetobacter courvalinii
GGTACTGTGACAGCAGATGCCAGCTACACCGTGGATATCACCACACCAGTGGTGGTGATCAACCCGATTGCAGGCGATAACACCGTTAACGCAGCAGAAGCGGGTGTGGACCAAACGGTCAGCGGTGCGGTTGTAGGCGACTTCACTGCAGGTGATGCAGTGACAGTTGTGGTCAACGGCAACAATTACAACACCACCGTACAGGCGGATGGTACATGGAGCGTGACCGTTCCAGGTAGCGAGTTGACTGCAGATGCAGACAGCACCATTGAAGTGACTGTTGATGTAACAGGTACAGGTCCGGTCAGTGCAGATCACAGCTATGTTGTGGATACCACTGCACCAGATACGACGGGTAGCACACTGACTGTTGCACCAGTAACAGCAGACAACGTCCTCAACGCAGCTGAATCAACAACCACCATCACGGTAACAGGTACCTTAACCGGTATCCCTGCAGATGCAGTCACCACAGTGGTGACTTTAGTTATCAATGGCGTGACTTACACTGCAAC
>NZ_BMDA01000027.1 GCF_014635545.1 Acinetobacter courvalinii
TGATACCATCACTGCGATTGCAACTGACCCTGCAGGTAACCCGTCTGTACCAGGTACAGAGACTGTAGACATCACTCCACCAAATCCAGCGGGTGCAACCCTTGCGATTGATGCGGTGACAGCAGACAACGTCCTCAACGCAGCAGAATCAGCGGGCACAGTGACAGTAACAGGTACCTTAACCGGTATCCCTGCAGATGCAGCCACCACAGTGGTGACTTTAGTCATCAATGGCGTGACTTACACTGCAACTGTAGATGCAGCGACAGGTAACTGGACAGCCGATGTAGCAGGTAGTGACCTGTTGGCCGATGGCGACAAGACCATCGATGCCACAGCGACCTTCACCGATGCAGCCGGTAACAGCAGCAGCGTGACGGATACGCAAGTCTATAACGTGGATGTGACTGCACCGAATGCCCCAGAGATTGATCCAGTCAATGGTACCGATCCAATCACTGGTACAGCAGAACCAGGTTCATCCGTGACTGTGACCTTCCCAGATGGCAGC